>CAXBCN010000001.1:0-503964 GCA_963974535.1 uncultured Cellulophaga sp.
TGCTATGCTCACTTTCATCCGCCGCAAGTGGTTCAATTTGACCGCCCTATCCAATAAACCGGGCCAACAAGTTACAGGGATTCCGGTTCCAATATGAAGGCCATAATTTCAAGGCAAGCGAGGTACACCGTTCCATGTCCGGGGGAAGGATAATGGCACAACTTTCCCGGAACAAAGGGATCGCCAAACCAAAAGAAATCGGAAAATCGGTCCAACTACTAGGGAAAACGGTGGAACTGGGTACCAACCTCGCAACGAGCATCGCCAAGAACATCATCAAGAAAACCATAAAAAAGGCCATCGACACGGGAATTGGAATTTAAAACTGAAAATTATGGGATATAAAAAACTGGACGAGATAATGGAACTGCTCACCGACGAGCTGGACGGGTTCAACAAGTCTATCGTTAGATTGGAACAGTTGACCCAAAATACGGATAACATCAAAGTAATACCTGATACTTCGGAAATTGAAAGTTTGCTCCGAGAGCATTTGAATTCCGAGAAAGCGAATAATTCAAAGCTTCAGGAGTCGTTTCAAGACATTAGGCATCAGATTTCAAAAGCAAGATTGGTTCCAAAGATACAGTTGTGGATTCATTACACGATTTGGTTCATATCCTTGGTTATCATAGCGTATCTGGCCTTAGAAGTCTCTGCAATTGGGGAAATTCAAGAAAAGGCTTTTGCGAAGGGAGAGCAAGAAGTAATTTCAAATCTAAAAGGATATTTTGACCAAAACCCTAAGCATTATCAGTCGTATAAAAAATGGATAAAAGAAAAAGATAGCGTTCCAAATCAAAAGTAGTGTGCGCCCTATGGAATTTTTGCTTGACGCTTATCTGCCGGAACACTACAAAAATTCCACAGGATCCATGCGCAAAGTTTAGGGGTAAGATTTGGGGTAAAATTAAGATCAATTCTATATCTCCATCAACTTTTTATTATAATCATCCAATATTTCACTTGGTAAAGACTTGAGATATATTTGAGTAGTAGATAAACGATTATGGCCAAGCATCGCTGAAATAGCTTGCAAAGGAACATCTTGTAGCATAGCTTGAGTAGCAAAACTATGACGGGATACATAAGATGTCAAACGCTGCTCTATCGCGCATTTATTGGCAATTTCTTTCAGCCCTTTATTATATCTTTTTCGAGCCCATAATACATCCTTATATTGAAGTTCAAAAGAGTCCCTTTTAACTATCGGAAATATGAAGTCTGATTTACTCTTGTTCTTAAGGTAAAATGAAAGTATCTCCTTCAATTGGGGTGTTATGTTTATATCATAGGGTTTGGATGTCTTTTTTCTCTGGAACTTAATACGGTTATCAATGATGTTTTGAACTTTTAGAAAAGCTAAATCCATAAACGAAATACCATAGAGCATATAGGATGCTAAAAAGTAGTTTCTATAGTGAAACAGGCTATCCGTTTCTTCCAGTTTCAAAAGCATTATAGATTTAATGCTGCCGATATCAAGGGCTCTTTTTTCGGTAGGAGTTGTTTTAATTCTATAATGGGTAAAGGGGTAAGCATCCCTGGAAACAACATCGGCTTTGATTGCTTTATTGAAAATGGCCTTGATTGTTCTCATGTATGCAGAAAGACCGTTCACAGAATTACCTCTAGAAAAATGCCAATTCTCAAATCTTTTAAGAAAGTCGTAATTAACCTCATTAAATTTGATGTCATTTCCACAAGTGAATTTTTCCAATACTTTGATTACAGCATAGTAGGTATTGGCATTGCCAAAACGTTCTGCTGTCCTTAGCTCATTCACAATACCCTTGCCATATTCAAAAAATGATTCAAATGAGGCAGTTTTTACGATTTTACTTTTGAGTTGTAGAATAGATAAAAAGTTGAGCTCGTCCTTTTCGTGTAGGTCGTTAATAATGTCGACTGCTCTGGTCTTTTCTTTCAAAAGACGATTGTTCAGTTTGCTAACTGATGAAGTGCCTTTGAACGCTCTTTTGATTTTCTCGTTTTTATTATCCCAATATTCTTTGTGAATAGATTGACCTAAACTTATTGAGGTCGTTTTACGAAAATGAGTTAATCGTAAAATAACAGGGTAGGATGCATCTTTTTTCTGCCTACGGGTATCCAAAGAAAGTTTTATATTGGTATTCATGAAATTTAAAGGTAATAAAAATTTGCACGCAATTTGCACGCAAATGGTTGGTTTCATTTGATATCAAAACAATTTTTTTTTAATTAATTAAATGATAATCAATTAATTATAAACTAGTTTGGTATGTATTGATATGTAAATCCTCTTGCTGGCAGGCAAGAGGTCACCGGTTCGACTCCGGTATTCTCCACCAAGAAACACAAACCTTCACATCTGTGAAGGTTTTTTATTTTCTTCAAGGTCGCGATCGTCATACATCAAATCAATGTTTAACTGAAGCGTGAAAACCTAGCTTCATTTTAGAAATAGTACTATTGAGTTTTTCAAAATTTATTGAATTCAAATATTTTTCAAAGTTCTTTAGATGCGTACTGTTTTCATTTGAAGGAATTTAAGCATCGGTTGTTTAATATTATTTATTCTCAGCTTCTGCCAACTTCTTGGTATCCACATACTGCTGAAATTTCACAATTTTGCCATCTTTTAAAGTCCAGAAATGTGCAGCTTGGGCATTGTAAGCTTTTCCTGTTTCTTTATTTTTAGCATCATACCTTAAGGTTGCCAAAACCTTATTGTTGCTCATTTCGTGAAGTTCTATATCGGCTAGGTTGAAATAGTCATGTGCTGCTCCCAAACGTGCAAAAACACCATGTAGTACAGCATCTGGTCCTATGTAGGGATTGCCGTCGGCAAGTTTATTACCTTCGGCTTCGTTCCATTCAATTTTAGGATTCATACTGCCTAACACTGCGGGCGTATCGCCTGTTGCAAAGCCTTTATATAAATTTTCAATGATTTGGATGTTTTGATTTGTGCTCATAATTATTGATTTTAGTTGTATCGTTTTATAGATATAATTTATTTAGGCCTATTCTTCTCTAGGTAATCGTTCATCTAACTGTGCAATTTGATACACCAATGCAGCTATAACGGTTGCATTAATCATCATGTCTCGTTCAGGTACATATTCTAGAACATCTAGATTTGTGTGATGGGTAATGGTACTATAGTTTAAGGGATCTTGAATAATTTGAAATCCAGGGATTTTATAATAATCAAAAACATCATGATCTGTAAAATTGGTGTTTTGGATCGTCAAGTTGTTTACATCTAAATGTTCATAGGGAGCTAACATATTTTCAAAAATGGATTTAACTCCTTCGTTTCCTTGCAAATAAATACCTCGCATTTGTCCGGCACCATTATCCATGTTGATATAGGCCGAAATTTTCTCAATTTCTTTTTTCCGATAGGCCTCTTTTACTTTTCCATAATGGTTTTCTGCATAGGCCATGGAGCCTAAATAGCCTTGCTCTTCGCCACCCCAGAGTGCCATTCTAATGGTTCGTTTTGGCTTTAATCCAGAGGCTTTGATAATGCGCATTACTTCCATCATTACGGCAGAACCAGCACCATTATCGGTGGCTCCGGATGCCGAATGCCAAGAATCAAAATGGGCACCAATCATCACCACTTCATCTTTTAATTTTGAGTCTGAACCTGTAATTTCCGCTAGAATATTTACATTATTTTTTGGTGTTAAATACAATTTAGAGTCCAAATGAAATTTAATCTTAGGTGTAGTTCCTCTTTCGGTTAATCGTTTTAATTTTCCAAAATGTTCTGGTGCTATGGCAAAATAGGGCAAAGGCTTTACATGGCTTTCTTTAAAATTGTATGTACCACTTGGGTGAATTACACCTGGAAAAAAGGGTGTTGTTCCTAGAATACTTAAAGCGCCCTCTGCTTTTAAGAAAGCGAAAAAGGCATCGTCTTTTCTCATAAAACTTTCGAAAATTACCTCTAAATCTTCAATTAAATCCATATCTCCAGCAGTTGGTCCTAAAGGGTTATTTGGGACAGGTACTATTGATTTTTCAGCTTCTTTAATTTGTGCATCTGTAATTCGGTTTGAAAGCGCATTAAACAACATATTTTGTTCTGGAGCAGATCCAATCAGAATACTCTTTCCTTTTAACTTTCCACTCCATTGTTGTTTCACCTTATCTAAATCGGCATAATTTTCAATCCAGATTAAATCACCAATTTGTACCCTATTAGAGCTTTCTGTCCAGGCATATGGATGGGCTTGTATTTTCATGTAGGTAGGTTCGGTCATTTCAACATTGAAGGATGTTACTTCCCAGCCCATGCAATCATCACAATAATTTTCGAAATACGCTTTGTCCATACCCCAATTTTCCATTGTTTTCTTGGCCCATTCGGCAGCCGTAAAATATTGATGGGTTCCTGTTAACCTGGGGCCATAGACATCAGACAAATCGGTAATCAAGTTCATGACTTGCGACTTTTGAAAGCCTTCGGTGTTGATTTTTGCCAGTGCTTGTGGTAGGGTTTGGCTAATTGCAGTGAACCCTATAAAGAGTAGTGTTATACTTAAAATTTTAGGTACTATTTTCATGATATTTACTTTTAGAATGTAGTTTAGTTTTTAATTCAATAAAACAGTATTTAGTTTTTTTTATGCACTTCCAATTCAATTTCGATCATTAATTCTGGCAGTGCCAATTCTTTCACACCAAGCCAAGAACCCGTCGGAAAATGGTTTTTATAGATTTCTGCCCTGTAAGCAGCAAATTCTAAAAATTTTGCCATATCTGTAGTAAATACATTTTCTACTATTACATCATCAAATGTGCAACCGTAATGCTCTAATACTTTTTCTAAATCTGTATAGCAGTTTTTCATTTGTTGTTCCAAATCGCCAATTGCGGTTGGGTTACCTTCATCATCCATACTTACCGCACCAGATACTTTAATAGCATTGCCAATTTTTACGGCGTGTGAGTAGCCATAGGCTTTTTCTATCTCTGGCCGTAATAGGAAGTATTCTGGTGTTTCATTTTCTAAAGGGTCTATTGCTGCACTGTTTTTAGAAGTAGGTTGTTGTTCTGTTGCTTCCTTACAACTTGATAAGGAAAGTACTAGCATAAAGCAAAGGCCTAAGCCTGCGAAATAAAGTGTTTTGAATATTCTGTTTTTAGTTTTCATATAGATTAGTTTTTGATGGGTTAATTTATTTAGTGACCGAAGTGGTTTAATTTTTCTTTAATCCTGTGGCTGTTCTGTCTTCCATTGCTGGGGTTGGTGTGGCCATCTTGGGTTTCGTTTTTACTAATTTCATCACTTCATCGACCACCTTTTCCATTTGAGGGTCTCGACCGTTCATTAACATATTTGGGTCGTCCCAAACAGCAAAATCAGGTTGCACCCCAACGCCTTCATCAAACCATTTACCAGAGTTGTAAAAGAGTCTGGCTCCAGGAACTGTGATGCCTCCACCATCAATAAGCTGATGTCCTGTGGCAGGGCCAACTAATATTCCTATGGTACGTTCTCCTACAATGGGTCCTGCCTCTAATTCTCTAAATGCCCAAGGAAGTCCGTCCCCCCCTGAACCTGCCCAGCCGTTTATTAGCATGCCCATAGGCCCTGTATTGGTTTTTGTAGGGTGGGTATGCGCTTTTCCATGTCTCCAGTATAAATTATAAATAGAAGGTCTGGTCATCAACTCTAGGAACCTATCTGCTAATTGTCCACCACCATTAAAGCGTTCATCTATGATAAAGCCTTCTTTATCTAATTGGCCATAGTACATTTTCACTAAGTCTAGCTGACCCCTAGGAGAAGTGTCTGTCATGTACACATAGCCTAGTTGACCATTTGATAATTTTTCTACCCTTAAACGATTGGTTTCAATCCAATCCAAATAGCGAATATTACCCTCTTCGCTGGCAGTTAAGCACGTAACTACGATGTCTTTGGCATCACTTAATTTACCCGTTTTACTTATTTTTAAGGCGACTGTTTTGCCGTTCAATCCTTCAAAGGCGGCGTAAGGTTCTTTATCCAAGGGTAGTGCCATTCCGTTAACCGCATGAATATAGTCCCCTTCAGAAACGTCAACGCCAGGTCGATCAAAAGGGGAACGATTTTCTGCATCCCAAGCAGCTGGTTTTACAATTCTTTTAATTTTATAGCCTTTTGTGTCTAAACCCCAATCAATCCCCAAATAGCCAGTGCTTATGGTTTCAACATCTTGGTTATCACCACCTCGAGTGTAGGTATGTCCTGCACTTAATTCTGCCAGCATATTGGACTGTAAAAAGGAGACATCCCAACGTGATCTTGTATCTTCTAGTAAGGCACCATATCGTTTACGCATTTCCTCCCAATCTACCTGCTGCATGTTTTCATCATAAAAGAAGTCACGGTATCTCCGCCAAGTATCATTAAAAATTTGACGCCATTCTTCTTTTGGGGTGAGCTCCATCACTAAAGCATCTGTTGGAATAGGGTCTTTAATTTTTTGATCGGCGTCAGGTTTAATGATCCCAAATTGAGGTCCGCTCTGAACTAATAATGATGCGCCATCGGCAGCCGGTACCACGCCATTTACCTTAGCCATTATTGTTTTTTCTTCACGTTCTTTTACATCGTACAACATAAGGGTTGGATCGCCATCAGAAGCCCCTGTATTTCGATATCGCATATAGACTACTTTGTTATCGAAGGCCATAAGTTGCCCTAAATTTCCCGGTTTAATGGGCAAAATCACCAATCTGTTTTCAAGGCCGTTCCAATCTATAGCAATTGGTTGTTTTGCTGTTTCTTTAGTGCTGTCTTTTTTACTTTTATCCTTATCCACGTTTTTGGAGGTTTCTTCTTGCTTGTCAGCTTCCAAGGCATCATTTTTTGCTTGTAGAAGATAGGGCGAGGCATCACTTAAACTAATGACCGCCAATTGGGTGGCGTTTGGATAAATCCAAGTTTCGTCCAAAGCACTATAAGCGGCATCAAAGTTTCTTTTGGTAAGAAAAAATAGGTACTTGCCATCGGTACTAAAAACGGGATCACTGTCGTTGTAAAAACCACTCGTTACTTGTCTTGATTGTTTGCTGTTGAGGTCGTACATAAAAATAGCTTCGTTAGAATTATCCATACCAATAGAATAGGTGAGATATTTAGAATCGTGCGACCAGTTGATCGGATAATTATAGCGCCCTCCATGACCATAATTCCATCTGTAATTATCGGTAATGGTTACATTTCCAGAAGTAATATCGATGATACTAATGTCATTTTTTTCATCAATAAAGGCTAGTTTGTTGCTATCTGGCGACCAGTGCAATGTATAGCCATAGCCTTTATTTCGAGAGCTTATCTTCTTTGTAGCTTTTGCTTCTCGCATGGCTTGAATATAAATTTCGTACTCCCCGGGGGCATCACTCCAATACGCAACATAATCACCATTTGGCGACCAAGTAGGACTGTGATCAAAAGCACCAGAACTAGTGGTCATATTATCGGCAAAACCCTCTTTTACAGGTACATTAAACAATTCGCCACGCGCTTCAAAAACAATGCGTTTTGCCCCTGGCGAGGCGGTCATATTGCTAATATTTTTGTGAACAGCAACCCGTTTTGGCATTTCTAAGGTGAGGTCACTCACTACAGAAACTTTGATTTCTTTAACTTGTTCAGTAGCGAGATCCATAAGATGTAGGGAGCCACCTACTTCAAATACCAAGTCTGATGAACCTGCTGACAAGTAGGTTATATCAAACTCTTTAAATTGGGTTACCTGATTCAGGGCTTCCGATGTGGTGTCATAACTCCAAATATTTAATCGCATATCATTTGCACGGTCTGACAAGAAGTAAATCTTATCGCCAGCCCAGGCTGGTTTACCATCGTTTGCTGTTGTATTGGTTATATTTTTTGCGGTGTTTTTTTCTAAATCAAAAAGAATAACATCTGATGTTAAGCCGCCACGATACCTTTTAAACGGGTATGTTTCGGTGATTTTGGTAATGTATGCCAATTGTTTTCCATCGGCTGAAAACGTAGCAATTTCGCCATAAGGAATTGGCAATTTTTCAGGCATGCCTCCATTTTTTGAAATTAAAAACAATTGATTAACACGACCTGAAGGAATACCAGTTTCACGGCGTGATGCAAATAGTATTTTAGCACCCGAAGGATGCCATTCTACCATGCGGTCGAACTGGGAGTCATAGGTTAAACGTTTTGGCACGCCACCTTGGGTGTTTATGACATATACATCTGGGTTTCCTCTATAGCTTGCGGTAAATGCTATTTCTTGGCCGTTTGGTGAAAATTTAGGGTAGGATTCTTCACCTGGAGAATTGGTAAGTTGGGTAGCTACCCCTCCATTTTTGTTTACAAGCCAAATATCTCCTCCGTAAACAAAACAGATTTGTGTTTCAGAAACATCAACATAGCGCATCAGTTTTGCGTTAATTTGGCTAAAAGAATACAGACTGGTAAAGACCAAAAAAACTGTGATAAGCGCTTTTATTGGGGTTTTCTTTTTTTTGCTATTCGCATTTTTTTCTGGTGGATAAGGTGATGAAGTAGCTCGTTTCATAAGGTTTAGTTTTAGTTGATGTTGAAGTCAGTATTAATTAAGTTTTCGTTTCAAGAATATGATGCGTGTTGTTCTTATCCATTTTTGAGGTTTGAAAGCTATTCATTCCTAGGATCCCAATGCGTAAAATGCCACACATTACACGTATATATTTGATCCGGAAGAGCACTTTTAAGGCGATTAATAAAGATGTTGTAGTTTCTATTTTTTAGTCCCTTACTTTTTAAATAGGGACCATAAAAATTAGTTTCCATAAAGTGCCTTTCCGGCAGCTTCGTACTTATCACCAGCCGTCCAAGTCGGTGTTTTTAAATCGTTGGCAATTTGGCGTCCGGATAAAATATAGGCTCTAAAAAATTTTAATAAATACTCGTAATCTAAAGTATCGGCTTCATCACCGGGTCTGTGGTAGTATTTGGTAACATCGCCATTAAAAGCACTAAAGCCTAATGAGAAGGTTGGTGAAGGAATTCCTTTTTTGGCAAAATGTACATTGTCGCTGCGATCAAACAAACCTTGTTCTGGCGCCGGGTCATCAGTAGCTGTCAACTCAAAAGTGGTTGCCGCATCTTTGATATGATGAGCTACTGTCGTTCTTGGTAAACCAATAATAGTGACCAATGACGTATCGTTATAACCAGCATTGTCACTATTAAAACAATAGACCATTTGCTTTAAAGGTAGTACAGGATTTTCCACATAGAATTCACTACCCAACAGCCCTTTTTCTTCGCCCGTAAATAAAATAAATAAAGCCGAACGTTTGGTGGGGTATTTTGCTAAATTTTCAGCCATACTCAAGACTGTGGTGGTGCCTACTGCATTATCTCGAGCTCCATTGTAAATGCTATCTCCAGTTTCGTCTGGTGTGCCGATCCCTACATGATCATAGTGTCCTGAATAAATAATATAGTCATCTTTCAATTTAGGATCTGTGCCTTCAATGATGCCAATCACATTTTGAGATAGCACTAGTTCTTCTTTTTTATCACCAATGATAACTTTAGAAGATATACTTTTTAACGTACCAAGTGCTGCAGCCATGTTATGCTTTGTGTCTAAAACCCAAAGATGAGGTGTTTGTTGCGTTTCACTATTAGTAGCTTCTTGATTTTCATGATTAGCCACCATTAACTTTGAGCCATTAAAATTTTCGTGAATAAAGCCCCACATGGTGTCATCGGTATCTACAAGCTCTATAATAGCAGCGACACCATTTGCTTTTGCTAATTCCTGTTTTTTATCTACTAAGCCATAGGCAGCTCTCGCATCTTTGGTTTCGGCGCTTCCTGATTTGATAATAATGACTTTTCCTTTTACATTTTTTCCTGAATAATCATTTTCAAGACCGTAGTTTAAGTATGTAGCAACAGAATTTGAACGTACAGCATAGGGATCCACTAAAGCATAATCTTTAATTTGTTGGCCATTAATTTCTAGAACAACTTCCGAAGGTGGTGAAACCCTTTTCAGTCGCACATCTTGATAGTAAGTACCTGTTTTTGGGTTGGGTTTTACACCATAGCTGCGTAAGGTATTTGCCAAATACGACGCGGCTATTTTATTTTCCGCTGTTCCTGTTTCCCTCCCTTTAAGCAGGTCGTCTGCCAAGAAATAAATATGGCCTTCTATGCTTGCTTTGCTAGTGGTCTCGATTACTTTTTCTTTTTCCGTTTGGGCGTTCATGGTATAACTTAGCGTAAGCGCAAGTAATACGAATAGTGTTTTTTTTAGTTTCATTTTTATCGGATTTTTAGTTTCATTTAATTTTAAATTTTTTATGGTCTTGTAGCGCTACATATGTAAAAATAGGCCCGCTTAATTTTATTTATTAGCATCATCGATATACGTCTGTACAACCTCCTCTAAAATTTCCAAAGGCACAGCGCCATTTTTTAAGACTACATCATGAAAATCTCGTAAATCAAAACGTGCTCCTAATGCAGTTTTCGCCATTTCACGCAGCTCCAATATTTTTAGCATGCCTATTTTGTAGGCGCAAGCTTGTCCTGGCATCACAATGTAACGTTCAATTTCTGAAGTCACTTCTCCTGTGGTCATCCCTGTATTGGCTATCATATAGTCGATCGCTTCTTCACGTGTCCATTTTTTATGATGAATACCCGTATCGACAACTAATCGAACGGCTCTAAACATCTCGGCTTGTAGTCTGCCCAGATTTCCAAAAGGGTCATTCTCGTAAAACCCTAATTCCCATGCTAGTTGTTCTGTATAGAGTGCCCAACCTTCTGAATACGATGTAAACGGAATAACTGTTCTAAACATAGGCAAGTCCTGTAATTCACTTTGAATAGCGATCTGAAAGTGATGTCCAGGAACACCTTCGTGATACGCTAAGGTTTTCATGCCAAATTTTACAGTTTCATTTGTGTTTCTTAAGTTGGCAAAAAACACACCACCGCGAGATCCATCCATGGCAGGTCTTTCATAATAGGCGCCGGCTGATCCTTCTTCTTTAAATTCTGGAACACGCTTTACTTCTAGTCCTGCCTTTGGTCTTACATTAAACGCATCGTCTAGATGAGCACTTATGTTTTCAATCATACCTGCGTAATCATCGAGAATCAGCTGTCGTCCTTCGTCAGTATTTGGGTAGAGAAAACGATCTTCGGAATTTAATTTTTGTATGATTTCGCCGAGGGTTTTAGTCGAATCCGCATAACCTTCCGAAGCGAGAATTGCATTCATTTCACCTTTAATACGCGCCACTTCTGAGAGCCCTAATTGATGTACTTCTTCTGGATTGAGATTTAGTGTGGTATTTTGTTTTAATTGGTACCGGTAGTAGGTATCACCATTAGGGAATTTCCAAACACCAGCATCATTCGTGGCTTTTTTGTTGAGGTTCTCAAAATAGACAATCAACTTTTTGTAGGCCGGAAATACGGTAGTTTCTATTTCATTGGCCACTTGTTGCTTGAATTCTGCTTTCTGTTCTTCTGAAAGGTTTGTGAGTTTATCTACCTTGGTATCAAAGTTAGCGTAGAGGATGTTTGATGGTACTGCAGCTGTTTCTTTACCTAAAGTTGATCCAATAAAACCTTTCATTTCATCTACAACTATTTTAATGATGAACTTGGGTGGAATAATACCCTTTGACTCACTTATTTTGAGCGTTTCAATAAGTTGATTAAACTTGGTGTCGAATTTTGAAAGACGAGAAATATACGCTTTAATATCACTTTTGTCGTCTAATTTATGCGCACTTTCCATTAAACTTGGCAAGCTACTCTGCACACCGAACATTTGATTGACCGGATAACCATAATTCTGATAGGGTTCGCCATCAACAGCACTTTTTAAGAAAAAGCCTAAAATTTTAGTGTTCAATTGATTTTCGGGTGACTGGTTTTCAAAATTATAGCTCAATAAGGTTTTATAATCGGCCTTCATTTTATGAAAGGCCTTTAATTGCTTGGCAGGCGAAATGTCATCTAAATCATCTTTATACATATCATATATCACAGGAATACCCAATTGGGTTGTAATTTCTGGGCTGTCTAAGGCTAATTCAACAAATACCTTATCATAAAAGTGTTTGATGTTGAAGGGTTTGAACCAGATTAGATTGGTAAGCCAAAGTCCGCCCAGAATAAAAAGTATGAGTAAGGTTCTTGAGGTGTAGAACTTCCAAGTACGTTTTTTTTTGGTCATGGTTATTGTTTTATTAGGTTTTAATTCTGGTTGATTTAAATTATAAAGGCATCCATGTCACTAAAATAGATTGGATAATAAAAAACACAATAAAGGGGATGACTAAATAGCCCATTACATCTCGTGCTTGAATTTTAATACCCTTACCCATAATTGGGAACACAAGCAATAAATAAAAAGGCTGCAATACATTAGAAAGGCTTTCCCCATAAGCAATGGACAATGACGCCCTCGATATCATAGCTGAAACTTCGTTGGCAGGTAAACCTGCGCCCATTTCTTTTACGGCATTGATTATACTTGGGGCAACCACAGCAAATTCGCCGCCTGCCGAAGGTATGGCAAAGTTGATCATACCACCAGTTACATAAGCAAAGAAAGGATAGGTCTCCAAAGTAGCGACAGACGCCATAACTTCTGCCATTTTTTCACCCAAACCTGTGTAGAGCATAATGCCCATAATTCCGGCATAGAATGGATACTGATACAAAATGCCTGAGACATTACTGCTTGACCGTTTCATGGCAATGACATACCGCATCGGTGTTTTGTGCAATGCCAAGCCCACCATGAGAAAAATAAAAATCATAATATTAAAATTCAGCTGAAATCCGTAGGTGTAGAAATGATAAATAATATAAGTCAACCCCATGAGTACAATACATGTTTGAAGGATAACACCATTATTCAATCGATCGGAAACAGCAGTATAGGATAAGTTGAGACCCAAAGCTTCATCTTGTATGGAAGGCTCCTTTTTAAGTGTTTTATCTTCAAGCATGTCATCCAATTCCTTAATGTGCTTTGTTTTCGGAATGAGAAATAAAAACATAAGGGGTGCAAATAGTACATAGAGCGCCATAATGGCCATACTCAAGCCAGAACCTAAAGTATATGAGGTTAGGATAATTTCAGATAAGATTTTAGCTTCGATTAAATAATTATTTTCTGTTCCTAACAATAGGGGAATAGAACTCGACAAGCCGGTTACCCAACTTCCACCACTAAAATAAACGCAGGCTACTAAAAATGGGTAATTAACACCTTTAGTGCGTATCGCCAATTCCCTTGCCAAAACACAGGTAATGACAACCCATCCAAAACTAACGAGAGACAGTAACGTACCAATCAGCACTACAAAAAAGTAAACTTGCCGAGGTGTTTTAATATAATTGGCCAACTTGCCTATACCTTTATGAACTGCAGGAGACAAGGCAATGGCAAACCCTGTGATAATAATTAAAATAATTTGCATTCCAAACTCTAACAAGGACCAAAAGCCATTATACCAGCCTTTAATAATTTCTATAGGTTGAGCACCCAACCAAGTAAACGCAACGATACCCGTAATGATGGTAAGGAGCATCGCGAATACAAAAGCATTTGGCATATACTTTTCAAATACCTTGGTAGCTTTTTCTCCGAATTTAGTGAACATGGTGGGTTGTTTTTGGTTGGTGATTTATTTATTAATTGCTTTTTTCATTGATGATCCATTGATTAATATGGTCTTCTAACACATTTAATGGAATTGTTCCACTGCCCAAAACCACATCATGAAAGGCCCTGATATCAAATTGATCTTTAAGACTGTCTTCGGATTTTTTTCTAAGTTCTTTGATTTTTAGCTCCCCAATTTTGTAAGCTAAGGCTTGTCCGGGATTAGCAATATAGCGGTCTATTTCAACCGTAATATCGTTTTCATTTTTCCCGGAATTGGCAATAAAATACGCGATGGCCTCTTGTCTTGTCCATCCAAATGCATGGATACCTGTATCGACTACCAAACGAATGGCACGCCACATTTCATACGTTAACTGTCCGTACTTAGAATAGGCGTCTTGGTACATTCCAAGTTCTGGACCTAGGCTTTCGGAATATAGTCCCCAGCCCTCAATAAATGCGGTGAACATTAGCATTGTTCTGAACTCTGGAACGTTCTCTAGTTCTTGGGCTAGTGCAATCTGTAAGTGATGACCAGGCACTGCTTCATGAATGGTCAAAGCTTCCATTTCCCATTTTGGTCTCGTATTTAGCTTATAGGTGTTAGCAAAGAAATACCCTGCAACACCTGCCTGTAAAGAACCCGGATTATAATAGGCGGTTGTGGTCGCCTGTTCTTCATAGGCAGGAATTTGTTTTACACCGTAGGGGAGCCTTGGCAATTTTCCGAAAAGTTGAGGCAAAACTGGATCTAACTTTTTGCAAATGTCACGATAGGCAGAGAGTAATTCTTCGGGCGTGTTAAAATAAAACTGCGGGTCTTCTTTCAGGAAGGTATTAAAAGCATTTAGGTCTCCATCAAAATTCAGCTCTGATGTTACCTTTTTCATTTCAAGTTTTATTCTTGCTACTTCCGTTAAGCCTAGATCGTGGATTTCTTGAGCGGTTAAGTTTGTGGTGGTATGATATTTTATTTGCGCATTGTACCACGCCATTCCATTGGGCAAATCACTTAGCCCGTAACTTTCTCTTGTATTAGGCAAATATGTATCTGACATAAAAACTTTAAATCGTTCTAAAGCGGGATGAACACTTTTAGCAATAATACTTTGAGCCTTCTCTTTAAATACCTCATTACCTTCCAGTGCTACAAAAGGGGTATAAAAAATGCTTTCCGTTGGTGATTCAGCAATCATATCTTTTAATTGATTGGGGACAAGCAATACGGTATTTCTTGGCATCACGATTCCCTTTTCAATTCCTTCTGATAGGGTTATTTCAAGTCTTTGTAAAAGTTTTGATATACCCTCTAGCCTGGCGATAATATCTTCCATTGCTTTTGGAGAATTGGTGGGCATCATTTGAATAACTGCGGGTATCACCGTATGAATTCCAAAAGTTTGGTCTATCATTAAATATTGTTGAGGAAACTGGCTATTCAATTCGTATTGGTCGCTAACAGAGCGATTGAAGATGTTGCGGTTAATAATATCATCTTGAGTTAAATCTTTAGGGTTAAACCAGTCTTTTGATTCGTTGAAAATTTTTAGGATTGCCATGCTCTTTTTTGTACCCTCTGGAGAAACATCATCCCATAAATGGTTGTAGCCTGTCTTACCAAAAAAAGTAGCCATAACAGGCGAAGCTTCTAATTGGCTTTCGGTATAGACTTCAAAAAGCACCTTTAAGCGTTCACTTTCTGTTTTGAAATTCTTGCGTTCTTTTATGTAACTGAGTTTTTCGGTGATGGTTCCATCAGGTAGTTTAGCCTCTTGGGCAAATCCATTCTTGGTCGTGGCAAAAAATAACACTAGGCTAAGAAAAAATAAAATGTTCTTCATGAATTTTTGATTTGTTCAATGTTTAAAACTAATTATTTTGAATGTGCGGGTTGGTGCATACTGATGCAATGAATGCCGCCACCACCCAAGTTAACGGCAAAGGCATCTATCATTGCGATTTTTCGATTTGGAAAAACAGATTGTAATAACTGGGAAGCCTTTTGATCTTTTTCTTTCAACTCCAAGGGCATTCCTTCTCTCCAAAAGGTCTGACCAATAATTATGTTGTTGGTGATGATAAAGTTCAGGTAGCTTAAGGCAGCCATAACTTTTACTGTTTCTCCATCTGGGAACGTATTTCCGTTAACATAATCCAGTGTTCTTATAGTTTCGTACACATAATCACCAGGACTTAAACTTGAAAAAACAGAACCAGGAAGTGGCATTCTAATAATGGTAAATGGCTTGCCATCTTGGTCTGTTGATTTAGACAAAATCATGTAATTCTCTTCAATTCGTTTGTGGTTTTCAAAAGCAATGGGATCGTTAAATTCTGTGCTATCGATTTGTGCTAAAAGCAGGGTAGAATCATTGACAAACCTAACAAATTCATCAACATGGCCATTGGTGGTCACTACGGTATAGGCTTTTGTTCCGTCGGCAGTTGTAATGGGTCCGAGAAAAGTATGGTCGTCTTCAACAAGGCCTTGTTGCAACCAGATGGTATTTTTGATGCCTAAAAGGCGCTTGTATTCGGCTTCCATTTCCTTCTTGGTCATACTCGGATTTCTGCCCATTTCCACGGCTTCTGTGGTTATCAATGTACCCTTGCCATTCACTTCTCGATTACCACCTTCGCTAATCATGGCGCTTGAAATTACAGGCAAATTAAATAGCTCGGCTACCCGTACATCATACATTTCCTCGGTTTTGGTATCGATATCTAGCGTATCGGCATAACCCCAAGCATCAAAATTAAAGTCTGCAATGGCCCAACCTTTATTGTTTGTTTCAACGAATATCGGCCCCATATCCCTCGCCCAAATTTCAATCGATGGGATTTCCAAAAGCTTTAGTCTTGGCTGATTTCCAAAACGATTTTTTAAGGTTCGCGAAGCCTGTTGAAGCAGTTCTTTGTCTTTACAAGTCACCACGATGTCAATATTTCCTAGTAAGGTTTCAATTATGGTTAGGGTAACATTTTCAACAGACTCCCCTTCTTTATGATCGGTAGATGGCCAAATTAACCAAATGGCTTCTTGGGTGTTAAACTCCGCAGGTTGATTGACCACAACAACCGAATCATTTTTCTTTGGTGCGTTGCATGAAAGGATTAAAAATGCTAGCAGTAAGTTGGGTAAGATAAATTTCATAATTAATACTTTATAATAATTTGAAATGCATGCGATTAGGTAGTGCCATCAATATTCAATGTATCGCTTGTCTTTTCAATGCTATCCAATCTTCTATTACAGCTCTTAGCGCAAGTATTGGGATAGATCCATTTTCAAGTATTTTGGTATGAAATTCTTTGATGTTGAACGCATCACCAAGTTGATTTTCTGCCAATAGTCGTAAGGCCTTTATTTCTTCACCACCAGTATCATAGGAAGTCAATTGTGCTGGCATGACGATACTTCTTTGATATAAATTCAATGCCATTGATTCTTCAATTCCAGCCTCCATCATATAACTTATAAGCTTTTCTTTAGACCATTTTTTTAAATGTAAACCTGGATCCATAACCAGGCCTCTTGATGGCCATGCTCTTCTAGATATTAAGGATGCTTTGTGCTTATAAAGCCCCATTTCTTCAGATAGTTGCTCGCTATATCTTGCCCAGCCTTCACCGTAACTTCCAAACCACATTAAATTGCGTATGGGATGCATTCCTTTAATATCTTTTTCAATTCCTACCTGCAGATGATGCCCAGGATAGGCTTCATGGAAGGACAGGGTTTCATTACCGTAAAAGGTTTGTTGCGTTGGGTCACTCAAATTAATGCGGTAATAGGCGGGTTTATCTCCCGTGGCAGCCTCATAACTTCCAACACCAGATTCATGCGGCAGATAGGGCTTGATAATTACCTCCGTAGAGGGTAAAACAGCGAACCATGCTGCACTTTTCATCTTAGCCTCATTCATTATGTTGTTATTATAGGCCAAGATTTCCTCGCTACTTTTAAAATAATTGGTCGAGTCGCTTTTGATGCGATTTATAATTTCCGAGAAGTCGTTTGATTGGTAAAGTTCTTTTCCTAATTCCTGAATTTTTAGTGTATTCGCTGCAACGATTTTTGATCCTAGGGCAAATAATTCATCACCTGTTTTATTTGTAGTGGTCATACTTCTAATAAAGGCTTGGTAACAGTCTGCATCGTTTGGGTTTGCCAAAATAGACACGTTTTCTCGGGCTTTTGGTAAGTATTCCGTTTCAAGAAAATTTTGGTATTGCTTAAAAGCAGGCAACACCGTAATAGTCACCAAGTCTTTCCATTGATCGGCGAAAGCTTCATCTTCACTTCTTTTGGCAGGCGACATAAATGGAGAATCTTGAAGCGGGTAGTCTCCAAGCGTTTGAAGTTGCTTTATAACAATGATTACGATTTCTTTTGGCATGGTATATCCTTGAGCAATCCCTATCGTAAGATTGTCCATTTCCGTCTGTAGAATAGCTGGGAGTTTGTGCCATCGTTCGAAAGCTTGACGTTTTAAAGTGTCATTTTCAACGGGTTGAAAATCGGCTAAATAGGTCCATATTTGATGAATTCCGGTCTCCTGATTCACATTCCACAGGTTTCTTTTACAAACTCGCATCCCAATGCTGCTTTCCAACTGTTCCTTTAAAAGCCAATAGGTTATTCTATTGCTTTTTTCAGAAATACTCGTTTCGTCTATTGTTTGTAAATCTAGGTACAGTTGATCCTCAAAATCTTCCCATTTTTTGACGTCGGATAATGAATTTGTACCAACCAGGCTATGATCCTTTAAAGGAATATCGTTGAGGTAACTTTGCTCGGGATAGGTGATTAGCGTTTCTTCATAAAAACGGTCTGCCAAATCGTTGATTGTTGCCGGTTGATTTTTCTTTTCGTTATTGCAACTTAGTGCGAGAAATACTAATAAGATTGTGATTGGTTGGTTCATTTTTGGATTTCTATTCGTTGGTCATCAGTGTTCAATATTTGCTCCCGAAAAAAAGCTATCGCTTATAGTCTATCCTTGGTTCTTATTGATTAGGGATAAATTGCAGGCTTAAATTACTGATAATTAGGTATATTACAAAACAATATAGCACGAAAGATGATTAATACGGCCCGAAACAAACTTTTTATAGATCCATAGGTTTTTAAATAGAAAAGGAGAAGGCCATTATTAAATGGTCTGGAATCAATTTACCAGTTGGTCATTTAAAGGTTTATGGACAGAAATTATGTTATTGCGATGTACCGATGCGGGTTTTCAACTTCATCGAATTGGGAAATATTAATTGTAAATGTGAGGTGAATGCGAATGAAGAGTTGTTGTGGCAATTTTTTCACCGTGTCCTTGAAGATCACCATCAAAAATTCCCTTAGTCATTGAAATACATAAATAGTACTTTCGTTTTGTTTCGTTTAATAATTTTTAATACATTTGAAACAAATCAAAATATAATATTCTTGGTTATGAAAAATATAATACTCCTGTTAATCGGCTTAAATTTTATTTCTTGCTCCGTTAAAACCAAGACAGCACCTGAAAAACCAAACATACTTCTTATTGTTATTGACGATCAAGGCTATGCTGACTTTTCACCTTTTAAAGACTATGACAAAACGATATCAACACCAAATATATCGCGATTAGGAGCAGCAGGTACTGTATTTACGCAAGCTTATGTAACAGCGCCCGTTTGCAGCCCGTCCAGAGCAGGGATTTTAACAGGAAAAAATCAGTTTAGATGGGATAAACCAGCAAGTTGGGGGCCAGGTTTGCCAGATGACGTAAAGACTATTGCCGAATATTTAAAAGAAGCCGGCTATCATACGGCACGAATCGGTAAAAATGATTTGGGGCGTAATTTTCATAGAAATGATGTACGGGAGTATCCATTACAACATGGTTATGACGAATTTCTAGGATTTAGTGCCCATGCTCATGATTATTGGCTAAACTCCCGGGAAATTAAAGACAAAACACCAGACCCCTATGGCACAAGTGCTCTTTTAGGGCCACTCATGCACAATATGGGGGAAAGGAGTTATGATGAAGGGTATTTAACAGATATTTTCACTGATGAATCGATTGCTTACCTTAAAAGAAAGCACGACAAGCCTTTTTTTCTCACCTTGTCGTATAGTGCAGTACACCATTTAATTCATGAAGTTCCTAAAAAGTATTTAGACAAATATGGAGCTAAAGAAATTCCTAATTATGACCCAAGCGCTATGGAAGCTTTTAGAAACCATGAGCCAGGTTCATATGCAGCCTACTATGATAAATATTCTAGGGTTGGTGCTATTAAAGCGGATGAATTGCGAAATTACTACTTGGCTAATTTAAATAATTTAGATGATAATATTGGTCGTGTTTTAGACGCTTTAAAAGAACAAAACTTAGCTAAAAATACGCTTATTGTTTTTGTGTCCGACAATGGTGGATCTCCGTTAACTGGCGCTAATAATGCACCCTTAACAGGAGGTAAATATTCGCTTTGGGAAGGTGGTATTCGAGTACCTATGGCTATAAGCTGGCCAGGTAAAATTGAAGCAAATAATGTGGTGACCGACTATGTGTCTGCCACCGATATCCTGCCTACTCTTTTAGATGCAGCTGGTATAGAAATTCAGGACCCAGCCCTTGATGGGATAAGCCTTTTAAAGCCAGATAAAAATAGACTTTTAGTTTGGAAATGGCAGAAAACATGGGCAGTTAGGCAAGGGGATTGGAAATTGACCAATGCACATGAAAACCATTGGAAAAGCGAACCTTCTGTGCAGTACATTGCGCCAATAGTAGACAATAATGAACTAAAGCTTTTTAATGTTACCCTAGACCCAGGAGAACGTAAAGATGTAGCCACAAGGTATCCTGAAAAAGTGAAGGCCTTAGAAATAGCTTATAAGAATTGGTGTGATGCGAATATTAAGAAATAAATAAAAGAATCAAGACCAAAGGTTTTAATTCATACAAGCGTTTTATTTTATATCTTAACCAAAAAATATACGCTCTTATGCTTAAAAAATCTTTTTTAACGACCCTATGTATTTGGGTATTTTCTAGTATTTATGCCCAAGATAATATACTTAAAGCCAGTGCATTAATAGGTGATGTAGGGGTGCAGTATGAAAGAGCACTTAATGATCATTTTTCTCTTGTTGGACAATTGGGGTTTGCAAGACTCGCTAATTCAAGTAACAGCGTAGAAACTGTTTCTACGGGATTTGGCTATTATTTAGAGGGTCGTTATTATTTCTCTTCAAATGATGCTCGAATGGAAGGTTGGCATGTGGGTGCTTTCTACAATGCCATTAACACGGAGAGTTCTGATAATTTTGAAACGAATATAGCTTCCATAGGTTTGGCGACCGGATACCAATGGATATTTGACTCTAATATTACTTTTGGGCTTGTTGCAGGTGCCGGCACGTACGATTTAGATAGCGAACAAGACCGCGGCCTTTTTATTGATGGCTTAACTTTTTGGCCACACTTAGGATTGAATCTTGGATACAGTTTTTAATGCACTTAAACCATAGTAACCTTCACTCCTTTTTCTTCAATTTTTCTTTTAATTTCGGGTGAAATCCCTTTATCCGTGATGAGTTCGTGTATTTGGTCCAAATCACAAATTTTGGCAAAACTTTTTTTCCCAAATTTTGAAGAATCTGCTAAGACTATAATTTTTTGAACAGAATGGAGCATTTTTTTATTGAGTTGAGCTTCTTCTAAATTTGTAGTAGACAAACCATATTCTAAATCGAAACCATCAACCCCTAAAAAAAGCTTACTACAAGAAATATTACCTAGAATGTGTTCTGCATAGGACCCAATTACTGAACCAGAAGAATGGCGTATATAGCCGCCCAGTTGTAAAATTTCTATGTTCTTATCCTGAATTAAATGTAGCACAACATAAAGAGAAGAAGTAATAACGGTCAGTTTATTCTTTGGTTTAATAAACTTAGAAAAGGCTTGCACCGTAGTTCCTGAAGCAATCATAATTGAGTCGTTCTCATCAATCATTTGCGCAGCACGTTGCGCAATGCCATTTTTTTCTTCAACAGATATTTTTTCTTTTTCACCAATTGCCTTTTCATTGATATACGGATTGTCTAAGGATGCGCCACCATGAGTCCTGAACAAAAGACCCTTTTCTTCCAATAAGCGCAAATCTTTTCGAATAGTGACTGTTGAAACATTTAACAACTCACCTAATTCTGATACTTCAAGATGCTTTTTCTTTGCTAATTTTTCTAATATAATTTGATGTCGTTTCATTTTTCAGGAATAGTGTAACTCATGAGCAAAGATAAATAAATGAAACGTACGAAAGAAATTGAAGTTATTTATCTCTTAAATCATATATTTTTTGCCAATAAAGTTTCGTTTTATTTCGTTTTGATGATAATTTTTTTATATTTGAAAGAAAATAAAGCTAATTAAAATTAAGTTGATTTGTTTGATAGAGATTCTTTAGTCGCACAAGTAGCCTCCGAAATGCATTGGGATGTACTTGTTATAGGTGGTGGCGCAACAGGTTTAGGCGTTGCTTTAGATAGTGTAACAAGAGGGTATACCACCTTGCTTTTAGAGCAGTCTGATTTTGCCAAAGGTACCTCGAGTAGAAGCACAAAACTGGTACATGGCGGGGTGCGCTATTTAGCACAGGGCAATATTGATTTGGTACGAGAAGCCTTATACGAAAGGGGTTTACTACTCAAAAATGCATCCCATTTAGTGCGAAATCAATCGTTTATTATCCCTAATTATTCTTGGTGGGATACGCTACAATATACCATCGGTTTAAAAATATATGATTTTTTATCGGGTAAATTAAGCTTTGGACGTTCTAAACGAATATCTAGGAAAGATGCATCTTCACGATTAGCAACGATTAAAACAAAAAAATTAAAAGGAGGGGTTGTTTATCATGATGGTCAGTTTGACGATGCACGTTTAGCCGTTAATATTGCGCAAACTTGTATAGAACAGGGTGCTACTGTTTTAAATCACTTTAAAGTAAAACAGTTAAAGAAAAATGATAAAGCTAAAGTTTGTGGAGTCATTGCGATAGACGTAGAAACAGAAAAGGAATATACCTTAAATGCAAAAGTAGTCATCAATGCTACTGGGGTCTTTACAGATGAAGTATTACAAATGGATAAGTTAGGAGCTAAAAATACCATAAGACCTAGTCAAGGAATTCACTTGGTGTTAGACCGTTCTTTTTTACCTGGAAATGATGCTATCATGATACCGAAAACTACCGATGGTCGCGTTCTATTTCTGGTACCGTGGCACAACAGAATTGTAGTCGGCACCACAGATACCTTATTAGACAGTCATAGTTTAGAGCCAAAACCATTAGAGAAAGAAATAGATTTTATCCTTGAAACAGCAAATGAATACCTCAATAAGCCTGTACGTAGAGCAGACGTTTTGAGCATTTTTGCTGGCTTGAGGCCTTTGGCAGCACCAAAAGATAATTCAGAAAAAACAAAGGAGATTTCAAGAAGTCATAAAATTATTGTTTCTGAATCTGATTTAGTCACCATTACCGGTGGAAAATGGACGACCTACCGCAGAATGGCTCAAGACACCATAAACAAAGTCATAGCCTTAGGTAAACTGCCACAAAAAGCGTGTAAAACAAAGCACCTTTTTATACATGGTGCAGACGGTTCAGCAGAGGAAACAAATCATCTGTACATCTACGGAACAGATCAAAAAGCCCTAGAGGCGCTTATTAAAACTGATCCAAACCTGGGTGAAAAACTACATCCAAAAGTAGAATTTTTACAAGCAGAGGTAGTTTGGGCCGTTACCCATGAAATGGCAAGAACTGTTGAAGATGTTTTGGCCAGAAGGGTCAGGGTTTTATTTTTAGACGCTAAAGTAGCTCAAGAAATGGCACCTAAAGTAGCCGAAATCATGGGGAAGTATTTACACAAAAATGAAGCCTGGAAGCAAAAGCAAATTGAGGAATTTATAATTTTATCGAACCAATATATCGTCTAAATTTGGAATACTAGGTTCTAGTTCGATTTTTTTTATGCTATTTTTAAACCTAAAATAAAGATAATGGGAAAATACATTCTTGCTCTAGATCAAGGCACAACTAGTTCACGAGCTATTGTTTTTGATAAACAAGGAAATATTATTTCGATAGCTCAAAAAGAGTTTACTCAATATTTTCCCAAACCAGGATGGGTTGAACATGACCCAACGGAAATATGGTCTACGCAGACAGGTGTTGCTGCGGAGGCTATTGCAAAAAAAGGACTGAATGCCGAAAATATTGCAGGTATCGGGATCACCAATCAGCGAGAAACTGTTCTTGTTTGGGATAAAAATACTGGAAAACCGGTTTACAATGCTATTGTTTGGCAAGACAAAAGAACAGCAAATTATTGCGATGAACTCAAAAAACAAGGCAAAAATAATCTCATAAGAGAAAAAACAGGATTAGTTATTGATGCTTATTTTTCTGGAACAAAAGTTAAATGGATTTTAGATCATGTGGAGGGTGCAAGGGAAAAGGCTGAAGCAGGGGATCTTATCCTAGGGACTATTGATACTTGGTTAGTTTGGAATTTTACGAAAGGCGAGCAACATATTACGGATGTTACCAATGCATCAAGAACTATGATGTTTAATATTAACACTATGGATTGGGATGATGAACTATTAAAGTTACTGACCATTCCCAAAAGCATGTTGCCAAAAGTTAAGGCGTCTAGTGAGGTTTATGGGCATACAAGTTCTACTTTTTACGATACTAAAATTCCAATTGCTGGGATTGCAGGAGATCAGCAAGCTGCCTTATTTGGTCAAATGTGCACAAAACCTGGAATGGTTAAGAACACCTATGGTACGGGTTGTTTTATGTTGATGAATATTGGCGATAAACCTGTGGTATCAAAAAATAATTTACTGACCACGGTCGCTTGGAAAATTAATGGGAAAACGACCTACGCTTTTGAGGGAAGTATTTTTATTGCGGGGGCTGTGGTACAGTGGTTACGTGATAGTCTAAAAATTATTAGAAACTCTGCAGATGTAGAAAAGTTAGCCAGTTCTGTCGAAAGTTCAGAAGGCGTATATTTTGTTCCAGCATTTGCTGGTCTTGGCGCACCCCACTGGAATCAAAAAGCACAGGGAACCATTTTTGGTTTAACTAGAGGAAGCACAGATGCACATATAGCTCGAGCCGCTCTAGAAGCAATTGCGTACCAAACAATGGATATTTTAAAAGCTATGGAAGCAGATGCCGAAATATCAATTAAAGAATTGCGTGTTGATGGGGGAGCTACGATTAATAATATGCTCATGCAGTTTCAAGCCGATGTTTTAAACACGGAAACGGTACGACCTAAAATTGTAGAAACGACAGCCATGGGAGCCGCTTTTTTAGCTGGTTTGGCTGTTGGTTACTGGGAAAGTCCAGAAGAAATTGAACAGATTTGGCAAACGGATAAACGTTTTAAACCTACCGAAGAAAGAGCGATTATAGATCAAGAAATTAAAGGGTGGTATAAGGCGATTAGAGCTTTGGAATACTGGACCAATGAGTAGTACCTCTAAGCCCCAATACTTCGACTACGCTTAGTTCAAGCGGGTAGAATTAGTATAAGATTTTCTTCATTACCAATGTATTGTTTTTTATTTTTAACCTAGCACCTAACACTATGACACCATTTATTGCAGAAATTATCGGAACAGCCATCCTTATCTTATTAGGTGGAGGAGTTGTTGCCAATGTTGTTTTGAATAAAACCATAGGAAATAATAGTGGTTGGATTGTTATAACTACAGGTTGGGCATTAGCAGTTTATGTAGCGGTAGTCATTAGCGCTCCTTACAGTGGTGCCCATTTAAACCCTGCCGTTAGCATTGGTTTAGCAGTAGCAGAAAAATTTCCTTGGCAAGATGTTCCCAGGTATGTTTTAGCTCAAATGCTTGGTGCTATGTTGGGCTCTGGAACGGTATGGCTAACCTATAGAGATCATTTTGCGGCAACAGAAGATGCCGGCGCAAAAAAAGCTGTTTTTTGTACGGCACCAGCGATACGCAATATTTTTTCGAATTTTATAAGTGAAACAGTAGGGACTTTTGTATTGGTTTTCGCGGTATTATATCTTACGGACGCAACACTTACAGAACCTGGAACCGTTATTGGTTTAGGCTCTTTAGGCGCTTTGCCTGTAGCTTTTGTAGTTTGGTCAATTGGGTTGTCTTTAGGGGGTACAACTGGGTATGCAATTAACCCTGCGCGCGACTTGGGACCAAGAATTATGCATGCTATATTGCCCATAAAAAATAAAGCGGCAAGTGATTGGAGCTATGCCTTGATTCCTATTTTGGGCCCTATTGCTGGCGCATGTTTGGCTGCTGTATTGATGTTGATTTTATCCTAGAAGTATTGTAAATGGCAACAAATTAACACCTAAAAACTTTCATTTAAAATGAGCTACTATTTTGGATAACCACTTTCAAAAACTATATTTATGACGGGTTTTGGGTTTGTTATCATGGCAAAAACCTGAGTAAATAATGAAATTTCTTCAATTTTTTCTATTAGTATTTTTCAGCTTGACATGTTTTTGTCAAGAGATGCCTCCTATTCAAAAATATACGGCAGAGGATTATGGTGGGGATAATCAAAATTGGATGTTATCCCAAGCGTCTAATAACTTTATTTACGTAGCCAATAATCGAGGGCTTTTAGAATTTAATGGATCGGATTGGCGTCTTTTCAATTCTCCCAATAATACGGTTATGAGGGCTGTAAGTGTTATTGATGATATTATCTATACAGGTTGTTATTCTGAATTTGGGTATTGGAAACCAAATGAATCGGGAGAACTTTTTTATACATCTCTACTACAAAATTTAGAGATGCCAATGGCTGAAGATGAACAAGTTTGGAATATCATTGGTTATGATGAATGGGTATTATTTCAAACAAATGATCATATTTATTTTTACAATACAACAACCGAAAAGTTTAAAACTATTAAAGTCAACAATCTTATATATAAGTTGTTTAAAGTAAATGAGCAGATTTATTTTCATGTAGCCAATGAAGGATTATATCGTATAGACGGTGGTATACCAAATTTAATTATCAAGGGCGATGTTGCCGAAAAAGGGAGAATTATAAACGTTTTTGAAGTAGGTAATGCATTAGTGGTTATTACTAGAAATTTGGGATTTTATAGGTATCAAGACGGAGAATTAAAAAAATGGACTATCGAAGCCGATGACCTATTAAAAACTACTAGCGTTTTTACGGGTATTCATCTTAAGGACGGTTCTTATATGTTAGGCACCATTTCTAACGGATTAATTCATGTCACAAAAGAAGGGCGTATAGATTATCAAATGACGCAAAAAAGAGGACTTAGTAATAATACGGTGCTATCCCTTTTTGAAGATAACGCTCAAAATGTTTGGACCGGATTAGATAACGGAATTGATTGCGTTAATGTTCAATCTGCCATTAAAACCTTATTCGATTATGAGGGTATAATAGGTACCGTTTATACTTCTCAAGTATTTAAAGGCTATTTATATATTGGCACTAACCAAGGTCTGTTTTACAGGAGTCTAGAGCATCACAATGAAAGTTTTAGGTTTATTAAGGGTACCGAAGGTCAGGTTTGGAGTCTCTATAATTATCAGGATAACACCTTATTTTGTGGTCATCATTTAGGAACTTTTATTATTGATCAAGACAAAGCAGAGCAGATTAGTAATATTCTTGGCACCTGGGACATAAAAGAAATTCCAAATCAAGAGAAAATATTACTGCAGGGAAACTATAACGGATTAAACATTTTACAAGAACTTAATGGAACATGGAATGTTAGAAATAAAATTGACGGATTTAAAAATTCTTCTCGATACTTTGTTTTAAATAAGAATAACGAAGTTTGGGTGAATCATGAATATAAGGGAGTTTTTAAATTGAAGCTAGATCATCAATTTACCAAAGTGACAGACTTAAGTATGGAAGAAAATTTAGCTGTCGGAAAAAATTCGGGTTTAACGAAGTATGGAGGTGACATTATTTATGCTTCGGAAAACGGTGCTTTCAGGTTTAATTCAACCAAAGATAAATTTATAAAAGACAGTATTTTAAGTTCTATTTTTTTAAAAGATAACTATTTATCAGGCAAATTAATCGTAGATACAAACAACAAGTTATGGGCTTTTACTAAAGATAATTTAGTTTACATTACTAAGGACGCTGTTACAAATAATCCCAAAATAAATACCATTTCAATTTCTTCATACTTGAGAAAAGGACCCCTTGGATATGAGAATATAAGTTTACTACATACCGATACATATCTTTTAGGCACGGCTAATGGATATATCACCATAGATCTTTCAAAAATCAACTACGGGAATGATCATTTTATATATTTAAATGCCATTACCTTAGAAGGCCTCAATGACCAAACTCAGGTTGTGGATGTTAAAAACACGGGTGAATTTGACTACGACACAGGCATCATTAGTTTTGACTATTCCGTTCCCGAATATGATAAATTTTTAGATGTCAAATTCCAACATAGACTTAAAGGCTTATCCGATAAATGGAGTAAATGGTCTAACGAATCCCGTACAAGATTTGAAAACCTATCTTTTGGAGATTATCATTTTGAAGTGAGAGCTAAAATAGGCAACCAAATATCAGAAAATACTTCAGATTATCAATTCACTATCAGAAGGCCTTGGTATTTTAGTAACATTGTCCTCACTTTTTACATAGTTGTTTTAACTTTTATAGGCTTTGTGACTCACAAGGCCTATAAAAGATATTATCGTAAACAATTAAAGCATGAGCAGTTAGAAAATGAACAGACCATCATGCAAATTAAAAATGAAAAGTTAAATCAGGCTATAGAAAGTAAAAATCGTGAACTGGCAATTTCTACGATGAGTATTATAAAAAAGAATGAGGTACTCAATAGTATTAAAAAGGAATTAAAAAAGAACTCCAAGTCTATGGAAATTGAATCTGCCTTAGTTCTTATTGATAGAAATTTAAACAATTCTAAAGATTGGCAGTTTTTTGAAAAAGCATTTAATAATGCCGATAAGGACTTTTTAGAAAAAATAAAAATAGCACATCCAGACCTCACCCCTAACGATTTGCGTTTTTGTGCCTATTTGCGATTAAACTTATCGTCGAAAGAAATAGCACCCCTACTTAATATCTCTACAAAGAGTGTTGAAACTAAACGTTATCGTTTAAGAAAACGTTTAAATTTAGAACATGACGATGGTTTAGTTGAATACATCTTAAAATTTTAAAACCACTACATAGCATTTTTTGACCACTACATAACCACTACATGGACTTAGTTTTTAAAATTCCTAATAATTTTAACATATTTAAGTAGCTTAGGTTTTTAGTAGTAAACACGCACTATCAGAGATTTTTTTTGTTAATTTTCTCTTAAGCCTTTTATCATGTTCGTTTTTTGTCGAGGTGCAAATTAGCAAAATAGTATTTTTTTGAGCCTAAATTTACAAAAACACAATATAAGTGGTGGTTGTTTAGAGAATCACTATTTCTATTATGGTAGTCAATTATAATTTTAACCAAAACTAACTTTCATGAAATTAAAATTATTAAATCAAAAATTTAAATTGTTGTTCGCTGGTATGCTCCTCTCTTGTGTAGGTTTTGTCAGCGCGCAAACAATACAGGTTTCTGGAACTGTTACGTCAGCAGCTGGTAATATGCCACTACCGGGAGCATCAGTTCTAGTAAAAGGAACAACGAATGGTACTTCTACCGATTTTGATGGTAAGTTCACCATCACTGTTACCAACCTCGATGCTATTTTAGTGGTGTCGTATATTGGTTACACAGCTCAAGAGGTAAATGCGCAGAGTAGTGAAATGACTATTACTCTAAAAGAAGATGCTAGTGCTTTAGATGAGATTGTTGTGGTAGGCTATGGTACACAAAGGAAAAGTGATATCCAAAATGCAGTCGCTACGACTGATTTACAAAAGGCGGTTTTAACACCTACATCAGATGTAACCGAAATGTTAAGAGGAAGAATTGCAGGATTACAAGTTCAAGTGGGTGGTGGTACTTTGAGACCAGGTGGAAACTCTGAAATTATTTTTAGAGGACGTGGTTCTATTGAAGGAAACACCAGTGCAATTTATGTGGTTGATGGAATTATTAGAGATGGTGGAATTGAAGACATAAATGCCGATGACATTACCTCTATTGAAGTGTTAAAGGATGCTTCGGCTCAGGCTATTTATGGATCACGAGGTGCTAATGGGGTCATTTTAATCACTACCAAACGAGGAACAAGTGGTCAAATACAAGTAAATTATCACGGTTTTGTGACCTCAAAAACTGTAGAACGTAATTTTGATGTGTACAGCGGACAAGAATTTGCACAATTGCGTAGAGAGGCTATTCGTGCGAACAATGCAACAGATGAATACCCCAATGAAATAGATGCATTTTCATTAGTTGAAATTGACAATATCGCGAACAATCGATTTGTTGATTGGGAAGAAGAGTTATTACGATCAGGGTTGATAAATAGCCAAACCATCAGTATCTCTGGAGGTACAGAAATGACAAAGGTGTATTCTAGTTTAAACTATTTCAAGGAAAATGGTATTATTCCAACCTCTAGTTATAGCAGAACCAATTTGCGTTTAAATGTAGATCAAAAAATAAATGATAAGTTTTCTGTGGCCTTTGATTTGAACCTCTTAACCGATGATATCGCAAGATCAGCAAACGTAAATGTTATTACAACCTCTCCTTTGGGAAGTGCTTTTGATGCAGATGGTAATATCATACAATTTCCAAGCGGTGAGGAATTAACAGCAACGAATCCCTTGTGGAATTTAAGAGAACAAACAAATGATGAATTAGGTAATGATTTTGTGATTAACATCTCACCCATGTATAAAATTACTGATAATTTATCCTATCAATTAAAAGCAAACCTTACACGTAAAAATTCTGAACGTGGACAATACCAATCATCTTTAAGTTCACCAGGTGCGACTGAAAGAGGTGTGGCAAGAATAGAAAATCAAACAAGAAAATCATATTTAATTGAAAACATCCTTAGCTATGATAAAGAGTTTACGGAGGCTCATAAATTTAATTTAACCCTAGTACAATCAGCTCAAGAAGATAGGTTCAATGGAACTTTAACAGAAGGACAAGGTTTCCCTAACGAAGATCTTGGCTACAATGGGATTGGTAATGCCATAGGTAATGTGACCGTAGTTCGTGCTGAAAATCCACTTAATTTAACCTCTTATATGGCACGTTTACGGTATAATCTTTTAGATAGATACTTATTTTCAGGGACGTTTAGAGCGGATGCAGCATCAACAAATGCAGAGAATAATAAATGGGCACAAAGTACAGCAGCTTCTTTTGCTTGGAAAATGCATAATGAAAGTTTCTTAAGAGAAATAGATGCTATTCAGGAATTAAAATTTAGAGCGAGTTATGGTACGCTTGTCAACTTTCCATCTAGCCCATTTAGATCATTATTTACGGCAGAAGATCAGCCTTATATCTTCAATGGACAAACAGCCTCAGGTTTTTCTCCAACTGGAGTACTGCCCAATAGAGATTTAAAATACGAAAGAGTGACTACCTTAAACCTTGGTTTAGATTTTTCATTATTTGATAGATTCTTAACGGGGGCATTTGAGTATTATGATGCTAGAACAACGGATTTATTATTACAAAGAGGTGTGCCTTCAATCACAGGCTATAACCGCACCTATTTCAATGCTGGAGAATTACAGAATACCGGTGTTGAATTAAGCTTAACGGCTAACTTAATTAATACCCAAGATTTTAGGTGGTCGGTATCCACCAATTGGTCTAACAATAAAAATAATTTAGTTGATTTATATAACGATGGTAATGGTGACGCTATTTTGGAAGATGATGCATTTGATTATTTTGTGGGTCAACCTGTAGGCGTTATTCGTCAATATGCTTTTGATGGTATTTGGCAAGTTGGTGATGATTTTGCCAATGCGCCTCAAGCAAATCCAGAGTCAACCATTGTACAGACAGATTTAAGACCAGGGGATATCAGAATTAAAGATACCAATGGTGTTGATATAGATGGTAATATTACGGGAGTTCCTGATGGAAGAATTACACCAGAAGATCGTGTGTATACAGATCCTAATCCAGATTGGTTTGGATCATTGTCTTCAACCTTGAATTACAAAGGTTTTGATTTATTTGTTGATTTCTATGCGGTTGAAGGAGCCACTAGAGTAAATCCTTTTTTATCAGACTTTAACAATGGGGGCACCTTATCTGGTAAATTAAACGGAGTTAAAGTTCCGTATTATACGCCAGAAAATCCATCTACAACCTTCCCAAGACCAAGTTTTGATACTGCTCCGCAATATTTGAATTCTTTAGCAATTAAAGATGCTTCCTATGTTAGGTTAAGAACATTGAGTTTAGGCTATACCTTACCATCATCATCGCTACCGAAATTAAATATAGATTCTATTCGGTTTTATGTAACTGCAACAAATGTATTTACTAAAACAGATTATATCGGCTATAGCCCAGAAGTAAACATAAGAAATACTTTTTCAACCGCCGATACTGGATATCCTGATGCAAGAGCCTTAACTTTTGGAGTAAAAGTTGGTTTATAACTAAAAATAATTAAAAAAATAAACAAATGAAAACAACATATTTTTATAAAAAAGTAAAATATAGGCTGTTTTTGCTTATGGCTATTTTCTTTACCATTTCATGTGAAGACTTTCTAGAAGAACAGCCAACAACATTAATCGATGCTGATTATGTGTACACAACAGAAGAGGGCTTGAAATCAGGAGTTGTCAGCTTATACAAATTCTATAGAGATCGCTATGATCAAGGAACAGAAGATTATATGGGAGGGGTGGTATTGCCTTCAAGAAGTGATTTAGCATTTTCGAGATCTGGTTATACAGGACTTATGGGCCGTTATGAAAGAGGCGTTTCTCCAGTTGATTTAGGTTCCCAATTTGTATCTTCTTTATTTTGGAAACGTTTTTATACGATTGCAAATAAAGCAACCGATATTATAAATGCGGCCGAGGATTTAGATAGTTTAGACGAGGAAAGTAGGGATAAAATTATAGCAGAAGCCAAGTTCTTTAGAGCACTTTCCTATTTCTTTTTATACAGAATGTATAATAATATCTATGTTTCTACAGAGACGGTAACCGTCGAAACAGCTTTTGAGGTTATTCAGAATAAATCTACAAAAGAAGAAATATTTGCCTTATTGAATAGCGATCTAGCTTTTGCAGTGGATCATTTAGATTGGAACGTGACTTTTGGTCGTGTATCAAAAGGTACAGCCAAACATATAAAAGCAAAAGTAGCTTTATGGGAAGGAAATTGGACTGAAGCTCGCAACCAAGCGGTTTCTGTAATTGAAGATCCTGATAGTCCGCATAGTTTAGTGCCAAGTACAGCCGATGTTTTTAAAGGCGATAGAAATCATTCAGAACAATTGTTTGTTATACAATCGCAAGATAATATATTAGGTGGTGGTGGTACCACAATGATTAATGCTAATTTTGTTACACAGTATTTTCAAATTCCAGGTATTAATGCTGAAACAGCTCAGGGGGGTAGAGGATTTTCAAGAGTTTTACCTAACCTATATTTACAAGGATTACTAGCAGCTGATCCCAATGATACAAGAGATAATGACACCTATTTTAGATTAAAATATTATTACAATGATGGTCCAAACTCAGGACAAGAGATAACTATTTACCAGCCGATTACTGATTTAAATAATCCCAGTAGAACGTATACCACTTTTTACCAAAGACTTCACCCATCAACATTAAAGTATACCCAAGATGATGATGACCCGAATTCGTATTTACAAAGAAGTAATATCATGGTGTATCGTTTAGCAGAAACGTATTTATTAGCCGCTGAAGCCATTTTAAGATCTGGCAGTGGAGATCCCTTACCTTATATCAATGCAGTGCGTACAAGAGCAAACGCTGCCCCTTTAACAAGCGTCACTTTACAAGATATTTTAGACGAAAACGCACGTGAATTAGCCTTTGAAGGAGAGCGCTGGTTTACTCTAAAAAGATTTGGTGCTGCAACATTAAATTTTCAAATGAGGAATTACGCTGGGGATGGCCCATTCTTTCCAAATAATTTTGGAGGTAGCAGAGACCCGAGGGTAAATTGGCAAGACTATTTTATTAACTGGCCAATTTTTCAAGAAGATTTAGATTTGTTCGGACCTAGTTACCCTCAAAATGAAGGTTATAATTAATGGTAATAGATCATAAAACTTAAGTTGAGTTGAGTTTTTTTATTGGATGTCTAAGGGCAATTTATTGCCCTTAGATTTTTATGATGACATCTTTTATATATAGAAATATGCGTTATTTTTTTTTATTAGTTCTTATTATTGGTTGTAGTGCATGTAGCTCAATTGCAACTAAAAACATCACTTTTGCCGATAATCCAGTAATTGCTCACAGAGGCGCTTGGAAAGCAAAAAACCTTCCTGAAAATTCCATTGCTGCTTTAAAACAGGCTATAGCAATAGGTTGTACTGGTTCAGAATTTGACGTGAGAATGACCTTAGACAGTATTTTAATTGTGACTCACGATCCTGATTATCAAGGCTTAATTATCGAAGAAAACTCCTATGCCACTCTGGCCAAACAAAAATTAACAAACGGAGAAACCTTACCCACCCTAAAGGACTATATTCTCGCAGGAATGGACAATAATCCTGGCACGGGCTTGGTCTGCGAATTAAAACCTTCAAAAACTGAAGGCCGGAATGAATTAATGGCAGAAAAAGCCGTAGCCTTAGTGGCTGAGCTTAATGCAGAAGCCTATATATCGTACTACATCAGTTTTAGTTACGAAATATTACAAAAAATCATTGAACTAAATCCAACAGCAAAAACACAGTATTTAGATGGTTCAAAATCGCCAGAGGTTTTATATAATGATAGTATTTCAGGCTTAGATTATGCTGTTCATATTTTAAAAAGGAAACCAGAATGGATACAGGAAGCAAAGGATAAAAATCTAAAATTAAATGCATGGACGGCAAATTCTGTAGAGGATTTAGATTGGTTAATTGCAAACAACTTTGATTACATCACCACCAACGAACCTGAATTACTTTTTGAACGATTAGAAGTGAGTCCAGCACAAAATGGATGGGACTTAGTTTGGAGTGACGAATTTAATTATGCCGGAAAGCCAGACTCTACCCAGTGGGGATATGATTATGGATTTATTGCCAATCAAGAAAAACAATACTACACGGACAGTTTAAAGAATGCACGTGTTGAAAAGGGCCATTTGATCCTTGAAGCACATAAGGAAAAAATTGCCAATAAAGATTTTAGAAATTCAGAAATTAATGGTTGGGCGAAATACAAAACTGAAATTGATACCGCACAATACACCTCGGCGAGAATAAAGACCGAAGGTCTTGCAGCATGGCAATATGGACGCATTGAAGTAAGGGCAAAATTACCCAAAGGGCGCGGTATGTGGCCTGCAATATGGATGTTAAGTGAGGATAGGAAAGAAATTGGTTGGCCCGAAAGTGGTGAAATCGATATTATGGAACATGTGGGTTATGATAACGATACGATACATGGTACCATACACACTAAAGCATACAACCATATGCTGGGCACACAAAAAGGAAAATCGACCTTTATTGAAAATCCAAATCATGAATTTCATGTTTATGCTATTGAATGGACGCCTGAAAAAATAGATTTTATGCTAGATAATGTGGTGTATAATCAAGTCGAAAATGAAGGTAAAACAAGTGCAGAATGGCCTTTTGATAAAAAATTCTACCTTATTTTAAATGTAGCGGTTGGTGGTATGTGGGGAGGTCAAAAAGGTATTGACGATACCATATTTCCACAACAGATGATTATTGATTATATTCGAGTGTATCAATAGGTAAAATAGACAATTTAAATGGCTATAGGCACTGGTTGGTATTAATTTTTAATTATCGTTTTAATCAATTATCACCTATGAAAACACCTCTATTTTCGCTTTTAGTAGTTTTTATGTGCATCACTAGCTCTAGAAGTCAACAACTCAATGTCATGACGTATAATGTACGTTTAGATATTGCATCTGACGGAGAAAATGCTTGGCCCCACCGAAAAGAATTTTTAGGTTCTCAAATTTTATTTCTGGCTCCTGATATTTTAGGAGTCCAAGAGGCTAGGCCTAATCAAGTAAATGATTTAAAAAATATATTAACAGGCTATACATTTATAGGTAAAGGTCGTGATGGTGAACAAGAAGGGGAGCACTCAGGAATCTATTTCAATTCGAACAAGCTTGAGTTGATAGAAGAGCATACCTTTTGGCTGTCCGACACTCCTGAAAAGGTTTCTAAGGGATGGGATGCAGCCTATCCTAGAGTTTGTACCTATGGGTTGTTTAGCTTAAAAGAAAGCAAACAAAACATATGGATTTTTAATACGCATTTTGACCATGTTGGAGCTGTGGCGCAACAAAAAGGCATGAAACTTATTCTGGAAAAAATAAAAAATGTCAACACGAAAAACCTTCCGGTTATCCTAATGGGCGATTTTAATGTGGAACCAACTTCAGAAGTTATAACAGAGGCCAAGACTGTTTTGTCAGATGCTAAGGAAAAAGCGACAGTAGTTTTTGGTCCTGAAGGTACGTTTAACGGGTTTAAATACAAGGAGCCTGTAACGCGTAGAATAGATTTTATTATGGTTTCTGAGGCTGTTAAAGTTCAAAAATACGGAGTATTGTCAAGTAGTATTGATTTTAAATTTCCCTCCGATCACTTTCCTGTTTTTGTACAAATAAGGATTCAATCATAGGTTTCCTTGAAAATTTCAACCAGGGTTACTTTTAGGCTTTTATTGTTTTAAGAAAACTATAACGTGCTATTTTTTAAAAGATGTAATTCAATCTTTAACTTCACTTAAAATAAAAGTCATTATGGATTTAAAGAATAAAGTTGCCTATATCACTGGCGGTTCCAAGGGAATAGGCTACGGAACAGCAAAAAAATTACTAGCAGAAGGCATGAACGTTGCTATTAGCGGGAGAACCTTAAAAACGGTTCAAGAAGCTGCTGCTCGTTTAGGATATAAAGATCAGGTTTTAGCACTTGAATCAGATGTTACCAAGTTAGTGGACGAACAAAAAGCTGTTGAAGCCATACTAAAAAAATGGGGTCAGCTAGATGTGGTTTTGGCCAATGCAGGAGTTGGTAATTTTGCACCAATAGATCAAATGTCAGAGGATCAATGGCATCAAATGATCAACACCAACCTAAACGGAGTTTTTCACACGCTAAAGGCCTCTGTCGAAGCGCTCAAGCAATCTAAAGGTTATTATATCACCTTAGCAAGCTTGGCAGGTACAAACTTTTTTGAAAATGGAGCGGGCTATAATGCCACCAAATTTGGTGTTGTAGGGTTTACACAAGCCGCAATGCTAGATTTACGACAATACGGGATTAAAGTTTCTACCATTATGCCAGGTTCCGTAGCGACACATTTTAATGATCACACACCGTCGGATAAAGATGCTTGGAAAATTCAGCCTGAAGATATCGGAGAGTTGGTCTATGATTTATTAAAAATGAATTCAAGAACTTTGCCGAGTAAAATTGAAGTTAGGCCTACCAGACCAGATTTAAAATAATTAGATGTCTTTTTCTGTAAACGGAACGCTAGGATCGAAAATTTCTTGAATTAGTTTAAAGAGTACATTTTTAAAGTCCTTAAGGGTGTCTTCGGTTATGACAGTCGTATTATTTTGGTTGAATAACAAGACACCTTTAGATAAGTTTTTAAAAGATAGTATTCCGGCCTCGATACGTGTTATGGGTGTTTTCTGATCATAGAGAAGGGCATAGCACATAAGCTGAAAGGCCTTACTCATATCATAGTTTAGAATGATGTCTTCCCAGTCTTTTATTTTTACGTTTTTAGGCTCTACTTTTCCTGTTTTGTAATCGATAATTCTCAGTACGCCGTCCACCTCATCTATACGGTCGAGCTTTCCTTTAATTTTAATTGAACCTTCAATGTTGGGTACAGAAAAAACAAGTTCTAAATTTTGCTCCAGAGCTAGCACTTTAATGTTGTGCTTTGCTACTTCTTTTATTTCTAATTGAATAAAATTTTGAATATACCTTAAAATTACATGGTAAGCAATAAGGTTTTTACCTGTCGATATTTCTCCTTCCGCATAGGTTTTTTTGAAATTGAGTTGTACTGTTTTCTCAACTTCCCCCAATAGCTTTGTTAAGCTTTCTTTTTCTAAAAATTTTCCAACAAAGTTTTGGTATAAATCTTCTAAACTATCGTGTACAATAGTTCCAAACGTATTGGCGGCAACGCTTTCTTCAACCTCATTAGTATCGTATATTTTTAAGATACTTTTTTTATAAAAATCTATAGGGTTTCTTATATAATTGCTCAATGAGCTAGGCGAAAATCCTCTAGTTCCCAAAGCTTTAATTTCGCTCATCAAAGTATCATTTTTAGAAATACTTTGTTTTTTTACGGGAGAAGTTTTTACAAGGCTTGAAGCCGTAATTTCAGTAATAGCTGCATTTCGGTTTTCATCGGTCAATAATTGGGTTAGTAAGCGACTTTTTTCATTACCTTCTAAAACATTGGGTTCTGTGTTGTAAATGAGATAGACATTTTTGGCTCGTTGTAATAACCTATAAAAGTGATAGGTGTATACGGCATCCTTTTCTTTATAGGTAGGCAAGCCGTAATTAACTTTAATGTCAAAAGGAATAAATGAATTATTTGACTTTCCCGAAGGTAATATGCCTTCATTTACTGAGCTAATAATAACGGTTTCAAAATCGAGATTTCTACTCTCGAGCATTCCCATAATTTGAGTGCCTTGGAGTGGTTCACCCTGAAAGTCTAAAGTTTCAGTAGCTAAAAGTTCTTTGTATAAACTTTGCAGTGACTTGAGATCTGCTAAGAACGTATGTTGTTCAGCCAGTTGTAAAATTTGGTTAAAGAGAGCATTAAATCGATATAAATATTCTAATTCTAAGGGCTTATTTAAAGCTTGAAATTTTTCTTTTAGTACTGTGATTATTTTTAAGCAGTGATTCAAAAAGACATCCACAGAAAAGTCTTTTTCAGAAAATAAAATGCTGACCAATTTTGGATCCTCTACTAAATTATAGAGTTGCTGGCTTTTTATATAGCTCCAGTTTTTAGTTTTTATGGTATTGGCTATGAGCATAGCTTGACTGCTCGTATTTTCTTCTAAGAAATACTGTATATAGGGGTTTGACAGTATGTTGAGTACATACTCGTAAAACCATCCGTTTTTAGTTTTTCCTAACCATAAATCAAAATATAAAGAAAAAAGTCCGGCTAAAGGAGTTTTAGAAATAGGGTAGCCCATAGTAATGTTGATGCGGTCGATTTCCACTGGAATGGCATTCATAACTGGGTTTAATAAATGTTCATCTCCCAAGACTACGGCTGTATTTTTTAATAAAGTTGAATTTTCAACCTGTATTTTCTTTAATAAATGGCCCACATAATTGGCTTGGGATATGTTTTTTGGTACGCCTATAATTTGGATATTTTTTTGGCCTAGGTAATGATTACTAATCCCATTTAAAGGATGATCACCAAAATAAGACCAAGTTTTTTTATGTTGACGAATAAAATAACTAGCATCATGGAGGCTATCTTCTAAAAAATAGGAGTCTATGTCCCAATAAATGTCTGAAGTTGTAGTTTTAAGAATTTCTTGGATAATGAATTCTTCGGCTTTGTTAAGGGCGTTAAAACCAATAAATATTATTTTTTGTTCTTTTAAAGACGAAACAAAATTTTTAATATTCTCGGAAGCTTTTCGATAGGCAAATCCTTGAGTGGCTATTTTTTTTTCAGCTAGACTTTTGTTAAAATGGTGGTATAAAGCATCTAAAGAGTTCCAAAATTTTATATAATCTTGAATCATTGGTGTTTTTTCGCTCTGCATGTAGGTATTCATTTCTTGAATCGCCGACATATGCGAAAAAATTTTGTTCGTATCTACAAGGTATCTATCTATTTCATTGAAATCTTGTAAAATAGTTTGTCCCCATTTAGAGAAGCTTAAAAACGAATCTTTTGACGCTGACTTGGTAGTAGCTAGATACGATTGATATAAGGTAAAGAGTTGGTCAGTACTAGACGCATAACTAAAACCAGATATTTTTTCTACAAAGGTTTCGATACTATAGATCTCTGGAGCAAAAGTGGTTTTATGTAAGGCTTTGGCAATACTATTTTTAAGAAACGTACCTGCTCTTTTACTGGGTAGAACAAAAAGCAGCGTAGAAATATCATTTTCAGATTTGACCAAGGTCTCTACCACTTCTTCTATAAAACTTTGCATGAAGTAAAAATAAAAAAAGCTCCGCATTTGCGGAGCTTTTTAGTATGTATTAATTAAAATTAATTTACAGTAATTAAATTACTTTACTAAGTTAATTTCAACTCTTCTGTTTTGCTCTCTACCTGATCTTGTAGCGTTAGAAGCGATAGGCTTCTCTTCACCGTAACCTACAGCAGATAATCTAAATTCTTCAATACCTTTTTCTACTAAAAATTCTTTTACAGAAAGTGCACGAGACTCAGATAAACTTTGGTTTAATTTGTTTGAACCAACACTATCCGTATGACCTTCTACAGTAAATTTAGCATTAGGGTATTCCTTTAAGATAGTAATGATATCAACCATTACAGAAGTAGAAGAAGCTTGAATAGATGATTTACCAGTATCAAATAAGATAGTTCTAGCATAATCATTCAATTTTTTCTGTACTTCAGCAGTAACTTCAGGACAACCTTTATTGGCTACAGTACCAGCAACATCTGGACACATATCGTCTTTATCTAAAACACCATCACCGTCAGCATCTTGGTAAGGACAACCTTTGTTAGCAGCAGGACCAGCTTCAGAAGGACATGCGTCATCTTTATCAGCAATACCATCGCCATCCGCATCTGGACAACCATTTAAAGCTTTTAAACCAGCAACATTAGGACAAGCATCATCTTTATCAGCAACGCCATCACCATCTGTATCAGGACAACCGTTCATTTCTTTTGAACCTGCAACATTAGGACAAGCATCTTTGCTATCTTCGATACCATCACCGTCAGCATCTGGACATCCGTTGAAAGCAGCTAAACCAGCAACTTCTGGACATGCATCGTCTTTGTCGTAGATACCATCACCGTCTGTATCAGTACCACCAAATTTAATGTTCACACCAGCTAAATGTTGGAAATGTGTAACTCCGTAATCTTCGAAAGCGTGCTTGTATACAGTTTGGAATGTAAGTCCAATGTTTTCAGTAAACCATAAGTTTACACCAACACCACCATTTACTGTACCAGAACCAATTTCGTCAACCCAAGTATAACCACCACCAATTTCAGCGAAAGGATCGATTACTGTATTTTTAAGGAATGAATATTTTATAGTACCGTCAAATGCATAGTGAGATAAGTCATCAACTTCTACATCACCTAATTTGCTAATTCTATTTAAAGAACCTCTAGCGCCTACTGAAAATCCACCACCTACATATTTCGATACAGATACATAAGAAATAGAAGGAAGAATGTTCCAGTGATCAGTTGCATTGAAAAATTCGTTACCGAAAGAACTTGGAATGTTACCAAGACGTGCATTGGTACCAGCAGCTGGATAAACATCAATGGCGTTAAGACCAAAACCTATTTGCCACGGATTATTCTCGTCTTGCGCTTGAATGCTGTTAAATCCTACAAAAAGTAGGGCAACAACTAATAATTTGCTAAGATGTTTCATTTTATAATATTTAAGTTTAAGGGTTTATTAACTGCAAATGTAAGTTGTTAACTATTATTAACAAAATCAATTTCCTGTTTTTTTTAACACATTTCATAAGAAAAGTACTGCGTTTAAATAATTTTGAGGCTTTTCCCTACTTCAATAAAGGCTGAAACGGCTTTGTCTAAGTGTTCTTTTTTATGTGCTGCAGATATCTGAACCCTTATTCGCGCCTTATTTTTGGGCACAACTGGAAAAAAGAAGCCTATAACATATATTCCTTTTTCTAATAAAAGTTCAGCCATTTGCTGCGATAATTTCGCATCGTACAACATGACAGGAACAATAGCAGAATCTCCCTCAACAATATCAAAACCAGCATTTTTCATCTCCTTTTTGAAATATTTTGTATTTTTTTCGAGTTGATCGCGTAATGAAGTATCGTTTTTTAGCATCTCAAACACCTTAATTGAGGCACCAACGATAGCGGGTGCTAGTGAATTAGAAAATAAATATGGTCTTGATCGCTGACGTAACATTTCAATAATTTCCTTTTTTCCTGTCGTATAGCCTCCCATAGCCCCGCCGAGTGCTTTTCCTAATGTACCTGTGATGATATCTATTCTACCCATCACCCCTTTTTCTTCGAGGGTTCCTCGCCCTGTTTCTCCGATAAAGCCAGTGGCATGGCATTCGTCTATCATTACTAAGGCATCGTAGGTATCGGCTAAATCGCATATTTTGTCTAATGGAGCTAAAACCCCATCCATAGAAAATACACCATCCGTCACAATGATCTTAAATCGTGCGCCATCTTTATTCGCTTGTTGTAGCTGCTTTTCTAAATCAGCCATATCATTATTAGCATACCTGTAACGCATCGCCTTACATAAACGAACACCGTCAATGATAGAAGCATGATTTAAGGCGTCTGATATTATGGCGTCTTCTGCCCCTAATAAGGGCTCAAAAACCCCTCCGTTGGCATCAAAGGCCGCGGCATATAGTATGGTGTCTTCAGTGCCATAAAAATCTGCAATAGTTTTTTCAAGTGTTTTATGGATGTCTTGCGTACCACAAATGAACCGAACAGAAGACATTCCAAAGCCATGGCTATCTAAAGTGTCCTTAGCGGCTTTAACAACATCTGGATGAGCTGAAAGTCCTAAATAGTTATTGGCACAAAAATTTATTACTTCCTCTCCCGTACTAATTTTAATCACAGCGTCTTGGGCGCTTGTAATAATGCGTTCTTTTTTAAATAATCCGGATTCTTTGATATTTTCTAGTTCTTCTGCTAAATATTCTTTGATTTTACCGTACATAATTATATAAATTCTGGAGTTATTTCATTGTTAATATATACAATGATCTTTTTGTTTATTGTATAGTTCATGGCTTCAAGGGCTAAAGCATACGAATCAATCTGATCTTTATAGGAAATATTTCGCTTTCCTGTTTTATAATCGATAATGGTCACTTTATCTCCCTCAAAAACGAGTCTGTCAGGACGCAAAATTATACCATTTTTATCGATTATGTCTTTTTCATTTTTGATAATTTTATCGGGAGCATAAAATTCAGCTAATTTAGGGTGTTGAATTATCGTCACTATTTTTTGCTTTAAAGCGTTTACATCTGATTGGTTTAATTCTCCTGAGCTCACTAAATTATCAAAACAAGGCGTAATATCGGCATGGGTATGTATGAAGCTCAAAATGGTATGAACCGTATTTCCCTTCACTAAGGCAGCTTCAATAGTCGTGTCCCATAACATTCCTGATTTCGCCAATATTTTAAAACTGGCCCGTTCCTTAAAGGAATATGGAAATGGAATACTTTGTTGCTTATTATTTTTGGGTGAAACCAAATTGGCGGCTGGTAATAATCCAAAATTATAAATTAGTTGGTCTTCTTTCCAAAGCCCTTTGTCCATTAAAAAATGCATAAAGAGGCCTGAATAATATTCAAGGTTTGGTTTTTTGCTTTTACTTTCTAATTTTTTTTCAGTGATGACGTACAAACTTTTTACAGCTCTAGTTAAAGCCACGTAAAGCACATTAAAGGCATCGAGCTCTAGATGCTGTTGTTCTATATCATAGAGATTATTAGCGTACATACTATACTGAATAACCTCTTTGTTCTTGTTAATTAAAAGTTCTTTAAAACCATTAAAATCTTCGTCGGGTACGGGTAGCCACATTTTTGGTTTTATCTCCTTATATATATGTGCGTTGGCAAACGGAACTATAACAACAGGAAATTCGAGTCCTTTTGATTTATGGATGGTCATAATCTGAACGGCTTCCATACCTTGCGGAGCACTAATGCTTAAAGAATCCTTTTTCTTTTCCCAATAATCTAAAAACAAGGTGGCGCTACTTCCTTTCTTATATTCAACATCTAGTATTTCATCTAATAAATAGGTGATATAAGCAGGCTCATCTTCGGCTAGAGCAAAGGCTTTTATGGCTTGCTGAAACCCGTCGAAAACAGATAGGCTTCTGAATTTAGTAAGACTAAAGCCAAAAGCTTGGTCTAAATGCTTTTCAAGTTGCTTTAAATTTAAAGCCAAATAGGAATGTAAGTCGTCAGATTCTCCTTTTAAAAAGTAAAGTATGGCGTAAGCCGCCTCAAGATTCTCAGGATTGAGGCTAAAATTTAAAAGATGAATTAAGAAACCTACCTTATCCGAATTTTTTAAAAGTAGGGTTTCTGATGATATAATAGGAATGCCTTGTTCACTTAAAAAATTTGCTAATAAAATTCCGTTTTTTTTATCACGAACAAGAATACAAATATCGCTAAGGGCATAATTTTTTTCAAGGAGTGCGCGAATCGTTTTTATAACTTCTTCACAGTAAAGCTCATTATTCTCTTTTTCACTACCTTCTTCAATAAAATTTAATTGTACTAAACCTCCTTTTTTATGATTAATTTCTTGTCGGTTCCCTTCTTGAAATAAAGTGCTATACGCAGGGTTATTGAGGTTGCTACTAGTACTTGTGAAAAAGTCATTATTGAATTTTATAATTTCCTCATAACTTCGATAATTAGCAGGTAAATTTTCTATTTCTGGTGCTACAACAAACGGATTTACGGTTTTAGTAACGAGATCTAAAAATTGCTCTGCTTTTCCACCTCGCCACCTATAAATGGCTTGCTTGGCATCGCCCACGAGCAATAAAGAACCTAAATTACCCTTATCATCTGTGCTTTCTAAGGCATTGCCAATTAATGGGATTAAATTTGTCCATTGCAGTTCTGAAGTATCCTGAAATTCGTCGATAAAATAGTGCTTATATTTTTCGCCCAATCGTTCATAAATAAAAGGAACAGGTTGGTCTTTAATTTCTTTTGAAATGATGGTATTAAATGTAGATAAAGGAATTTCATCCCGTTCTATTTCTAAGGCTTGAACCTCTTTTTGTAAGGCATTTAAAACCGTTAATGGCACAATATTTTTATAGCCGTTTCGCAAGAATGCGATAGCATAAAGATATTCTTTAATAGTACTAAACTGTGCGTTAAACCTGGCGTGTAAACTATCAATTGTCGCTTTTTTATCCTCGGCTAAGGTTTTGTTGTATAAGGTGGTGTTTTCAAAATCCCGTTTCCAAGCAGCATCGAAGTTTATACCGGCCTTTAAAGTACTCACATCGAGCATGAATTTAGGAAAATAAGAAGATTTAAAATCGGTAAATTCTAGTCCGTTTTCTGAAATTAGCTGTAAAGCACTTTTGGCTGTCTCGCTTATAGTATTTTCAAATTCCCTTATTTTTTTTCGTAAGGTTTTTTTTAAAATTTCAAAATCAGCAATATTTTTTTCTAAAAAATGCACTAAATGCTTTTCGTGTTTTTCTTTAAATATAAGCTCCTTGCCCATATCAAAAATATCTAGAGACACATCCCAACTTTTATCATCATCCGCTTTTTCTAAAGCGAAATCGATCAATACCTTGGTAAGTTCTTCGTTAGTGCCTGCTTTATGTACTAATCTTGCCACGGCTTCATTCAACAAAAGAGACGTGTCTAAAATAACCTCAAAGTTTTGGGGTAATTGTAGGTCCTTTGCAAAAGTTCGTATCAACCGGTAGGTAAATTTATCAATCGTTGAAACATCGAAAAAAGCATAGTTATGGAGGATTTCTTTCAGTGATTTTTTAGCTCTTTTTTGTAGTATTTCAGGGCTAATATCTAGTTCCTCTGCTATGGCATTGAACATGGGTTTGGCAGCGTCAATTAAAGGAACTTTTCCGAATTCAAATAAACTACCTAAGATCCGCTCCTTCATTTCGTTGACCGCTTTGTTGGTAAACGTAATGGCTAAAATTTCTCTATAATTTGCAGAAGAGGTATCCGCAAGAATTATTTTTAAATATGCTTTTGTTAGGGTGTAGGTTTTACCAGACCCGGCGGAAGCACTATAAATATGATAGGAAGAATTTTGCAAGCTATTTTTGTTACAAATTACGGAATCTTAGTTCAATTTCACGCTAAAATCAGGATTCTAAAGTTCTTAACAAATAATTAATGCAATTAGTTTTTTGAAAGTCTTAACTTTGTAAGACAACGATTTATTAATTAAAAACTATAATTATGGCCTTTGAATTACCAAAATTACCATACGCATATGATGAACTTGAACCAAATATTGATGCACGCACTATGGAAATACACCATACAAAACATCATAACGGGTACACAACGAACCTGAACAACGCAATTGCAGGCACAGATTTGGAGAAAAAATCGATCGAAGCTATTTTGAAAAATTTAGACATGAATAATGCTGCTGTTCGTAATAATGGTGGGGGTTTCTATAATCATTCTTTATTTTGGGAGGTGATGTCGCCAAACGGCGGAGGAAAACCTTCAGGAGACTTAGCTACAGCCATTGATGCAGCATTTGGTTCTTTTGACGCCTTTAAAGAAGCATTTTCTAAGGCGGCAGGAACAAGATTTGGGTCTGGTTGGGCATGGCTTTGTGTGCATAAGGGCGGAAAGGTAGAAGTTTGTTCTACGCCTAACCAAGACAATCCTTTAATGCCAGAGGTAGGTTGCACAGGTTTCCCAATTTTAGGATTAGATGTTTGGGAGCACGCGTATTATTTAAATTACCAAAATAGAAGACCAGATTACATCACTGCATTTTTTAATGTAATTAACTGGAAAAAGGTGTCAGCCTTATACGCTTCAAATAAATAAGCTACCTTTCGCAATAAAATAGAGGTAGAACATAAAAAAGTCCGTTTGGTTAGTTCCAAACGGACTTTTTTATGTTGTAATGTCAAATAGAAAAGGGTAGAGTTTCCTCTACCCTTTTCATCCCAAATCTTACCATAAACTTAACCTACTTATGCTATGGCGATGCTAAAATACTGGTATTTAGAGAAATATCAAAAGATTCTCCCATAATTTATGTGATTATTTGCAATTAAACGTATGGTTTTTGGAGGAGTAGGGTCGTCTTATTTAGTAAAGTGCTGATTATCAGAAATGAAAAAGGTAGAGCATAGCTCTACCTTTTTCCCCCAAATCTTACCATGAACTTAACCTACTTATGCTATGGTCCTACAAAATTAAACCAATTAGGGCCTTTTATACAATCTTTTAGATGAACGTCTTGATTATAAGTTGAAATGCTATTTTTTAGGAAATAAATTGGATGACGAAATGGTTCCCTGGTTTCTTAGGGTAATTCTAAAAAAACAAAAGGTAGAGCATAGCTCTACCTTTTTCCCCAAATCTTACCATGAACTTAACCTACTTATGCTATGGTGCATCAAAGATATTTATTGTTGAAATACAGGCAGTATGTTTTAGATGAATACACACTATTTAAAGTCAACCGGTACATTTAAGGGTGTTTGGTATGGCAAAAGAATTAAAAAGAGGAGGGATAAAGAAAACAAAAATGCAGGCAGTAGAGTTCCTACTTAATTTTCGATATAATTTTTTATAAAAATTTAAATAGTTGAAAGAAGTATAACCTGTTGAAAAATGCCTTTAGTTCAAGGTGCACTAGTAACTTAAGGTTGCGTGTGATGAAAATCCACATTCTAAAAATAAAAAAGGCGAAGATAAACTTCGCCTTTTTCCCCAAATCTTACCATGAACTTAACCTACTTATGCTATGGCAAGTTTTAAAATTACTCGCATAGTCGTTGAAACGACGATAATTACGACAAAATGCAAATATTGTCGATAAAGTGCTCTAAAAGATGCTTTTCATCGATAGTACCTTTAGTAGGCTCTTTCGTTTTTACCCTCGTAGAAATTGATGAATGCTCTATTTACCACTCTATTTCCTCCTGGTGTTGGGTAATCTCCCGTAAAATACCAATCCCCAAGATTTTTAGGGCAGGCTTGATGAAGATTTTTGATAGTTTGATAAATAATTTGAACCTCTGCCTTAATTTCAGACGAACTTAATAAGCTGCCTATTTTTTCAGATATTTCCTCTGGAGTAAAAGGCGCATAAAATTCTTTCACGTAGTTAATAACATCTTTATCTTGAGAGCTCACTTGTAAAAGACATTTTTGATAAATAGCATCAATTACTTTAGTGGTGCCTCGATCTTTATGTAATTCAAGTGCCGCTCTAAAAGCAATAAAGTCTTCTAATTTAGCCATATCAATACCGTAACAGTCAGGATAGCGAATTTGTGGGGCCGATGAAACTACTATTATTTTTTTTGGATGTAGCCTATCTAGTATTTTAAGAATACTTTTTTTAAGTGTTGTTCCCCGAACAATACTATCATCGATAATAACTAGATTATCACCTGGTTTAACAGAGCCATAAGAAATATCGTAAACATGGGCTACCAAGTCATCTCTGCCGCTGTCTTGCGTAATAAACGTTCTCAGTTTGGCATCTTTAATGGCGACCTTTTCGATTCTTGGTCGAACATCAAGAATTTCATGCAATTGTTCTTTTGTTATTTTGTATCCTAAAGAAAGAATCTGTTCTTCTTTCTTTTTATTCATATAGGTTTGAGCTTCTTTCACCATCCCAAAAAATGAAGTCTCAGCAGTATTGGGGATATACGAAAAAACAGTATTTTTTATATCTGCATCAATAGCTTTTAGAATTTTTGGAAAAATAAGACGACCTAGTTCTTTGCGCTCTTGATATATTTCCTTGTCACTTCCTCTAGAAAAATAAATACGTTCAAAGGAACAGGCTTTACGTTCCGTTGGTTCAAGAATTTTTTTGATTTTTACTTGGCCGTTTTTTTCAATCAAAATGGCATGACCTGGATCTAATTCTTTTACGTTTTCAAATTGTACATTGAAAACGGTTTGTATGGCAGGTCTTTCAGAGGCAATAGCAACTACTTCATCATCTTGATAATAATAAGCCGGTCGAATACCTGCGGGATCACGCAAAACAAAAGCATCTCCGTGCCCTAATAATCCAGCCATAGCGTATCCGCCATCCCAGTTTTTCGCAGCCCTTCTTAATATTTTAGCTACATTCAAGCGGTCTGCGATAAGTGGTGATGCCTCTTGCTTATTATATCCTTCTTTTTTAATTTCTTTATAAAGTTTGGCTACGGCATCATCTAAAAAATGCCCTATTTTTTCCATAACTGTGACCGTATCGGCCATCTCTTTAGGGTGTTGGCCAATTTGTACCAAATTATCGAACAGCACATCAACATTTGTCATATTAAAGTTTCCCGCAACGATTAGGTTACGGTGCATCCAATTATTTTGACGGATAAATGGGTGAACGTTTTCAATGCTATTTTTGCCAAAAGTACCATAGCGTACATGACCCAATAAAAGCTCCCCGATATAAGGAATATGTTTTTTTTGAAGCGCCACATCCTGTTCATATTCTGGATGTTCTTTAAAGCTGGTATTTATACGCTCGTTAATTTGAGCAAAAATATCTTGTATAGGTTGCTGTTCAATAGAGCGTACTCTACTCATATATCGTTCGCCAGCTTTCATATCTAACTTAATACTTGCAAAACCAGCACCGTCTTGTCCGCGATTATGCTGCTTTTCCATCATCAAATACATTTTATTTACTCCATAAAATGCAGTTCCATATTTTTCCTGATAATAGGACAATGGCTTTAATAAGCGAATTAAAGATATTCCACATTCATGTTTGATTGCATCACTCATTTTCTCGTAGCGTTGTATTAAAAATGCCCTGAAAATTCAGGGCAAACTTTATTCTAATTCTATATCAAACTGACTTAATTCTTTGAATTGTAGCAGTCTTTTATTTACTTCTTCTTTGTTTAAAGAAATCATGCGTTCGGTACCAAATTTTTCAACACAGAAGGATGCCAAATTGGACCCTTGAATCACGGCATTTTTCATATTCTCAAATGAGATGTTTCTGGTTGATGCTAAATATCCCGAGAATCCTCCAGCAAAAGTATCTCCAGCCCCTGTAGGGTCAAAAACTTCTTCTAAAGGCAAAGCAGGTGCAAAAAACACTTTATTTTTATGAAATAACAAAGCGCCATGCTCTCCTTTTTTAATCACTACATATTTAGGCCCCATAGCTTCAATCTTCGTAGCCGCTTTTACTAAAGAGTATTCTCCAGTTAATTGGCGAGCTTCTTCATCATTAATCGTAAGCACATCAATATGTTGTATTACGTTTAATAATTCCGGTAGGCTATTATCCATCCAAAAATTCATAGTATCTAAAACTATCAACTTTGGTCGTTCTGTCATTTGATTAATTACACTTAATTGAATGTTTGGATGTAAATTTCCAAGCATAACAACATCAGCTTCTTTAAAAGACTCCGGAACTATAGGGTTAAAGTCGGCTAATACGTTTAATTCTGTAGCGAGTGTATCCCTTACATTCAGGTCATTATGATACTTGCCTTTCCAATAAAAAGTTTTACCGCCTTTAACAATTTCAAGTCCAGAAATATCAATGTTTTTAGCTGACAGTAAATCTAAATAGTTTGCTGGCATGTCATCACCAACAACAGATACAATAGCAGATGAAACGTTAAAATTTGAAGCAGCTAAGCCTATATAGGTTGCAGCTCCACCTAAAATTTTATCAGTTTTTCCAAAAGGAGTTTCAATGGCATCGAAAGCAACGGTACCTACAATTAACAATTTACCCATTGTGGTGTTTAATTTTGTACAAATATAAGGGTAATACTATTTACCATTAAAAATTACTGCAATAAAAAACACCTTTTCCCTTTCTAATTTACCTGAAAAAATAGAAGCTGTAGCGCTGCTTTTAGTGTCAAGCGTGTATAAAGTATATATTCTTAATTTTTTGAGGGATATTTTTCAGGCCTAACTGATGTTAGGATTGAGCTGCGCCAACTCTTTTTTTAAAAATATTGGTTTTTAAGGAGCGGATTATGATAATTTCAAAAGGTATAACTACTAGTAACTTTAAATTTTTAGTATTATTTTTAAACTTTTAATGGTTCAATTAATGGTTTTTATATGAAAGTTTTTTTACTGAGTATTGGTCTTGCGTTTATGGTGCAGTGTACTTTTGGTCAACAGCGAAAAATAGCGGTAGATACTGTTATTACGACACAGCATAAAGTAACTATCAATGGCGTGGTCATACCCTATACCGCACAAACTGGAATGCAACCTGTTTGGGATGAGAACGGCAAGCCAATGGCAAGTTTATATTACACCTACTACACACGCGATAATATCAAAGATAGGGCTTCAAGACCCTTGTTGATTTCTTACAATGGAGGGCCAGGTTCAGCATCGGTTTGGATGCATTTGGCCTATACAGGACCAAGAATTTTAAAAATTGATAGTGAAGGCTACCCCGTTCAGCCTTATGGCGTAAAAGAAAATCCGTTTTCGGTTTTAGACGAAACTGATATTGTGTATGTGAATCCCGTAAATACGAGCTACAGTAGAACTATTCCAGAGACGGGAGCAGAAGTGGATCGTAAAAAGTTTTTTGGAATTAATGCAGACATCAAGTATTTAGCGGAATGGTTGAATACGTTTGTTACCAGAAACAACCGTTGGTTATCCCCGAAGTACATTATCGGGGAAAGTTATGGAGGTACTAGGGTGATGGGCTTATCGCTAGCTTTACAAAACCAGCAGTGGATGTATTTAAATGGAGTGATTATGGTTTCTCCGGCAGATTATAAGGTGCTACGTGAAGGTGGCCCGGTTTCCGATGCGTTAAATCTACCTTATTATACGGCTGCTGCATGGCATCACAAAGTTTTGCCAATAGCCTTGCAAAGCAAAGATTTGGAAGAAATTTTACCTGAAGTAGAAGCCTACACCATAAATTCTTTAATCCCGGCATTAAGCAAGGGTGGTTTTATTGAGGAAAATGAAAAAAATTCAGCGGCGGAAAAAATAGCTTATTATTCGGGCTTATCTAAAAAAGAGATACTAGATCAAAATTTGGTAGTGCCTACAGATTACTTCTGGAAACATTTGTTAAAAGATAAAAGTGGATTTACGGTAGGTCGGTTAGATAGTCGATATTTAGGTATTGACAGGCAATTAGCAGGCGTTAGTCCTGATTACAGTGCTGAATTAACTTCTTGGTTGCACAGTTTTACCCCTGCCATTAATTATTATTTGCAAGAAGAATTAAACTTTAAAACCGATGTTAAGTACAACATGTTCGGTCCAGTGCAGCCTTGGGACAATTCTGATGATGATACCCGAGATAATTTAAGGCAGGCGATGGCGCAAAACCCTTATTTGAATGTGTTGATACAAAGTGGTTATTATGATGGGGCAACTACTTATTTCAATGCCAAATATACCATGTGGCAAGTAGATCCTAGCGGGAAAATGAAAGATAGGTTTGAGTTTAAAGGATACCGCAGTGGTCACATGATGTATTTGCGCTATGAAGATTTAAAAAAATCAAATGAGGATATTCGTGCTTTTATAAAAAGAACACAAGCAAACGGCAAAAGTGCGAAGTATTAAGTGTACTTAGAGGAGGCAAATACACAGCAATAAGATAATACTCGTAATTTAGTTGAAGGCTAACACAGGTAACACCGGAGTAATACAAAATTACTTTTCGGTTTTGTACGGTATTTATTTACCAACAAACCCTTCATCTATTTTTAATTTTTTTTCTTTCGAGGCGGCTACCGCCAAGGCATCACAGCGTTCGTTTTGAGGGTGGTTGTTGTGACCTTTAATCCATTTAAAACTCACCTGATGTTTTCTATATTCTATTAAAAACAATTTCCACAAGTCGGGATTTTTTTTGTCTTTAAAATTGGTTTTTTCCCATTTTACGTACCATTTCTTCTCAACGGTATCCACCACATATTTAGAATCCGTAAAAACGGTGACGTAAATACCCTCTTTTTTGAGTTTTTTTAAAGCTTCAATTACGGCGAGTAATTCCATTCGGTTGTTGGTCGTGTGTTCAAAACCCTCTGAAAATTCTTTTTTGTAGGGTTTGCCTACCCATTCCATTACTATTCCGTAACCACCTGGCCCGGGGTTTCCTCTGGCAGCGCCATCGGTATAAATATGTACTTGAGCTTTATCCATGTAACAATTTATCAATTACCTTAGGGAAATGCTCGTACTCTAATTCATGTACTTTTTCAGCAATAGCCTCAGGACTATCTTTGGGTGAAATTTTGACTTTTACCTGCTTAATTATCGCTCCTTCATCATAATTTTCGTTCACAAAATGGATGGTTATGCCTGTTTCATGCTCATTATTTGCTTTTACAGCCTTGTGAACGTGCATTCCATACATTCCTTTTCCGCCATATTTTGGCAATAGCGCAGGATGGATATTTACAATTTTATTGGGGAAGCTTTTGGTTAGTTTTTCAGGAATTTTCCAAAGAAAACCTGCAAGAATTATTAAATCAGGACGAATTGATTTTAAGACATCTAAAACACAATCGGTTTCATAAAAAGCAGTCCTATTAAAATATAATGCACTTATTTTCAATCGATTACATCTCTCTAAAACTTTAGCATCGCTTTTATTGGTTAAAACAGCGGCTATAGTTAGTTTGTCATTATTTGCAAAATATTGTGAAATATTTTCAACATTAGATCCGGAGCCTGAAGCAAATAGAACAATACGTTTCATGCAGTGTTTTAAGGTTATTGAAGAAGAATTATTTTGAGCGAAAATAACACTCTTGTATTTAATTTTCGTAAATTACCATACATTTTAACGACAAATGGTGTTATTAATCTAAAGTTTTTTATTTTTGCCATCAGTTAAATTTTTAAAACAATAATTATTATGTCAGATATTGCATCAAGAGTAAAAGCTATCATCGTTGATAAATTAGGTGTAGATGAAAACGAAGTTGTTACAGAAGCAAGCTTTACGAACGACCTAGGAGCAGATTCATTAGATACTGTAGAATTAATTATGGAATTCGAAAAAGAATTCGATATCCAAATTCCAGATGATCAAGCAGAGAACATTGCTACTGTTGGTCAAGCGATCAGTTATATAGAAGCAGCTAAGTAATTTTATGATATCTTAGCTTAAGATTATAAAATATCCATGCGGTAATTACTCTGCATGGATATTTTTTTTTAATTTACACCCTAGTTTAGAAAAAAACATACCAATAATGAATTTGAATGTGTCTAAAGAATTGAAATACCGTGCTGTTTAGATGCAATAGAAAATCAAATCATGGCATAGCTAGGATTTTATTTTCTTTTGAAATAAGGACAGGGTAGAAATAAATTACCAGACGCATTTTAATTTTAATGGTATAAATAGCTAATTAAAATATATTCAATGCAGTTAAAGCGAGTTGTTGTTACAGGAATTGGAGCATTGACCCCAATCGGTAATACTATTGAGGAGTATTGGGACGGATTAGTAAACGGAAAAAGCGGTTCAGCCCCGATAACCTATTACGATAGCGAGAAATTTAAAACAAAATTTGCGTGCGAACTTAAAAACTTCAATGCTGAAGATTATTTTGATCGTAAAGAAGCAAGAAAATTAGATCGGTTTGCGCAGTATGCCTTAGTATCCTCTGATGAAGCCATAAAAGACTGCGGTATTGATTTTGATACTGTCGATAAATTTAGAGTTGGTGTTATTTGGGGAGCAGGTATCGGAGGTTTAGAAACTTTTCAAAACGAAGTGTTGAATTTTGCAGCCGGAGACGGCACACCGAGATTTAACCCCTTCTTTATTCCTAAAATGATCGCAGATATTGCACCGGGTAACATCTCTATAAAGCATGGCTTTATGGGGCCAAACTATACCACTGTTTCTGCTTGTGCATCTTCTGCAAATGCCATTATAGATGCTTTAAATACGATTCGCCTAGGACATTGCGATGTTATTGTTACTGGCGGGAGTGAAGCTGCCGTTACCATTGCTGGGATGGGTGGCTTTGGTGCTATGCATGCCCTTTCGACACGAAATGAAGAAATGGAAACAGCCTCTAGACCATTTGATGCCACACGAGACGGTTTTGTTTTGGGCGAAGGAGCTGGAGCATTAATTTTAGAAGAATACGAACATGCCATGGCACGTGGAGCAAAAATATATGCTGAAGTTGCAGGGGGTGGTTTATCGAGCGATGCTTATCATATGACAGCACCACATCCCGAAGGTATTGGAGTAGTTCGTGTAATGGAAAATTGCTTAAAGGATGCAGGTTTAAAACCAGAAGATGTAGATGCTATAAACACACACGGTACCTCTACGCCTCTTGGAGACGTTGCTGAGTTAAAAGCCATTACTAAAGTTTTTGGGGATCATGCACCAAAAATCAACATTAACTCTACCAAGTCTATGACAGGGCATTTATTAGGAGCTGCAGGCGCTATTGAAGCTATTGCTTCTATACTCTCGATGGTTCATGGTATGGTACCACCGACTATTAACCATACAACGGTAGACGAAAATATTGATCCAAGATTAAATTTAACCCTAAACAAGGCACAAAAAAGAGATGTAAAAGTTGCTTTAAGTAACACTTTCGGCTTTGGTGGTCATAATGCTTGTGTTATTTTTAAAAAATTAAGTTAATTCTAGTTATGAATTTTCCCTCAAATATTTTTAATTCCCATTCTAAAGAGGATGGGGATTTTTTTTTAGGGATGACTAAAATATTGGGTTTTAAACCCAAGAAACTTGAAATTTATAAAAAAGCTTTTTTACATAGATCTGCCAACGTAAAGAATAGCAAAGGAGAACCCATGAATTATGAACGCTTAGAATTTTTAGGCGATTCTATGTTGGGAACTATTATTTCAAAATATTTATACATTGAAGTTCCTACTGGCGATGAAGGGTATTTAACTAAAATGCGCTCAAAAATTGTCAGTAGAGAGCATCTGAACGAATTAGGGAAAGATCTAAACCTGATAAGGTATGTAGAAAGTAGAATTCCTAAGTCACATTTCGGTGAAAATATCCATGGGAATGTTTTTGAAGCACTTGTAGGAGCCATTTATTTAGATAGAGGCTACAAGTATTGTGAAAAATTCATAGCAAATAGGGTCGTAGCGCCTTATGTAGATATTGAACAACTTGAGGGTAAGGTAATTAGTTACAAAAGCTTAGTGATTGAATGGTGTCAAAAGCAAAAAAAATCCTTTAAGTTCGATATTTATGAAGACTCAGGTAATGAAATTCTAAAACATTTTGCTGTAAAATTGCATATAAATGAAAAAATTGTAGCAAAGGCACGAGCTACATCTAAAAAAAAGGCCGAAGAGATGGCATCAAAAAGAGCGTATTACGCTTTGCAGAACAAAATAGACAAGGACTAAGGGAAGTTTTTCAAATCTACAACGTTTTCGCTTCTTACAATAACTTAAAAAACAGATATCTACTAGTATTAGAGTCGTAGAAATCATATATTTACATCTTAGTTTTTTTTGGATGCCTATGGTAGCAATGCATAAAATGTCACTGGATTTTTACGAAGATTCGTTCGTTTTAATTGCCTTGCATTGCAGTTTAGAAGATCATTCATTAGCTTATCTTATAAACAGCCACCTTAAATGTAGCTTTAAAAGACGAAAGCAAAATTTAATTTTTTCAGAAACCATTTCGCTTCCAGTTTTTGAATGGAAAGATACCGTAAATGATCGGTATTGGACTATCATTCAAAATACTATTCAGGTGGAAGAGCGCAGTACAAATGTTGGTTTTTTTAAAGATGCCCCTTCTTTGACTACTACCTATGTTCTACCAGAATACAAAAATGTGGATTATTTGTTAAAATTGGAACAAGAAGATTTGGATTCAGACACAATGATTCTAAAATCACTTTTAGCCATTCCAAAAATCGTAACCGCATACACCATTAAAACTAATACCTTAAAATCTAAAAATAATTTAATTTTTTAAATAATGCCAAGTAAAAAAAAGACAAAAATTGTAGCAACCTTAGGTCCAGCTACAAGTAAAAAAGAAGTGCTTAGAGATATGATCGAAGCCGGTGTGGATGTCTTTAGAATTAATTTTTCTCATGCAGATTATGAAGATGTCGCCGAACGTGTTAAAATGATTCGGGAGTTAAATGAAGAAATGGATACCAACGTTTCTATTTTAGGCGATTTACAAGGCCCTAAACTTAGAGTTGGGGTCATGGCAGGAGAAGTCGTTGTAGCACCAGGAGATAAAATAACCTTCGTAACCGGAAAGCCATTTGAAGGAACTGCAGAGCGTGTTTACATGAATTATGCGACCTTCCCGAAAGATGTAAACCCAGGAGAACGCATACTTTTGGATGACGGGAAATTGATGTTTGAAGTACTTTCTACCAATAGAGAAAATGAAGTTGAAGCTAAAGTAATTCAAGGTGGGCCTTTAAAATCAAAAAAAGGGGTAAACCTACCAAACACAAATATTTCTTTACCTGCATTGACAGAAAAAGATATCAAAGATGCCATATTCGCAATCTCTCTAAAAGTAGATTGGATGGCCTTATCTTTTGTTCGTTTTAGCCAAGATTTAATTGATCTTCAAAACTTAATTAAGGAGCATTCGGATGTTAAAATTCCGATAATTGCGAAAATAGAAAAGCCAGAAGCGGTCGAGAATATTGATAAAATCGTGGCTTATTGCGATGGTTTAATGGTTGCTCGTGGAGATTTAGGAGTGGAAGTACCTGCCCAAGAAGTACCTCTAATTCAAAAGCAACTAGTTTTAAGAGCCAAAAAGGCTAGAATTCCCGTGATCATTGCTACCCAAATGATGGAGACCATGATTACCAGTCTTACGCCTACAAGAGCCGAGGTGAACGATGTGGCTAACTCGGTAATGGATGGTGCTGATGCAGTAATGTTATCTGGAGAAACATCTGTGGGGAATTACCCAGTTCAGGTAATTGAAAGGATGGCTAGTATCTTAACTACCGTAGAAAACTCAAGCTTAATTAAAGTACCGCAGGAAGCACCTCATGTACGAACAAATCGTTTTATTACAAAATCTATTTGTTATCATGCAGCTCTTATGGCCAATGATATTAAGGCCAAAGCCATTTCTACATTAACGAATAGTGGGTATACCGCTTTCCAAATTTCAGCCTGGAGGCCCAGTGCACATATTTTAGTTTTTACATCGAACCGAAGAATATTAACGCAGTTAAACCTTTTATGGGGCGTAAAAGCATTTTACTATGATAAGTTTGTGTCTACAGATGAAACCATCGAAGATTTAAATAGAATAGCGGTTGCAAAAGGCTTTTTAGAAGTTGGTGATATGCTTATAAGTTTAGCTGCTATGCCAATTAAAGATAAAGGTATGGTGAATACTTTGAGAGTTTCCGAGATAGAAAGTCAGCATTTAAAATAGTCTTCAAAATCAAATATTTTCGAAAGGAACATCCCCCATACTATTGAGGTATCGGGGATTTTTTTGTTGCCAATACATACATAGAGGTGCTGATGAAAATGACTATTTTCTGTTGTTTTTATTTTTTCGGAGGCAACAATTTTTCATCAATCTTAGCTATTGTGTTTTCCTGTACTAAAATAACTTGTGACTAGGAATACGAACAGGTAATTTTGAAGCTTATTTCTGATGATAACCCTGCACCAAGGTATAGCTTAAAACTCGAACTTTAATTGTACAGAAACTATTTTTTCATCCACTTTTAAACCTTCTTTTTTAGATTTTTTATCGGTATTTAAATTAGCAAGGGATATGCCTAATAAACGTACAGAATTTTCCATCTTTTCTTGATAAAGTAATTCTTTTGCGGCTTCAAAAATTAAATGCTGATCGGCAATATAGTAAGGTAAAGTTTTACTTCTGGTGTTTAGGGTAAAATCGCTATACTTTATCTTTAGGGTAATGGTTTTACCAGAAATTTTGTTTTTCAATAATCGGTTTTCTAATTCTTTGGCAATTTGTGCTAAGCGTTCTAACATGAAAATTTCACTGCTCAAGTTTTCATGAAAAGTACGTTCAGCACCAACAGATTTTGGGGTCCTGTGAGGTTTTACAGGACTGGTATGAATACCACGTACTACATGGTAGTAGTAGCTGCCGCTTTTGCCAAAATTGGCACTTAGAAAGGCCTCTGATTTTTGCTTTAACTCTAAACCCGTAAATATGCCGAGTGTGTACATTTTTTCAGCGGTAACTTTACCAACACCATAAAATTTTCGAATATCGAGTTGCTCTAAAAACTCGATAACCTCTTCTGGATTTACCGTTTTTTGTCCGTTTGGTTTGTTGATATCGCTAGCTACTTTTGCAATAAATTTATTGATCGAAATGCCGGCAGAAGCCGCAAGACCCACTTCATCAAAAATCCGTTGCCGTATTTCTTTAGCGATTAGGGTAGCAGACGGATTTCCTTTTTTATTTATCGTAACATCTAAATAGGCTTCATCTAAAGATAAAGGTTCTACAAGGTCAGTATAGTCATAAAAAATCTTTCGAATTTTTTGAGAGATCTCTTTATAGCGTTCAAACCTTGGTTTTAAAAAGATGATATGTGGACAATTACGTTTTGCAATAACACTACTCATGGCACTCCGAACGCCAAATTTGCGAGCTTCGTAGTTAGCAGCGGCTACAACACCGCGAATCTCGTTGCCTCCCACTGCAATAGCTTTTCCTTTTAAGTCGGGATGGTCGAGTTCCTCTACAGAGGCATAAAAGGCATCCATATCTACATGAATAATTTTTCGTAAAGGCAACTCGTGAACCATACGCAAATTTAAGGCTTCTATGAAAAAAAATTAGAGTTTTAGCAATCTAGTAACCATGTTAAATTAATTTTAGAAGTTTTAAATTTAAGAATTGCTGTATCTTTAAAGTTAGATAAAATTACCATGAAAGCGTCAAGAAAAACAGCCATACTATTAGGTGCGACCGGATTAACTGGAGGTATCCTTTTAGAACGTCTAATAAAGAACGAGCAGTATGAAAAAATTAAGCTTTTCTCTAGAACTTCGATAGGCTTTAAAAACGACAAAATAGAAGAACATTTAATAGATCTTTTAGCATTAGAAAAGTACGGCGCTTTATGTACAGGAGATGTTATTTTTTGTTGCATTGGGACTACAAAAAGCAAGACACCTGATACTGAAACCTATAAAAAAATAGATTTCGGCATTCCGGTTGCTGCTGCGAAATTGGCCAAACAAAATAAGATCCATACATTAATCATAATTTCTGCCCTAGGTGCCGATGCCACAAGTTCTGTATTTTACAACCGAGTAAAAGGCGAGATGGAAAATGCCGTTCTTGCTGAGAATGTAAAAAACACTTTTATTTTACAACCCTCGTTGATTGGAGGTCATCGGTCTGAAAAAAGAGCAGGGGAATGGCTGTTTAAGCAAGTAATGAAGGTTTTTAACTTTCTGTTGGTAGGGACATTAGCTAAGTATAAGAGCATTAAACCCCAGACCATAGCAGAGGCCATGATGTGGTTAGCACAGAACGACTTTGAAATGGTTAAAATTGAATCTGATCAAATAAAAGAAATCGGCACTTAATATGACAGAAATAGAACGTAAATTTTTAGTGGTTTCCGATACGTATAAAACTCAGGCAAAAGCCAAAAAAAGAATTGTTCAAGGCTTTTTAAATACGGATCCAGAACGAACGGTTCGCGTTCGTATTATGGCAGACAAGGCTTTTTTAACGGTAAAAGGCAAAGGAAATAAAACCGGAGTTTCTCGGTTTGAATGGGAAAAAGAAATAGCAGTTCAAGAAGCAGAAAAACTTCTGCAACTAGCTGAACCAGGTCGTATTGATAAAATTAGGTATGAGGTACAGGTAGGCAAACATACTGTTGAGGTTGATGAGTTTTCTGGAGCGAATAAAGGTCTATTGATTGCTGAAATAGAACTAAGTGATGAAAATGAATTTTTTGAAAAACCGAATTGGTTGGGTGAAGAAGTTTCGGGAATAATAAAATATTACAATTCGCAATTGAGTAAAACACCATTTAACACGTGGTAGGCCTAAAATGTACAAATTATTCCGCCAAAATACCTTCTTTTTCCATCAAGGGAATTGGTCTTAAGTTTTGTTCAGTGATGGTGTCTTTTCTAAAGATAAATTTCTTTTCATACAGCTTGTTATCGGCAAAATAACTAACGTAGAATTCGTTATTTAGGGTCAAAAGTGCTTCGTGAAGCATCTCGATTTTCCGAGTAGATTTTGCTGCTAAAAGCCCCAAGTTGTGGCGCATCACAGCTGTTTTTCGATCAGTATCATAGCCTTTAGAAACGACCATAAGCATATCAATAGCTACATCTCTATCGTTTATAAGATAAGCATTCCAAAAGCTCGTTGTTTTGTCGTCGTTCCATTCTTGAACTGCTGTTACAAAAATATCTTTGGCGATTGGTATTTCTATATCTTTTTTCAAGAGAAAGGGAATTTGATTTTTGGAGCTTAAGTTTATTAAAATTTTACGCTATCTTTCTTAAAGCGCCGACTTGAATTGTTCTAAAAAACGAACATCATTTTCACTGAGCAAACGAATATCTGTTATTTGGTGCAATAACATGGCAATACGATCAATACCAACACCAAAAGCAAAGCCTGAATATTCTTCTGGGTCAATTTTGCAATTGATTAAAACGTTTGGATCTACCATGCCACAACCGCCAATTTCTAGCCAGCCTGTGCCTTTGGTAATCCTATAATCAGCTTCGGTTTCTAAGCCCCAATACACATCTACCTCTGCACTTGGTTCTGTAAACGGAAAATAGGACGGTCGCAATCGAATCTTAGATTTCCCAAAAAGTTCCGTAGTGAAGAACTGTAGCGTTTGTTTCAAGTCTGCAAAGGATACATTCTTATCAATGTACAAACCTTCAATCTGATGAAAAAAACAATGCGATCGTGACGAAATGGCTTCGTTTCTATATACCCTTCCCGGAGAAATGGTTCTTATTGGGGGCTTATTGTTTTCCATATACCGCACCTGTACCGATGAGGTATGCGTACGTAAAAGAATGTCAGGATTGGTTTGAATAAAAAACGTGTCCTGCATATCTCTAGCGGGGTGGTATTCTGGCAAATTTAAGGCCGTAAAATTATGCCAATCATCTTCAATTTCAGGACCTTCAGACACATTAAATCCAATGCGAGAAAATATATCGATAATTTGATTGGTCACAATAGCTATGGGATGACGCGAACCTAGCTCAACGGGTTCTGCTGGGCGCGTTAAATCTCCATAAACTCCTTTTTCTTCAATTTTACTTTCTAAAGCTTCTTTTAAGCTGTTGATTTTATCAGTAGCAACAGTCTTTAATTGATTGATGGTCTGACCAAATTCCTTTTTTTGATCATTGGGAACATTTTTAAATTCGGCAAAAAAATCATTTAAGAGTCCTTTTTTGCCCAAGTATTTTATTCTGAAGTCTTCCAGTGCTTCTTTTGAATCAGCTGAGAATTGTTCTATTTCAGCAATATGTTCTTTTATTTTATCAATCATAACCCTTGTAAACTATAGCGTACAAATTTAAAACTTTCTAGCCATGCTACGCCATTAAATACTACTAAAAATTATAGCCCCTAATGGTTTTTCTGTCAAGAAACTACTTCGGCCACTGTAATGTTGTCTTTTATATTGTGTTTTATCCATTGTGTAGCTTCATCAAAGTTCTTAAAAATATGTTCTTCCGGAATTAAATCTGGTATCACGTCAACCCGTTCTAACATATATCTAGGTTGCTTCAAAAGGTCTACTAACAACACATTTTTGTTTGATTTTTTCAAATCAATTAAAACATCTTCTAAGGTATATAATCCAGATTGATCCATATATTGCATCCGATCCATCCTAATAATTACCGTCGAGGCAGTTTGTGGAATTTGATTTGCAAGCGCCTGAAATTCACTAGTAGAGCCAAAAAACAAGGGTCCTTTTAGGTGTTTTACAAAAACTTCTTCTTTTAGGTTTTTAGGAAAGTTTTTTTCATCGTCCCATTCGGTTTCTTCCTCTAAAGATTTTACATTAGACCGTTCAGCAGTTAAGTCGCCCATTTTCTTCATAAACATCAAAGAGGCGATTACTAATCCTATGCCAACAGCATACACTAAATTCCAAAAAGTAGACAGCAACATGACAACCATCATAATAAGTACTTCTGAACTTAATTTAATAGGGCCAAAATTGATGTCTTTTGGTAAACTCGGAATAGCTTTTAAACCTTTATAATCCATTACACTAATGCCCACTGTAATTAAAATTCCTGCTAAAACTGCAGCTGGAATTTGAGATGCAATTGGTCCTAAAGCCAGTAAAATAAACAAGAGCAAGATACCAGCGATCATTCCCGAAAGTTTGGTTTTACCCCCAGAATTTATATTCACTACGGTTCTAATGGTAGCACCAGCTCCAGGTATACCACCGAAAATGGCACCAATACTGTTCCCTATTCCTTGGCCTACAAGTTCTTGATTAGGCTTGTGCTTTGTTTTGGTCATGTTGTCTGCGACAACGGAAGTTAAGAGTGAATCTATGGCGCCCAAAAGTGCCAAGGTTAAAGCCGTAAAAATATAAGGTGTAATAGTACTTAACTTAAATGCGGTAAAAATTTCTAAATTGGGTATCGGAAAGCCTCCAGGAATGGTTTCAATGGGTCGGTAATTAAGTCCAAAGCCATAAGCAACCCCAGAAACTACCAGTAACGCTACTAAGGTACTAGGTAAGGCCGTAGTTATTTTTTTAAAACCGTAAATGATAATTATGGTGCATAACGCGAGAGCTAATTCTAACCAATTAATGTTTTTAATCGCTTTCGGGATCACTTTTATGGCACCAATTACCCCAGATGCTTCTGATGCAGCTAAGGTCTTAGATTCGTCCATTATAGCCTCGTTGGTGATTTCACCCGAGCGCTTTATGGTTTGCTCAAAATTTTCTAAAACTAAAATACCCTCACCGGCTTCTTCTTTTAGAATGTTCTCTAAAATTAATTCTTCGGCTTGGGGTTTAAATCGATTCACAAAATCAACATCTTCTTTTGGATAATATCCTAAAGCCGGTAGCACTTGTGTGATAATTATGATGACACCAATGGCCGTCATAAAACCTGAAACTACAGGGTAAGGTATATAGCGTATGTATCTTCCAAGACCTAATAGGCCTAAACCAACTTGCATCATACCGGCTAATAAAAAAACAGTTAGGATGGCTGGTAATGCTTTTTCAACACTACCATCATACACCGCAACAATACCGGCAATTACAACCATACTTACTGCCGTCATAGGAGCCGTTGGTCCAGATATTTGTGTATTGGTACCGCCGAATAGGGCAGCAAAAAAACTTATGAATATTGCGCCATATAATCCTGCACTCGGGCCGAGTCCAGAACTAACACCAAAAGCTAAAGCCAATGGTAGAGCAACAATACCAGCAGTAATACCACCGAACATATCACCTTTAAAATTTGAAAAAAATTTTTTCATAAGTTGATTTTTTGAGTGCTGTTTAATCTAAATGATATATTTCCATGATGTTTTTTAAATAACCATCAAAATCTATATTTAAATCAATTAATTTTCCGGTGTGAATGTCGAAAACCCAACCGTGGACTTTTAAATTTCGATCTCTATTGGCTTTTTGAACTGCTGCTGTTTTGATGAGGTTTACACACTGTTCTTTTACATTTAATTCTACCAAACGGTCATATCTCTTGTCTTCGTCCTTTATTGCGCTCAATTCCTCTTTATGAATGCGATACACATCTCGAATATTTCTCAACCAAGGGTTAAGAATGCCTAAATCAGCCGATTGCATAGCGGCTTTTACGCCTCCACATCCATAATGACCACAAACCACCACATGGTTTACCTTGAGATGATCTACCGCATAGTTGACCACTGACATTATGTTGAGATCAATACTGATAACCATGTTAGCAATATTCCTATGTACAAAAACATCTCCAGGTCCTAAGCCCATTAAATCTTCGGCAGTAACACGACTATCTGAACAGCCAATATATAAAAGTTCAGGACTTTGGCCTTTCCCCATTTCTTCAAAATACTTTGGGTCTGTTGCAAGTTTACCTGAAATCCAAGTTTTATTGTTTTCGAATACTTTTTTTAAATCCATTTTAGTTCTTCTTTGAAATTTAGCTTTTTTTAGGGATATCTACTAATTATATCAATGACTGTAATACTAATTCAGGACTATTTACCCTGCTTTATTTTATTAGATATTAAGTTGGTAAACACTATCAAGTTCAGAATTGTTTCCAAAGTTAACATTTAAGTCTTTTACCACACCTTTACTCAATTCATATACCCAACCATGTACATTTAAGGCTTGGTTTTTTCTCCAAGCTGATTGTACAATCGAGGTTTTAGCTAAATCGAAAACTTGCTCAATGACATTAAATTCAACAAATTTATCAAAGCGGTCTTTTTCGTCTTTAATAGCGTCTAGTTCATCTTTATGAAAGCGATACACATCTTTTATATGCCTTACCCAATTGTCGATCAGTCCAATAGAATCATTTCCCATGGCTGCTTTTACTCCTCCACAACCGTAGTGTCCGCATACAATAATGTGTTGAACCTTTAAAGCATTTACGGCATAGTCAAGTACGCTTAACATATTCATATCACTATGAACTACCATATTGGCAATATTGCGATGTACAAATACCTCTCCAGGATTTGCACCAATAATTTCGTTAGCCGGAACTCTACTATCTGCACATCCTATCCATAAAACTGGCGGTGATTGGCCTTGAGATAATTTGATAAAATATTCTTCGTCTAAGGCTAATTTCGATTCAACCCATTTTTTATTATTTTCTAAAAGTTGCTCATAAAATTTATTCATATTTCTTATTTTTTATTAAATCGTTAGACTAGCGTTTTTGATACACTTTTACTACCAATCAACAGCGAGGTATTTAAATTGTCCATAAGATCATCTATAGCTGTGTTTACAAAATTGGTAGGTGTTTTTGTCTTATGTTGCATTCTATTGACTAAAAGAATATCGATTTTAGTTTTTGAAAGGTATTTAGAAATATTTCCTATGGCGTCAGCACTATCTTCAAAAGTATAATCTATAACTTTTTGATCGTTCGCGCCATTATCTTTATAGGTGTCGCTTCCCTTTTTTATGATGTTGAAAGATGCTAAAGGTTTTTCTGCATTGTATATTAAATGCTCTGCGAAATCACTATTAAATGTTTGGTCTTGGCTATTAAATAGACCAAATGATAACTTTTTGTTCGGTTCTAAATCTTTTGAGTTGGCTACCAACAAAATGGCGCCATCAAACTTATTTAGGACAAAATTTGTGATGCTATCTCCAATGAATTTAATCTTTTTAGATTTTCTTTTTCCAAGTACAATAATATCGGGCTGATACTCTTTAATGTAGGCTCCTATTTTAGTTTTTAAGTTTCCAATCGAAAAAGAATAATCAATGGTAACATGATAAGCGTCTGAAATAGGCCAAAGTATAGCTTGAATTTCTTTTTCAATCGCGGTATGTTCTTGATTAAGGCTGCGCATTGCAGATAATTGATTGTCTATTTTAATGACGTCTAAAGGTTTTCTTACATGGAAAAAATTAACTTCCCCATTAATCATTTTAGCAAGACTTATGCTACTTTTTACTACATTATTGGTAGTTTCCTTTAAGTCTGAAAGGACTAGTATTTTATATTTATTATTTTTCATGATGTTTAACTTAAACTTAAGTTCGATTTTGGTTTTTCATTAAAGAATTCAATAAAACTCGTTGGGTTTTCAACAACCCCGCGTTTGGAAACTAATTTTAAATCTATGTTTCGTTCTTTTGCCTTAAATATAAAATCTTCTAGAATTTCAATAATATCATTATCTAAATACCTAGTGTTAATTAAATCGACCTCTAAATAGGTGTCTCTAGGCAAGCTCTCTAATTCTTTTAGAATGGCTCCTTTATTGAAAAAGGTTACTTCTTCTGCTAGTGTCATTTTTATTCTATGCTTTCCATTACTATTATCTTGGATATGTAGGAAGTGCGAATTTTGGTAACTTTTTAATAATATTACTATGATACCAACACCTAATCCCAAACCAATTCCAAAAAGTAGATCCGTGAACACTATACCTACCACCGTTACAATAAAGGGCACCCATTGTTTCCAACCAAGCGCATACATTTTTTTGAATAAAGTGGGTTTAGCCAATTTATAACCCACTACTAAAAGAATAGCCGCCAAAACTGATAGCGGTATCATGTTCAGTAGTTTAGGGATTAAAATAACCGATATCAATAGAAAAAAGCCATGCAAAATAGTGGATAATTTACTTTTTCCTCCCGATTGTACATTGGCAGAACTTCTAACAATAACTTGGGTAATGGGTAATCCACCAATTAAACCAGAAATGATATTACCGGTTCCTTGGGCTAATAATTCTCGATTAGTCGGCGTTACATTTTTTTCAGGATCAATTTTATCAGAGGCTTCAACGCATAATAAAGTCTCCAAACTGGCTACTAAAGCAATGGTGAAGGCAGTCACCCAAACGTCGACATTTGTAATTGCAGAAAAATTTGGAAAACTAAATTGATTTATAAACTCAGTGGCGTCAGTAGGAATAGGAACACTTACCATATGGTTTGCTCCGATCGAAAGAACCTTGTGATCTTGAGTTATGATAAAAAATATAATTCCCAAGACCACGACAACAAATGGACCCTGAATTAATTCAAATACTTTTGATTTTTTGCTCAATACTTTATCCCAAAGGATGATGAGTAACAAACTAATTACCCCAATTAAAGCGGCACCAGGTTGAATATTACCTAAGATACTAAATAATTCCGAAAAAGTATTTCCCCCGTCAATTTCAAAAAACTCTAAATCCCAAGCAGATTCTTCGTCATAACCAAAAAAGTTAGGGATTTGTTTTAAAATGATAATTAGGCCTATTCCGGTTAACATCCCTTTAATTACCGAGGAAGGGAAATAATACCCTATAACCCCGGCCTTTAAGATTCCGAAGATGAGTTGAATAATACCACCTAAAACAACAGCCACTAAGAAATTTTCATAACCTCCAAGTGCCCCAATAGCAGTTAAGACTATAGCTGCTAAGCCTGCAGCCGGACCACTAACACCAATCTTGGAGCCACTTAATCCCCCAACGACGATTCCTCCAATGATACCAGCGATTAAACCAGAAAAAAGAGGAGCCCCACTGGCTAAAGCAATACCTAAGCACAAAGGAAGGGCAACGAAAAACACGACAATACTTGCAGGCAAGTCGCTCTTTAAATTTTTAAACATACTAAATACAATAATTTTGCCTTTGTATTTTAAAAACAAGGACAGATGAATACTTTAAACTTTTTTTCTAAAAGAATTATAAAGTATGTTCAGGAGGAGGAAGAATGATTTTTGCTGCATACTGCGAATTTTGCAATAGTGAACAGTCTACGTAAGTTAGATTTTTTTGTGCTATTAAATAGGAAGAAGTATAAAAGTCATAGGCTATATACTTGGCTACTTCTTTAATTTTTTTTCCCTGTTGCTGTTCCTGATTTTCTTCTTCATTGAAATTGGTCACAACAACTTTTATATCATTATCTATGAAAGTTATGATAGTAGGGCAGGCTAAAACAAATAGCCAAAATGATAATAAGGTATAAACTTTGTAAATGTTAACCATAAGATTAACAAATATAATAGTATTGCTATTATATTTAAGTTAAATAAAGATTAAAAATTTTTAAGCATCTTTATGCTTTTTGAGGGAATCCAGCCCGTTTTGCCATCTGTTAACTTTATTTTTTTCCACTCATTCAAAGTTTCTTCGACATTCACTTTTGCGCCTTCGTGTAATCTAAAGGTTTCTTGGCTTCTATTGTTAGGTTCAGATTTTATAATAACTTCCGTATCAAAAACGATGGCAGGTTGGTCATTTTTAAATTTTTCATATTCAATATAGGCAATAATGACAAGAAATATACCCATAAAAAGAAACACAAAACTACTAATGAAAGAAATTCTTTTTTGGGTAGCGTAGTTCAGAAAATAATACAAAATATACCCCACCACAAAAAGAAAAATACATACGATACTCAAGTAAGCCCACTCGTCAAAGGAAAGTTTTGACGTTACGCTGCGATACAATCTTGACAATCCTGTTTCGGGAAGTACCTCAATAGCATCGAGGGTCATATTTTGAGCAAAGGCTAAATTGTTTTTTATTTCTGTATCATTAGGCTTTAATAATAGAGCCTTCTCGTAATTGTAAATGCTTGGTGCTATTTTGTTCAACTTATAATAGGTATTCCCCAAATTAAAATACAGCTCAGCGGAGTGCTCCCCTTGATCAATAATGTTTTGATAGTGACGAGCAGCCTCTTCATATGCGCCTTCGTTGTAGGCTTTGTTGCCCTTTTCAAAAAGCGTATTGTTTTGTGCAAAACCGCAAAAGCTAACACATAGAATAAGTATATAATGTAGATTTTTCACCTTTGTAAATTTTAAATCCCAGATATTAGTGTACTATAATTGTTTATCCATGGCAGAAATAACTTCACTAGCCTTGGTATAATCTTCTTGCATTTGTACCTCTGAAAAAGGACTATAGCGCGCCATTTCACAATTTTTGAGTAAGGCTATAAAGCCTTCAGAAGTAATAGCATCAACGTTCTTTTCTGATAAAAGCTCTATTATTTTGTCCTTGCTAAATTCGGAAGTTTCAATCTTTAATTTTGCTTTCAAATAGTTATGCAAAGCCTTTTCTAAAGCCACGTAAAATGATTCTTTATTTCCTAAAGTTTTTTTAGCGGCAAACAAATACTTTTTAGCTAACCTATTCGCTTTTTTAATTTTATTTCCTTCTATATCGCTAGCAATTGCCTCTCTTTTTTTTCCAAATAAAATGGTCAATGGAAGTAGTAAAAGGGGCAGTAGTAACCATAAAAAGTAGGATCTAGAACCAAAAAAATAGGTGTCGTTTAAAGGTATTAAAGTAGTATTTAAGGCAATGAATTGAAATTGGTCTCCGGTAGCTACTACAGACTGTTTATTGGTATTTAGTGCACTCGATGGGGCGCTTCCACTAGAGGGGCCCTCTATAACATTGATTAATATTTCATCAGAATTTAACGTTGTATATTCTTCCGTTTTTGGATTAAAATAGCTGAAGGAAATACTCGGAATGGGATATTTTCCTTTAAAACTGGGTATAACGGTATAATTATTTGAAACCGTGCCTTCCATGCCGCTTAAGTTTGTTCTGACATTTTCATCGAACTCAGGTTCGTAAACTTCTAGGGAACTGGGAAAATTAGGTTCAGGAAGTTGAAAGAGTTTTAAATTTCCGGCACCGCTAATTTTTACTGAGGCTTGTAATGATTCTGAGGCATTTAATGCAGTTTTGCTAGTCGTTACCGAAAAATCAAATTCCCCAACAGCACCACTAAAATTTTCAGGTTTACCTAGTGTGGGCAATTCTTTGACGTTAATGGTTCTTCTTCCTGCAGATACCGTTTTGTTTGTTGAGGTATATAGGGGTCGACCAAAAAAGTCACGTCTACTGCTAGGAACTTCAACCGAGACATCTAAGGATAAAGGCTCAAGTTCTAATTCACCTGTTTTTTGTGGATAAAGCACTACTCTTTTCAAAACCACATATCTGAAGGGCTTGCCGTCATAGGTGCCATCTTGGGCATTGTATTGTTTCACAGGCATATCTTGACTCCAAAAATTGTTATAGGTTGGATTGTCAAGGGGCCTAAAATTGGTGACATTGATGTTGCCTACATACAATTTATAGATCACAGTCACGGCTTCATTTAAGTACGGGTTTGCTTTTGATACTTCCGCCACCAAATACAAGTTGTCATCTGCAACAGAGGCTGCGGTTGGCGGGGCATTAGGATCATCGACCGCCGCTGTTATCTCGATGACCTTGGTAAGTGATTTGTATATTTTTCCATCAATTGTAATACTAGCTTGCCCAATCGTAAACTTGCCACGCTCCGTAGGCGCTAAGGTATAGGAATAGGTTCTTGAAAAAGTTCGAACGCCGTTGATCCAAGAATTTCTGGTCGACTGTCCAGGCCCCATAATAACTCTAAAGCCTTCAAAATCGGGAGGCGAAAAATTATCACCATCCTTATTCATGGTAAAATCTACGCGTAACCTTTCATTTATACCCAGCTTCTCTTTGCTAACCGCCATATCGAAAGTTACGGCCTCATCGTCTTGTGCTTTTAAAATAAAAGCAAAGAACAATAGGCCTACCAAAGCCGCAGTATTTTTAACTTTTTGCTGCATTACCAATCTTTTTCATTTCTGGTTTTCACACCTTTTACTTTTTTGGCATCCATTTTTTCTTGTACTTTCTTCTCTTCGTTTTGCATGGCTTCTAAGAGGTTTTGTACTTGTTGAGGTGATAACTGGCTGGGTCTTTGCTCTGGTTGCTCTTTTTGATCCTTTGGCTTGTCGCCTTCATTTGGCTTTTTATTATCTTCTTTTTTGTCACCTTCTCCCTCCTTCTCTTTTTGATCTTCCTTATCGCCTTCGTCTCCCTCTTTTTTTTGATCGTCTCCTTGGTCTTCTTTATTATCGCCTTCTTTTTTTTCCTCGTCTTCCTCTTTCTTATCGTCTTTCTTGTCTTCGTCTTGATCCTGATTTTTTTTGTCCTCTTCTTGCTGTTTTTTTAGCATTTCTTGAGCTAAGGCTAAGTTATAACGAGTTTCTTCATCCGTAGGATCGTTTCTTAAAGCTTGTTTATAGCCTTCAACAGCTTTTTCATACTGCTTTTCTTTCATAAAAACATTACCCATATTGTGGTATGCTTTATGCTTGTCTTCTTTACTGGTCGCAACTTCTCCAGCTTGTTTAAATCGTGAAAAAGCTTCTCCAAACGTTTCTTTGGTATAATAAGCATTTCCCAAATTATAGGGGGCTGCAGCATTTTCAGAACTTTTTGAAATGGCTTTTCTATACTCTGCTTCTGCATTTACAAAGTCTTTTTCAGCGAGTGCCTTGTTGGCTTCCCAAGTATAATTTTTAGATGCTTGAAGGTTTTTCAATTTCTGCTTTTCTTTGTCCTCGTCTTGAGCATTCACAAGACTTACAAAAAGAAATACTACATAAACTACATGTTTCATCTTTTTAAATTTTATGTTTAGGCGTCGTGCTGCTATTTTTCTAATGAATTAAATAACACATGACTCTATTATATTTTACTCTACAAACGCTGTCCCTGAGTACCTTGGGGTACTGAAAAATCTACCGTGACTTTATTTTTAATTATTTTTCTTTTCGTTAAATAAATTTAATTTTCTTAACCATTTTGTTTTTCGGTCTAAAACAAACATATCTAAAAAGAACAATAAAAAAGCAGCGGCAACAAACCATTGAAATTGATCTTTATATTCTGCGAATTGCTTGGCTTCAAATTCTTTTTTATCCATTTGGTTAAGAATTTCTTTTATCGCTTCAACAGCTTCTGTGGTATTCTCGCCATTGATATAGGCTCCATTACCTTGATCTGCAATTTCTTGTAATATTTCTTCGTTTAGTTTTGTGATGACCACATCACCATTCATATCTTTTTTAAGGCTTTCAACAACACCATTTCTTTTCATAGGAATGGGAGCACCTTTTGTTTTACCAACGCCTATAGTGAATATTTTAATACCTTCATCAACTGCTTTTTCTACCTCATTTTCGGTAGAACCTTCTCCGTGATCTTCACCGTCTGATATTATAAATAACACCCTATTGGTTTGCTGATCATCGTCATAATAGGTCGATGCTAAATCTATGGCTTGATTAATTGCTGTGCCTTGTGAAGATAGCATGTCTGTGTTCATGCTTTGTAAAAACATTTTAGCCGCCCCATAATCGGTAGTAATTGGTAATTGTGGGTAGGCTTGTGCGGCATAGGCAATAATACCAATCCGGTCACTTCCCAACTGATTGATAATTTCTGAGACCAAACGCTTACCTTTTTCTAATCTGTTAGGAGCAATATCTTCGGCAAGCATACTTTTTGACACATCTAGAGCAAAAACAATATCAACACCTTCTCTTTTCACAGTTTCGAGCTTGGTGCCAATTTTTGGATTGACCAATCCGATAATCAATAGCGAAAGGCCTAATAAGAAAAGCAAAAGTTTAAAACTCGATTTAAAGATTGATTTGTCAGGAGTTACTCTTTTAAGAAGGTCCAGATCTCCAAATTTCTTTTGAGTTCTTTTTTTCCAAAATTGTAAAACAACAAAGAGCACTACCAAAATTGGTAGGACAAATAATAAATAAAAATATATTTTTTCTTCTAACTGAATCATTCTTTAAATAAAACTTCTAAAAATGGTGTTTCTAAATACCCATTCAAACAAAAGTAAAACACCCGCTAGGAATAACCATGGTCGATATTTTTCTTCATAATTAGTGTATTTAAACTCATCAATTTCTGTTTTTTCTAATTTATTTATTTCATCGTAAATAGCTTCTAAACTATTATTATCTGTGGCCCTAAAATAAGCACCACCAGTGGCCTCTGCAATAGCGGTTAACAAGGTTTCATCTATTTTCACAGGCATCATCCCGTACCTAAAGGTACCGTCACTGTTATATGCAATGGGAGATAAGGCGTTGCCGTTAGTTCCCAGGCCAATCGTATAGGTTTTAATACCATATTCTACCGCTAGTTCCGCAGCTGTTTGTGGTTCAATAAACCCCATATTGTTTTCACCATCTGTCAATAGGATAATGATTTTACTTAAGGCTTTACTTTCTTTAAGTCGGTTTACCGATGTAGCTAAGCCCATACCAATGGCTGTACCATCTTCTAAAGTACCATAAGTTACTTCTTTTAAAGAGCTTAAAATGATGCCTTTATCGCTGGTGATAGGTGTTTTTGTATAACTTTCTCCTGCATAGACGACCAATCCAATGCGGTCATTAGGCCTCTTGGTAATAAAATCGGCGGCAACTTTTTTCAAGGCTGATAGTCTATTGGGTTTTAGATCTCGCGCAAGCATGCTTGAGGAGACATCAATAGCCATTACAATATCAATTCCCTTAGTGGTTTTTGTCTTTGTAGAAACCTCTGTGGTTTGAGGTCTGGCTAAAGCGGTAATAATGGCCGATAGCGCTAAAAGTCTTAAAACAAAAAGTAAAGGCTTTAATTTAGGTAAAAAACTGTGCGTTGAAAAACCTTTAATTGTCGAAATTTTTAAAGAAGCAATTTGTTCTTTACGTTTTAAAAAATACCATAGCAGCGCTATTGGAAGTGATAAAAACAACCAAAAAAACTGCGGATTAGCAAATTCTATATTTTCAAACATTTATAATTCTATTTTTACATCAACGGTACTTAAAATCCGTTCTACAATTTGATCAGCATACACATCGTCATCTAACCATGTGAGAATAACCTGTTGTTGAAATCCTTTACCTCCAAAGCTTAAAATAGTATACTTTCCATTGACTAATTCTTCAGATTCGGGCACTACAAATTTTCCAGAACCATATATTTTTACTCCTTTTACCCCCCCTATAGTGGTGAATTCATCAGTTTTGGTAACAATATTTTTAGCCCCTTGATCTTCTAAATTCTTGATAAAGAAATCTACCGATTGTTGTAGGTCTACCTCTACTGGCTGCTTTAAGGTTGTTGAGGTGACACCAATAGAAAATAAACCGATGGCACTTCGATAACCAAAAATCTGAACTTCCTTAATATTTTCTTGTAATTCGGGAGGTAGTTTTACTTCTTGTCGTAGTAAAACTTTAGGTGTTTCTATGGTGATTGGAGGAGCACCATAAGCACTGGTGATCCATTCTTTTTCTTCCAATAGTTCTTTGGTCGGGTGTCCTAGAAACGTATCTTTTACATAGGTAAAACCATAGTGCTTCACCAGTACCCCAACAGCAATTAAAAAAACGGCAGCCGCAGTTATTGCACTAATGACAATTTTTCTACGGTGATTTTTACGTTCAAGTTCTTCTAAATATTCTTCACGCAATAATAACTCTTCCTCAGTAGGGGGCGGAATAGCATCCTTGGTTTTGGTCACAATATGTTCAATAGCTTTACGATCCTCTTCTGCTACTGAGCTTGTAGGTTTAGACTTGGCAAACTTTACTAAATCTGAGGTTTGTAATATTTTTTTAAATTGACTTATGGTTTGGTCATCTAACTTTAAATTACCCGCATCTTTAAGCATTTCGAGCTTTTCAATGAGCTGATCGGTAGTGCTTTCTAGTGCTGAAATATGAACATCTTCTTCTAAATAAGAACGCACAATATCGGTTAATTCAGAATAATAGGCTTTGTACTGATCTTGAATCAAATATTTAGAAGTTTCCAATTTTTTTAGCTCTAGCATAGCTCTATCGTAAGGTGCTAAAAGTGCTACTTTTTCTTCTTCAGTTAATTTCTTTTTACGCCAAACGAACCAATATAATAGGCCTATTATGACAATAATTCCCAAAAGAATCCCAAGAATTAAAAGCCAAGGAATATCCGAGCTTTTGTCCACATTGATAAGCCCTTTAATATCATATAATTGTTGAGCAATAGTATCCACGGGTACCGTATTCACGTAGATTTTTAAGGAATCAGTGGTAACTATTTTTTCATTTATTAAAATTTTTTGTGGCGGAATGGTATAGCTGCCAGAATCAAATTGCGTTAGCGCGTATTTTTTTAAAAGTATGAATCTTGAATTTTCTCGAAGGGTATCCGTGGCAAAAGATTCTACCATTTCTAAAGGGGCAAAGGTTTGTCCTTCTGGAAAAATAACCTGATCATTTGGTTCAACACTAAGGTTAATGGTAAATTTTACCTGTTCCCCGATTTTAATTTCGGTAACATCTACACCCGACTGAACAACTGGCTTGGCTTGAGAACTACCATGCCAACTAAGAAAAAAAAGACATAGAAAGGCACATCGTTGTAGCCACGATTTTATAAATGCTATATTCCAAATTTTTATCTTCATTTTATTCTTTGCTTAACACCTAAGGCGAAGCATTTTATGTTAATTTTTTTAGTATCAAGCTTTGTCAGCCTCAAATAACGAAACTGATTAACGCCTTTTAAAATAGCTTAATAGCTTTTTCACATAACTTTCATCAACACGACAACTTAAAACTCCACAACCTGATTTAGAAAATGTATTTTCAAAATACGCCACTCTTTCATGGTAAAACTTACCATAATTTTGGCGCACTTTTTTAGATTGCGTATTTACTAATTGTATTTGTCCTGTTTCCGCATCTTGCATTTGTACCATACCGAGATTAGGAATGGTTTCTTCACGCTCGTCATACACACGAATACCAGTTACATCGTGTTTTTTACCTGTAATTCTCAAGGTTTGAAGGTAATCATCGGTAATAAAGTCGGAGAGTACAAAAACAATAGCTCTCTTTTTTATCACATTGGTTAAATACTTTAAGGCGACGCTTACATCTGTTTTTTTACTTTGCGGTTTAAACTCGATTAACTCCCTTATAATCCGTAAAACATGACTTTTCCCCTTTTTAGGTGGAATAAATAATTCAATTTGATCAGAAAAAAGAATTAAACCTATTTTATCGTTATTCTGCATGGCAGAAAATGCCAAGGTAGCCGATATTTCAGTAATTATTTCGTTTTTAAATTGATTCGAAGTACCAAAAAATTCAGAGCCACTTACATCAACCATAAGCATCATGGTGAGTTCGCGTTCTTCTTCAAAGACTTTGATATAAGGTTCGTTGTAGCGTGCGGTAACGTTCCAGTCGATGGCTCGTACATCATCACCAAATTGATATTGCCGGACTTCGCTAAACGTCATACCACGGCCCTTAAAGGTTGAGTGATATTCTCCCCCAAAAATATGGTCAGACAGTCGACGTGTCTTTATTTCAATTTTACGAACTTTTTTAAGTAACTCTTTGGTATCCATCTTAACTTAGTAAACAGTTTTCGGTAAACAGTAATTGGCTTTCAGTTAAAGCGCTTCTTAGTTTCATGAACACTACCAACTGGTTAGGGTACTTCAATCTCGTTTACAATTTTATTAATGATTTCTACTGAGCTTATATTTTCTGCCTCTGCTTCATAGGTTAGGCCTACTCTATGTCTTAAAACATCATGTACAACGGCACGTACATCTTCAGGAACTACATAGCCCCTTCTTTTAATAAACGCATAGCATTTAGCAGCACTGGCTAAGTTAATACTACCTCTTGGCGAAGCTCCAAAGCTTATCAAGGGTTTTAAATCTGCTAATTTATATTTTTCGGGATAACGTGTAGCAAAAACAATGTCAAGAATATACTTTTCAATTTTTTCATCCATGTACACTTCTTTTACTGCTTTTTGAGCACTCAAGATTTGTGCAGTAGAAACGACAGGTTTTACTTGATCGTAACTTCCCGTAAGGTTTTGGCGCATAATTAATTGTTCCTCGTTCATTTTAGGATAATCAATCACAGTTTTTAACATAAAACGATCTATCTGCGCTTCGGGCAATGGGTATGTACCTTCTTGTTCTACCGGGTTTTGAGTGGCCATCACCAAGAATGGTTTATCTAAAATAAAAGTTTCGTCTCCGATAGTTACCTGCTTTTCCTGCATCGCCTCTAACAATGCAGATTGTACTTTAGCTGGGGCTCTATTAATCTCATCAGCTAATACAAAGTTGGCGAAAATGGGTCCCTTTTTGATAGAAAAGTCATTTTCTTTCATATTAAAAATCATGGTACCCACAACATCTGCTGGTAATAAATCGGGTGTAAACTGAATTCTACTAAAGCTACCCTTCACTGCCTTTGCAAGGGTATTGATAGCTAGCGTTTTTGCTAAACCAGGAACCCCTTCTAAAAGAATGTGACCTTGACCAAGTAAGCCAATTAATAGGCGTTCAACCATATGTTTTTGACCAACAATGACTTTGTTCATCTCTAACATTAATAAATCTATAAAAGCACTTTCTTGAGCAATTTTTTCGTTGATAGCACTAATATCGATTGAAGTATTTTCTTCCATATTTTTTATTTAATTGGACAAGCTAATAAATTGCTACGCAAATTGAAAATTTATTTAGATAACCGCTGTTAACAATTGGTTAAAAAATGATATTAAGCCAAACATTTATGAAGCTTTTAAGGGATTTATTTTATAATTTCACATTCCTATGGGAAATCTTACAAATTATTCGAAAATTATTGCGGGAACGATGACTTGGGGAAGTTGGGGAAAAAAGCTCAACACCAAACAAATGGCAGCCTTATTAGAGCAGTGTTTAAGTTTGGGAATTACTACTTTTGATCATGCTGATATTTATGGGAATTATACTAATGAAGCTGATTTTGGTAAGGCATTTTTAGATTCTAAAATAGAGAGATCACAAGCCCAATTTATTAGTAAATGTGGTATTCAAATGACTTCTGGAAGACAAAATGTAGTAAAGCATTATCAGTATGATAAAGCCTATATTATTTGGTCAGCGGAACAATCCCTTAAAAAGCTTCATACAGATTATTTAGATGTTTTTCTTCTTCATAGGCCGAGTCCATTAATGCAACCTGATGAAATTGCTGAAGCGGTATTGACCCTTAAGGATAGTGGCAAAATCAAAAAATTTGGGGTATCGAATTTTACACCTTCACAGATAGCCCTCTTAGAAACGGCAATTCCGGTGGCAGCAAATCAAATAGAATACTCACTAACGGCTCATGATGTGATGCATGATGGCACTTTAGATGATGGTATCGCCCATCACCGAATGGCCATGGCTTGGAGTCCATTAGGTAGTTATTTTAACGAAAACACGGCGCGAACAAAGCGGATTAAAAAAATTTTAACGGGATTAATGGATACGTATAATGCCACTGAAGGCCAATTACTTTTGGCTTGGATTTTAAAACATCCCTCTAAAATTTTTCCGGTAGTAGGGACCACAGATCCTAAACGTTTGGCAGCTACTGTAGACGCATTACCATTAAATTTAAGCCTACAAGATTGGTTTCTACTTTTAGAAGCTAGCAATGGGCATGAGGTGGCATAAAATAGCCAAAAGCTTTGTAACCTTTACGATAAAATTGAGTATATAAAGATCCACAGCAGTGGTAAAAAAATTAAAACCATGACAATTAAAAATCCTATAGCTTTTATTACCGGAGCCACTAGTGGCATCGGAAAATCAACAGCCATTTTGTTTGCTGCCAATAAAATAGATTTAGTACTATGTGGTAGAAGGCAAGATCGACTTGATATTTTAAAAAACGAATTGAGTAAACAAACCAAGGTACACACTTTAACCTTTGATGTCCGCAATAAATCGGATGTTTTTGATGCTGTAAATTCCTTACCAGAAGCTTTTTCTGATATTGATATTTTAGTCAATAATGCAGGGAATGCACACGGTTTAGATACTATCGATGAGGGGAGCACTGATGATTGGGATGCCATGTTAGATAGTAATGTAAAAGGCTTATTGTACGTTTCTAAAGCTATTATCCCAAAAATGATCGCCAAAAAATCAGGACATATAATCAATATTGGCTCAACTGCAGGTAAAGAAGTATATCCCAAAGGAAATGTATACTGCGCCAGCAAACACGCCGTCGATGCGATTAACCAAGGAATGCGGATAGATTTGAATCCTTATGGAATTCGTGTCGGTGCGGTTAATCCTGGTTTGGTAGAAACAGAGTTTAGCGATGTGCGCTTTAAGGGTGATACCTCTAGAGCAGAAAATGTTTACCAAGGCTTTCAGCCTTTAAAGCCAGAGGATATTGCAGATATTATTCATTTTGTTGTCACCCGACCTTATCATGTAAATATTGCTGATTTAATTGTGATGCCCACTGCTCAAGCGAGTTCCACTATTTTGAAGAGGAATTCATGATTAATAAACGCTTATTGGTAAAAAATCTTCTAGCCCATAATGACGAGAATAGTTTTTATGATAAAAAGCGTTTTATAGATATAGGTCGACGGGAGGGTAAGGCTAAATTTTTAAAACATGTTTGTGCTTTAGCGAACAGCAATCCCAGTAACAATTCGTTTATCGTTATTGGCGTTGAGGACGAGGATAATAAAATTGTAGGTGTTGATTTTTTTGACGATAGTAAAATACAAAATCTGGTCAATGCCTATCTTGATAACCCTCCCTTAATTGCGTATGAAAATATTCCATTTCCTCATTTGCCAGAGGGTAAGGTCGTGGGTTTAGTCACCATAAAATCTAATGGGAAAGTATGTTCTCTTAAAAAAAATATTTGGAAATACTATGGTGGATCTGTCTTTTTTAGAGAAGGGAGCATTAGTTTGCCTAAATCATACAAGATTGAACTCAAAGATCTAAATTCTGAAGCCGTTGCCACTATTGAGCTTCATGCGCGCAATAATATTGAGCTCACCTTAGACGGTGTTATCGACTTTATCAATCATCGTCATAAAGATTTAACTAGTAATTATAAAGTTTTTAAAGAACAATTTGTCATCTGTTGGGCGGGCCATAAAAAAAAGGTAGCCAATGAAACCTATTATTCTCGTGTAGATATTGAGTTAATTAATGAGCAAGTAAAACTTTTTTACTCTGCTTTAGATGAAATTATGATACGTATTGATGAGGATTCATTTAGCACCGTAGAATATGTGCAATTGGGACTTGGTGGGCAACAACAGTACTATCCATTAGAAAAAGTAGTGATTACTTTTGAAGCCAACGGCACCTATCTCATAAAAAGTGAATTGTTGTTTGAAGCCCCTCAGTTTGATAAAAAAGTACTACATCATATTTACAATGCCAATAATTCGTTGTTAAGAAAACTTGAAAATAATTCAAGACTATCAGCCTCAGAAATTTTAGATGTAGCTAATTTACCAGCTACTTACCTTATTTGTTATTTAAATGGTTTTGAAGAAGCTAAAGACCATTTAGAACAGGCAGGCCCCTTATTAAAAGCGCAGCATTCAAAAGTATATCAAGCTTATAAGGATGCTATGCGAATTTTAAGAAAAGTGAAGTATAGTTGATTTTTTTAATGGTTTTTAAAAGGTTTCATAAAACAAAAAAATCATAAAATATTATTTAATGGTTTGTATCACGGACTGATATGGCTCAAGGGTTATTGAAGTGCCGGTCACCTTTAAAATGTCATAATTATTGATAAGTGTTTTGTCTAAATTACCACTTATTTCTAGATGAATGGTAGATTTTTTATCTGAGAAATTCAGCAAAATTAACATTTTGTCATCCCCTAAGGTTCTAGTGTAAGCATAAATTTCAGCATGCTCTTTTTGTAATAGGTCATATTTACCATAGACTAAAACCGGATTTTCTTTGCGTAATTGCACCATTTTTTTAAAATGATTTACTACAGATTCTGGATTTTTAGTCTCAGCAACAACGTTGATTGTTTTATAATTTTTATTAACGGGAAGCCAGGGTATACCTGAAGTGAAACCCGCATTATCAGAAGCATCCCATTGCATAGGTGTTCGTCCGTTGTCTCGAGAGCCAAACTTTAAATTCTGCATGTATTGAGCTAAATCTCCACCAGAGTTTACTGTTTTTTTATAGCCATTTATAGCAGCAATATCTTGGTATTGTTCAATTTTTTCAAAACCAATATTTGTCATTCCTAACTCGTCACCATAGTAAATGTAAGGAGTACCACGCATACTCAAAATAAAAGTATTTAGCATTTTTGTAGATGGGGCTCTAAATTCAGGACTGTCATTGCCAAATCGGCTTACTAGTCGTGCTTGGTCGTGGTTAGATAAAAATATAGATAACCATCCTTTTTCAGCGAAGGCAGCATCCCATCTTGAAAAAACTTCTTTAAAAGTAGCCAAGCTGTACCCTTCTGGTTTTGCAATGTCAACACCTTCAAAAGCATAAGCCATGTTTAATTCGTTACGGTCGGCATCCACTAAATTATGAGCATCTTCAAAATTTCTTCCCGCTCCCTCAGAAACACTCATCACATTGTATTTGCTAAAAACTTGGGTATTCATTTCTTTTAAATAGTCGTGAAGGCTCCCCTGCATTGCATAATACTGAACAAAATTTTTCTCTAGATTATCATTTATAGCTGGGAAGGTGGTATCTTTTGCTGCAAACTGAAAGGCATCTAACCTAAAACCATCTACCCCTTTTTCTGCCCAAAATTTCATAATATCATACACCTCTTGACGCAATTTGGGGTTTTCCCAGTTTAGATCAGGTTGTTTTTGGGAAAAATAATGTAAATAATAAGCATCCGTTAGTTCATCATATTTCCATGCATCACCATTTTCATCAAAAAGACTATAACGATAATTTGGCTTTCCTTTTTCGGCAGGCCACCAATGGTAATAATCACGGTATTTATTATCTCTAGAACTTCTTGATTGTTTAAACCATTCATGTTCATCGCTACTGTGATTTACAACCACATCCATAATCAATTTTATATTGCGATCATGAAGTCCTTTTAAAAGAGCATCAAAATCTTCCATAGTTCCAAAATCAGACATGATATTACGATAGTCACTAACATCATAGCCATTATCATCATTTGGAGAACTATAAATAGGGTTTAACCAAACAGCTGTAATACCAATGCTCTTGATGTAATCTAACTTTTCAATGATTCCTTTTAAATCGCCAATTCCATCACCATTGGTATCCTTAAAACTTCTTGGGTATATTTGATAAATAATCGCTTCTTTCCACCACTTTTTATCTACAATTTCCGAAGAGATATTCTCTGTTGTCTTTTCAATTACTTTTTGTTTATGACCACAACTTAAAACGAAAAAAACCAACAATAATGCACCGAATTTGTTTTTAAATATGTTCATATATTTTTATTTAAATTTTAACCAATAGGTACCATAGGCTTCAAGCCTCAAAGTATTGTTATTAAACAGTAGTTTTTCGTTGCTAATTAAATCTTTCGTTTCGTCGGTGATACTAAATTTGATATGTTCTAACCAAAAGGTATCAATGTTTTGCGGATGCGTATCAAAATTACAAATAATCAAAATACGCTCTTTTTCTGAGTATCGTTCAAAAATTAAAAGATGGGGATTTTCATTTTGGTGCAATTTCAAATTGTTATGATCTGCAAGTACGGGATTTTTTTTGCGAATTTCTATTAAATTTTTTAAGGTATAATAGATATCAGATTCTGGTGTTTTTTTCTTTTCTAAATCTGCGATAATAGCCCAATTTTGTTGTGGTCTATTTACCCAGCGGCTGTCTTGTTTTTTACTAGGGTCATTTTTATAAGAATAGTCATTGAGGGTGCCAATTTCATCTCCTGCGTAAATTAATGGGATGCCTCCATAGGCCAAAATAATGCTATGCATCATTTTAATTTTTTTGATGGCGGTTGTTATGTCTTCAGGGTTATTTTTAGCTTTTGCAGCTTCTAAGCCCAATAATGAAGCGGCACTCCCTGTAATTCTGCCATCTCCTGTTTTGGGGTTGTACATAAACATTTCGCCTCTTGCTTGGGACCAACTTAATTTTTGGGTGTAGTAATTTAGTAAAAATAAGCGGTGTTGTCGCGCATCAAGACCTAGGTTGTACACCTCCTGATCTTCAAAACCTAAACCAATGTCATCATGGCATCGAATGTAATTTATCCATGTAGCACTTTTAGGTTTTTGAGGTAAATGCTGTAAGCTTCTATACAATAACTGAGTTTTTGTTGTGGCAATGGCCTCCCATAATAGGGCCATTAAGGTCGCGTTATAGGCTACTTCACATTCGTTTCCTTTGTACTGTTTTTCTCCAAAATATTTTATAATTTCATAGGGTGATACGATGGCTTCTGCTAAAAGAATGACGCCTGGGGCTACTATTTGGAGGCACATTCTAAATAAACTTATTAAGGCATGTGCCTCGGGTAAGTTTTGAGAATCGGTACCTATTTTCTTCCAAAGAAAGGCCAAAGCATCAAATCGAATGACATCTACCCCTAAATCTGCAAGTTTTATAAGCTTGGTCAGCATTTCGAAAAACACCTCAGGATTGCTATAATTTAAATCCCATTGGTACGAATTAAAAACGGTCATGACCCATTTTTGCATGTCGTGGTTATAGGTAAAGTTACCTGGTGATGAGCTTGGGAATACTTCTGGAAGTGACCGCTCAAAAGCATCGGGAATTTTACGGTCAGGATAGGTGTAATAGTAATTTTGGTATTTTACATCGCCTTTTTGAGCCTTTTTAGCCCAAGAAAATTCGTCAGAAGTATGGTTGACTACAAAATCTAGCATGAGAAACATACTCTTTTTTCGTAGTTTTTTGGTTAGATGCAGTAAGTCGTTTTTTGTGCCGTATTTTTTATCCACCTCCGTATAGCTGTTAACGGCATAACCGCCGTCATTTTCAGCTTTTGGCCTTGTCGTAATTGGCATTAAGTGTAGAAAATTAACCCCTAAGGATTCAAAGTAATTTAGTTTTTCAGAAAGACCATTGATATCTTTATTAAAATGATCTACATACAACTGCATACCGACTATTTTTTCAGATTGATACCAGGTTTCTTTTTGCAATCGTGCTATATCTTGTTTCTTTAAATCCATGGGCCTGTTTTTAAAGAGTTGTGGCAATAAAGAAAGTAGTTTTTTAAAGTCTGCTGTATGGTTTTCCTCAGGATATAAGGAAAAAAATAGGTCTTTTATCAGTGTGCTATTGGTGGCTAATCGCAACTCAAAAAGAGCCTCTAAAGCGGCTTGATCTAAATGTTTAAATTTAGATTTCCCTAACAGTTGGTGTAACGAATTTTGATTCATAGCACTAAGATTCTAATTGGCTTAACGTGGGTAAAGATTCAATAGCGCCATAATTGGTAGTGGTAATAGCACCTGCTTTATTGGCTATAAGCACCATATTTTCAAGGGTTTTTTTGTCTTTGAAAATGACATCTAAGACGGGTAATTTTGAAATTTGATATAATAAGCAACCAATAAAAGCATCCCCTGCGCCGGTTGTATCTACTGGAGAAACTTTGATACTAGGAATTATTTTTTTGCTGCTAGGAGTGCTTAGTAAGGTGCCTCCAGCACCTAGCGTAATGGTAATAATTTGGGTGCCTATTTGATGCAATTTATCGCAAGCTTCTTCTAGGTTTTCTTTTCCAGAAATTAGTTGGGCTTCTTCAGCACTAAACTTACATAAATGCGAGTTTTCTATAAAAGGCAAACATTTCTTTATAAAAGTAGCTTCATTATTTTTCCATAAATCAAGCCTGTAATTTGGGTCAAAACTAATAAAGCTTTGTGCCTCAATAGCGTCTTGAAAATAGCGTGAATAGCTGTCTTCAAGGGTACCTCCCAAAAATGAAGTTGCAGCACCTAAATGCAACATATTGTTTTTAAACTTATTTTTTAATGTTTTGTCATAGCCTAATTCTTTATCGGCTCCTCGGCTAAAAACAAAATCGCGTTCACCATCTTCTGCTAAGGAAACGAAAGCCAGGGTAGTAAAGGTGTTAGAGCGTTGTAAGAATGAAATATCGACCTTAATTTCATCTAAAATACCTGCTAAAAAACTTCCAAAAGGATCATCGCCTACACAACCAACAAAAGAACTTTCGCCACCTAAACGCCCTATAGCACATGCAACATTTGCAGGGGCACCCCCCGCTTTTTTTGTAAATTCTTTTGCTTTAGAAAGATCACTACCTTGCTTTTCAGCAACAAAATCGATTAGAAGTTCACCGACACAAAATACTTTTTTCATGCTATTTAATTAGGGAATGTCTAAAATACTTAGAAATTTTTTATAATACCAATAATCAATTGGAAACTCTTACAATCATGTGCCTAGAATTACACTAAAGGGCCCCAATTAGTTCTGAAATTTTGGGACTAATTGGGGCACGTACCATTTAAAGGCAACGGAGTGTAGTTTTAGGGGGAAAGTTTGATAAAATCCTTGCCTCAACAACGATTGGCCTTGTGTTGCGAATGGTTGTTTACAAGGTTTTTGATTAACCACATTTCGAAGAGCCACAATCTTTACAGGTTAGGCACCCTTCTTGATAAATTAAGTGTGTAGAGTTACAATTTTCACAGTGCTGGCCCTTTGCTTCTGTACCATCGGCAACATAGCGTTTTAAAGCTCGTGCTACGCCATTTTTCCAAGTATTTATAGACGCTCCATCTAACTGCAAGCTATTGATTAAATCTACTACTTTTTCAATCGGCATGCCATGTCTTAAGGTACTTGAGATCAATTTTGCATAGTTCCAAAATTCAGGATTAAATTTATGTGACAAACCTTCGATTGTTGTTTTGTAACCCCTTTTGTTTTTGTACTGAAAGTCATATCGAGAAGTACCGTCTTCATTTCTGTTTTTAATAATTAAGCCGCTAGTGATCCATCGAGGAATTAAAATACCATCTTCATCATCGGTCATTCCCGTAAAAATTTCGTAAGGTTTATTGTCCATTAAGCCTATAAAAGCAATCCATTTTTCTTTATTATTTTGGAGACGCACAACATCTGCTTCTAAAACTTCTGGCCTTTTTGTTGAAAATGCACCATTAATTTCTGTTGTTTCTTCCTTTTCTTCGTTTGACAGGAGTACTCCAGAGCGTGATCCGTCACGATATACGGTTACTCCTTTGCATCCAGCTTCCCATGCTTCTAAGTATAATTGACCTACCAGTTCTTCTGTAGCATCGTTAGGTAAATTTATGGTTACACTAATCGAATGATCAACCCATTTTTGAACAGCACCTTGCAATTGTACTTTGCTCAACCAGTCTACATCATTTGAAGTAGCTTTATAATATGGCGATTCTTTCACTAGGGCGTTCAACTCTTCTTGTGAATAGTTTTTTGAAACGTCATGGCCGTTTACGGTCATCCACAATTTAAATCCATGATGAAAAACCACATATTCTTCCCAAGAATCACCTACTTCGTCTACAAAGTCTACTCTTACTTTTTTATCATTGGGGTTTACTTTTCTTCTCCTTTTGTAAACAGGTAGAAAAACAGGCTCAATGCCAGAGGTAGTTTGGGTCATTAAGCTGGTAGTTCCTGTTGGGGCAATGGTGAGTAAAGCAATATTTCTTCGTCCATATTCTAACATCTCGTAATAGAGCTGTTCATCAGCCGCTTTTAGTCGCAAAATAAAAGGATTGTTTTTTTCGCGTTCTGAGTCGTAAATTTCGAAAGCACCTCTCTCTTTAGCAGCATAAACAGATGCTCTATAGGTTTCTAATGCAATTGTTTTGTGTACTTCAACCGAAAATTCATTAGCTTTTTCACTACCATATTGCAGTCCCAATGCCGCCAACATATCTCCTTCTGCGGTAATGCCAATACCTGTTCTTCGACCTTGAATGGCTTTTTCTTTAATTTTAACCCATAAATTATATTCTACATTTTTAGTTTCATCAAGTTCTGGGTCTGCTTTTATTTTTGCCAAAATTGCCTCGACTTTTTCAAGTTCTAGATCGATAATATCGTCCATGATTCGCTGTGCAGCGGGGATGTGTTTTTTAAACAGCTCAAAATTAAAACTAGCTTTTTCTGTAAAAGGATTTTCCACATAGGAAAACAGGTTAATCGCAAGTAAACGACAAGAATCATAGGGGCAAAGTGGAATTTCGCCACAGGGATTGGTGGAAACCGTTTTATAGCCCAAATCAGCATAAGAATCAGGTACAGACTCATTGATAATAGTATCCCAAAATAGTATCCCGGGCTCCGCAGATTTCCAAGCATTATGTACTATTTTATCCCAAAGTTTTTCGGCATCAATTTCTTTAGATACCAGAGGTTCTTGACTGTTAATAGGAAATTTTTGAGTATACGTTTTTTTTGCTTTGATGGCTTTCATAAAATCATCATCCATACGAACAGAAACATTGGCGCCAGTAACCTTGCCTTGCTCCATTTTTGCATCGATAAAATCTTCTGCATCAGGATGATTAATAGAAACGGAAAGCATAAGTGCACCTCTTCTCCCGTCTTGGGCAACTTCTCTAGTAGAGTTAGAATAACGTTCCATAAAGGGCACTAAGCCTGTTGAAGTTAAGGCGGAGTTTTTAACAGGGGAACCTTTGGGGCGTATGTGTGATAGGTCATGACCAACACCTCCGCGTCTTTTCATCAACTGCACTTGTTCTTGGTCTATTTTCATTATTCCGCCATACGAATCAGAATTTCCATTTGTGCCAATCACAAAACAGTTCGATAGCGAGGCAATTTGAAAAGGATTTCCTATGCCAGCCATCGGACTTCCTTGCGGTACTATATATTTAAAGTTTTTAATAAGATCAAACACATACGCTTCGCCCATCGGATTTGGATATTTAGCCTCAATTCGAGCTATTTCTTTAGCAATTCTATGATGCATGTCATTTGGAGAACTTTCATAGATGTTTCCTTTTGAATCTTTTAAAGCGTATTTATTCAACCAAACTTGTGCCGCCAAATGATCACCCTTGAAATAGGCTAATGATGCTTTTAAGGCTTCATCTTGGGAATATGTTTTTCGCGGTGCTTGTACTACTTTGTCTGACATAGAATTGTTTTTTAGGAGTAGGTTACTGATCCATTTAAAGTGTAAAAGTATTTAAAAAAATGTACATAGCAACATGACAAAAGTCATGAAAGTTTTCAATAAAAAAACCTAAGTAAATAAAAATCAATACTTTAAATATTTATTAACATAAAAAAGTTAACAAATAAATTTAATTTTTAAATTTATTTTTCCGCTCGAATTTCAAGTTCTGGCGAGTTGTGCTGAATTAGAATGTGGCGTTTGTTTCAGAAATCTCTTAAAAAACAAAATAGGGTATTTTGCAATTTCTAAAGAAATCCTTACCTTCTTACTTATTATAAAAAGACAAACCGAAAATGGGACTATTTGATGAAATTAAAAAGAAGCTAAGCAATGAGTTTATAGACATCATAGAATGGCTAGATACTACGAATGAAACCATCGTACATCGTTTTGAGCGCTACCAAAATGAAATTAAAAATAATGCCCAACTTATTGTACGAGAAGGACAGGTTGCAGTTTTTATCAACGAAGGGCAATTGGCCGATGTTTTTAAACCAGGAACATATACCTTAAACACTCAAAACTTACCTATTTTAACAACGCTAAAGGGGTGGAAATATGGCTTTAATAGTCCGTTTAAGGCTGAAGTTTACTTTGTGAGCACACGCTTATTCACAGATGAAAAATGGGGAACTAAAAATGCCATTATATTAAATGATGAACGTTTCGGGCTTACTGAAATCAGGGCCTTTGGAACGTATAGTTTTAAAATTTCTGATGCGGGTAAGTTTATCATTAATGTTGTAGGTACCGATGGCAATTTTACCAATTATGAAATTAACGAACATTTAAAAAGTTTAATTGTCACTCGCTTTACGGATACTGTCGGAGAAGCTAAATTGCCTATTGAATTATATGCAGCAAACACCTCAGAATTATCTGAAGCTTGCCAAGAAGTGATGCAACCCGAATTTGGTCGTGTTGGGATTGAATTAGAGAAATTTTATATAGAAAACGTTTCGATGCCCGAGGAACTCAAAAAGGAAATTTTTGAGTATAGTAGACTAGACAAGTTAGATATGGCTAAACTTACCCAATTTAAAACAGCCAAAGCTATTGAGGAAGCTGCTAAAAATGAAGGCGGTACTGCCGGAGCAGGAATGGGTATGGGTATGGGTTTTGTATTGGCTCAACAAATGGGAGGGCTTATGCAGCCACAAATGGGCCAAGGTCAGCCAGCACCATCACAAGCCTTTCCGCCGCCAATGCCGGTTCAAATAATGTATCACTACGCATCGAATGGCACGCAAATGGGACCTGTAAACCTCGATAAATTAAAAGAGTTATTTGCGAACAGAACCATCAACAAGGACTCTTTAATTTGGAAGCAAGGCATGACAAATTGGATGGCCTTGCAAGAAATTGAGGAGTTAAAGGTTTTTTTAGGGGGTAACACACCACCACCACTACCACAATAGCAGAATACCACCAAATTAAACCAAATATCTTATCAATTTTTTAAATTGTTGAGACGTATCTTTTTGTTAATGTCCGTTTTGGGCTACAACATTCATCAATGGAAGAAACCTTTTTATCAGAAGCTAAAAAAGCATGTGCTAATTGTGGGGCCGAGCTAAAATTTAAGCCCGGTTCGCATCAATTAAAGTGTGACTATTGTGGGTATGAAGAGTTTATTGAGCAAGAAAAGTCAAGTTTCGAAGAGTTAGAACTACAACACTATTTAAAAGTGGTGGGCGCTAATGCCTACACCGAAACTATAGAGCTACTCCATTGTAAAAACTGTGGTGCCAACCAACACGTTGAAGAACATTATAAATCACTTGGCTGCGTGTATTGCGGTGAGCCTTTGATTAGAGAGGATATTCAAAAAGAAGGTTGGATTTTACCAGGTGCAGTGGTGCCTTTTCAAATTGATGCTAATAGGGCTAAACAGATCTTTACAAAATGGGTAAAAGGCCTTTGGTTTGCGCCTGATAATTTAAAAAAGGCAGCTTTAGATGCGGAAGGGCTACATGGCTTGTATGTGCCTTATTGGACTTTTGATGCGCATCTAGATGCGAAGTATCAAGGACAAAGAGGTGATTATTATTATGAAACACAAACCTACAGAACTAAAAAAGGAACGCAAACCAGACAAGTCAGAAAAACAAGATGGCGAAGTGCATCTGGGTCAGTTAATGGTTTTATTGATGATATTTTAATCAATGCTTCAGAAAAAAAACGCAACCATATTCCGAGTAAAGTAGCCTTTTGGAACTTAAAGGAAATGGTAGGCTTTAATTCAAAATATTTATCGGGTTTTGTTACTGAAAAATATACCATTTCTTTGAAAGAAGGCCATCACCAATCTTTTCAAGAAGCTAAAAATATTGCTTATGCTTGGATTCGGCAAGATATTGGAGGCGATACCCAACGCATTGATCATGCGAACATAAAACTATCTGACGAAACATTTAAACACATCCTAGTGCCTGTATTTATTAGCTCATACTTTTTTAATGGCAAAAATTACAATTTCTATATCAATGGTCAAACGGGCAGTATTAGTGGTGTTCGACCCTATTCTTTCTGGAAAATATTCTTTTTAGTACTTTTTATTGTGCTTATCATAACTGTAATTGCGATTTTTGCTAAATGAAGAGAACATTAGTTATCGGAGATATTCATTCAGGATTGAAAGCTTTACAGCAAGTTTTACATAAAGCAAAATTAACCACCGAAGATCACCTTATTTTTTTAGGAGATTATGTGGACGGGTGGAGTGATGCCGTTGAAACAATTAATTTTTTAATTGAACTAAATAAAAGGCATCAATGTACTTTTATACGTGGTAACCATGATGAATTGTGTTATTTGTGGTTAAAAGATGGGAAAGATAATCCGCTGTGGTACGAACACGGCGGGGAGGCCACCGTAAAATCTTATGGTAAAACCAATGGGAATACCATACATGTGCATCTCGAGTTTTATGAAAAATTAGAAAATTATTACCTAGATCCACAAAATCGTTTGTTTCTTCACGCAGGATTCACTAACTTAAAGGGTATTGAATTTGAGTATTTTTCCAAAAACTTTTATTGGGATAGAACGCTTTGGGAATTAGTGCTTTCGATGAATCCTAGTTTAAAAAAGAACGATCAATTTTATCCCAAGCGATTACTACATTATTCTGAAATATATATAGGGCACACCCCAGTAACCCGAATAGGAGAAACGACACCCCAAAATGCTGCGAATGTCTGGAATATTGACACTGGGGCCGCATTTAAAGGACCACTTTCTGTTATAGATGTGGTCACAAAACAGGTTTGGCAGAGTGATCCTGTGCATACGTTTTATCCGACTGAATTAGGAAGAAACTGATTTCAGTAAATTTGAGTTAGTTTTAAGAAAACTTATAAGTATTATTACGAAATTTGTAAAAAACAAAAATATGTCAGCAAAGAATATAAGAATAGAGGTCATGAGAGCCATTGAAGGCAAAGTGAATGGCTTTATAGATCAGTATCTTATTCCCACAGAAGAAATTTGGCAGCCAACAGATTTTTTGCCAGATTCTCAAAGTGATGGATTTCTTGATGCTGTGAAACAAATTCAAGAGGAATCTAAAGAGCTTGGGTATGACTTTTGGGTAACTATGGTTGCCGATACGATTACAGAAGAGGCTTTACCAACTTATGAATCCTGGTTGATGGATGTTGAAGGAATCGATCAACATGGCGAAAATAAAAATGGTTGGTCTAAATGGGTTCGTCATTGGACCGCCGAGGAAAACCGTCACGGTGATGTGCTAAACAAATATTTATACCTTTCGGGCCGTATTAACATGCGCGAAGTAGAAATAACTACGCAACACTTGATAGCAGATGGTTTTGATATAGGTACCGATAGAGACCCGTATAAGAATTTTGTGTATACTTCTTTCCAAGAGCTAGCCACAAATATTTCTCATAAAAGGGTAGGGCAAATGGCGAAGAAAAAAGGCAATGTGCTTTTGGGTAAAATGTGTACGATTATTGCCGGTGATGAAATGCGTCACCATTTGGCGTACCGAGAGTTTGTGAAATCTATCTTTGATCAGGACCCAAGCCAAATGATGTTGGCTTTTGCTGATATGATGAAGAAAAAAATTGTCATGCCTGCTCATTTTTTAAGAGAATCAGGGGGAACCATAGGTACTGCTTTTGAGAATTTTTCAAATTGTGCTCAGCGTTTAGGGGTTTATACGGCTTTAGATTATATTGACATTTTGAAAAAATTAAACGCCTATTGGGAATTAGATACGATCAGAGCCCTAAACGATGACGCCGAACGTGCTAGAGATTATTTAATGAAATTGCCAGATCGTTTAGAGCGTATCGCTACAAGAATGAAATTTCCTGACGATCAATACCAATTTAAATGGGTTGAAGCCAACGGAAGGTTTTAATACATCATTGATTTCAAAGACCATAAAAACAAAAAAGACCAGCAATCCGCTGGTCTTTAATTTTTTAAAATAATCTCCTTATAATTTGCCGGCTTTATGCTCAACTTGCCATTTTTGAAGTTGCGCCCATTTGCCTTCATAACACATTTTAGCTTGCATTGGCCAAGATGAAGGGTCGTGAATTTTGTATCGATTTCCGCCAGAGTCTAATATTTTCTGACAATCCGCAACGTTGGTGTCTGATAATTTTTGCCACGTTTTAATACCAGCATCTTGAAACATGGCTTCAATTTTTGGACCAATACCTTCTACTATTTTTAAATCATTTTCTATAATATTTTTACCTAAAATGGCTTTTGCAGCTCCAGCATTAAAAGTACTCGTTGAAACATTCCTTGCTTTTGTAGTCGTGCTAGATGCCGCAGTTACTTTAGGGCTTGATGACGATAGTGTTCCCCTGCAATCTCTTAACTCTTTTTCTAATGTAGAAACCTTTTCTTGACAACGTTTTAATTGATCATCGTGATCCATGGTTTTTTTACTGCCAAGGCCCCAATAGTACCCTAGGATAGTAGAAAGAACCCCAATTGAAATGGGGATAATCCAGTGCCAAATAGTTAAATTTTCAAAGTTCATGTTTACTTGTATTTATGGGTTAGTTGATTATTTTTAGTATTTGAAAATTCAATTTAACTGGGCTGACGAATGGCAAAAAATGTATAATTATAGTACATCATTGGGAACCACGAGATAGCATCGTATGGCTTCAAAATTACTTTTGAAATATTGAATTAAAGTACTTCTTAAACCTTAAAATCTTAAAAATTGTGCAGTTGAAGCGCTGAATGGTTTGGTTGTTAAATGTTTAGTATGCCTAAAGTATTAAAAAAATTCTTAAGTTGTTAATTATTAGAAGATTAAATAATAGGTCTAGCTGCGCTAATGATGAAAAACTAAGAAGTAAAAAATAGCATCGAAATGGTTTAAATGCATTTTATACATTTTTCCTTACCGTCTATAAGATGTTGCTTGTACAGAAGATGGTTTGTGACCACCTTTAAGATGAGTTAGTTTAAAACCTTTTTTTCGCTTGATAAAAAGAAGATTTGTAAAATAGGTTTTTTTCAAGAGTATTTTTGATTAGTTAAAAAACCACGTCAAGACTAGTTTTCTTCTAGTTTAACGTGGTTTCTTACTAAGGTATAATTATATTTATAAATTAAATTTAATCCCTTGCGCTAAAGGTAGTTCTGTGGTATAATTAATCGTGTTGGTTTGTCTTCTCATATAAATTTTCCAAGCATCAGATCCGGATTCTCTTCCACCCCCTGTTTCTTTTTCACCACCGAAGGCACCACCAATTTCAGCACCTGAAGTTCCAATATTTACATTGGCAATTCCACAATCGCTTCCATTTGTAGAGAGAAAAAGTTCAGCTTCTCTTAAATTATTTGTCATAATAGCCGATGATAATCCTTGGGCAACACCGTTTTGTAGTGCAATTGCTTCTGTGACTTCTCCTGAATATTTTAAAAGGTAAAGTACAGGAGCAAAAGTTTCGTGTTGTACAATAGCGAATGAATTTTTAGCCTCTGCAATGGCTGGTTTAACATAACAGCCACTTTCATAGCCCTCTCCTGATAACACGCCACCTTCTACAATAAGTTTGCCTCCTTCCATAACGACCGATGCTAAAGCTTTCTCATAAAGAGCAACGGCATCTTTGTCAATTATAGGGCCTACATGATTATTTTCATCCAAAGGATTTCCAATATTTAGTTGCTGGTAAGCCGAAACTAATGCATCTTTTACTTGGTCATAAATACTTTCGTGTATGATTAAACGCCGTGTTGAGGTACATCGTTGGCCAGCGGTACCCACTGCCCCAAAAACAGCACCTATTACAGTCATTTTAATATCGGCATCTGGCGTAACAATAATTGCATTGTTACCACCTAATTCTAAGAGTGATTTTCCTAAACGACCGGCAACAGTTTGTGCAACAATTTTTCCCATTCTAGTAGAACCTGTCGCTGAAATTAATGGAACTCTACTGTCCTTTGTCATCATTTCTCCAACAGTATAATCACCATTGATTAAACAAGAAATACCTTCTGGCAGATGATTTGCTTTAAATACTTCGGCAGCTATATTTTGACAAGCAACACCACATAGAGGTGTTTTTTCTGAAGGTTTCCAGATACAAACATCACCACAAATCCAAGCCAATGCCGTATTCCATGCCCAAACAGCCACCGGAAAATTAAAGGCAGATATAATCCCGACCACACCTAAGGGATGGTATTGTTCGTACATTCTATGTCCAGGACGTTCAGAATGCATGGTTAATCCGTGTAATTGGCGTGATAAACCAACCGCAAAATCACAGATATCAATCATCTCTTGTACCTCTCCAAGACCTTCTTGGTACGACTTTCCCATTTCGTAAGAGACTAATTTCCCTAAAGGTTCTTTATATTCCCTTAATTTATCACCAAACTGTCGTACAATTTCGCCACGTAAAGGAGCGGGTTTAGTTCGCCAAGTTGTAAAAGCTGCTGTAGCTGACGCCATTACTTTATCATAATCTGCTTGGGTGGTGCTCTTTACTTTTGCTATTAAGGCACCATCCACAGGGGAAAAAGATGAAATTTCATTTCCTGAACCAAAAGTATCTGATCCAGTTGATGAACCATGATTTAATTCTTTAACTCCTAAAATTTTTAGAGCTTCATTGATACCGAAATCTGCAGCTATTTTTGACATTTTGTAACGTTTTTATTCTGTTTTGTTATATTTATTTCAAATTTACGAATTTTAGTCTTGAAATCTCAAACTCTAGTCTTAAATTATATCAGCTAAAAAAATAAGAATAGAATAGCTAAAATAGCAGGTAAGGCTTGAATAAAAAATATTTTTCGTTCCACACTATACGCACCATAAACTCCAGCGATTACAACACAACTTAGAAAAAATAGCGAAATATTATTTTTCCATTCAAGGTTTTGAATAAATAATGTCCAGAGAAGCCCTGCTGCTAAAAACCCATTATACAAACCTTGATTTGCGGCCATTTGTTTGGTGGGTTCAAAGAGGTCTTTAGGGAATTTATAAAACACTTTTCTTCCTTTAGTGGTCCATGCAAACATTTCGAACCACATAAAGTAAAGGTGCAGAAATGCTATAATTCCAATGAGTGTATTTAATATCATAGTCATAGCGTTATTCTTTAGCAATAAAACGTTCGTCTACGGGCATAACAGTGCCACAATTGTCACAAGTGCGCAATTCTTTTGAATTATAAAAATGTTTAAAATGCGCTAAGAAATCTTTTTCAATATTGTGTAATGTAAAGTACGCTTCGTATAATTTGTGATTGCAGTGGTCACAAAACCAAAGTAAACCATCATCTACGTTTAGGTGATTTCTTTTTCTTTCGATGACTAAGCCTATAGAATTTTCTCCCCGCTCAGGTGAATGCGGTGTTTTAGCAGGGTGTAAATACATGTCCCCAGGACCAAGTTCCATGGTTTTTTTTTGACCGTCTTCTTGTATATGTACTTTTATAAAACCTTCTAATTGATAAAATAATTCTTCAGTTTCATTATAATGATAATCTTTACGTGCATTAGGTCCAGCAACGATCATCACAATATAATCTCCAGATTCGGTATATAAGTTTTTATTGCCTACTGGCGGTTTAAGAAGATCTCTATTTTCTGAAATCCATTTTGTTAGATTAAAAGGAGGTGCAATAGCCATGTTTTTGAGTTTTTACGAAAGTTAAAAAAAACTCTTGACATAACGGGCCATGCCATGAAGAACTGCTAATTTCGGATGGAATTTAATTTAGGTCCTGAGCTTTTCTGAAAAATAACTGGGTGTAGTAGTAATTCCCGTTCTTATCAATTTTAACACTCACCGCAGTATGACTATAATTTCCTTCTATTGCTTTACGATGATCGCTACTTTTCATCCAATTTTCAAAAGCTTGCAAAGCAGTATTATAATTTTTAGCTACATTTTCAGCAACCTCTGAAACATTTATTTCAGAAGCAATTCCAGAAGCTCTTGATGTAAAATTATCATGATTTATGTTTCCTTTAGCAATCATGTACTCCGTATGTACATTGGCGTATTTATATGCTACAGGGCTAAATTCTAAAGTGTTATAATTTTTAGAGTCTCTATAGTTATTTACTAATTTTAATACCTCATTTTCAATCAAAACTACATTCTCAGATTCTATTGTAACTGTATCTTCTATCGACTCTTTACCGCAAGAGCTAATCATTAATACAAATAAAACTAAGATTGCATAGTGCATTCTCATTTTCATATTGTTCTATTTGCAAGCAGGAGGCGGTAGAAAAGGGGATTTCTAGGGCAATTTTGGTTCTCGAATTCCAATACCGTAAGATTATTAAAAAAATGCTTGTAATCCGCAATTGGACGTCATTTTTCGATGAAATGCATCTTTTTTTAAGACTTGTGGTGTATGTATTACAAAATTAAAAGTAATCGTACATGAACTGTCTTAAATGGGCTATACATTTTTAAAAAATAGGACCCACTAGTAGCTCGTATATGGCGCCAAAAAATCACTGTTAGGTATAAGTCTTTATCCTAGGAAACCTAGTATATTTACGTATAGAAATATTCGAACATGAAGGTAAAATATATAATTCTTGCCAGTATTCTCTTTTTTAGCTCTTGTAAAGACAAGGATGTTGAACTAAAAAATTCATCAGATAATCTAAATAAATATCAAGAATACATTACGGAAGTAACGCAGGGAATCATTTCTTCAAGAAGTGATGTTCGTGTGGTCCTTATCAATCCTGTAGTAGCTTGGAACTCTAATGAGGTGTTAGATAACCAACTTTTTAAGGTTTCTCCTACTGTAGCAGGTAAGGTTGTGGCCTTAGATAGTAGAACTATTGCTTTTGTTCCTGAAAAAGAATTTAACCAGAATACAGAATATCAGTTTACATTGGCTTTAGGGGATATTATAAAAGACATGCCAAAAGAGTTGACAACCTTAAGGTTTAATGTAAAAACAATAGAACAACAGTTTACTATTTACACCAATGCTTTACAGTCTTATGCTAAAGACAAACAATTTATAGAAGGACAACTGCGTAGCGCAGACATACTTTCATTAGAAATAGCACAACAATTACTTACGGTTCAACAAAAGGGAAAAGAAATTCCAGTACAATTTGATGAGACGGTTAAAGAAGGAACTTTATTCCAGTTTAAAATAGAGGATATTCAACGTTTTGAAGCCGATACAGATTTAGATATTTCTTGGGATGGTGCAAAGTTTAATATAAGTAGTCAAGGAACAAACACCCTGCGTGTTCCGGGAAAAAACAACTTTTCTATTTTAGATGTTGTGGTTGAAAATACGGAGAGGCCTTTACTGAGCATCAATTTTTCCGATCCATTAAAAAAAGGTCAAAATTTTAAGGGCTTAGTAGGTTTAGAAGGGGATCATAATTTAAAATACAGTGTTGATGGTAATTCTTTAAAAGTATATCCTGCTATAGAAATTACAGGAACAGCATTACTTGAGGTTTTTGACGGCATTGAAAGTGTAGACGGCTATAAGCTAAAAACTAAATACGAAGAACGTGTTGCCTTTGAACAGATTTTACCCCAAGTTAGATGGCTATCAAACGGAACTATTTTGCCATCTTCAAGCAATTTAAAAATAAATTTTGAGGCTGTTAATTTAAAATATGTAGATGTTTCAGTAGTGCGAATCTACCAAAATAATGTCATGCAGTTTTTACAGGATAATGATTTAAATGGCCACTATAATTTAAAACGAGTAGGCAGACCAATTGCAACAAAAAGATTAGAACTGCAAAATAATTTAACTGTTAATAATGGCAAATGGACAGCGCATGCCTTAGACTTAAAATCGCTAATTACACCAGAAAAAGGAGCACTATATAGAGTAGAATTTTCCTTTAAGCCGTCTTACAGTTTGTATAAGTGTATGTCTACTAATTTTGAGCATACCCAAGCTGCAAGCGATACTTATGACGAAGAAACCGAAGATAGTGCTTGGGATGGTATTGAAGAATACTATTATGAGGATAATTATTATGACTATGATTGGAACGAACGCGAAAATCCATGTCATACTTCCTACTATTACGATAAAAAAATAGGAATAAACGTATTAGCCTCAGACATAGGCCTAACCGTAAAAAAAGGACTCAATAAAAGCTATTTTATTGCAGTTAACGATATCATTAGCACAAAACCTATTGCGGGTGCAAAGCTTACTTTTTACAATTATCAACAACAACCTGTAGGGTCCATTGTGACTGATGAAAAAGGAACCACCTTCTTCGATGCAGAAAATAACCAAGCTTATTTTGTTGTCGTTGAAAATAATGGAGAAAAAACATACCTAAAACTTAACGACGGCAACGTACTTTCGGTAAGTAAGTTCGATGTTTCTGGTGTAGCCTTAAAAAAAGGGATTAAAGGTTTTATTTTTGGGGAACGTGGTGTTTGGAGACCAGGTGATAACATATTCTTGTCCTTTATGCTGAATGATAATGCAAATAAATTACCTGCAAATCATCCTGTAAAATTAGCATTGTTGGATCCTTACAATAAAGTGGTGCATCAAGAAATAAAAACAAACGGATTAGATAATTTTTATCATTTTGATTTAAAAACAGACGAAAATGCGCCAACAGGAAACTGGTTGGCTAAAATTTCAGTTGGCGGGGTATCGTTTACAAAAACCTTAAAAATTGAAACCATTAAACCAAATCGATTAAAAATTAAAACCGATTTTGATGCCGAAATTTTAGATGCTTCAAAACCCATTCAAGGAGCCATAGAAGTAAAATGGCTTCATGGCGCAATTGCTAAAAATTTAAGAGCAGATATTACTGCTAAATTTAACCCGACGACCACCTCGTTTAAATCGTTTCCGGGTTATATTTTCGATGATCCAACACGTAGTTTTTCTACTGAAGAGCAAGTAGTTTTTAATGGGAAAGTTAACCAGGAAGGCAAAGCTAATTTTAGCATTAATCCACAGTTAAAAAGCAAAGCGCCTGGTATGTTAAATACAGCTTTTGTGACAAAAGTTTATGAAAATGGAGGCGATTTTAGTACCGATGTATTGACGAAACCCTATTCTCCTTTCAACACCTATGTAGGTTTAAATGTGCCAAAAGGCGATAAAAATAGAGGTATGTTGTTGACCGATGTGCAACATAAGTTTGAAGTGGTTACTGTTGATGAAAATGGAAAGCCGAAAGCATCGAGCAATTTAAAAGTTTCGATTCTTAAAGTAAGTTGGAGATGGTGGTGGGACAACGCTGCCGATAATTTATCAACCTACAGCAGCAGTGAATATCGTGAAAAAGTTTTTGAAGAAACGATCAGTACCAATTCAAGCGGCAAAGGCACTTTTAATTTTGAATTAAAATACCCAGATTGGGGTCGGTATTTAGTGTTGGTTGAAGATGCAAATGGCGGTCATGCTACGGGTAGAACACTGTATATTGATTGGCCAGGATGGGCAGGAAAATCACGTAAAAGTGATCCATCGGCAGCCACCATGTTGCAATTTTCTACCGATAAAGAAAAGTATAACGTTGGCGAAAAGGCTACAGTTACTTTTCCAAGTTCAGAAGGGGGCAGAGCTTTGGTTACGGTAGAAAACGGAAGCGAAGTACTAGAATCGATTTGGGTGGAAACCACCAAAGGCGAAACGAAATTTCAGTTGCCCATTACAGAATTATATACACCGAATATCTATATTAATATCGCGCTTTTACAGCCACACGCCTCATCGTTAAACGATGCCCCTATTCGAATGTATGGCATTGTTGGTATAGGTGTAGAAAATCAAAAAACAAAATTAGCGCCTGAAATTAGTATGCCTGATGTGCTGCGTCCTGAAGAAAGCATCACCCTAAAAGTTTCAGAGAAAAATAAAAAAGCAATGACCTATACCATCGCTATTGTAGATGAAGGTTTGTTAGATTTAACCCGTTTTAAAACACCAGATGCATGGAGTTCTTTCTACGCCAAAGAGGCATTAGGCGTAAAAACATGGGATATGTATGACGATGTTATTGGTGCATTTGGAGGCAGAATAGATCAGGTTTTTGCTATTGGTGGTGATGATGAACTTGCAGGTGCTAAAAATAAGAAAGCTAATAGGTTCGAGCCCATGGTGATGCACTTAGGCCCTTTTACCTTAAAAGCTGGAGAAACAGATGCACATAAAATTACGATTCCGAAATATGTAGGTGCTGTGCGAACCATGGTCATTGCGGGTAATGCCGAAAAGGAGGCTTATGGTTTGGCAGAGAAAACAACCCCAGTTCGTAAGCCATTAATGATTTTAGCATCCTTACCTCGTAAAATAACGCCTGGTGAAAAAGTAACCCTACCTGTGACTGTGTTTGCTATGGAAAATAAGGTAAAAAACGTCAGCATAAAAATTAAAAAAGATATGGCATTTACCCTTTCGGGCGAAGCCACGCAGTCATTGACCTTTAGTCAACCTGATGAAAAAATGGTGTATTTTGATCTGGAAGTGGCTGATTTTAAAGGTATCGGAAAAGTGATGGTGGAAGCCTCTGGTGGTGGCGAAACTGCTACTTTTGAAATTTCGATTGATGTGGTGAACCCGAACCCGTTGAGTTCAGAAAAACAAGATCTTATTTTAGAAGCTAATGCTAGTCAAATCATCAACTTAGAAACTTTCGGAATATCAGGAAGCAATTCGGCACAAATAGAATTTTCGACGCTGCCACCCATGAATTTTGATGGTAGAATGAACTACTTAATTCGATACCCACATGGTTGTGTAGAGCAAACAACATCAGCAGCATTTCCTCAATTGTATTTAAATGATATTTTTGATTTAACCACACAGAAAAAATCAGAAACTCAAAAGAATATTGAAAATGGCATTAAGCATATTGGAAGAATGCAACGACCAAACGGAGGTTTCTCTTATTGGTCAGGATTAAATGATACAGACGATTGGGGAACGAGCTATGCTGGCCACTTTTTGTTAGAAGCAGAGAAAAAGGGCTATGTGATGCCTATTGGTTTTAAGACTAATTGGGTAAAATTCCAACAAAACGTAGCAAAACAATGGCGCTTTGGAAATTCAAATTCAGATGTAGCACAAGCGTATCGTTTGTTTACTTTAGCACTTTCAGGTAATGCCGATGTAGCCTCTATGAACCGTTTACGAGAAACAAATGGAATATCAAACAATGCCAAATTTAGGTTGGCTGCGGCCTATGGTCTAATAGGACAAGCGAATGTTGCAAAAGAAATTTTAAATACTGCCAAAATAGATTTTAAAGAAGATAGTTATCATTCTTATACCTATGGTTCTGCAGAAAGAAATAGTGCAATGGCTTTAGAAACATACGTGTTATTAAAAGATAAAGCAAAAGCACAAGAGCTAGCCAAAAGAGTAGGAGCAAGCTTAAACGAACAGAAATGGATGAGTACTCAGAGTACGGCATATAGCTTATTGGCGATGGGTAAATTTGCTGAAATGGTAGGTGGAAAAGGCGTAAAAGCATCGGTTTCCGTCAATGGAGAATCTGAAAGTGTGAGTACGTCAAAAACTTTAGCCAGTAGAGCTTTAGCCATTAAACAAGGAAGCAATAGTATCGTGCTCAAAAATCAAGAAGGGAATGTTTTATACGCAAGCCTTAGCAATAACGGAATTTTACCCGTGGGTCAAGAAAAAGAGTACCAGCGTAATTTTTCAATACAGACTAAATTTAAGGGTCGCGATGGTTCTATAGTTGATGTGACCAGCATGATGCAAGGAACAGATTTTGTGGCCGAGGTAACCTTGACCAACACAACAGGAAGTGCTATTAAAAATGTAGCCTTAACGCAAATTTTCCCAAGTGGATGGGAGATTGTAAACACACGCTTTACCGATTTTGGCGATTTTACTCAAAACGATGTCACCCATACCGATTTACGTGATGACAGAGCACACTTGTATTTTGATATGAAGAAGAACGAAACTAAAACGCTAAGCATCTTATTAAACGCATCTTATTTAGGCACTTATTATTTACCAGGCGTTCAAGCGGAAGCCATGTATGATAATGATTACGCGGTCAGAACAAAAGGACAATGGGTAAGAGTGGTTCAATAATGAAGAAAGTTAGACCGCCTCACTGAGCCTTGTAATAAGTGAGTCGGTCTTAATTCAATTTGGAATATTTTTCTGTATCAAAAATCAATACCTTTTCAAATATAAAAGCCCCAATTTCTTTAATAGGTTCGTAAAGTATCGAATGGGTTTTGGTATCCTCTTTAATAAGGCTTGTCGTTTGGTTTACACTATCAAAAAAAATTAAAATAGCGCCCAACATGACGGCTACTTTTAAAGCGCCAAAAATACTACCTGCCATTTTATTTAATAGCCCTAACATAGCAAAATCAGCAATTTTAGTAAACAGTTTTCCTAATAAGTTGACCACCACTACAATGATGATAAAAGTGATCACAAACGAAGTAATGTTCATATATTTTTCATCCCATTGCATATGTTGCGCTAAATATTCTCCTGTGAGATATGAGAAATGAATAGCGCCATAAATACCTGCAATTAATGCAATAAGAGAAGCAAGTTCTACAAACAATCCATTTTTAAAGCCTCTATAAAGTCCAAAAACTAGGGGCAAAGCTAAAATAAGGTCTAAAAAATTCATGGCTGACTAATTTTAACAAATATAGAACTTTGATTTGTACCTTTGAAAGAAATTGAAAATGTGGCGTTTCAACTGTCATGCCATGGATTAATAAAACTACAATGTCAAGAGATATACAATTAAAAGAGCGTTGGGATATTTTAGTAGAAAAGCTTTCTATCCAATTTGCCGATGGGGATACTTTAGAGTTAGATGCGATTATTTATTTAGTAGGCGTACAAGAGCTTGGGAAAATTCATAATACCTATAAAAAGGACGAAAAATTAGATTTGATGCATATTGCTATTTGTAGGTTGTTAGAGCCCTACGGATTTTATGTTTTTGATTATTTTGATGAAGATGGCTGGCCGCATTATATCGTTAAGGAAGAACTACCGCCATTAAAAGCAGGGGAACAGTCTGTGTTAATGAAAGAAGCAATTGTCACGTATTTTGTGGAGAAAGAGTATATTGAATAAAATGGTCACTAAACCACCCTATTACGCTGTAATTTTCACATCTACTAGAACTGATGCTGATAATGGCTATGCAGAAATGGCGCAACAAATGGAAAAATTGGCTCGAGAACAAGAAGGCTTTTTAGGTTTAGAAAGCGCACGAGAAGCAATAGGAATCACCGTTAGTTATTGGGAAAGTTTAGATGCGATTACCCGCTGGAAACAAAATACAGATCATTTAATAGCGCAACAAAAAGGCATTAAAGAGTGGTATAAAAACTATAAAGTTCGCATTTGTTTCGTGGAACGTGCGTACGATTTTAATACATAACCAGCAATAAGGTTGAAAGACAAGGTGTTACATTTTCTTAAAAATAACCCAAAAAAAAGCTTCTTAATTTTAGCGCTTTTAATCGCCTATTATTTTTGTCTTCCCCAACCACTTTTTGATCGTCCCACAGCAACCGTAATAGAAAGTAAAAACGGAAGTTTAATAGGCGCCAAAATTGCTGATGATGGGCAATGGCGTTTCCCGGAAATTGACAGTGTTCCTTATAAGTTCAATACCTGTTTGTTAAATTTTGAAGATGCTTATTTTTATCAGCATCCCGGGTTTAATCCTATTTCAATGCTTAAAGCAATAGGGTCTAATTTAAAAGCAGGTAAAACGGTTCGTGGTGGTAGTACCATTACACAACAAGTTATCAGGATCTCCAGGGGAAATAAAAAACGATCTTATGGCGAGAAATTTATTGAGCTACTCTTAGCCACTCGTTTAGAACTCCGTTATTCAAAAGAAAAAATTCTACGACTCTATGCGAGTCACGCACCTTATGGCGGTAATGTGGTGGGTTTAGAGATGGCAGCTTGGCGCTATTTTGGATTGTTACCCCACCAACTTTCTTGGGCAGAAGCGGCCACCTTAGCTGTATTGCCAAACGCACCGAGTTTAATTTATCCGGGAAAAAATCAGACTCAACTTTTGGAAAAGCGAAATCGCCTTTTAAAAAAGTTGTTTAAAGAGAATAGCATTGATAAAACCACCTATGAATTGGCCTTACTTGAGCCACTACCTCAAAAGCCTTTTACCTTACCCGATGTGGCGCCTCATTTTGTAGAATACATCGCCAAACAAAAAAAAGGACAACGTGTACAAACGACATTAGATCAAAACCTGCAACAACATGTAAATGCCATTGTAAAAAAGAATTACGGGATTTTAAAACAAAACCAAGTGTATAATGCAGCAGTTTTGGTGTTAGATGTAAAAACAAGAAAAGTTTTAGCCTATGTGGGTAACGCTCCAACCGATAAATTCCACGAAAAGGATGTAGATATGGTCCGCGCTAACCGAAGTACAGGTAGCGTTTTAAAACCATTGTTATATATCGCCATGTTAGATGCAGGAGAATTGCTCCCCGATATGTTGGTGGCTGACGTTCCTACCCAAATTGCAGGGTATACCCCTGAAAATTTTAATGAAGATTACAGCGGCGCAATTGAAGCTAAAAAAGCACTGGCACGTTCTTTAAATATACCTGCGGTGCGATTATTACAGTCCTACGGTTTACAAAAATTTAGGGATCAACTCGATGTTTTCGAATTAGGGGGATTAACAAAATCTGCCGATCATTATGGGCTAACTTTAATTTTAGGAGGCGCAGAAAGCAATTTATGGGATTTATGTAAATCCTACACTAATTTAGCCTCGACGGTACATCATTTTAATACCAGTTCCAGTGAATATTATAAAAATGAATTTACCCATCCTATTTGGTTGCAGAACGAAACTTTAGATTTGGGTTCAAAATCTACCGAAAAGACTGTTTTTGATGCGGCTAGTATTTACTTGACTTTTGAAGCCATGAAAGAAGTAAACCGACCTGAAGGTAACGAATCTTGGGAATTTTATGATTCTTCCCAACCCATTGCTTGGAAAACAGGCACCAGTTTTGGTAATAAAGATGCATGGGCAATAGGCCTAACTAATGATTATGTGGTTGGTGTTTGGGTGGGAAATGCTGATGGTGAAGGTAGGCCTGGAGTTACAGGTGTTACAAGCGCCGCCCCTATTTTGTTTGAGGTGTTTGATGTAGTGCCAGAATCGGACTGGTTTTTAAAGCCTTTAGATGAATTTGTATCTGTTGAGGTTTGTGTTGAGAGTGGATTTCTAGCTAGCCCTATATGTCCCAAAAAAAAGATTGATATTCCTAAAAAGCAGAATTATGTGCCTGCTTGTGCTTTTCACCAAACCATTCATGTAGATAAAAACAGGCAATTTCGGGTAAATTCTTCTTGCGAAGACCTGTCCCAAACCTTGGCAGAATCTTGGTTTGTTTTACCACCATTACAAGAATTTTACTATAAAAAAAGCCACCCCTTGTATAAGCCTCTACCGCCATTTCGAAACGATTGTAGTGCGGTAAATACGCCGACGATAGCATTTATTTATCCCAAAAATGGCAGTAAAATTATCTTAGCTAAAAATTTCGAAGGCAATAAAAACGAACTTATCATTAAATTGGCACACGCCAAACCAGAAACTAAAGTATTCTGGTATGTAAACAGTACGTTTGTAAAAGAAACTAAAGATTTTCATGAAATAGCCCTTTTGCCCGATGCTGGCGTACAAACAATTTTTGTAGTGGATGAAGTAGGGAATGAGGCTAAAATTACGATTACCGTGGAGTGATTTTATGTGTTCAATCCATTCATTTTGTTTAAAAATCATAAAACACAAAGTTTCAATAGCGAATAAAAACATCTTGATCTAGGTTTTTTAATACAATTCAAATAAACTGAATACTAAAAAATAGAAAGCTACGTTTGCATAATGAACTATAATTTGGAAAGAAAACGAAGTAAAAAACTTAACAACATTTCCTTGTAATTTTAAAATTCAATAATGAAATACCTTAAATTAATTGCCATAGTATTAGTTAGTTCAGTACTTTATTTATCTTCCTGTAAAGAGGAAGCGCCTAAAGCACCAAAAGAGGAAACCCTACAACCACTAGATCTTGAAAAATGGGCGAATCAATCAAGAGCAGCTGTTCAAAATCCAAATGCTACTGAAGCTCCGCAAAATGCAGTGGGCGTTTGGCATTATACCTGTAGCAAAGGTTGCGCCGGGGGTGCTGGCTTAGCGGGCAATTGTAATACTTGTGGCAACGTTTTAGCTCATAACGCAGCATATCATGCGAATGCCAATCCTGCCTCGGCTACGCAATCCCCTTTTGCAAATCAAACCACTCCTGCATTACCTGCACCTAGCCAAAATGCAGCCGGAATATGGCATTATAGCTGTAGTCAAGGTTGTTCTGGAGGTTCTGGAACCGCTGGTAATTGTACTACATGTGGTACAGCCTTAGTACATAATACTGGGTATCATCAGTAAATTTAGCCTGCGCTGCTTTATTGAGGCACAAGCTACATAGCCTTATCCCTATTTAAATGGTGCTGGTAAAGAAATGCTAAGCTCATTTAAACGCTATGTATTTACATTTTAATACTAAACCATCGGTTTCGTTAAATTTTAACTATTTTAATGTGTAGCGCGAACATATTGCGTTAATCAAAAATTTTCATTAATTTTCTTTATAAATAATGGCTTTTATGAGCTTATGGCTATGCCATGGGCTGCGATTGTTTTTAAGAAAAATAACAAATGAAAGATTTAAAATATCTCGCAGCCTTAACCTTACCTTTAGCTGCATTAATTAGTATTTATTTTAAGGGTTATTTTAGTTTCTTCACCCCTTTTTACGCTTTTGTTCTGATTCCTATTCTAGAAGTATTGCTCCCACTCGATACCACAAACCATGGGAGCGAAGAACGGATAGAAAAAGAAAAAAGCAAGCTTTTTGACGGGATGCTTTATTTGAATATTCCCATAATTTTCGGCCTTTTAGGCTATCTCCTTTTCGATATTACGACCCATGTCTATCAAACGTATGAGCTTATTGGTTTAGGGCTAAGTTTAGGAATTGTCTTGGGTACTAATGGAATTAATGTGGCTCATGAATTAGGACATCGGCAAAAAACGAAGGAGCGCTATTTGGCTAAACTATTGCTTTTGCCCTCTTTTTACATGCATTTTTATATTGAACATAATTTTGGTCATCATGCACAAGCCGCTACATCCGAAGACCCAGCCACAGCAGCCTACAACCAAAGCGTATATTCTTTTTGGTTTAGCTCTGTATTTCGACAATATTTTAGTGCTTGGAAATTACAGTCTAAGTTGTTATTAGCCGAAGAAAAAGGCTTTTTCACTATAAAAAACGATATGCTATGGTACGGCATATTTCAACTGCTTTATGTTGGTGCTCTCCTTTATTTTTTCGGATTAGTAGGGGTGTTTTTTGCGATTTGTAGTGGAATTGTTGGTTTTTTGATGCTAGAAACTGTGAATTATATTGAACATTACGGACTGTTACGTAAAAAATTAAGCTCTGGCAGGTATGAGCGGGTGCGCGAAATTCATTCTTGGAATAGTAATCACGTTATCGGAAGAATTGTACTGTATGAATTGACTAGGCATAGCGATCATCATTTTAAATCCTCCAAAAAGTATCAAATTCTTGATTATCACGATATCTCACCACAAATGCCTTTTGGCTATCCGACTTCTATGGTACTCTCATTTGTTCCACCTCTATGGTTCAAAATTATGAATCCGAGAGTTCCTGATGAAATGAAAATTCTTGATTAATTAGCTATTTACCTATAGAAAAATAATTGTCTCCTAATCTAATTCTTCTGTTAATGCCTTAAATACCTTTTTAGCATTTTTTTCATTATACAACACCTGATAAACAGCATCTAAAATTGGAGTTTTAGATTTCTTTTTGCGCTGTGCATTAATTTCATAGGCACTTTTAGTGGCATAATAGCCTTCAGCAACCATTTTCATTTCCATCATGGCACTTTTTACGGTGTACCCTTTCCCAATCATATTTCCAAACATTCTATTACGACTAAAAACAGAGTAACCAGTAACTAATAAATCACCCAAATAGGCAGAATTGTTAATATTACGCTTCATTTTATGTACGCGTTTTATATAACGTTTCATTTCGCGGATTGCGTTACTCATCAGCACACTTTGAAAATTATCACCATAACCCAAGCCGTGAGCAATTCCAGCAGCAATGGCGTAAATGTTTTTTAACATGGCGGCATATTCAGTGCCAATAATATCATCTGAAATCTTTGTTTTTATATACTCGCAACTTAAATGTTCGGCAACTATCTCTGCTTTTTTGGTATCAGCACAAGCTATTGTTAAGTACGATAAACGTTCTAATGCAACTTCCTCGGCGTGACATGGACCTGTAATTACTCCGATATTTTCAAAGGGGATGGCATATTTTTCGTGAAAATGTTCGCCTACAATACGTCCTGTTTCAGGTACAATTCCTTTTATAGCAGAGAAAATAGTTTTGTCCTTGAGAGAAGCGCTTAAGTTTTTAAGCTCTATTTCTAAAAAGGCAGATGGAATTACAAAAATTAAAATATCGGCCTCGGTTACCGCAGTATTAATATCATCGGTTAATATCAATTGCTTGGTATTAAACTCTACAGAACTTAAATAGTTTGGGTTATGTCCTTGGGTTCTAATATGTTCAATAGCGTCTGCATTGCGCATAAACCAATGAACAGTATCTACGTTTTCTGTCAACATTTTTACAATGGCGGTTGCCCAACTTCCTCCTCCTAAAACAGCAAATTTCGTAGCTCTATTCATACTTCGAGAATATTATAAAAAAAAGTAAAATTATCTTTAATCATACAAAATTAGTTAAAATAAATTTATCGTAACAAATTGACATTCAATAAATTAAAAATCTTGGCACGAGAATTGTTTTCTATAAAAAGAACTTTAAACTTTTTAATTATGAAAACAAGATTACTATTCGGATTTCTTTTTCTAGGAGTATTAGCTTCATCTTGTTATACTGAGGTTTTGGTAACCGATGAATTTGTTGAAGCACCCGCTTTTTCTGTAGATCAAGTATTAAGTGCACATGAATTATGGTATGTCGACATTAATGCCACCAAAGGAAACGGAGAGGTGCCGTTTTTACAACGTGCGTTTACAGTGACTTTTGATCGAGGTACATTATTTGCCAACAACAATATTGCAGGGATCGGAAAAAATGGAAATGGTTTTGGTATCGATGCCGGAATCTATACCTCAATAAACGGAGCAGTAGAAATTAGGCATGATATAGACGGCGTTTGGGTGTTAGAGGTTTTTGTCATAAATAATAGTACTATAGCATTATTTGATAGCGGCTCCAACACCTCTTACTATTTAAAAGGATTTAGCAGAAATAATTTTGATTATGATATGGTATTTTATGATAACATTCAATATTTTTTGCAGGAGTATGCAGTTTGGGAAAAAGTGTATACGAGCAACATGGGCGCTTTAAACGATTTTGATGATGAAAATTTTCTTCAATTTTTATCGAATGGGGATCAGGATGTATTCAAATCTTCCATAGATGCTTCAGGAACAAGTATACCTAGACTCCAATGGGATTTCGAAGGCGATTATCAAGTGTTTGATGTACCTCATCATACCACTTTAAAAACAATTACCCTAGACTATGATTTTATCGGAGCGGATTATTTTGAATTGTATGTAATTAATGATAGTACCATAGAATTATACCATCCTAATAGCGGTACTACCTACGAATTTAAAGGAAGAGCTTATATTCAATATTTAAAATCTGAAGGAGAAGCAGTGACCAAAAAGAGAATAAAAGTTAAAAACCCTATGATGAACGTTGTAAGGCAGAAAAAATAAAAAAGGTAGTATTCCAGTAAGAGAGCAACCGCTACCAAGCCAGTAGCTTGTAGCGGTTTTTTAGTTAAAGTCATGGTCAAATGCATAAAACACTCACTGCCAACGATTTTAGTTGAACAAGTAGTACCATTTTTAGCCTCAGTTTTTAATATTTAATAGGTTTTTTGCAGGCTTTTAGTGCTCGTTTTGAAATGTTCTATTGTTTTTCTAATTCGAGACTTTGAATTTTTTTACTACCATCTGTAGATTTCCAAACTTGTCGCTTTTTTTTGTTTTCAATAAAAATCCAGGTTTTTGCTACTTCAGAATCTTTACTGTCTATGGTAATATAATTTTCAGAAGTGCTCCAAGTAAATGGTTGCACATCATTTCGCTTAATTCCCATGACCTGATAGTTTAGTTCTTTTTCGCCCTTGTTATTCCCTTTAAATGTTATTGTTCCAATATTTTGAAGTGTTACGTTTTGCTCTCCAGGGCTGATAGTTTCAAACTTTGTAACCTTCCATGTGCCTACCATTCGTGGGGAACATGAGGTTATGGTAAAAAGTAATAGTGTACTAATAAGTAGTAAAGTTCTAGTTTTCATTTTAAAATTTTTTGTAAAATTACAGCATAGGTGTAATTAAAAAGTGCCTTAACCAATAAATTTTTCTCTTAAATGCATCCCTGTTTGTTCATATTTTACTGAAGTAGCGCAAACCCTGTTATATTCTTTTTATTCATCCTTAACATTGAGATATATGCAATAATTAAAAGCGATCAGGTTATAAAAATAATAAAACGTATTTTTGCGCGCTTAAATCATATTTGTGAAGAAGCTCCTTAATTTATTCGATTTTAAACAGAAAGTAGATTATAAAACCGAAATCCTTTCAGGCCTAACGGTAGCTTTAGCCCTTGTGCCCGAAGCTATTGCTTTTGCATTAATACCTGGTTTTTCTCCTTTAACAGGCCTTTACGCGGCCTTTGTGCTGGCCTTAATCACTTCGATATTTGGTGGTCGCCCCGGTATGATATCTGGTGCCACTGGCGCCGTAGCCGTTATTTTTATAGGCTTAATTTTAGAATTAAAACGAAACTTTCCAGGCATCACCCCTGAAACCATCTTAAATTATGTATTTGCGACGGTTATTATAGCCGGGGTTTTACAAATTTTAGCAGGTGTCTTGCGTTTAGGTAAATTTATACGCTTAGTACCACACCCGGTAATGTTTGGCTTTGTCAATGGATTGGCTATTATTATATTCATGGCACAATTTCCTAATTTTTATATAAAAGACAGCACCGATTTACTGCCGTGGCCTTCATTTTTCATTATGTTAGGACTTACCATAGTTACCATGGCAATTATATGGGGGTTGCCAAAACTAACAAAAGCCGTTCCTTCTACTTTAGTAGCCATAGTTATCGTTTCGGCCTTAGTGATTGGCTTTAATATTGATACTTTAACCGTTGCGGGGATAATGAAAGATGGACAAACCATAAAAGGTGGTTTTCCCCCACTTTCTATTCCAAATATTCCCTTAACTTTTGAATCGTTTAAAATAATTTTCCCCTTTGCAGCTATCGTTGCGGGTGTTGGACTTATTGAAAGTTTATTGACACTAAACATTATCGATGAAATTACAGATACCCGTGGTAGTGGTAATAAAGAATGTGTGGCACAGGGTTCAGCCAATATACTTTCAGGTTTTTTATCAGGAATGGGTGGTTGTGCCATGATTGGTCAGAGTTTAATCAATACCTCCTCTGGAGCAAGAGCGCGCTTATCAGGAATTACAGCCGCCGTCATGTTATTGGTCTTTATCATGTTTGGTTCAAGTTTAATAGAACGCTTACCGATGGCAGCCTTGGTAGGTTTAATGTTTATGGTGGCCATTGGTACTTTTGAATGGGCGAGTTTTAAAACATTTAAAAAAATGCCTAATTCTGATGTTATTGTGATGGTACTGGTTACCTTAATAACCGCTATTACGCACAATTTAGCTATTGCCGTCTTGTTAGGGGTTATTATTTCGGCCTTAATGTATTCGTGGGAAAACGCAAAACGCATTCGTGCTCGTAAAAGTGTAGATGCTAACGGTGTTAAAATTTACGAAATTTATGGTCCATTGTTTTTTGGTTCTACCACGGCGTTTACAGAAAAGTTTGATATTCCAAACGATCCAGAAGAAATAGTTATTGATTTTAGAGAAAGCAGGGTAGCAGATATGTCTGGTATTGAAGCCTTAAATAAACTAACCGAACGTTACCGAAAAGTGAATAAAAAAGTGCATTTAAAGCACTTAAGTAAAGATTGTTTACAGCTTTTAGAAAACGCGGATGCCATTATTGATGTCAATGTTTTAGAAGACCCAACCTATAAGGTTGTTGCGGATAGGTTTAAGTAGCCAAAGCGATTTAGACTTGCCTTACTTCAGAATAATTTTAAGTTAAACGCTTCGATTTTCAGTACGGCTATTGGTTTTTTTAAAACTAAGATGAGGTATTAGATGTTGTAAGAAATGTACAGCGAAAGAAACAAAACCGCTGCTAAGGTCTGTGGCTTTTTTTTTTGAGAACTAAAATAAACCTCTTTAAGCGTACAAAGTCTTGTCGGCTAACTACAATAAAAACAAAAAACCGCTTAAAAAGCGGTTTTAAAACTAAATTTTAGAACTATTTATAGTGTTCTTAAATACTCGGCAACAGCTCTAGTTTCATCGTCTGTTAAGTTGTTGTTAAGCATAATTGCGTTGTTGTACTCTTCTAATAATGCCTTTGCAATCGGATCTTCTTTGAGCATTACCTCAGGATTTTTCAACATGTTCATTACCCAAGCGGCACTTCTTCTTTCGTAAACTCCAGCTAATGCCGGACCAATCATACGTTTTTCTGGCATGTGGCAAGCAGTACAAACGGCATTGTATTTAACTTCGCCTTTTGCCGCTAAATCAGCATCAATAGTAGCAGGAAACTCAATATTTTTATAGGGGCCAACACCTTGATTGTCCATATCCACGGGAACATCAACCTTTGTCTCGACAGTTGCCTTCTTTTCAGTTTTAGTACGGTTCATTTCAAAACCTTCCTTTTTTTCTTCTTTTTTTTCACCACAACTTACTACTAGTAAGCTGAGACTTAAAATTCCAATTATTTTTTTCATGCTATCCCATCTTTTATTAAAGCACTAAGATACGAATTCTAGGGTTTTAAATTGTGCTCAAATACAAAATTTACAGCTCTTTTTTCGGTATAACTTGTGTTGTCTGTTCCATAAAATCCTACGTGACCGCCATACTTCGGAATTTCTAAAAATAAATGGTCATTTTCCGCTGCTTCCTGGTATGGATAACATTTTTTACCTAAAAAAGAATCGTTTTTACTGTTGATGATGAGTGTTGGAATAGTAATATTTTTCAAAAATTGCAAACAACTCGCTTTGGTGTAATAATCTAAAGCATCTTTGAAACCATGGGCTCTACTTGTATAAACATCATCAAAATCTTTTAAATTCTTAATTTTTGAAATGTCAGTAGTTGAAATTTTATCTGGAAATAATTGGTGTTTTACTCGCACTTTTTCCAGTAAACGCTTTTTAAATCGATGGGCATAAAGTGCATTTTTAGGAAGCAACAACTGTTGTAAGGAATCATGTAAATCACAAGGAACTGAAACAGCAACAGCGCATTTTATGGCCGGGTGGAGTATTTGTCGCTCACCTAAGTATTTTAAAATTAAATTTCCGCCCAAACTAAAACCATGTAAGTAAATTTCTTGATACTCTTTGTGGTTTACAATGTGTTGAATAACGGCTTCTAAATCTTCTGTAGCTCCAGAGTGGTAGGATCTAAACAAGCCATTAGTTTCACCACTACATCCTCTGAAATTAACAGCACAAACATCCATACCATGAAGATTAAACTGTTTGGCACTTCCTGTAATATAGGGGCGTTGGGCGTTGCCTTCTAAACCATGTAAAATAATAGTCACTTTTTTCGATGGAAGACTTCCAAAACTCCAATCTAAATCAAGAAAATCAGAATCTGGTAAGGGTATTCGCTCCCTTTTTTGAACAAGGGCATCAACCTTTCGGAAAACGCCAGCATAAATGGTACTTAAATGTCCATTTTTAAATAAAAAAGGAGGCTTATATGTTGATGCAATAAGTGGCATTTATTTCGGAAATGTACTTAAAACTTTGGCTTGTTCTTCAATAGCCGTTTTAAACTCAGCTTTTAAATTAGTAACTAACTCCGTAACCGAAATACTATTGTCAATCGTTGCAACCCCTTGCCCTGCTGACCAAATGGTTTTCCATGCTTTGGCTTCGGTATCTAATTCTTTGCCAAAATCTATTTTTACATCTTTTTTTAGATCTTCGGCCGTGATCCCAGCAGCCGTTAAACTAGCCGCTAAAAAGTTTGCGTGCACCCCTGAAATAGATGCGGTATATACAATGTCGCTTGCGCCAGCTTTGATAATCATGTTGCGATATTCATCAGTAGCCTTACTTTCATGGGTGTTTATAAAGCGTGTACCCATATAGGCAAGGTCTGCACCCATTTGTACAGCCGAAGCAACATCTCGTCCAGTACTGATACATCCAGAGAGAAGTACAGTTTTATGGTAGAATTTTTTAATTTCTGCCACTAAGCTCATAGGGTTTATAGTACCTGCATGTCCGCCTGCTCCAGCAGCTACCAAAATTAATCCGTCAACACCAGCCTCTACGGCTTTTTCCGCATGTCTTTTTTTGATGATATCATGAAAAACTAAGCCTCCGTAACTATGAATGGCATCGACAACCTGAGAAACAGCACCCAAAGAGGTGATAATTAAAGGTACTTTATGTTTGATACATAATTTTAGATCCGCCTCTAATCTTGGGTTTGTTTGATGCACAATTAAATTAACTCCAAAAGGCGCTGCTTTTTTTCCTGTTTCTTTTTCAAAACTAGCTAATGTGGTTTTTATTTGAACCAACCACTCTTCAAAACCCTCACTTGTACGTTGATTGAGTGCAGGAAAAGTACCCACAATTCCGTTTTTGCAACACTCGATAACTAGCTCTGGACCAGAAATTAAGAACATAGGTGCTGCCACTACTGGAAGTGATAACTCGTTAATAAAGCTTGCTTTTTGAGACATTGTATGTTTTTTTATGTTAGAAAATGGTACACTTTTCTAGTGATTTAAGGCTAGACTGACGCCATTTTTTTAAGACAAATTCACTTGATGTATCAAAACTATGGTATTTTTGGGATTATTATGCACGCATACTAAAAAATATACTATGTATTTTAAAGAATTTGAAATTCGTTGGAGTGATATTGATGCAAATCGCCATTTGGCCAATTCGGCATACCTTATTTTTATGGGACATACGCGAATGTCATTTTTAATGGAACTAGGTTTTAGCCAAAAAGCTTTAGCAGAACATCAATTAGGGCCAGTAGTTTTTTACGAACATGTCTATTATTTTAAGGAGGCTTTTCTAGGAAAACCAGTCCGAGTTTCTTTAGAAATTATGGGGATGAGTGAGGATGGTAAATTTTTTGAATTCCATCATAATTTCTATGATCATCAAGGAAATAATTTTGCCCATTGCGAAATGATGGGCGCTTGGATGGATTTAAATACAAGGAATTTAACGGGACTCAAGGGCGACTTGTTAAAAGGCCTAAACAGTATTAAAAAAGGAGAAGATTTCAGAATATTAACAAAAGAAGACACCCGTAAGTTCTCAAAAAAACCTAAACACCTGGTTTAGGTCTTTTACTTGCTAAATAAACTCCTAAAAGCACCAGTACCATGGCTGTTATCTTAATGCCTGATAATTGGTCTTTTCCTGTAAATAAGGCAAAAAGCACCCCAATTAAAGGTTGTAAATAAACAAAGGCGCCAATGGTAGAGGCCTTTAACTGTGTTAAGGCAAAGGCATTTAACAGATAGGTTCCGAAGGTTGTTCCTAAAATAACGAAAAAGATGGCCCCTATAATGTGTAGCGGTAAAACCGACCATTCTATGGTTATTAACTCAGAAAAACTTATGGGAAAATTTATGATTACAGCAATCGTAAACAACCATTTTAACAACACGAAGGGATGGTATTTCTCAATTAATTTTTTAACTAAAATTAAATAAGTGCCGTAAAATGTGGCATTGACAATAAATAAAAAATTACCGAGCGGGATATTTGGTGCATCTATCCTTGATTCTGCACCAAAAAGTATTAAGGTTACGGCGCCAATGAGCCCTAACAAAACACCAATGCCTTTGGATAAAGTTATTTTTTCTTTGATGTAAAATGCGGATAGAACAACGACGATAATAGGGGTGATGGTCACTAAAACAGCACTGTTAATAGGGGTAGACAATTGTAGCCCTTTAAAAAAAGCAAGCATATTGATGACCATCCCCGCGATGGCGCAAACAATGATGCGCCACCAATCACCAAGCTCTATTTTTTGCTTGGGCGCAAAGGGTGCGATGGCCCAAAATAATAGAGCGGCACCAGAAACCCTCAGAAAAATAAATCCAAAGGGCTGCACATAGGTAGGCATTACCTCTTTGGCAATCGTATGGTTTAAACCATAGATTAAAGTGGCAAAAAAAGCGGCTATTATGGCTAGCGTTCTATGACTCAATCGTGTATTTTCTGTTGAGCTGCAGCTACTACTTTGGCACTATTGCCTATAAAAATTTTATCATCCACTATGATTACAGGTCGTTTTAAAAAGGTATAATGTTCTAAAATTAATGCTTTGTAATTAGCTTCGGATAGCGACTTTTCATGAAGGCTTTTTTCACGGAATAAGCGAGCTCTTTTGCTGAATAATGCTTCGTAACTACCTGCTAAAGCATGCATTTCCTCTAACTGACTTGGAGTAATAGCTTCTGTTTTTATATCCTGAAATACAAACCCGGCCAAAGGATCTAAGGCTTTAATAATTTTTTGACAGGTAGTACAAGTACTTAAATGGTATATTTTTTTCATTGGTATTGCGATGTTTAGAGGGCAACTATTTTAAGTAAGCGTTTATATGCCTAAACTCTTATTCTTTTCTTTGGTTACAAGAACTAGAGCGCTGTACTCTTAAAATATTTTAAAGTACAAAGAAACCTAATTATAAGGAAATGTTCTATTTTTAGACCTGAATTAAATTTATAACCATTGGAAAAGCTATTTAATATCACATTACAGAACAGAAAAATACTGTATAAATTTCTAAAAGACACACCAAGAGCGCAATTACTTGAAATTCCTGAGGGGTATAGAAATAATATTTGGTGGAATATTGCCCATGTTGTGGTGACTCAGCAAATTTTAGTCTATAAATTTAGTGGTTTACCGATGCGTATTTCCAATGAATTAGTCAATAAATTCATGAAAGGAACGGTGCCAGACGGCACAGCTACGGATGAGGAATTTGAAGCTATTAGTGGCTTTTTGTTTTCGACGATAGAATGGACGCAAGAAGACTATGAAAAAGGAAAATTTACCACCTATAATTCATATACGACCAGTGTGAATATAAGCTTAGATACGGTTGAAGACGCTTTGGCTTTTAATATCTATCATGAAGGCATTCATTTAGGCGCCATCTTATCTTTGTTTAAGATAATTACCAAATAACTCAACTGCTTTAGGCAATATTTTGTAGGTTATTTGAATGGGTTCTTCTTAAGATTATAAAGACTTAGGAAGAATTTTCACCGAAAGGTAGGACTCAATTTCATCATAAGGTAAAGTCATAAAAATTGGACCGTCGGCATAGGAAGCAATTTCATATTGATTGTAAATTAACTGCACACCTTTTTTTGTAAACCCTAAGTTATTTGGTAAATAAAAATGTTCACCTTCAAACATAAAACCAGTGCTATTAATTTCGCTATTTTGTGGAATATCTTCTTGAATTTTAAATTTGGTTTCTGCAAAACGCTCAAAATCATCCATCTCTTTAAAAAGCTCCCAATTTTCGAATAACTCGTTTTTCTTTTTATTAAAGTTTAAAAAGCGCAATGTAGAATGGCCATGAGCACCACCCGTAAAAATATAGGTGTCTAATTGAATGCTTAATACATCGTTGTTTTCATAGGTTATTTCACTTTTAATAATAGCCTCCCAATCTACAGTTTCTTCTGGATACATATTCCTTAAGTCTTGAAACTCTTTTTTAAATGCCGCAATGGCTTCCTCAATACTCGCATTTTCAACATTGCCTTCGAAATTTAATTGGTTTACAATCTCTTTTCGCAAAGCAGCGTTAACAGTATTTCCTAATTCAGTATCCTTGTTAAACTCAAAAATAGCAATGTTTACAGTCGCACAGTCTATACAAGGGTCGCTTTCATAGCTTAAAGGAACGTAAGCTGCTTCTTCCTTATTTTTACAACTAAGAACACTGACGAAAAGAAGTAAGAAAAGTATTTGTATCTTCATTTTGAAATGGAATTATATAGCGTTGAGGTACCACTTATTTTTGTGCAAAGATAAGAGTACATTTAATAGTTAAGTCATCTTATATGAAGGAAAATAAGTTAAAATTTAACAGTTTAGTTATTCATGGTGGTCAAGCGCCAGATAAAGCCTATGGGGCGGTAATGACGCCTATTTATCAAACGTCGACCTACGCACAAAAAGCACCAGGAGAACATTTGGGCTTTACCTATTCAAGGAGCGCCAACCCAACACGTAGTGCCTTAGAAAAATCTTTAGCAAGTATAGAAAATGGGGAATACGGCCTTGCGTTTGCCAGTGGTTTAGCTGCCATTGATGCGGTCCTTAAACTTTTAAATCCTGGAGACGAAATAATTGCTACGAATGATTTGTATGGAGGGAGTTATCGATTATTTAATAGAATATTTGAAACGTATGGCTTAGTTTTTCATTATGTAGACATGCAAAACGTCAAGACCATTGAAAAGCTAATAAGGCTGAAAACAAAGTTAATTTGGGTAGAAACGCCAACAAATCCAATGATGAATATCATTGATATTGCAGCTGTCGCAGCACTAACAAAAAAACACCAATTACTATTGGCTGTTGATAATACCTTTGCCAGTCCCTATTTACAACAGCCCTTAAATTTAGGCGCAGATATTGTCATGCACTCGGCTACGAAATACTTAGGAGGGCATAGCGATGTGGTACTGGGCGCCTTGGTGGTGAACAATGTTGATTTAGCAGATAAACTCTACTTTATTCAGAATGCAAGCGGCGCAGTTTCTGGTCCTATGGATAGTTTTTTGGTCCTACGTGGAATTAAAACATTACATGTACGAATGCAACGCCACTGTGAAAACGGATCCATAATAGCCCAGTATTTGGCTGAGCATCCCAAAGTTGAAAAAGTCTATTGGCCTGGTTTTGAGAATCATCCAAATTACAGCATAGCAAAAAAGCAAATGAAAGCTTTTGGAGGAATGATTTCGTTTATTCCCAAAGGAAGTAATTATGCAGATGCCAAAAGAATTGTAGAAAATTTAAAAGTTTTTACTTTGGCAGAGTCTTTAGGAGGAGTTGAAAGTTTAGTGGGTCATCCAGCTAGTATGACTCATGCTAGTATTCCTAAAGAAGAACGAGAAAAAGTGGGCGTCGTTGACGCATTGATACGATTAAGTGTTGGTATTGAAGACGTTTCTGATCTCGTGGCCGATTTAAAGCAGGCTTTACATTAAAAAATAAAATTCAATTTTAATAATTAGCCTTGTTTTTTAGATGATTTTCAAAGAAAACTTACGGGCAGATTATATTTTTTTTAATATAAACATAATTTAATTGCCATAATAGTATAATTTTGTACATATATTTTATATTTGACAATAACACCTATTTTAAATAAAAAACTAACAGCATTTAACAAGACCAATGGACGATAAAATAAAGTTATTCATGGACGAGGTAAAGACTAGAAATGGTCATGAACCAGAGTTCATTCAAGCAGTACAAGAAGTAGCAGAAACAGTAATCCCGTATATTGCCAAACACAAAATATACAACGGTAAAAATATTTTATTGCGCATGGTTGAGCCTGAGCGCTTACTTTCTTTTAGAGTAGCTTGGGTAGATGATAAGGGCGATATTCACGTGAATAGAGGGTATAGAATTCAAATGAATTCTGCTATTGGACCTTACAAAGGTGGTTTGCGCTTTCACCCTTCAGTGAATGCGAGTATTCTTAAATTTTTAGCTTTTGAGCAAGTCTTTAAAAACAGCTTAACTACACTGCCTATGGGTGGTGGTAAAGGGGGTTCTGATTTTGATCCAAAAGGTAAATCAGATGATGAAGTGATGCGTTTTTGCCATGCTTTTATGTTAGAATTAAACCGTCATATTGGTCCTAATACAGATGTTCCTGCTGGCGATATAGGTGTTGGTGCTCGTGAGATTGGTTTCTTATTTGGTATGTATAAGAAAATCAGAAACGAATTTACTGGAGTTTTAACAGGTAAAGGTCGCTCTTGGGGTGGTTCACTAATACGCCCTGAAGCAACAGGGTACGGCACTGTCTATTTTGCAGACAGTATGTTGCAAACACAGGGAAAAGATTTTAAAGGTAAAACGGTGACTATTTCTGGTTCAGGAAATGTAGCTCAGTTTGCCGCAGAAAAAGTATTACACTTAGGCGGTAAAGTGTTGACACTTTCAGATTCTCAAGGGTACATTTACGATAAAGAGGGCATTGACGAAGAAAAGTTAGCCTTTGTGATGGACTTAAAAAACAATAAACGTGGTCGTATTTCTGAATACACAGAGGTGTATACATCGGCAACTTTCCACAAGGGAGTAAATCCTTGGGAAGTAAAATGTGATGTGGCTTTGCCTTGTGCTACGCAAAACGAGTTAGATGGTGAAGATGCTAAAGCATTAATTAAGAATGGATGTATTTGCGTTGCTGAAGGAGCTAATATGCCTTCTACACCTGAAGCTATTCATGAATTTCATCAGGCAAAAATATTATTTGCTCCAGGCAAAGCATCAAATGCCGGTGGAGTAGCAACATCTGGTCTTGAAATGTCTCAAAACTCATTGCGTATTAGCTGGTCGAGAGAAGAAGTAGATAGCCGTTTAAAAGATATTATGAGTGACATTCACGACTCTTGTATTGCCTACGGGAAAGAAGAAGATGGCTACTGTAATTACGTTAAAGGGGCTAATATTGCCGGTTTCGTAAAGGTTGCCGATGCCATGTTAGCACAAGGGGTAATTTAAATTACAAACCGTTATAATTTAAAAGCGAAGTTTCTGTGAGGAAGCTTCGCTTTTTTTGTTTGAAACCAGAAAGTAAATCTCCACAGTCGATAAATTCAAAATACTATCTTTGTCGCAACCTAAACCGGCAACATGCAAGTCACCACGAAAGCCATAGTTTTATCTTCTTTAAAATATGGAGATACAAGCTTAATTGTAAAAGCTTTTACGGCTTCTGATGGTATAAAAAGCTACTTACTAAAAGGCATTTTAGCATCGAGACGCGGCAAATTGAAAACGGCTTATTTTCAATTGTTATCGCAACTCGAAATCGTGGCGTATCATAAAAATAAAGGTACATTAGAAACCATTCGAGAGGCAAAAATAAATTACCAGTACCAAAGCTTACAAACGAATGTTGTAAAAAATGCTTTAACTTTTTTCTTAGCAGAAATGTTGAGCAATAGTCTTCAAGAAGAAGAAAGTCATCAAAATTTATTCAATTTTTTAGAAGCGTCTTTGCAATGGTTAGATACGAATGATGAGATCTCAAATTTTCATATTTATTTTTTGCTCGTATTAACCAAGTATCTCGGTTTTTATCCAGAAACCTCTGATTTAAATGCGCCCTATTTTGATCTTCAAGAAGGCGCTTTTATTATGACACCTTCATTGAATTCTTTAATTTCTGGAGATAATTTAAATCATTTCAAACAGTTCTTAGGCATAAATTTTGATACGGTACATACTATAAAAATGAACAAGAAAAACAGGCAAGAGCTGTTAAATTTGCTTGTTCTGTATTATGAATTACATTTGCACGGATTTAGAAAGCCTAAATCTCTTACTGTTTTAAATGAAGTTTTTAGTTGACATGTATAAAATTATATTTGGTATATGTTTCTTTTTTTTTCAGCTAAATATAGCTCAAGAAGTTAGCGTTTTAGACTTTGATTCTCAAGGACCCATTTCGAATGTAGCTGTTTTTAATGCTGACAAAACAAAAACCACTTTAACCAATTCTGAGGGTATTTGTGATTTATCGGCCTTTGACCCTAACGAAGCTATTTTTTTTAAGCATTTAGGGTATGAAATGTATCGTTCTACAAAACAAGCCATACTAAAAAGAAAAAGCATCCTATTTTTAATACCCATATCTCAACAATTAGATGAGGTAGTGATGTCGATCTCAAAATGGCAGCAACAGAAAAAAGAAATCCCCAATAAAATTATAAGTATTGATGCTAAAACAATAGCGTTCGCAAATCCACAAACCTCTGCTGATTTACTGCAGCAGAGTGGAAAAGTATTTGTTCAAAAGAGCCAGTTAGGTGGTGGAAGCCCAATGATTAGGGGTTTTTCAACCAACAGATTATTGCTTTCGGTAGATGGCGTTCGTATGAACAATGCCATTTTTAGAGGGGGTAATATTCAAAATGTGATTGCTATAGATCCCTATACGATTAAAAATACAGAAATTATTTTTGGCCCAGGATCTGTAATTTACGGTAGTGATGCCATTGGTGGTGTGATGAATTTTTTTACAAAAAAAGCACAGTTTTCAAGTACCGATGCTACGGAGTTTTCAGGAAACGCCGACTATCGATTTGCAACAGCAAACTCTGAAAATACAGGTCATTTCGATTTTAATTTTGGCAAGAAAAAATGGGCTTTTTTAACGAGTATCAGCTATAATAGTTTTGGGGATTTGAGAATGGGTAAATTTGGTCCAGAGTCTTACCTTAGAAGTAATTTTGTAAAGACCATAAATGGTGTAGATACTGTAGTGCCTAATGAAAATAGCCTTAAGCAAACTCCTACGGGCTATGACCAAATAAATCTTTTACAGAAAATTGCATTTAAACCCAATTCTGATTGGGCCTTTAACTGGAGTAATTATTATTCAGAAACATCAAATTACTCTAGGTATGATCGCTTAATTCGTCCGGATAGGAGCGGCGATGGTTTACGTTCAGCAGAATGGTTTTATGGGCCTCAAAAGTGGTTGATGAGTAATTTGCAAATCAATAAAAAAGGCAAAAATCTATTTTATGATCAATTTAAAATTACAACAGCCTACCAGCATTTTGAAGAAAGTAGAACTGATCGTAATTTTCAAGACGATATCCGGTATGCTACGAAAGAAAAACTAGATGCATTTTCCACAAATATTGATTTTGAAAATAAAAAAATAGGGGATTTACAATTGTACTATGGGGGAGAATATATTTATAATAAAGTGCATTCCACTGGATTTCAAAAAAATATACAAACAAATAGCAGTGCTCCAACAGCGAGTAGATACCCAGATGGTGCTACCTGGCAAACCTTAGCTGGGTATGTAAATGCATCGTATAAAACGCAACCTAATTTAACACTTTTATCAGGAATTCGCTACAGCCATGTTTGGGTTGATGCAGAATTTCAACGCGATTTTTATACTTTTCCTTTTGATAATGCTGAGGTAAGCACGGGAGCTCTTACGGGCAGTTTAGGCCTAAGCTGGTTTCCCAAAGCAGATGTGCAAATTACAGCAAATGCATCTACAGGGTTTAGAGCGCCCAACATTGACGATATTGGCAAAATATTCGATTCCGAACCTGGGTCTGTGGTAGTGCCAAATCCAAATTTAGAGCCGGAATATGCCTATAATATGGATTTTGGAATTCAAAAAAATATAAAAGATAAGGTAACCTTAAAAGGGGCCACTTTTTACACCTATTTAGTGGATGCCTTAGTGCGGAGGGATTTTCAGTTTAATGGATTAAATGAAATTGAATACAATGGCGAATTAAGCAATGTTCAGGCCATACAAAACGCAGCTAAAGCCTATGTGTATGGGTTTGAGTTTGGAGTAGATGTATACTTTACCGAACGGTTATCTTTAGGATCGAACCTAACCCTCACCCAAGGTATAGAGGAAGAAGAGGATGGTACCGATTCTCCAGGAAGACATGTCGCCCCTACTTTTGGAGACGTGCATTTTACCTGGAAAAACCAAAGATTAAAAACTGACTTATTTCTGAATTTTAATGGCGAGATAGCCGCTGAGGATTTGGCGATATCCGAACAGAGTAAAGATTATATCTATGCGGTTGATGCGAATGGAAATTCATATTCGCCTGCATGGCATACCTTAAATTTTAGGTTGAACTACACTATTTCTAATGCCTTAAATACCTCATTAAGCATAGAAAATATTACCAACCAACGGTATCGCAGCTATTCTTCGGGTATTGTTGCACCAGGAAGAAACTTAATACTTGCCTTGGGATATAAATTTTAAATTTCAAAAAAAAATTAGGGTCTAAAAAGCACTAATGGTAGTTTTTAAGACTGTAGGAAGTAATTATTAAAGGAAATAGAATCCTTTTGATTTGCCTTATCTTGTGCTTTTTGTGGCGTTTAGGTTCCCTTTTCTCATTTTAGCACTAGCGATTGTTTACGTATAAGAGAGATTATTTTGCTTTATATTTTTGTCATATTTTAAGCCATAAAAAACATATTTATGCATCGATGCATATCATTTTAAACTTAAGACGATTTATTCAATCTAAATTTATAATTTTGCAGCCTTAAAATGTAGTACCAGAAGCAGTTAATTATGAAGTTTGCGGAATATAAAGGATTAGATTTACCAGAAGTTGCTGAAGAAGTTTTAAACTATTGGAAAGAACATAATATTTTCGAAAAAAGTATCACGAGCCGAGAAGGTAACCAAAGCTATGTGTTTTTTGAAGGGCCACCTTCTGCCAATGGAATGCCTGGTATTCATCATGTGATGGCGAGAACCATTAAAGATATATTTCCACGCTACAAAACCATGAAAGGTTTTCAAGTAAAGCGCAAAGCTGGCTGGGATACCCATGGCTTGCCTATTGAATTAGGTGTTGAGAAAGAGTTAGGGATCACCAAAGAAGATATAGGCACTAAAATATCAGTTGAAGAATACAACGCTGCTTGTAAAAAAGCGGTCATGCGCTATACGGATGTTTGGAATAGAATGACCGAACAAGTAGGCTACTGGGTAGATATGGAAGACCCATACATTACCTACAAGTCTAAATATATGGAAAGCGTATGGTGGTTGCTAAAGCAAATTTACGATAAAGGCTTAATTTATAAAGGCTACACTATTCAGCCTTATTCGCCAAAAGCAGGAACAGGCTTAAGTTCGCACGAATTAAATCAGCCAGGCACCTACCAAGATGTTACGGATACCACAGTTACAGCCCAATTTAAAAGTCGCCTAGCTCCTAAAGGTGGAGTTAAAAACGATATTTGTAAAGCATTTAAAATTTCCCATCCAGCAGAAGGCTTGGATGAGGATTACTTTTTCATCGCTTGGACTACAACCCCATGGACATTACCTTCAAACACAGCCCTAACGGTGGGTCCAAAGATTGATTACGTGTTGGTAAAAACATTTAATCAATACACCTTTGATCCTATTCATGTGGTCTTAGCTAAAAATTTGGTACAAAAACAATTTGCCGGTAAGTTTTTTGAAGCTAAAACCGAAGATGACTTTACTAACTTTTCAAAAGAGCATAAAAAGATTCCCTTTAAAATTATAGCTGCAACTAAGGGTATAGATTTAGTAGGTATCGAGTATGAACAATTAATAGATTATGTGCAGCCGTACCAGAATGCACAAAATGCCTTCAGAGTTATTGCTGGAGATTTTGTTACGACCGAAGATGGTACTGGTATTGTACATACAGCCCCCACTTTTGGTGCTGATGATGCTTTTGTTGCCAAACAAGCGGTACCTGAAATTCCGCCTATGTTGGTTTTGGATGATAATAATAACCCAGTTCCTTTAGTTGACTTACAGGGTAAATTTAGACCAGAATTAAAAGAATTTGGTGGTAAATACGTAAAAAATGAGTATTACGAAGAGGGTGAAGCACCAGAGCGTTCTATTGATGTAGAGATAGCCATTAAACTAAAAGAAGAAAATAAAGCCTTTAAGGTTGAAAAATACCTGCACAGTTATCCTAACTGCTGGCGTACGGATAAGCCTATCTTATATTATCCATTAGATTCTTGGTTTATAAAGGTAACAGAGGTAAAGGATAGCATGTTTGAGCTCAACCAAACCATCAATTGGAAGCCTAAAGCCACGGGCGAAGGTAGATTTGGAAATTGGTTGGCGAATGCAAACGACTGGAACTTATCGCGTTCTCGGTATTGGGGAATTCCACTTCCTATTTGGCGAACTGAAGACGGCAAGGAAGAAATCATGATAGGCTCAGTCGCTGAATTAAAAGCAGAAATGCAAAAAGCGATAACAGCAGGAGTCCTTGAAAAGGACATTTTTGATGGTTTTGAAGTGGGTAACATGACCGAAGAAAACTATGATAAAATAGACCTGCATAAAAATATTGTGGATCAAATTACCTTGGTGTCCCCAACTGGCAAACCAATGAAACGTGAAAGTGATTTAATCGATGTTTGGTTTGATAGTGGAGCGATGCCCTATGCACAATGGCACTATCCCTTTGAGCATGCAGATTTAATTGATAAAAAGAAAACATTTCCAGCAGATTTTATTGCTGAGGGCGTAGACCAAACTAGAGGTTGGTTTTATACATTACATGCCATTGCTACTATGGTTTTCGATTCAGTGGCCTATAAGAACGTCGTATCAAACGGTTTAGTCCTTGATAAAGAAGGTAAAAAAATGTCGAAGCGTTTAGGGAATGCTGTAGATCCATTTGAAACGATGAATGAACATGGTGCCGATGCAACACGTTGGTACATGATTTCGAATGCCAATCCTTGGGACAATCTTAAATTTGATATTGAAGGCATTGCAGAAGTTAAACGTAAGTTTTTCGGAACCTTATATAATACCTATTCGTTTTTTGCACTGTATACCAATATTGATAAATTTCAATATACAGAGGCAGAAATTCCTTTACAGGAACGCGCAGAAATAGATCAATGGATTTTATCAGAATTACATTCGTTAATTAAAACAGTAGACGAGGCATATGCTGAATATGAGCCCACCCGCGCAACAAGAGCCATATCAGAATATGTACAAGAAAATTTAAGTAACTGGTATGTGCGATTAAGCAGGAGACGTTTCTGGAAAGGTGACTATCAGAAAGATAAAATTTCTGCCTATCAAACATTATATACCTGTTTGGTTACCGTAGCAAAATTATCAGCTCCTGTCGCTCCGTTTTTTATGGATAGACTTTATAAAGACTTGAACAATACAACACAAAAGGAAAACTTTGAAAGTGTTCATTTAGCGGAGTTTCCTGTATACGACGCAACTATTGTAAATAAGGAATTGGAAAGTAAAATGGCAAAAGCACAGACCATTTCTTCCTTAGTATTATCCATACGTCAGAAAGAAAAAATAAAAGTACGCCAGCCATTACAAAAGATAATGATTCCTGTCTTAGATGAAAAACAAAGGGAAGAAATCTTAGCGGTATCCGATTTAATTAAATCGGAAGTAAACGTAAAAGAAATTCAACTTTTAGATGATGCCTCTGGAGTTTTAGTAAAACAAATTAAGCCTAATTTTAAAGTATTAGGCCCTAAATTTGGAAAAGATATGAAGCTGGTAGCCAGTGCGGTAGCAAATTTCACCCAAGAACACATCCAAAAAATTGAACAAGAGGGAGAAATTTCTATTGAAATTGAAAATAAAAGTAGTATTTTACAGTTACAAGATGTAGAGATTACTTCTCAAGATATTGAAGGTTGGTTGGTAGCAAGCTCAGGAAATATTACGGTTGCCTTAGATGTTACCATATCCAAAGCGTTGAGAAAAGAGGGGATCGCGCGTGAGTTGGTTAATAGAATTCAAAATTTAAGAAAAGATTCTGGTTTTGAAGTCACAGACAAAATTGACGTTAAAATTTTGAAAGGGGGTTTTGTAGAGGAGGCTGTTACCAGTAATATAGAGTATATTAAAACTGAAACGCTAACCGCAGAATTAAATTTCGAAGAGAAATTAGAAAATGGTATGGATATTGCGTTTGATGATGTGAATACCAAATTGTTTATTCAAAAACATTAAGATTATGGTTGATGATTTAAAAGTTAGATTTTCTGATAAGGACTTAGCAGAATTTAAAGTTCTTATTGAGGAAAAAATAGTAAAGGCAAAAAGCCACTTAGAGCTTTTAAAAAGCTCGTATATGAATGATGGTAATAATGGTACAGATGACACCTCACCAACATTTAAGGCTTTTGAAGAGGGCTCTGAAACTATGAGCAAAGAAGCGAATACACAGTTAGCTATTCGTCAGGAAAAGTTTATTCGCGATTTAAAAAATGCCTTATTGCGTATTGAAAACAAAACCTATGGTATTTGTAGAGTTACTGGTAAATTAATCAATAAGGAACGCTTGAAATTAGTGCCGCATGCTACCCTAAGCATTGAGGCAAAAAATATGCAATAAATTTAAAAATTAAATCAAAAAAAGATCTCTGATGATAAGTGCCTAGTCTTTGCATTGTATTATCAAAGATCTTTTTTTTGTGCTCCTAAATGTAAGCTTTAAGCCATGAAGAGTTTTGTGTTTTTTTTTATTTTTTTCTGTATTCAGGGATTGAGTGCTCAAAAAAAAGTGCAAAAAACAATTTTTGATACTCAGGATACAGCTATTGAAATAAATGCGAACAATTGTTTTTTAGTAACGATTACCACAGCTAAAACCAATGAAATTTCGGTAGAAGCACAGATGGATGGGGAATACAGCAATGATTTATTATTAAATGTTCATGAAGAAGGTAAAACCTTACTGGTGAATACTTCATTTAGCCCTGTATTTGAATTGCCTAATGATAAATTAGCAGCGCATAAGGTTCTCTCAATTTCATTAAAGATTAGCATTCCCGAAAACATGAAAGTTCAGCTTTATGGTACTCATGGTACGGTTAATGCTTCAGGAACATATCAAAATATAAGCGTTACTTTAAATGATGGTAATTGTGTGCTGCGAAATGTGAGTTATAAGGCACAAGTAACAACGCAAAGTGGAACTATAGAATTATATACTAAAAGTGGAAGTGTAACTGCGGTTTCAAAATATGGAAAAGTAATTTCAGAAAAAATGGCAAAAGGGATTCAGCACTATAGTTTGAATTCTGTTACTGGAAATATACATATTTATAAAACCGAATAATATACCTATTTTTACAACTTTTATTACAATACAGGATGAATTTAAAGAAATCGTTGCTACTTGTTGCCATCATTTTAGTTATAGACCAAGTAAGTAAAATATATGTGAAAACACACTTTACTATGAATGAAAGTGTGGAGGTTTTTTCTTGGTTTAAATTTGTTTTCATAGAAAATTCTGGAGCCGCTTGGGGAACTAAATTGAGTGATTTTTTACCAATTTCGGAAGAAACTGGCAAGTTAATATTAACGGTATTTAGACTTTTTGCGGTTATTGGGATAGGCTATTGGCTTTTTGATACCATTCGTAAAAATTTATCGAAGACCTTAGCTATTGCTATCTCCTTAATTTTTGCTGGAGCTATCGGCAATATTATTGACTCTGTTTTTTACGGAACTATTTTTAGTGAAAGTGTTTATGGAGGTCCTGTGGCAACTATGTTTTCCGAAGAGCCATACGGGAGTCTTTTTCATGGTAAAGTTGTAGACATGCTTCACTTTCCGTTTATAGAAAATGCAATTTGGCCTGCCTGGGTACCTTACTTTGGAGGCAACACATTTAGTTTTTTTGAACCCGTTTTTAATATTGCTGATATGGCAATAAGTACGGGGGTAGGAATTTTGTTAGTTTTTAATAAAAAAGCTTTTGGAAAGTCTGAAGAAGAGGATCAAAATGAGTAGATTCTACTAGGAGTAATACAATAATCTAAAGGAATATCGGCCTCAAAAACGTCTTCGATTTTAGAAATGGATTCAAAAAAAGACAAGCCTACTTTGATGACATCTGGTTTACAGCTGGCTAAAAAAGCATCATAATATCCCTTCCCGTATCCTACTCTATGGCCCTGGTCATCAAAGGCAAGTAAGGGTATAAAAACAACGTCTATTTTGTTCGCGTCAATTTCAAAACCATCTACAGGTTCTGGAACATTCCATTTATTTTTTTTGATTAGGGTATTATCAGTTAGTAAAAAATGTTTTAACTGATGATTAGCCACCATTTTCGATAGGATAATATTTTTATCTCTACCCTGTAGAATGCTCATAAGATAGGAAGTGTCAATTTCCTTTTTTTCTGTGATGCTTAAAAAAATATGGTAATTTGTAAACTGCCAAATGGGTAGGTCGAGTATTTTATTGGCAATAGCTAAACTTAGATCTGATAGTTGTTCTGGAGTTAAGGTGGAGCGTAAGGAAGAAAATTTTATTCTGAGATTTTTTTTAAGCATATTTTTTGCCTAAAAATAATAATTTAAAAATTTGTTAGTAAAGCCTTTGTGATTATTCTTTTCCAGAAACAGCAACGTAAATTTTAAAAAAAATCATTAAGATCACATAAGTTCCTAAAGTAATAATATAATTTTCCATAGCGAGGGTAATTTTTATTTGATCTAAAAGTAAGTAAAAAAACAACACTAGTTCTACAAAGTGCATCATTTAATCGTTGAAATGCACTTTTTTAGCAAAAATTTATGACTTATAGGATGCTATACCCGTAATACAACTTCTAAAAAGTAAAATTTTACAGGTAGGCCAAGGTGTAAACCAACACCTATGAAGGTCTAAGGAATTTAATTTTGAGCTTTTGCCTTCTTATAAAGTGCGTAATAATTTTTCATCTGTTTTAGCATATTTAATTTTTTTTCAGCTTCAATAATTCACGTTAAAGTACCTTAAAAGTTATCGTCTTTCATAAAAAGGCAGTAATTTAACGGAGTCTAATTTTGATTTGTTTTTACAACTTTATTCATGCAAAAACCTTCTTTACAAGTACAGTTAAGTACACTGCCAGACAACCCGGGGGTGTATCAATTTTATGATGCGGATGATAAAATTTTATATGTTGGTAAAGCAAAAAATCTAAAAAAAAGGGTGAGCTCTTATTTTACTAAAAACCATGACACTGGCAAAACTCGTGTGTTAGTAAAAAAAATTAAGGCTATTAAGCATATTGTTGTTCCAACAGAGTCCGATGCCCTATTGCTAGAAAATAATCTTATAAAAAAATACAGACCTCGCTATAATGTGTTGTTAAAGGATGACAAATCCTACCCATGGATTTGCATAAAAAACGAGCGTTTTTCAAGAATTTTTCCAACGAGAAGGCATATAAAGGATGGCTCAGAGTACTACGGTCCTTATACCAGTATGAAAACCGTGCGCACTCTACTCGATTTAATTAAGAGTGTGTATCCTCTGCGAACCTGTTCTTATGACTTGTCTGCAGAAAAAATTGAGGCTGGTAAATATAAGCGCTGTTTAGAATATCATTTAGGTAACTGCAAAGCACCTTGCGAAGGTGATCAAAGTTTAGAAGAGTATCAAAAACAGGTCGCAGATATTCGTGAAATTATAAAGGGTAACTTTAAATCATCGGTACAGTATTTTAAGCATCAAATGAAAGCTTTAGCTGACGATATGCGGTTTGAGGAAGCGCAACTCATCAAAGAAAAAATTGATGTACTGGAGAATTATCAGGTGAAGTCGACAGTAGTAAATCCAAAAATCAATAATGTTGAAGTATTCTCAATAATATCAGATGAAGCCTTTGCCTATATAAATTTCCTTCAGCTTTCACATGGCTCTATAGTTAGATCCCACACCTTAGAAATAAAGAAAAAACTCGACGAAACTGATGAAGAACTGCTAGAGTTGGCTATTGTAGAAATTCGCCAAAGATTTCAATCTGATTCGAAAGAAATATATGTTCCATTTGAAGTGGTAACTGACTTAAACTTAAAGGTTACTGTTCCTAAATTAGGGGATAAAAAAAGAATATTAGAGCTATCAGAACGCAATGCAAAGTTATATAGACAGGAGCGTTTTAATCAAATAAAAATTATAGATCCTGATCGGCATACGAATAGGCTCATGGCTCAAATGAAAAAAGACATTCGCTTATCGGAAGAACCTAGGCATATTGAGTGTTTTGATAACTCGAACATTCAAGGCTCTAATCCGGTTGCGGCTTGTGTTGTTTTTAAGGATGGAAAACCATCCAAAAAAGACTACCGACATTACACGATAAAAACAGTGGTGGGTCCTGACGATTTTGCATCCATGGAAGAAGTAGTTTTTAGGCGGTATAAAAGATTGTTGGAAGAAGAAGAGCCATTACCACAGTTGATTGTTATTGACGGTGGAAAGGGACAGTTGTCGTCAGCCCTTAAAAGTTTAGACGTCTTGGGTTTAAGAGGAAAAATTGCCATTATCGGTATTGCGAAACGATTAGAAGAAATTTATTTTCCAGGTGATTCAATTCCCTTATATTTAGATAAAAAATCTGAAAGCTTAAAAATAATTCAGCAATTACGTAATGAAGCCCACCGGTTTGGCATTCGACTTCACCGCAATAAACGCAGTACTGGAGCGATAAGCTCAGAGTTATCTACCATTGAAGGTGTTGGTGAAAAAACGATTGATGAGCTTCTAAAAAAGTTTAAATCGGTAAAAAGGGTCAAAGAAGCCTCCCTTGAAAACTTGTCTGCGGAAATAGGTATGGCAAGGGCAAAAAAAATTTATGATGCCTTTCATTAGAGCAATAAGGAATACACTATGTTCAATAAAAAATTAATACTTCTTCTCTTTTCTGCCTTATGGAGTTGGAGTTCTTTTGCTCAAAACCAGAAATCCGATAAACCTATAAAAGTAGGCTTGGTTTTAAGTGGTGGTGGTGCTAAAGGCTTTGCTCATATTGGTGCTTTAAAAGTGATTGAGGAGGCTGGAATAGAGATCGATTTTATTGGAGGTACTAGTATGGGAGCCATCGTTGGTGCTTTGTATGCTTCTGGATATTCTGCAAATCAGTTAGATTCTATTTTTAGAAATACAAATTTTACCGAGCTCATTCAGGACAACCTGCCACGAGATGCAAAAACTTTTTATGAGAAAGAAAACTCAGAAAAGTACGCCCTAACATTGCCCTTTAATAATTTTAAAATATCATTTCCATCAGCGATATCAAGTGGACAAAACATTTATAATGAATTGGTAAGAATGTTGTATCACGTTCATGAAATAGAGGATTTCAATAAGCTTCCAATTCCGTTTTTTTGTATTGCTACCAATGTTGAAACTGGAGATGAAGTATTGTTAAATAAAGGATATTTACCAGCAGCGATCATGGCTAGTGGAACCTTCCCTTCCCTTTTTGAACCCTCTGAAATAAATGGTCAGATTTTAATCGACGGTGGTGTTATAAACAATTATCCTGTAGACAGGGTACTTAAAATGGGGGCGACTCATATTATAGGAGTCGACGTGCAACATGGCCTTTCAAGTCGTGAAAACCTGTCATCAGCAACAGAAATTTTACTTCAAATAAATAATTATAGAACGGTAAAAGACATGGTTGCAAAGGCTGAAAAAACAGATATTTACATCAAACCAGATATTGAGAAATATTCAGTAATTGATTTTAATTTGTTTGATGAAATCATCAACAAAGGCGAATTGGCAGCTAGAGAAAATTATGCTGCACTCAAATCTCTAGCCAATCAGCAAAATAGAAATACAAGGGCTAAACCTTCTATTGTAATTCAGGATACCCTAGAAATTAATGACTTAATCATAAATGGAAGCGAAAATTATTCTAGAGGTTTTGTTAAGGGGAAACTACGATTCCCGACAGACAATGTAATTTCATTTCAAAAATTACAAAAAGGATTTAGTAATTTATCCGCTAGTGGTAGTTTTAAAAGCATCAGGTATACCCTAAAAGCTAACGAAGGGAAAACCGATCTTGTTTTAAATCTCAATGAAAATCCCAATAAGACATTTATTAAGATGGGAGTGCACTATGATGATCTCCTCAATAGTGCGGGACTTATAAATTTGACCAAAAAAAATATTCTAGTAGATGATGATGTTGTTTCATTAGATGTTATCATTGGAGATAACTTAAGGTATAATTTACAATATTATATAGATAAAGGAAGCTATTGGAGCTATGGTTTTAATTCAAGGTTTGTAGGTTTTAATCAGCGTTTAAACTATCGGATAGTAGAATCTAATTTCGATGTGCCTAATGACCCGAATATCAATTCAATTAATTTAGATGTATCTGATTTTACCAATCAAATTTATGCGCAAACAGTGATCAAAGAAGAATTTGCTTTTACTTTAGGACTTGAACATAAATTATTAAAGTTTAGCACTAGAACTATTGGGCAGTTGTTAAACCCTAGTCCACCGGACACCAATAATGGCCCTAATAATGACAGGCTGTATTTTGAAAATAGCAGCTTTTATAGCGCTTATGGAAAATTAAAGCTAGATACCTATAATGATAAATTTTTCCCCAGCACCGGACTGTATTTTGAGGGCGATTTTCACTTATATCTGGCTTCCTCTGATTTTAATAATAATTTTAAGGAGTTTTCAGTAGCACAAGCTAGAATGGGAGCAGCATTTCCAATATTTAAGAATATCTCTCTAAACATAGAAACAGAAGGTGGTTTTAAATTGGGAACATCGACAGTAACCTCTTTTGATTTTGTTTTAGGAGGTTTTGGTGCATCAAAAGTAAATAACTTTATACCCTTTTTTGGATACGACTTTATTAGTTTGCCAGGGAACAGTTTTGTTAAAGGACTTGCTAAATTAGATTATGAATTTATGCCAAAAAATCATCTCATTTTTTCAGCGAATTATGCGAATGTAGATGATGATTTGTTTAGAACTGGAGAATGGTTTACGGCACCTGATTTTTCAGGATATGGAATAGGGTATGGTTGGGAATCTTTCATAGGGCCTGTACAATTTACGTATTCGTGGTCCCCAGAACGTTCTGATGGTAATGTATTTATTAGTGTTGGCTACTGGTTTTAAGTCTTTTTTGAAGGATTTACGATTAGAGGAACTGAAAAATCAAGCATTAATTACGATATTTGTAAACATGTTACAATACAGAGTTGATATTACAGCCCATCTTCGAGCCATGTGGTAAGGTCGCATAGACCCCTTATACCCACAAATGTAAATGACATCAAAACACCCTTAAATTTTAATTCAAAAAAACATCATGGCAGCAGAAATAAAAAACTTAAAAGATTTAAAAAATACAGAATATTCTTTAAAAAAATTATTCAAAGAAGCAGAGGATTTTTTGCCATTACTTGGTACTGACTATGTAGAGCTTTACGTAGGGAATGCAAAACAATCTGCTCATTTTTATAAAACGGCCTTTGGCTTTCAATCCGAGGCCTATGCCGGTTTAGAAACCGGTGTTAAAGACAGGGTGTCCTATGTTTTAAGACAAGATAAAATACGCTTGGTATTGACTACACCATTGTTGAAAGATGGGGAAATAAATGCACATATTAACGAGCACGGTGATGGGGTTAAAGTAGTTGCTTTATGGGTAGAAGATGCTGCCAAAGCTTTTGAAGAAACCACCAAAAGAGGAGCGAAACCTTATTTACAACCTACCAAAGAAGAAGATGAAAACGGCTATGTAGTTCGTTCAGGAATCTATACTTACGGCGAAACGGTTCATATTTTTGTAGAACGTAAAAATTATAATGGTATTTTTTTACCAGGATTTAGAAAATGGGAATCACATTATAATCCAGAACCAACGGGTTTAAAGTTTATAGACCACATGGTGGGCAATGTTGGTTGGAATGAAATGAACACCTGGTGTAAATTTTATGGTGAAGTAATGGGTTTTGCACAAATAGTTTCGTTCGTAGATGATGATATTGCCACCGATTATACAGCCTTGATGAGTAAGGTGATGAGTAATGGCAACGGACGTATAAAATTTCCGATAAATGAACCCGCAAAGGGCAAAAAGAAGTCGCAAATTGAAGAATATTTAGATTTTTATAATGGTCCTGGGGTACAGCATATGGCTTTGGCAACAGATGATATTGTAGCTACGGTTAGTGCCATGCGAGATCGTGGCGTAGAGTTTTTGTATGTGCCAGAAGAATACTATGACGATTTATTAGAACGTGTTGGAGAAATCGATGAAGATGTTGAGGTATTAAAAAAACACGGTATCCTTATCGATAGAGATGAAGAAGGCTATTTATTACAATTATTTACCAAAACCATCGTAGACAGGCCCACTTTATTTATTGAAATTATTCAGCGTAAAGGGGCGCAGTCATTTGGTGTGGGTAATTTTAAAGCACTTTTTGAAGCGATTGAAAGAGAACAAGCTGCGAGAGGCACCCTTTAAAAATCAGGCAAGTCTTAATTAAAAATTAAAATTCACATACCAATCTATAAAATACTGTTAAGACAATAGTTAAAGTAAGTTAAAAGCATTTTTAATTTCAAGCTTTGTTTTAAATTTGTAATCAAATAAGGGGTGGTTCCCTTATTAACTTTAAGTATTGGTTTTTCATAATTTAAAGTTTGGTTGGTTATTTAGGGAAAGCCCAGTGGAAACACTGGGCTTTTTTTATGAAGGAAACCTAATCAAATAGCTGCGTTACATTTTTTACGATGACCATTTGAGCTATTGTCTGTTAATTTTAAAGAAATGTTGATAGGAAAAAACACATACACAATACTTTGGAATAAATATTGTTTATCTATACGGATATTGCAGATATTGTAAAAAATGTTTTTGCTAATTTTACCCTATGTGCATTTTCATTAAAAAAAGGTGTTGATTTTTTAAGGCATCATCCAAGCTAAAAGAGTATGAAGAAAATAGTAGTTTTTGTTTTAACCATTTACAGTTTAGGGGCTTTTTCTCAGGAGACAAGTACACCTTTCAAATCTGGAGAATGGCTTAAGTTTAGAATTCACTACGGAATATTTAATGCAAGTTCTGCAACATTACATGTAACCAATGATAATTTAAATGGTAAAAGTGTGTATAAGGTTCGGGGGGAAGGTAAAACTACTGGAGCTGCACGAATTTTTTATAAGGTTGACGATGTTTACGAAAGTTATTTTGATAAAGAAGATGGTAAACCCTATAGGTTTGTTCGAAAAATAGACGAAGGTGGCTATACCAAGGATATTGAAATTAATTATGATTACGTTAAAAAACAGGCCGAACTAAACGATAAAAAAAATAACAAAAAGCAAAACTTCACCATAACCAATAAGGTGCAAGATTTAATCTCAGCGTTTTATTACATTCGGAAGAATTATGATTTTGAAGATTTAGTCATAGGGGAGTTTATAAAGTTAGACATGTTGTATGATGATGATGGTATTTTTCAATTTAAGTTAAAATATTTAGGCCTCGATACCTTAAAAACTAAATACGGAAAAGTACAATGTTTAAAATTTAGACCTTACGTACAATCTGGTCGAGTTTTTAAAGAAGAAGAGAGTTTGTCACTTTGGGTTTCTAACGATCTAAACAAAATTCCAATCCGAATAAAAGCAGATATTGCGGTAGGATCTATAAAAGCAGATTTGGATGGGTACAATGGCTTAGAGAATCAGTTTAAAATTATAATAGATTAATTTTTTGACAAATAAGTCTTTTTCTAAGAAGCTGTTGTAATAATTTACAAACGACAGTGTTAATAGCTTAAACTTTATCTTATTTTTGTCCAAAACATAGATGGTGTTATGCTGTCCATTAAATTTTCTTAATTTGGAAAATAACGAAAATATAAAGCTGCAAATATCAAAACTAGAAGAGAAGTATAAAGATTCTGGCCAAGACCTTAGCTCATACTTGGATGGCCTTTTGTACGAGCGTTATTTAACTTACTGGGACTACATACACCTAGACACCCTGTTAAGTCTTCAAATTCCAAGAACGCACTTTCCTGATGAAGAGATTTTTATCATGTACCATCAAATTACTGAATTGTATTTTAAATTAATTTTACATGAGCAGAAGCAATTGGTTGATGATAAAACGCAAGAAGTAGCTTTTTTTGTTGAAAAAGCCAATCGCATTAATAGTTATTTTAAGGTGTTAATATCTTCATTTGGAGTGATGATCACGGGCATGCAACGTGAGCAATTTCTTCAATTTAGAATGGCGCTTTTGCCTGCTAGCGGTTTTCAGTCTGCCCAATATAGAATGATAGAAATGTACGCCACTCCTCTTGAAAATTTAGTGCATCACACCGAAAGAAGTTCTTTTTCTTCGGAACACAGTATAGAGGATTTGTATGAAAATATATATTGGAAAAAAGGGGCAACTGATAAAGAGACGGGTGAAAAAACCTTAACCTTAAAACAATTTGAATACCGCTATACGCCAAGATTTATACGCATAGCTAAGCAAGTAGAAAATAAAACAATCTATCATAAGTACCTGCAATTACCAGCAGAAGATCGTGTCAATAAAGCGTTGATCAAGGCCTTAAAAGATTTAGATATGAACGCTAATGTTAATTGGCCATTAATGCACTTAGGATCGGCGTATACATATTTGGCAAAAGATAAAAAACCAATTGATGCTACTGGAGGCACCAACTGGAAGGAATATTTGCCGCCAAGTTTTCAAAAAGTTATTTTTTTTCCAGAATTATATTCTAAAGATGAGTTAAATGATTGGGGAAAACAATGGATAGACCATATCTTTAACCCCGAAAAAACAGAAAATTAAAAGATGCAGAGAATTTATATCATACTGCTTAGCTGTCTTCTTATAGCTTCATGTAAAGACGAAAATACATCAAACGATGCTATTGAAAAAGTAGAAATAATAGAAAAACCAGTCGTGATTGAAGCCTATGGCTTTAATTTAAACGATTTTGTAGTTTTAAGAGATACCGTGCGTAAGGGCGATATTTTCGGCGATTTAATGCTTAAGAATAAAGTAGATTACCAAAAAATATTCAGAATTTCTACTGAATTTAAAGATACTTTTGATGTTCGTAAATTTAATGTTGGTAAGCCTTATGCCATTTTAAAATCTAAAGATACCTCTGAAGTTGCTCAATTTTTTATTTACGAGGACGATAAAATAAACTATACCGTATTAGATTTAAGAGATTCTATAAACGCCTATAGAAGTAAAAAGAATGTAAAGTATGTAGATAGAGTAGCCTCTGGAGTCATAAATTCTAATTTATCAGTAGCCATAGATGAACAAGGTATAGATTATATGGTCACTAATAATTTATCTGAAATTTATGCTTGGTCTATTGATTTTTTTAGATTGCAAAAAGGGGATAAATTTAAAGTTTTTTATAAAGAAAAATATATAAACGATACTATTTATGCCGGAGCAGAACCTATTGAGGCTGCTTATTTTGAACATAACGGAGAGTCATTCTATTCCTTTGCTTATCAAATTGATTCCTTAAATAAGGTCACAGAATACTACAATGAAGAGGCTAAAAATTTAAGAAGAACTTTTTTAATTGCTCCTGTAGAATTTAAAAAGGTCAGAATTTCTTCGCGGTATAATTTAAATAGAAGAATTGCCTATTATGGCTATAAAGTTAGGCCACATAAGGGTACTGATTATGCCGCACCTATGGGGACTCCTATTATTGCTACCGCTAATGGTACGGTTGAAGAATCAACCCGAAGAGGAGGGAACGGAAAATTTGTAAAAATAAAACACAACGGCACCTATAGTACTCAGTATTTACATATGAAAAACCAAAATGTAAAAAAGGGACAGTATGTAAAACAAGGCGACGTGATTGGTTGGATTGGAATGACAGGAAATTCAGGTGGGCCTCACGTTTGTTATCGCTTTTGGAAAAACGGAGTGCAAGTAGACCCTCTTAAGGAAAAACTGCCGGTAGCGGATCCTATTGCTGACTCACTGAAAACAAAGTATTTAGCGTTTATAGCACCTTTAAAATCAAAATTGGATAGTATTCCTTATACCGAGGTTACTTTAGATAAGAACCTGATAACAGAAAAATAATGGCATTACAATCGATCAATCCAACGACAACAAAGGCGTGGAAAAAATTAGAAGCACATTTTGAAGCAACGAAAAACCATCAAATTAAGGACTACTTTAACACCAACTCTAATAGAGCATTAGAATTTAGCATCACTTGGAATGATTTTTTAGTTGATTTTTCCAAAAATAGAATATCTTCAGAAACCATTAAATTAGTATTAGAATTAGCTGAGGAAGTGCAGTTGAAAGAAGCTATTCAAGACTATTTTTCTGGAGTTGTCATTAATGAAACTGAGAATCGTGCGGTTTTGCATACGGCGTTGAGAGCCAAAAAAACCGACTCGGTTGTAGTCGATGGCGCTAACGTTATTCCCGAAGTTTACGAAGTAAAAAATAAGATTAAAAGGTTTTCAGAAGCCATTATTTCAGGGGCTAAAAAAGGATTTACTGAAAAAGCCTTTACCGATGTGGTCAATATTGGTATAGGCGGCTCTGATTTAGGGCCTGCTATGGTTGTAGAGGGCTTAAAGTTTTATGGGAATCATTTAAAAATGCATTTTGTCAGTAATGTCGATGGGGATCATGTTTTTGAGACTTTAAAACACTTAAATCCCGAAACGACCTTATTTGTGGTAGTTTCAAAAACCTTTACCACTCAAGAAACCCTGAGTAATGCAACCACCATTAAAAAATGGTTTCTACAACAGGCCACTCAAGCTGATGTTGCCAAGCATTTTGCTGCGGTATCTACCAACACCGAAAAAATAAATGAGTTTGGTATTTCAGCCGAAAACGTATTCCCTATGTGGGATTGGGTTGGGGGTCGTTTTTCTTTGTGGAGTGCGGTAGGTCTTTCTATTGCATTAGCTGTAGGTTTTGAAAATTTTGATGCCTTATTAGTAGGGGCTAACGAAATGGATGAGCATTTTAAAACAGCAGATTTTCAGGATAATATACCTGTTGTTTTAGGGCTATTAAGCATTTGGTATAATAATTTTTACAAAGCAGAAACCGAAGCTATTATTCCCTATACACAATATCTAAGTCGCTTTTCGGCCTACCTTCAACAAGGTATCATGGAAAGCAATGGTAAAAGCGTAGATAGGAACGGAGATGTGATTAATTACCAAACCGGAACTATTATTTGGGGAGAGCCAGGAACCAATGCCCAACACGCCTTTTTTCAATTAATACATCAAGGTACCAAACTAATACCAACTGATTTTATAGGGTATAAACATTCTCTTTATGGAGAGGGTGATCACCACAACAAGTTAATGGCTAACTTTTTTGCTCAAACCGAAGCCTTGATGAATGGCAAAGAAGCTGAGGAGGTAGAAAGAGAGCTTGCTACGTCGAAAATGACGTCTAAGGCTGTTGAAAAGTTAATTCCATTTAAAGTTTTTAAAGGCAATAATCCTACCAATACGATATTGATCAACAGCTTAACGCCCAAAAGTTTAGGAGCACTTATCGCCATGTATGAACATAAAATATTTGTGCAAGGTGTGGTTTGGAATATTTTTAGTTACGACCAGTGGGGTGTTGAATTAGGAAAGCAACTCGCAACAACGGTATTAAAAGATATTGAAAATTCAGAAATGTCTAAACATGATGCTTCCACATTGAATCTTTTACATAATTTTAAGATTTAAACAGTAATTATCAAATTTCTTAATAAAGTCTAATAACTTCTTCTTTTTCAAGGTTTAGGTTTCCTTTTTTATGTTAATTTTGGCAAAACTAATTTAACGTTTTGTTAATGTTCAAGTGTAATAATTGTTTCACTTTTGCAACAAAATAAAAAACTAAAAATAACACTTAGAAAAATGAAAAAAATGTACTTCGCGATTGTCGCATTTTTATTTACGGCAGTTGCATTTTCACAAGGGGTTACTACGGCTTCAGTTGGTGGGCAAGTAACTGATCAAACGGGCGAGCCTTTACCGGGAGCAAGCATTGTTGCAATCCATACACCTTCAGGAACTACCTACGGAGCCGCAACGGATTTTGATGGGTATTACAGAATTTCAAACATGAGAACTGGCGGTCCTTATCAAATCACAATTTCTTATATTGGTTACGAGGATTACAAAAACTCTAATGTCTTCTTAAATTTAGGGGATACTCAAAGAATTAGTACTCAATTGGGGGAGGCTTTAAATGCCCTTGATGAGATTGTGGTGGTAGCTCAGGCAAATGGTGTTTTTGATTCAGGTAAAACAGGGGCGGAAACAAATGTAAGTCAAAGACAAGTTACTAACCTACCTACAATTTCCAGAGACATTTCTGATTTTGCGAGGCTAACTCCTCAAGCTAAAGTTTCTGGGGATAATATTATTTCTGTCGCAGGGCAAAACAATCGCTATAATGCTATCTATATCGATGGTGCTGTAAATAATGATGTATTTGGACTTGCTGGAAGTGGTACCAATGGAGGTCAAACAGGTGTCAGCCCAATTTCATTAGATGCTATAGAATCCTTTCAAATAAATGTAGCTCCTTTTGATGTAAGACAATCTGGTTTTGCAGGTGCTAGTATCAATGCTATTACTAAATCTGGAACAAATACCACTGAAGGTTCTGTTTATGGATTTTATAGAAATCAGGATATGGTTGGTAAGACCCCTGTTGGTATAGCTGGAGATAACGAAAGAACAAAATTAGATGAATTTTCAGCACAAACTTATGGTGTCCGTATTGGAGGGCCAATTGTACAGGATAAATTATTCTACTTCGTTAATTACGAAAGACAAGATAATGAAACACCACAACCTTTTGATATTGGAACCTACAGAGGAGCTGCCACAGCGGCAGATTTACAGCAACTTTCTGATTTTCTAGTAAACAACTACGGATATAACCCAGGAGGGTATGCAAATAATACATCAAGTCTTGTAAGCGATAAATTAATAGCCAAGATTGACTGGAATATTAATGAAAACCATAAACTATCTTTAAAGCATAGTTACGTAAAAGCCGTTGAATTTGATGCTCCTGGCTCAAACCAAGGGTCTATAAGTTTTCTTAATGGAGCAATTGATTTTTCCTCAACAACAAATTCAACAGCTTTAGAATTAAATTCTAAAATTGGAGATAACATGGCAAATAATCTTGTTGTAGGTTATACTACGGTTAATGATGATCGCAATTTTGTTGGAAATCCTTTTCCAGCGGTTGAAATTAGTGCGGGATCTACGAATGATAGAATATTTTTTGGATCTGAAGCCTTTTCTACTGCAAACTTGTTAGAACAAAGCGTATTAACAATAACAGATAATTTTGAAATATATTCGGGTCCTCACACTATTACTATAGGAACAAATAACGAATTTTCTTCTGCAAAAAATGTATTTTTTGGTCGTAATTTTGGTTACTATAGATTTAGTAGCTTAAATGACTTTCTAACAGGGCAGAATGCTAATAGATTTCGTCGTGGATATTCTCTTTTGGGAGGTATTGGTGATGATTCTCAAGGTGCAGCTGAATTTGATATTTTTCAATTTGGTTTATATGTTCAAGACATCGTTAACGTTACAGATAATTTTAAATTTACCATGGGAGCTCGAATTGATATACCATATTGGGCAGATGGTTTAGCCAATGATGACTTTAATACGAGAACAGTAGCTTTATTAGAAGCTAATGGAAAAGATTTAAAGGGAGCTAGAGTTGGTCAAGGAATTAAAGCAAATGTACACTTTTCACCAAGAGTCGGTTTTAATTGGGATGTGAATGGTGATCGTTCAACTCAAATTAGAGGTGGATTAGGAGTGTTTACTTCAAGGATACCACTAGTTTGGCCAGGTGGTGCATATAACAACAATGGATTAACAGCTGGTCTTTTGGATTTATCAGGTGGTGCCGTTCCTGCATTCAATCCAGATGTAAATCAACAGTTTTCTAATCCAGCTCCTGGGACAGGTGGTTTGGGAGGAAATATAGATTTGTTTGAAGAAAACTTTAAATTACCTCAGATTTTGAAGATGAATATTGCATTTGATCAAAAATTACCAGGAGGCTTTACACTTTCTACTGATTTTATTTGGAATGATAATATTACTGCTATTGCTTATGAAAATTTAAACTTAGCAGGCCCACAATTTGAAACAACAGGTGCTGGGTCTAGAGTTAATTATAGAAACGTAAGATTAGATGGTACTTACAACGAGATATTTTTGGCTACAAACACGGGTGAAGGTAGCTCTTATAATGTAAGTGGAACTTTAAGTAAAGATATTTTTACACCTAAAGTCGATATTAGAACTTCGGCAACTTATTCTTATGGCGATTCTGACGTATTAATCGATGCAACGTCGTCACAGAACAGTTCTCAATGGCAGAATTTAGAGACGGTAAACGGTTCTAATAGACCAGTACTTTCAAGATCTGATTTTTCACCAGGTCACCGTATTATTGCAAATTCTACCATTGAATTAAAGTGGACTGACAATCTTAGAACGAGATTAGGTTTGTTTTATGAAGGAGCAATAGGAGAACCATTTAGTTACGTGGTTGCCGGTAGTGGTTTAATTAATGATACAGGGGCATTCGCATCTGCATTAGCATATGTGCCAAGAAATGAAGCAGAAGCTCAATTAGATTTCTTTAGAAATCGAGGTACAATAATACCAGGTACACCGACTCCTGCTGAGCAGTGGGCGGCTTTAGATGCTTTTATCGAAGGTGACGAATACCTTAGTACTAGAAGAGGGCAATTTGCGGAAAGAAATGCAAGCAGAACTGATTGGATTCATATTTTAGATTTGAAATTTGCTCAAGAATTTCGTTTTCAGGTAGGAAAAACTCTGAATAAAATTGAATTTACGGCTGATATTTTCAATTTCACGAATCTTCTAAATAAAGAATGGGGAGTTAGAACATTTGCAAATTTTAACCAAGTGCAATTGTTAAATTTCGCAGGTTTTCAACCAGATGGGACTACACCTAATTTCACTTATAATGCAAGTGCTCCGGACACAAAAAACATTATTGATGATGCAGGCTTAAATTCATCAAGATGGCAAATGCAATTAGGACTTAGATATAGCTTCTAATTTTAAAACAATTTAAATTTAAAAACCCTGCTTCTGCAGGGTTTTTTTATGCCCAAAATTTACTATTTTTAACGCACAAACTAAATTCAAAAATCATGTACGAAATAATTTTGAACCTACATTCTTTTTTAGCCTATATAGTTCTTGCCGTATTGGGGATAGCCCTTATAAATGCTATCCTGGGATTCACAGGGAAAAAAGATTTTACCTTAGAAAAAGATTTTAGAATTAGTCTATTCGCATTAATTCTATCACATATACAATTGTTAGTTGGCTTAGTGCTTTATTTTGTTTCTCCTAAAGGGTTTAGTGCCATTCAAGAATTTGGTATGGGAGGTATGACTTCAGCTTTAAGATTATTAGCAGTAGAGCATCCTTTTATAAATATTATCGCCTTAGTTTTTATTACCATAGGTTGGTCAAAACATAAAAATATAATGGAAGCGCGTAGAAAATTTAAAATAATTGCCATTTTTTATGGAATTGGTTTGTTATTGATCTTAAGCCGTTTACCTTGGAGTCAATGGTTTAATTAATGTAAGAGAAAGGCCTAGAGAATTATCGGGCCTCTTTCACCAAATAGAGGTACACAGGAAAGTGGTCACTATACCCCCCTACATAGTTTCCTCCGGCATAGGTTCGCAAGGGATAGCCTTTAAACCTGCCACCAGAGTCAATTAAATAGGATGGAGCGTAAACAAACGCTTGCCAAAATGAATAGGTATCCTTGTGCTTGGAAATTAAATTTGAAGTAAAAAAAAGCTGATCGAATAAATTCCATTTATCCCTATAGGCTAGAGAACCTAAGCCTTTTTTATACAAGCGCTCCATAGGATTATAAAGATCTTTGGGGTCTAAATTTGTAGGCTCTCCCTTAATTCTCAATATTTTTTTTAGACTATCACTAGTGGGGTCGTCGTTAAAATCACCCATGCTGATAATCTTTGCAGATGCATCAAACTTAACTATTGAATCTATGATTCTTTTATTTAATTCAGCGGCTGCCATTCTGTTGGGCTTACTTCTTGCTTCGCCACCGCTTCGAGATGGCCAATGATTTACAATAAAATAAAATTGCTCATCATCTAAAAAGCCACCAACCACTAATTGGTCACGTGAATAATCTCTAAAGCCATCTTCATTAAATAAGAGTAAACGATGACTTCTAAAGGTGTTGGGTATAAATGCCGCTTTTTTATACAAAAAGGCAACATCTATTCCACGTTCATCGGGAGAATCAAAATGAATTATTCCGTATTCTTTATTTTTTAAATTTTTATGCTGAATTAAATCTTCTAACACTGCTCTATTTTCTATTTCACATAAGCCAATAATATCCGGAGAAGTTTTTGTAATGTCAGCACCAATTTCTGATATGACTTTAGTGACTTGCTCTATTTTTTTAAAGTAGCGGTCCAAGGTCCATTGGTCTTTGGCTTCAGGTGTGCGGTCATCATCGAAGCTTAAGGTGTCATTTTTTATATCAAATAAATTCTCAACATTGTAGAAGGCAATGGTTCTAATTTGATATGATTTCTTTTGGGCCATTAGGTTCATTGAAACACAGGATAGCACAAGAATTAAGATAATTTTCATTTTATTAATAAAAAAATTAGTAGATAATCACTAAAATAAGTTAAATTGTAAGATAATAGCTATTGTATTGTTAATAAAATGAACATGAGTAAATAAAAATCTTACACTTTTATTTCATGCATACTTCCATTTTTATTTTCTTTTTTCTGTTATCCCCGTGCATTATTTTTTCGCAAAATAATACGACCATCTTGGGAGTTATCGTAGAGCATCGGTCTAAAAATGTACTTTCTTCAGTGGACATCACACTTGAAAACTCACAAATTTCAACTAGTTCAAAGGCTGATGGCCGTTTTGTAATTTCAACAACTTTGGAAGGCGAATTTATACTGCAAATAAGCGCAAAAGACTATATAACGAAACGCATTCCGATAACTTTAACGGGAGCAATTCTCGATTTAGGCATTCTTTATTTAGAAATAGATAGTATGCTCGAACAAAAAGATAACTTGATTACATTAACTGATACGGAACTTTTTGATGACGAAATAAGCGCTAATGCTTCAGGCTTATTGCAAGCTACAAGAGATGTGTTTTTAAACAGAGCTGCGTTCGATTTTGGCCAAGCTTTTTTCCGAGTTAGAGGCTATGACTCAAAAAATGGGAAGGTGCTCATAAATGGCATACCTATGAATAAATTTTTTGATGGCCGACCCCAATGGAATAACTGGGGTGGCCTAAATGATGTAACAAGAAATCAAGATTTTACCAGTGGCATACAAGCATCTGCCAATAATTTTGGCGCTATATTAGGAACTACGAATATCATTACGAGACCTACGGGTATGCGTTCTGGAACTCGTTTGTCATCATCAGCATCGAATAGAACGTATGGTGGTAGGCTTATGGCAACGTATACAGCCCCATTAAATAGGAGCAAACTGGCCTATACCGTCTCTGGTTCTCGAAGATGGGCTAAAGAAGGGTATGTAGAGGGAACAGTATATGATGCATTTTCTTTTTTTGGAGCCTTAGAATTTAAGGGGAATGAAAAGAACAGTTTTTTGTTGACGGGAATAGTAGCTTCAAATAGGCGAGGCCGTTCATCGGCAATTACAGAAGAAGTTTTTGATCTTATAGGAAATAGATACAATCCATTTTGGGGAGAACAGGAGGGTAAAATTAGAAATTCCAGAGAGCGAAAAATAGCAGAACCCTTATTTATTTTAAATCATTTTTACACCTCAAAATTTTTAAAATTAACTACCGGTATATTCTATCAAACGGGTATAAACTCAAGAAGTAGATTGGGCTATTATAACGCACCAAACCCTGACCCTACCTATTACCGATATTTACCTAGTTTTTATATCAATAGCCCCATAGGCGCTAATTTTATAAGTGCAAATCTGGCAAAACAAGGTTTTTTAGAAAATCCACAAGTGAATTGGAACCAAGTATATAGCGCCAATACAAACGCCAAAGCCGCGTACTTGCTTTATGATGACGTATCGAAAGACAAGCAAATTACCATAAGTACCACGGCTAACATGGACTTAAGTAGTAGTTTAAGATTTGATTTGGGATTAAATTATCAAAAAATGATTTCTGATAATTACGCTCAAATTAATGATTTATTAGGTGCTGATTTCCATGAAGATGTAGATACTTTTTCGGATACTCGAAATAATGTAAATGCAGAAATTGAAAAGGCTAAGGGAGCTATTTTTAATTATAATTATCAATTATTTGCCGATAAACTGGAGGCTTTTGCTCAACTAAATTATGAAAAACAACGTTTAACTGCTTTTTTAGCTGCTGTTTATACCACTAATCACTACCAAAGAGAGGGTATTTTTCAAAATGAACGCTTTTTAAATAATTCACTTGGTGAAAGTGAGCTGTTAAGCTTTTCAGATTTTGGATTAAAGGCTGGAGCCACCTACAAATTAAACGGAAGACATTGGCTAGGCCTCAATGGGGCTTTATTAAATGAAGCACCAATTTTACAAAATGTATTTATAAACCCCAGGGAAAATAACCAGCATGTAGCGAACATAGCCTCAGAAAAAATAAGTACCGCTGATCTAAATTATTACTTGCGTTTACCAAAACTTACCGGAAGAATAACAGGATTTTATACGCGATTTCAAAATACAACAGATATTAATTTCTTTTTTGTAGATACGGGAATAGGATCTGATTTTGTTCAGGAAGTGGTCACCGATTTGGATAAGTTACATTTAGGAACCGAGATAGGTTTTGAATATCAGTTATCTTCAATGGTACAATTAACGGCTGTGGCGGCGATTAACAAATTGGTTTACGCCAGCAACCCTGCTGTAGCTATAAATTTTGACACGGCAGGTGCCGAAGAAGATTTGATCAATTTAGAAGGCTCAATCGATTTGGGCTCCGCAGCAATTAAAGATTATAAACTAGCTCAGGGACCGCAACAGGCCTTTGCATTTGGCATTAATTATAGAGATCCTAAGTATTGGTGGGTGGGTTTAACGGCTAATTACTTGGCTAACAATTACGCAAATATTTCTACCATTACCAGAACAGAAAGCTTTTATCTAGATCCTGAAACGGGACTTAACTTTCCAGAGGCAACTTCTGAAAACGTCGCTAAATTACTAGCTCAAAAACCATTAGATAATTTTTATTTATTGAATTTAATTGGCGGTAAATCGTGGTTAAAAGCAGGTAAATATGTAAGTGTATTTGCCAGTGTAAATAATGTGTTTGATACTGTTTTTAGAACCGGAGGCTATGAGCAAAGTAGAAATGGCAACTTTGGACAACTACAACAAGATAATTTAAGCGGTAAGCCCTCGTTTGCACCTAAATATTGGTATGGCTATGGGAGAACGTACTTTTTAAATCTAGCCATAAGTTTTTAACACCTAGTGCAATGAATGTCATCCACAAACCTCGTAGTTTTTTTAAGGTTCAATCTGTATGGGTTGCTATGCCCTGCATTCTACTATTTTTAACTTCGTGTGTAGACAGTAGAAATTTCGATAGTCCCGAGATAAGATGTACTTCAAATATTATTGCAAATACAACCTATGCTGATGTAAAAGCTCTATATACAGATGAAACCTTGCAAATTCAAACAGATTTAATTTTAGAGGGTTATGTCATTTCTTCAGATGAAGCGGGTAATTTTTTTAGTGTTTTACATTTTCAAGATGCACTAGTAAACCCAACAAGCGGATTTCAAGTTGAAATTGACCTTCGGGACAGTCATTTGTTTTATCCCTTGGGTTCTAAAATTTTTATAAAACTCAAGGGCTTATATTTAGGAAAAAGCAAGGGTATTTATAAGCTTGGTGGCGTTTTTAGTTCTTTTGGGAATGCTTCTGTGGGTAGGTTACCCGCAAGCATTGTTCAGCAGCACATCTTTAATGCCTGTGATGAAATAAGGGCTATAATTCCTACGGAAATTTCATTGAATGAAAATTTAGATCCTTATTTAAATACATGGGTAGCACTAAATCGCTTAGAATTTGTGGAAGAAGAATTAGGGCTACCTTTTGCCTTGGATCGCGAAGATACACAACGAACATTAATCGCTTGTGATGATGTAGAAATAAACCTTTTAAATAGTGGTTTTTCTGATTTTCAAGCTACGATACTGCCCGATAAGAGTGGAACGGTAAGCGCTTTATTACAAAAAGAAAATGACACGTATTTTTTGATGGTAAATTGTCAGAGTGATTTGAACTTTACTCTAGAGCGTTGCGAAGATGTAGTCGATGAATTTACCTCAAATCGAATATTGATTTCAGAAATTGCAGATCCTGATAACGATATCGAAGCCCGCTTTATCCAGCTGTACAATTCGGACCTAAGTTCATTAAGTTTAAAGGGTTGGAAGTTAAATAGGTATACCAACGATAATACGGAAGTGAGTCATAGCTTAGATTTATCCGATTACGTGATTAATGCACAGAGCACACTAGTGATTGCAGCAAACGCTATAGTTTTTGAGGCCACTTACGGATTTTTACCTGATTTGGTTGGGGGATCTAACAGCGCGGCCAATTCTAATGGTGATGATAACTTTGTTTTAGTAGACCCCTTCGGAAACGAAATTGATGTTTTTGGAGTTATAGGTGAAGATGGTTCAGGGACTAATCATGAGTTTGAAGATGGTCGTGCCTTACGGAAAGCAGCGATTGAATTTGGGAATCCTATCTATACGTTTAATGAATGGGAAATTTATAATGATACAGGGGATTCGGGCACTATTAACTTGGTACAAAATGCACCTGAAGACTTTACTCCTAAAATTCGTTAATTGCGGTGTGTGACATCAAAAAGCTAATAGTTTTTGCAAATCTGCTGGAGTTAAAGGTTTTACAATGTAGTCGTTAACTACAGGATAAGATTTGATCATATCAATCTCTATAGGGTTAATGGAAGAGCTCATGACTATAATTGTAATTTTTTCTTTATTTGGGATGGGTGCAGCGTTAAAACTATCTAAAAACTCCCAGCCATTCAGGATAGGCATATTAAGGTCTAAAAAAATGATGTCAGGTAAATTTTCATTTAAATTTTGGCTGTCAAGCAAGCATTCAAGTGCAACTTTCCCGTTTTCAAAAGTTTTAATGTTCTGCGAAAATTTTTGTTCTATAAATAGTTTTTTTGCTAGAAATAGGTAAATAGGGTCATCATCAATCATATAAATATTTTCAAACGTCTTTCCCATTTTTAACAATTTAAATTTTAAACTTCAACACAAAAGTCGTGCCCACATTAACCTCACTTTCAACAGATATGCTACCTCCCATGGCATTGATCTGATTTTTTGTAATATAAAGCCCTACCCCTCTAGCATCTTTATTTCGATGAAATGTTTTATTCATTCCAAAAATAGAACCACCAAATTTTTCGATATCAATACCTTTACCATTGTCTGAAAATATAATTACCAATTGGTTTTTTTCAAGTTTAGATATAATTTTAATGACAGGACTTCTTAAAGTTGAACTATATTTTAGGCTATTGGTAAATAAATTTAATAGAATACTGTCTAAATATGCAGGAACTACTGTGATCCCTTGTTCTGGATCAACATCGATCATGCACTGTCCTTTTTTTTCTAAAAATAAGACTGAAATATTATTTCGTACCCTGTGAATAGCCTCTAGCAAATTAATGCCGATCATTATGTCAGTGATATTAGTATCTGTAGCTAGTACTACTTCGTTTAAATTAGAAACAGTACTATTGAGGCTATCAGCTGCATTTTTTAGCATGGTTACGATTTGCTTTTTTTCGTTCTCATCTTTTTCATCTTCCAAAAACGAGGTGAGAACAGATAAGTTTGTAGCGTGTGACCGTAAATCGTGCGACACCATATGCGCAAAATTGGTAAGGCTGTTATTTTGTTCGCTTGTAATTTGAGCAAATTCTTTAAGCTGTTTTTCGGCCATCTTTTCAACCGTTACGTCTTGGGTGATACCAATTGCTTTTTGAGTGGTGCTTTTAACATCTGAAACAAAAGTTACTGTTGATTTTAAAAATCGAATAGTACCATCATTTAAGATTATTCTGTATTCCACGCTACCCTTTCCTTTTCCGTTATAAAATAAAGTGGTATCCCTAATGACTCTTTCTAAATCGTCTGGATGTATTCTGTTTTTCCAGATTCGATAAAGGCTGTTCGTTATATTATTCTTATCTATTCCGTAAAGATGGCAATTCATGTCATCCCAAACCGTTTCACCGTTAGCGAGGTTATACTCCCAAGTACCGACTTGGGAGGCGGTTATGGCATTTCTTAACAATTCTGCAGATTGTCTATATTGTAATTGGGCTCTTTTATAAATGTCTATATCTTGACAAATACCGTAAATACGTACACATTCCCCATTGATAAATTCAGCTCTACCTTTTGTGCTCACCCAAAGTTCCTGGCCTGTTCCTGTTGTGATCATAACTTCTTCATCCCAAGGAGTTCCTAGTTCAGTTGCACGTTCAACGGCATTAATTATTTTATTTCTATGCTCTCCTTCTTTAAAATGAATGAAGTTATCTTCAAAAGTTTGTGGCGTATAACTCAAAGGCATTTCGTGAATACTATTTACCATCGGAGTCCAAAGTGTTTTTTTTGTGAGTAGGTTAAGCTCCCAGCCACCTGTTTTTGAAACTTCTTGGGCTTCTCGCGTCAACTCATCGATAACTTTTTTTTCTGTAATGTTTTCTAAAATAAGCACTAAACCAACAACAGTACCGGTATCATTTGTCCAAGGGTTTGTTTTCCATTTTAACCATACAACTTTACCATCGTTAAGAATAAATTTTTTACCATCACTTTGAGACGGTATTCCGTTTAAACAATTATCGAGTATGCCTTTAAAACTAGCAGGAAAATCATGAAGTACATCAAAGAAATAAGAGCCATTTATAGCAGATGTACCTAGTTGATGTTTTTCGGAAAATAGCGTAGAATACGATAAAAAAACTAAGTTTTGATCTAGCGTTGCTATGGGAACTGGAGTATCCTTGATAAAACTTGAATTAACTTTTAGTTCTTTGAGAAACAAGTTCATACACTATTTTCAATAAGTATTTCATCCTTATGACGAATGAATTTCATCAATAACCCTATCGATGTTTTCTTTTGTAATTGGTTTTGTAAAAAAATTATTTACTTCTTTATAACTATTGGCTTTTGTCAAATCCCTTGAATCAACCGAAGAACTTACAATATGGATACGAACATTTTTTCTGTCTTCGAATGGAATTTTTTTAAAATCCTCCAAAAAATCCCAGCCGTCCATGATAGGCATGTTTAAATCTAAAAGGATGGTACTTGGCAAAGGTAAATTTTCAACTAATTTTTTCTTAAAATCTTGTATGGCTTCTAGACCATTAGCGTATACAGCAATTTCATTAAAAAAATTAACTTGGTCAATCATTTTCCTAATACCAAAAACACAAATGGGATCATCATCAATAATGCAAATACTCTTAAATTTAGACATAGTTTACTTCTCAACTTCAAAAAAATACCTATCTAAATTATAGGTTTCATTTCATTATATGTATCTCTATTACATAAAATAGTAGTCCTTTTAATTTTTACGCATTTTAAAAGTAAAACTATCTGCCAAGGGCAAATTGTAAAAACACCTAACCATAAAATTTTGAGAAAGGATGCGCCGTGGATTTTTAATTAAATACTAAAATGAAAATTAATATAATTAGTTTTCAACTGTAAGGATACTTGTAATAGTGCAGCAAAGATAATTTTATTTTTTTTAATAGTAGGAAAACACCTATATTTTTCGCAAGCGAAATGAATTAAAAGAAAGAAAACAAGTGGCTTTGGGCAAAGCTTAGCATAGGCTGCTGCAAACACTATAGGAAATAGCTATTAACAAATAAAATTTATAGATAAAAACTATTATAAAAAATCATAAAATTTGACTTCCTTTATGATGTTAAAATATGAAATATGGATAATAATACACATTCAAACGGATCATCCCATGGTAAAGTATGGGATGTAAACGAATCAAATAAATGCCCTTTTATGGGTGGCGTTGTAAACCAAGCAGCGGGTGGTGGTACTACAAACCGAGATTGGTGGCCAAACCAGCTAAAGTTAAATATTCTTAGACAAAACTCTTCTTTGTCTAGTCCCATGGATAAAGATTTCGATTACGCAAAAGCATTTGCATCGCTTGATTTAGCAGCGGTTAAAAAGGATCTTTTCGAATTAATGACTAATTCTCAAGATTGGTGGCCTGCCGATTACGGACATTATGGGCCATTTTTTATTAGGATGACATGGCACAGCGCCGGAACTTATAGAATTTCTGACGGTCGTGGTGGTGCTGGTTCAGGGTCTCAACGCTTTGCACCACTTAATAGCTGGCCCGACAATGCTAATTTAGATAAAGCACGTTTGCTTCTATGGCCTATAAAACAAAAATACGGGAATAAACTTTCCTGGGCAGATTTAATGATTCTTGCAGGAAATTGTGCTTTAGAATCTATGGGGTTTGAGACTTATGGTTTTGCTGGTGGTCGTGAAGATATTTGGGAACCAGAACAAGACGTGTATTGGGGTTCAGAAGCTGAATGGATGGGTTCGGATAAACGATACTCTGGTGATCGCGAACTTGAAAATCCACTTGCGGCTTCGCACATGGGACTAATTTATGTAAATCCAGAAGGACCAGAAGGTAAGCCAGATCCTTTGGCTGCTGCCTATGACATTCGCGAAACTTTTGGTAGAATGGCGATGAATGATGAAGAAACTGTAGCTTTGATTGCGGGCGGACACACTTTTGGAAAAACCCATGGTGCCGCAGACCCAGAACAATACGTTGAAGCAGAACCAGCAGGTGCAGGTATTGTTGAACAAAGTATGGGCTGGAAAAATAACTTTAAATCAGGTGTTGGTAAAGACACTATTACTAGTGGCCTTGAAGGTGCCTGGACAACCACTCCTGCCCAATGGAGTCATGATTATTTTAAACATTTATTTGAGTTTGAATGGGAACTTACAAAGAGCCCAGCTGGTGCACACCAATGGAAGCCAAAAAATAATGCTGGAGCAGGAACTGTGCCAGATGCACATGACCCTAATATTAAGCATCAACCTTTTATGTTAACGACCGATCTTTCTATGAAGGTAGACCCGGCATATGAAAAAGTATCCAGACATTTCTATGAAAATCCTGAGGCTTTCAAAGATGCGTTTGCTAGAGCTTGGTATAAATTAACTCATAGAGATATGGGACCTGTAACTAGGTATCTAGGACCAGAAGTTCCAAAAGAAGAATTACTTTGGCAAGACCCTATCCCTGCTTTAAATCACGATTTGGTAACCGATGCAGATCTTAAAACATTAAAAGAAAAAATTATTGCCACTGGACTTTCAGTTTCCGAATTAGTAGGTACAGCTTGGGCCTCAGCTTCAACGTTTAGAGGTTCTGATAAGCGTGGTGGCGCCAATGGAGCCAGAATTCGCTTAGCACCACAAAAAAATTGGGAGGTGAATAATCCTACTCAATTAGCTAAGGTATTAAGTGCCTTAGAAGCTGTTCAGAAGAAATTTAATGAGTCTCAATCTGGAACTAAAAAAGTTTCTTTAGCCGATTTAATTGTATTGGCTGGGAATGTTGGTGTAGAGCAGGCTGCTGAAAAAGCGGGGCATCCCGTAACCGTTCCGTTTTCTGCGGGTAGAACTGATGCTACACAAGAACAAACGGATGTAGATAGCTTTGCAGTCTTAGAACCAGCTGCTGATGGTTTTAGAAACTACATGAAGCAAAAATATAATTTATCCGCGGAGGAAATGTTGGTAGATAAGGCTCAACTTATGACTTTGACAGCACCAGAGATGACAGTGTTAATTGGTGGTCTACGCGTGCTTGATACCAATTATAACCAATCAAGACATGGTGTTTTCACCGATCAGCCAGGGGTGTTATCAAACGATTTCTTTGTTCACATTTTAGATTTAAGTACAAAATGGGAAGCCACAAGCGATGCTGATGATGTATTTGCTGGTTTACATAGAAAAACTGGAGAAGTAAAATGGGCAGGAACTCGTGTTGATTTAATTTTTGGATCTAATTCAGAATTAAGAGCACTTGCTGAAGTGTACGCTTCGGATGATGCAAAAGGTAAATTTGTGAGCGAATTTGTAGCTGCTTGGACAAAGGTCATGAACCTTGATCGTTTCGACTTGGCGTAAATTAGCAGCACCAATTAGCCTAACTTTTATTTTAAAAAAGAAACTGTTATATCTCGTGGAGATGAAGCAGTTTCTTTTTACTTTTATACAACAAAAGAAGAAAGCATTGCGCTATGAACGAATTTTTTTTTAATGAGATAAGAAATGGCAATGTTGCTGAAGTGACAGCAATGCTAAAGCAAAATCCTGTGCTTTTAAACAGTAAAGACCAGAGAGGTTCAACGCCATTATTGCTAGCCACCTATTACGATCAAATCGAAATCACTAAATTATTACTAGAGAGTGGTGCAAGATTAGATGCCAAGGATGCCACTGGAAACACCGCATTAATGGGCGTTTGTTTTAAGGGTTTTGACGATATTGCTAAATTATTGATCGAGAAGGGAGCAAATATTAACGAGCAAAATACGATGGGTGCCTCTAGTTTAATTTATGCCGCGACCTTTAATCGTCTTGAAATTGCTAAATTATTAATTGCAAACGGTGCTGATACCTCTTTAAAGGATGTAAGGGGTAAAACTGCTTTAGATCATGCTAAAATGCAGGGTATGCCATCAGTAATTGATTTATTAGAATCTCATAAGTAGGATGTCTGAAAAACTAACGGTTTCCTTGGTACAAACTTCTATTTATTGGGAGAACCCACCTTTAAACAGAGAACTACTACTAGAGAAAATAAATGCGCTCTCAATAGCTACGGATTTAATTGTACTACCTGAGATGTTTACTACAGGTTTTACAATGCATCCGGAAAAAATAGTGCTTTCAGAAGGCGAGAAAACGGTAGCTTGGATGCAAAAGATAGCCAGTACTAAAAATGTGGCTATTACAGGTAGCCTGCCTTTTTACGAAAATGGTACCTATTACAATCGCTTATTTTTTGTTGCACCCAATGCTGAAATTGTGTTTTATGACAAACGACATACCTTTACGTTAGCGGGTGAAAGTGTGGCATATCGCGCAGGAAGTACAAAAACTATTATACATTACAAAGGTTTTGCTATTTGTCCTTTAATTTGTTATGATTTACGATTTCCTGTTTGGGCAAGAAATACAGAAAACTACGATGTATTATTATACGTTGCCAATTGGCCAAAACCGAGAATTAATGCTTGGGATATTCTTTTACAAGCAAGGGCCATTGAAAATATGGCGTATTGTATTGGTGTAAATAGAATAGGTACCGATGATTTAGGCCACGAATATCCCGGTCATTCTGCAGTATATGACGTATTGGGGAATGAATTAGTGTTTTCTAAGAAGGAAGAAATTAAAACGATTACCTTATACAAAGAACATATAGAAACCACGAGGAATAAACTAAAATTTCTTGTGGATAAAGACAATTTTAATCTAACAGTATAAAATCATATTTTTCTTCCCAATTAGCCCTCATATCTATGGGTTTAGGGGCATAACTGACACGTTCGGGTTGTATTTTTTGCAGGTAATCACCTGTGTCCCATTTTTTATTTTTGTTAGTGTCAAAAATTACTCGAATACTATATTTTCCTGGGTTTAGGTGATTAAACGTGAAGCTTTTAGGTTCCGTAGCATAGAGCTCTCTTTTTATTTCTTTTGCTTTATCATCGGTAAGTTGAATTATTACCGGGTAGCTAATGTTGCCACTTAGGGTTAACTCAAAATTACCGTAGTCCGAATATTTATTGGTCTTTAAGTTATACACCACAGTATCGTTGGTGTGACCAAAAAAGTCTTCTATCAAGTTTGGAAAAATAGTCAACTTATATTGCTCACTCTCTACTTTTTTAAAGGCCACATTTAGGCTGTTATTCAAGGTGTCTAGGCTTGTGGTAAAATCAATCGCCAGCGAATCTTTATTCATTAATTGTATGTTGCTTGGATTGGTTTTAACAATAGGTGTATTTGCTGAAATTGAAAAGGTTTCTTCAAAACCTATGACCGCCGAGGTACTAGGCTTAAGGCTTAATGAATCTATGGCTAATTTTCTAGTTTTAAGTACAAAAGTGTCTTTGAGTTTAAGTCTTTCATTCGCCACTGTAAATATCAATGAGTCTGCTTCAAAAGGTGTAAACCAGTAATTTAAGGTATCTTTTTCTCGTTCTTGGGTAATAATAGTCTTGACACTATCCGGTAAAACACTTAAGTTTTCTATCGTAATATCTCTACTATCGCCTTGATATCCAAATATAATTTTATTCTTCGCTTCATATTTAGGCACAGAGATACTGTAATTAGGTTGCTCCTGAAATAAGGTGAGAAGATAGGTTTCGTCAGTAGGCAGTGTTATGGTATCCTTTATAAATGCAATTTTATCTAACTCTTGGTCAAATAAATTATTCTTGTTATTATCTTTTAACCCAAAGAGCGCATAGCTTCCTTTTTTTAAATAATCTAAAGTAAAAAACACGGTACTGTCTAATGTATTGGTGATATAGGTAGGTGGTTTTTTATAAATTGTTGAGTCATTGTAGGTGCTATCAATCTCGTATAGCATCACGCTAACAAAGGGTTCTGTATCTTTCTCAAAAGCATTTTCAACCACTCCTTTTAATTGTAAAGAATCGATATAATCGCCAGTAGAAAATACATAGGTTAAAAAACTATTTGGGTTTTCCTCATTATTATCAATAATACTCTGGCCGAAATTAAAGGTGTAGGTGGTATTTTCTCTTAAGGTATCCTTTAATTTAATTTCTACATATTTGCTGGGGGTACCTGCAGGCGTAATAATTGGGGTGTTTTTTAGCGGTGGTGAGATGATCAACTGTTCCTGTACCTTCTTTAGTTTTATATACTCATCAAAATACAGTCTAATTTTGTCAGCTTTAAAATTGGTGGTCATTTGAGCAGGCTGCGCTTCTTCTAACTTAGGAGGAATAATATCTTTGATACCACCCGATGGAGTTCCTTTTCTACCACATTGATAAAATGAAAAAGTGGCAAGTACTAAAAATAAAAAAGCTAATATGCGTCTGACCATAATATACCTACGTGTCTAAAGCACAAAGAAACAATTATTTTGCTAAAATTATAGTTTCGAATGGAACGAAAAGCTCAAACGAAATGTTAACTTTTGCGCACCATGGCCATGGTGAGTATGTAAATAGTAATACCATCGACGGTATTTAGTTCTTTGGCACATGCTTCAAGTGTGGCACCAGTAGTAACCACATCGTCAAGTAAAAGAATTTTTTTATGGGCAAGCGAATACTTTTTATTCAAGGAATATAAACCTTGATTACTCTTCCATCTGAAAAAACGATCTTTTTTGGTTTGTGTTTTTGTGTTTTGGTTTTTTATAAGCACATCCTCGTAAAAATGAGTACTTAAGTGATGCGCAATTCGCTTTCCAAAAAGGGAAACTTGATTATAGCCTCTTTTTCTTAGTTTGTTTTTATGTAAGGGAACTGGAAACACAAGATCAATATGAATGCTGTGAAGATGGGGATCATCCTTAAGTACTAATCCGCACCAATCGCCTAAAAATTCACCGACTACTTCCTGATTTTTATATTTTAAATGATGTATGAGGTTTTTTACCGTCCCGTTTTCTGTAAAGAATAGGAATGAACTTGCTTTTTTTATGGGAACTCTGCCATAGAAAATACTATCGAAGTGGTTTTCTTCGTTATAATTGTAATCGGTAAGCGGTATTTGGTTTCGACAAACGGTACACAATAACTGCTCTCCTCGATTTAAACGCACATTACATCCAAAACACCCCTTGGGTACTAGGATGCTGTTAATGTCATTTAGTATCTTTGATAATTGTATGTACATTTAAAAAATGGAATAAAGAATAAGCATAAAAAAACCTACTTAACCTAAATGAGTTCTCAAGATACTAAATTCAATTATAAAATACTGCTAGCAGCGCTACTTGCATTAGTTATAGGTATTTTAATTGCATTCTACTATAACAATGCCCAATCAAAAAATAAAATTGAATTCTTAGAGGATCAAAAACAAATTTTGGTAAAGGACCTTAGTCTTATGAAAGCTGAAGTTGATCGCTTATCTGTCGCGAATGAAATTAACGATCTTGAAATGCAGGCTTCAAACTATAAGCTACAACAACTTGAAGATTCTATTGGGAGGTTAAATTTTGATATTGCTAAATTAAGAGAATACAAAAAAGAGTTACGAACTATGGAGCTCAGGCTCGATAGTTTAAAACTTAAAAATAATTCTTTACGTTACAATAATTCTATTTTAGCGGATAAGTACAATGAGGCCAAAAATAGGATGGAAAACCTTGAAAATAAAACAGCTTCGTTAGAAGTATTAGAGGCCAACTTAAGAAGACAAAATAAAAAAATAAGTGAAGAGTTAAAAATTAAAAGTTACTTAAGATTGGAAGACCCTGAAGGCTCTGGTTTTAGAATTAGAGGCAGTAGCGCTATACAAACCAATAAAGCATCTACCGTTTCGCGTTTAAAAGGATGCGTAACGATTCAGGAAGATTTGAATGTTATTAAAGAAGACAAGGTACTTTACCTTCAATTTCTAGACCCCAATAAGGCTATAATTGCAGATAATGCAACCACCATTAACGTAAATGGAAACACGTATAGTAAACGAGTAGTTTTTGTCTTTAAAGGAGAAAAAATAGGTGTTTGTGAATCCATCACGATTCCTGAAGGTTCTTTACCATCGGGTACCTACACCCTCAATGTTTTTGAAAACGAAAAATTACTTACGAGTTCTGAATTTCAATTGAAATAAATTATTTCATTTTAGGGTAATATTCTATTTTTGCCCCATGGTACATCAAGAAGATCAATTTAAAAAAGTAATATCTCATGCGAAGGAGTATGGATATGTTTTTCAATCAAGCGAAATTTACGACGGATTAAGTGCCGTGTATGACTATGCACAAAATGGCGCCGAACTCAAAAAAAACATTAGAGAATACTGGTGGAAAGCCATGGTTCAAATGAATGATAATATTGTAGGGATTGATTCGGCAATATTTATGCATCCTACAGTTTGGAAAGCCTCTGGCCACGTGGATGCCTTTAATGATCCGCTTATCGATAATAAAGATTCTAAAAAAAGATACCGTGCCGATGTATTGGTTGAAGATTATGCAGCTAAAATAGAAGCTAAAATTGAGAAAGAAGTGACTAAAGCTGAAAAACGTTTTGGTGAGGCTTTTGATAAAACACAATTTTTAGCGACTAATCCTCGAGTTGTAGGCTATCAAGAAAAAATTGATTCTGCCTTACAACGTCTAGGAAAATCTTTAGAACGTGAGGACCTACAAGACGTGCGAAATTTAATCGACGAATTAGACATTGTCTGCCCTATATCAGGCTCAAAAAATTGGACTGATGTAAAACAGTTTAATTTAATGTTTGGCACCAAAATAGGTGCTTCTGCAGATAGTGCAATGGATTTGTACTTACGCCCTGAAACCGCACAAGGTATTTTTGTAAACTTCTTAAACGTTCAAAAAACAGGCCGAATGAAGATTCCGTTTGGAATTGCCCAAGTCGGTAAGGCCTTTCGAAACGAGATTGTGGCAAGACAGTTTATCTTCCGCCAACGAGAATTTGAACAGATGGAAATGCAATTTTTTATTCAGCCTGGCACCCAACAAGAGTGGTACGAAAAATGGAAAGAAACCCGTATGAAATGGCATTTGTCATTAGGCATGGGCGCTGAAAACTATCGTTTTCACAATCATGAAAAATTAGCACACTATGCCGATGCCGCTGCTGATATTGAGTTTAAATTTCCATTTGGTTTTAAAGAACTAGAGGGCATACATTCTAGAACTGATTTTGATTTATCGCAGCACGAAAAACATTCCGGAAAAAAATTACAGTATTTCGATACTGACTTGCAAAAAAATTACGTGCCGTATGTAGTAGAAACTTCCATTGGTTTAGACCGTATGTTTTTAGCCGTTTTTTCAAATTCATTACAAGAAGAGGAATTAGAAAATGGCACGACAAGAACAGTTTTAAAATTGCCATCGGTATTAGCCCCAACAAAAGCAGCTATTTTACCTTTAGTTAAAAAAGATGGCTTACCAGAATTAGCCTCTGAAATTGTCGAAGATTTAAAGTGGGATTTTAGCGTAGCTTACGATGAAAAAGATGCTGTAGGGCGCCGTTATAGAAGACAAGACGCCAACGGAACTCCTTTTTGTATTACCGTAGATCACCAATCTTTAGAGGATAAAACAGTTACCATTCGCCATAGAGATTCTATGGAACAAGAACGTGTAGCCATCAGCGATTTAAAAGCCATTATCGCTAAAGATGTAGATATGAAACAGTGGTTAATGAAAATGTAATTTTCAAAAGTATAGGATTAAAAAAAGGCTTGTGAAGTTATTTCACAAGCCTTTTTTTAATACAATTAAACCTGGCACCCTATTTTTTAATTGTCCATGGATTATTGTTAAATCTTACAAAGTATACCTCAGCTGCAAGCTTGTATAATAATTACGATTATTACCTGGGTAATAGTAACGCGGCTCTGCACCTCCAAAGGCTTGAGTGTTGATTAAAACCGATTGTGCATAGCGCAGGTTAAAAAGGTTATTAACCCCTATTTGGGCATGGATTGAAAAGTTAGTACTTACTTTTTTTTGATAGCCCATTTTTGTATTAAAAATAGAAAATGCTTCACTATACAAGGTATTGGCATCTGTAAGGGGAATAGCACCCACAAACTGATATACGGTATTCCAATAGAAATTGCCTAAAAAATTAAGTTGTAATCCTGAGGTAATCCGGTGCTTGGGAACACCTGTTAATTCGTTACCCGAAAAATCGTTCTCACCATCTATATAAGCAACAAATTTATGATGGTTAAAAGTATAGTTGGCAAAAGGGCTTAAGCTTAGGCTTGACGAAATATCGAGTTTGTAATTTGCGGCAACTTCAAGTCCTTGATGTTTGGTTTTACCTGCATTTTTTCCTACAAATTGATCATCACCCACCCGCTGTGCTACCAATAAATTTTTAATATTCATTTGGTAGATGGCAGCATTTACAATTAGCTTTTTATTCGCGAGATAAAGGGTAGTACCTACTTCGTAATTCATCCCTGTTTCTTGCTCAATGTCCGGATTAATAACGCCACTTGGGGTTAAGGTTTCTTCCAAAGTGGGGTTAGAGTAGCCTCGACTTATATTGGTATATAGTAATTGATTTTCCAAAAATGAATAGTTCAAGGTAAAACTCGGCAAAACAATAGCTTTAAAATCACGTCGCGCACTTTTGTTGTTAAACTCATTAAATAAGTCTCTATAGTTATAGCTTGTGTGGTTCATATTTAAACCAAACTGTGCACTAAAATGGGCGTCGAAAGGAATCAATAGGGTAGTGAAGCTGTTTAATTGAGTTCTAAACTCTTTATTTTTAGCGAAAATAGCACCTTGTAGACTACCATTACCGTTATTCTCTTGATAAAGGTTTTCAAATTCACTCCAATTGTATTCGTCTTTATAAAGTTCTGAGCCGAAGGAGTACGCGCTTGTTTTAGAAAAAAGGGTAATATCCCCATAAAAACGAGTTCTAAATCCGAAACCGTTTGTAAATTCATCTAAAATACCAAAGGGTCTAGGTTCATAATGGTCTAAATAGGTATAAAAAATACTGGTTGAATTTTTAATTTTTTCATTAAAACGGTAGTTGTGAAAAACACCGACCAAATTATAGGTATTTGCTTCAAAACCTTGTGCGGCTTTCCAAGTAAAGGCCGCCTGCTTCGGATTTTCAGTAAAGGCTGTAATTCCTAAAGAGCTAGGAATTTGAGCCTTGTAATCTACATAATTAACCAATAAACCTAAGCTGCTTTTTTGGTTCATACGATAAGAAGCGTTTAAGAGTACTGCGTCACGATCAAAGCTGTTATTTTCTCTATACCCATCAGTTGCGATATGATCGTAATTTAAACTTATAGAGAATTTTTTATCGGTATGGGAAAAAGAAAAACTATTCTTCAATAAATTGTAGGATCCAACGGTAAAATTATTATTAAAGTTCGTTGAATTGCCTAAAGCCTCTTTCGATTGTAGCAAAATTGCACCACCTAGATTACTGCCAAAACTTGTAGCTTTTGGGCCTTTTACGACTTCAATCTGATGTAAACTTTCTAAATCAAAAGCTTCAATTGAGGAGAAGCCTGATCCGTTCGTAATGGGAATATCGTTATAGTATAAGCGCAATTTATCGGTGCCAAACAAGGTCCTAGCGCCAATACCACGAACTGTAATTCGATTGGTATTTAAGGCACCCGAAAGTACATAGACCCCAGGAATTTGATTGATGGCGGAAACAGCGTCAATGGGACTATAATTTTCAAATATTTTGGCACCGATAAGATCTGAGGGCGTGATCCCCTCCGCTTTTTTGGTGAGTATACGTTCTAAAACAATTACCTCTTCGAGATTGGTGACACTATCTTTTTTAATGGGGTTTTGTCCTAAAACAAAAGTATGCATACCCAATACAAAAAGAGATAGTAAGATACGATTTGTCATATGATATATTATGCCTGCAAAAGTAATAAGATATAGTCGATATGACTTGAAAAACAGGCGATATAAATTTACTGTGGTTTGCCTTGTATGCGAAACATTCCTTAATTTCGAAAAAAAATTAGAATGAAAATTGTATCGTATAATGTCAACGGAATTAGGGCGGCATTAAAAAAAGGCTTTTTGAACTGGCTACAAACGGTTAATCCTGATGTAGTTTGTCTTCAAGAAATAAAGGCACAAGAAGATCAATTAGAACTTGCTCTATTTGAAGATGCAGGCTACAAATATCATTATTGGTATAGTGCACAAAAAAAAGGGTACAGCGGTGTAGCGATTTTATCCAAAGAAAAACCGGATCATGTTGAGTTTGGAACTGGTATTGATTACATGGATTTTGAAGGCCGAAATATTAGAGCAGATTTTAATGGCGTTTCGATCATGAGCATGTATTTACCCTCAGGAACAAATTTAGATCGCTTAGACTTCAAGTTTCAATACATGGCAGATTTTCAAGACTACATTGATCAACTAAAAGAAACGCACCCTAATTTAGTGATTTTAGGCGATTATAATATTTGTCACGAAGCGATTGATATTCATAACCCCGTTGGACTCAAAAATACCTCAGGCTTTTTACCTGAAGAACGAGCATGGATTGGGAGCTTTATAGACAATGGTTTTATTGATAGTTTTCGGGTGTTTAATCAAGAACCCGATCATTATACCTGGTGGAGCTACCGAGCTAATGCCCGAAATAATAATAAAGGATGGCGTTTAGATTACGCTTTAATAAGCCAAGCCCTAGAAAACAGGCTTAAACGTTCTGTGATTTTATCAGAAGCCAAACACAGCGATCACTGTCCTATCTTAATTGAATTGCAGTAATAATTTATGCATTAGAGAAATGTACAGATGAGAATATTCTTAAATTTGTACTCTTAATTTTTTGACTCTTTTTATGGAATTGACCACCTTACCACATACAGATATTAAAGTAAGTAAAATTTGTTTAGGCACCATGACCTGGGGAAACCAAAACACGGAAGCAGAAGGCCATGAGCAAATGAATTATGCCTTAGACCAGGGCGTAAATTTCTTTGATACCGCGGAGCTATATTCAATTCCTGCAAGCGCGGATCGACATTCTAATACCGAAAAAATTATTGGTTCTTGGTTTCAGAAAAACCAAAATAGAGATAAAGTTATCTTAGCTTCAAAAATTGCAGGTAAGGCTGATATCACAAAATTTATCAGGACCACAGGATTCCGAAAAGACGCTTTAATATCAGCTGTTGAAGGTAGTTTGGAGCGTTTACAAACAGAGTATATCGATTTATACCAATTGCATTGGCCAGAGCGTAAAACTAATTTTTTTGGGCAACGCGGCTATGTGTATGACGCGTCAGACTTTTGGGAAGATAATATACATCAAGTGTTAGAAACCTTAAGAGATTTAGTTCAAGAAGGGAAAATTAGGCATGTAGGCTTATCTAACGAAACACCATGGGGTGCCATGCGTTTTTTGGAAGAAAGTAAAGTGCACGCAGGGCTACCGCGAATGATCACGGTTCAAAATTCATATAATTTACTCAATAGAGAATACGAAATAGGAATGGCCGAAATTTCACATCGAGAAAATATTGGATTGTTGGCCTATTCTCCTTTAGCTTTTGGTGTGTTAAGTGGCAAGTATTTGGGGGATAGATTACCTGATAACTCACGCCTAAAACTATTTCCAAATTACAAACGTTATAGTGGTAAAACGGCCATTGCAGCGACTCATAAGTATTATAAGCTTGCTCAAGACTACGGTTTGACCTTAACACAAATGGCTTTGGCCTTTGTAAATTCGCGACCTTTTATCACTAGTAATATTATCGGAGCAACCAATATGCGCCAATTAGAAGAAAATATAGCCAGTATTGATATTCGCTTGACAGATGAAATTTTAGATAAAATTGAATCCATTCATAACGAAATACCCAACCCAGCCCCTTAACAAAATGCGCTTTGTTTAAAGGGGTATGTAAATCCTTATAGCTCTATATTTTACTGTACAGTGTCGGTTGTATGGATGAACGATATAATCCCGTCAAAATAGTTTTTCTGGTCGTCATATTGCGAAAGGTGGCTTCCATTAGGGCAAAATAAGTACGTCCCGTTTTGTACCTCTTTTGCCATCCATGCCATATGTTCAGGGTTCATCGTGTCATACTTTGCACCTATTACCAAGGTAGGGACGTTAATTTCTTTTAATCGATTTTTAATATCCCAATCTTTTAAAGTTGCGTCTCCCGTGATTCCAAATTCACTATAGCCCTGCATGTGCACATAAACCTGATTATTTGCATGATTAAACGTTCTTAATATGGATTCTGGCCACTCAGCTACAGGCATGCGCAGCACGTGTTGGGTATAATAATGTTCAAATAAAAGTTCGGAATACCTAGGATTTGTAAAATCATTATTCGCTTCCAAAAGCTTAATTTCTTCGTAGATTATAGGATCTAATTGCGGGCCTAAAACTTCTTGGGCATAGGTATTATATTCAGGAATGCTAGACATCATATTTGAAATAATTAAACCCTTTAAATTTTTCTGATATTTTAAAGCATATTCCATGGCTAAAATTCCTCCCCAAGACTGTCCTAAAAGATAAAAATTGGTCTGGTCTAGTTCTAAAGCCTTTCGAACTTGTTCAACTTCTTCCACAAAACGGGCTGTATTCCATAAACTTAAATCGTCTGGTTGATCACTATAATAAGATCCCAGTTGGTCATAATAAATGTATTCAATACTTTCTTGAGGAAAATAACCATCAGCACATTCGTAAATTTCATGTGTCATCCCTGGTCCACCGTGTAAGAGAAGCACTTTTTTGGTTGGGTTGTTTCCAACGGTTTTGGTCCAAACCTTGAAGGTGCCTTTATCAGTGGTAATAGGAATCATTTTAATGCCGCCCGTAAATTGATCGTCCCGGTTCTGAAAGCTTAAATAATCAGCGGCACTGTTAGCACTTGTAATACTCGTTTCTTTCACTGTGTCTTTGCAGCCCAAGGCCACTAAAATAGTGAGGCATAAAAGGGGTAGTTTTTTCATGAGTTTAAATTTTATTTATACGTTTTACGATCCTAAGCAATAAGATACAGTCTTAGCCAAACAAGTTTTCTGCGACATCTTCAATTTTTCCCGCTAATTGAATTTTAATCTTTGCGTTTCTCAAGGTAATTTTATTGTTTTTAGACACAAAGATGGTATGAAAGCCCAATTTTTCGGCTTCCAATATACGTTGCTCAACACGTTGAACAGGCCTTATTTCTCCGGCAAGACCAATTTCGGCGGCAAAACAAACACCTTTGTCAATGGCAATATCTTCATTGCTAGATAATATTGCGGCAACCACAGCTAAATCTATGGCAGGATCATCTACCGATATGCCTCCTGTAATATTCAAAAACACATCTTTAGTTGCGAGTTTAAAACCAGCTCTTTTTTCTAAAACGGCTAATAGCATATTGAGGCGCTTGGCATTGTAACCCGTTGTAGAGCGTTGAGGTGTGCCGTAAACGGCAGAGCTTACCAAAGCCTGAATCTCAATCATTAAAGGGCGCATCCCTTCAACCGTTGAGGCGATAGCTGTTCCGCTTAAGCCTTCGTCATTTTTTGAAATTAATATTTCAGACGGATTGTTTACTTCTCGTAACCCACTGCCTTTCATTTCATAAATACCCAATTCGGAAGTTGAGCCAAATCTATTTTTAAGGGAACGTAAAATGCGATATACGTAATTGCGATCCCCTTCAAATTGAAGTACACAATCGACCATGTGCTCTAATATTTTAGGGCCTGCAATAGCACCATCTTTGGTAATATGACCAATTAATAGTACTGGAGTATTGGTTTCTTTGGCAAATTTTATGAGTTCAGCGGTACATTCTCTAATTTGTGAAATACTTCCTGCGGCAGATTCTATATAATCCGAATGAAGCGTTTGAATAGAATCGATGACCACAATATCTGGTGCTGTTGCTTCAATTTGTTTGAAGATGTTTTGCGTTTTTGTTTCCGTTAAAATTAAACAGGTTTCACTATCTGGATGAATCCGATCAGCTCTCATTTTTATTTGTTTCTGACTTTCTTCACCGGAAACATATAAGGTTTTATAAGGAAGTTTTAAGGCAATTTGAAGTAAAAGCGTACTTTTTCCAATTCCAGGTTCTCCGCCTAAAAGGGTTAGGGATCCAGGAACGAGGCCACCTCCTAGAACGCGATTAAATTCTAAATCGAAAGTGTTTAACCTGATTTCTTTTTCGCTGCTTATTTCGTTTACGAGTAGTGGTTTTGCCACTTGTTTTGTGGTGTTCGAAGCTGTTTTCCAACTCGATTTTTCTTCTTTTTGAACCAGCTCTTCTACGACGGTATTCCATTCTTTACAAGCGGAACATTGTCCTACCCATTTTGCATATTGCGTACCACAATGCTGACAAAAAAAAGCTGTTTTTGTTTTGGCCATTACCTATTTTAAGTATAAAATCAAAGGTAATAAATAATGTGGTAATGTATCAATTAGAACAAGTGTGAATGATTGATGTGTAGCAGTGTATATGTAATACTACTTTAAGAGGAAAATGTAACAATTCATTTATTCAACACCCTTTATTTATTGGGTATAATTAGAATACCACACTTCTCAGGATACTATTTTTGGTAAAACTGGAGTCGGGTCATTTTCTTTAATTCGCTGACGACAAATCTTTTCAATTTCAATTAAATTTTCAATGCCAGATAAATGTAGAATTTCTGGAACAAATTCATCTGGGCCGTTATCTTTTGTTTTGATTTTTCCTCTACGCAGTTCGAGAGAAATATTTTTCTTCTTAAAATTTAACTCAACATTTCCTGTAAATTGCTCCCAATCAAAGTATTTGATATTTCCATTTAAATAGTTGATAATTCTATTTTCTGTTCCAACATAATACCCTCCTTTTTTTAAAAGTGTTATGAGTCCCCAAATGAATAGCGAAATACCTATCACTAAAAATAGAATTAGGAGTGAAGAAGGGAAGATCATAGGCTCTAAATTATCCCAATTTGCTGTTGTAGGTACATCATTAACTTCAAAGTGTACATCTTCTCCACTAAACAAGGGTTTAAAAAATGCATAGGCACCAATTGAAGGAAGACTTAGCCACAAAAGTGAAAAAATAATAATTCCATAGGATAATGATTTTGGTTGCATTCTCTTGGCAAAAACTGCAAAATCAACCTGTTCATTTCCAATAACAGTCTGTAAGTCTTTTGGTAAATTTAGCTTCTTCATCTAAGGTTTTGTTCAAAAAGATATACGCCATTTTTCATTAAAGCCGTTAGTAACCAAAATCGGCTTTCAATGCATCCATTTTCTCTAAGGCCATATCTTTGGTTAGAAAGTCTATTTCTTCCATACCAAAGGCTTTTTCAAAAGTTCTTAGTGCTTTTTTAGGTTCGCCTATTTGTTCGTAGTACTCACCTTCAAAATAAAATCCGAGCATGGTGCTAGGATACTCTTTTTTGCATAAATCGGCAAGTGATTTAAGTGAATCAACATCTTCTTTTTTGCGAGTAGCTGCGTAGATAGCCATGATATCATTTAGGCCCACAGTTTTTCTAAAACCAAAAAGCTTTTCAATCATATCATACTTATTCGTTAAGTAGTCAAAAACAGGTTCATCAGAGGTTAAAATTTGACTCTTATATTCCGTTGGGCTAATGGGCTTGAACATAGTAAACACATTATCAAATGCTTTTCCTATGCCGTAGGTCGCCACAGAAATATGGTCGGCATTGGTGTAATTGTCATAGAAATAGCGCAAATTTTCTTTGTCTATCGCTTTTAGAGCCGTATTTAAAACGGGAATTTGATTGTCATTTTTAGACAATTCTCCGTCGGTAATTAAATGATAGAAAATAGTTTTTTGCATTGCAGATAATCGTGCCGGAACTCTAGTTTCCATCTCTGGAGCTAAGGTTGGTGAAATAACCACATAAGAGTTGAAAAGTGATTCTTCTTTAAATAGATAATAATTCGCAAAATTTGCAGTGATATCATAACCTACAATCATTTTAAAAGGAGCTGTGTTGTAGCTCGTTTCTAAATAGGGGATGAGTTCCATTCCCAAAAATTCAAAAAATAATTTTGCTTTTTCACTAGGTAAGCCGGTACTCTCATCGAAAGCAGCATCTTCTAGACGGAGTTGATTTTTACTTTGATGAACCCCTGCGATTATCGCTTGAGGCATACCGTGAAATGTGCTGTAAAACTTGGCATTAGCCACCACATTATCAAATAAATAATCGGCATCGAGCACTATAATAAGTGGATATTTTTTTTCTTTCGTATAATCTTCGGGGAAATAATAACTAACATCGCGCCTTTCTTGAAGTTTAAACGATTCAAATAGTTCTTGAGTTACTTGAGCGTTAGCTCCAATGCATAAAAAGAGCACAAAAAGTACTAGAGTAGGTTTCATATGTTAAATTTGGTAGCGAACTAAATGTAATTAGCTTCTTAATTATTCCTGTTCCATAACGGTAAAACAAGAAAAGATATTGCACCAAATACAACAATCATGAGCGTTTGTGAAATCCACATGATCCAACCAAAGGCATCCCCAGAAGTACTGCTGATGCCAAAAATGGCTAAAGCGCTGCTTACCGCTATAGGATATAGGCCTATGCCGCCATTGGTTGCAGTCATAGCAAAAGCACCAAAAACGAAAGCGACCAAAAGTTGACTAGTCGTTAAAGCAATGGTTTCAGGAACTGTATATTTTATCACCCAGAACATTCCAATGTACACAGCCCAAATAAAAAAGGTATGAGCAAGGAACGCCCATTTATGCTTCATTTTAAAAATGCTTAAAACCCCTTGTAGTAAACCAGTTAAAAAGCTTTTGATTTTAGAAATAAAGGGGTGTTTCGATTTTTTTAATAAAAAGAAAGTTAAAACTGAACCAACTACGCCTACACCTAGTAAAAGCCATAATGAGGTGAGATTGAAACCTCTATTTTTAAAAAACTCAAGAATAATATCAGTCTGCAAAAAAAATGAAATCACTACCACAAGCAAAAGCATAATTAAATCGATTACTCTTTCAGTCACAATAGTCCCAAATCCTTTTTCAAAAGGAACTTTTTCATAGGTAGATAAAGCGGTTGCACGCAAAATTTCACCAGATCTTGGAATCCCTAAATTGGCAAAATAAGCCGTTAAAATAATAAGAATGTTGTTCACTATTTTAGGTTTATAGCCTAAGGGCTCTAATAGGTAGTTCCAACGAATTGCTCTAGATACATGGCTTAAAATACCCATCAGCACAGAAATACCAACCCAAAATAAATCAGCTTCCTTGATGTAAAAAAGAATTTGCGTTCTATCTTCCGGACTGGTAATGGCATAAGAATACCAAACTAAAAAAACTCCCAAAGTTATTGGGAGCATTGTTTTAAGGGTTTTTTTTATGGATTTTTTCAACTTATTCTAGTAAGTTATTTTGTTCGTTAGGAAATACTAAAGCCGGATTAAAACTTTTTGCTTTTTCAATATCCATACTGCCATAGGTAATTAAGATAAGCACGTCACCAACGGCTACTTTTCTTGCAGCAGCTCCGTTTAAGGTTATTTCTCCACTTTTTCTTGTGCCCGGAATAGCATAAGTCTCTAGGCGTTCACCATTATTATTATTGACAATTTGAACTTTTTCGCCTCGAATAATATTAGCCGCATCCATCAAATCTTCATCAATGGTAATACTACCAATATAATTTAGATCTGCTCCGGTAACTTTTACACGGTGAATTTTAGATTTTACAACTGTTATGTGCATGGTACAAAGATAGTAATTTTACAAGGCAATGTTGTCGATTAGCCGAACATCATCAGCAAAAACGGCAATGAACGCCCTATATTGTTTGTTTTTTAATTTTCTTTTTAAAGGTTTTAAACGGTCGATATCGGTAATTTGAAAATATTCTAATTTAAAATTTTCTTCTTTTTCGAATTGACCTTTTACCCAATTTGTTACCTCTAAAGCACTTTTTGTGCCAAACTTTTCTTTGGCAGTATGTAATGTTTCATAGATGAACGAAGCTTTTTGTCGCAGTTTTGGGCTTAACCTTTCATTTCTAGAACTCATGGCTAGTCCGTTTTCTTCTCTCACAATAGCACAACCTATGATTTTAACCGGAATATTTTTAATCGCTACCAATTTTTTTATGATTTGCAGCTGTTGAAAATCTTTCTCGCCAAAATAAGCCCTGTTCGGCTTTACTGAGGTTAATAATTCTTCGACAATCGTGCCAACGCCATCAAAATGATTAGCTCTAAACTCCCCTTCCATGACAACATCTAAACCATCAAAATTGTATTTTTCAGCCTTCACTTGATCTTGATATATTTCTTCAACACTAGGTGCATAAATGATGATGTCAGGAGAAACTTTTTGAATAAGGGCAATATCTTGGTCTAATGTTTTAGGGTATTTTTTTAAATCCTCGGCATTATTAAATTGTGTTGGGTTAACAAAAATACTCACCACAACACACTCATTTTCTTGGTATGCTTTTTGAATCAAAGAAACATGACCTAAGTGTAAAGCACCCATTGTAGGCACTAAGCCAATGGTTTTTGACTTTGAAATTAACGGAAATAAATACCTTTTTAACTCTTGTTTTGTATGTAATAATTGCATTAAGACGTATTTAACAGCCCGCAAACTTAGATAATTACTCGTAATCTGCATAATTTTTGTAATTTTGCACACACGCCAATAAAATAAATAAAAAACAATTTTTATGAATGGTAAAAAGATATTGTTTGTATCTTCAGAATTAGTACCCTATTTGCCAGAGAATGAAGTTTCCCTGATGTCTTATGAAACCCCTAAGATGGTTAATAGCAATGGAGGTCAAATACGAATCTTTATGCCGCGCTACGGCAACATTAACGAAAGACGACACCAATTACACGAAGTGATTCGCCTTTCTGGGATGAATTTAGTGATTAACGATATGGATATGCCGTTAATTATAAAAGTGGCTTCTATTCCCAAAGAAAGAATTCAGGTATATTTTATTGATAACGAGGAATATTTTAAGCGCAAAGCTACATTTACGGATGAAAACGGTACTCTTTTTCCCGATAATGATGAGCGTGCAATATTTTTTGCTAAAGGAATCGTTGAAACGGTAAAAAAACTAAATTGGTCACCAGATATTATCCATGTACATGGCTGGATGGCTTCTTTGGTACCCTTGTATTTAAAACAATATTATGCAGATGAACCACTTTTTTCAGAAAGCAAGATTGTAACTTCAGTTTATGCTAAAGGTTTTGACGGTGCTTTAAGTGGAGATTTAGTTAAAAAAATAGCTTTTGATGGTATTCCAGGAGAACATCTTAATGGTTTGGCTACGCCAGACTATAATAATTTGTTAAAAGTAGCGATAGATTATTCTGATGCTATTATTTTAGCCTCGGAAGATGTTCCAGAAGATTTAAATAATCATATTGCCAACCTTCAAAAACCGGTGCTAGCCTATGTTCCTTTTCATGAATTTGAAGAGACCTATGCAAACTTTTATAACACTGAAGTCTTAAAATAAATTACATGACATTTTATAAAAAAATCGCGCTTCCTGTTTTATCAGGAATTATGTTGATTGCTTTTTTTTCTTCTTGTGAAGAAGATATTACGACTATTGGAGACGGAATAATCGGCGGAGAACCCTTTGAAACTGGCAAAGTTAATTTTGATGTTTTTGCCTATAATAAAAAAATAAGCGCTGTTAAAACCAACGACCTACCGGTTTACCAATTAGGTAATTTTCAAGATCCTATATACGGTAAAACAACGGCAGCTATTGTTTCGCAAATACAGTTATCGACAGCAAACCCAACTTTTGGTAAATTTATGCCGTCTGAAGAAGTAGCAGACGAGGCCTTCCCAACCAGAATCGCAGAAAATGAAACCGTAACCAGCGTTTTTCTCTTTATTCCTTATCTTACGAATATCAAAGATGCGGATCAAGATGGAGTGCCCGATGACTTAGATATAGATCCCTTAGATCCTAATAGTGATACGGATGGTGATGGAGTATCAGATAACCAAGAGCGACTTCAAAATACCAATCCATTAAGTAATGATACAGATGGTGATGGTATTTTAGATGGTGAAGATCCTACAAATGATGCAACTGCATTTCCTAAAGAGTTCGTTTTAGACAGTATCTTTGGCAGTGGTGTAAACCAAACTTTTAATGTAAAAGTACGGCGATCAACGTACTTTTTAAGAGATTTAGATCCAAATGCCAATTTTCAACAATCGCAGGAATATTTTTCGAATACACCAGATTTTAATAGTTTCCTCACCGAAACTATTGCTGATGTTGATACGCTTACCGTTAGAAACAAGGAAATTTTGATTTTCAATACGGATGATCCTGATACTGAAGACGTAGACGAGAGTAAAACGGTTAAATCAACCATAGGTGCAGGTATTTATCTGCCTTTAAGTAATGCTTTTTTTCAAGAAAATATTTTAGATAAAGAAGGAAGTCAAGAATTGTTGAACAATCAAAATTTTAAAAACTTTTTAAGAGGTTTACATATTTCTATTGACCCTTCAGATGATATTTATATGCTATTAAATATGTTGGGCGCAAGTATAAATATGAATTATAGCTATCAAGCAGTGAATACAAATGGTACTGCTACTGATGCATCGGATGATTTCGTAGAAACCTTAGAAGATAATTATGTTTTTAGATTAATCTCAGGTGGTGGTATTAACCCCCAAACTGGAGCTAGTATTCCCTTTACCGGAAATGTTGTCAATACTTTTGTCAATGATGCCTACCCTTCTGAAATTACAAACGCCCTAAATGCTACCTCAAATGCGGAACGTATTTATTTAAAAGGTGGTGCAGGTGCTTATGCCGAATTAAAACTTTTTGGTGAAGATAACGCTACCAGTCAAAGTGTTATTTCGCAATTAAAAAGTAATAATTGGATTATTAACGAGGCCAACCTAGTTTTTTATGTAGATCGTGAAACTTTAGATGCAGCTGGTGGCACTATTGAGCCACCAAGATTGTACCTCTATAATTCAGAAACTAATGCTCCCTTGTACAATTTAGTCACAGAATTAAACGAGCCTAATACCAGAAATACCTTGAGAAAAAACTTATTTTTTGATGGTATTTTGACTAAAGAAAATGATAAAGGAATCAAGTATAAGGTGCGAATTACAGATTATATTAATAATCTGGTCGTTAGGGATGCTGAAAATGTTGCGATAGGATTGGCTCTAACGAGCGACATAGCGAATAGTAGTGTTGGTAATGCCATGGTTATTGAAAACGGAGTTTCGGTGATGTCTAAAATTCCGGTGATGTCTACTGTAAACCCCTTTGGAACAGTGCTTTATGGAAGTAATGTTGATGCTGCGAATAGCGATAAAAGGCTTCAGCTCGAAATTTCTTACACCAAAGCCAATTAAAAACATACCTTTTAAAGTCGTTTTTCGTCATACAACTAATGTTTGCACAGTTTGGGTTAAAAGGGTCTTAACTTTGTGCGATAATGTAATCACTAACCAAAATAGTTAAATCAATATGTGTGGAATTGTTGGGTATATAGGTCATAGAGATGCTTATCCTATTGTAATGAAAGGATTACAGCGCTTAGAATATCGCGGATACGATAGTGCAGGTGTGGCCATCTATGACGGAAAGAACATCAATTTAAGTAAAACCAAAGGGAAAGTTGAGGATTTAAGAAAGAAATCTGAAGCTAGTATGTCCTTACAAGGGAAATTGGGAATAGGGCACACGCGATGGGCAACTCACGGTGTACCTAATGATGTGAACTCTCATCCCCATTATTCGAACTCAGAAGAATTAGTGATAATTCACAACGGAATTATAGAAAATTACGACTCTATTAAGAAAGAGCTCATCAATAGAGGTTATGTTTTTCATTCAGATACAGATACTGAGGTTTTAGTAAACCTTATTGAGGAGGTAAAGAAAAAAGAAGGTGTAAAGCTAGGTAAAGCGGTTCAAATAGCATTGAATCAAGTGGTTGGTGCTTATGCTATTGCTGTTTTTGATAGAAATAAACCAGATGAAATTGTAGTCGCTAAATTAGGAAGTCCATTGGCGATTGGGATTGGCGAGAACGAATTTTTTATCGCATCGGATGCGTCGCCATTTATAGAGTTTACCAATAATGCGATGTATCTCGAAGATGAAGAAATGGCCATTATTCGTTTAGGGAAAGAAATAAAACTTCGTAAAATTAAAGACGATTCAGTTGTTTACCCAAACATTCAGGAACTACAATTAAATATAGAAGAGATAGAAAAAGGTGGTTACGATCACTTTATGTTGAAAGAAATTTATGAGCAGCCAAGAGCCATTTTAGACACCTACAGAGGACGTTTACTAGCGGATCAGGGAATCATTAAAATGGCTGGTATTGATGATAATTTAGAAAAATTCTTAAACGCGAATAGAATTATTATTGTGGCCTGTGGAACTTCATGGCACGCGGGCTTAGTGGCTGAGTATATTTTTGAAGATTTAGCAAGAATACCAGTTGAGGTCGAGTATGCATCAGAGTTTCGCTACAGAAACCCTGTTATTACTGATAAAGATGTCATCATTGCCATCTCACAATCAGGAGAAACAGCAGATACCTTAGCGGCTATTAAATTGGCCAAAGAAAAAGGGGCATTTGTTTTTGGCGTATGTAACGTGGTAGGTTCATCCATCTCAAGAGAAACGGATGCTGGGGCTTACACACATGCAGGACCAGAAATTGGTGTAGCATCAACAAAAGCATTTACAACTCAAATTACAGTGTTAACCTTAATTGCATTGAAATTAGCGAAGGAAAAAGGCGTGTTTTCTAAAAGCAAATTACATGAGTTTTTAACCGAATTAGAAAATATTCCGTCAAAAGTAGAAAAGGCACTACTCTCGAACAAAGTGGTTGAAAAAATAGCAGAGGTCTACAAAGATGCTACAAACTGTTTGTATTTAGGAAGAGGATATAATTTTCCAGTGGCTTTAGAAGGAGCTTTAAAGTTAAAAGAGATTAGTTACATTCATGCGGAAGGCTATCCTGCGGCTGAAATGAAACATGGGCCCATTGCCTTAATTGACGAACACATGCCTGTAATCGTTATCGCAACCAAAAAAGGGCATTATGATAAGGTGGTCAGCAACATTCAAGAAATTAAATCCCGTAAGGGAAAAATTATTGCCGTTGTTACTGAAGGGGATACCACGGTAACCGAATTAGCGGATCACGTTATTGAGGTGCCTGAGACATTTGAAAGTCTTACACCTTTATTAACCACCATACCTTTACAGTTATTATCCTACCATATTGCTTTAATGAGAGGTTGTAACGTAGACCAACCACGTAACTTGGCAAAATCGGTTACGGTAGAGTAACTTAATTCAATTAAAACAACTCTAAAGCAAGATGTTCCTAAAAGCATCTTGCTTTTTTTTTGGCATATTCTAAAAAACAAGTACGGTCAATTGCTAAAATTGTACTATGCATGCATAATTTTTTTCATTTTCATATTGTCGGTTTAAAAATTTCTGTATCTTCGGTACTTAACTAATATTTAACATAAAACCCTCCAATGAAAAAAATTCTATACTTATCCTTTCTAATGATAGGAGTTTTTGGTTTTTCTCAAACAACAGTAAAAGGTACTGTTGTGGACCAAAATAGTCAGCCAATTCCAGGCTCGAATGTAGTTATCCAAGGAAAATCAGTAGGTACGGTCACTGACTTTGATGGAAATTTTGTCCTTGCAACCTCTGAAGTACCACCATTTAAACTTATTATAACAAGTATTGGGTATTCAGAAGCTTCTGTGGACGTGACCTCTAACAATCAAGTAGTTTCGGTTATCTTAAATGAGTCTCAAACACTTTTAGATGAAATTGTCATTTCAGCATCTAGAACTCCAGAGCGAATTTTTGAATCGCCAGTGTCTGTTGAACGATTTGGGCTTAAAGAAATTAAAAATACCAGTTCTGAATCTTTTTATTCAGGATTACAAAATTTAAAAGGCGTCGATGTAAATACGAACAGTTTAACCTTTCAATCTGTGAACACCAGAGGTTTTGCCACCTTTGCAAACAACAGATTTTTGCAATTGGTAGATGGAATGGATAACTCAGCACCGGGACTTAACTTCGTGTTAGGTAACTTAGTGGGGATGTCAGAGTTAGAAGTTCAAAGTGTTGAAATTCTACCGGGCGCTTCCTCGGCCTTATATGGTGCAGGAGCTTTTAACGGTGTTCTATTTATGACCAGTAAAAATCCTTTTGACAATCAGGGAATCAGTGCTTATTTTAAAACAGGGTATACGTCCCAAGAAGCAGCCGGGAATAACGCATATTATGATTTTGGTATTCGTGCAGCACATGCATTTAGTGATAAATTTGCAATAAAGGCAAACTTCTCTTATTTACAAGGAGAAGATTGGCACGCGAATAGTATTGTTGATTTGGCAAGACCAGGAGCAACCAGAGAAAACCCAGGTTATGATGGTTTAAACGTCTATGGCGATGAAGTTTTTACTACTTTAAATTTTGATGAATTGGCAGGCGGACTGCCTTCTGGTACTTTAGGTTCAGCTGTCGTTTCTAGGACGGGGTATGATGAGTTAGATTTAGCCAATTATGGAGCTCAAAGTGTAAAAACTGACTTCTCAGTGCACTACAAGCCTTTTGCTGACGATTTTGAAATTTTATATAATGGTAGAATAGGACGAGGTAATACCATATACCAAGGAACCAATAGGTATTCTATCAAAAACTTTATCATGCAACAGCATAAATTTGAGATCAGAAATAACAACTTTTTCTTAAGAGGTTATTTAACCGTTGAAAATTCTGGAGATTCGTATGATACTAGATTTGCCGCTATTAATGTTAATAGAATTTGGAAACAAGATGCGCCTGACCCTAATAATCCAGCAACACCTTCTTGGTTTGGTGATTATGCAAGAACATTTATCGGAGCTAGATTAGGCGTTGGTACCGGTGTTCAATTAGATGAAACAACGGCTCATGCCTTGGCGAGACAGGCTGCTGATCGAGGTAGATTATTACCGGGTACTCCAGAGTTCGAGAACGCTTTTAATAGTGTTATTGCTAATGGAAATTTAGATCAAGGTGGTGCACGTTTTGTGGATAATACCAAATTACGTCATGCCGATGGTAATTATAATTTTTCACACTTAACGAAAGATTTTGCCGATATTCAAGTGGGTGGTTCTTTTAGAGAATACGAGTTAAACTCAAACGGTACTATTTTTACCGATAAAGATGGTCCTATCACCTACAGTGAATTTGGTGCCTATATGCAAATTCAGAAGAAGTTAATGGATGATCGTTTAAAATTAACAGGATCAATCCGTTATGATAAAAACGAATTTTTTGACGGATTTTTATCACCAAGATTATCAGGGGTGTTTACGCTAGGAGAAAATAAAAACCACAATGTTAGGCTTTCGGTACAACAAGGTTTTAGAAACCCAACAACACAAGATTTATTTATTGGCTTAAATGCAGGTAGAGCTATATTAGTGGGTTCTGCGCCTTCAAACTTAGATAGGGATGTTCGTGTGGTTAATAACAACCCACAAGGGAATGCGGCGGCCATAGGTCAAGGTGCTACAGCAACTTTGGTTGGGCGTGATGCCTATGAAAATGCATGGTCTTTGAGTTCTGTTCAAGCCGGTAATCCAACGCAAGTAAATACAGGTCTTGTGCAGCCCGAAGAAATTACGGCTTATGAAGCTGGGTATAGAGCTCAATTGGGTAAAGTGAGTATTGATTTAAGTGGGTATTACAATAGTTATGCTAATTTTATTTCTAATACTACTGTTATAGTTCCTCATTATGGGGATGCTGCCTTCACAGAAATTATTCCAGGCACATCAACGCCTTTAGCATTAGCCGCCTTAGGAAATGATGACTTTAAAGCGTACCAAACCTATACCAATGCAGAAGCTGATATTAATTCTTATGGCGCTACTATTGGTATTGATGCTAAAGTGTTAGGAAACTTTGACTTAGGTGCTAGTTATACCTATGCAGAATTTGATTTTGACCAAGCTGCTTTTCCAGATTTTAGACCTAGTTTCAACACGCCGAAACACAAAGTGAGAGCTTCTTTTGGGAATACAGAGGTTTTTAAAAATGTGGGCTTTAATATCAATTACAGATGGACAGACACTTATTTCTGGCAAGCAACTTTTGCAGATGGGGATGTACCTGCTTTCACTGTGCTAGATGCTCAGGTAAATTTTTCAGTACCAAGTATGAAGTCCTTATTTAAAATAGGAGGCTCTAATATTCTTAATCAAGAGTATGTAACAGCTATCGGAACAGGTAATATAGGTTCTATATACTATATCTCTTGGGGTATTAATTTATAAGATAAAAACTTGTTTAGGAAGTAAAAGCGTCATTTAATGACGCTTTTTTTTATGCTTTTCATCCAGTAAAAAAAGGGTGGAATAAAATGTAAAAAAACAATTTTTAATTAAAATGTAAAAACATATCTTTGCACCCTGAAAAAGAATGTTAACTATTCAGTAGTCAGTTATCTTTTTCGACGCTTTAATTCTAAACATAAATAGGTAAGTAATGTCTAAAGTTACAGGTAAAGTTTCTCAAATAATAGGACCCGTTGTTGATGTTGAATTTCCATCAGGTTCAGCTCTTCCAAAAATATACGATTCTCTTGAAATCAAGAGAAAAGATGGTTCACTTTTAGTTTTAGAAGTACAATCTCATATTGGTGAGAATTCTGTTAGAACAATTGGTATGGATTCTACCGATGGTTTAAGTAGAGGTGCTGAAGTATCGGCTACAGGAGCAGCAATACAAATGCCTATAGGTGATGATGTTTACGGTCGCTTATTCAATGTTATTGGAGATGCTATTGACGGTCTTGGTGATTTACCTAAGGCTGGTAAAGACGGACTTCCAATTCACAGAGAAGCACCTAAATTTGAAGATTTATCTACCTCGTCAGAAGTTTTGTTTACAGGTATAAAGGTGATCGATTTAATTGAACCTTACTCAAAAGGGGGTAAAATTGGTTTATTTGGTGGTGCAGGTGTAGGTAAAACAGTATTGATTCAAGAATTAATCAACAATATAGCCAAAGGTCACGGTGGTCTTTCTGTATTCGCTGGTGTAGGTGAGCGTACTCGTGAAGGGAACGATTTACTTCGTGAAATGTTAGAATCAGGAATTATAAAATACGGGGATGATTTTATGCACTCTATGGAAGAAGGTGGATGGGATTTAACCAAAGTAGATAAAAATATCATGAAAGAATCAAAAGCGACTTTCGTTTTTGGTCAAATGAACGAACCTCCTGGAGCTCGTGCTCGTGTGGCGCTATCTGGATTAACAATTGCGGAATATTTCCGTGATGGTGCAGGTGAGGGACAAGGAAAAGATGTATTATTTTTCGTAGATAACATCTTCCGTTTTACACAAGCAGGTTCAGAAGTATCCGCACTTTTAGGGCGTATGCCTTCTGCGGTAGGATACCAACCTACATTGGCCACAGAAATGGGTGCCATGCAAGAGCGTATTACATCAACAAAAAGAGGTTCAATTACATCAGTACAGGCGGTTTACGTTCCTGCGGATGATTTAACGGATCCAGCGCCAGCAACAACATTTGCGCATTTAGATGCAACAACAGTACTTTCTCGTAAAATTGCGGAGTTAGGTATTTACCCAGCGGTTGATCCTTTAGATTCTACGTCAAGAATTTTGACGGCAGAAATTTTAGGAAAAGATCACTACGGTTGTGCACAAAGAGTAAAAGAGTTACTACAACGCTATAAAGAATTACAAGATATTATTGCCATCTTAGGAATGGAAGAATTATCTGAAGAAGATAAATTAGCGGTAGGTAGAGCGCGTAGAGTACAACGTTTCTTATCACAACCTTTCCATGTAGCTGAGCAGTTTACAGGTTTAAAGGGTGTATTGGTAGATATTAAAGACACCATAAATGGCTTTAACAGAATTATGGATGGTGAATTAGATCACTTACCAGAATCTGCTTTCAACCTAAAAGGAACGATCGAAGAAGTTATCGAGGCTGGAGATAAAATGTTAGCCGAGGCTTAAAAATTAGTAAACAGTTTTTAGTCACAGTTTGCAGTTTTGCTTACTAAATACTGAACACTGAATACGGAATACTGAAAAACTATGTATTTAGAAATTGTATCACCAGAAGCTACTTTGTTTGCAGGGGAAGTTACCTCTGTAACTGTACCAGGTATTAACGGAGAATTTCAAATGTTATCGAACCACGCGCCTATTGTTTCTTTATTGCAAAAGGGAGAGGTTAAAATTCAAGGAAATGCTATAAAAATAGCTGAAGCTAATAAGCATAATTTTTCTAAAACAACAGCGAGTGCTACCAGTTTACTTATTTCAAGTGGTACCGTAGAAATGAAAAATAATAAGATTATCGTTTTAGCGGATTAAGAACCCCGTATACTACAAATAATGTAAAGCCATACAGCAATGTATGGCTTTTTTTATGGTTGATATTCTAGTAAATCGCCTGGTTGACACTCCAAAACCGTACAAATAGCCTCTAATGTTGAAAAACGCACGGCTTTGGCCTTACCTGATTTTAAAATAGATAAGTTCGCTTCGGTGATGCCAATAGCTTCGGCAAGCTCTTTGCTTTTCATTTGTCGGTCTTCTAATACCGTATCTAGATGAACAATTATCGGCATACTTATATGGTTAAGTCGTTTTCTTCTTTATAGGAAGCGGCTTTAAGCAGTACTTCACTTTGCATAATAAAGAAGAGCCCAACAATGGTCATAAAAAGTTGTAGCAGTCCGTTGTTATCTAAAATAACTTCAAATTTAGCATCTAAGAATAGTCTTTTCACAAAAATGACGGCAAATAAGAGATAACTGGCAATAGAACTATAAATTAAGTATTGTCCAGATTTTTTGAGTAAGGACCCTATTTTGGGATGAAATTTGTTTTCGTTAAGCATCAACCGCGCGGCACTTCTTAAATACTTTATACCAAGCAATAAAGCAATATAGGATAGCACTGAGAAAAAAAGAAATAGCCAGGAAAAGATGTCCCATTGTGCTACTTTCTTATTTTCCATACTTATGGTGGCAAAACCTGTTGGTGCTAAAAATAAGGCGCCAAGTAAGCCAAAACATAAAAGGAAAAATAAAATATCAATAAGTGTTTTAAAAAGTATCGATTTTTTCATAAAATTATTGTTTAACGATAACAAATATACATAAATTATCGAAAAACAATAACCAAATAAAATTAATAAATTTCTTTTTACTCTATTTTAAGCCACTGATTCCTTTTTTCTAGTATCTTTTTAGGCACTTTTTTTCCATTTTTTTCACTTAATTCAATCGTATATTCCGGACTTGAAACTAAGCTAACTGTTGTTTTTTTTGCTACCCCAAAGCGTATAAAATCGATGTCAAGTGTATCGCCAACCTTTAGTGTTTTAATAAAGTCATCAAATCGTTGTCCGTTAACAAATGGCTTTTGGTTTATGGCAGTTATGAGATCTCCTTTAGCTAAACCAGCTTTGTAAGCCGGGCTTCCAATCATTGAATTTGTTCTAATTTCTCCCTTCAAATCATTATTTATGGCCACGGAGACTCCAAAATAGGGCACTTCTGGGTTTTGGGATAAGCTCACTCCTACGGCATTTAATAAAGAGGTGTACTCTGGCATTTTACTGTTATAGATATAGGTATTGAAAAAAGCATCACCAAAATCATTACCGGCATAGGTTTTTAAACGGTCATGCAAGTTTTTAATCGTGTACGGAATTTCATTTTTACCATAGGTTTTCCAAATCAATTTAAAATAATCGTCTAAATTCAACCCTTTTACACGTAGAGATAGATCTAAAGCCAAACCTAAAACACTACCATATGAGTAATATGAAATAAAGGTGTTTTCTCTATTTACAGGATCCACCGAGGTTGCCGCATCTACAAAAGGAGCTTGGTAACTCATCTCAATCGGATTAAAGAATTGCCTTGCGGGGGAATTCCATACATAATTAAAGGTACCCGTTAAGCCTTCTACGTATTCGGTTTCTGAAATCAGTTTTGCTCGGCATAGAATAAGGTTTGTATAGTAACTGGTAAATCCTTCAGCAAACCATAAAGCACCGCTCATGTTAGCCTCTGCAAAATTAAAAGGCTCTAAATCTTTTGGTCGAATGCGTTCCACGTTCCAGCCGTGAAAGAACTCGTGAGAAACCGTTCCAATATTCCCTTCCATACCGCCATTGGCTAAACTTCTGGTACTGGTTAAAATGGTGGAATTTCGGTGCTCCATGCCATCACCAGAGGCATTCGGAATATAGCAAGCTAAAAAAGTATAGGTATTGTAATCGTAGTCTGGTAATTCGCCAAATACACGTTGCTGTTCCAAAACAATTTTCTTTACTTTTTCGAAATAGGTATCTAGCTCCGCTTCAGTACCGTTATGGTGCAAGGCCAATTGTATGGTTTTTTTAGCGCCATTACTTTCGGTAACTACAAATTCCCGAAGTCCAAAATTACTAATTTCAGTAGGGCTATCCATAAAATACTGTAGGTTTGGTGCACTAAACGTTGTGCCAGAAACTTTTGGCAATTGCGTGGCAACCTTCCAATTCAAATCTGTACGCACTTTAAAATCAACTTTAATTTCTCGATCCGCGAGTTCTGGAGCATAGATAAAGGTAGCCGGTATATTTAAATGTGCATGAGTTTCATCTACCTGTGAGTACGTACCATCCGCACGATTGGCGAATAAAATGTAGCTTACGGTTACAGCACCGTCATGACCCGAAATGTTCCATTGGTAGGGGTTGGTCCTTGTTACTTGTAATACTTTACCTTTGCTGTCGGTAGCCTTAAAACCATACACATTTTTAGCAAATTCATGAATGGCATAACGGCCAGGAGAACTACGACCCATGTTTAAAGTCAAAACATCAGAAGTTATTTCCGGAAAAGTAGCGGTTATAAAAGCTTCATGGTGTACCGCGTTTTCAAAGGAGATGCTATAGGTGTTGGTTTGGGCACTTATAAGAAAATTAAAAGTTAGGCATAAGATAGTTAAAAATGGAGTTTTCATATCATAGAGTTTATGCGCTCTAAGATACTATTTTAAAGAAAAAGCTCAAGTAGATTTAAAATTATACTTGAGCTTTTTTTCTATCTCACAATTATTTTCCGAAGCGTTGATCCGAAAGGAGTTTCTAATACAACAGCGTACACACCCGCAGGCATGTTTGCGATATTAAAAGGAATGGTATAAGAAGATTCTCCTCTCGCTTTTTCACTGGCAATAAGCATATTATTTGTAAAACTGAATACTTTAATGCTGATATTACCTCTATCCGTAAGGTCTACTTGTGCTGTAAATTCTCCACTGGTGGGATTCGGATATATAATAAAATCTTCCACTAACTTGTTTCCACCTTGGGTATCTTCTGCTGTCACTGTAGGATCTTTTGCAAGAACCAATATTTTCTTGGTTTGAATTTCACTGCAGGAACCACGTTGGGTAATCATACCGACCTCGTATTCACCAGGCGTAGTAAAGACTATTTCTGCTTCATCTTTATTTTGTTTTAAAATTTGTGCTGAGGTAGGAATAATCCATTCCATACTGTCAGGAATAGGAAAACTAATATCTACTAAAATTAGGGTTTCTCCAGCATATACCTGAGAAGACACAGCGAATTCAGCACTAATTTCTTGATCGCTAACATCCACAAAAATAGTGCTCGTTTGGGTACAGTTGCCGTTGCTGCTCACGGAAACGGTATAATTTCCTTTTTCTGAAAGCGTGACTATTGGGCTTGAACTAGAAAAACCAGTATCGGATGTCCAAGTATAGCTTGCGTTTGCATTTTCTACGGTGGCATCCAGTTCTAGATTTTGTCCTTTACAAAGTACTCTATCGCCACCTAAATCTACCAAAATGGGTAGAGGTTCTTCAACGATATAGCTCCGCGTTTCAGGAGTATCAAAACCAGAAATGGTTACCGTATAAGTTCCAGCAGCCAAATTAGTGATCGTATTTGTGGTTGCTCCTGTAGACCAACTATAAGTAAAATTGCCATTACCTCTATTCACTAGTAAACTTATACTCCCATCGGCTAAACCAGCACAAGTGGGGTTGGTAATCGTTTCTTCTATACGATCGGGTTGTGTAATTTCATAGATTTCGGTGATTGCACAAGTGTTAGCATCGGTAATCACTACTTCATAAAAACCTGCCGTTAAATTGCTAATACTAGATTGATTCCCGATAACGAAATTATCAGCAATACGAGTCCATTCAAAACTATAATTAGGAGCGCCACCAGCGATGGCTATACTTAGGCTGCCATCGGTAGCTTGGTAGTCAGAAGCATTTGTAATTATGGCATCTTGAATACTCAAAGGATCGGTTGGTGCGGCTACAGTAACTGCAAGATCCTCAGAACAGCCATTGGCATCTATAACTTCTAAAAAATAATCGCCTGCCGCTAAATTGCTCAGGTTTTGAGTGCTTACTTCTCCATTCCAATAAAACGTATAGGGAGAAGTACCCCCAGAAACTGCCATTTGAATGCTTCCTGTGGTTTCTCCATAACAAAGCACGTCAACTTTGGTGAGAACTGATACATTTAAAATATCGGGTTCTGTCACTGATATGGTATTTGATGTTCTAGAAACGTTATTCGCATCAGTGACCACCACAAAATAACTACCGGCACTTAAATTGGCTAAAATATTTGAAGTTTCATTAAGTTGATTATTAGATCCATTCTCAATTTGAAACCATTGGTAGCTATAATTGGGGATTCCTCCAGTAACCGTTACCACAATTTCGGCATAATCATCATCTTGACATTCTAAAAATAAACTTTGAGTGGCAGAAATAGTGAGCTCACTAGGTTCGGTAATAGTAAAAGCTTGAGAAGCAGTACAGTTATTGGCATCTGTAACCGATAGCATATAAATGCCTTCGGCGAGATTGGTGATATCTTTGGTGGTGGCTGTAAATCCGTTCGGGCCAGACCAACTAAAACTGTACGGTAAGGTTCCGCCAGTAATCGAGGTGCTAATAGCACCATCGGATTGCCCAGACTCTGAAACATTGAGCACTACATTTGTGGTAATGGCGATAGCAGTGGCACTACTGACAGTTATACTATTGATAACAAATTCACAATCATTGGCATCAAAAACTGTGATGGTATAATCACCAGCAGATAAGGCATTAAAGTTAGTACTGTTTTGTGTGGCAGAACCATTTAGACTATAGCGATAAGGAGCTGTGCCCCCAGTGGTATTAAGTGTAATTTGCCCATCATTTAGTGAAGCGCAGGAGGTAGCATTAGTAGTAGCTGTTGCTCCCAAAAACTCTAATGGCTCATTAATTATAACCGAACTCGTTTCGGCGGGATCTCCAGAAGCATCTGTTAAACTTAAGGTATATGTACCTGCTGTTAATCCGGTTATGCTTGCTTGGTTGGGGGCTGTAAAACTAGCATCGCCGCCTTTGGTCCACACAAACTGTAAGGGAGGCGTGCCATTCACTACTGCGGTAATACTTCCTGTAGCAGCACCTCTGCAGGTTACTTGTGTAGGTATTAAGCTTGCAATTCCTAAAGGTCCAGGTTCATTAATAAAAATGGGTCCAAAATTTTGTGGGCAATTATTGGCATCAGTAACCGTAAGAGTATAATTTCCGGTACTCAAGCCAGATGGGTTTTGTTGTGTTGCTATAAATCCGTTGGGTCCTGACCAGTTAAAAGTATAGGGAGCAGTACCTCCGCTAACGCTAATTTCAATTGCACCATCATCACCACCATTTACGCTTACATCTTGTCTACTATTTGAAACCTCTTCAATAACAATAGCATCCGGCTCTCCAATGATTATATTTGTTCTTGTCTCAGATTCACAATTATTTTGATTCCGAACGGTGACGCTGTAGGTACCTGCGCTTAAACCGGTGATAGCATTTCCTGCTAATGGCAGCCAAGTAGTTGGGGTATTTCCTAAAGCATATTCATAGGTAGTGCCTCCAGAAATTGTGAGTACGATATTTCCGTCATTACCGCCATTACAAAGTGCATCATTTGGTATAGCATTGTCGATGGTTACTACAGCAGGTGACGCCATAACAATGGTTTCAATAGCTACATTAAGATCCACTCCAAAATCTGTATCTGAAACGCGCGCATTGGAGACTCTTATACTATACGTAGCCTCAGCAGTAATATTATTTAATTCAAGATCTGCAAAACTGCCTGATGTTATAGCACCTAAAGCCCCATTAATACTCCATTGATAGCGATAACTGGTATTAAAATCAGATACAGGTACAGAAATACTTCCAGCAGTCCCAGTACAGCCAATTGGTGTAATTATAGGTGTTCCTAAAGTGGGGACAGGGTCTGTGCCTAAGACTAAATCGGGAGATGTTTGGGGGCATCCACTGGCGTCTGTGACCGTTATTTGATACGTTCCAGCTGTTAGCGTACTATAGCGTATAGAAAGACCACCGGGTATAATAAACACATTTGGGCTTATACTACTAACTTCTTCGTACGTATTTGTAGCGGTATTCAATCTACTTAGAATATAGGTAAATGTTGTTCCAGTTCCAGAAAAATTGATTTCCACGCTACCATCTGTTGCGGTGATGGTTGAGGTGTTTGAAGTGCTAGGATTCGTAATTACAATGGGGTTTGCTACTGCTGTAATAGCATAGGTATACCTCCGCCCTTCACAAACTGCACTGTTAACAGTATAAACACCTCTAATTTCTACTGATTGCGGATTAGTTGTAGCAGGTATTTCTAAGACCTTATTTAACCCCGTTACAGGAAGCCAAGTTAATCCAGTATCCAAACTATATTCATAACCATAAGTACCACTTGCATTTAAATTATTACCACCTGAGGCTGTATTGTTTAATAGAAAAATGGCAGGATTGTCACAATTGGCATCGGTGAAAAAGTCCGAATCGCTGGTGTTGAGGGTAATTGGGGTGGGGTGGTCTATGACAAACTGAGGCGTAATTTCACCGCTTTTGACAATAGGTGGATCTGTCCCGTCTGATGGATCACGATCATATTTTACTTCTTGATATACAATAAAGTATTCACCTTTACTAAGCCCTGAATAGGTGCCTTCAAAACCAGCATTGAGGGTAATAAAAGGGTCTGATATTACTTGAACACCTGTTATAACAGGTTGGTTAATGTCTGTTAAGCGTGCTTGTGGAAAGGTTGCAGGGTCTCCTTCATATAAAAAATACCGCATTTCATAACCGCTACCAGTGTCAACATTGCGATCAAAAGTTAAGGTTACACTCCCATCACCTCCTTGATTACATGTGGCATCTGTTTTTGTGGTGTTTTGCCATTCAGGCGAGCAGTTTTTTATATCAATTACAAAATGGACTATATGATCATTTTGAAATACATTATACCTTAAAGGAAAGGTATTTTCGTTTCCAATAAAATCTATATAATTATCTCCAAAAATATCAATTATACTTCTGTCGAGAGGGAAAACAGTCGAAAATTGTGGAAGAGGAAACCAGTCGTTTAGAACGATATCAAAATATTCCCAGACAACTTCTCCCCCTAAGCTTGTATTATTTCCAATTGTATTATCAAATATTGGCTTGCAAATACCAATATCATTACTCTGGGATATGTTGGGCATGAATATGGCTTTATAATCAATTGGGATTTGTGATATATCTTCTTCAAATAATAAATTCCAAGCACACCTGGGGTTACTTGGGCCAGAAAAATTTAAAATGAAAGCTTCAAAATAATTCATATTTTGTTGAGCAATTTCAGGTCCTTGCCATTGAAACTGTCCACATTGACCACTACATCCGGTGCCAGGATCATCATTATAACCCTCTTCAAAAGAAATACTTACATCTACATTATTATTTGCAATTGAGTATATACCTGTCGAATGTGATATATCATATCTATTACGGTAATCAGAAATTCTACAATCACTAGTTTCTTCATTTACTGAAAATGAAGGTGTATAGCTTTTAACATATAATGTTCCTTGAGAAAAACAATAAATGGGAAATATTAAATAAATAAAAAATAGCATCAACTTCCTCATAACCTAATATTTTAAATTAATCTCCTTTATCGCTGAGGTTCTTCCATTGGCTAATACCAATTGCAGCGCATACCAATAGTTAGTATTAATCTCTAAAGCGGTATCGTTAAAACTAGGGGTATCTCCGTTGAAGGTTTTGTATAATTTTAAGTCGTTGGCAGCGGTGCCTCGATATAAGCGATATTCTACAACGCCGACATCTTTTAGCTTCCAGGTTAAATTAATAAAACGCAACTCGCGGTTGACCGTACCCGAAAACTTAATGTCATCTTCATTTAGGTTTAATCCGTTCCAGGTAATATTGAGCGGGTCTGTTGGGGTGCTTTCCAAACCTACTTTGTCTTTGGCAATCATGGTATAGGCATAATTTCCAGCAGCAACTAGATTTTTATCCACGTAGATGCTATCTACTACACTTGTAAAAACGCTAATTTCTTCCCATAATGAATTGGGTGTAGCATTATTTTTTCTGTATAACACATGCGAGTCTAGATCAGTACTACTGCTGTTTATCCATTGCAATTCCACACCTTCACTAGCTACTTTATAATTTTTAAAAACGGGAGGAGAAGGAGGGGTGATATCGGGTTTATCTACTGTTAAAAGTTGCGAAAAGTCAGAGCGATTGTACCTATAATCTTCTGCTTTTAGTTTAAAATAGACTTTTTCATTTAAGTTTTTTATAGGGATAGTATCTATAAAAGTTTCACCTGTAAAAGTGGCTTTAGTCACTTCACTAAATTCTACTTCAGGATTATTACTTTTAAATATTCTATAGCCCGCTACATCTTCCTCAATATTTTTTGACCAACTTAATTTTAAAATTCCAGTAGTATCTAAAACTGCTTTTAAGCCTATAGGCGGTGAAGGCGGAATAGAATCTACTGGTTGCACTAAGGTGGCGAACGACTCACTGGCGACGCCATTTTTTCCTAAGGCTACAACGGTAAAATAATTAACTCGTTTTAAGCCTTTGACAGTAGTTTGTCGTTGGATTATCGGTATATTAGTTTGTACTGTTTCATAGGTGCCTTTATCCGAATTAGCACGTCGAATTTCAAAACCATTGATTAATTCATTTCCTTTTTCGTCGAATTCCCAATACAAAATTGCAGTATCGTCTGTCGGAATTTCTTTTTTGTAAATGCGCGGAACAAAACCTAAACTTTTTTCAGCCTTACCGCTTAGAGATGCTGTTGATGGACCTGTTTCTCCAAAAGCCGTTAAACCCTTTACACGATAATGGAAATCTGTATTATTGGGAATAGAATCGGTGTAGTATAGAGAAATTTCGCTCTGACCATCATTTTGTTGTGCATTGAATAGGGGTACGGCATTGAGTTTCTTATAGATTTGATTATCGCTAGAACGTTCTATGATGTAACTCGTATAAAGCCCTTGTAGTAAATTAAAATTCCAACTTAGCATTACATTTTTATCACCAAACACTGCAGCTAGCCCTATGGGTTGTGGTAATTCCTCGTATAAATCAGGTCCAGCAAAGACTGTGCCTGCCGTAACTTCTAAAGGATCCTCTAAGGGAACGGCGACCGAAATTTTATACACATATTGTTCTCCTTTGATGACGTTTGGATCTTCAAAGGCCCAAGCAGCTAATTTTGCTGCTTCAAAATTTTGCTCAGCAGCTAAAAGTCCAAATGTAAAGCGTTGCTCTAGTTCATCATTAACAGCATAGATTTTTCCTAGAGCATCACTTGGAGCATCCGTTTCAAAGGTATCCCCATATAAAGCTTGGGCTAAAACAGCAGCATTTTGATCACGAGTAGCAAGTGCCTCCCAATCTTCCAAAGGTGTTGGTTTTAATAGACTTTGTACAAGTTGCTCTTTTTTAATGGGAATGACGGGCTCTCCATTGCGAGAAATGGTACTTTTTTCAATCAAAAACCCGTATTCATTTGCTTTTTTCCATGCCAAGGGTTGATCTACTGCCCATCGTAGCAAAACCTTATCAGGCAAAGAACGCGCAAGAACTTGAACCGTTGCGGTTTCTTGTGCCTTTAAAAAGCTTGTAAATAATAATAAGATGATGATACTGTATTTCATTATAATTTTTTCTTATTCTTTTGGATACTGAGTTTATGTTAATTTTTTTATTTTCGCCTACTGCCTACTGCTTACCGCCACGTGCTATTCGTTTTTATAACATCCCTCAAAAGTCCTCCCCTCACCCCCTCCGAAGGAAGGGAAATAACGAACAACCGTCAACGAACAACCATTTTTAATCATTCCTATACTTAAGCTCATAGCCCTTTTGATACAAATTACCTGGTGTTCTATAGATTAATTGTGCTTTAAAATTGCCTAGAGGTAAAGGCGGAAACGAACTTTGTAACAGGTATTTGTAGGCTTCATATTTTACAGGATCTCCTTGTGTACTATTGTATCGATTTACAATTCTATTTCTTAAATACACCATATCTGATTTGTATTGGTAGGGCATATTATAAACAAAGGGAATCCTATTTTTTACCCAAGGGGAATTTGGGTTGTTCTCTAAATTAGCCAAATATTCATTTCCGATGTAAAAAGATCGGATAGGAGGAATTCCTAACAATTCTTCTTCTCGGTTTACACGAATATCTCCGTCTAAAGGATAATTTTCATACAATAAGGGATAAATCATTCGCTTGTAATATTGGTCATCCAAAACAGCTTGTGCATAGACCAAAGGGCTTGATTCGGTATATTTGCCACCTAGTATTTCTAACTTGTCTAGGTATTCATAATCTGCTACTTTAACAGACAGCGAATGTACGTCGGCATAAATAAAGTTTGTTAAATTATCGACTACCGATAGGTCCCGGATTTTATCCTTAAAAGATTCGTGCTTACTTGTTTTAAAGCTGTACTCTAAAATAGACTTCGGTGCTCCATTGGCCAAAATCACATTATTTGCTTTCTTACTTGCAACTACGGCGGATCCAGAGGTAGTTACGGTTTCTTTATTTTGTGTGTTTGAAGCTACATCAAACCAATTCGTATCGCCACTTTCGGCATCGGTAAATAGATCTTCTTTTACAATAGTTACTTCTTGTGGTATTTCAGCCCCTGGAGGAAACGCAATTAAATTCAGCGTATAGGGAACGTTTAAAGCCATATCAGGCACCTCATAAAAAATAGTTGCTTTACTACGATCATAGGATAAATTAGAGCGAATGGCTTGCCCTGTGTTGTTATTAGCGAATTCTGCCCGCATTTCATACCCACTTTCAAACAGGTAATGCTGAGGTGTTTTCATTTTTACATAGCCTTTATTAAATTCTTCAGGATAAAAGCTTTGTTGCTCTAAAACAGGATACATATAGACAATATTTTCTAAGGGAATATGGTCTGGTGCTTTATCGGTCATAAAAACGACTTCTTTTTTCTCAATAACGGGTTTGCCATTATCGACCATAGTTTGGAAACTACCACCGATTTTTTCGTCAAAACTAACTTCAACGACAAGTTGTACTTCCTTTTCAGAAGGCAATGTTTCAGCAGGTTTAAAGGTTACCGCATCGTTCGTATCATTCCATTCTAATGCTCCGGCTAGGGTTTTTCCTTCTGATGTGGCGGTAAAGTTTTTCAATTGTAATTTGAAGGTTCGTTTTCCTTCATCTAATTCTACATCAAAACTTTGGTTTGCGGCATAATTAAATACGGCTTGTGGTGCTGCAAAAACAGAAACATCATCACTTTTATCTGCTGGGGTCACATCAGAAATCATCGGTACGCCGACGGCATTATTGATATTTTCCAATTCACATTCTTCTCCCATTTCAACCTTTAAGCGCATGCGTCCAGAAACGAGTCCCCCTAAAATATTATAATACATCCCCACATAGCCTTGTATGTATAAAGGGTTAGGAAATTGACCTCTCAACATAGCCGCCACACCTGCTTCGGCAATTTGGAATTTTCCTTTTATAAAGACTAAGTTTACTTGCACACCAAATTCTCCGTACAGATAAGCATAGACCTGCCCCATAGAATACCAGCCATTATTGCCAATGGCCCCTGGTCTGCCCACACACTTCGCATCAGGATAATAGGCGTGCATTACGTCAAAACCAGCGCCCGCTTCTAGCGAAGCATAAAAAATAGCAAAGCTGTAATTTTGACGATAAATGAAATTAAGTCCGAAGGCAAAACCTTTAGCCGCCTGTAACTGGTTTTCTCTACGATTATCATTGAGCATATCACTGCCCAATATTTTTACCACTTGTGGGTGTGGATCTAATTGTGATGGTAGTTTGGTTCCTGTCATAAAATACCCACCGACTTCCACCTCAAAAGCTTTAATTGAAAATACCAGTGATATACGTTGTTGAGGTGTGCCTATATAGATGTACCAATCTTCAGGACTGGTATGCATTTTAGCGTACCCGGCCAAATTATTAGCGCCACCACCGCGGATACCTTCGAGATCGAGATACAATTCGAATTCCCCATCAAAGGTGTTGTTTACAAAATCTTTTTCTATCCCTACATACACCCCGATACTCCCTTTGTCGGCGACATCAGATTGTGGAATCGCCTCTTGAGCAGCTTCTAAATAGTTGCCGTCTTTTAGTAATTTATATATTTTCTCGTCGTTTTTTTCAATAAAACCTTCAACTTTTTCAAGTATTTTTTCTAAAGCGCCCATTCCTTCGGTGCCACTTAAAAAGCCACTTTCATAATCGCTCATAAAATTCCCTTGCCCCGTAAACCCAATGCGGTTGAGTCCGCCATGGGTATTGAATTCCATATCTAAATAAGCTCGACCGCTAAAAGCACTTCTGTTCTGGGCACTTATGGCCACTCCAGCTCTGAGCCCCAAACCGGTATTGCTATCTGGAACATATATCGCAGCGGAAGGTGTAAACCCATCGGCATTGCCACGCTTCTTCCGCATTTTGTAGGACATTCCGCCTACAAAGGAGTCGATAAGTAATTTAGTATTGGTTTTATCTTCATTTTTATCGGCCCATATATCAACAAACCAGTATCTAAAGTCTTTATTGCCAAACATGGCTTTGCCTGTAGCTTTAAAGTTTAAATTTTTGAAAGTAGCACTAAGGTCTCCTGAAAAGCCATCGCCATAGGTAGGATCGTCTTCCATGATTTTTAAGCCGCCTTCAAAAGCTACGCCTCCTTTTTCATAATCAATGGCAATACTATCTACTTTTATACGGCTAAATTTCCACTCTTGAATCTTGGCATCATCGGCTAATTTTCCGATAATATTTAGGCTCGTTGTTGCGTGTGAGCCGTCACTATCAAGGTTAATGGTTAAATCGAATGATAAACCCAGTTCGTTGGCGGGAGTTTCTAAAGCCAATTTAGATACTGATGTAGGGAAACCCATTAGTTTCATGTCTCCCGTAAAACCAAATGATTTTGCGCTAATAGGCTTTTTACCGGGTTCGGTTTCTAAGGCAAGATCTTCAAAAACAATTCCTGGGAAAGAAAAACCTTTACTATCGTCTGTTATTTCCTCGGGTGTAGGTTGTTCTTCACCTTCTTTTTGGTTTATTTTACCCACCACGGAAAGTTGTCCCGTTAAGTGAGCAAACGGGTACACATTACCATCCTTGACATCAATACCTATTTTTGAATTCCGTTCTAGGAAAATCTCTCCTAAAAATACCGGTGCTTGATAATTACTTTTTCTGCCAACTTCTAGTCCCCAACCAGTTGCCGATATATAGCCTTCATACTCCATCGCCTCCTTTAAGATAGGAACAGCAATTTCTCCGGCCATAGCTCCACCAGTAACGGAGTTCATGGCTAAGCTTATACTCACATCAGTAACCGAAAAAGCCCATTTTCCAGCTGTGCCCTCACCTTTGCTCAATACATTTTCACCATAAAAAGTACCTGAAACACCTTGGCTATCGATAATCAAATGTTCCGCACCAAATTGTACACGACCGTCTGAAGTTTTGGTATTTTCAATGCCTTTCGGGAGCATAATACTTATTTCTTTTGCGTAAAAGCCACGCCATAACTTGCGGGTTGCATTATTGTAGAGCGATTTGTATTCTTCGGGAAACTTTATACCAGAAGCATTTTTGGTATCGCTTAAATCGAGTACTGCTCTCTGTACATTAAAGCCCCATCCTTTGAGTCCCACTACTTCAAACTTAGGTAAGCTTACTTCGAGTAGAATGTCATTCCATCCATTGGCTTGAACGCTGAAGCTAGTTCCAACATAACACCTGTTATTCACGACATCTTCTTGATCTTTTAGGTATTTATTCTCAACCTTATCGCCACAGGTGTAATTACCACCACTGGTAATCGGCAGCAATACCTGACGCGAAATTCGTAGGTCACCTTCTAAGCCAATACCTTTTAGACCCGCACAGTCAAATTCTATATACGATTGGTCGCCAAAGGCTCCTGTTTCAAGATTGATACCACCCTTTAAAGTCAACAACCAATTATCCCCATTGATGGGAATGGCTTGATCGCCAAGTAAAACTAATTTCATATCGCTCAACAATGCACCGTCATGGGATAGTTTAATACCTTCTGCCCCAAAATAAAGTTCTCGTTGCGGTTCTCCGTTGGGCCCTTTTTGTGGAATGGTTAGTTTTCCCCAAGCTTTAAATTCGGCATACTGCCGGGTGAATTTTACTTCTACAATCGCTAATTCTACAATATTTTGGGAAGTAGAATCTTTTTTACGTAAGCCCACAGGTAATTCTAGTAGTTCTTTGCCTGTGATAATATCCACAAAATTCCCTAGTTTTTTTAGTTGGTCAAAGGCTTTTTTGGCTTGAGCTACTAAGGTGTCTACTTTAGGGTTTTTGCTGAAATTAGCTGCGATATAGTCCTGCGTAAATTCTGGTTTGCTAGGGGTCAATGGGATGTTGAAACCTGATTGTCCAGTAGCTAAGTTTTGATTCTTCTGCAAGCTAGGAAAAGTTCTAAGCCTCTTTCCTGTTTCTAAGGAGGAATTATTTATATCGATAATTGTCTCTTTGAGGTGCTGCGTTGAGCTTGCCGAAGTGGGACTGCCGATAGGCAGGGGTGTATTCGTTGTTGCTAAGCTTCTCGAGTACACCCTATTTAATTGCTGTAAATAGGCTAACTGACTAGCGGTTGCTTTTTTTGATTTTATGGAATCAGTAGGGTTTGTTATAGCTACAAAAGACATCCCCTTTAGTCCCGCTTCTAAGGGGGAATAGTTAGCGTGTGCTATTCCGCTAAGCAGAAAACTACACAGTATTGAAATTGTATATAGGTATTTTTTAGTCATAATTTTTGATTATGATTTTTTAGTATTTGGTTTATTTCTTCTAGTGCTTTATCTATATTAGCTTCATGTTCAACATCGGTAGGTAAAGTATCTACTATGTTGACTCTAAGAGGTAAATAAGCGATACATGTAATTTCAATTTCTATAGGTGCATTCCAAATTGGAAACCCAGTACAATTTTCTGAATTCACTTCAATTTTGTTTAAGTCGTAGGCATTGGGTTCTAACCAAATTCGATAGGCCTTATTTCCTAAATCGTCAGTTAAGGCAACGAAATCTTTTATTTTTGATTTAAATGTTGTTTTAAACTGTTCTTTTATGTCATTATTAAGTTCATCGTATTGATATAGGTATAAAATTAGAACCACCAGGACAATACAAATAATGACCATTAAAATAAAGTACCACCACATGCCTATTTTGTCAGGAAGGGTTTCAGAAAAATTACCTCTAAGGCGACCTCCTGCTTTTGGCAAAAAGCCTAAAGGGATAAACGCACCAAATAAACCTGTAACAATTGCTCCCAAGAAAAACTTGATAGCTATACTTCTTATTTGCTTTAAGCGTATTACCATTTTTAAATTATCTTCTTGACTGGTTTTTTCCCTAGGCATTCTTTTGTTCTTCGATTAAATTTTCAGGTAAAGGTTTATCTATATTATAATAAACCCTTTCAGGTACGTTTATTTCTCCATTTTTATAAAACGTTCCTTTTACGGCATCGCCGTTTAATAGTATTTCTCCGCTAAATACAATCTCAATTGCTTCGCCATGATAAAAATTCCATTTCATTCGAATTCTATTATTATCTGATATTTTATAATTACCAATAGTTACTGGATCATTTCCTTTTTGAATAGAGCTAATTATATTTTTTTTCCTTATGTTTGATAAATCATTAGGAATTTTTCCAAAAATGTCAATTAACGAATCATCTCTATCCACCGATGACCATCTAGCAACAGTTTTATTATCATATATATATATATAACCCCATAAGTATTCTGAATACAATGTTCCTTGAACATCGTTTTCTTGTATCGAAGGACACGACTTTATATGACGAAATTCTTTACCAATTATCTTCATCTTATTAATATTTCCAATTAGTTATCCAATCCATATCATCTAAATCAATACTATCTAAATCAAGGTCACTACCGTCTTTAAATTTAACAGTAGTAACACCTCTGTCCCTTAAGTACTTGATTTCCTTGGCAAAACCACTTGGTTCGAAAAGCAAGTTCGCATTTCGTTTATATTCATTACGTGCTTTATCCCAAGCTTTAAACAAATCTTGATGAATAGGGTTTGTTGTAAATATAATTTCGGTTTTGTCTTTATTTTTGATTAAAAAGTCTAAGTATTCAACGTTAAAATCATCAAAGAAATTATTGGTATTGGGCATTCCTGCCATAACATCTGGTAGGTTAAGTAAAGATATACTGCCAGCTTTTAGAACCTCAGGGCTATTTTCAGCAAAACGGTAGTTTTTATACATGTTCAATTGGTCTAATACATCTTTTGTTCCCAATTCATTTTCGGCTCCTGCTGTTCTTGAAGGATTATAACTACCTAAATATACATTTAGTTTATCTGTATATCTGACCAAAGTACCTTTTGCTCCAAAATTTAGCTGTTTGGTCGTTTTATCAAAACCATGAATGAATTTTAGCTTTTCAATAAGTTTTTCATAATCTTCTGCTGTAACAAGTGGGTCTAAAAGTTTTGTCCCATCAGAGGGTAAAAACCCCCAACCCAATGGTGTTTCTTTTTCCGCATCAAAAAAGAGCATACGACCATCTTTAGCATCTGGCACGAGCTTAACGTAAAACTTACCATCCTTACTTAAATATTGTGTGTGTTTTATGGTACTATTTTCACCTAAGTTCCAAAATGTTCCTGCACGTACCTGTTCAATTATAGCTTGTCCTAATGAATTTTCTCCAGTTTTATAGGTAAATGATTTGAAATTACCTGCAATACTTTTAATATTCAATATATTATCTTGTTGCTTAAGAATTTTACCAGCATTATCTGCTATCGAAGATGTCTCAAAAACTAATTTAGCTTTCTTTATTCTTTCTAGTATTCTTTTTACTCTATTTAAGTCTGCAGTTTTACCAGCATCAGAGGCATCTTTAGTCAATTTTAGAAGTAATACCTCAATATATTTAATCGCTTCTTTTTCATCTGAAACTAAACGGAGTAGTTTGCTATCATTTAAATTATCGAAGCTATCAAAAACGCTATTCATCTGAGCTAAAGAAGGAATTTCATTTGAGCCTTTGTAATTTTTGGAAACCTCTGAAATAATTTCGCGCATAGACTTGTCGCCTAATGTTACAAGATTGTCAAATGCGCCAACGACCCCTGTAGCAGTGGAAAAAATATCTAACGCCTGTTTTAATTTAGCTAGTTCAGGGTTGTCACTGATTGAAGTAGCAACAATACTGGTACCAGAACTTGCCAAATCAGCAACCAGTAATATTTTTCTCAATTTACTGAGTCCTTTGATAGTAGTTAAAGTGCCACCAGTACCTACTAAAGAGGCAAGGTCAAAAGCAGCACTTATACCTTGTAAAGTAGTTTCTTTATTTCCAGCATCTGAGACATAGGCGAGTGCTATTGCTGGTAATGGTATATTACCAGTATAGCCAATGGCTTGTTCATATTCTTTAAGTAGGGTTATGTTTGATTTGTTAGTAAATAAAACAAGATCAAAAGGTTTCAAATCCGGATTAGGTGAAAATGCTGTACTGGAACTAGAAAAGCCCAAATCATCAGTTTGTTCAAGATGAATTGTACCATTATCCATAAAATCATAAGAAATATCTTTAATTTTTAGATTTTTGGTAATCGCATCATTCGAAAGTTTATCTGCAATTTGTACCCAAATGTTATTTGATAAAATTTCAATTCCCGAATTTTTAATAAAATTGTTGTATTCGAAAACGAAAATTCTTTGCCCAATATCATCAATTGCCTCGTTTAGCCTATTTTCATAAAAATCAGTAGCCCCTAAAACAATTTTTGTAAATAGGGTTATAAGTTCTTTTCTGTTATTTGAAGTAAGATTAAAAAGAAAGTCATCGTCAACATTAGTAAATAATTGCTCGTATAGATATTTATCGTTGTCTAGGAGTTCGATGTAATAATTTTTACTTTCAATTTTAGTTAGTAATTCGCCCTTTTCAGTACTATCAAATCTATTTACAACTGTATTTAATAGGTGTAAGACACTTTTTTCATATTGCGGTCTAAAGGTAGAACCTTCTGTTATTTCGCCTTCTGATAATATTTTACTTAGTATTCTGTAAATAAGTTCTACATTGATTGTTTTTGCTATATCTATTTCACTTGCAGCATTTATAGCATTTGTAAGTGTAGTTATATCTGTACTATTTATTATAGAAGGGTCTTTGTAAATATTGTCTAGAAGTGTATAAGCTTCTTTTTGTTCATTTTTTACATATTCGAGTAAAAAAATATAATATTCTTTTAAATATTCAAACCTATTTTCGGGTAGCGACTTTATTTTATGACATATATAATAACCAGTAGAAGTAATATCATCTGACTCTTTATTTCCTGTAGCTATATACTCGCATTCGCAATATTTTTTTAATAAATAACGTTCAAAACCATATAAAGTATTAACATAATCTGGATTACAGGCTTGCCAATTATCAAAGAATTTCTTATTGGAACTTTTATCAAATAAAGATGGATAGGCGTGAGCAATTTCAAGTATTCTATTTTTTAATAAAAGTGATTCGTCTTCCGATATGTATTTAAATACTTGTTCTAATATCTCTTGATTATATTTAGTTTGAGAATTACCCAACATACTCGATGTTGAAAATTCTTTTGTTTTTTTTACATTATCTTTTATTTGATATGGCCAAATTGGGAAATCAAATAGTTCAGGTATTTTTTTTGGTGTTCCGTTGTATGCTTGTGTTCTATCACTTTCAATTCTAAGTAATTTAGCCTTACTTGAAGAACTAGTTAAAAACATAATATGAAACTGACCATCTACAGATTCAGATTTGAATACGTTATCATCTTCATCAAAATAACCTTCAAATATTCCTTCTTTTATTTTTGATTTGTATTTAATTGTATTTTTTTCTTGGGTTATTGTGAAACCAAATAAAGTTCCAGGTAATGATTTACTTTCAGTTCCAGTATTCTGTACGCCGTAATAAAAGATAACATCTAAAACATCTTCTGGTAAATCAATAAAATCTCCCGCAGGAGTTACGAAAGTGAAAGTGCTATCGATATTTTTTCCAAAATTTTCTGAAATTTTTGAAAATAAAACGTTTTTACCTTCAAAAGCCCAATTTTGACCATCCTCCTCATCTTGAAACACATAAAACTTAAGGGCAGGGTTATGCATTTGCGCCCAATGGGTGTGGGGTAATTTTATACCCTCGCCATAGTCCATTAACCAATTGGTGCTACCTTCTGTTGTGCCGTATTGGGTGAATGGATGTTGTAGGGCAAAAATGCCATGCCCTAATTCGTGAGCGGTGACGCCTTCAAGGCTATTTTTACTTTCTTCGCCCGCATTTAAATCAGCACTAAATACAAAACCAAATTGGCGTTGTAAGGGCATAAAACCAGCAATAGGTTTTGTGGTTTCAAAAGTTTTAGGGAATACAATTACGTAATACTTGCTTTTGTCATAGTCTATTTGAGATTTTAAATGCGCTATAACCTCCTTTTGTTCAGTGTTGTAGGCGGTTAGCCAAGGGCTATCGCCAATTTCTAGGCGCTTATCTAGTCCTAGGGTACTATCATCTAAATCAGCGGCGGCAGTTTCGATAGTTAAACTAACAATCCCTTTTTTAAAAATGTTCTCTAGGGTTGTAATATTGGGTAGCGGGGCATCATCTACAGATACGAGTACCACATTTACTGTTCTATCCGTTAAATGCCAAAGGGTAAAGGCACCAGCGGTGAGTTGTTGGGTGCTGTCTTGTTTGGAGTTGACTACGGCATAAATAGTTTCACTTTCTAAGCTGTAATGGCCTTTGATGCTGAGGTCAATCGTATTATTACTTTCATTTATTTGGGCAGGAATCAATTCACCCGCTTTGGTTTTAAATTTTAGATCAGCTAAACCGTAAGCAGAAGAGGTCGCTATAACTACTTTAGCGGTAACGCTAATCGATTCTCCTTTTTCAACCGCTATATGTGCTAATGTATATTCTTGTCCGGTAACATCAGGGATAGTGGTATATTCTTTTTTTAATTTGTCATTGGCCGTTGAAGGCATTTGATCGTAACCATAGGTATCCTGATCTTCAAAACGTACTTGAATGCCTTCTGCAGTTAAGGCCTCTAGTTCTCCTTGGGTAGAAACACCGGTAACATTTCCTGTTGTTACTGAGCCACTAGGGTCTATTTGTCCGCCTTTGGTCACATTGCCACCAGCATCAACGTGATACACATTTCCTCCAGCATCTACAATTACCTTATCATCACCAAGCGGACTCGTTTCGGTAGCTCCGTTGGCGGGGTTGGTGATTACTAATATGCCATCTTTAATTTCAATATCTTCTTTGGGGTCAAGTACCCAATTAATACGAATTTCATCGAGATCGTTATTTCCTTCGAAGAGTTCGCCAACAGCTTCGCCAATATTCCCAACCGTTTCAATGGCATCGTCAATATCTAAAATATTACTTAAGTTTTCATCATAATAGGTCACCACCGTACCTTCAGCGAGTTGCTTGTCGGTATTGATGAGTACATTCGTAAACTTTACACTGACCCGAATACTATTTAAATACGGGATGGTTACGTACCCTGTACCTGTAAACCTGCCGTTAGTACCACTTGTCGTGAGTACTTTTACTGGAAAATCGCCTGCCGTAAACGTATCCCCTTTAACCAGACTTGCTAATTTCTCTGTATTGCTTAAACTAAAATCAGGCGTAATACCACATTCATACACACTAGCTTCATTGTCAGCAATATGCGTGGTAAACTGCTTAGCGATACTCCAATCGCTTTTGGTAACGGCACATTTTTTCTGAATTTGATATTCATACGTAGTGCCTGCGGCTAAACCCCAAAGAGAAGTGGTGTTACCAGTGGTTTTATTTATAAACCACTCACCTTCTTCGAGAGATTTTTTGCGATAACGAATGGTATATTCAGGAACATCATTAGATAAATCTTCCCAAAAGATATTGGCAATGGTACTGCCTTTTACTTCGTGGTTGATACCTTCTGGTAAATCGCAAGCCGTAGCATAGCTGAACGAATATATTTCGCTATAGCCTTCATTCTTAAAAAGCCCTATTTCTTCGGCACCTTGTTTTGCTTTGGCCTGAATACGCCATGCATAATTTTTTCCAGATAACAACAGCGGGTCACTAGGTCCGTAAACGTAGGTCGTGGCATTGGTGGTGGTTTGGTAAATAGGAGGCGAACTTAAAAAAGCAGCTTGTGGATCTATCTGGGTATCCCAAATTTCAACAAGACTGAGTTCATATTCCACATTCGTAACATTAATGCTTCGTGGTGTCCATTGAAAAACAATATACTGAGGGTTTATTTCTGCAACGTTCGATCTATTACGTGGGGTGACTAAAAAAGGGGGTTCGTTTTTAAAAATTACGGTAGTAACACAGGTTTTATTGGATAATCGGTTGCCGGTAGCGACATCAAAAACCTCAAAGCAAAATTGGTAAGTACCTTCGGGAATAGCATTGCCATACACGTTTGGCGAAATACCTGCGATGTTTTCAAACCTAAAATAAGGGGCTAATTCGGCATTGGTTAATATCAAAGGCACACCTGCTTCTAAAAATAATGGGGTGGCACCCGTAACTAAATCGGTACTCTGAAAATTAAGCCCACTTCCCTGAAAATACGTTTTTAGGCGTATTGCTCTACTTTGAATATTAAAGTCGTTGAGTATTAATTGTACTCGAAGCGGACTGTTGATGGTACTCGCATCGGCATAGTTCGAAAGATAGATAGGTGGTGGTGGCGTTACTTGTGGAATTATTTGAACAGGGAAAACTTGGGCTGAAAGCCCAGAAAAAAGAAAAAAGATAAGAGAAAAAAGAACAAAGGCTCTCCAGTTCAAGGTTTTCACTGCTTGAAGCATCTTTTTAATACGTGTTCTAACTATTTGCATACTTCTTTTATTCTTTATTTTCCATTTTCAAGCTCAATTTAAAAAAACCCAACACCCAACACCCAACACCCATTAACCCTGTATAATTCACCTTTTGGGGGTTAGGGGCTAATTTTTATTTATATACCGCAACTCAAAACTTTCCGGGTTTACTAGTATTAGCGATTTTTTAAAATAGAAATCGATGATTTCATTTTCTAAATAGCTTTCTAGTTGTTCAGAGTCATCTGATGCGTCATAAATTTTATAGGCCGCTAAGGCATTATTTATTTTAAACTCTTTTAAATACCCGCTGGGCTCTTTTACAACCCTAATATCCGTAAAGTCATTAAATTTTTCTTCCATCCATCGGTGACCCACTAATTTTCTTAATCGGTCTTCTTGTTCATTGAGCAGCATCTTATATTCGGGTGCTAATGCCAGATCATCGGTGGTGTATTCTGCTTCCTTTTTAGGGAATAAAGGGTGGCTGTCAACTTCCAATTTTTTAGCTACAAATAAGTTTTCTAGTGCAAGATCTATTTTACGCATATCGAGCTGTAGTTTTCTAATTACAGTAAAAAGTGTTTTGTCATATACCTCTTGAAAATCTTCAAAACTGTACAATTCTTTCAAGAAAAGTAAGCCATTTTCTTTATAAGCTGCTTCTTTGGTTTGTTCTTTAGTAATTTGCAAAAGCAGTCCTAAATCGTCTTTTTTAAATCTAGGAATGGCACTAAACTGTTCGCTAGTAAATACATTATTTAATTGCTCGTTTAATTCAGGTATCGTGCCACTGTAGGTAATGCCCCTATATCTAAAATTCCAAATATCTTGGGGGTTAATAGTGCTGTTAGGCGTATTTCTGTTGCCTTTATTGAATTGAATTTTAAAATTATCAAAGGCATAACTATAGCCAAATGTTAGGGTTAAATCACGATTCGCATTTAGATTCGCATTGCGAAAAAGCATGAGGTAATTAAGGCTAAAATTGTGTTTTTCTAGCCACACATACGTGCCTCCTAATCTAAAATTATACACGCTATTTTGTTGCTCGCCATTTGTGTAAGATGCATTATAAGAACTTGAAATATTGGTACGCAATTGTTTGTCAAAAAATTGTTTACCCACGGCTAAAGTAGGGCCTAGAGTTAAGCTTTTGTCGATTCCTGCTGTGTTGTATGAAGTATTTGCGGCTATCGAAACAGTTAAATTTTTATTGGGATAGCCCAATGTGTAGCCTGCGGTACCATTATAAAAAGCATTTTGTCCACCTGCAACGCTTTCTCCTTCTTGCTCGTTGTTAGAGTTTTGATACACGAGATTAAGATTGGTACTGTGTTGTTTTTGTTCCGTTTTTTTCAGAATATAGTTGATGCCTAAATTCGCATTTTGTGATATCTGACGGTAATTTAGGGTATCCACATTGTCAAAATCACCTACTTGGTTGATAAAATCAAATTGATCGCGAATATTGGTAAACGATTGAAAATTGGAATACGAGCCGTTTAATGTCAGTTTTTCAGAAGCCATGATACTTGCAGTAACAGCGCTTACCACTCGCCTTTGATCAGAAGTTTTGGCTTTATTAAGATTATCACGCTGAACACCAGCATTAACACTTAAATTTAATTTGTTATTGAAGATGGTTTGAGTGGCATTTACAGTAACATTCTCTAGATCATTATTAAAAAAATAAGCGCCTAACGTTTTATAGTCTGGATCAATACGCTCGTAAGCTACGCCCAAGCTACCTGCACCAGCGGGGTAGTTAAATGATGCATTTAGGGCATTGTAATAGGTGGTGCTGATATTTTCATCGAGTAGAAAAGAAAGCATTCCTGTTGAAGGTTTTTCTTCCGTTAAACGCATATCCTCTGTAACACCGGAAATGGCATATTCTATATGAAAAATAGCTTTATCAAATACGCGAAAATCACTCTCGAAAGAAAGTACCGCATTGTCTTTAGGAGTTAAATTTAATGCTACAGGAAACGAGTTTTCAATAGAATTCTCTTCATCAGAAGCTTTGAACAAAATCACGCCCAATTTCATAAACTCAAAATCATATGCAGTTTTTACGCCATAGCCCATACGTTTGTAGGCTGTAATACCACCTTGTGCATCTTCATTATATGCTGTGGCACGCAACAAACGACCGTACATGGCACTTATCTGAAATTTACCTTCTGGATTAAGTTCAAAACCACCGCCCGTAAATTGGTGACCGCTGAGGGTATAGGGCGAAAATGTCATGTTTACATCCCCTATATGCGCCGTTATCCATTTGTAAGATGGATGTAAGCTTAGGCGATTAAAATTAAACGGACTCGGAAAATTAAAATCTTGGTTAGAATAGGTAAACGATAAAGGAATGGAGTATAAGCCTGCGATATTGAAGTTTAAATTCCCAGTAACAAAGTAGGTCAAATTTTGACGATTTGCCGTACCATCATAAAAGACGCTATTGGCCGAAATGCCTCCATTGTATCGTAACCACTTCTCTTTTTCAAGCTGGTCAAAATTTATACTTTGCGAAAAGCAGTAGGTCCAAGACATAAAAAAAGCGAGTAGAAATTTCTTCAATAGAAATGCAGTTAGGTAGTTAAAAATACGTTAAAAACAGAAATGTTAAATTTATTTTCGATGAAATACCACAATTTTTTTCCTCTAAAGAACAATTTTTTAATCAGAAAAATACTGCAACGTTTGAAGTGAAATACAAAACCGTGAAATTTTGTAGGCTAGGGCCCTTGAGCTAATGTGTATACAAGGGTTAAAAGCTTTACTTTTTTGAGTAAGTCTATTTAACGAATTACTACCTTTGCTTTATGGCACATTTTCCTAGAAAGCTGCAAGCTAAATTAGAAGAAAGATCGGCAAATAATGCTCTAAGATCCTTGGGGTTGCCCAATACTATAATTGATTTTTCTTCTAATGACTACCTAGGTTTTGCAAGGAATAAGGCAATTTTTGAAAGGTCAAGCGCCTTGCTTTCGCAGCAGAAAATAGTTCAAAACGGAGCAACAGGATCGCGCTTAATTTCGGGTAATTCTGACTTGTATGTTCAGGTTGAAAACCAAATAGCCGAGGTTCATGGCGTTGAAGAAGCTTTGCTGTTCAACTCTGGCTATGATGCTAATATTGGATTTTTTAGTGCGGTGCCACAACGTGGTGATCTTGTCTTATACGATGAATATATTCACGCAAGCATTCGCGATGGCATTGCTATGGGTGTAGCGAAGAGCTATAAGTTTAAACATAACAACTTAGATGACTTAAAGGCATTACTCCAAAGAGTACAAGCACCAAAAAATAAACTTGCTGATGATCGGTTTAATCACGGTGATTCCATAGACATTTACATAGTCACGGAGTCTGTTTTTTCGATGGATGGCGATACGCCAAACTTAACCGAATTAGCAGATTTTTGCGCCTTAAAAAAATATCATTTAGTGGTAGATGAAGCCCATGCTATCGGAGTATTTGGCCGTGAAGGTCAGGGTTTAGTTTTTGATGCGACACTTCAGCCGAAAATTTTTGCCCAAATTGTAACCTTTGGTAAGGCCATGGGATGCCATGGTGCTGCTATTTTGGGAAGTGCAAACTTAAAAAGCTACTTAATTAATTTTGCGCGTAGTTTTATCTATACTACGGGTTTGCCGCCACATGCACTGGCAACAATACGTAGTGCTTATACCGAATTAAAAACCACCAATTCTAGGCGTAAATTGAAAGAAAATATTACTTTTTTTAATGAACAAATAAAGTTTTTTGGTCTAGAGGCTCCATTTATTCCAAGTAGCTCTGCAATTCATTGTTGTGTTATTCCTGGTAATGAAAAGGTAAAAAAGGTGTCATCCTTTTTACAAACAGAAGGCTTTGCTGTAAAACCAATCTTATCGCCCACAGTACCGAAAGGCCAAGAGCGACTGCGGTTTTGCTTGCATAGTTATACGACTAAAAAAGAAATAACAAGCGTGCTGCGTTTGTTGCAAACATCAATGAACGCGCATGAGTAGTAAATTAGTAACCATTGCTTCTTTTGAGTATGTGTCAGACTTACAAGTCTTAAAAACGAAATTAGAGTTCGAAGGCATACAGGTGATTCTGAAAGATCACAACGTGCTCAATTCAGATCCGATGATAAGCTATGCCATTGGCGGTGCAAAATTGCAGGTATTCAAAGAAGATGAGGCTAAAGCCTTAGAAATTTACGAGGAATTGCGCCATTACGCCATAGATGATGAGGGCAATTTAATAAAGTGCCCTAATTGTAAGGCACAAAAATCAGAGTCGTACTACGAGAGGAAAACTATTTTTCATAAACTTTTTCCTTTTTTTGAAAAAAGAAAATACAAATGTTTACATTGTAACATGATCACAAAACCTTGATAAGATGCGTACTTTTTTTGTTACAGGAATTTCTACAGAAGTTGGTAAAACAATAGCCTCGGCTATTTTGGTGGAAGCTTTAGAAGCAGACTATTGGAAACCTATTCAGGCGGGGGAACTTGAAAATGCTGACAGTCATAAGGTGGCGAGCCTAATTTCGAATACCCAAACCGTAATTCACAAAAATAGCTATGCGCTTAAAACACCTATGAGCCCGCATGCCGCTGCTGCTATAGAAGGTGTTGTTATCGATATTAATGAAATTAATGCTCCAGAAACGAGTAATCATTTAATCATTGAAGGTGCAGGAGGTTTGCTTGTACCCCTCAATGATGAAGATACCATTTTAGATATTATTATGCCTAGCCATAATGTTGTGGTAGTGTCTAGACATTATTTGGGGAGCATTAACCATACCTTGCTCACGGTGGGTTGGTTGCAACACAAGGGTTATGATGTTTATATTATATTTAGCGGTGATGAACATAAAACCACTGAAGAAATTATTGTAAAAAAAACAGGCGCTACAGTGATTGGTAGAATCAACGAAGAAGCTAGTTTTAATAAAGCCACTATTAAAAAATATGCGGCACAGTTTAAGCCAATTTTATTATCGCTTTAAGCGTTGATAAATAATAGCCTTACCAATAGTTTTTATGGGTTGGTAATGTTGTTTTAGATAGCGGTTAACGTATATGTTTTCATCAATAAGGGTGTCAAATAATAATAAGTCACCTTGCCGTGCTACAATGAGTTGTGGTTGCTTCACTTCTAAAATAAACTGTATTTCTTCCATCACCGTTTTTCTAGGGTTTTGTGCATATTGAAAAAGCTCTGGACGGGAAGTATTACTAGGATGGGTTGCTGTTTTTGAGGGCGGATTTGTACCTAAATACCAATACCCAATATGGTATTCTGTAAATAAAATATTGGTGTAGTCTAAATTATTAGAGCTAATATACCTAGGTACCTCAATGCCTTCTCCGTTGTAAAAAGTGCCTTTTTCAATTTTATTCTTTACAATAGCAACATATTCAAGATAACTTTCCATGGGGATTAAAAGTAATAATAGAATAGATAGCGGTTTATAGGTAGCACGTTTTAGATAGGGTAGTGCGCTTATAAAAATAAAGACCAAAATTATTAAGCTCGGATAAAGTTGAATTAAATAGTGACCATTTAATCGTCCACCTTTTATAAATGACAATACAATTCCAATGATGGCAAGAGTAAGTATTTGTATGGTATCTGTCTTAAAATTAATATAATTATTTTTATGAGCCAACCATAGCAACAAGGCTAAGAATAGCAAAAGTGGAAGGAAGATAACAATAGATGAGCGCCCGTAATTTGAATATAGTAGAGGTGCCTGGATAACAGAATGCCACCATAAATTAAAATTTCCTTGGAGGTAATAGGGTAAAATAGCACATAGAATTATAGTGATAACCCCAAGACTAAACATCATCATATTTAAAAACCCTGTTCTAAAATTTCTCTTTATGATATATCCATACGATAAAAACAAACCAAGTAGCGCTATAGGATAGGCCATATTTAATTTTACCATGGTGCTTAAGCCCATCAATAGCCCTGCAAGTAGAAACCAATACCATTTCTTATATTTTATTAAAAAGTAAAGCCCGGGCATAAAAAACACCACAGAAATGTGTTCGGACATTACGCCTTGCATACTACCAAATAAACTTTGAAGAAATACACAAAAGATGGCGCACCAAAAACCAATTTTTTTGGAGGTCACGAGATTACTGATGCTGTAGGTGTACCAAGCTGTTAGGGCTACAATAACAACACCAAAAAAGCGAATGGCGATCATACTCTTTCCAAAAAAGTAGATGATACCGGCAAAAAATAAGAAATTCATGGGAGGTTTTAAATCCCAAAGTTCAAGATAGGGTAGGTGTCCGTTTACCCACGATTGTCCCATTAAAATAAATGTACTTTCATCACGATCTATATAATCCCTAAAGAAAAAGGGAAGCCTAAGAAAAAAAGAAACGAAAAATAGGATGAAAAAAACAGTCCTATTTTTAAGATGATGGTAGTTAGGCGTCAAATAGTTTATAAGCTTGGTTAGCATAATTTGGCTAATTATCTAAAGATTGCGCGAGGCCTGAGCCTTGGGTTTCTAACTCACCTCTCCTTTGGAGAGGTCAAAACTACTTTTTAGAGTAGTTTTGGGTGAGGCAAAATAAAAAATTTCATTTTCAAGAAATTTTTTATTAGCATCTTTGCAAGATATATAAAAACACGGATTCAAAAATTTATTCCCATTGAAAAATATTTCTGAACGCGATAAAAAGCATATTTGGCACCCTTTAACGCAACATAAATTACATGACTCGATGTTGGCTATTACGAAGGCCAAGGCTTGTACGCTCACGGACGAAGCGGGTAAAACCTATATCGACGGAATAGCTTCTTGGTATACCTGTGTTTATGGGCACTGCAACGAGTATATTATTGAGAAAGTGTACGCCCAAATGCAACAATTAGATCAGGTGGTATTTAGTGGATTTACCCATGAACCTGCTGTTCAATTGTCTGAAGCTTTAATCCAGATATTACCTAGCAATCAAGAAAAATTATTTTTCTCGGATAATGGTTCTACGGCTACTGAAATTGGAATTAAAATGGCATTACAATACCATTTTAACAAAGGAGAAAATCGCAAAGTGCTCTTAGCTTTTGAAGATGCTTTTCATGGTGATACCTTCGGGGCCATGTCGGTTTCTGGATTATCTGTATACAACGGTCCTTTTGAGGATTATTTTATCGAGGTAGAGCGCATTGCAACACCAACTAAAGAAAATATAGCTACCATTTTAGAACACTTAGAAAAGCGATTAGAACAAAATGATATTGCAGGTTTTATTTTTGAGCCTTTAATTCAAGGTGCGGCAGCGATGCAAATGCATGATGCTGGTGGTTTAGATCAAATTTTGGCACTTTTAAAACAACATGGGGTTATCACTGTAGCCGATGAGGTCATGACAGGTTTTGGCAAAACGGGTAAGCATTTTGCATCTGATTATTTAAATGAAAAACCAGATGTGATGTGCATGTCGAAAGCCTTAACAGCCGGACTTTTGCCCATGGCAGTAACGAGCTGTACCCAAAAAGTATACGATGCGTTTTACAGTACTGAAATTTCCAAGGGTTTATTCCACGGGCACACCTATACTGCAAATCCTTTGGCCTGCACTGCGGCTTTAGCAGGTATTGAGCTCTTACAATCTTTTGAAATTCAAGCGAGTATTCAACGGGTAATCGCTTCGCACCAAAAGTTTAATGACGAAATAAAAGATCATCCCAAGGTGTTAAGTACACGGCAAACAGGAACAATTTTTGCTTTAGATTTAAATGTTAAAATGGAGCGGTATGGAAATTTACGGGATAAATTAATGCAACATTTTATGGATCATGGGGTGTTTTTACGTCCTTTAGGAAATACAATTTACATCTCGGCACCTTATGTAATTTCTGAAGTAGAATTACAACAAATTTATGATGCGATAAAAAGTGTTTTGGACCTAGTGTAAATGAAGAAAACAGTAGCACATACCAATCAAAAAAAGCCGGATTCAGCCGATAGAGAAGCTATTTCTATCACCGCAATAGCGTCTATTTCTCCTTTAGGAATTTCTCAAAATGCCATTTGGAATGCCTACCAAAATGATGGGTCTTTACTGCGATTAAAAAAGATGGATGGTAAAGAGGTTTGGACTGGTTCACTTACGGATGAAGCTAAAAAAGAGCTTGAAATTTTAAAGTACTCAGATTCTAAATATAAAAATTTAGACGATAGTGTTTTGTTTGCCTTATGGGTCTCGAGAAATGCTATGGCCAATGCAGGTTGGGTGGCTGGCGATAATTTTGGCATTAATATAGGGTCTTCAAGAGGCGCCACGGGCTTGTTTGAAAAGCACTATGAAGAGTTTCTAAACACAGGAAAAGCTCCTACTTTAGCCTCACCCACAACTACTTTAGGGAATATATCCTCGTGGATTGCGCACGATTTACAAACTCAAGGCCCTGAAATCTCACATTCTATTACCTGTTCTACAGCCTTACATTCGCTTTTAAACGGAGTGGCATGGCTACGCGGAGGAATGGCAGATAAATTTTTAGTAGGGGGTAGTGAAGCTCCATTAACCCCTTTTACTATCGCTCAAATGAAAGCGCTAAAAATTTACGCCAAAACGTCGGGTGCTCACGAATCTGACGGCTACCCTTGCCGTGCATTAGACCTACATAAAACTCAAAATACGATGGTGTTGGGGGAAGGCGCTGCGGTGGCATGTGTAGAAAAAGGCGTGCCAGAAAATGCTTTGGCTCTTATTGAAGGTATAGGCTACGCCACAGAACTATTAGAACACAACATCTCTATTTCTACCGATGCTGTTTGTTTTCAACGTTCTATGAAAATGGCTTTAGGTACCATGCACCCTGATGAAATTGATGTGATCGTGATGCATGCCCCAGGTACTATTAAAGGTGACGTATCGGAAATGGAGGCCATCGATAAAATATTTTGTAACAAAAAACCCTTTTGCACTACCAATAAATGGAAGATAGGTCATACTTTCGGAGCCTCTGGGATGTTGAGCGTAGAATTGGCCGTTTTAATGCTGCAACACCAAAAAGCGATAAAAGTACCTTTTGTACCTTACGAGAAGGTTCCTACTAAAATACATAAAGTGATGGTTAACGCCGTCGGTTTTGGAGGAAATGCAGTGAGTATAGTTTTAAAAAGTATTTAGTAACCTTTAAATTAAAAACTATGGAATTATGGTTTGAAGCCCTAGGCTTATTTGAAAAAATATATTGGGTTGTAGCGGGTATTTCATCCGTTATCTTTGTGATTCTGCTAATTTTAACGCTAATTGGCGGTGATGGCGGCGGTATCGACGGCGATGTAGATGCTGAGATTGAAAGCGATACAGGTATTGATTTTCAGTTTTTATCTTTTAAAAACTTAATGGGGTTTTTTACCATTTTTGGCTGGTCAGGTATTGCATGCTTAAATGCCGAATTACCAAAATTTGCCGTGGTTTTCATATCAATTGTCTGCGGTTTAGCGATGATGTTCGCTATGGCATCCATATTCTATTACCTTGCCAAATTGCAAAGTAGTGGTACTTTATTGTTAAAAAATGCGATTAATCAAGTGGGCGAGGTATACCTAACCATTGGTGCCAAGCGTTCTTCTATCGGAAAAGTAAGTATTACAGTCCAAGGAACTTTACGTGAGTTAGATGCGCTAACTGAAGAAATAACCGATTTGCACCAAGGCAATGTGGTTCGTGTAAAAGCCGTTACCGATAACGGAATATTAATTGTTGAACTCCTAAATAAATAACCCTATGTATTTTTTACCCTTACAATTAGGTGGTGGTAGTGCCACCTTGCTGACCATTGGTTTTGCAATTTTATTCTTTTTTATCATTATCATATCTTTTATCAGACGCTACAAACGTTGTCCCTCAGATCGGATATTGGTTGTTTATGGAAAAGTAGGTACAGGAAATTCTGCCCGCTGTATTCATGGTGGAGCAGCTTTTATTTGGCCTGTAATTCAAGATTACGAATTTCTTGATTTAACACCTATTTCTATAGAAGTGAACTTGGTCAACGCCTTGAGTAAGCAGAATATTCGAGTAAATGTACCCTCACGTTTTACGATTGGAATTTCAACAGAACCAGGTATTATGCAGAATGCTGCAGAGCGTTTGCTAGGTCAGGGAATGCAAGAAGTACAAGACTTAGCGAAAGAAATTATTTTTGGTCAATTGCGTTTGGTGGTTGCCTCTATGGATATTGAAGAAATAAACTCAGATAGAGATAAGTTTTTGACCAATATTTCACAGAGTGTAGAGTCCGAATTAAAGAAAGTGGGCCTTAAATTAATCAACGTAAACATCACCGATATTGTTGACGAATCGGGTTATATTGAAGCTTTAGGTAAAGAGGCAGCAGCACACGCCATCAACGCAGCACGTAAATCGGTTGCAGAGAAAAACAGAGATGGGGCTATTGGTGAGGCAAATGCCGTACAAGATGAACGTACACAAGTAGCCGCTGCAAACGCACAAGCGGTAGAAGGAGAAAACATAGCAAAAATAAACGTCGCTAATTCTGACTCCCTACGTCGTCAGCGTGAAGCAGAAGCAGAGCGCACCGCGACAGCCTCAGAAAAAGTACAAACAGCAAAGGCCTTAGAAGAATCGTATGCCGCAGAGCAGCTGGCAGAATTGGCAAGAGCAGAACGTGTACGTAGTTCGCAAATGGCCGATATTGTAGTTCCTGCAGAAATAGATAAGAAAAAAGTAGAGATCGATGCCGAAGCCGATGCAGAACGTACCCGACGTATAGCCAAGGGGGAAGCTGATGCTATTTTATTCAAAGCGCAGGCCGAAGCACAAGGAATATTAGAAGTATTAACCAAGCAAGCAAAAGGTCTAGACGAAATTGTAAAAGCGGCTGGTAATAATCCTAAAGATGCTGTTTTGTTGCTGATTGCAGATAAATTACCGGAATTGGTAAGAACACAAGCCGAAGCCATTAAAAATATTAAGATTGATAAAGTAACGGTTTGGGATTCTGGATCAAAATCAGAAGATGGCAAAAGTTCAACCGCTAACTTTATTTCAGGCATGTACAAATCAGTACCACCCTTGCAAGAAATGTTTAATATGGCAGGTATGCAATTGCCCGAATATTTAAAAGGTAAAGATTTAGATTCTGAAGAGGTACAAGATGCCTTGAAAAAATCAGGTAGCACTAAAAAGAAGGATTCAGAGCAATAGTCTGCTATTTTAAATCACACTAGCCCCAAGGAGATTTCTATTCTTGGGGCTTTTTTTAGCTTTTTAAGCTTTTGAAAAAAAGTTCTTTGTATTTAGTGCTTATTGGAATGTTATAGGTTTCTATTGAAATTTGATTATGTTCAATTTTATCAATTTTCGAGTTATTAATCAAGTACGATTGGTGTACCCGAGTAAATACAAGTGGTAATTGTTTGTCAATAAATTCAGTAAAAGTCATTCTTGTGCTCCATGTTTTATGCTTCGTAATGATATCTAAATAGTTTCCGGAGCTCTTGATAAGTAAAATGTCTTCAAAAGCTATTTTTATCGTTTTGAATCCGTCCTTTATAAAAAAATAGGTGTTTTGTTCTTTAGCAATTGCTAAGCGATCTTCCACTTTTTTGATGGCCATTTCAAAGCGATTATATTCAAATGGCTTTAACAAATAATCTACAGCATCATATGTATAGCTATCGACTGCAAATTCTGAATAGGCAGTAGTAAAAATTACAAAAGGCTTTACATGCAATTCAGCTAAAAGTTCAAAGCCAGACAAATGCGGCATATTAATATCTAAGAAAAGTAGGTCAACCGGATTTTCTTTTAAAAAATTCAAACCTTCTTTTGCATTAGAAAAAACTGATAAAAGTATAATTTTTTTACTTTTTGAAACGTGATGTTGTATCACTTGAATCGCTTTCGGTTCGTCATCTATGGCTATGGCTCGTATCATTTGCTTTCAATACTTATTTTTACTGAAAAAATCTTATTCTGTTTTATTACTTCTAAAGTATGATTTTTTGGGTAAACAAGTGCTAAACGTTTTTTGGTGTTTTCAATACCAATTCCAAATCCTTTTTCTTTGTAATAGGTTTTAAATGAATCATCAAAGCTATTTATACATTCAAAAAAAATGCTGTTATCCGTCCCTATTACCGATACGTTTAAGCTAGATGGTTTGTTAGGGTCAATACCGTATTTAAAAGCATTTTCTACAAAAGGGATTAATAAACCTGGACTTATTTTATGATGCTCAATATTTTTGAAATTAGTTTCGATATTAGGAGTTATTTCACATCGTAATTTCTGAATATAGATATAATCTTCTAGGTATTTAATTTCATTTTCTAAGGGTATAAAATCTTTAGAAATATCATTCTGCATATAGCGTATTAAATTGGCCAATTTAGCTGTGCTCTCTGCTGTGATAGGCGCATTTTCTTGTAAAGCAGTTGCATACAGCGTGTTTAAGGTATTGAATAAAAAGTGCGGATTTACTTGAGATTTTAAGATATTTAATTCACTTTCTTTATTCGCAAATTTCAATTTATTTTTTTTAGTTTCTAAGCGTAAATACCCATAATAGGTTGAGGTTATTAGAATACTAATTAAAGTAAGTCCCCAAATAAATAAGTAAATATCCAAATTCAATTTCCAATAACCCAACAGCCATATTGAACAAAAATATATTAGAACAAACAGGATTATATATAGAATGTATTTTGATTTATTTTTTTTTGAGAATAAAATAGGGGATATAAAAAATACGTTAGCATAAAAAGTGAATATGAATACACATAGTAGTAACACCTCTGTAAGTTTTGGTGTACTATTCATCAAAAAATAATATAGAAATATTACAAAAACGGCACAAGTGTTAATAATCCGTTCTAATCGCTTTATATCAAAAATCTTTATTAGTAAGTTTTTGTCCATGATGACAGCACTGTATGCAAAGGACATCACTGTAAACGGAATAAACGTTCTGAAGGAATAATAAATCCAATCTAAGAAATTGTAACTTTTAGTACTATTTATGAGAGTAAGACTATATTCTATCGTTTTAATCCAACTTAAAAAAGTTACATAAATACCAAGGTATAAAACTAAAAATAGGATACCCCTTTTGTAGTTTTTAAAAAGTATCGGAATTAACCACCATGATAAAATATAGAGGGTACTTATAAAAATTACAACAGGAAATAGGTCGCCCCATATGTACGAAGCGTCTAACTTTGGGGCAAAGCTAAAAGCATTAAACATACTCCAAGCGCAGAGGCTAAATACAAAAATATGAGTCGCTATTTTATATTTTGAGTTGAATAGAAGATTGAATTTCATATTTTTTTATTTTCAAGCGAAACTAACATTCAGCAAGTAAAGAAAAAATTCAATGGTATAATTGCTTTAATTAAAGTTACATAAAGCTGTTTTTCTGTGAAATAGTAGTTTTTAAAGTCAAAATTCTAAAATGATAAATTTTTCTTTTTTGGGATATGAATAACAAATAGGTTATTTTTGAGCCTGATATATTTGAGCTACATGAGCGAGACAAGACACAACTGGACAAGACAAGAGATATTAGACATCTACAACAAACCCTTAATGGAGTTGTTATACGATGCTGCCACCATACATAGAAAATACCACGATCCCAATACGGTTCAGGTATCTACTTTAATTTCGATAAAAACGGGCGGTTGCCCTGAAGATTGTGGCTATTGCCCGCAAGCCGCTCGGTACCACACCAAAGTAGAAGGTAACGATTTAATGACCGTACCGCATGTAAAAGCACAAGCCCTTAGAGCAAAGGCCTCTGGTAGCTCTAGAGTTTGTATGGGTGCTGCATGGCGTAATGTAAAAGACGGTCCAGAATTTGATCAGGTACTAGAAATGGTGCGTACCATCAACAAACTCGATATGGAAGTGTGCTGCACCCTAGGGATGATTACCGAAAACCAGGCACAACGTTTGGCAGAAGCAGGCTTGTACGCCTATAATCATAATTTAGACACTTCTGAAGATTATTATAAAGATGTTATTTCTACTCGAGCTTTTGAAGATCGTTTAGATACCATTAGCAATGTGCGTAAAACCAATGTTACGGTATGTAGCGGTGGTATTATCGGGATGGGAGAAAAATTAGAAGATAGAGCAGGCATGTTAGTAGCTCTAGCATCGCTTAATCCGCAACCAGAATCGGTGCCGATAAACGCTTTAGTGGCTGTAGAAGGCACACCCATGGAAGATATTGAACCCATTGCTATTTGGGATATGATTCGTATGGTGGCTACCACCAGAATTGTGATGCCAGAAACGCAAGTAAGACTTTCAGCAGGGAGAACAGAAATGAGTAGAGAAGGGCAGGCGATGTGCTTTTTTGCAGGAGCGAACTCCATTTTTGCAGGCGATAAATTGTTAACTACTCCAAACCCTGATGTAAATCAAGATATGGAAATGTTTCAGCTTTTAGGCCTAAATCCGCAAAAACCATTTACCAAAGTTTCGCAACCCAAAACTGTAGAGGCGCAAGACTCTGAATATAAAACCCTGGGAGAGAAACCAAAATGGTCAAGACCTGGTCATGCCATCGAGCGTAATGAAGCAGCAAAGGCTAAAGCAAAAACCTCTTAGTATTTGGAGTTAATTTAGTGGGTATTTTTATTTTTGAAGTCATTTTAAAATTGGTTTACATTGCATTTGACAGCTATTCCATCAGTAGATCGTATTTCTAAAAGCGATTTTATAGAGCAGTACTTTAAACCTCAAAAACCTGTAGTGATTCAAGGTTTTATTGAAGATTGGCCTGCGTATACGAAATGGAATTTAGATTATATGAAAGCTGTGGCGGGCGACAAAATAGTACCCTTGTACGATGATCGTCCCGTAAGTCATGAAGATGGTTTTAATGAGCCTCATGCCAAAATGAAAATGGCCGATTATGTTGACTTACTGAAAAAAGAGCCTACCAAATTCCGTATTTTTTTGTGGAACATCTTAAAGGAAGTGCCAGAATTACAGAACGATTTTACCTATCCTGATTTTGGATTAAAGTTATTGAAAAGTTTGCCAATGCTATTTTTTGGCGGAACCAATTCCTATACCTTCATGCATTATGATATTGATTTAGCCAATATTTTTCATTTTCATTTCGAAGGGAAAAAAGAGGTGATCTTATTCGATCAAGCTCAGAATAAACATTTATACAAAGTGCCACACTCTTTAATCACCCATGAAAGTATCGATTTTTCTAATCCTGATTTTGAGCAATGGCCTGCATTAAAGAACGCAACCGGTTATAAAACTAACTTGCAACACGGTGATGTGCTGTATATACCGGAGGGCTATTGGCATTATATGAAGTATATCACACCTGGGTTTTCTATGAGCTTACGGGCAATAGCCCGAGATCCAAAAAATTTAGGCAAAGCCTTTTATAATATTTTTATCATGCGTTACTACGATACGTTTATGCGTAAGCGTCAAGGTCAAAAATGGATTGATAAAAAAAATGAAAAAGCAATTGAAAGAACAAACCGTTATTTGCGCAATACAATTAGCTAATAATAAGTATCTTTGCGCCCATTAAATGAATATCACGAAAATTTAAATAAAAAATCATGAAAAAAACACTAGTCATTTTAACTATGATTCTTGGAGTTTCTTTTGCCAATGCTCAGGCATACAGCGGAAAGGATGACGCAAAGTTTCAAGTAGGAATCAACTTTCAAGAGAACGGAACAGGATTGGTATTGGGTTACGATTACGGAATGGGAGAAAATTTCTCGATTGGAGCCACAACTTCTTATGTTTTAGGTGTAGAAGAAGCTATTAATGCTGATTTTGTAGATCGATTTGACCTTAAAGTACGTTTCAACGCGAACTTAGGGAGCGTTATGGAATTGCCAGACAATATAGATGTATACCCAGGTTTAAATTTGGGCTTAAAAAACTTTGGCGGACATTTAGGAACGCGTTACTTTTTTAGTGATGGTTTTGGTTTGTTTGCAGAAGCCTCATTACCCTTTGCAAAATATAAAACAGAAAGCTTAACGCCAGCAGAAGAATTGCACAACCAGTTTGTGTTTAGTTTTGGAGCTGTATTTAACTTATAAGCAAAACTATACATACGTTCATAAAAAAGAGCGATTGTGAAAACAATCGCTCTTTTTTATGGTATTAAGCTGCTAATCTTTTCATACACCAAATGACTTTCCCAACCCCGATATAAAAGGTAGTCAGCTACCTTTTTTTTTCTTTTCTGGCTATTTTTTTCGGTGATAGCCGCTAATCTTTTCTTAGCAAGTGAGTCTAAGGTCTCGAGATACTCATGCTCATCAATTTCTTGTAATGCCGAGCTGATGTTGTATTTCGAAATATCGCGCTGCTTTAGTTCGTTGACAATGCGTTTTTTGCCCCATTTTTTAATATTGAACTTCCCTCTGGCGTAACTTCTTGCAAAACGTTCCTCGTTGAGGTAATTCTCTTGAATCAAGTGCCCAATAATTTGGTTGATAGCGATGGGAATCATCCCCATTTCACGAAGTTTTTTCTCCACTTCTTTATGGCATCTATCTTGATAAGCGCAATAGCTTTCAATTTTTTTTGTAGCTTCATGAATGGTGTAAGAAGGTTGTAAATTGTTCATTTTAGTTAGCTTGAGCGTCTTCCATTTCTTTTTTTAAATGGTCCAAATATAAAATTCCGTCGAGATGGTCAATTTCATGTTGAAAAATTATAGCCGTAAAATCTTCTACCATTTCACTGTGATGCGTATTATCCATGGTATCATATTCAATTAAAATGGCATAAGACCTAGAATTTAAAGTTTCACTTCGGTTGGGAATTGAAAGGCATCCTTCTTTTCTCGTTTGTTTTTTCTCAGAATATTGAATAATTTTTGGGTTTAAATAAACTTCAAATGGTAGATTTTCTTTGTCAAAACGTTGAACATATATGATATTTTTTAAGATACCAACTTGTGGCGCCGCTATACCAACCCCAAGCGACATACTATCGCGTACTGTTGCGAATAATCGCTCTACAAAGAGTGCCAAATCTGGGTCATTAGGGTTGATATACTCGCTTTTTTTCCGCAATAAAATAGAATCGGAGATGCTATTTATTTTAAAAACTCGCATGGGTTTATCACCATCGGCTTGTTGTATAAGAGTGCGCTGTTCTTTAGAGAAGTTATAATTTGTATCCGCTACTCTTGGAACTGTTTTAGTCGATGTGCAACTACTAATACAAAGCAGTAGTAGAAAGAGGTAAAATAATAGTTGCTTTTTCATGGGGAGTATTGGTTTTCGTAGTCTAATATACTAAAAACAAAAAGATGCTAAACAAAAAAAGCGACCCTATTGGAGTCGCTTTCAAAATTTAATATATGGTTTTTCCGTCTTTATTTTTAAAACGGTACTCTAGATACGTATACGCATCCCTGGGTTGTATTTTAATCCATTTTTTATGCTCTAAGAACCACTTAGTGCGGATGGATGGAAAGCCTTTGCTTATAAAGGCTGCGATAAATGGATGAATATTTAAAGTAATAACATTATCCTTAGCCGGACCGTTGAGTAATTTTTCAAGATCAGCATTTATTTTATCGATTAAAACAATTGGAGCTTCTACCTCTTTTCCTTTTTGATTGGGGTCTTCCTCTGTTGTCTTAATATTCATTTCGGGCCTTACCCGTTGTCTTGTTATTTGTATCAGTCCAAACTTACTAGGAGGCAAAATTTTATGCTTTGCACGATCATCTTTCATTTCATCTCTAAGATGATCAAAAAGTTTTCTCCTGTTTTCTCCCTTGGTCATATCAATAAAATCAACCACAATAATACCACCCATATCTCTTAGGCGTAATTGTCTTGCAATTTCAGAAGCGGCTAGAAGATTTACTTCTAATGCAGTGTCTTCTTGATTTTTTGCTTTGTTAGAGCGGTTTCCACTATTAACATCTACTACGTGTAGCGCTTCAGTGTGTTCTATGATAAGATAGGCACCTTTGCTCATCGCTGCGGTGCGACCAAATGAAGTTTTTATTTGTCGTTCTATTCCAAATTTTTCAAAAATTGGCGTCGTCTGATCACTGTACAATTTAACAATAGATTCTTTCTCTGGGGCAATTTCTGCCACATAATCTTTAACTTCTTCATAAAGCACTTCATCATCAACATATATTCCTGTAAAAGAATCGTTGAAAACATCTCTAAGGATAGATGATGCCCTATTAAGTTCTACTAGAACTTTTGACGGGTGTGGGGCTTTATATAATTTTTTGCACATTACTGACCATTTTGTCAGTAAGTTTTGTAGATCTTTGTCGAGTTCTGCGACTTTTTTGCCTTCTGCAACTGTTCTAATAATAACACCAAATCCTTTAGGCTTAATACTTTTAACAAGTCTTTTAAGTCTGTCTTTTTCTTCTCCACTTTCTATTTTTTGAGAAACAGAAACGCGTTCCGAGAAGGGAACCATAACTAAGTATCGTCCTGCTATAGACAATTCAGAGCTAATTCGGGGTCCTTTGGTAGATATTGGTTCTTTAACAACTTGCACTAATAAAGATTGGTTTGCTTTTATTACATCGGTAATAACACCATCTTTATTAATATCATCTTCAAACGGAAAATCTTTTAATGAAAAATCTTTTAATTTACCAGTACTTGCATTTTTTATAAATTTAAGCATGGTAGAAAGCTGTGGGCCTAAATCATGATAATGCAGAAAAGCATCTTTTTCATAACCCACATTTACAAAAGCAGCATTTAATCCAGTAACAGGTTTTCTAACTTTTGCGATAAAAATATCGCCAACCGAGAAATTATTACTGTCTTCTACTTTTTGAAGCTCTGTTAATTTTCCATCTTTTAATAGGGCAAAATCGACGGTATCGGAACTAGATCTTACGATTAATTCTCTATTCACCTGAATCAATTTTTATTTATTTAAGTAAAACCTATGATAAGGTAGTCGTTAAATAAATGATTAAACAATGTATGTAACAGGTTCTTTAAAACCTGATGAAATTCGTTCACGAATTTCTATGTCAATGAACGTTTTAAAACGAAAAAGTAGTTGATACAACTACTTTTTCTTGTGACGGTTAGCTCTTCTACGCTTCTTGCGCTTGTGTGTAGCTACCTTATGTCTTTTTCTTTTTTTACCACTTGGCATAAATTATGACTTTTTAGGATTAATATTTTATTTTACTTCTACGTTACTCTTTACGCTTTCTACGAAAACCTTGGCTGGTTTAAAAGAAGGAATATTGTGTGCCGGAATTTTAATGGTAGTGTTTTTTGAAATATTTCTACCTGTTTTTTCAGCTCGTGTTTTGATGATGAAACTACCAAAACCTCTTAAATATACATTGTCTCCATTTTCCAATGAATATTTAACCTCTTCCATAAAAGATTCTACAGTAGCCTGCACATCTCCTTTTTCAATTCCCAGTTTTTCTGAGATTTTCGTTACAATATCCGCTTTCGTCATTTTCTGTACTAGATTTATCTATGTTTTTTCGGGTTGCAAATATATAAATTAAAATTCAATGTTCACATTAAAGAACTTCATTTTTAAGTATATAAACCATTACTTTTGGCGATGGAGCCATTCCTATTTGATTTTATCGTCGAATAATAGGGTTTTTTTGATTGTTTTTTTAGCTAAAAATGGTCGCAACCTATTGCTATACTTAAATCTAAGCTTTACATGAATAAAAAAACAGATTATTTTTTTTACGCCCTATTTTTGCACAAAAATTTAGGCTAATTATTTCTTCATGATATTTTCAAAACAAATTTTGCTTTGGTATGCCAAAAACAAGAGAGAGCTTCCTTGGAGAAATACAACCGATGCTTATCGTATATGGTTATCCGAAATTATGTTGCAACAAACCCGAGTAGCTCAAGGTACGCCCTATTATTTAAAATTTATTGATAATTTTCCGACCGTACAGCATTTAGCTGCAGCTAGTGAGGAAAAGGTTTTAAAACTATGGCAAGGACTGGGGTATTATTCTAGGGCAAGAAACTTACATGCCACCGCTAAAGTAATTACCGAGAAATACAATGCTCGCTTTCCCGATTCATACAAGGAGCTTATAAAGTTAAAGGGTGTGGGCGATTATACGGCGAGTGCCATAGCGTCGATTAGCTTTAATAGGCCCGAGGCTGTTGTAGACGGTAATGTATATCGAGTTCTAGCGCGTTATTTTGGAGTGTCATTAGCCATAAACAGTACAGAGGGTATTAAATACTTTAAGGCATTAGCAGAGCGTGTCAAGGATGTTGAGGCGATTGGTACGTATAACCAGGCCATTATGGAATTTGGTGCCATCCAGTGTGTGCCTAGGAATCCAAACTGTATGGCTTGTCCCTTGCAAAATAGTTGTGCAGCTTTAAAGGAGGGAAGAATCGATGAGCTCCCTGTAAAACTTAAAAAATTAAAAGTGAAGCTAAGGTATTTTAACTACCTTGTTCTTATAGATGATCAAAAGAAAACAATCCTTAGAAAAAGAACAGGAAAGGGTATTTGGCAAAACTTATATGAATTTCCCTTAGTAGAATCTGATCAAAGCTTAGCAGCCTCTAAAATTAAAAATGAAATTCAAAAGCAATTTAATTTTAAAAATGCGTTTGAGGTATACCAGTATAACACGACTGAAATTGTTCATAAGCTGTCACACCAGCATTTATACACCACTTTTTGGATTGTGAGTTCGACTGATGAAATGAATGATGGGATACCTGTTTCAGAATTAAATGAATATCCTGTACCAGTTTTAATCGCAGATTTTATAAATGCATTTAAATTTTAGTATTTTTGACAAAATATTTTGGTTATGAGCGGCACATTAAATAAGGTAATGTTAATAGGACATTTAGGCGACGAAGTAAAAGTTCATTATTTTGAGGGAGGTAATTGCATAGGGCGCTTTCCCTTGGCTACCAACGAATCGTATACCAATAAGCAAACCGGTGAAAAAGTAGTCAATACCGACTGGCATAATATAGTTATTCGCAATAAAGCAGCAGAAATCTGTGAGAAATATTTAAGTAAAGGAGATAAAGTATATGTTGAAGGTCGCTTAAAAAATAGACAGTGGCAAGGAGAAGATGGGCAACCACGCTACACCACCGAAGTACATGTGCAAGACTTTACTTTTTTGACCACCAAATCAAATTCAGGGAATAATCAGAGTAACGAACCTAATACTGTTAACCAAAATACCCAAAATAGCAGTACAGCGCAGGGTGCATCTTCTCCCGCGAACGAACTCGATCAAGAAGATGATCTACCATTTTAATTTAAAATCTAAATTATAATCTTTGGACCCAGACCCCTATAGTGCCGTATTAAGTGTTGTTATCGATAGTGCTTTAGCCTTTAAAATAGGCATTCTTTTTATTTTACTTTTTTGCTCCGCACTAATTTCAGGTGCTGAGGTCGCGTTTTTCGGACTTTCAGGTACCGAGGTAAATACCATCGAAGATGAAAAGACCACTAAAGGAAATATTATTGTAAAACTCTTAGAGAAACCTAAAAAGCTTTTAGCGACCATATTAATTGCCAATAATGCTATTAATATCGCCATTGTGTTGCTTTTTAGTGCTATTGGCGATGTTATTTTTTTAGACATCACCTATCGAATTTTAGGCTTTATTTCTGTTCGTTTTTTGGTAGAAGTGGTGGTTGTAACTTTTCTGATTTTAATGTTTGGTGAAATATTACCTAAAGTATATGCTAATAGAAATCAAAAAACATTTGCCCACATGATGGCTTTTCCATTACGGGCCTTAGATTTTTTGTTCACCCCTTTAAGTGCACCAATGCGCTCAGCAACTATATTCTTGCACAACAGCTTAGGAAAGCAAAAAACGAGTTTAAGTGTCGATCATTTGTCACAAGCTTTAGAGCTTACCTCTGAAGGTGATACCACGAAAGAAGAGCAGAAAATATTAGAGGGTATTGTGTCTTTTGGGAATACGGATACCAAACAGGTGATGCGTCCCAGAATTGATATTTTTGCATTGAATACCGAAATGAAATATCTCGAAGTTTTAGAAGAAATAAAAAAAATGGGCTATTCTAGAATTCCTGTTTTTTCTGAAAATGTAGATAACGTAAAAGGTGTTTTGTATGTCAAAGATTTGTTGCCTTATATTGACCGTAAGGCCTTTAATTGGATAAATCTTATCCGAGAACCATACTTTGTGCCTGAAAATAAAAAGTTAGATGATTTGCTGCTAGAATTTCAAGAAAAGAAAAATCATTTAGCGATTGTAGTCGACGAATTTGGAGGTACCTCGGGTATTGTTACCCTAGAAGATATTATCGAAGAAATAGTAGGTGATATCAGTGATGAGTTTGATGATGAAGATTTAATTTACTCTAAATTAGACGATACGAATTACATTTTTGATGGTAAAACTACCTTGAAAGATTTTTACAGAGTGGTGAAAATTAATGATGAGAACGATTTTGAAGAGCGCAAAGGAGAGTCCGAAACCATTGCGGGTTTTGTTTTAGAAATAGCAGGTAGCTTTCCTAAACGTGGCGAGATAATAAGCTTTAAAGATTATGCGTTTGTCGTAGAAAGCTTAGATAAAAAAAGATTGAAGCAAATTAAAATAACATTGCCAAATGAACTTTAAAATTTCTGGATTCATAGTATTATTTTTTTTAATTTTTATAGCTTGTCAAGAAGAGGTGTATGTACCTAAGCCTAAAGCGATGCTACGCTTAGATTTTCCAACTCCAGTTGAGGCGCAATTTGAAAATGATAGCTTTGTCTTTAATTATAACGAATTAGCAAAGCCAATTGTTAAAAATAAAAATGCCATTGTTTTAGACTACCCTACAATGAAGGGGTCTATTTTTATTACCCATAAAACAATTACAAACAATTTAGAGACCTTAATTGGAGACGCCCAAAAACTTTCTTTCGAACACATGAGGAAGGCAGACCATATTGAGCCAAGAACGTTTATAAACGAAGAGGATAAAGTATATGGCACCTATTTTCAAATAACAGGAGATGCTGCTTCTCAATCGCAATTTTACGTAACCGACAGTATTCAGCACTTTGTAACGGGTTCGGTGTATTTTTATACAAAACCAAATTACGATTCTATCTTGCCAGCTGCCAATTACTTACAAGCAGATATGCGCGCTATTATGGAAACTTTAAGATGGAAAAATTAGTCTATCCAAGAAGTTCAAAAGGCTAATTTTCAAAAGTGTACCATTAAAAAAATTAGTTCCCATAGCCAAAGGGTTAAACAAACACTTTTATCCTTTTTTCGTTTAGATTTTTAGTTTTGCTTGTGACCAAGTTGCGTTACTTTGCGAAAAAGGTTTTGTGTGGCCCTAGTGGCGTGGCCAGTACACAAGGGATTACTTAGTAAGTCAAAAGAAAATCTGAGCCTGTTTAATGGAGTAGCGTATAAGCGGTTACTGATGTATGGGCTGCCCATAGCTTAAGACCCTATTTCAATAAATTCTCAGCATTTTCAATACTTGTATTTATTTGATCTCTAAGTGCTTCTACTTTCTTTTCTTCTTCGTTCAATAGTTTTTGTTTTTCTTCGGTTAGGGCTTTTCCTTTCCTGGTTTCTTCCGGATCAAAACTATCAACAAAATTTTTCATCCAATCATTCATGGCTATGTTGGCTTCACGCAGGTCTTCACCAGCCTCCATATAAGCTTCAGGCGTATCTGTTTCTTCAATTTTATCGTCTAATTGAGCGATTAATTGACCCATATATCCCATTTTAGGCATCACTTCGTCATGTACAGCTAAAACTCGTTGCATTTGGGTAGGAGCTTCGGTTTTAGGAGTTTCTTTACAAGAGAATAAAAAAATGTTAAAGAATGCTGAGGTAATTAAAAAATATTTTTTCATGACTTTGTTTTTAATCTACTATAAAGATACTGAACTCTATTAAACTATTTGTTATTTCTCGTGATTTCAAAAGCGGGTAGCGCTGACAAATTTGTAGCGTTAAACAAAAAAACCTCCAAAGTTTTTGGTTCAACTTTGGAGGTTTGTTAGTGATATAGAAAAATTATCTATTCAAAATCAGTATCAGAAACACCTTCATTAACTTTAATTGAATTTACATTAAAATCTACTTTTTGAGGACCCATAGATTGGGTTAAAGTGAAAGGAAATAAAATTCCTGAAACTTCCTTGTAATTTGAAAAATTAAAAGAGCTACTCATCTTTTGACCGTTCATTTCCGCAGTAAGTACGTCTTGTACTTTTAAACCCGTAGCAACGTCGTAAAAGGATGCTTTTTCATCAGAAATTTTAATTTTATACGCCTTTTTGCCATCGACATCTTCAATTCCTTCAAGCTGTAAATTTTCAAAATTGTAGTTTAGTTCTGCAAAAGGAGCAGATTCAACTTTTATTTTAGCAAGCTCTGTTTCGTCTAAATCTTTTCTTTGCCCTTGCATCACCATATATCCAGAATTACCATCTACAACTTGCTTGCTCATAGAATTCCCCATCATTTTCACATCTTGCATGAACTGATCGTTAGTGGTTTTTTTAATTTCAAGGTTTAATTTCATTCCTTGAATTTCTGCTTCTGCTGACATTGAATAAGACGATACACCGGCGAGTTTATCTTTTCCACCAATGGCTTTTATGTAGTTTTCAATTACAGTTTTTGCATTCATGCCCTCGGGAATGGCAGCGGTATAATTTGGTTTTTCTACTTTATTTACCATTTTATCGTAGTACATCACAGGAATAGTTTTGCCATTAAAGCTTACCTTTTCAAGATTTTCAAGTACTTCGCTACCTTTTCCGGCAACTACAATTCTGGCATTTTCTGTGCTAAAATATTTCTGTGCTGCTTTTTGAACATCAGCAATAGTTACTGCATTAATGCGCTCTAAATAATTTTTGTAATAATCTTTAGAAAGGTTTTCTGTTTCGATATTAAGCGCATAGCCCGCGATAGTTTCGGGGCGCTCTAAGGCCATGATAAATCGTCCAATATATTTAGACTTTGTATTGGCTAAATCTTTCTCAGAAACGGGTTCCTTTCTGATTTTATCAATCTCTTTTAAAATTTCAACTACTGCGCTATCCGTTACCGCATTTCTTACTTGTGCTGTGGCCGAAAATCTTGAAGGAGCATATTTGTCATTTCCAATACTGGAGTACGAACCGTAAGTGTAGCCTTTATCTTCTCTTAAATTTAAAAATAAACGACCTTCACCACCGCCACCTAAAATTTGGTTGGTAATAATCGCTGGGAAATAATCAGCATCACTCATTTTTAATTCCACCAAACTTTGTACTGCGATTTCTGACTGCACTGCACTAGGAACATCAATAAAATTTATTTGAGTGTACTGTGCATCTGTTGGTTTTGAAAATTGAAACGATGGTGGTGTTGCTTTGGTCCAAGGTGTAAAGTGTTGCTTTACTAATTTTTCAACCTCTTTTAAATTAACATCGCCAATGACAATTAAATAAGCGTTTGCGGGTACAAAATAGTTGCTGTAAAATTGCTTAACATCGGCAAGTTTAATATTTTCTACAGTTTCAGGTGTAGTAAATTCTCCGTAAGGATGGTCTTTTCCGTACGCTAAAGCTGATCGCGCTCTACCTGCAATGGCTCCAATATCTTTTTCCGAAGATTTTAAATTTGTTAAGATTTTTTCTTTCTCCTTATCAAATTCTTCCTGAGTAAAGTTTGGATTAAGGGCAGCATCGGCCATTAATTCGATGATTCTAGGGAAGTATTTTGATAATGAACTAGCAAAGGCACTTTGAGAACCAAAATTTATACTTGCGCCTAAAAAATCTACTTCTTCGTTAAAGGCGTCTTTCGAAATGTTCGTGGATCCATTTCCTAAAAGGCTCGCAACAAAGGAACTAACTCCTGCTTTGTCTCCTTCAGCAACCGGAGGATTATCAATTCGTAATTGAACCGAAACTCTCGGTAATTTATGGTTTTCTACCACTAATACTTTTAAACCGTTTTTTAGTTCAAAGCGCTGTGGTTCTTGTAAATTTATTTCTGGAGCAGGACCCGCTTTTGGCATGGTGCTCCTGTCAATTTGTGCATTGCCAATATAGGCGATTAATGCAAAAACTAAGGTGATATATATTTTTTTCATTTTGCTGTATTATTTCAGTATCTAAATTAGTTTGCTGGTTTTTCTTCAGGTAAATAGTCGATAATTACACGCTGATTAGGTTTTAAATACTTTTCAGCTACTTTTTGCATCTCTTCACGAGTAATAGATCTATAGATTTCTATCTCTTTGTTAATCAAAGAGGTGTCACCATATAACATGTGATACGTTGCTAACGAACCTGCAATACCCTCAACACTTGAATTTGAATTTACAAATTGATTTTCAAATTTGTTTTGTAATTTTTGATAATCTTTTTCAGAAATTAATTCGGTTCTTACTTTCGCAATTTCTTCTTCGATCTCTGTTCTTAAAGTCTCTAAACTAGTTTCTCCTAATGGAAGAGAAAAAACTAAATACATACTATAATCTTCTTGAGGAACGTTAAAAGCACCTACTTGTAAGGCTTGCTTTTGATCATCAACCATTTTTTTATACAATTTAGAACTAGGGCCATCGCTTAAATAGCTAGAAATCATTTGTAAAACATACGAATCACGTTCCTTAAAACCAGGAGTTCTGTACCCAATAATAGAGGCAGGTATTTGTATGTTTGGATCGTATGCTACGCTTTTAGATTCTGCAGTTATTGGGTCTTCTGTTGGATAGTTGCGAACTACATCAGCACCTCTTTTAATTGGGCCAAAGTAATCTTGAATAATTTTTTTAGTCTTTGCAATATCAATATCACCAGCTACTGTTAAAACAGCATTATTTGGCACATAATATTTTTTATTATAAGCAGTAACATCTTCTAAAGTTGCCGCTTCTAAATCTTTCATATATCCAATATTTGGATCTTTATAGGGGTGTTTTGAAAATAGAGCTTCGCCAACCACTTGTAAAATTTGACCATAAGGTCTGTTGTCGTAACTTCTTCTTTTTTCTTCTTTAACCACATCAATTTGAGTGTCAACACCTATTTGGTTGATAATTGGGTGCAATAAACGCTCCGATTCTAACCAAAGACCTAATTCTAAATTATTTGAGGGGAAAACCTCATAATAATAGGTTCTGTCTTGAGAGGTGTTTGCATTATTTGTACCTCCGTTAGAAGAAACAATCTCAAACCATTTTCCTCTTTCAATATTTTCAGTTCCTTCAAATAACAAATGCTCAAATAAATGAGCAAAACCTGTTCTTCCTTCTGTTCTATCTTTACCACCAACGTGGTACATAACTGATGTTGTTACTAAAGGCGCGCTATTGTCTTGGTGAAGAATAACATGGAGTCCATTATCCAATTTGTATTCTTCATAAGCCACCTCTTGAGCTTTAGCTGTTATCCCCGCTAATGAAAGCGTAACAGCTAGAAATAAATTTCTTTTCATTCTTGATAAGTGTTTAAATTAAATTAGCAATTTTGTTCACTGATACGTACACAGTATACATACTCGGTAGTATTAGTATAGGTATTTTAAAATTTGTTACACGAAAATAACAGTTTTATTAATTAGATGAAGAAAAATCTTAACTCTTTAACACGACTTTTTAAAATTATTCGTACTTTTTTCTTAATTTGAGGCAACATTTTAAATTCGTAAAATAATGATGAGATTTATATTACCCGTAAGATTTGGAATAGCCACTAGCGGGTCTTTAATAGCATACTTTTTAATACTTTCACTTTTTGGACTTCATACCAACGTTTTTTACAGTCTGTTTAATGGTGTTATTACAGGTTTTGGTATTTATGAAGCGATTAAATACTTGCGCATCCAAAATAGAGATACCTTTAATTACGGAAGGGGCTTTTCAGCCGGTATTGTTACTGGCTTCGTAGCTACCTTAATTTTTACCGTATTTTTTGCTTTTTATGCGACAGAAATTAATTTAGATTTTTTACCAGAACTTTCAGAGCAGTGGTTTAAAAATAACAATAAAGAAGTAGGGATTGTGTTTTTTACCGTGGCCATCATGGGCTTTGCAACGTCAATTGTCTTAACCTTGGCTTTTATGCAATTATTCAAGTCTTCGAATAATTTAAAAAAACAGCATAAAAATTAAAAGCACTGCACCCAGTTCATACGGTAGCTAAATGCCCTTATAAAAGCAGCGATTTAAGAGCGATAAAGTTTTTAAATACTTCTTGTAAAAAAATCTTGCAATTTAAGTAATTAGCAGTATATTTGCACCCGCCTATTTAAAATAGGCAAACTGATTTATTGATAAATAACAAACACAAGCTATGTACGCAATTGTAGAGATAGCAGGGCAGCAATTTAAAGTTGCGAAAGACCAAAAAGTGTATGTTCACCGTTTACAAGAAGAAGAAGGTAACAAAGTTACTTTTGACAATGTTCTTTTATTAGAAGACGGTAGTAACATCACCATTGGCGCCCCAGCTATAGACGGAGCCGCTGTTGAGGCAAAAGTCATTAAGCACCTAAAAGGTGATAAAGTAATCGTTTTTAAGAAAAAAAGACGTAAAGGTTACAAGGTTAGAAACGGTCATAGACAGTATTTAACTGAATTAGTTATCGAAAGTATTGTTACTTCAGGTGCTAAAAAATCAGCTCCAAAGAAAGAAGCAGCTCCTAAAAAAGAAGCCGCTCCAAAAAAGGAAGCTCCAAAGAAAGAGGTAAAAGCGAAAGCTGAAGCTCCTAAGAAAGCAGCTCCAAAGAAAGCAACTTCGGTAGATGATTTGAAAAAAGTAGAAGGTATTGGTCCTAAAATTGCTGAGACTTTAGCAGCTGCAGGCATTTCAACTTTTGCAGATTTAGCTAAAACCGATGCAGCTAAAATTTCTGAAATCATTGCTGATGTTCGTGGAGGTCACGTAACTGACACATGGCCGGCACAAGCTAAATTAGCTGCTGAAGGTAAGTGGGATGAGTTGAAGAAATGGCAAGATGAATTAGATGGTGGGAAACCAGCATAAGTATAATTTTTTTCTGTTGTAAAACAGAAATTTTAAAACTATAACAAAATGGCACACAAAAAAGGTGTAGGTAGTTCTAAAAACGGTAGAGAATCAGAATCAAAACGTTTAGGTGTTAAGATTTTTGGTGGTCAAGCCGCTATCGCTGGTAACATTATTGTTAGACAACGTGGAACTAAACACAATCCAGGAGATAACGTATACGCTGGTAAAGACCATACCTTACACGCACGTGTAGACGGTATGGTAAAATTCCAGAAGAAAGCGGGAGGAAAATCTTTCGTATCTATTGAGCCTTTCGAAGCTTAAGAGTTAATTTCTCACGACAATATAAAGCCCTTCTTATCACTATTGATAATGAAGGGTTTTTGTAGTTATGGCCATTAGGTACTGAGTTTAGGAGGTAAATTAACAACCAAACCTATAAAAAGTACAAGGGCTCGACAGGAAAAAAAAGTGCAGAATTTTCTAAAACTAAAACTTAACAGCCCATTACCACTTCTGGTTTCTAAAATTATGTTTTACGGCAAAAGCCACTGTTTCTGCCAAATAATCTTCTAAGGTATACTCTGGGATGGGTAAAATACTTTCTAAAAGTTCGGTATCCCATTCATTGGGTTTAGAAGTCATATAGGGGTGTAAATGCACGCCAATAGTTTCGTAATAATAAGCTTCTAACGGAGACTTGTACCCCGTTGTGGCATTGATATCATCTGAAGTAAAACTAAAGTTCGTAAAGCCTACCGTGTTTAGAATTTGAGCAATTCCCTTCATCATATTCGTTTCTTTACGATGCACAATATTTAATTGTTCAATATCTTTAGAAATTACTTTTGCAATTACTTGAGCAGCATAATCTGTGGGGATAATATTTAATCCTGTAGTTTCGGTGGTAGTAATTCGCACGCCTTCACCCTTGGGAGCACTTTTAAAGAATTTCGCAAACAAGTAGAAAACCATATATTTTGAAATAAAATACGTAGGTTTTTCCCATATGTTTCCTCCTAAAACACTGGGTCGCAGGATTTGAATAGGAAGGTTTTCTTCTTTACAGGCTTTGATTAAAAATAACTCAGAAGCATGTTTAGAGGCTTCGTAATGATTGCGATACTCCGCTCCTTTTATAGCCCTGAAATCATTTTCAATGCGCCCGCCTACATTACCTAAGGCAAAGGCAGTGCTGATATAGATAAATTTAGAAATGCGCTTATGGAATGCAAAAAATATATCCTTAGTGAATTGTAAATTTTCTTTAAATATTTCAGTTTTCGCATTTGGAAGGGTTGATAAATTGACAAAGCCAGCTGCGTGGATAAAAAAGTCTATTTTGGTATTATCACCTAAATATGACGTTGGATTCAAAAAATCGTCGGCATCAATCACTCTTATTTTATTAAAAATAGCAGCCGTATTATCTTTGATAAATTGGGGTGCAAATTCGCTTAAAAGCACATTCTGAATGCGTTCTTTAGGGCCAACCGTGGTTTTTTTCCGAACGGGAAGATAAATAGTTGTAATGGTATCAAAACGCTCTTCTAATAGCGAATGTAAGACTCTAGAACCTAGTGTTCCTGTTGCACCTGTTAAAAGTATATTCATTTTGGTTGGTATAAAAAACCAAAAATCCCCATTTTAAAGAAACGAGGATTTTTGGGACTGTAATTTTTGAGCTTTTTCCATTAACATTAATACCTGTAATATTCAGGTTTAAAGGGTCCTTGAACAGCAACCCCGATATATTCCGCTTGATCCGTGCTTAATTCTGTTAATTCAACACCCAAGCGCGAAAGATGTAAAAAAGCCACTTTTTCATCTAAATGCTTTGGTAGCATATAAACTTCGTTTTTATACTTTTCGCTGTATTTCCAGAGTTCTATTTGAGCTAGTGTTTGATTGGTAAATGAATTACTCATCACAAAACTAGGGTGGCCAGTAGCACAACCTAAATTCACTAATCTACCTTCGGCCAAAATAATAATATCTTTACCATCTAGGGTATATTTATCTACTTGCGGTTTAATTTCGTCTTTGGTGTTCCCGTAATTTTTGTTCAGCCAAGCCATGTCGATCTCATTGTCAAAATGACCTATATTACAAATGATTGTTTTGTCTTTTACCGCTTTAAAATGCTCCGCACGAATAATATCTTTATTCCCAGTTGTGGTGATCACAATATCAGCATTGGCAATTACATTTTCTAGTTTTTTTACTTCAAAACCATCCATGGCAGCCTGTAGCGCACAAATAGGGTCAATTTCAGTGACAGTAACAATCGAGCCTGCTCCTTTAAAAGAAGCTGCAGTTCCTTTACCTACATCGCCGTAGCCTGCAACAACCACTCTTTTGCCTGCAAGCATTGTGTCTGTTGCTCTTCGGATAGCATCAACAGCACTTTCACGACAACCGTATTTATTATCAAATTTAGACTTGGTTACAGAGTCATTCACATTAATCGCTGGCATTGGTAAAGTGCCTTTTTTCATGCGCTCATAAAGTCTATGTACCCCTGTTGTAGTTTCCTCAGAAAGTCCTTTGATGTCACCAGCTAATTCAGGATAGCGGTCTAAAACCATATTGGTTAAATCGCCACCATCATCTAAAATCATATTTAAAGGTTTGCGATCTTCTCCGAAAAATAAGGTTTGTTCTATACACCAATCAAATTCTTGTTCGTTCATACCTTTCCAAGCATAAACAGCAACTCCGGCGTCTGCTATTGCAGCCGCAGCTTGGTCTTGGGTAGAAAATATATTACAAGAACTCCAAGTAACCTCAGCACCCAAGGCCACTAAGGTTTCAATAAGCACGGCAGTTTGTATGGTCATATGCAAACATCCAGCAATACGAGCCCCTTTTAAAGGCTGATCTTCACCATACTCTTCTCGTAAGGCCATAAGCCCTGGCATTTCTGATTCTGCTAAATTAATTTCCTTTCGTCCCCAATTTGCAAGAGAAATATCTTTTACCTTGTACGGTATATAGGGAATAGTTTTAGTGCTCATATCCTTTTTTATTTTTACTTTCGTTATATAGCAATTTTACCACTATTTTTTAGTGGTTGCAAAGGTACTAAAGCCATGCCTCTTTACAAAACAATTAGCGTAACACCGAGCATTACCGTTTACATTTGGAATGTAACGGAGTCTGAAGTTGATCTTGCCAAAGATATTACCCTTACAGAGCTTTGTTCTGAACGTATGGCGGGTATGAAATCAGAACAGCATCGAAGAGCTTTTTTAAGTATCCGACATTTATTGGCTGAGGCAGAATATGTAGATCACGATTTATTTTATGATGAAAACGGAAAACCTCATTTAAAAGATGGCAATAAAATTTCAATTACCCATTCTAATGATTTCACAGCAATTATTGTGGCACAACACAGTGATGAAGTAGGGATTGACATTGAATTGCAACGCGATAAAATTTTAAAAATAGCCCATAAATTTACGCCCATTGAAGAATATAGAACCTTGGCAAATTCAGATGCTCTTGTTAGAAAGTTAACGGTAGTTTGGGGTGCCAAAGAATCACTATACAAAATTTACAGTCATAAAGGGCTTAGTTTTTTACACCATATTGATGTAAAAGAGTTCGATTTAGAGGATGCTGAAAGTATTGCCGAGATAAATTATAAAGGCGATTACTCTACCTACGCTTTTGACTTTTTAGAATTTCAGGGGTATACCTGTGTATACGCGGTAAAATTATGAAAAACCTAAAAAAGGCAATTGATGGGATAGGCTATCATATGAGCCTTAGATTTCCTCTTTAATGTATGATTTTTTAATTTTTTTTAGCATGAATATTTCTGTAGAACTTACCTTATCACCTTTACAAGATACATTTGAACCCATTATTATCAATTTTATCAAAAAACTAAGAGCTTCTGGCCTTCGGGTACTTGAAAACCCCTTAAGCACTCAAGTATATGGCGAATATGACCAAGTAATGACTATTTTAACTACGGAAATAAAAGAGGCTTTTGAGCTAATGGATAAAGGACTTTTACATCTAAAAATAGTAAAATCAGATAGAAGCGACTATGTACCCCATTTTTGATTTTTTTTTAGAGGCTTATCAAAATAGTCCAACCTATGTCATTGTTCTAGAGGTTCTTGTTTTTTTCTTCGGAATTGCCAGTGTAGTGTATGCTAAAAAAGAGAATATTTTAGTCTATCCCACAGGATTAATAGCTACCATTATTACGGTGTATTTGTTATACAAAGCCGAGTATTTTGGAGATATGATGATGAATTTCTATTATTCTATAATGAGCATATACGGCTGGTATAATTGGAGTAGAAAAAAAGGAGATACCATGTTAGTCCCAATTTCGAGGACCACAGGGAAAGAAAAAATAATTGGTGTTATTCTATGTTTAGCGACGATGATAGTGACCTATTTGGTGTATCAAGCCTTTAACTCTGAGATAAAAGTTGAAAACTACATTGATATTTTTACCTCTGGTCTCTTTTTTACAGCCATGTGGTTTATGGCGACAAAAAAGCTAGAAAACTGGACCCTTTGGATTATTGCCGACGTAATAACGGTACCCCTTTATGCCTATCGTGGACTAGGAATATTATCTTTACAGTATCTTATATTTACAATTTTAGCGATCCAAGGGTATTTAGCATGGAAGAAAAGTTTAAACAAATCCATTCAAACATTATAAAAATAGTTTTATTTGGTCCTGAGTCTACAGGTAAAACTACCTTGTCTGAACAATTAGCTCGGCATTATAATTCTGTTTGGGTACCTGAGTATGCTAGAGAATATTTACAAGATAAATGGAACGAGCAGCGCAAAACTTGCGAGCCTAAAGATCTACTCCCCATCGCTGAAGGACAGATGAGACTAGAAAATAAATTGGTTAAAAAAGCGAATAAAGTGTTGATTTGCGATACCGATTTATTGGAAACTAAAGTATATTCTGAAGCCTACTATATTGGTCATTGCGATCCTATTTTAGAAAAATATGCCTTAGAAAATACCTATGATTTGTACTTTTTGACGTATATTGATGTTCCTTGGGAAAAGGACGATTTACGTGATAAACCAGGGGAACGGGAACGAATGTTCCAATATTTTAAAAATACTTTAGAGACGTATAATAGAACATATGTACTGTTGAAAGGGGATAAGAATACCAGGCTTAAAACGGCTATAGCACATATCGATAAACTTTTAGATTCATGAACACATTTTCGGACAAAGACAAACAGCAACTTAAGGATAAAGGCATAGTACAAGAAAAAGTACTCAGCCAAATAGCAACCTTTAAAGAGGGTATTCCGTTTGTAAACTTACACAAGGCTGCTATTGTTGGTGACGGGATTCGAAGATTTACGGATGATGAAGAACAAAGCTTAATGAAGACTTTTGATGCTAAAAAGAATGAGTGCAGTTTGTTGAAATTTGTTCCAGCATCAGGAGCAGCATCAAGAATGTTTAAAGCATTTTTTAATTTTTTAGAGGTGTATCAACCGAATAAGGAAACCTTAGAAAACTATTTTAAAAGAACAAACGATAAAGACCTTAAATTTTTTTCGGATCACTTAAAAAAGCTTCCCTTTTATGAAATTATACAAGAGAGAATAAACCTAAAAACTACCAACCCAGGCGAAGAGCTCTACGCATTTATTCATGAAATGTTGTCTGAAGAGGCCCTGAATTATGGTTTTTATCCTAAGGGACTTTTGCCTTTTCATAATTATGGAGACTTTGTGTCAACCCCTTTCGAGGAACATTTAAAAGAGGCTTCGCTGTATTCGTGCACCAATGGCAACGCACAACTACATTTTACAATTTCAGAACAACATGGAGAAATGTTTAATACTGAATTTGACACCATAAAAGAACGCGTTTCTAAGGAAACCAATAGTTCTTTTAACGTGCGTTATTCGTATCAGAAATCAGAAACCGATACCATTGCCGTAGGTATGGGCAATACCTTGTTTAGAAATACAGACGGAACCTTATTATTTAGACCGGGAGGTCATGGTGCCTTAATTGAAAATTTAAACGAACAAGAAGCTGATCTTATATTTATAAAAAATATTGACAATGTAGTGACCACTAAAGTTTTAGCTAAAATTGCAGCTAGCAAAAAAATACTAGCTGGCTTATTATTAGAAATTCAAGCAAAAGCCTTTGCATTTGCTCATCGCTTGTATGAACAACAAGAACTAAGCCCAAAGGAGATAGGAGAGGTGAAACAATTTTTAGAAGCAGAACTCAATGTACGCTTTGCTTCTGATTTTAAAAATTTAGACAGCAGCCAACAAATTGAAATTTTAAAAAATAAAATCAATAGACCTATTCGGATTTGTGGGATGGTTAAAAATGAAGGTGAAGCTGGTGGTGGTCCTTTTTGGATTCAGAATAGTAAGGGGGAAATCTCGTTACAAATTATAGAATCAGCCCAAGTAAACACCGCTGATGCCCAACAAATGGAGATTTTTAAAAATTCTACCCATTTTAATCCGGTAGACTTGGTTTGTGGCGTAAAAAATTACAAAGGAGAAGCGTACAATCTTCTAGATTTTGTAGATACAAAACAAGGGTTTATCACAGAAAAAACCAAAGACGGTGTTGATTTAAAGGCCTTAGAATTACCAGGTTTATGGAATGGAGGCATGGCCTTCTGGAATACCATTTTTGTGGAAGTGCCCTTGGTGACTTTTAATCCTGTAAAAACGGTCAACGACTTATTAAAGCCAGCACATCAGGTTTAGGTTAATGTGGAAATGTAATAATTGATTAATGTAACAATTTGAAGTTGTGATGATTTGAAGGTTTTGGCAACCTAAAATCAAGATACAGGAGTCAAGAAGGACATTTCATAATGGGTGTTTCTTATACGAAAAAGAAGCTTAATCAATTCAAAAAAAATAATTTTACTACAGACTACTGCTTACTTTTTACACACTTTTTAAAAGTTAGTACACAGTTTTATCCATGTTGTTATCCTTCTATTTAAGAAGTAACTAGCTGTTAATTAGGCTTTTAAATTAGCACAAAGGCTATTTGTATTTCTGGCATCATTCTTTCTTATAGCTATTCGAGTTTAAAAATATAATAGAATAATTAAAATAGAAGAAAATGAAAAATGTAGTATTTGCAACAGCATTAGCCATAGGAAGTTTGGGAACGGTTACAGCAACTGAAATAACTCCTATTTTCCACGACGGAATTATGGAAAGTATTTTTATACAAGATTTCACAGAAATTAAAACCGAGGCACTACCAGAAGCGGTAACGGTAGCTATAGAAAAAGATTTTCCGGGAGCTAGTATCAACAAAGCCTATGTAAACGGCGAATTAAACTATAAATTAGAAATCAGTAATGCCGAGGTAGAACTAGTTCTTTATGCTGACGCAGAAGGCAACTGGATTGAAATGTAAATTATAGTTGGTATTGAGTAGTAGAGTAAGTTAGTTAGTTTGGTAAAAAAAGGTTGCTTCGGCAGCCTTTTTTCTGTTTTACAGATTTTCAGCTAATAAAACAGCATCGGGAATGTAGATGCGCAAAATTTTAAGAATAAACCCTCTAAAATAAATTAGAATTAAAATAATGAATATGTTCAGATTTTAAAGAGAACACTTTATATAATGGTTTTAGCGTTCAAAATTAAACTCATAAGTTCGCTTCAATACATATGTTAGAGACACCATTGTGCAACACAGCATCGAACTATACTTAACATTACATCCTTGCAAATCTAAAAGGGTATTGAGTTAGGGTTTAAAAAACCAATGCTTTACGACACATGGCGCATTGAAAACTGTATAATAGTTACACATTTCGTTGTCTTTGGTTCCACTTTTACACAGTTGATAATTTATATAAAGATATATAAACATCTAACAATCAGCACTATGTAAATTATTTTACTTTTTGGTATTATTATTTCATGATACCTAACAAGTTTAACGATTAAAAATAAATATCATGAAAAAATTAATTCTAGCATCAGTATTTACATTTGTAGGTTTAACAGCATTTGCTCAAGAAAATGAAACTGCCATGGCAGCAACAGAAGTAATTGAAGCAACACAAGATGGCTTTGAAGCTATTGAATTGGATAAATTACCAGAGGCAGTAAGTGCTGCAATTACCAAAAGTTATCCAACGGCAACTGTGGATAAGGCCTTCGTTAATGACAAAATGCAATACAAATTAGAAGTTTCATTGGAAGATGGTACTAAAGGGACACTTTATGCAGATAAAGACGGCAACTGGATTGAGCTATAGTTTAAAATAGCAATTTAACTCTAAGTTACTCCCTTAAAGTTCCCATGGAGAATTCAGAATAACGCACGTAGTTGATCTTTGTAAGGGAAATAAACAATTTTTATTCCAGTTTTGGTTTGTATCAAGTTGGTTTGGTTGAGAGGAGCTGCATTTTTGTAGCTCCTTTCTAATTTTAAGATAACTTTAAAACTAGGGGGCAGTCTTAGAAAGTGGTATTGAACGTATGTATATACGAGAATACCCAATTATGCCAAAAATTTTAATTATTGAAGACGATGCTGCCTTTGGGCAAATGCTACAGAAATTCTTAACCAAAAAAGAATTTGAGGTATTCCTCAGTTTTAATGCAGAGGAAGGAAAAAAAATATTTACAAGCCATAGTTTTGATCTTGTAATTACCGATTTGCGCTTGCCTAATTACGACGGTATTCAGCTTCTTTCTGAAATCAAGAAAATAAATCATAAAATACCGGTTATCGTAATGACGGGTTATGCAGAAGTTTCTTCTGCCGTAAAAGCAATGAAAAAAGGGGCTTATGATTATATATCAAAACCCTTTACTCCTGAAGAGATTGTAATGCTCATTAATACTGCTTTGCTACAAAAACCAGAGCATCCTTTAGAAAATGTATCAAAAAAGCAAGCACAAAATGCCCCTATTAAAAAAACAGCAACAATTAATGGTGTTAGTGAGGCTTCGAAAAAACTATATGAATATATTAAGTTGGTAGCACCGACCGATATGTCTATTTTAATTACAGGTGAAAGTGGTACAGGTAAAGAAGTTACTGCAAAAAGCATTCACGATACGAGTAAAAGAAGCAGTTTTAATTTTGTTGCTGTAGATTGCGGCGCTATTCCAAAAGAAATTGCGACAAGCGAATTTTTTGGGCACATAAAAGGGAGTTTTACGGGAGCTATTGAAGATAAAATAGGTCATTTTGAAGCTGCAAATGGGGGAACCCTTTTTTTAGATGAAATTGGGAACCTGTCTTATGAAAACCAAATTCAGTTATTACGAGCACTTCAAGAACGTAAAATAAAAAGAGTAGGCAGCACTAAAGAAATTGAGGTAGATATACGGGTTATCACGGCAACCAATGAAGATTTAAAAGAGGCTGTTGAAAGAGGAACTTTTCGCGAAGATTTATACCATAGAATTAATGAATTTTCTATTGAGATACCTTCGCTTCAAGACAGGTTTGAAGACGTATTATTATTTGCAGATTTTTTCTTAGAAAAATCAAATCTAAGCTTGGAGAAACAAGTTATAGGTTTTTCAGACGAAGTGATTTCAGTGTTTAGAAGCTATCATTGGCCTGGTAATTTAAGAGAACTTCAAAATGTAATTAAACGCTCTGTACTGCTTGCAAATAATGAATATATTGAAACTGATGTATTACCTAAAGAGCTTTTTGTGGCTCCAAAAAAGGAAGCGTTGGATGATTTTTCCAAAGATGCTTATGAAAAGGAACAAATTTTAAGGGCCTTAAAAGAAACCAATTTTAATAAGTCTAAGGCAGCAAAATTGCTTCAGATTACACGAAAAACGCTGTACAATAAAATTAGTCACTACAATTTGGATATATAGAACTATCTTTTTTTAAGGCGGCAATAAGTGCTGTAATGTGTTGCTGTACCATGGAAAATTGTGTTTTTATCGTTTCATGAGATAACTCTTGCTTTTTTAAACTTTCAAACTCCTCTAATATAGGTACAATCTGTTTTGCATCTAGCTGTCGAAACATAGGGAGCATTCGGTGCGATGCGGCATTAATCGCTTCTATGTTGTTTTTATGAGTAGCTTTTTGAAGTGTTTTTAGATTTGCTTCTGTGTCATTTAAAAAGGTTTCGATAAGCTCTTGAATAGCTTCTGAATTATTTCCTAAAAATGAACTAATAGGCTCTAAAGAATATAAAGAAGCAGTTGTGCGTAGGCGAGTTGGGTTTTCTAAATGAACTGCTGTATCAAATTTCTCAGGAAACAAAGAGGCTAATAGAGCTATAAAAGTAGCCTTGGTAAAAGGTTTTTGTAATACCGCTTCAAAACCCGCTTGGGTATACGTGCTTTTGTCTAAATCTTTTCGTCCTGTCATCGCTAAAATAGGTTGACCCTGAAAATGTGTAAAACGGCCATTTTTAAATTGCTGTAGTACATAAAAACCATCGGTCTTGGGCATTTGTATATCCGTTAAAACAACATCGTACTTTACATCAGTTTTTTTAGCCATGGCCTCAAAATTTGAAAATGTCATGGCATGGATCCCTAATGTGCTACAAACCTCTTTTAAAAGACCAAGCATAGCTGTGTCGTCATCTATAATTAGAATTGAAAGTTGAACAGGTGTCGCTAACACGTGTTGCTTTTGTTTTACAACCAGTTTAGTTTTACTTATTTGTAACGGAATTTCTAAGGTAAATTCGCTTCCTTTTGCTAATTCACTTGTAACACTTAAATTACCTTTTAAAAGCTTGGCTAGTTTTTTTGAAATAGTTAAACCCAAGCCATAACCTCCGTATTTTTTTTCTGTACTATCCTCGGCTTGTGTAAATTCTTTAAAAATTGCTTCTTGTTTTTCTTTAGCAATTCCGATACCGGAATCTATTATTTTAATGCTTACATTATAGGTCTCTGTATCATGAATTTTTGCATGTGCTCTTATTTTAATAGTGCCTTCGTGCGTAAATTTATAGGCATTACTAATTAAATTAGTAACAATTTGTCGTATTCTAAAGGGGTCGCCAATTAGTGTTTCGCGTAATTCGTCAGCTATTTCTAAATGAAGTGAAATAGGTTTTTTCTGGTTTATTTCTTGAAGATTAAAAGCTGTTTCTTCAAGTAATTCAGATAAAATAAAAGGGATCGTTTCAATTTTTAATTTACCAGCTTCAAGCTTTGAATAGTCTAATAAATCGTTTACTAAATTATCTACGTATTGAGCGGCAGATGTTACATTTTTTAAATATGTGCCTTGCTTTGGGCTTAGCGCCGTGTTTTCCATGAGCTCCGAATATCCTGTAATGGTGTTCAAAGGTGTTCTTAAATCGTGACTTACGGTGGCGATTAACTGTTCTCTACTTTTTAAAAGCGATTCGGAAAACTTTTTTTCTTCTTCTAAATTTTGACGATACGATTGTACACGCCAATAATCTCGGGTAATGAAAAAAGTAAAAAGGCCAACAACTAAAAACCCTAGTAAAGCGGCGATTCCTGCTAGTCGAGTACTTCTAGTTAATACCGCTTGTTTTTGTTGATTGGTAGTAATAGTGGTATTCATGACGTCTTGATCAAAAGCGATGATGATACTTCTTAATTGTTGTGAAACATCTAAATCGTTACTATAAATCTCCATTTCCTTTTGTGCTAAAGAACGTTGTAACGTAGCATCTTTTTCTTTGGCTTCATTGAGTACTATTTTTGAAGCCTTGATGATCGAATCAACTTTTTGTGTAGAATAGTTTTCCTTGTTTTCTTCCGGAATATTATTGTTGAGTACTACCACTAATTTTTCAATGGCAGCCCTAGCTTCGGGCGATAATTCATCTATATTTGGAACAATGCCTTTTGCGGTTATTTTATGAAGCGATAATTCCATCGAATTAAACTTCTCCAAGGCAGAATCAATAGAATTCGTGCTTAGATTATCAATTTTAAGTCGCCTTAACTCTTCATTATTGTATGTTTTTTTTACTAAAAGATGCTGAACACTATCTAATAATTTTAATTGATAGTCACTTGTGATAACAGCTTTTAAAGAATCTATTGCTGAAGAAACGCTGTCTATTTTTTGTGCGTATGTATTAAAACTTTCCTTGGTTTTTGTTTGTAATGCTAATTTAGATAAGCTTTCAGCCTCATATAATTGCGTTAGAAAGGCACTTGTTTTTAATAGTTTGGTATCATTTTCATTAGCAATATCGGTAGTTAAAAACGTTTTAACTTCTGATAAGATAAAAATACCCACAATAAGTGCCAAGGCACCTAAAATAAAATAGCTAAGAATTATTCGTAGCGTGAATTTTTTTTTAGATTTATTTTTTCGCATACTATTGTTTCATTACAATAGATACGTTTTTTTAAGTACTGCGGTTGTCATAAAGTATTAATTAGTACCCTCTTCAACCTCGAAAGTTTTTTGAACACTAATAGGTGTCCCATCAGCAGTTATCCCTTCTATGTGAATCAAATAACTCCCTGAAACATCACCGGTGTAAAAATTAAGATTTGGAGCTTCTTTTTCGTTCATTATAATATCAGGCTGCCAATGCAGGGTTGTTCTAAAATCTTGAAGGTTGTCATCCTGATCAGCAATAGCATAATTAGGGCTGTAAAATTCTCTTGTTTTATAAAAGCCTTTAAATGTGCTATTGAGTATATTAGGATTAGGAGTTTTATTCTTTTCAAGCTTAGAAAGGCCTAGCACCCCTTTTAAATATATGGCAACTACGCCATCAAAAGCTTTATGACCGTAGGCCGCTGCCCCTGCGTTTTTTAAAATATCAATAAACTCAACATCAAAAGGGTTTATAGTGTTAATAAACTCGATGGGCATTGGGGATCCATTTACAAGAATAAGAGGTGTGCCAGAACTGTTAGTGCTGCCTGCAGATCGTATCGATATAGAATCTAGTCCAGGCCCAAAAACTCGAACACCTGGCAAGCCTCTCAACATATCAAAAACAGAAGAATAAGAACCCGTTCCACCTATTATAGAGTCGGCAAAAACTCGGTGATCTGGCTCGTTGTGAAACACTACCTTACTTATTCTTTCATCGATAATTTCTTTACGAGTTTTTTCTTTTTCAGTAATTACCACTTCTTCAAGCCTAATGGTATTAGGATTTAAAATAAAATCTACTTGTTTTTTTTGGGAGGCTATGTCAATGTATTTTTTGGGGTATTGGTAGGTTAAGGCATTAGTTTCAGGTGTTGAGAACCTGCCATAATTTATAAGAGGCTGTTTTTTTTCTACCTGAATACTAAAATCGTTTTCCGATTTATTTTTGGCTTGAGTGATGGGCGTGCTTTGTAAAACTAAAGGAATACTGTCTTGAAAGAAAAAAGGGCCAAAGCTAAAATTTCCATTAAGTTCAGTAGCTTTTTGTTCTTGATAAAAATCAGCGTCTATCAGCAGTAATTTAACATTTGAAGCTTTTGGCTGGTATTTATTGTCGTAGGCTGTTGTTTTCCCCGATATCATAATTCCTTTTTCGGGTTCATAAGCTAGGTTTTTGCTTACATTGTTATTTAGCATTTCTTTCCATACAAAACGTCTCCAACCATGGGTAAGCATTAAAGCATCCAGTAAAAATCTTTTTTTAGCTGTATCTTCTTCGAAAAAGAAACCAGCGTTAGCAATAGTACCACCTACATCTGAATTTAATAACAACCAACTTTCAATATTTTGAGTAAAATTTGCTGTTTTAGCATCGGTGGTAATTACCGACGCAGAAAAGCTTCCAGAAGGTTCTTTTCCTTGGCTACTTTCTAAAATAAGGGCTACATCAACTTTTTGTCGTTTTTGATAATTGGCTACTGGTGTTTCTATTTTTAAAGAATAATCGTTGTCAGGATTGTTGATAAATATAAGGCGTTCACTAACAGGTTCTCTGGCCGAAGTAAAAAGGGTAAAATGGGCTACCCCATCTACCATAGTTTCCATTGGAATTTTAATTAAAAAACTAGAGTCGCTAGATTCTTTGGTATGGCTAAGAAAAACACGACCTCTACTATGACCAACCAACAAACTACCTTTAAGACCGTCATTGATATTGCTGGTTGCTTTAATAGTGATTTGTTCTGGTGTCTGCACTACATTTAATACATAGCCTTTATTCTCTGGTGTTGGAAGATTGTATTTTTTTTCTTGACCCTCAATACCTATGCTGGCATAATAGGTCTTACCAAGCTCTGGGGCATAACTAACTTTCCCAAGTCCAAATTCAAAGGTTTCAAAATCTTTGATAAAGTTATTGTTCTGATCTACAATTTTTCCAGAAGCTGAAATTTCATTTCCTTTAGCATTCGTAATTTTAATACCAAGTGTATTTTCTATACCATACACCAAAGTGCCACCTTCTGGAAAAAAGTCGACAGTTAAACTGTTATCTGCTTTAGTATTTGAGGATCTCTCTTTACTCTTAGGTTCAGGCATCATTTTAGTGACCTTGTTTTCAGGCTTCCAAATAGCAATTTGTTTTGAAAAAATAGCAGGTTCATTTTCATTGAGCATATATTTAGAATATGCACTAAGCCTATAATTTCCTTCACCTATGGTTTCCGGTAAATCTATATTTCCTGCAACACCAACATTTTCTACAAATAGTTTTTGTTGTACCACTACGCTGTCTTGAGCATTCACTAATTCTATATAAACCACTTTACTTTTATCACTGACGCTATGCGTAACACCGTCAATAAGGTAAGCCTTATACCATACTGTTTCCCCATTTACATAAATATCCTTATCGGTATGAAGATATACTTTTTCAGGACCTTGAATTGCTGTATACTGATTGAGTTTCCCTTGAATATTTTGAAGTTTTTCGTTTTCTTGGCTAAAGCTTAATGGAGTGCATATTACGCTGAGTAAAAGGCTAAAAAGGAAGGGTAGTTTCATAAAAAAAAGGTTTAGTGATTAAGAATATGAATTACCAAAAATCATACCATTTTAACTAAAAATTACATTTTCAATTAAATTTTAAGAGAATAGTTTCTAATTGTGAAATAAAGGGCGAGTCGCATGGTAAAATAGTACGGTTCGGACTGCTGCGCAAAGTCTCCTGACTTAGCGCAACAAACAAAATCGAAAAGGTAATATACCCTTAAATTTAAAGTTTTTCTGTAACACTTATGACTTGAACTTATAGATTAAAATTATTAGTAACTAAAATTAATCATTCTAATCTCAAAGTCGGGAGACTTTGCGCAGCGGGTTTGGACTTTTAATTTTATAAATCTTTTTTGTACTTATTTTTTAGGATAATTCCAAAATTCAATCGTAGCTTTGCACCATCTCAAAGGGGTGCTAATACTATTTTATTTTCGAGTAATTACCGAAGGTATTTTAGAAGAAGCTGAGATTATACCCAATGAACCTGGGCAGGTAATGCTGCCAAGGGACACGATATGTTTTTTAAAACTTGTCGCCATTAGGAACACGCAGGGTTTCTTATTTTAAAAGCGCTTTTAAAATAAAAACCAAAACAATCTAGTATTAACAAGAATAACAGCCCCTTTTATTCGTCACTAAATTTTAGTACGAATGAAACTGTTTTTTTCAATTTTCAATTTTTTTCCCGTCAGTTTTCTAGACGAAGTAATGCTAAACACCAAAGTTAAGCTTAGCATTAAAAGTGTATGTACCACTATTTTATTGGTTTGGGCTTTTGGCGTTCATGCACAAGACAAAGAACTCGATTCGTTAGAAGGTAAAAAGGTGGTCTTAGACGAGGTTTTTGTATCTGCTATTCGGGTTACCAAAGCTACGCCAGTAACCTTTTCAAACATTAACAAAGAAGAACTTGCACCTCGAAACTTAGGTCAAGACATTCCTATTTTACTTAATTTTTTACCATCGGTAGTGACTACTTCAGATGCAGGAGCAGGTATTGGCTATACGGGCATTCGAGTGCGCGGTAGTGACGCAACACGCGTAAACGTGACCATCAACGGTATCCCGTATAACGACTCTGAATCGCATGGAACCTTTTGGGTGAATATGCCCGATTTTGCTTCATCAACAGAAAGTATTCAGTTGCAACGTGGCGTAGGAACCTCCACCAACGGTGCAGGAGCTTTTGGGGCGAGTTTAAATATTTTAACCGATGCGGTTTCGGAAGACGCCTATGCGCAAATAGCATCCTCTATTGGAAGTTTCGGTACGCTACGCAATAACCTAAAGTTTAGTACTGGGTTATTGAACAATCAGGTTGAAATTTCAGGAAGGCTCTCAAAATTAGATTCTGATGGCTATGTAGATAGGGCTCGTGTAGACATGGATTCTTATTTTTTGCAAGCAGCCTATAAAGATGAAAACACCCTAATTAAAGCCTTGCTTTTTGGTGGAAATCAGCTCACCTACCAAGCTTGGTATGGCATTGATGCGCAGACCTTACAGGAAAATAGAACCTTTAATTTTGCAGGGGCTTACACTGATGAAAATGGTATAGATCAGTTCTATGAAAATGAAACCGATAACTACAAACAAGACCATGCTCAGCTCTTATGGAATGAAACTTGGAATACTCGTTGGAGTACCAACTTTGCTTTGCATTATACCAGAGGCCGTGGTTATTTTGAACAGTTCAAAGAAGACGATGATTTTGAAACCTATGGTTTTACACCTATTGAAGTCGATGGAGCGGAAGTCAACACGACAGATGTAATAAGAAGACGCTGGTTAGATAATGATTTTTATGGTACGGTGTTTTCAGCCAATTATAAGGATGAAAACATCGATTTTATTGTGGGGGGTGGACTAAACAACTACGTTGGGGATCATTTTGGTGAAATTATCTGGGCAAGATTTGCTGGCAATAGCAATATCAGAGATCGCTATTATGAGGATAGGTCCACAAAGACCGACTTTAACATATTCACTAAGGCTAACTATAGCCTCAACCAACAATGGAGTTTGTTTGGCGACTTGCAGTATAGAAGCGTTGATTTTACGGCCAATGGCGAAGACACAGGTGTAGTCGATGATACTTTTAACTTTTTCAATCCAAAAGCAGGGATTACTTTCGATATGAATCGGAATAACAATTTCTATTTTTCGTATGCTGTTGCCAATAGAGAGCCCAACAGAAACGATTATGAAAATGGAAGTCCAAAACCAGAGCGCTTAAATGATTTTGAATTGGGTTGGCGTTATATCAATCCAAAAGTTCAAATCAATACCAATGCCTATTACATGCGTTACAAAGATCAATTGGTGCTTACAGGCGGATTAAACGATGTGGGCGCGCCTTTGCGACAAAATGTGGGGGATAGTTATCGTTTGGGTTTAGAAATAGATGCCGCTATTCAAATAGGTGACATCTTTAAAATACAACCCAATGTTGCCTTAAGTACCAACAAAAATGTTGACTATTTTATTGAAGGAGCAACTGGCTTAGAGGCATTGGGTGATACGGATATCGCTTTTTCTCCCAATTTGATTATAGGCAATATGTTGAGTTACGTACCTAATAATCACCTTCAAATTTCTTTATTGACCAAATACGTGGGGAAGCAGTTTATGAATAATATTCAGGATGAAAATTCGGTGTTGAAAGCCTATTCTCAAACCGATTTTAATGTTCAATATACCATTCCCATGAACTCATTTGCGAAAAGTATCGCTTTCTCAGGCTTGGTTAACAATATTTTTAATTCAGATATTGTGTCGAACGGTGCCGATTATGGCGGAGGTTTCGTGGTTTTTTATCCGCAGGCCGGGGCTAACTTTTTACTAGGCGCAACAGTACGTTTTTAAAAGTGAGCAGTATTCAGTAACAGTAGGCAGTATTAAGTTTAAAATTTTAGTACATTTTCAAGCTTTTAGTTTACTGCCACCTGTTACTGATTACTTTTTATATTTGCCATCAAGGCTTAGTTTTAAAAAAAATCGCAGGATGAACAAAGAAAATATACGTTGGGGAATTATTGGTTGTGGTGCAGTCACGGAAGTAAAAAGTGGTCCGCCGTATCAGAATACTCAAGGATTTTCTTTAGAAGCTGTGATGCGCAGAGATGTTGAAAAGGCCAAAGACTTTGCGGAAAGACATGCTGTTCCAAGATATTATGAGCAAGCGGAACAGCTCATCAATGACCCAGAAATTGATGCTATTTACATTGCCACACCACCAGACACTCATAAATTTTATGCTTTGCAAGTGGCCAAAGCGGGTAAACCTTGTTGTATTGAAAAACCGCTAGCCCCAAATTACGATGATGCTTTGGCAATTGTAGCCGCATTTAAAGCTAATCAAATACCCTTATTCGTGGCGTATTACAGGCGCTCCTTACCTCGTTTTTTACAGGTAGAAAAATGGCTAAAAGCCAAAGAAATAGGAGAAGTTAGGCATATCCATTGGAATTTTTCTAAACCCGCTAGTGCTATTGATATAAGTGGCGCGTACAATTGGCGAACCGATATTAAAGTTGCCCCTGGAGGGTATTTTGATGATTTGGCGAGTCATGGCTTGGATTTATTTGCCTATTTATTAGGTGATTTTAAGGAAGTTTACGGTTTATGTACCAACCAACAAGGCTTATATACGGCTCAAGATGCGATTACTTCGTGTTGGTTGCATAAAAACGGAATTACCGGGAGTGGAAATTGGAATTTTGGCAGCAAAGAAAGGGAAGATAAGGTTGAGATTATCGGAGAAAAAGGAAAGATATTGTTTTCTATCTTCAAAGAGGAAGAGGTTATTTTAGAAAATGAACAAGGGTTACAAAAGCTCTTTATAGAAAACCCTAAACACGTGCAGCAATACCATGTGGAGAATTTAAAAGCAGCTTTATTGGAGGGTAAAAAACATCCTTCTACGGGTGAAACGGCTTTGCATACCAGTTGGGTTATGAGTGCGATTTTAAAGTGAACCTGTGTCTAATGTCCAATATTGAAAGTAATAAGTATACAGCAGTAGTATTTATTTATATTAAGTAATGGTTTTTTTTCCGTACACAACGAACAACGAAAAGAAATTTTAATCCTTACATAATTTTTGATCTCAAAAACCTAGAATTTAAAAAGTCTAATTCGTTACCGAAATAACACCGCCACTTACATTGACTCTGTACTCTAGCATATTATAAAACCGAGTGCCATCATCAGGAGCATCTAAAAGTTGACCCGTAAACAAGGTGTACTTATACCCTTCGCAACTGCAGGTAACCGAATTTCTGCTGGTATCTAAAGTCATGGTCGAACAGCTATTGGGAACATGGTTTGGGCAACTGGCTTCGAAAGCTCTATAACCGCTAAATGAAGCTAATGTTTTTATGACAAAAATACCTCTTGTGCCCGCTTCTTCATTGCCAATATAAACAGCACTACCTTCATTGGTAAGGTTGCTATACAGGGGTAAGCTCGTATTAATATCAAACCTAAAATTAAATTCCTGTAAATACGGATTTCTGTTTGTGGTATTCTTGTCACAAGCAAAAAGTAAAAGGAATAAGAGCAGAGTTAAATAGCTACGCATAACAACTTTGTATTTTATGAATACACGTACAAAGTTGAACAAAAAAAATGTATATTTGTCTTAAATCCTCTAGAAAAAAAGAGGATTTTCGTATTTTATAAAAACGCAGAATCATGAGTACAACATCTTATTATACCGCAGAAGGATTAAAAAAATTGAGAGATGAACTTAATCAGTTAAAAGATGTCGAGCGTCCAAAAGCCTCTAGGGATATAGCCGAAGCTAGGGATAAAGGTGATTTGTCCGAAAATGCGGAATATGATGCGGCTAAAGAGGCCCAAGGTTTGCTAGAACTTAGAATTGCTAAATTAGAAGATATTTATGCCAATGCAAGACTGATTGATGAATCTCAACTAGATACCTCAAAGGCTTTGGTGCTCTCTACAGTGAAACTTAAAAATCACAACAATAATGCCGAGGTAAAATACACCTTGGTGGCAGAAAGTGAAGCCGATTTAAAAACAGGGAAAATTTCAGTGAATTCTCCCATCGGAAAAGGATTGTTAGGCAAAAAAGTAGGCGATGTGGCAGAAATTACCATTCCAAACGGAGTTTTGAAATTGGAAATTTTAGAAATTACACGATCTTAAATAGCGTATTATGGCAAGTATTTTCACTAAAATAATTTCTGGAGAAATACCATCCTACAAAATAGCAGAAGACGAAAATTTCTTTGCTTTTTTAGATATAAACCCTAATGCCAAAGGCCATACACTTTGTATTCCCAAGAAGGAAGTCAATAAAATTATGGATTTAGATGAGGCTACGTATATAGGCTTAATGGCTTTTTCTAGAAAAATCGGGATTGCTTTAGAAAAAGCGATGGATTGTAAACGTGTTGGGATGACCGTTATTGGTCTTGAAGTACCCCATGTTCACGTGCATCTAATTCCTTTAAACGATATGAAAGATGCTACCTTTCAGCAGAAAGTTTCTTTGTCGAGAGAAGAATTTGAAGCTATTGCAGAAAAAATAAAGGCCGAACTGTAAACCTTTATAGCTGTTAATTCGTTAATAATTCGCGATTTATAAATATATAAAGGCTAGCAGCCACTAAAATAATCAGTAGTAACAATACAATATATAACCTTCGGGTGTATTTTACGGTAGGTTTAACTGGGGTGGCCGTTTTTTTATAATATTCGTAAACACGTTCTATATCCGGTGTCCACGAAACAGGGTAAATGGCATTATGACAAGTTTTGCACTTAATTTCTGAAGATACTTCTTCTGTAATTTTATGAACAAATTTCCCATAGGAGTGTTTTTGATAAAACGATAGTTTTAGCTCTTGATTAAAACACTCAGGACAATTATTGGTCAGTTCTGCTTCTTTAATCAATTCTAATTTAATCTCTGCCATAACCTAACTTTTCAATTTAAACGTCATCTTCATAATCGTGCCTTCTTTACTAGAAGAAAGTACTTTTATTTTTCCATTATGATATTCTTCAACAATTCGTTTTACTAGGGACAAACCAAGGCCCCACCCTCTTTTTTTTGTGGTAACTCCAGGATTAAAAATAGCATGAAATTCTTTCTTTAAAATGCCATGGCCTGTATCAGAAACCAAAATTACGGCATTAGTACCTTCTTTTAAAATTTCAATGCTAATACTTCCTTTGCCGCGCATGGCATCAATACCATTTTTCACTAAGTTTTCTATAGTCCATTGGTACAGGGGTTTGTTCAGTAGCACAAGCATGCTTTCTACCTTCGTATCGAATGAAAATACTATTAATTTAGAACTTCGTAGTTTAAGGTAGTCAAAAGCGTTTTTTGTTTCTGCCACAATATCATGGGTTTCTAAATTAGGTAGGGATCCAATTTTTGAAAAACGATCCGTAATGGTTTCTAATCTAGAAATATCTTTTTGAATTTCGTCGGTGATAGTCTTACTAATATTTTCAGCTTTTAAGAGCTCGTTCCATCCCAAAAGTGAAGTTAGTGGGGTGCCAATTTGATGTGCTGTTTCTTTGGCCATACCCGCCCAAAGTTTATTCTGCTCCGAAGCTTTATTGGTTTTAAAGAAGAAATAAATAACCGCAGCAAAAAGAAAAATAATTAATAAAAGCGCAATAGGATAGTATTTTAATTTATTTAAAACCTCAGAGTTTCCATAGTAGAGTGTGGCTAAATCTTCCCCTTTGTAATCAATTTTAATTGGGGTGTTTTCACTTTCAAATTTCTTTATTTTTTTTTGAACTAAGGCAGTATCTGTGGCTACCTGTTTAGGCATGTTACTAACTTTAATGGCCCCATCTCTATTGACCAAAATCATAGGTGTAGATTCATTATTTTTTAAAACAACAACAGGTAAATCGCCTAAATCTCGATCCTCAGAAGATTGTAAAATTTCGGCCTGAGCAGAAGCCCAAATTACCATTTTGTTACGTTCTTCTTCTTTAAATTTTTTAAAGAAACTATTGGTGTTCCAAAGTATTAAACTAACAATAACAAAAGATGCTATTTGTAGTAATATGGTGGTCGTTTTTTTATCAGGGTTAAAGTTCATCGCAATACGTACTGAATAGTGTTACAATATAACGCATTTTGTTTAAAGATATTCTATGGAATTAAACTCGCAATTTTCATTTCTGGAACTAATTTATGTACTTTTGTACACCTATGCTAGAAATGATTTCAGTGTTGCCGAAAGAGCTGGCAACAGCAAAACTTCACGGTTATCTTCTGGGTGCTATTGGGCCTAGACCAATTGCCTTTGCAAGTACTATGGATGACGAAGGAAGACCAAACCTTTCTCCTTTTAGTTTTTTTAATGTGTTTAGTGCTAACCCACCTATATTGCTATTTTCTCCAGCGAGAAGGGTGCGCGATAATACCACAAAACATACCCTAGAAAATGTATTAAAAACAAAAGAAGTGGTGATCAATGTCGTAGATTTTGCCATGGTGCAACAAATGTCTTTAGCAAGTACAGAATATCCAGAGGGTGAAAATGAATTTATAAAAGCTGGATTAACAATGCAGGCTGCTGATTTGGTGGCGCCATTTCGAGTAGCAGAAGCTCCTGTTCAGTTCGAATGTAAGGTCACTAAGGTTGAAGCTTTAGGAGTCGAAGGTGGTGCAGGGAATTTAGTTTTCTGCGAAGTAGTAAAAGTGCACATTGCGAAGGCTATTTTAGATGAGAATGGAAATATCGATCAGCATAAAATAGATTTGGTAGCTCGGATGGGAGGCAACTGGTATAGTAGGGCTAATATGGGACTTTTTGAAGTTCCGAAACCACTTTCAACATTAGGTATTGGTGTTGATGCCTTGCCAGACCGTATAAAACTAAGTAAGGTTTTAACAGGAAATGACTTGGGGATGTTGGCAAATATCGAAAAAATCCCTAGTTTAGAAGAGGTTAAAGATTTTGTGGCTTCAAATAAGGAGTTGAAGTCCTTGATTAGTGCTCATGACAACACAAAATTACATCAAAAAGCACAAGAATATTTACATAAAAATAACGTACTTTCCGCTTGGAAGGTATTATTATCAAATTAAAAGAGAAAATGGAAGTACAAGGAAAAGTAAAAATGGTTGGAGAAACCCAAGCGATTGGCAACAACGGTTTTAGAAAAAGAGAATTGGTAGTTACTACAGAAGAACAGTATCCGCAGCATATATTGGTTGAATTTATCCAGGATAAATGCGATTTATTAAACTCAACGACAGTTGGGCAGTCGGTGAAAGTAGGTATTAATTTAAGAGGTAGAGAATGGGTTAATCCTCAGGGAGAAACCAAATATTTTAACGCTATCCAAGGCTGGAGAATTGAAAATATGTCATCAGATGTTACAAATACAGCAGGGATGCCACCCGTACCGCCTATGAGTTCTTTTGAGGCAGCCGATAATTTAAACGAGGAAGATCACGACGATTTACCTTTTTAATCGCAAATAAAGCGCACACATTTTGAAAAGGACCTATTCATTTTTTTGATGAATAGGTCTTTTTTATTTTGTTGTTCTTTCGTATTTTAATTGTAAATATTTACATTGAAAAATAAGCAACATCACAGACCTATATATTTTCTGTCGGAGGCCTTAATGTTTCCGAGTGTGGAGCATGCCAATGCCGAGGGTTTATTAGCGGTAGGTGGCGATTTATCTCCTGAGCGTTTAATATTAGCCTATAAAAGTGGCATATTCCCTTGGTTTAATGAAGATTCGCTCATACTTTGGTGGTGTCCAAACCCACGCATGGTATTATTTCCTGAAAAGATAAAAATATCAAAAACAATGCGTAAAGTGATGAGAAGTAATCAGTTTACCCTTACTAAAAATAACTGTTTTGCTACTGTTATTGAGCACTGTTCAAAAGTTGAAAGAAATAATCAAGAAGGTACATGGATCACTACTCATATAAAAAGTGCATACCTAAAACTCCATGAAATGGGGATGGCACAATCATATGAAGTTTGGGAAAATAATACCTTGGTAGGTGGGCTTTACGGTATAGACCTGGGTCACGTTTTTTGTGGAGAAAGTATGTTTAGTTTAGTGGCTAATGCTTCAAAATTTGCATTTATAAATTTAGCTCAAGAGTTGCATACCAAAAGCTATCAGCTTATCGATTGTCAAATATACACGTCGCATTTGCAAAGTTTAGGAGCGGAAGAGATTCCCAGACAAGCGTTTATTGATATACTACAAGGCAAAGATTAATGAGGAGGTCACGAAGAGAACTTTTTCGGTTTCTTCATTGTAGTTTTCCAGCCTGTATTCTATACCCGCTTGTATTTTTATTGGGGCGGATAAAAAATACCCAATAGTAGTCGTAATGCGCTGGTCAAAACTTGGTCCTGTGCTTTTTGCAACGCTTAACAAGCTTTCGGTTGCCCCTATCAAATAAGTTTCGCCAATATCTAATTTTTCTCCTTGAAGCGGAAAATCAAGGGCAAATCGATACCTAAATCTATGGGTTGTTAATAAGGCTTGTATTCTTTGTTCACTCCTAAGTCGATGCCCAAAACGTATATTTCTCGATTTAAAAGTTCTGTTATACTGTTGTGTTAAGCGCAATTCATTTTCTCTGTCAGGCTCAAAATTATCTCTAAATCGGTATTGAACCCCAAAAGCTATACTTTGATTTGGTTTTATTTTCAAATCAGAAAAATGCGCTATATCAATTTGTCGAACTTTAAGTTGATAGGTTTCGTTATTAAAAAAATAGGTTCTGTTGGTAAATGCAAAATTATGAGAGTAATTCTCCTTGACCTTATAGTTTATGGCCACTGAGGGCTCTAGGTAACCTGTAAAGTTTTCTTGAGCAAGTGAGAAAAAACCAGTAAAAAAAAAGCCAAAAAAAATATGCTTTTTAATACAGCACATGGTCATAATTTGCAGGTAATGATTTTCTAATCGTTTTAAAATTTCCTTCAGAATTAAATAAGATTTCAAAATCTTGATAGGCCTTATCTTTTTTGCCACTACACATAATTTCGTAATTTACATACGGTAGTATTAAATTTTGAAAAGCATCTTTAAATACTTTCCCATCATCCCCATTACTTACATACTGCTGTTGTATTTTTTTGATTTTATAGGAAATGAAATGAGTAGTTAAATAGTGACGAATACTATCAAAAGTTTCATTGGGGATATCAACCACATTAATGGTGATTTCAATATCCTCTAAAATTCCTTCTTTATTGAATTCTATGCTATACCAAAGGCGGCTTTTTTTGAATTTTGCTTCATAGCTGATGGTAGCACTATCAATTTCTTTATAAAATTTAAGTCGCTTTGCGCCTTCCAAATTACGCTTTAACACTTGATGAGCTGCGGCTGGGAATTGTGATTTTTTAATTCGGAATTCACGTTCATATTTTACCTGAGCGCTTGTAGCTATAGGCCATAAAAAACAGAGGAGAACTAAAAACTTAAACTTCATCATACCTAAAACAATTGATTTCATGGTCATTTACCATTCCAGTGGCCTGCATGTGGGCATAGATAACGGTACTACCCACAAACTTGAACCCTCTTTTTTTTAAGTCTTTACTAATGGCGTCAGATAGTGCCGTATTAGGTGGAGCATCTTTGTAATTTTTAACTTTATTCTTAATGGGCGTATGGTTTATAAAGCCCCAAATATACTTCTGAAAACTACCAAACTCGTTTTGAATGTGCATAAAAGCCTGTGCATTGGTAATGGTAGCTTTTATTTTTAGTTTGTTCCTTACAATACCTTTATTTTCTAAGAGTGAAGCTATTTTATGTTCCTTGTAAGCTGAAATTTTTTTGTAACTAAATTGATCGAAAGCAGCTCTGAAATTTTCGCGTTTTTTGAGAATGGTAATCCAACTTAAACCAGCTTGAAAAGTTTCTAGAATTAAAAACTCAAATAATTTAGCATCATCTTTAACCGGTACACCCCATTCGGTATCGTGATATTTTTCATAAAGTAAATCTCCGGTACACCAACCACACCTTTGTTTTTTCATAAAATAAGTTTAAACTAAGGTAAAATTTTATTGTTGAACTTTAGAAAATGCACTTCAATAATTTTCCATTCTAAAGCCTATGATAAATGTACCGAAATGGCCAGCGATTAAAGTCAGATAATTCGCAGCTAAATTCTTAGTACAGTTTATATATTGGATATTTAGTCAGTATGGTTTTCAAGGCCCAGTCAAGAATAAAAGGACCCATGTTTAGGTATGTAAAAACTAATCCCTACAAGGGCGGCGTAGGGATTAGTTTTAAATTGATTCCGTAAAGAACAGCGTTGTTAGCTATTATTTTTTTGAACCAATTGTATTTCACCGCTATTTAAAGCTTCTTGAAAATTAGCGCTGACCTTTGGGTAAAATCTGAAAAAGTTTTTACCATCGTTTCTTTTAAGGCGTATCAAGGTTTCCCCATTTTTTGTTGTTTCTACAGCGTCAACTACAACTTTTAAACCTTTTAAACCATTAAAATCGGCTATCGCTCCGCGTTTAATGATGGTATTTTTTCTTGGGAAGTCTATATGTTTATAGGTGTCGCTAACAGGTTCAGAAATACTGAGGATAGTTCCTACTTCGATTGTAGCATTTGAGTTTTGAGCACTTAACATACTAAAAGATATGAAGGCCATCGTTAGTAAAATATTTTTTATCATTAGTTCTATTATTATAAAGTTAGTATCAAATTTATAAAATTACAGTGAAAAAAGCCCGTCTGGTTTCGTTAAAAAATAGTTAAACTATCTATTATTAATAGTAATACTACTAAATTAGCGTTTTAATTTTTAAAAACCATTATATGGATCGTCTTATACATTCTGTCAAGATTATTATTAATGATAAAATATACGTTAAGGATCCAGAATCGTCGGAGTTGGGTAAAAAAATTATACAACACAGTATTTTAATGATTCACGAAATGGGGTTTGAGAAATTTACCTTTAAAAAACTTGGTGACCAAATAGCGTCGACGGAAAGTTCAATTTACAGGTATTTTGAAAATAAACATAAGCTATTGTTGTATTTGGCTTCATGGTATTGGGGTTGGTTAGAATACCAATTGGTGTTTTCAACGAATAATATTCCCGATCCCAAGCAGAAAATAGTTAAGGCGATTGAAGTCATTACGCGACAAACAGAAGAGGATTCTGCTTTTTCCCATATCAATGAAATAGCTTTAAATAAGATTGTTATCAATGAGTACTCAAAATCGTACTTAACAAAAGAAGTAGACCAAGAAAATAAAAATGGGTATTACGTAATTTATAAACGATTGGTTACCAGGTTTAGTGAAATGATTATGAGTTTAAACCCAAGTTATGAATATCCCTTAAGCTTATCGAGCACTGTTTTGGAGGGCGCCTTGCATCAATTTTTCTTGAAGGAACATTTTCCTTCGCTCACCAATTGTCATGCCCCTAAAACACCTACTGAATATTTCACACAATTGGTTTTAAACACTTTAAATACTTCAAAAAATGGCTAAAAATACCTTAAGTCCTTTTAAGCGTTTAATTGGCTTATTAAAATTAGATCGAAGAGATATTTTACAAACCCTGTATTATGCAATTTTTGCTGGCTTGGTAAACCTCTCCTTACCTCTAGGTATTCAGGCGATCATCAATTTAATTCAAGGCGCTGAGATCAGTACTTCGTGGATAATTTTAGTCATTCTTGTCACTGGGGGCGTCGCATTTGGTGGAATTTTACAATTAATGCAAATTAGAATTATTGAAAACGTTCAGCAAAAAATATTCACCAGAGCTTCTTTTGAATTGTCTTATCGTTTTCCTAAAATTAAAATGAGTGAGTTAAATAATTATTACCCACCAGAACTTGCCAATCGTTTTTTCGATACTATTAATATTCAAAAATCACTAGCGAAGCTTTTAATTGATTTTCCTGCGTCATTATTGCAAATTATATTTGGGTTATTATTACTTTCTTTTTACCATCCATTTTTTATCATTTACGGATTGTTGCTCGTATTACTGATATATGTGGTATTTAAATTTACCGCTGAGAAAGGGCTAAACACTAGCTTAGAAGAATCTAAATACAAATACAAAGTTGCACATTGGATTCAGGAGGTAGCTCGATCTCTAGTTAGTTTTAAATTATCAGGAAACACTTCCCATGCGCTTACTAAAAATGACCTTTTGGTAGGTGATTATTTAAATGCCAGGGAAAACCACTTTAGAGTTTTAGTCATCCAGTTTGTTCAAATGATAGGCTTTAAAGTTTTGGTGACAGGGGGTCTTTTATTAATCGGAGGCTTATTAGTTTTAAATCAAGAAATGAATATCGGTCAATTTGTGGCTGCAGAAATCATCATTTTGTTAGTTATAAATTCGGTTGAAAAGTTAATTCGAGGCTTAGAAACTATTTATGACTTATTAACGTCTTTAGAAAAAATAGGGCAGGTAGTTGATAAAGAGATAGAGCAGCAAGACGGGCAATCTCCATTAACCCAAGATTCAGAATTAATAATTGAATTAGATGCTGTAGGTTTTGCACCTATAAATTCTAAAGTCAAAATTATAGACAATTTATCTCTGACCATTCTTCCAAAAAGCACTACCTTAATTTTAGGTTCAAATGGATCTGGAAAAACAAGTTTATTGCGTTTAATTGCAGGACTTTACCAGCCCACCGAGGGAAATATTTTTATTAATAATATAGCCCTTGATAATATTATCCCCAATCATTATCGTTCTTTTATTGGGCAATCTTTAACGGAAGAGAGCACATTTGAAGGCTCTATTTTGAATAACATTACTTTCGGTGATACCTCAATATCGCAAGAAGATTTATATTGGGCCATAGAAAAAACCGAATTGTCAAAATTTGTAAAAAAGCAACCCAAAGGAATCCATACGTTTATCTTCCCTGAAGGTCAACAGTTACCACATAATGTCGCAAAAAAGATCGTTTTAGCCAGAGCTATTGTTCGGAAACCAAAATTATTAATTTTAAAAGAACCTTTAGACCAACTAGACGAAATGGATGCGTTGAAAATAATGGATTTTTTAATAGATAAAACCAATCCATGGTCAATTATAATAGTAAGTCACGATCCAAAGTGGCTAACCAGATGTGACAGAATTTTAACCCTCGAAGAAGGTAAAGTAGTAAGTAATACATAATATACGATGCTAAATATATCAAAAAATAGAGTAAATCAAAAAGTTGATCTTTCGACCTTCGAGTCAACTCAAAAAGTTTTCCATAAAAGGCATTACAAGCATTTTAATCGATTTCTATTAGCCTCGGCTATTTTTGGTTTAATATTCATATTTCTTCCTTGGACACAAAATATTAGAGGCAAAGGAGCTTTAACAACATTAAAACCAGATCAACGCCCACAAACTATTCAATCGGCGATACCCGGTAAAATTGAAAAATGGTACGTGCAAGAGGGAGACTATGTTGAAAAAGGAGATACGATATTGTTTATTTCCGAAGTAAAAAATGAATATTTTGATCCCAAATTAGTGGAACGCACAAGAATGCAAATAAACGCTAAAGAAATGTCTGTTTCGTCGTACCAGGGGAAAGTTAAAGCACTAAACACGCAAATTGGGGCTTTATCCAATGGTCGTAGTTTAAAACTTGCCCAGGCTCGAAACAAATTACTACAATCAAAACTCAAAGTAAAAAGTGACAGCATAGATCTCAAGGCAGCTGAAACGAATTTGCGAATTGCTGAAAGGCAATACGAGCGCATCGTTCAGCTCGAATCAGAAGGATTATTTTCGCTCACCGATGTAGAAGAAAAAAGACTAAAACTTCAAGAAACGCAGGCAAAAATAATTTCACAAGAGAATAAATTACTAGCCAGCAAGAATGAGGTTATAAATGCTGAAATAGAGATAAATAGTGTTCAGGCAGAGTATATAGATAAAATTTCAAAAGCAGAAAGTGATATGCGAACAGCGCAATCTTCACAATTCGATTCTGAGGCGCAAGTAACTAAACTTGAAAATCAGTTTACTAATTATGAAATACGCAATGATTTATACTATATAAGGGCTACTCAAAGTGGATTAATTAATAGAACATTAAAGGCAGGTTTGGGCGAAACTTTTAAAGAAGGCGAAGAGTTAGTCAGTATTATGCCGCAGCTTTATGATAAGGCTGTTGAAATGTTTGTGGCACCTATAGATTTACCCTTAGTGCATAAAGGAGAAAAAGTAAGAATTCAATTTGATGGTTGGCCCGCTATTGTTTTTAGTGGATGGCCAAATGCCTCCTATGGTACGTATGGGGGTGTTGTATTTGCTATTGAAAATTTTATGAGCACCAATGGAAAATATCGTGTTTTGTTAGTACAAGATCCAGAAGAACAACCTTGGCCAGAGGAACTTCGTGTGGGCTCTGGAACCAATACGATCGCCTTATTAGAAGACGTGCCCATTTGGTATGAATTGTGGCGTCAAATAAACGGTTTTCCACCTAATTTTTATCAGCCCAATACTGGTATTACAAAAAAGTAAATATGATGCGTAATAGTTTATGTTATTTATTTTTTATCTGTGCTTACTTTTTAAATGGGCAAACCAATGACACCGTGGTCTTAAATTTCAACGAATACCTTGGTTTTGTAAAAAAGTACCACCCTATTGCAAAACAAGCAGAATTAACTATAGCCATTGGTCAAGCTAATTTAATGAAATCGCGTGGTGGTTTCGACCCTAAAATAGAAGTAGATTTTGATACGAAAGAATTTAAAGGAACTGATTATTACGACCGACTAAATGCAACGTTTAAAATACCAACTTGGTATGGCGTAACTTTAAAAGGAACTTTTGAACAAAACGACGGTGAGTTTCTTAATCCTGAATCAACAGTATCAGAGGATGGGTTATATGCCGCTGGAGTCAGCATGTCAGTGGGCCAAGGCTTATGGATAAATGAGCGGATGGCTACCTTGAAACAGGCAAAATTTTTTAGAGAACAGTCGATGGCGGATCGAGACTTGCTAATAAATGAAATTTTATACCAAGCTTCGCTAGCTTATTTTGATTGGTTAGAAGCCTACAATGAAAGTAAAATTTTCGATAATTTTTATGAAAATGCCAAAATACGTTTTAATGGGGTAAAACAAAGTGCGGCTTCGGGCCAAGTTGCTGCTATAGATACAGTAGAAGCCAAAATAGCTGTTCAAGATAGGTTGTTAAACTTTGAGCAAGCAAAAGTTAGACTCATGAATACCTCACTTAAATTATCTAATTTTTTGTGGTTGAATGATAATATTCCGCTGGAGCTTCAAGAAAACGTTATTCCTGATCAGAATTTGAATAAGGAGATCGATATTACTTTAGAAATCTTAGGTGTTCCTTTAGATAGTTTTACAATTGAAAATCATCCTAAACTTAAATCACTTGATTTTAAAATTAAAGCGCTAAACGTTGATAAAAACTTAAAGGCAAATAAATTGCTTCCAAAAATAGATCTAGAGTATAATTTTTTGACAGAAACACCAGCTTTGATTAATTCGCTGCAAACCCCGAATTATAAAGGAGGCATAAGGTTTGAAGTGCCATTGTTTTTAAGAAAAGAACGTGGAGATTTAAAATTAGCCAAGTTTAAATTACAAGATGCTGAATTCGATTTTAAGAATGCTGAAATAGCCATTAAAAACAAAATTATTGCGATTTATAAGGAATTAGATTCCTTTGAAATTCAAAATAGTTTAATTGATGAAATTGTACAGAATTATACGACTTTACTGTTGGCGGAAGAACGGAAATTTAGTTTTGGAGAAAGTTCACTATTTTTAATTAATTCAAGGGAAAGTAAGTTAATCGATGCCGAGTTAAAAAAGAATCAAGTTCAAAATAAATTTTTTGAAGCAAAAGCTAAATTGTTTAATAGTTTAGCATCAAACCCAAAAAATTTATAACTTCGAAAATCACTTTTAATAACAAATATGATTAGAAAAGTAATTCTTACTCCGTTCCAAAAGTTCGTAAAAATTGAGGGTTTAAGTGGTATATTGCTCTTTGGAGCCACCATTTTTGCTATGTTATGGGCCAACTCTGGCTATAGTGATGTTTACGAATGGCTTTGGGATTTTAAAATAGGAATCACTTCCGATTCTTTTAGTTTATCGAAACCTTTAATTTTATGGATTAATGATGGCCTTATGGCCATATTCTTTTTCTTAATAGGGCTAGAAATTAAAAGAGAGTTATTAATTGGTGAGTTAAATTCGTTTAAAAAAGCAGCACTACCTTTATTTGCAGCCATCGGAGGGGTCATCTTTCCCCTCGTACTTTTTATTATTCTAAACGATACTCAAGCAACATTTAAGGGTTGGGGTATTCCAATGGCGACTGATATTGCTTTTACCTTAGCCATATTGAACTTACTGGGGAACCGTGTGCCACTAAGCCTTAAAATATTTTTAACGGCGTTTGCTATTGTTGATGATTTAGTAGCTGTGTTAGTTATAGCTGTATTTTATAGCGAAACCATCAATTGGATCCTAATTTTGTATGCTTCTATTTGTTTTATACCTTTAATAATTGCAGAAAAGAAAGGCTATTATTCAAAATATTTAACCACAATTTTAGGGGTGATCATTTGGATTTTATTTCTAAAATCAGGGATCCATCCCACCATTGCCGGAGTTCTTTTGGCATTTACGGTGCCCGTAAGGCAAAAAGTGGTGCTGGTCGATTTTATTGATAATTTAAAAACCATTGCAGAAAAGATTATTAAAACAGAAAAATCAAAAGAGCCTATTTTGTCCTATGATCAAATTCAAGAGATGGATAATCTAGAAGAATTAACCGAAAAGTTTCGATCTCCACTTCAGTATTTAGAACATAAACTACATGGCTGGAGTGCTTATTTTATTATGCCCTTATTTGCTTTGGCTAATGCCGGGGTAGCTTTTAGCAAGAATATGGAGATAGACTTGTCACTAATTCTCAACATCGCCGTTGCCTTGTTTATAGGTAAATGTATTGGAATTGCCTTATTGTCTTTCCTCAGTATAAAGTTAAATTGGGCCCAATTGCCAAGTGGAACAAATTTTACACAAATAATTGGTGTAGCTATTTTAGCAGGTGTTGGCTTTACCATGTCTATATTTATAGCGAATTTAGCTTTTTATGGAGAAGTAGTTTATATAAATTCTTCAAAAGTAGGTGTCATTTCGGGTTCTGTTTTATCGGGTATAATTGGTTACTTAGTTTTGCGATGGAGTGGAAGAAAACAGGTTAAGGTATAATATATTGAACTATTAATAGTACTTTCACCTTCACTATTTCAATATGGAAAACAATAAAAAAGAAGGGTACAGACGTTGGTTAAGGGCAAAAACCTACCTTAAAAAATCCCGAAGGTTACGCTTAAGTGTAAATGCGTTCATTAAAGATACATTCTTTATTGTATTAGGTATTTTTGCTGCAGCTTTTGGTTTAGAGAGTTTTTTACTTCCCAATAGTTTTATTGACGGTGGGGCAACAGGTATTTCTTTGCTTATTGCTGAAGTAACCAAACTGCCTTTACCTATCCTTATTATTATCGTGAACACCCCTTTTTTAATCATGGGCTATCGCGTTATTGGTCGAATATTTACAATCAAGGCTAGCCTGGCGATTTTAGGTTTAGCCTTAGTTTTGGCTACCGTTTCTTTCCCAGAAATTACACAAGACAAGCTATTGGTGGCTGTTTTTGGTGGTTTTTTTCTAGGAGCAGGGATAGGCTTAAGTATTCGAGGGGGCAGTGTCTTAGACGGTACAGAGGTAGTCGCTATATTTTTAAGCAGAAAACTTGGAACCACCATCGGAGATATCATCATACTGATTAATATTTTGGTTTTTTTAGCAGCAGCATATTTCTTGACAATAGAAACGGCTTTGTACTCCATGCTCACCTATTTAGCGGCATCAAAAACCTTAGATTTTGTGGTAGAAGGTATTGAAGAATACACGGGTGTAACCATTATATCCGATGATAGTGATGAAATTCGTCAAATGATTATTCATAAATTAGGTCGAGGATTAACCATTTATAAAGCCAGCGGTGGTTATGGAAAAAAAGGAGCTAATAACGATCATGATGTTATTTACACCGTCATTACACGACTTGAAATTCGGAGGTTAAATATTGAAATCTCCAAAATAGATCCTAAGGCTTTTGTAATCATGCATCGTATCAATGATACTCGAGGAGGCATGATTAAAAAGAGACACGCCATGTAATCTTCTTCATGGTACTTTTGCTATTGTTTAACGGGCCTTACCCTTGGTTTGTTGAAACTATTAGGGATTATATTAAATCTAAGTTCTAAATAGAACCAATACCAGAAAAACTGATCATATTTTGACTTTAAGAGCCCTTGGTTGATAGTAGAAGATATCCAATAGACTAAAATACGGGCAAGATTTTAAGGAGTTTTCAGGAAACATCAAGTACCAAAGCAATAGAAATAATTCTTTTTACCTTTTTTTAAAAACAAGAGACTTAAATAGTTTATATACAGTTGGTTAACTATAAAATGATAGTAATGCTATCTTAAATAAATAGTTTAACTATTATTTAACGAATTTTAGTAGTCTAATCTTCTTGTTTGGTTGTATTTTTGTACTCGATTAAAATGGGTATCATGCAGTACGTTCTAAGAGCAATTTTGCATGTACTTCATATAAAAATTAATGAAAGAATATTGTTTAAATACGTTAGTTATGAATAAGTTTAAAGTAGTTTTTGCAGCAGTAATTTTTACCTTCGCTAGTGGCCTTCAGGCGAATACCGGGGATAGTGATTTAGAATACAGCATACCTTTTAAAAAGACAAAGACAATCAATGTTTGTTGTGCTATTGGGGTCAATGACATTCACTTTATTGAAGAGGAGCAAGAGATCGATTTAGGATTTAATCCTTATGATTATTTACCAACAGATTTTAACCCTTATACGGGTATTGAATTGGCAATTGATGATATTAATTACCTAGAGGAAGAGGTAGAAATAGATCTTGGTTTTGACGTAGAACGTTATTTGCCAAAGAATTTTGATGCTCATCAGTGTATCGTAAAGTAGGAATAATTTAAGTACAGTCACAAGCAAAGCCATCCCATAAATAGGGTGGTTTTTTTGATGCTTAGCAGTTTAGTCATACCGAGGTCGCTGCAAAATTTTAAATGATATAATTAAGGTACCTACAGGGTAAGGCTGTAGACTACTTTATAAAATTTCCCAAGTACCTATGCTCAAATTTGTAAGTTATGCTTCCTTTTTTCTACAAAACATGATATAGTTCAGGTTTTAAAAATAAGAAACGAGCTATGTTTGCATTAAATATTTGGGTATGGAGCATCAAACAATACATCGAGTGGAAAAATCAATAACAGCAATATTGAAAGAAAGTCTTTCTAAAGCTTTCTCATATGAGGATTATCGGGCAATGGTAACCCAATTAGCTTTAGAAAATAAAACAACAGGGCCACAACAATTAGATGAATTGGCAAACTATACCTTGTTGAATGATAAACGCATGAAGCGTTTAGATAAAACACTAAAGTTGACCGATTCTATCGTTAGCCAGCTTAAAAAAATTGATAAAAAAATTACTTTTTTAGTGCTTACAGAAAGCTGGTGTGGAGATGCAGCTCAAATAATGCCTATAATGAATAAAATGGCAATGCTCAATGCCAATATTGATTTTAAAGTAGTCTTAAGAGATGAAAATTTAGAATTGATGAACTTGTTTTTAACTAATGGTACACTTTCTATCCCTAAACTCGTGATTGTTGACGAAGCCTTAAATGTTATTGCGGATTGGGGACCAAGACCAAAAGAAGCGACACAAATGGTTATAGACTATAAAAAACAACATGGCAGTTTAAGCCCTGAGTTCAAGCAAGACTTGCAAATGTGGTATACAAAAGATAAGGGACATAGTACCGCAACGGATATCTTAGCGTGCCTTTTCTTGGAATAAATAAGTTATAGTACCTTTTTGAGGAGCTTTAGAAGAAGTATTGAACTGCGATTTTAAGGCATATTTAATAGCATTGTCAATCAGGCAACCATTTTCTGTCGAGGAACTTTTTTTATTAAATTCAGCTTCAAGAACGTTTCCATTTCCATCAACAAGGATATTTATAACAATACGCCCCCCTTCAATACAGGTGTAAATAGGTACTGGAAGTGTAATATGATTTCTATCTATTAAAGAATAGGATATTGAGGTTCTACGTTTGGCTAAATTATTGGTAGGAACATCTTTTTGTGCTTCACGCTCGCCAAGTAATTCCTTTGCCTCTTTGCGTTTTTTTTGGAGTTCTTTTAAATTAGCTGCATACCCATTATCAGAGGAAAAAAGTTCTGAGGGTTCATCACTCTCTGAGCTACTTTCACTTTCCTCCATTAATTCTTCTAAAGTCTTCAGAGGTTCAGGGTTGCCGTAACTGGCTTTTGCAGTTTCATTAAAGGCCATATGCGATTTTATAGACTCAGATTGTGCTAATTCTTCTTGAAGTTCTTCTTGTTCCTTCACAAGCTCTTCAAGGTCTTCTTCATCTAGAACAGCCAATTCAATTAAATACTCTTCTTCTTCAGTAGAATTTAGGTGCGTGTTGTATAATGCCAACACCACTATGGCCATGGAGAAAATGGTAATGAGTAAAGAAAGTTGACTTCTGGTTAAGTTCATAATGCTATAACCACTTTTTATGGAAATTATTTTATTTAAATCGTTGAATTACCACTAATTGAATAATTATTCTTCAAGCGACTGCAACAATGTATTAAAACTTTCTGTAGTTATCGCTTTATTTACGTTAAAATCACCTATTTTGGTTCTTCTTAGGGACGATAAATGTGCGCCTGAGCCTAGTGCTTTTCCAAAATCATGGGCCAAAGAGCGGATATAGGTGCCTTTACTGCATACCACTCTAAAGGAAATATCATTCTCTGCAATGCTGGTAATTTCAAATTCGGTGATGGTAATATCCCTTTTTTTGATTTCTACGGCCACACCCTCTCGAGCGTATTCGTACAATCGTTTTCCATCTTTTTTTAAGGCTGAAAAAACAGGAGGAAGTTGCTGAATAGTACCCATAAATTGTTTGGTAGTTTGCTGTATAAGCTCTTCTGTAATATGATGGGTTGGGAAGGTAGCATCAATTTCAGTCTCTAAATCGTAGGAAGGGGTGGTGCTACCAATCGTGATAGTCCCTGTATATTCTTTTTCTTGACCTTGATAGTCATTAATTTTTTTAGTAGATTTCCCTGTACAAATAATTAACAAACCGGTTGCTAAAGGGTCGAGGGTACCCGCGTGCCCCACTTTTATTTTTTTAAGTTCAAAAGCCCTACGGATACTCCATTTTATTGCATTTACAACTTGAAATGAAGACCAACCTAGGGGTTTATCTATTAAAAGTGTTTGTCCGTCTAAAAAATCTTCTTTTGTTTTCAAAAGTTTTTTTTAAGTATGTTTATGCTAAGTATCCGTAGGCAATTGCAATTAGGCCAACTATAGAACAGTAGATCGCAAAATAGGATAGTTTACTTTTTTTGACCAATTTAATCATCCAGGTACAAGCGGCTAATCCGGCAATAAAAGCAGCGAAAAAACCAGCACCCATAGCTATTGTATTTTCTCCTGTAAAAACTAGATCACCACCGATTACATCTTTAGCAATTTTACCAAAAATTAAGGGCACTACCATTAAAAAAGAAAAGCGTGCAGCTTTTGTTTTATCTACGCCAAGTAAAACGGAGGTAGAAATTGTAGCCCCACTTCTAGAAATCCCGGGCAACATGGCTATGGCTTGAGAAATACCCACTAAAAAGGCATTTTTAAAACTCACTTTTTTATCAGTGTCTTTTGCTTTATCAGCAAAATAGAGTAAGACGGCTGTTATAAGTAACATAAAACCTACAAAACGCACATTACCACCAAAGAAACTTTCTAATTGTTCTTCAAAAAACAAACCAATAAAGACAGCCGGTACCATAGAGATAATTATTTTCAAAGAAAACTGAGTTTCATCGTTCCATTTAAATTGAAAAAGGCCACTAAGTATTTCCCAAACATCTTTTCTAAAAACAACTAGGGTGCTTAAAGCGGTGGCAAAATGAAGAATTACGGTAAATAACAGACTCTCCTCAGGAACAGAATTATCACCTAAAATAGCTTTTCCTAATTCTAAATGTCCGCTGGATGAAACAGGTAGAAACTCTGTTAACCCTTGAATAATTCCAAGGATTATTGCATCTATAATTTCCAATTAACTCTTCTTTTTAGGATTTAATAAAATGGCGTAGACTTCAATTCCTAAACCAATTAAAACCAAGGTAGGGGCAAGTCTTATTCTTCTAAAATTATAAATTTCAGGGTTAAATACGTTAGGATCGTTACTGCCACCACCACTCATTAAGATAAAACCAATAGTTATAAAGGCTAGACCGATAAACATGAAAATATAATTTTTCTTTTGAAAAATAAACTCTTGCTTCGATTCTGAATTCGCATTGTTGTTTTTATTCGCCATGCTGCAAATTTATGTTATTTTTTTTTATCGTTTAAATGTGGAAATTTTCATTGATTTTGATAGCTGTCTGGAACAATTTCACCCTACTTTTTTAACTTATATTTTAATAATACAATTCGTCTGTTCTGAGATTTAAAAAACGTTGGGTAGCAAAATAAGTGCTTACCAATGAAATTAAGACCCCTAGAACAAAAATGCTTACCAATAAAATAATAAGGATCATAGGATCATTCATCAATCCAAATTCAGGGAAATTCTCATGAACATAATAAAGTACAGCTGTTAAAGCTACAATTGCAAGAAAAGCACCTATCATGCCCAGCTGTATATTAATCCAAAGAAATGGTTTTCTAATAAATAACTTAGTTGCCCCTACCATTTGCATCGTTTTGATAATAAATCGCTTTGAATAAATCGATAACCTAATAGAACTGTTGATTAATAAAACCGCAATAAAGGTGAAGATGCCACTGGCAACTAAAATCCAAAAGCTGATTCTTTTTACATTGTCATTTAATAAACCAATTAAAGGCTTGTCATAACTCACTTCTTGCACATAGTCTTTCGAAGTTATCTCTGCGGCAATTTCTTCTAACTGTTCTGGGGTAACAAAATCTGCTTTGAGTTGTACGTCAATCGAATTTTTTAGTGGGTTGTAGCCTAAAAACTCTTGAAAATTCTCTCCAATATCTTCACTGTGTTGCTCAGCGGCTTCTTCTTTAGAAACATAGGTAGCAGTTTTCGTGTAATCAGCCATTGCTAAACTTTTTTGAAGTTGATCTACTTCAACCTGTTTTGCATTGTCTTTTAAAAAAACCGATATCGTAATTTGTTCCTTAAAGTGATCTGCCATTTTCTTAGTATTTAAGACAAGCAATCCTAAAATTCCTAATAAAAATAAGACCAAACCAATACTTAAAACCACCGAGAAATAACTCGATATTAATTTTCTTTTTTGGTAACGCTCAAATGAAGTACTCATAAGTATAGAAAATAATGTTGTAAAAATAGCAAAGTATATTTAGAACTTGTTTAAACTTTAAGTATTTGTTACACCTTGAGGCCTTGAAAGACTTTTTTTATTTCTAACGTTTTTTTTGTTCAAAAATTAAGCTTATCGTTTTAAAGCAAAATGACCCTGATACGTTTTTTGGTCTATTTTAATCAAATACCAATAGTCATCTGCAGGTAAATTCTGGTTGTTAAAAGTGCCATCCCACCCAATAGAGGAATTTTGAATACTTTTTAAAAGTTTACCATACCGATCATAAATTGTAATTTCGTAGGCGTCATAAAAATCAATTCCAGCAACAACAAAGGTGTCATTTTCACCATCACCGTTGGGTGTAAAAAAATTAGGAATTACTAAATGAAAGTAGGTTATCGACGTGAGGCCACAGCCGCTTTTTTCTCTGGAATAGATCGTGTACAAGCCTCCTGCTACATTGGTAAAAATAGAACTATCTTGATAGGTAAAGCCATCAATAGAATACTCAAAACTACCTGATTCTTTTTCAATACCTAAAATAATATCATAGCCTTTAGATTTTATTTCTTGAATTTTTGGAACCTCAATTTGGGCTATGTTTATTGTTTTTGTGCTGGTACAGTTGTTGCTATTGGTCACATTCACCGTATAAATTCCTGCTGTTGAGACCGTAATGGTTTCTGTCGTAGCACCAGTACTCCATAGATAGGAGACATTTGGCAGGTTTGCGGATAAAACTATCGAATCGCCTTCGCAAAAATCATAACGTTCATCAGTTACTACAGGTAAATCTACAAATTGGATGTTAACCCCTGTTCTTCCAGCAGAAGGGCAGTTGCCTAATGCGCTTCTTGCCGCTGCATAATAAGTACCAGGTGAGGAAGGGCTATATGTGAGGCTATTTTCTTGTAATAAAGTGCCGCCAAAAGGCGCATCGTACCAATCAACGACAACAGTTGAAGGCACTTGAACACTAACCTGTTTTGGCGCATCGATACATACTGTAACATCGCCATTACTAATGGGATTTGCAGGTATCGCAATAATTAGGATGTCAAAAATTTCTGAAACTGAACTACATAGTGGGTTGGCTAAATTAATAGCATCTTCAGCTACTTTTACTCGGTAATAGCTTGTCGTTGTTAAAGCAGGTGTGGTATAAGATTGATTTGTTGCCCCGAGTATATCCGTCCAACTGGTAGCATCTAAACTTTCTTGCCATTGGTATGCATGGGAACTGTAAATAGAAAAATCTGGTGATGCTGTTAATACCGCAGTTACAGGACCATTTTCTTCACAAGCTTCTATGTTATTTGCATTTTGAGTATCCTTTATTTCTATGAAATCTCCACAAGTTCTAAAAACGATATCATCAATAGCCAAATCATTTCCACAGCCGCCAATTTCATTGTTCAGCATTTTTAAAATTACAGAAGTTTGACCAGGAATGGTTTGAAAAACCAAACCGTATTTTTCCCAAACCGCAGTACTTTTATTAGCGATTGGACCTGTGTCTCCAGAGGCCAATAAGTTTGTATCCGTGGCGTCCCAAATTTGAAATTTTACATTAATGGGGATCCCGTTGCCGTTACAGCTGCCAGCTGGAAGTAAATTTAAGAGCCACGATGAAAATTCGTAAGAGGTGTTTTCACAAAGCCCTGTTACTGTTCTTCTATAAAACTCTCCAGCCGTAAAATCGGCATTGACAATTAAGCTTTTTCCATTCGTATCATTTGGGGTATGGTCTTGCGTATCGTGCCAATCAAAAAAATTTGTTCTGTTTGAAATGGTATAACTACCATCGTCTGGTGGTCCGTTTACAAAAGAGTAGGTGGTAATTCCAGGAGCTAGGGCAGGACCAGGCGTTGTTCCCGTGCCGAACGTTTCCGTAAAAATAGGATCTCCAGAGTTTCCATTACAAAAACCCAATTGCGCATTTAAAACCTGAGCAGATAGCCCCAGAAATAAAAAAAATAGTGCTTTAATCTTGTTCACGATTTAAAGATATGTTTTTTAAAAATTATGCCACTTGTTTAATCGCTGATTGTGTTGGTTTTATGGTTTTTGGGATAGTTACATAAACTTTTTCGCCTTTGCTATATTAAACTTATTTTTGCAAAGCATAAAAACCGACAACGGTACTACAAACTATTCACGATGAACTACAATTTCACGGAAATTGAGGCCAAATGGCAAAAATATTGGTCAGACCACAAAACTTTTCAAGCGCACAACCATTCTGATAAAGAAAAATTTTATGTGTTAGATATGTTTCCTTATCCTTCAGGAGCAGGGTTGCATGTTGGGCACCCATTAGGCTATATTGCTAGTGATATATATGCACGCTACAAAAGACACAAAGGGTTTAATGTGTTGCATCCAATGGGTTATGATTCTTTTGGTTTACCCGCGGAACAATATGCCATACAAACAGGTTTGCACCCTGCAGTTACGACCTCTATTAATATTGATGGTTGTTTAGATGTTGATGGTAAAATAATGTCAAAATACGTCAATACAGACGGTAGCATAAAAAATGAAGCTTTAATCGATAAGAACGAAGCAACATCAATTAACGATGAAAATTATCAAGAAAACATCATCAAAGGTTATAGAAAACAGCTTGATAAAATTGGATTTTCTTTTGATTGGAGCCGCGAAGTACGTACCTCAAATCCTGACTATTATAAATGGACCCAATGGATTTTCATTCAACTATTTAACTCATGGTACAATAAGAATAGCGCTAAAGCCGAAGATATTTCAAGTTTAATTTCCCTTTTTGAAAAAGAAGGAAATCAAGCTTTAGAGGCCGCTGCCGACGAAACGATTGAAATTTTTTCAGCTGATGAGTGGATTGCTTTTGATATCAAAAAACAACAAGAAATTCTATTACAATACCGATTAACCTACTTAGCAGAAACCGAAGTAAATTGGTGCCCTGCTTTAGGAACTGTTTTAGCGAATGATGAAATAGTCAACGGAGTTTCTGAACGTGGTGGGCATACCGTTATTCGTAAAAAAATGACCCAATGGAGCATGCGTATTTCGGCCTATGCACAGCGCTTGTTAGATGATTTAACCAAAATAGACTGGCCGCAGCCTCTAAAAGATTCTCAAACCAATTGGATTGGCAGGAGTAAAGGGGCTGCTGTAGCATTCAGAATACAGAATTTCGATTTGGGAATTGAAGTCTTTACGACTAGACCTGACACTATTTTCGGAGTTTCATTTATGACTCTTGCGCCAGAGCATGAATTGGTGACTATCATCACCACTCCAGAACAAAAAGCTGAAGTTGATGCCTATGTAGAAGCCACTGCAAAACGTAGTGAACGCGATAGAATGGCCGATGTAAAAACCATTTCTGGCGCTTTTACAGGGGCTTATGCAGAACATCCGTTGACGAAAGAACCTATTCCGATTTGGATTGGCGATTATGTGTTGGCAGGTTATGGAACAGGAGCCGTGATGTCTGTTCCTTGCGGTGATCAGCGCGATTATGATTTTGCGAAACATTTTAATATTCCGATTCCTAATATCTTCAAAGATGTTGATATTTCTGAAGAAGCGTATGCGGATAAAGAAAATACCATCATCACCAACTCTGACTTTTTAGACGGTTTAGGCTACAAAGAAGCCAGTGATAGTGCCATTAAAACCTTAGAAACTTTAGGACAAGGACAAGGGAAAATAAACTACCGTCTGCGCGATGCTGTTTTTAGTCGTCAAAGGTATTGGGGCGAACCGTTCCCGGTGTATTACCAGGATGGAATGCCACAAATGATTGACATTAAACATTTGCCTATTAAACTTCCAGAAGTAGAAAAATATTTACCAACAGAAACGGGTGAACCTCCTTTAGGGAATGCCGATGTTTGGGCTTGGAATACGGAAAGTAATGAAGTGGTGAGTACCGAATTCATAGATCATACAACTATTTTTCCTTTAGAGCTCAATACTATGCCGGGTTGGGCAGGAAGTAGTTTCTACTTTAACCGCTACATGGATCCGAATAATGAAAACGAAATTTTTTCTAAGGAAGCTATTGACTATTGGCAAGAGGTAGATTTATACATAGGCGGAAGCGAACATGCTACGGGTCACTTGTTATACGCCCGCTTTTGGCAAAAATTCTTGTATGATAAAGGCATAGTCCCAAAAGACGAATTCGCAAAAAAACTGATCAATCAAGGGATGATTACGGGGACTAGTGCGTTTGTTTACAGAATTTCACCAACATCCTTAGGATTTGATGCCAAAGGTGTTGAAGTTATGGATTCTGTGAAAAAGCATCCTTTGTTTATATCGAAAGGCCTTTTGGGAAAATTAGATAGTTCTCCCGAACTCATATTGGATTTAAATGATAAATTAAAGAAGAGTCTAAACTTTTTATTCAATAATAAGCTAGTTAAATTTGAACTTAGAATAAAGAATGTTATGCCTATTCATTCAGACGTTTCTTTTGTAAACGCTTCAGATGAATTAAATATTGAAGCGTTTAAAAAATCGAGGGATGAATATGAACATGCCATTTTCATAGGAGAAAATGGAGAAGTCATTAAGGGTGATAATGATAAATATATCGTTGGGCGCGAAGTCGAAAAAATGTCGAAATCCAAGTACAATGTGGTAAGTCCGGATGCTATTTGCAAAGAATACGGCGCCGACAGTTTACGGTTATACGAAATGTTTTTAGGGCCCTTAGAGCAATCAAAACCATGGAATACCGCAGGGATTACGGGAACGCATGGTTTTTTAAAAAAACTGTGGCGTTTGTACCATTCCGGAGATGAAGGAGCCTTTAAAGTAACCGAAAACACAGCATCAGCGGACAACTTAAAAACCTTACACAAAACCATCAAAAAGGTACAGGAAGACATAGAGAATTTCTCTTTTAATACCTCAGTTTCTACTTTTATGATTGCGGTGAACGAACTTTCTACGCAAAAATGTACCAGCAGAGAAATCTTAGAAAATTTATTGATTTTAATTTCGCCGTATGCACCGCATATAGCCGAAGAATTGTGGAGTAAATTAGGACATACCGAATCTATTTCAACAGCTCCTTTTCCAAAATTTGAAGCAAAATATTTGGTAGAAAGCAGTAAGGAGTATCCGGTCTCTTTTAATGGTAAAATGCGTTTTAAATTAGAGTTGCCTATGGACTTTTCTAAAGAACAAATAGAAGAAGCCGTGATGGCTCACGAAAAAACACAACAACAATTAAACGGGAGAACGCCTAAAAAGCTTATTATTATCCCAGGTAAAATTATCAATATTGTAGGCTAATAGTGGTAAGGCATTGCATGATCATGCAGGTGCAGCCCTAGTTAAGTAGCTATTGAGGAACTAATGTTTTGGGGATAATCATACATTAAAAGCAAGCATTTTAATATTTAAGTAAAACAATGTTGTACTTATTGTTAAAAGACTGATTATTAGTTAAACGGCGACAATTTTACTGCGTATTGTTTTTTTATTATAACTATTTGTAGCAATTTTGGAGTGCCTAAATGAATAGGCATTGCCACAGTAAAACTATAGCTGTTTCTAGTAAATAGGAGTAGTTTTAGGGCGTGGTAATCATAAAAAAATTTGACCTTTGGCGAGTCAATCGAAAAAATAAATTAAAAAAAAGCAAGGTATGATAGTAGGTATTCCTAAAGAAATTAAAAACAATGAGAGTCGTGTGGGTATGACTCCAGGTGGCGTTTACGAATTAATTAAAAACAATCACGAAGTATATGTGCAATCGACCGCTGGTGATAATAGTGGTTTTTTAGATGAAGCTTATATTGAAGCTGGAGCGGTAATTTTAGAAACTATAGAAGAAGTCTATGCTATTGCTGAAATGATTATAAAGGTAAAGGAGCCTATTCAGGAAGAGTATAGTTTAATTAAAAAAGGCCAAATAGTATTTACCTATTTTCATTTTGCATCAAGCGAGCCTTTGACAAAGGCCATGATAGAAAGTGGTTCTATTTGTATTGCTTATGAAACGGTTGAAGATAAAGAAGGTGGTTTGCCATTATTAACGCCAATGTCTGAGGTTGCAGGCAGAATGTCAGTACAACAAGGAGCCAAATACCTAGAGAAGCCTGTAAAAGGCCGTGGGTTATTGTTAGGCGGTGTACCAGGCGTGTCACCGGGTAAAGTGTTGATTTTAGGAGCGGGTGTTGTTGGTATGCAAGCTGCTAAAATGGCTGCAGGTTTAGGGGCTCAAGTAACTATCTTAGATATAGATATGAAGCGTTTACGTTACGCCAACGATGTATTACCCGCCAATTGTGTAACTGAATTTTCAAATGAATACAATATTAGAGCACATGTGCAAACGCATGATTTAATTATAGGAGGTGTTTTACTAAAAGGTAAAAAAGCGCCAAACTTAATTACTCGTGACATGCTTAAAACGATGAAATCAGGCGCTGTAATCGTAGATGTGGCAGTTGATCAAGGGGGTTGTGTAGAGACAACAAGACCTACAACCCATGAAGATCCTATTTATATTATTGATGAAATAGTGCATTATTCCGTGGCGAATATGCCTGGTGCAGTACCCTATACGTCAACTTTAGCATTAACCAATGTAACTACGGCTTACGCCATTAAAATAGCCAATATGGGATGGAAAAAGGCTTTAGCTTCTGATCCAGGCCTTCAAAAGGGCTTAAATATTTCGGAAGGAGAAGTAGTGTATAAAGAAATTATAGAAGCTTTCGAATGGGTATCCTAAACGGGTAATCTTAGATTCCTACTGAATTAAAATCCTGACAAATTTTCCTTTTTTTAGCATTGGAAAATTTGGCGGGATTTTTGTTTACATACTGTTAAGGGATAGTAAGCAAGATAAAAAACTTTCCTATATTTATTTTTTAAAGCGATAAAATTATGATGATATATTGGATATTGATAGGGGGGATTGCCCTAGTAAGTTGGTTGGTAAGTAACAAACTAAAAAGTAAGTTTAAGCATTATTCTCAGGTTCATTTACGCAATGGCATGAGTGGTGCTGAAATAGCAGAAAAGATGTTGTCAGATCATGGTATTCGTGACGTAAAAGTAATTTCAACAGCAGGAATGTTAACCGATCATTACAATCCTGCTAATAAAACAGTGAATTTAAGTGAAGGCGTCTATAATCAACGCAATGCTTCTGCTGCTGCTGTGGCAGCCCACGAAGTAGGTCATGCCGTACAGCATGCACAGGCTTATGAATGGTTAACCCTGCGTTCTAAATTGGTGCCTATAGTGAGTATTACTTCGAGTATGTCTATGTGGGTTGTTTTTGGCGGACTTATGTTAGGTGCTGCAGCAGGTGTTGGCTTGGGCTACTATGTGGCAATTGCTGGGCTTATCATGATGGGCATGGCTACACTTTTTAGTTTTATTACTTTACCTGTAGAGTATGATGCGAGCAACAGAGCTTTGGCGTGGCTAAAGGCTAAAAACATTGTGACACCTGAAGAGTATAAAGGTTCAGAAGACGCTTTAAAATGGGCGGCAAGAACCTACTTGGTGGCTGCCATTGGATCCTTAGCAACGCTAGCCTATTGGGCTATCCAAGTATTTGGAGGTAGTAGGGATTAATAAGATTAAATTGAAAGTATACCTTAAAAAAGAGCTCTTAAAAAAAGAGCTCTTTTTTTTTAAAATAAGTCATTTGAAAAAGTATCCTTGTAAGCCTCCGCTGTAGTTATCCATACTGCATTTTACAGCGCTGATTAAATGGTAATTTGACGTTCTATTTGTTGATCAAGAGATATAAAGGTTTCGGTTCTTGATACGCCTCCTATTTGTTGAATATTGTTGTTGAGCACTTGCATTAAATGCTCGTTGTCTCGGCATAATACTTTGATTAAAATGGACCAATTTCCTGTCGTATAGTGGCATTCTAACACCTCAGGAATTTTTTCTAACTCTTTTACGGCGAGTGGGTTACTCATGGCTTTGTCTAAATATATACCTACATACGCCATGGTAGAATAGCCTAAAGCTTTTGGATTGATCATAAATTTAGAACCGACAATTAAACCAGAGTTTTCTAGCTTTCTAAGTCGCTGATGAATGGCTGCTCCTGAAATTCCAATATTTCGTGCAATTTCTAGAACAGGTTTACGCGCATCAGACATTAAAAAGCGTAAAATTTTCTTATCGATACCGTCAATCTTTACATTTTCTTTGGTAGACTTCATTTATGGTGAGTAGATTTTAATTATACTTCCTATTTTTTAGGAGCTATTGACCTGTTGGCGCCCGTATTTTTCCTCCTCTGTTAAAAAAATGGCTAGCTACTTTTTCGAGGTAAAATGGGCTGCATATATACCTTTTGAAGGTACTTTTCTCAAGTTTAAATTCCCAAATTTAGATTTAATGAGTCCCTATGGTATTTAAAAACAAGAATATAGTAAAATTCGTATTAAATATAGCTAATTAGTTTTAATTAGGAAGGATATTTCCTAAAATGGAATAAAATTTTAACCTGCTACTGATTCTGGGTTATACCCCAAATAAGGAACTTCAATTTCTTTAAAAATAATCCCGTAGTTTGTTAATTCCTCAAGAATAGGTTCATAAACTTCTTTATGAAGTGGAATTTGAACACCAGCCCTTGTTATTTTTTTATTGAGAATGAGTAAGGTGGCGATAGCGACAGGAAGGCCAACGGTTTTCGCCATTGCAGTATGCGTTCTGTTTTCGCCAATAACAACCATATGTGAATCTATTTGTTTCTTTTCGCCTTTCAATTCGTATCCAAATTTATGATACATGACAATCATGTCTTTATCGCTGTCGGATAAAGTCCAACTATCTTCTAATATTTTTTGAAGAATTTGAGCAGGGGTAGCGTTTTTTAAGGCTATTTTTTTCTTCGCATCAAATAAATTTAATTCGAGAAGTTTTTCCCACATTACATCATCTTGATCAATTTTAAGATAGTAGCGCAGTTTTAGCTCTACACTATCCGTTGGGGAGTAGGGTAGAAAATGATTTATAAATTCTCTATAACTCATACCTTCCGAATTTTCAATAGTATAACTATCATCGGTCAGGCCTAATTGTACAAACATATTCCATGCCTTAGAAAAACCAACACGCCTTATGGTGCCTCGGTACAAGGTTAAAACGTCAGCCAAGCCATATGCTTCTCTATATTTTAAAGAATCACGATTCGCATAGATTTCAAACTTTCCGTAGCCTTCAATGGTTACAAATTCGGTTCTTCTAAATAATTTATGATAGGGTATATATTTGTAGGTGCCTTCTTGAATAAATTTAGCCGTACCTCCTTGACCCGCAACGACAACATTTCTTGGGTTCCAAGTAAATTTATAATTCCACAAGTTGGTATCACTTTCCGGAGCAACTAAGCCACCGGTAGAAGATTCGAACAATAATAATTTACCTCCTTTTTCTTTAATAGCATTGATAATTTTTATGGCACTCATGTGGTCCACGCCAGGATCGAGACCAATTTCATTCATAAATACTAAACCTTTATCTTTTGCTTGTTGGTCTAAACCTTGTATTTCATCACTCACATAAGAAGCTGTTACCAGATGTTTACTAAATTCAATGCAATCTTTTGCCACATTCATGTGCAAACTTGCAGGGAGCATCGATATGACTATAGCTGCTTTTTGAATTAGTTTTTGTCGGTCAGGAGTATTAAAGATATCTAAACAAACCACGTCAAAATGAGGATGCTGCTTATATTTTACAGGAATGGCATCCGTATTTACATCGGCTATGGTCAGATGCAACTGCTCTTCCTCTGCTTTCTCAAAAAAATAATCTAAGAGGTAAGAAGTTGATTTTCCAGCACCAATGATGAGTATGTTTCTTAGCATAGTTTTGTATCTTTATAAGAGAAATCAAGTAGAATAAAAAAAAGCAACAAATGTTATATTTGTAAAAATAACAATCATTTTAGTTATGAACAAAACAATTTTTACGACAGGAATTTTCTTTGGAATCGTAGCTGTAATTTTAGGGGCTTTTGCCTCGCATGGCTTAAAAAATTTGATAACCACCGAAGCTATGGAGACTTTTAAAACGGGTGTTACCTACCAAATGTATCACGCACTGCTATTATTGGTCTTAGGCGGATTTACGAACATTCCAGAAAAAAGCAAAAAACTGGTGTATTGGTTGCTAAGCGTAGGGATTGTGTTGTTTTCATTTTCGATTTATGCCTTAGCAACAAATGCCTTAACAAGTTTTGATTTTAAGCTTATTGGGATAATTACACCGATGGGCGGAACGCTTTTAATTGCCGGCTGGGTCCTACTAGGAATCCGTTGTTTAAAAGATTTTAAATAGATATTAACGAAAAAAATATGGTATCAATTATAAATTCAATAATTTTGACCCATTACAACTTATAAATCTTCTAAGACATGAGTAAAATCGCGAAAACGATTTCGTTATCTGATTATGGTATTCATACCGACAAAATTCAGTATCAATTAACGCCTAATGAACTACATGAAATTACGGTAGAAAAAGGAATGGGAAAAGAAGCTTCTACTGGAGCTTTAGCTGTCGATACCGGAGAATTTACAGGCAGATCTCCGATGGATCGCTTTATTGTAAAAGACGAAATAACGGAAGACAAAGTTTGGTGGGGAAATATTAATATCCCTTTTGAATCAAAGGCATTTGATGCGCTTTATGATAAAGTAGTTGCCTATCTCAATGAAAAAGAATTGTTTGTACGTGATTGTTATGCCTGTGCAGATCCATCCTATAAATTAAATATCCGCGTAATCAATGAGTATCCATGGTCTAATATGTTCGCCTACAATATGTTTTTAAGGCCAACAGATGAGGAATTAGTTGGTTTCGATCCCGAATGGACAGTTATCAATGCACCAGGTTTTATGGCAGATGCAGCCGCAGATGGTACGCGGCAGCATAACTTTGCGATTTTAAATTTTACAAAAAAAATTGCCTTAATTGGAGGTACAGGATATACAGGAGAAATTAAAAAAGGTATTTTTTCTGCCTTAAACTTTATTTTACCAGTGTATAAAAACACCTTACCAATGCATTGTTCGGCTAACGTTGGTATAGACGGTGATACCGCTATTTTCTTCGGCTTATCAGGAACTGGAAAAACAACCTTATCAGCAGATCCTAACAGAAAATTAATTGGTGATGATGAGCATGGTTGGACAAATGAAAATACAGTTTTTAATTTTGAAGGTGGTTGCTACGCTAAAGTAATTAACCTATCAGCAGAAAACGAGCCTGAAATTTACGGGGCTATTAAAAAAGGTGCCTTGCTAGAAAACGTTATCATGAACGCTCAGGGTGTGGTTGATTTTGAAGATACGAGTATCACTCAAAACACTAGGGTAAGTTACCCCATTTACCATATCGACAATATTCAGGAACCGTCTATCGGAAAAAACCCTAAAAATATATTTTTCTTAACGGCAGATGCTTTTGGAGTTTTGCCTCCCATATCAAAATTAACACCTAGTCAAGCAGCCTATCACTTTATCTCAGGCTATACAGCTAAAGTAGCAGGCACAGAAGCAGGTGTTGTAGAACCAACGCCAAATTTTTCAGCTTGTTTTGGTGCTCCATTTATGCCATTGCACCCCGCAAAATATGCGGAAATGTTAAGTACTAAAATGAAGGAAGCAGGCGTTAACGTCTGGTTGATAAATACAGGTTGGACCGGTGGCCCATATGGTGTAGGTACACGTATGAAGTTAAAATATACTCGTGCTATGATCACTGCAGTTTTAAATGGAGATTTAGGACCCTATTCTTATGATACCTATAGTATACATTCAGTTTTTGGAGTGGCACAACCAAGAGAGTGCCCAGGTGTGCCAACGGAAGTTTTAAGTCCGAGAGCCACATGGAATGACGATGAAAAGTATTATACCACAGCCTTTAAATTATCAAACGCATTCCGTGAAAACTTTAAAAAGTTCGAAGCCTATGCCAGTGAAGAAATACGACGCGGTGGTCCGCAGCGTTATGGATTTTAATTAAAAAAGGCCTCTTGTAAAAGAGGCTTTTTTTTGGCAAATTTTTTAGTTTTTAGTTTTGAAAAAGTTGGTATTTTTGAGTTTCGAATATTTTTCTTAGGTCTCCGTACTTTTTACGCGAGGAGTAGGGACAAAAGAATTTTAATTTTGAGTATTGATTAGTAAATTAAAAAATAAGGGATGTATTAACATCTTTTGGGGACTAATGGGTTTTTACCTGCTCAACATCAGTGTTGATACAGCAGATCATAACCCCTTTGATATTCCTGAAGATGTATCGATTAATGATCAAGAAAGTATTGTTGAAATAGTGCTTGAGTCTGTTTTAGGGTATGAAAATGCCATAGAAGAATACGATGACAGTCAAACAGATGAGCCTATCACAAAGACGACTATTAAAATTGATTTAATTCATCATCGTGTCTTGTATTCGATTTTACACAAGGCAAACGACGAACTAAAAACTCAAAATTTTACAGATTACACTGCCTATCTAGTGAAAGGATTTGGAAAACTAGATACACCTCCGCCCAAGAATTGATTTGTTTTACGACTTGACTGCTTCCTGCACCTAAAATAGTGCTGGAATAAATTCATTATACTTAAAAAACAAATCAAAAATGTACATAAAAACATCATTAGTTGTATTTATGCTATTGGCAGTTTCAACATATGCCATGGCGCAAATTACCAAATCAGAAAAAGACAGCCTTTATATTCAATACGTAGAAGACCACCAAGAACCCGATAAAGTGTTACATGCAGAACCTCTCTATATCGACCTGATACGCGACTTAGGCGCACGAAAAGGAGAAAAGGAGTGGAATGTAGGCTTTGGTTTAACAGATAATCTGAGATTTGATTCTTATGAAGCCTTAGTAGAGTATGAATGGGCACCTATAGATAGGCTAGGTTTTGAGGTAGAATTACCCTTTACCTTTTATACACGCACTCTTGGCACGGAGTTAGGCGCAGTTCCGTCCAATCAATTAAACAGTATCAAAATAGCTACGCAATGGACTTTCTTTGTGAATACGCCGATGGCCATGTCTATGGCTATTGGTTACATTAATGAGTTTGAACTGTCTGATTTTGAAAATTTCGGAGATCCATTTATAAAAGGAAATGTCTATAACCCATTTTTTGTAGTGGCTAAGCGTTGGGGAGGCAATTTTCATTCATTGCTATATACAGGGCCAAAGCTGGAACAGAATTTTAGTGCCAATAAAGTAAACACCACCTACGATGTCAACACAAGTTTTCATTATATGATATCCGGCACGCGAAATTTTATTGGAGTTGAATTCAATAAAACCTTCGATCAAAATGATTTTGATATGACTTTGCGACCTCAAATGCGCTTAGGAGTTGCAGAGAACTTATTAATAGGAATCGTAGCAGGAATACCTGTGAGTAGGGAAAATGAAAGATTAAGCTCTTTTGTAAGGCTGATTTGGGAACCGAAACATAAGCCTAAATAATGACAAGTGTATCTTGAAACACCTTCTTCGTTGTAATAAAAAAGCCTCTTGTAAAAGAGGCTTTTTTTATGGGAACTAAAATCTTATTTTTTATTAGCGCTCGTAATATATTTTTGTAGAGCCATGGTCATGGAAGGCGTATCAGGCGTAGGTGCCTTGATGTCAATTCTTAAACCAGCCTCCGTAGCTGCGTTAACGGTAGAGTTACCAAAAACAGCAATTCTTGTTTCGTTTTGTTTAAAATCAGGGAAATTTTTAAGCAAAGACTCTATTCCCGATGGGCTAAAAAAGACCAAAATATCATAATAAACATCCTTTAAATCAGACAGATCACTCACGACTGTTCTGTAAAAAATACCTCTAATCCAATTGACGCCTAAAGCATTTAAAGTCTCAGGAACTATGGGTTTTAGAACATCAGACGAGGGTAGTAAAAATTTCTCTTCCTTATATTTTTTAAATAGGGGAGTAAGATCTTGAAAATTCATTTTCCCTACATAAATTTTACGCTTTCTGTAGACCACATATTTCTGTAAGTAGTAAGCAACAGCTTCAGACTGACAAAAATATTTCATGGTATCAGGAACTTTAAAACGCATTTCTTCAGCCAATCTAAAAAAATGATCAACAGAATTTCTACTCGTTAAAATGATAGCCGTAAAATTGTTTAAATCAATTTTTTGCTGTCTAACGTTCTTGGCATCTACGCCCTCGACATGAATAAAAGGTCTAAAATCTACCTTTACTTTTTCTTTATCGATAAGCCGAGAATACGGAGAGTTTTCCATTTTCGGTTCTGGTTGAGAAACCAAAATCGTTTTTACTTTCATAGGTATCAGTCTTTAAAGTAATCTCCAATTAGCACCAAGGGTGTAATTTCGAGTGTGCAAAGGTACAAAATAAAATAGAAAAAATTATTGGCTATCAATTTTTGATGATTTCGTAATACAATGACTAATCCTATAGCATTTATGAGTAAAATTAAAAAACCACTTATGTAAACTACAGCTTTAGAGTCTTTAACGACATACGTTAATAAGATGTTGGCTATAAACATGATCAATCCACTATAGTTTAAATAGGATATTTTTTTAAATAAATATTCGCTAATGACATCACTTATATTAAAAATGAGACCATTTGCTAACTGTAAGAATACCTTAGTCATAAAAAAAACAATCAAAAAACCGATAATGCTATAGAACAAATAGGGGGCCTGGCTAGAACTACGGCTAGGAAATACATCATTTGCCAAATAAATAAATAAGGCAAAATTCAAGATTTGAAAAATAGAAAGCAAAATGGTAAACCAATGTAGCAATTTCTCTTTTTTATTGTACATAAAAATGTACTTATTATTAAAAGGAAGAATTATAAAATTGGTAAAACGACTATAAAACAGTTGCTTTGCTATCACCAAAACTACAACGCTACAACTTAGAATTAGGGTGATCCAGTCTATATTTTCTAATGTTCTTAAAACAGCGTTATTCATTTTTAAAAATTTTAAAGAGCTAAAAGTAATACTCTTGAAATAAATTTAAACCACTTTCTAATCTACTAATTTTATATTGTCCCCATTCATTCCAGAGAATAATCCATTTTCAGAAATAGCGATCTTAAAATACCCTGGATTTTTCATGGTAAATTTCGGTAATTTAAAACTATAAAACAGGGTATCTTTGGCCTTTAATTCTGTTGCCCTTACATTTTGTGGCGTAACGTCAATAGGGACTATTTCTTCTGGTCTCTTATACGGATTGTGGTAGACAACACTAAACTTTAATTTTTCCAAGCTGATGTTTTCTTCATAAGGGTTGTACAGCTTAAACATCATGTCTTTTTCTGTTTTTATGGAAACTTCTTTTTGGTCCACGATAACCCTTAGTTTTCTGAAGGATTCAAAATTTTCAATATAGGTACCAAAGCCACGTTTTTGTTTGGGCAAGTCTACGGCTATATCACCGTTTTCTGCATATTCCGATATGTATACTATTTTCTTATGTTGAACTTTAGCTTCAGTATCGTCAATAGAATACTGATTTCGTCGGTACATGACATTATTTAAAGAAAATGCAATGTTCCCAGTATAAAAGGCATACATGGGTGCATTTCGGTACGAGTTTTCAAAAACCACAGGTGTTTTCCCAACTTTTTCTGCTATAGTGGTTGCCCATTCTTTGTTTCCATGAGCTTCATAATGTATTGGTGAAATTTCTTCAAAAACCAGTGCAAATCGTCCAAAGGTTAAAAGCACGATATTCAATATACCCATTCTAAAAATCCATTTTCTGGCATTTTCATTCTCCAACATATAGTTAAAAGCAATAACCGCTAAAGAAATCGATATAACTATCATCCATTGGGTCTGTATTCTTCGGTTCAGACTTGAAATAAAAAAGAAGATGATGGTACCATAGGTTAAAAACAGTAAAGCCTTTTGGAATAAATCGGTAGGTTTTGTTTTTAATAGTGCCTTGTAAATCCAAAAGAAGGTAAAGCCAAAAAGCGCTAATAGATTTAGAAAAAAGCCAAGAGTAAAATCATTAAAGTCATAGCTTCTGTTGGGGCGTTCAAAAAGGTGGTATTGTATGGAAACGAAGTCATTCTCGTACAACCACAAAAAATGGGGTAAATACCCAGCCAGTGCAACAAAAACAGCAAGCCAAGCCAGCCTATTGGTGACCAGCTTTAAGTTCGATAGCAATACAAAAACGATGACTAAAACGGCATGGTATTTACTGTACATGAGAGCACTCATGCTGAGGCCTAATACTAAGGCAATAGACAAGGTAGGGGAAGTGATAAACTTTTTATATAGGTATAAAAAAACAGCTGTAAAAAATAGTAAGGGGGTGTCGGGGAGTGTAAAGAAACCGTAGGCATTTAACAAGGTCATAGAGAACGTAAGCACAAAAAAGTGCAGTACGTAGTTTTTTTTCTTTGGGTTATCAATTAACAACCACAAAAAAAATAGAGTACCTACAGAAAGTATACAGCTGACAAACCTTACCCCGAGTTCGCCATCAAAAAAAAAGCTGCTAATTTTAGCCATTAATGCCACCATTGGCGGATGGTCAAAATAGCCCCAGGCCATTCGCTGAGCATAATGCCAATAATAGGCTTCATCAAAAATTAAATCAGTGAAGTAGCTCTGTATAAGATTAATAATAAAAATAATTCCTAATAAATAGCTAAATAACTTAGGGCTTTTTAACATCATCTCTAATTCTTAATTTCGGTAAAATTACAAATTATAATAGATTGCCCATAGCCTTGTATAAAATGAGGTGTGAGGAGGCTGAGTTCTTTAGTTTTTTATCTTTTAATGGAACACTTTGACAAGGTGATTTAAACCTGCAGTAGTTTAAAAAAAACATAAAACATAAGCTGGTTTTCTTTAGCAGGATAAAAAAAGTTATTTTTGTTTTATAGATGTAAATTAATGACCGATAGTCTAGTAATTATTCCTACCTACAACGAGATTGAAAATATAGAGGCGATAATTCGTGCTGTTTTTGTTCTAGAGAAAGAATTTCATGTTTTAATTGTAGATGATAACTCCCCCGATGGGACGGCATCAAAGGTAAGAAGTTTGCAAAGCGAATTTAAAGACCGCCTATTTTTAGAAGTTCGAAACGAAAAAGCAGGTTTAGGTACTGCCTATATCCACGGATTTCGATGGGCGATTGAAAAAAAGTACGATTATATTTTTGAAATGGATGCCGATTTCTCGCATACACCATCAGATTTAATTCGTTTATACCAAGCCTGTGTAAACGGAGCCGATGTGTCTATTGGTTCTCGCTATATAAAAGGGGTAAATGTGGTCAATTGGCCATTGCATCGGGTTTTACTGTCGTATGGGGCATCATTTTACGTAAAAATTATCACCGGTATGCGCGTGCATGACCCAACCGCGGGGTTTATTTGTTACCAACGACATGTATTAGAAACTATAGATTTATCTGCCATACATTTTGTAGGCTATGCTTTTCAAATTGAGATGAAATTTAGAGCCCACCTTAGAAAATTCAAAATAGTTGAGGTGCCTATTGTCTTTACAGATCGTGTTTTGGGAAAATCAAAAATGAATTCATCGATAGTTCGTGAAGCCATTTTTGGTGTTTTAAAAATGAAATGGATGAGTTTTTTTCGAAAAAATAACTTTAAGGAATGAGTAGATTTTTAATAAAAAATGCGATAATTGTCAATGAGAATGCGCAAATTGAAGGAGATGTTTTAATCGAAAAGGATAGCATTGTAAAAATTGCTAAGGATATCTCTGATGCTACTGCTGTAGTTATTGATGCGCGCGGAAAATATTTATTACCAGGCATCATTGATGATCAGGTACATTTTAGAGAGCCTGGTTTAACGCATAAAGGTACTATTGCTACCGAAAGTAGCGCTGCTATTGCAGGTGGAATTACCAGCTTTATGGAGCAACCCAACACCAATCCACAAACCACTACCCTTGCAAAACTAGAAGAAAAACATGCGCTAGGTGCAGCGAGCTCTTATGCTAATTATTCCTTTTTATTTGGCGGTACCAATGATAATCTTGAAGAGATAAAAAGACTGGATAAAAATGCCTGTTCAGGAATAAAATTATTTCTGGGCTCGTCAACTGGAAATATGTTGGTGGATAATGAGGAGGTTATAGAAAAAATATTTAGAAATACGGAGATGGTCATTTCAGCACATTGTGAGGATGAAACTACAATTCGAAACAATATGGCTGCTTTTAAAGATACCTACGGAGATGCTATTCCTATAGCAGCGCATCCGTTAATTAGAAGTGCTGAGGCGTGTTACCTATCTTCATCCAAGGCCATTGAATTAGCGAAAAAAACAGGTGCTAGGTTTCATGTTTTTCATCTCTCCACCGGTATAGAAACAAGTTTGTTTAGAAATGATATTCCGTTGAAAGATAAGAAAATTACCGCTGAGGTTTGCTTGCATCATTTATGGTTTTCGGATGCAGATTACGAAACAAAAGGAACGCTGATTAAATGGAATCCTGCGGTGAAAACAGCCGAAGATAGAGCGCAATTATGGGAGGCTTTTTTAGATGACCGTATTGATGTTTTGGCGACCGACCACGCCCCACATACTAGAGAAGAAAAAGAAAACACCTATACCAATTCACCTTCTGGTGGTCCTTTAGTACAACACGCACTTCCAGCGATGCTTGAAAAATATCACGAAGGGGTGATTAGCTTGGAGAAAATTGTAGAAAAAATGTGCCACAATCCTGCTATATTATTTGAGATAGAAAAACGCGGCTATATTCGTGAGGGTTATTTTGCGGATTTAGTTTTAGTAGATCTAGATAATTCATGGACGGTCAGCAAAGAAAACATCGTCTATAAATGCGGGTGGTCGCCTTTTGAGGGAAACACCTTTCGTTCTAAAATAACGCATACCTTTGTCAACGGACATTTGGCATACCAGAACGGTGTTTTTTCAGAAAAAAGAAATGCAAAACGATTAACGTTTAACCGCTAACTCATGAGTAGAATAGTCCTTCTTGGATTCTTGTTTTTATTTTTTTCTTGTAAGGAGAAATTGATAAAAGAACCCGAAAACCTAATACCAAAAGATAAAATGGCAGCTATTTATTATGATTTAGCCATAGTAACTTCAGCTAAAAACACAAATAAGCAAGTGCTTGTTAATGAGGGTATTGAAACTATGAATTATATTTATCTAAAGCATAATGTTGATAGTCTGCAATTCGTAGAAAGCGATGTTTATTATGCATCAAACCCCCTTATCTATAAAGAAATTTATCAAAAAGCGGAAACGCGATTAAAAGCAGAAGTGAAAGAACTAGATGACGCTAAAAAAGAACAACGAAAATTAGACAGTATCTCACGGATTAAAGAGTTGACAAAACCAACAGACAGTTTAACGACCAACTAAAGCTTTTCTTGTTTAAATTTTTCACTCGTAAAGGCGATGCTTTTTTGCAGGGCTTCGAACTTATAATCAAAAAATCTCCTTACTTTTTCATTCAGATACACTTTGTTTTCCCGTAAAGAAGCGACCATTTTTTTGCTTATTTTTCGTTCCCTTTTAAATAGAAAAGAGCCTAATGCATCTAAGCGCCATAACACTTCGAGTTGCCAAAAAGAAAGCATCTGGGTAGCTGGTTTTAAGCGTAATTCAAGGGCAATTAAATCGAGCACATCTTTATACTTCAAATTCTCTGAAATAGTAATAAAACGCTCTTTGTCGATATCAGAATTCATGGCAAGTACCAATAGTTGAACCACATCGGTTACGGAAACAAATCCTGTTCCGTTAGGGGGATAATATCGATGTTCTTTCGTGACCGTCGTGTATAACTTTCCGCTGCCGGTATCCCAAAAACCAGGACCAATAATTACTCCGGGATTTAAAATTACTATCGATAAACCTTCTTGCGATCCACGCCAAACTTCCATTTCAGCATAGTATTTGCTAAGTGCATAAACGTTGGCATCTTTGTTAGTCCATTCGGACTCTTCATCCACTTCTTCATAGTTTAGGTTTTTACCAATAGTGGCAATAGAGCTTACATAACAGAGTTTTTTAATGTTTTTTGCAATGCAAAGGTTCACGATATTAGCCGTGCCTTCACAATTTACCTTATGTAATTGTTCAAAATCTTTAGGGTCAAAAGAAATAAGCGCTGCACAATGGTATACATGCGTAATGCCTTCAAAAGCAGTTTCTAAATCAGGAATATTCGTAATGTCAGCAACAATCCATTGTATTTTTTGATATTGTATTTGGTAGTCTTCGGTATAATATGAAAATACTTTTTCAACTTTTTGTACATCACTTGTAGCTCTGCAAATTGCTTTTACCGCAGTGCCATTTTTTGTTAATTCGAACAAAAGATGAGCCCCTACTAAACCTGTTCCGCCTGTGACTAAAACCATGGTTTAAAAATACACATTAGTATCGTATTTATTCATTTTTTATACCCCTTTAAACTACACATTTCTTTTATCTTTGCATTCAGCTTAAAAACACCACGAATGAAAATTAATTTTGTAGCAGAATTACAATGGAGAGGTATGTTGCACGATGCCATGCCGGGAACAGAGGAACATTTAATGAACGGGATGCAAGCGGCTTATGTGGGTATCGACCCAACGGCAGATTCTTTGCATATTGGGCATTTGGTGGCGGTAATGATGTTGCGGCATTTTCAATTGGCAGGCCATAAACCTTATGTTTTGGTAGGTGGAGCAACAGGAATGATTGGCGACCCCTCAGGAAAATCGAACGAACGTAATTTGTTAGATGAAAAAAGCTTACGTCACAATCAAGAAGCTTTAAAAAATCAACTTTCACGGTTTTTAGATTTTGAAAGTGAGGCTAATAATGCGGCAGTTTTAGTGAATAACTACGACTGGATGAAAGATTTTTCTTTTCTAGAATTCATTCGAGATGTGGGCAAGCATATTACCGTAAATTATATGATGGCTAAAGATTCGGTTAAAAAACGTTTGTCATCAGAGGCAAAAGAAGGCATGAGTTTTACCGAATTTACTTATCAACTCGTACAAGGCTACGATTTTTTACATTTGTTTAGAACCCATAACTGTACTTTGCAAATGGGTGGAAGTGACCAATGGGGAAATATTACCACAGGGACTGAATTAATTCGCAGAATTGGTGGTGGTAAAGGATTTGCATTGACCTGTCCTTTAATTACTAAAGCCGATGGTACTAAATTCGGAAAAACCGAAGGTGGTAATGTTTGGTTAGATGCGGAAAGAACATCACCCTATAAGTTTTACCAATATTGGTTGAATACCTCTGATGAGGATGCCGAGAAATACATTAAGATATTTACCTTTTTAGGGAAGGTAGAAATCGACAACCTAGTTATAGAGCACCAAAAAGCACCACATTTGCGAATTTTACAAAAACGATTGGCAGATGAAATTACGCTCATGATACATTCTCAAGAAGAGTTAGATAACGCGGTTGAGGCAAGTGAAATTTTATTTGGAAAATCGACTGGGGCAAGCTTAAAGAAGTTAAATGAAAAAACATTTTTAGATATTTTTGAAGGCGTACCTCAGGCCGAAGTAAGCATGGCAACTATAGAAGAAGGCTTAGATATGATTGCAGCCTTAGCCGCAAAAACTGGCTTTTTGACATCAAATGGGGAAGCAAGGCGCGAGTTAAAACAAAACTCTATTGCTGTCAACAAAGAAAAGGTAGCCGAAGATTATGTCATTACCAAAGCAGATTTAATCAACGATAAGTTTGTGCTCTTACAACGTGGTAAGAAAAACTATTTTGTGATTCTTGTAAAATAAAGGCAAGCTTAAGTTGTAATTTACATCTAAGTTTAAAAAGTACAAATGAAAAGGTCACCTTAATTTTAATTGCATTTTTTTTATTGATGGCTTGTGCAGATTCAGATGATGAGGTTACATATGTTTATCAGCGCAAGTAAAAAACGGATTTAAAAAACCATCAAATTACAGCCTCGTATATCTGAGTGGTCGAACCTACCTAAAATTTCGAAGCTGGCATCATTAAACTTTTTACCTAAATCTTGGGTGGCTATAAAAGAGCACGAGTGGACATTGGCAAGATCAATAACGTTGATACCGCCAGTTTTTCCGTTGGCTTGGTAACTCAAGGCATCTTCGGTATCACGCACTAAAACCTGCATCCAAGGTGGGGTATTAAATACTCCGTTTCCTTGGGAGTAGGCTTGAGATAAAAGCTCGGTCATGCCGTATTCCGAATGAATTTTTTGAACGCCAAAACCATTTTTTAGAATGGTGTGGAGCTCCTCACGAATCATTTCTTTTCGTCGACCTTTCATGCCTCCGGTTTCCATGATAATCGTATTTTTTAAATTGAGGGTATATTTTTCAGCAATATCAAGCAGTGCAAAAGATACACCGATAAGGATTATTTTAGTGTTTTGATGTTCTAAAGTAATTATCTTTTCAACTAATAATTCAATATCATTGAGATAAAAACCACTTTCTGGATGTTGACTTTTTTTGATGAAATCGTTGGCCATATAAATCAAAGAAGAACCTTCTCGCTCTAAATATGAGGGTAATAAGGCTAAGACGCAATAGTCATGAATGTTGCCGTAAAAATAATCGAAACCTTGTAGATAGCTTTCCTCATAAAGCGAAACATCAGAGACATAATGCTTGCTCGCGGTGCTTCCGGTAGTGCCACTGCTTGTAAAGAGTATTTGAGCCTTAGCATTGGTGGAGACAACTTTTTTACTTTTAAAAAATTCGATCGGTAAAAACGGAATTTGCACTAAGTTTTTAACGGTATTTGGCGTTTTGTTGAGGTAGTCACAAAACTCTTGATACACCTTATTATTCAAGTATTGGTGCTTGTAAATTTCAAGTGAAATACGTTCAAAATCTAAATCCGATTTTATTTTGAAAATTTTTGACCAATCCATAGTTGCTAATCGTGCTGCAAAAGTAAACATAGTTTTCGTGTAGTCCCAAAACAAGATGTAATTCTATTGGCAACAGCTCATAAATTGTAAACTATCACAAACCAAAATAAAAAAACTCCTCATCGGATCAGAAAAGGAGTTTTAATTAAGGTTGGATGGTTATTTATTTTACGACTAATTTTCTTGAAGTAGTTTTAGAATTTTCGGTTACTTGTACAATATATACCCCAGCATCTAATATGGCAATGTTTAATTCTTTATAACTAGTACGCTCCTTAAGAACAATTTCTCCAAATAAGTCATATACTAGAATATCTTTAGATGCGTTATCTTTTGTAGTAATGTATACGATATCATTATACGTAGGGTTCGGATACAATTTGAAGCCTACAATTTCGGTATTGTCTTTTTGCGTATCAAGCTTTTCTTGACCAGATAATGTAAAGGCAAACGCCATAAGTAATACAAAGTAGATTTTCTTCATGATTCATCGTTTGGGATAACTGAAGTAAAAATATACAAAGCTTCAAAAATTGAGTACTATTTGTTGTGAAATACAAATTATTGTAGGTGAACCCTATTTTTTTTCATTTTACTAGAACGTAAATGTAGTTTTTTCTTAAAAAATGCAGCTATTTTTAAAGCTAAACGCCGCTTAATTAGAGATTTAAAAACAAAAAAGAGAATAAAAAAGAGTAGTTATTTTTTACTTCACAATAAGCTTTCTAGTAGCTACTTTGTCTTTTTCAAAAACACGAATAATATAGATGCCAGCGTCTAAATCAGATAAATTTAATTCTGAACCTATAATGGTGGTTTCTAGAACCTTGTTGCCTATAACGTCTAGAATAAGTATTTTCTTAGGAGCGTTTAATTTGGTGTTGATATAAACCTTACCGCTAGTAACTGGGTTAGGATACAATTTAAAACCTTCAATATCTCCAATATTTTTTTGCTCTTGAGCATAGCTAAGAGATAAAAATGATAAGAATAAGATTAAGATGTAAAGTTTCTTCATACTAATACCAAGACAAAAAAAGATATGGCGAATATACTAAAATTTAAAACCGTACGTTGGGCCTTAGCTCATGGAATGAAATTTTTTCGATGAAATGCACAAATTACTGCTATAAATACCGATTTTAAGTTGTGTATCTCACTTTCTTACAATTCTAAAAACAAGAAGCCCGCACATGTGCGGGCTTTTTTTGTTTTAATTTATTTTCTATTGAATACCTCTAGTCCATCCAGCACCCCATGTACCAATAGCTGTTCCGGTAGCCGCAGACGCCGCGCCTTTTATAAAATCTCCTTGAGGTAAAGTACCTGTATAAGGTGTAGTTACACTAGCAGCAAAAGAAACATCCGTAGCAGACAAATCACCAGAAGTTACGCCGGCACTTGTAGGTAAATTATTTACATCATCTTCGATGACAAAACCTCTTTGAAAATTAGCTACAACTATATTTGTAAATATACCTTGTGTTCCAGCGCGTAGTCTAAATGCTCTACCACTATCGCCATCACCAATCGCGGTCACGTTGGTGATTGTCGGTTTGGATACCGATGAACCTTCAAGTGAGAAATCAGTATTAAAACCATCACATTCGAAACCACTGTCATGCGGTTTTCCAGCATCTTGTTGAACATATACATCAGTTAAAGTACCTGTAAAGCCTTCTGTCCAATCAATAGAATCGTCTTCAGCATTCACGACTACTAAGTGACTTGCGTTAACAGTTCCTCCAAAAAATTCAAAACCGTCATCTGACCCTTCAAAAATTTGTACGAAATCCATCGTTGTTCCACTACCTACAGCATATGCAGAAAGACCATTTAATTCAGCATTACCGTCTATAGCACCTCCGGCGTATTCTATCCTTACATATTTTACAATACCTGAATCGTCTGCTGGGTCATTGCCTCCGTAAGCTAATGCACCTACTTCCGAGGTTGCTATAGCTGTAGAACCATCTGCGGTAGAGTTGATAGGTGCTCTTCCTAAAAGTACTAATCCACCCCAATTGCCCGATGAAGGAGCTGTTGCATTTGAAGTGAAAATAATAGGATTTGCTGAAGTCCCCTCCGCATTAATTTTAGCACCTTGTTGAATTGCTATATAAGCATTAACTCCTATAGGTTGGGCCTTAATAGTCATACCAGCAGGGATGGTTAATGTGGTGCCACTAGCCATTAATACTGGGCCTGTAATAATGTATTCGATATTCGAATCAAGTGTTAAATTGCTCGAATATAATCCATTTAAATTCACTGTCGTTGCTGGGTTTTCTCCAGTAGTAGTTGTATTATTAACTGTAGAAATACTGTTATCGTTAATAATGATATCTGCAGTATCATCACTCTCACAGGACATAAAGATAGCTGCAGTTAGACTTAATAGTAAAAACTTGTTTTTCATTGTGTTTGAGTTTAAAAAAAATTGATAATTATTAAAATTTATATTTAAGGGTCAAGCCCGCATTTACGCCAAGGGTATATTCTCTAATGACAATATCTCCATTACCCGTATTTTCTCGAATGAAAGAAATATCAGGATCTAAAATGTTTTTGACAGAAAGGTTTGCTTCGAAGTGTTCACCAAATGAATTTTTCCAGACAAAGTTTAAGGTAGGTACTCCTTTTTCTACTATGTTTCCTAAGCTACCCGCTCCAAGGGAAAAAATTCTATCTGAAAAATAAGAGAACGCCAGCGTTGCCTTAGGTTTATAATTTCCGAAAATAGGACTGTAATTAACATCAGTATTTACAATAATAGGTGATGCACCTTCTAAACGATCAGTATCTCTATCAAAAGAAGTTCCGAAAGTATTTAGTTCTCCAGCAGGGATATCTCTTAAATCTTGTTTAGTATTCGTGTATGCTGCATTTATACCTAGGGATAAAATTGGATTTTCATCAGCATTTATTATCAAATTCTTACGAAGTTCTAATTCAAATCCGTAGATGTCAGCTTGTTCTCCGGTTCTAAAATAGCGTTGTGTACCCGTAGCATCGGCTGCAACAACACGGTTAACAGGATCTTTTATAGTTTTAGCAAATGCAGCTAAAGAAATAATTTCGCCTCGCTCTAAAAACCATTCGTATTTTAAATCAAAATTAAAAACGTCTGAATAGGTAGCACTTGTACCATCTAATCCGCCTAATAAATCTGGATTACCCCCAACTCTTTGAGTTACTGATTCATAAACAAAAGGGGCAGCTTCTTTGAATTCAGGGAATGATGCCGTTTGGCTCGCCGCAAATCGTAAGTTCGAATTTTCGGTTAAAGAATATTTTACATTGATGTCAGGAAGATATAAGTTTTCATAAACTTCTCTGAATCCGGGATCATCTTGGCGAATGTTTATTACCTCATATGCCACTTTTTGACTAAAAGATTCAACCCTTACACCTGGAATAAAACTCCATTTTCCTAGAGCTATTTCTGCTGAAAAAAATCCTGCATGAATATCTAAATTCCCTTTATAAGTGTTTTCAGGTAGTCCAGGTCGGTTCACATTACCAATGTCATTATTTATGGGGTTTAAGACAAGAATATTGTAAAGACCTTCTCCATTGGGTATATTGATATTTTCAACGTTAAAAATGGCATCAAAATCATTAACATTGGTGATAGGGGTAGCATCTCTATCTTGAATTTCATATCCGTAGCGGATACTATTAAATCTTCGTTCTTTTCTTCTGCCATTATAACCAATGTTCAGCTTTACTTTTTCAGAAACTTCATACCCTAAATTCAAAAAACTATTAAGCTCGTCGTCTTCAATACTTTGGAAAAACCGTTGATTATCAAAAGGTATATTGGTGTAAAAAATAGGATTTGTATTTGGATCATCATCTAATGAAAATTGATAATTCTCCAAAGTGATTCTCTTTCTATCTGGTTCGTCTGAGAAAACTTTATTAAAACCTGTACCCCAATCTAAACTTAATTTTTCATCAAAAACATGCTGACCTGTTAATTGATTTACAAAAATCATGTCTTGATTGAACTGCACATTCATCACGTAAAACCCTGTATCACTAGCAATAGCATCTCTATTAAAACCATTTCCATCAACCCCATAGTAGCCGACTGCATCGTTTGAACTATTGATAAAAAGTGAACTATAATTAACCTTATTATTGCTATCAATTTTATAAGTAATATTTCCTAATGCCGTAGTGTTGGTAGTATAAGAAAACTCTCTAGAGCTAGGGAAATCTACTTTGAGAACATTGGTAAAATCTCTAGCAGGGCCATCTAAAATTGTATACCCATTATTAAAACTAGCTGCACCAAAGAAACTTAGTCGAGACTTATCTTCATTAAAATTAAAAGAATAGCCACCTTCAACAGCTGCCGATAAATTTATAGGCTCCCATGACGAAATAGGATCAATGCCGTGTGAAAGGATAATTGCGAAGGGATCATTACTATACCTATTATAAAACCCAAAATCACTAGGGCCTTCACTTCTCACAAAAGCTTCACCTGCGGCGTTCGAATTAACTCCGCTTCCAAGAGCAACCTCTAAATACCCGTTACCCGTATACTCTTTAGATTTTACATTCACATTCCCAGCAGCAAAATCTCCATAAAAAAGCGGTGTATAGGCCTTGCTTACAGAAACATTTTCAATAATGCTTGATGAAAATAAATCAAGATTAATATTTTTTTTATTGACGTCATTAGAGGGTAGGGATAGTCCGTTCATGGTTGTATTTTGATATCGGTCTCCTAATCCTCTAACATAAACATTGCTAGAACCCTGTTGTTTTGAAATACCAGATATTTGTGCTACTGCCGCAGCAGCATCATCGATCCCTTTTAAAGTTAAAGCTTCGGCACTTATAGCTTCTTGCATGGTAAGCGCATTTTTCTGTTGCAATAAAAGTGCTATTTCAGAATCTTTTCGGGCTGATGTGGTCACAACTACTTCATCCAAAGACATTCCTTCACTAGCCGACATAGGCACATTTAAAGTGGTAACCTTTCCCGATTCTACATCTACATTAGGTATTTCGATGGTTTGATAGCCTAGATAGCTAAAAACAACAGTATAAACACCCGGCTCAAGATTCGCAATTTCAAAAAGACCGTCAAAATCTGAAGTTGTCCCTTTCGTAGTACCTTTAATCAGAACATTAGCAAATGCCAATGGATCGTTATTAAATTCTTTGTCTGTAATTTTACCAACAATACTCCCAACATCTTGGGATGTAGCTGCCATAGTGATCAAAAAAACAAAAAATAGTAAAGCGTATTTCATTTTATTTAGCTGTTCAAATTTCATGATGCAAATAAACCTAGCCTTTGTAAAAGTCGTGTTAGCTGTATGTTAAACATGTATTTTTATAATGTTACCTTAAGGTTATCATATTAAATAATAGTTAAGTCCCTACGAGTATTAGTATTATCTTTACTTTTGATTGATAAAATAGCGTGTACTAGCTTTCAAAAAATAATAGTGACAAATGAAAAAGAAAGACATTAGAATACTTTTAGTTGATGATGAACCAGATATTTTAGAAATTCTGAATTACAATTTATCCCAAGAGGGTTACGATGTTTTTACTGCCAAAAACGGAGTTGAAGCCGTATCAAAGGCGAAGAAAAAACAACCTCATTTAATAATTTTAGATGTGATGATGCCAGAAATGGATGGTATTGAAGCTTGTGAAATTATCAGAAACACGAGTGGTTTAGAGCATACGCTTATTACTTTTTTAACCGCTCGTAGCGAAGATTATTCGCAAGTGGCTGGTTTTGATGCAGGCGCGGATGATTATATTGCCAAACCCATAAAACCTAAAGTTTTAGTTAGTAAAGTAAAAGCACTATTAAGAAGGTTAAAAGAAGAGGATGAAAATACCGATGATATTGTAAAAGTGGGTCATATAGTTATCAATCGGGAAGAATATAAGATCATCAATAATGGAGAAGAATTAACCTTGCCCAGAAAAGAATTTGAGTTACTTGCCCTATTGACCTCAAAACCCAATAAAGTTTTTAAAAGAGAAGATATTTTAGATAAGGTTTGGGGTAATGAAGTTGTGGTAGGGGGGCGCACCATCGATGTTCATATTCGAAAACTCCGAGAGAAAATAGGTGACGATCATTTTAAAACGGTGAAAGGAGTAGGCTACAAGTTTATTTTATAATGGCGATATTATTTAAAAAATCGTACAAATTTGCGCTTCGTTCAGCGATGTATATCACCGCTATATTATCATTGTTGTTGCTATTTCTTTTCTCCGTATTTCAAGAAGAATTAAATGTGCTACTCTTTATAGCAACAACGCTAGTTTCTTTTGCTGTTTGTTTTTTTGTCATACAGTTGCGCGTTGAAAAATTTATTTACAAAAGAATTAAACGTATTTATGACGATGTTTCTCTGCTAGAATCTTCAAGCTTAAGTTCTAGAACGGTCACTACTGATATGGGAACCTTGACGGCAGAAATAGAAAAGTTTGCCAAGGATAAAAAAATTGAGATTGACACTTTGAAAATCAGAGAAGAGTACCGTAAAGATTTTTTAGGGAACGTATCGCACGAACTTAAAACACCCTTATTTACGGTTCAAGGCTATATTTTAACCTTATTAGATGGTGCTGCAGATAATAAAGTACTGCGAAAAAAATACTTGCAACGCGCGAGTAAAGGTGTGGATAGACTTATTTATATAGTAAAAGACCTTGATTTAATCACCAAATTAGAAGTTGGTGATTTAAATCTAGAAGTCAGTGAGTTTAACATTGTAGAGCTGATCCAAAACATATTTGACTTATTAGAAATGAAGGCGTCTAAGAAGAAAATAACGCTTGCTTTTGATATGAAATACCACAAGCCAATTTTGGTAAGAGCAGATAAAGAAAAAATACAGCAAGTGATTACTAATTTATTGGTGAATTCCATAAAATATGGGCACGCGAATGGTACCACAGAAGTTAGTGTTGAAAACTTGATAAAAAACAAAGTTATCGTCAGAGTTACCGATAATGGGGAAGGTATTGCCAAGCAATTTATTCCTAGACTGTTTGAACGTTTTTATAGAGTTGATAAAAGCGGAAGTAGAGAGGAAGGTGGTTCGGGATTGGGGCTAGCCATCGTAAAACATATCATTGAAGCGCATAATGAAAAAATTTATGTAGAAAGCGTTTTGGGTGTTGGTTCTGAATTTTCGTTTACCTTAGAAAAAGCAGAATCTATTAAAAACGACGTATAAACTTGCCTTGGGCTTCTTTGTTTCCACCTGTCAATAAGCATCCTACGGCTCTTCCTTGAAGATCGTCGCTTTCAAGAAAATTTTTATTTAGCTTTGCCTTTTTTAAAACAGTACAAAAAAGTGGGAAGTAAAAACAAATTAAGGCGATTTAACGAAAACGAAACTTTTGCAAATGTCCTTCAACCCCATAGAGACGATGTTCAAAAAGGGTTGGTGAATTTAAAAGGCAATTGGAATTCTTTTTTTAAAAATGATAACCCCATTGTCTTAGAATTGGGCTGTGGTAAAGGCGAATACACGATTGGACTTGCCAAACAACATAAAAATAAAAATTTTATTGGGGTCGATATTAAGGGGGCTCGATTTTGGCGTGGTGCAAAAACAGCAATTGAAGATAATTTAATCAATGTGGCTTTTTTAAGAACCCAAATCGAGTTAATCGATTTGCTCTTCGCTGAAAACGAAATTTCAGAAATCTGGATTACTTTTCCAGATCCTCAAATAAAATATAAACGAACAAAGCACAGACTTACCAATCAACTATTTTTAGATAAATACCGATTTATTTTAAACGATGCCGGTGTTGTAAATTTAAAAACCGATAGTGAATTTATGCATGGGTATACTTTAGGCTTGTTACATGGATCCGGATTAGAAGTAATTTACGCGAATCACGACGTCTACAAAAATGAAGGGAGTCCAAAAGAAGTAATGAATATTCAAACTTTCTACGAAAATCAGTATCTTGAGAAAGGAAAACCAATCACCTTTATTCAATTTAAAGTCAATTAACCAATGACGCATGTATTAATTCTTTTTTTTGTCACCTTTTCTGCAGCTTTTATGGCCACCGTACCGCCTGGATTATTGAATATGAATGCCGCAAAAACCAGCGTAGAGAAAGGTAAATTAAACGGAATTATGTTTAGTCTTGGAGTCTCAACCATGATCATGGCGCAGGCCTATATTGCCGTGCTTATTTCAAAATACCTATACAATAATCCCGAGGTAGTGGCTGTTTTGTTAAAAATAGCCCTTGTGGTATTTGCTTTTTTTAGCATTTATTTTTTTGTTTTAGCCAAAAAGAATACCATTCAAAAAGAAAAGGTACTTAATTTAAGTAAAAAAAACAGTTATTTTAAAGGCATATTATTAGCCGCCTTAAACTTATTGACCATTCCTTACTACAGCGGTTTAAACGCCATGTGGAAAACCTCAGGCTGGATCAATTTTGAAATCACGGATGTCTTAACTTTTGTTGTTGCCGCTGGTTTAGGAACATTTACCGTTCTGTATTTATACACGATTTACTTTTATAAGTTAGAAACAAAAAACAATTCTTTTTCAAGGAACTCTAATTACATTTTAAGTGCCTTAATGTTGATTCTTTTTATCATCACTACGGTTCGTATTTTTAATCAGTAAAATGAAGCCTGATCCTCTAAATTTTTTTGAGAGAGTTTATGAAATTGCACGGCAAATACCTTACGGTCGGGTAACCTCCTATGGCGCTATTGCTAAACATTTAGGATCAGCCCGCAGTGCTCGCATGGTAGGATGGGCAATGAATGCATCACATGGAATGGAAGATATTCCAGCCCATAGAGTAGTCAACAAAAAAGGCTTGTTAACGGGTAAACATCATTTTGAAGGCAGCAATTTAATGCAGCAATTATTAGAAAACGAGGGGATTAAAGTTGTCGCTTTTCAAATTCAAGATTTTGAAAAACTTTTTTGGGATCCCTATAAAGAGTTGGGTGCTTAAAATTAGACCAATGAATGAAGCAGTAGCCTATCAACCAATCTTATAGAATCATTCGATATTTCAATTTTATCCTTTCAAAATATCGGTTCTAAACTGTATCTTTGTAATTTAGAATCAGTTTTAATAAAGACTGTAAAAAATTGATAATGAAGTTAGAGAAAAAAGACATCCTGAAAGCTTTAGAAAATATTACTGTACCTGGTGAGGGTATGAATATGGTAGAAAGCGGAGCAGTGACCAACATTCAAATTTTTGGTGACGAGGTTGAGGTCGATATTACCATAAAAAATCCAAGTCTTCAAGCACGCAAAAAAACAGAAGTTGAAATCCTTAAGATCATTCATAAAGAGGTTTACGAGAAGGCTAAAATAAAAATTAATGTAAAAGTTGACGCTCCTGCAGCAAAGCCAAAAACGAATGAGATCAAGGGAAAACCAATTCCTGGTCTTAAAAATATTATTGCCGTAGCCTCTGGAAAAGGAGGTGTTGGTAAATCTACCGTTACTGCAAATTTAGCTGTTACTTTAGCTAAAATGGGCTTTAGAGTGGGCTTGTTAGACGCTGATATTTACGGGCCTTCAATGCCTATCATGTTTGATGTTGCACATGAAAAGCCTTTAGCGGTAAATATCGAGGGAAAATCTAAAATGAAGCCTGTAGAAAGTTACGGCGTTAAATTATTGTCGATAGGGTTTTTTACCCAACCCAACCAAGCGGTAATTTGGAGAGGACCTATGGCTTCTAAAGCATTAAATCAGATGATTTTTGATGCTCATTGGGGAGAAATAGACTTTATGTTGATTGATTTGCCTCCAGGAACGGGGGATATTCATTTGAGTATTATGCAGGCCATGCCAGTTACGGGAGCTGTGGTAGTAAGCACACCACAAGAAGTAGCTTTAGCTGATGCCCGCAAAGGAGTAGCCATGTTTCAACAAGACTCGATCAACGTTCCTGTTTTAGGCATCGTAGAAAACATGGCCTACTTTACACCAGACGAACTGCCTGATCATAAATATTATATTTTCGGGAAGGAAGGTGCTAAAAACTTAGCGGAAGATTTAGCAGTACCCTTTTTAGGAGAAATACCCTTAGTGCAAAGTATTCGTGAAGCGGGAGACGTTGGGCGACCTGCGGCGCTGCAAACAGGTACACCAACAGAAGCTGCCTTCGAAGAAGTGACGCGCAATGTGGTACGAGAAGTGGTGAAAAGAAATGATAGTTTACCACCAACGGAGGCCATACAGATAACAACAATGGCAGGTTGCGCTCCTGTAAAAAACAAATAATTATGAACACAGAAGAATTAAGATTAAATGTCGAAAAAGCATTGGATGAAATTCGTCCTTTTTTACAGAGTGATGGGGGTGATATTTCATTGATTTCAATAGATAACGATTCTTCGGTAAAAGTACGTTTAGAGGGTGCTTGCGTGGGTTGCTCCGTCAATCAAATGACCCTAAAAAGTGGGGTAGAAATGACAATTAAAAAATACGCACCACAAATACAAGAAGTCATCAATATTTCGGGAATATAAAAATTGGCAAACTAGCTGATATGTTCAGACTCATATTCGTTGGTTTTGTCTTTATGAAAAAAATGCTCGTTATGAGCTTTCATGAATAGTTGGGTGTGCAGCGGGTTTAAAGCATTCTGAGGGGCCTGATAAATATCAGGTTTTCATTTAAAACTAAGCTGTAATTTCACCTATTATTTTTAAAGATTATTTTTAATGATTAAAACAGACATACTTATTATTGGCGCAGGACCTACGGGTCTTTTTGCTGTTTTCGAAGCAGGTTTACTACAGTTAAAATGCCATTTAATTGACGCATTACCGCAAGCGGGCGGACAATGTTCCGAGTTGTATCCAAAAAAACCTATATATGATATCCCCGGGTTCCCTGAAGTTTTAGCAGGCGATTTGGTGGATAACCTCATGGAACAAATAAAGCCTTTTCAGCCTGGTTTTACTTTAGGGGAGCGGGCAGAAACGATTGAAACTTTAGAAGATGGTTCCTTTATCGTTACTACAAATAAAGGTACCAAACATAAGGCTCCAGTGGTGGCTATTGCTGGCGGTCTTGGAAGTTTTGAACCTAGAAAACCACTCTTAGAGAATATCGAAAGTTTTGAAGATAAAGGAATCAATTACTTTATAAAAGACCCTGAAATGTATCGCAATAAAAAAGTGGTCATTGCTGGTGGTGGCGATTCTGCCTTAGATTGGAGTATCTTTTTGTCAGATGTGGCATCAGAAGTGTCTTTGGTACATCGAAGAAATGAATTTAGAGGAGCATTAGATTCTGTTGAAAAAGTACAAAAACTAAAGAACGAGGGTAAAATTAATCTGATTACCCCTGCAGAAATTGTGGCTGTCAACGGTAATGGTGTTTTAAAATCAGTGACGATTGCCAAACATGCCGATGCAGAGCAAAATATCGATTTAGAAGTGGATAATTTCATCCCTCTTTTTGGATTATCTCCAAAATTAGGACCCATAGGTGATTGGGGCTTAGAGATTGAAAAAAATGCGATAAAAGTAAACACTTTTGATTATCAAACAAATATCCCAGGAATTTATGCCATTGGCGATGTAAATACGTATCCAGGGAAATTGAAGCTTATTTTATGCGGTTTCCATGAAGCTACCCTCATGTGTCAAAGTGCCTACCAGCGGATTTTTCCAGATAAAAAATATGTACTAAAATACACCACAGTTGGCGGAATTAATGGTTTTGATGGTAGTAAAAAAGAAGCGCCAAAGGCTGTTGTGAAATCGATCGATTAGGAGTAGCTAGTAATTAGGGGTTAGGGATATGCAAAGATGGCTTTCCAAAACATCCCTATAATCCCCTCTAGGGGATATTTTTTAGTTTTAAAAGGATATGGAATGAGCGATATAAAAATAAAAATCACCGACCGGGAAGGTGTAATTCACGAAGTTGATGCTCCAACCGATATGAATATGAATATTATGGAATTGGTGCGTGCTTACGAACTGGCTCCCGAAGGTACTATTGGAGTTTGTGGTGGTATGGCTATGTGTGCTTCTTGCCAATGTTACGTACTAAATGATGTCATCTTGCCTGAAAAATCGGATGATGAAGACGCCATGTTATCCGAAGCATTCTACGTAAAAGACAATAGCCGATTAGGCTGTCAAATTCACCTCACCCAAGACATTGAAGGCCTGGAAATTGAGTTGGCTCCGGAATCTTAATTTTGATTTTTTTTAAATTCTTAAATGAAATCTTATCATAGCCCAAAATCAAGGCGGGTATTAGCACCCTAAAAAATAGAGTTATTTAGCGTAGAAATAGTTATTTAAAATAAAATAATTTAAATAATTGCGATATCTTTAGTTAAGGTTTAAAAATAATTTATCATGAAGCAACTACTATTAAGCATTCTAGCTCTAATGGCTACTGTACATCTTATGGCACAAGATGACAAGCTTACGGAGTCGCAAAAGCGTATGGAGACCTTTGCAACGATCAATAAACATGAAGTAAGTCTTGATATTACAGCTATCTTGGCTTTACCTGCATTTAGTCCTCGCTATGAATATATTTTAGGAAGATATTCAGGTGTTGGGGCTGATTTATTTATTTCCTTAGAAGACGATGATTTAGATTTTTCAGATTATGAAAAATTTTCATTAACACCATACTACCGTCAGTATTTCTTCTCAAAAGAAGATTATGGGGCTAAGGGTTTTTATGCAGAAGGTTTTGTGAAGTTTTACACTTTTGATGGTGTACAAATTAATGAAGGCCCAGGTGGCTCCACTTCTACCGAAGAAACTGCTTTTGAAACGGCAATAGGTGCTGGTATAGGTTGGAAATGGGTTAGTGATAGTGGATTTCTGGTTGATTTAGGTTTTGGTGTTGGAAGAAACTTAGGGTTTGTGAAGAACGATGAATTTAGAGATATTATTGAAGTACAAGTAAGAGGAGGTCTCAACTTTGGGTGGCGATTTTAAAATAAATAGCATACAAAAAATGCGAGTATAAACTCACATTTTTTAGACTTCCCAAAAATTACTTTAGCAGCATTCCTATATCCTAGCCTGGTAGGTGAACAAGTTAAAATACCGTCCTTCTTTGGCAATTAATTCGTCATGCGTTCCTTGCTCAGCGATACGACCATCTTCAATCACTAAAATCTGATTTGCTTTTCTAATGGTGCTTAAGCGGTGCGCAATCACAAAAGTGGTTCTACCCTCGGTTAAGGTAGCCAAACTTTTCTGTATTAAGGCTTCACTTTCGGTATCTAAATTGGATGTTGCTTCATCTAAAATTAATATTTTTGGATTGGCTAAAATAGCTCTAGCAATCGCTATTCTTTGGCGTTGCCCTCCTGAAAGTTTAACGCCTCTTTCTCCGATAAGAGTTTCCAAACCGTTTTCAAACCTGTCAGTAAATTCATTTACGTAGGCCGCTTTTACGGCAGCTTGTACTTCCGCTTCGGTGGCATTTGGTCTTGGGAATAAAATATTGTTTCTTATGGAGCCTTCGAATAAAAATTCATCTTGTAGCACCACGCCTAAATTTTTTCGGTAGCTATTCAAGTCTACTTGAGATAAATCATGGCCATCAATAAAAATAGTACCCGAAAGAGGATTCAAAAAAGTCGCGGCTAAACCGGCAATAGTCGATTTTCCGGAGCCAGAACTTCCTACTAAAGCGATAACATCGCCCGATTTAGCTTCAAAATTAATATTGTGGAGTACTTCTTTATCTTCTTCATATGCAAAAGACACCTCATTAAAAACAATAGATCCTTTTATATGCTCTAAAACAGTGGTTCTATTTTCTTGGTCAGACTCTGGGGTCATATTCATCAATTCTTCGGTACGATCTAAGCCGGCCAAAGCTTCGGTCAATTGACTCCCAATATTACTCATTTGAACAATCGGCGCAACCATCAATCCTAAAAGAAAGGTAAAGGTTAAAAACTCTCCGATGGTCAACTCATCCATCATAATTTTATATCCGCCAATTCCCATAATTCCAGTGGTGGCTATGCCCAATAAAAAAGTAGCAGAACTTGTCATAAAGGCTGTTGCCGTTAAACTCTTTTTTACATTTAAGAATAGGCGCTCCACACCTTCCTCGAAAATTTTATTTTCTTGTGCTTCAGCATTAAATCCTTTTATAACCCGAACGCCACCTAATGTTTCGGTTAATCGTCCCGTGACTTCAGCGTTTATTTTGCCTCTATTTCTAAAAATAGGCCGAATAAATTTAAAAGCCTTTAAAGCAATAAGCGCAAAAATAGCTAGGGGAATTAATGTAAAAACCGTCATGGTCCAACTGATTCTCAACAATAATATCAAAGAAACAACAGCTGTGATAGAACCGCCAACCAATTGTACAAGACCGGTTCCTATAAGATTCCGAACCCCTTCAACATCGGTCATGATTCTTGAAACTAAAGCCCCAGACTTGGCATTGTCAAAAAAGCGAATGGGCAGCGACAACACCTTTTTTTGTACCTGTGCTCTCAATTCAGAGATTAAATACTGTGCCTGAACACTTAGTATTTTTGTCAACAAAAATGAGGTGATGGCTTGTACGAAAATGGCAAAGGCAACTGCACCCACTAATAGTTTTAGAAAATCCACATCCTTATTAGGGATAATATCATCCATTAAATATTTGAGAGACAAAGGCGCGACAAAACTAGCCGCTTTACTGATCACAATCAAGATAAGACCTAAGAAAACAAGGTTCCTACGAGGCCAAATGATGGTTTTAAAGGCCGTAAGAATGGTAACTTTTTTTTCTGACATGCTACTTTTTCAATTTAGTCGCAAGTTATGGCAAAACTATATCAATTTTTAATAATAGCGGTTTATTTCAACTTACTTAGAAGTAAATTATTTGTATTTTGCATCGATAAACTCCATATGATGCAAACACTTCTGAAATCTCTCTTGATTACGTTCCTTTTGTTCACTTCTTGTAAAACAGAACCAGGGTCTAGCCTAGAAAGTGATAAATACAAAGTTTATACCGACAATGTTGAAATTATTAGAGATGATTTTGGTGTTCCTCATATTTATGGTAAAACGGATGCAGATGCTGTTTTCGGATTATTATACGCACAGTGCGAAGACGATTTTAATCGAGTAGAACAGAATTATATTTGGGCAACAGGAAGGTTGGCAGAAGTTGAAGGTGAAGAAGCTTTATATAGTGATTTGCGTGCAAAGCTTTTTATGACCGAGGAAGAAGCTAGAGCGAATTACGAAAATAGTCCTGACTGGCTAAAGAAATTATGTGATGCTTTTGCAGATGGTATAAATTATTATTTAAAAACACACCCTGAAGTACAGCCTAAATTACTAACTCAATTTGAGCCTTGGATGCCCATGTATTTTAGTGAAGGTTCTATTGGTGGCGATATTGAACGAATTTCAACCAATAAACTTAAGGCTTTTTATGAAGATGGTTTAGAGCTTCCGAAAGCAGAGGTGTTGGCTATTGAAAAAGAAGCAGCAGCATTAGAGCCACAGGGTTCTAACGGAATTGCCATTTCTGGAAAATTGACCGAATCTGGTCATCCGCTTTTACTGATTAACCCACATACCTCGTTCTTTTTTAGACCGGAAGTACACGTGGTTAGTGAGGAAGGCTTAAATGCCTACGGCGCAGTAACCTGGGGGCAGTTTTTTGTGTATCAGGGCTTTAATGAAAAAACAGGATGGATGCATACGTCTACCTATACCGATGTGATGGACGAATTTAAAGAAACCATCACTCAGCTTGACGATAAAATTGTGTATCAATACGGAGAAGAATTACGACCTGTTACGGTGGGTGAAGTACTTTTGAAATATAAAGAAGGAAATGAAATCAAAGAAAAGAAATTTCCAACCTATAGCACACATCACGGTCCAATAACCCATAGTGTTGACGGGCAATGGACAGCTTCTGCCATGATGTGGGAACCTGTAAAAGCTTTGGAACAATCCTATATAAGAACCAAACAGACGGGCTACAAAGGGTTTAAGGAGATGATGAATATGCGCACCAATTCTTCAAATAACACGGTGTATGCTGATGCAGAAGGAAATATCGCTTATTTTCATGGAAACTTTGTTCCTAAACGCGATGTGAGTTTTGATTATTCCTTACCTGTTGATGGTAGTGACCCTAAGACCGATTGGCAAGGCTTGCATACGGTGGATGAAAATATTTTACTGCTAAATCCTGAAAATGGATGGTTTCAAAATTGTAATTCTACACCTTATACAGCGGCTTTAGAATTTAGTCCCAAAAAAGAAGACTATCCTTATTACATGTCGAAAGATCAAGAAAATTTTAGAGGTATTCATGCTATTCAACTATTAAAAGGCAAGTCTGGATTTACATTAGATGGTTTAATTGAATTAGCACATGACCCGTATTTGCCCGCTTTTGAAAACTTAATTCCAGGTTTAGTACAAGCCTATGAGGCCAGTGCACTAAAAAATCAAAAGCTTACTGAACCTATTGCGGTGCTAAAACAATGGGATTTAAAAAGTTCGAAAGAAGCTGTTGGCATGACCCTAGCCCACTATTACGGAACTATGTATGGGCAAATGGGCAGCGCACCCAAAGGGATGAGTGATATGGAGCGTATGAACTATTTTGGTACGGAATCTCCAAACAAGGAGCGTTTACAAGTTTTTGAGGCCGTCATAGAGAGGCTAACAACTGATTTTGGTACTTGGGAAATGCCTTGGGGTGAGGTCAATAGATACCAACGCTTAAATGGAGATATTCAACAGGCTTTTAATGATAGTTTGCCAAGTATTCCAATTGGGTTTGCATCGGGTAGGTGGGGCGCCCTAGCAGCATACGGAGTTAATTATACGAACAATACCAAAAAAATATATGGAACTAGAGGTAATAGTTTTGTTGCGGTGGTAGAATTTGGAACTAAGGTAAAAGCAAAAAGCATCTTAGCTGGTGGGCAAAGTGGTGACCCAAAATCGCCGCATTTTGATGATCAAATTCAGAAATATGCCGATATGCAGTTTAAGGATGTTCCTTTTTATAAAGAAGATGTTTTAAAACGCGCTAAGGAAAGGTATCGTCCTGGGGAACGTTATGCTAAATAAAAATTAAAAAAGCTTTTAATCTCTTCAATACTGAAGTAACTAACGGCCATCTCATGTTGACTCTTATTTGCATACTGATGAGCGTTATATATGAATGGATAATGTTAATGGATCATGGCTAATAGAAACCATTATTCTTTGACAACGACAAAAGTAGCTTTTGATCCTGTCGATAAATTCCACTGGTTGGCGTAAATGAGTTTTCCAACATCATCATAAACATTAACCTGCGCTGTATTAGGGCTCGAGGACCCTTCGTTCAATGCTTCAAACTCGATGCGATTAAAACCTTTTTGTAGATCAACATTGACCCCTTTAAAAGCACCAGTTAAAAATAATTTTGGTTCAACTTCAACACCATTTACAGTTATCTTTACTATATCTCCGTCAACATATTCGTGATCGCGACAAACTATGCCGATAAATTTACCGTTATTTTTTATGTCACCTAAATACATATTTGGGAAATAACCACCCGATTTGGAATCTCTTTTTTCCCTTATTTTAGGATCTAATACCAAATCGTGACCCGCTTGTTTTAAATCGGTATTAGGCAGCATGGAAACATTAGGCTTATTATCGCCTTTCATATCCACTTCTGGAGTTCGGCCTAATAAATCAGGCATCTTTAAAGACAATTGATTCTTTTTTTCAGGAAGTAACTTTAAGTCAATCTTTTCATTTGTCTTGGTTTTGCTTTCGATTTTGATTACCGTCGTTTTAGGTATTTCTTGCGAAAGAACACCTTGAAAAAGTAATAAAAAAAATGACAAACTAAGAAACCGCATAAAAATTTTAAATAAACTTAAGTCAGTGTAAAATTAACAAATACCCTGCCAATGTGTTTTAAATTGATGTTAAAATAAAGAAAGTATAGATTATAATGTAATTCTTTTTGAAGTGAAATCATATAAAATCAGATGAGATTTTTTATGATTGACCAGCGCGATAATTTTTACACTTATTTTTTAGCTCCACAAGGGCGAGCTAAAATTTCGCAATGCAATCAATTATATATGGCCCGGAGCAGCACGTCAACTATTTTATGTTGAGCGGAATTACTTTTTTTCATAGTCGCTTAATTTCTTGGGTCCTTCCAATAATACTCTAACAACTCTTAAAATACCGTCATCCGTGGTTTCTATATTCCATTTGATCAAGCTAATAGCACCATCTTCAATTTCTATACCGGTAATACTTCGTGGATGTACACAACTACCATCATTAAAAAAAGGAATTTCACTAGGTTGCGGAAACCTTGGTCTATGGGTGTGGCCAACAATTGTCAATAAATACTTATTTTCTACAATCCATTTTTTAATTCTTCGTTCTATTTTTATGAGTTCTTTATAGTTTTTTGCTGGGCTGGTCGGGTCTGCAATACCCCAAACCTGTAAAGGTTTCCAAAGCACTCGAACTAAAAAGCGACCCCATCTCCAAAAGGTGTAGTTCCACCAATCTGCTTGATGGCCATGAGTTAAAAAAAGCTCTTGAAGGGTGTCTTTATGTTTTAAAATGATAGCTTCATGGTAAGGTAAGTTAGGGAGTAAGGCTTTAGTGCAGCCTTCGACAGGGTCAAAATAAGTATCCAAATTCTGCGCTACTAATTTAGGATCTTTATACACCATATCGTGATTTCCCCAAATCATGTGCAACCTATCCTTTTTAAAGAATTCTTGCAGTAAAAAATAAACATTTTTATGCGCATTAAAAACCGACTCAAAACTGGTATTCTCCCATAATTCATCACCATCGCCTAATTCTACATACGAAAAACCTTCGTTCAAGTAGAATTTTAAGGCGTGAAAATAAATGTTTCTATTGTTGGCAAAATCATCGGCAAAGCTATTGTCTCCCCTATGGCAATCGCTAAATAGAATAAATTTTGAAGTATTGTCAAAAGTTAGGATCTTTGCATTTTTATAGGCTCTTGATAATCGGTAGTTCGAAGACATGTAATATTTTTTATAAAACTCCAAAAAAACTTTGGTTGTTGCAGTATATTGAGAACTAAAAATAGTGTTTTTCTTGCGTAATTTTATATATTGAGAAACGACCAATACCATTATGGATAGCAAACTACAATCACCACTAGATCAAATTATTAGTTTTAATAAATTATTAGAACAATATGACGTTTTAGCGCAAAGCGAAAATAGTTTTATCGCACAGAAAGCCAAGTATATTCTTGATGCGCAAGCACCGTATCCAGAACTAAGAGACGGGTTTACCGATATTACCTTGTTAGAAAAGCATAAAGATGTTATTGAAATAATCTTACAAGACACTTTTGCAGGAGTATTGACGAACAACGAAATTAAAGCAGCTTCTTTGCCTTATGACAATGTGATTTTTAATGTTTCTGAACGCTTCAAAAAAATATTAGAAGATGCTGATGCTGTTGATAACGAATTTTCTCCACATTTACGAAACTTACCGGAGCACCATCTTTACGTCTTAGCTTGTACTATTGTTTTAGGTGCACATTACAAGTATCAGTTAGATTTTAAACGACCATTTTTTTATGATATTCCTGATAAAAATGGCGTTATGCGGCATTATAGAATTTTGTATAATGCAGATTTTATGGAGATTATACCTACGGATAAGTCAAAAAAATTAACTAAAAAAGACTTCAACGAACTCCAAGAGAATTTTGACAATCTAGCCTTATGGCAAGAAAAAATACCGCCAAAAAGCTTCATTTGTAAAGGTTTTGTGATCTCGTCGATGTTTGATGTGACTAATGAACATGCCATTTCAGAAATAAAATCGAGCTTAATTGCAAATAACAAAAGGGGTAGTGAAGGTTTTATGAAGAACTTGATGCAAACCTTCAGGTCTTTTTTTGGTATTTCAGATATTAAAGTCGGTTTTGTAACCTATAATTCAAAAAAAAATCAATTCGAAAAAGTTTTTGGCGTTGGTATTAAAAGCTTTTTACTTAAAGAGAATGCAGTAGAACCCTGTAATGAAGCGCTATGCAAATCTTCATACCATAAACTTATCAATGAAAGTACTTATTTTTCGATCTCAGATGTGGCTGCGCTGTACGAGCGTTCAGGAGGAGCTAGACCCTATAAGAATTTAAAAGAACAAGGCATACAAAGTGCGATATTTGCTCCCATAGCGAGTGAAGGAGAATTGCTGGGTGTTCTGGAGCTTGTGTCCATGAAAAAGAACGCGCTGAATAGCGTAAATGCTAATAAATTAGAAGATATTATGCCTTTTATTGTTAGTGGAGTATTACGCTCCATGAACGAAGAGGTCAATAGAATAGATGCTATTATTCAAAACGAATGTACGTCTGTACATAGCGCTGTATACTGGAAATTTAAGGAAGAAGCAAGGCAATTTATGATTGATGGAATGGAAAATAAACAAGTTTCTTTCAAAGAAATAGTGTTTAACGATGTCTATCCCCTATACGGTCAAACAGATATTAAAGATTCTTCTTTAGCAAGAAATATTGGCATTCAGCGCGATCTTTTGATCCAGCTTTCTGAAATTAAGGGAGTGATAAATTTTGCTCTAAAAGTTAAAAAATTACCGATTTTAGAAGAATTACTATTTAGAGTTCAAGACTATATTAACGAGGTTAAAGATGTTCTACATACCAATAGTGAACAAGCTATTTTTAAATTTATTCAAAAAGAAATTGTACCCATCTTTAGCTTCTTAAAAAGCGAATATGCCAATCAACAAGGTTTGTTTAATTTGATTGTTGCGTACGAGTCCAAAATAGACCCTCAAACAAAATCATATTACGATCATCGTAGAAATTATGATCAGAGCGTTATGTTGATTAATAAAAAACTTTCATCAATAATTGACGAAAGACAAAAAGAAGCCCAAGAAATGTTTCCTCATTATTTTGAACGGTATAAAACGGATGGTGTTGAGCATAACATGTACATAGGTGCCAGTATCGCTGAAGAACAAGCGTTCCACATGTTGTATTTAAGAAACTTACGGTTGTGGCAGCTACAGGTAATGTGCGAAATGGAAAATGAACACTACCACTTAAAGCCAGAACTTAAAGTTCCATTAGACGTGGCATCACTTATTCTGGTATATAATGCCTCTTTATCCATTAGATTCAGAATGGATGAAAAGCGTTTTGACGTGGACGGAACGTATAATGCGAGGTATGAAATTATTAAAAAAAGGATCGATAAGTCATTTATTAAGGGAACCAATCTTCGCTTAACGATACCAGGTAAAATGGTGGTAGTTTACGCACAAAAAAGTGATGAAATAGAATATTTAAGAGCGATAAAATTTCTAAAATCCAAGGGATGTTTTGGCGGTAAAATAGAAATTTTAGAGCTAGAAGGTCTTCAGGGCGTTACGGGTCTAAAAGCGATCCGTGTTGATATCAAATACGCCACTAGCCTTTCGCCCGAAAAGAAATATACGTATGAAGATCTTATGGCTGAGATTAATAATTAAAACCTCACAAGCCTATTAGTTGGGTAATTGAATAATACGTTCTGGCCCATAAAATTTTAATGCTACAAAAAAGACAATAACAGACAAGATCATTCCGATCATAAAAATGGTATAGGTCCAGCGTAGTAATTTATACTTTTTGTTAAGCACTAAGCCCAGAAAGTACAGATCTTTTGTTAATGAAGTATATACATAATCTTGATCTTTAATAAGTTCTTGAATGGCCCACTCGTAATCCTGTAATTTCATTTTATGAAAATTTCCAAAAAATAAAAGATTTACCTTCTTATTTTCCACATCTTCTTTGGTGAACTCTCCACTGGTTACATTGGGTCTTGTAGCTAGTATAGACATGATCATCGATATAACACTAAAAACCACAAAAATTGCCGCAGGAACCACAAGATAATCATTGCTGGGGTTGTCTAATTTAGGAATTAAATTGGCTAAAATTAAAGATATGATAATCGCATTTACAGACAAAAGAATATTAGCCTTGGTGTCTGCAATATCACTTAGTTTTAGGTGATTGCGCATGGTTACCCGGAACATGGTTTGGATACCTCTTTCAGGACTTTTATTTTTAAGACTTACTTTTAACTTTTCTTTTTTAATAAGCTTGCTGTTTTTTTCTTCTTTTTTGAGAAGAGTAGCTAAATTTTCATCCTTAATAGGTTGCCAGTTTTTTAGGGCATAATCTGTAAAAAATCGATGTTCTGTTCGGAAAAGCTCAATGTTTTTAAGCCTCCATTCTTTTGTTGTGAATTTTGCAAGATCTAAATAATCAAGTTCCACACGTAATAGCTCTGTTGTCTCCAGATAACTTTTTTGTGCAAAGTGAGAGCAGTCTGCATCCTTGATGATTTCTTCAGCCAAATTTTTCGGGTCATGATCCATTTTTGTAGCTAAAATTAAAGCACTAACTTTCGCTATAAAATCCTCGTCACATTCTATTTTTGCTAAAAATTCTTGAGCAATATTTGCACTATGTAATTCGTGATCTGTTTTGCTTGAGGTGTAACCTACGTCGTGAAGCCATGCAGCGGTTAGGATAGCAATACTTTCTTCTTTTGCTAAGGCATAAAAGTTTAGTAATTCTTTAGTACTTTTAACGACTCTTTGTGTGTGTCTCAAATTGTGATATAGGTAAGCCTTGTCGAGTTTTTCGCTAAGTAGCTCATTTACATAAGCTTCAGTTTTGGATACAATGTCCGTCATGAGAATAAAGTTACATGGTCTAAATTACAAATTTTAAAACACTTTAATTGCCACTATGCGCAAACATTTAACGCTTATTTTAATTCTTCTATTTTTATCTGGCTGTGCTACTTACAAAGCTAAATACAAAAACCCAGCGCTAAAAGTAGATGAAGCGACCGATAAAGAAATTCTGCATACCTTTCATTTGATTGGGGATGCAGGGCTATCTCCCTATGGAGGAATGAACCCCGCATTAAAAATATTTAAAGAAAAATTAAACAGTGCGAATAGCAATAGTACTGCAATTTTTTTAGGCGATAATATTTATCCTGCAGGATTACCAGATCCAGTAGATTCTACGAATGCATTTAAAATTGCTTCAAGTCATTTAGACGCTCAAATAGCTACTTTAGAAAATTTTAAAGGCAATAGGTTTTTTATTCCGGGTAATCATGATTGGTATACCGAGGGTATTGTGGGCCTCAAAAGAGAGCAAGAGTATATTGAAAAAAAATTAAGTAGTGATCAAGTTTTTTTTCCAAAAAATGGGTGCCCTATTGAAACTATAAAAATAGAGGAAGATATTGTACTTGTACTTGTGGATACAGAATGGTATTTAACAAATTGGGACAAACGTCCAGGAATAAATGATCGTTGTGATATAAAAAGTAGAGAAAAGTTTTTGGTAGAAATAGAAGATATCATCAAAGAAAACAGGGAGCGTACCACCCTAATTGCATTGCATCATCCTATGTTTACCTATGGTCCTCATGGAGGTCAATTTTCTTTAAAACAACAATTATTTCCTAGCAATAAAAATGTACCATTACCTGTGTTAGGTAGTATTGCTAATCTCTTAAGGAAAACTGCAGGGCCTTCTATAGCAGACACGCAAAACAAACTTTACCGTGAGCTAAGCGACCGTATGACCACTTTAGCCCAATTTTCGGATAAGGTAATTTTTGTTTCAGGTCATGAACATACCCTACAATACATTGTAGAAAAAAATACACCGCAAATTGTTAGTGGTTCTGGAGCCAAAAAAGGGGTTGCCAGACGCATCAACGGTAGCCAGTTTTCAACCGGACAAATGGGGTATGCTAGCTTAGAAATTTATACGGATGGCTCCTCAAAAGTACGCTATTTTGGTTTCGATGATAAAGAAGAAGCTGTATTCTTGTTTGGCTCAGAAGTTTTACCGGCTGTTAGTGTTTTAGATCAAGAAAAGTATAGTGATGCATTTCCGGCAAGGGTTACTGCATCAATATACACGAAAGAAGAGGTAGATAAATCTAAGTTTCATAACATCGTGTGGGGAGAGAAATATCGTTCGTATTACGCTACCCCAGTAAGTGCTCCTACAGTAGCTTTGGATACCCTTTTTGGAGGTTTAAAACCCGTAAAAATGGGAGGAGGTCATCAATCAAAATCCTTAAGACTTCAAGATAAAAGTGGCAAAGAATACGTTATGCGGGCTTTGAGAAAAAGTGCAGAACTATACCTCCAATCGATGGTTTTTCCAGATCAGTATGTTATTGACGACTTAAAAGACACCTATGCGGAACGTTTATTAGAGGATTTTTATACTGGGGCACATCCTTACGCACCATTTACCGTAGGGGTATTGTCAGATGCTGTTGGTATTTATCACACCAATCCAGTATTGTATTATGTACCCAAACAAACTGCTTTAATGCAATATAATGACAGGTTCGGAGATGAATTATATATGATTGAAGAACATGCAGGGGATAATCATGGGGACTTAAAAAGTTTTGGTTACGCGAACGAATTGAAAAGTACAGATTCCATGCTTAAGGATTTGCGTGATGATGAAAAATACAGTGTAGATACTGAACTGTATATAAGAGCACGACTTTTTGATATGGTCATTGGCGATTGGGATAGGCATACCGATCAATGGCGTTGGGCCGAATTTAAGGATAAAACCTCGGGTAAAGTAAGCTATAGGCCCGTACCCAGAGACAGAGATCAAGTGTTTTCAAAAATGGGAGATGGTCTTTTGATGAGTTTGGCGACAAGAACGGTGCCTGGTTTAAAGCTTATGGAAGGTTTTAATCCAAAGATTAGAAGTGTAAAGGGGTTAAATTCTTCGCCAAAAACCTATGTATTAGATATGGCCCTGCTTCCAGAAACAACCGAGAAAGAATGGATACGCCAAGCTGAATATCTCAAAGCGAATATAACACCAGAAATCATTGACAACGCACTTTTAGCTTTTCCTGAAGAGGTCAGGGATGAAACCATGGCCCTCATTAAAAAAAATCTACTATCGCGTTTGGCTAGCATAGCGGATACGGCCAAAGAATATTATTTTATTTTGAACAAGTTTGCCGTGGTTACGGGAACGGATAAAGATGATTGGTTTGTGATCGAATCTTTACATACGGATGAAATTAATATAAAGGCCTATCGCAACATTAAAGATAACAAAAAGAAGCTTTTTTTCGATAAAACATTTCATAAAAACACGACCAAAGAAATTTGGGTTTATGGTTTAGATGATGATGATATATTTGAAGTAAAAGGACAACAAAATAACAGTATAAAAGTAAGGTTGGTTGGAGGCCAAAACAACGACATATATGATATTAATGCTGCCAAAAAAATTAGTGTTTACGATTACAAGAGTCAAAAAAATACCCTAAAAAATGTAAGTGGCGTAAAAGTTAAATTGATTGATGATTATGAGGTAAACACGTATCATCCCTTTAAGATGCGAAGAAATCTTAACCAGATTTTACCCACCATAGGTTATAATCCTGATGACGGAATTAGATTGGGATTTGTAAATACCTATACCCAAAATGGATTTAGGCAAAACCCTTTTAAAGCGCAGCATGTGGTCAGTGCTTCTTATTATTTTGCAACAAGTGGTTATGATTTTTCATATGTTGGTGAGTTTGCGCATGTACTGGAAAACTGGAATTTAGAGTTAGCCATGCGTTTTACTAGTCCTAACTTTGCTACCAATTTTTTTGGATTTGGTAATGATACCGATAATTTTGATGACGATCTAGGTTTCGACTTCAATAGGGTACGCCTAGAAACTATAAATTTCACTCCATCCATGGTTTGGAGAGGTAGAATGGGTGCTAAATTTAGTGCTGGGTTATTCATCGAGTCGATTGAGGTGGAAGAAACTTCAGATAGGTTTATCAATGATTTTTACCAAAGGAACAACGAAGAAACTAGAAAAAGTTTCGTAGGCTCCGAGATAGCCTATTCCTATGAAAATAAAGATAATAACGCATTCCCCACCATGGGTATGGCTACATCGCTTCAAGTAGGGTATAAAAAACAAATAGGTGAAGATCAAAATGGTTTTGTTTATGTAATTCCTAGTGTATCATTTGACTATAAATTAATACCGAGTGGCAGCCTAGTTTTAGCCACAAAATGGAAAGCACATTTTAATACAGGGGAAGCTTTTGAATTTTATCAAGCAGCAAGTATAGGGGGTGTTGACGGACTTCGAGGATATAGAAATCAGCGATTTACCGGAAAATCAGCCTATTATCAAAATACAGATCTACGTTTTAGTTTGGGAAAAAAAAGAACAAGTATTTTACCCATAGCCACAGGTTTTTTTACAGGGTTTGATTATGGAAAAGTTTGGTTTCCTAACATAGGTTCAAACACCTGGCATACGTCATATGGTGCTGGCTTTTTTCTTAACGCAGCCGATTTATTGTCCGCAAATTTAGCGCTGTTTAATAGTGAAGATGGCACAAGATTTAGCTTTGGCTTAGGATTCAGGTTTTAATTCAAAAAAATGGGTAGATCGCTGCTTATTCGAGTTGAAACGAATACAAGTTTTGTCCCGTTTGAGCGCGTTCTTCATCCGATAACAATAGGGTGTTTTCGTCTTTAAAGCAAACCGCCTCTAATTGAGTTCTTGCACCAAGATCAATCTTTTTTAAAGTTCCTTCAAAAAATTTATCACCGCTAAAATCAGAATATATCCATAAAAATCCATAGCTGAGTAGCACTACTTTTTTTCCGCTTGGAGAAACAGCTGCGGAAGTTATTTGACAAATCGCTTCATTTTTACAGGGAACAAACTGGCCTATAAGTTGGGCAGCGTGGTTTCCTTCCGTATCAGGAATTTTATAAATCAAGGTTTTTCCATTAAAAGGGGTAGCTCTATTTTTTGTAATAATAAACAAATGGTTTTCACGATGAAATATGGCTTCAGCATCAAATACTAACTCGGCTTTTTTGGGGGGAAATTTAGCTTGTTCTGGATAGCTAAATTCAATTTTTATAGCGTTAATTTTATCGCCTAATTCCGTTTCAGGGTTGGGAAGTTTGTAAATCACCAAATCTTTACGGTCGTTATCGTTATTGCCTATATCAGCTACATATAAATTACCCTTTTTATCTGTAGTAAGATCTTCCCAATCTTCATTTTTGGCATTTTTAACTTTAAATTCACTCCTTATATTTCCTTTAAAATCTACCTGATAAATGACATCTTTATTTCCATGGTCCTCAATGGTCCAAACCTTGTCATCTTGGTAATACGCCATACCTGAACTCTCCTTTAAACGGTTAGGTAATTTGGTGATAACCGTTAACTGCCCATAATTCGCGCATGCTGAAAGTAAAAATATAAGGAATAAAAGGCTAAGATGTTTCATTTTAAGGATATAGCACAAATAAATAACATTAAACACATGCTCTACGATGCAAAGCAACAAAATACCTTTTTTAAAACCATTAAAACCCTGTTAAAAATAATTTAGTGGTTCATGAAAACGTTGTAGTTCGCTTTTTGATGTAAAAAAAAAGAATAGTTGGTTTTATTGCTGTCTAAATTAAGTTCTTTCTAAATATTCATATATATTTATCCTATATAATCAAATTAACCATAAGAACATGCTAGGAATACTATCTTTTATAGGCTTTACTGCTTTAGTGGCAATTATAGCCTATTTCGCTACAAGAAAAACCGATGAAAAATCATCTGATGGCTATTTTTTAGGAGGCAGAAGTTTAACAGCAGGGGTAATTGCAGGTTCTTTGTTACTCACCAATTTATCTACAGAGCAAATTGTTGGGTTAAACGGGAGTGCCTATAAAGATGGTTTATCCGTTATGGCTTGGGAAACGTTGGCCGCAATTGCCATTGTAATCACAGCAATTTTTTTATTACCGAGATATTTAAAAGGAGGATTAACTACCATACCTGGATTTCTGGCTAAGCGATTTGATGTGACAACCAAGACCATTACCTCAGGATTATTTTTAACGGGGTACGTAGTGGTCTTGTTACCTGTTATTTTGTATTCGGGCTCTGTTGCTATTAGCGGTATGTTTGATGTGCCTACACTTTTAGGGGTTTCTGATACCACAGCCTTGGTGATTTGTATCTGGGGAATTGGTGTTATAGGTTCTATTTATGCTGTTTTTGGCGGCCTGAAAGCCGTGGCTGTTTCTGATTCTATAAATGCTATTGGCTTATTAATAGGCGGTTTGTTGATACCTGTTTTTGGATTGATGGCGATAGGAGATGGAAGTGTGCTATCGGGAATAGATATTTTAGTTTCTGCCAATCCAGAACGTTTTGATTCTACTGGGAATCCAGGACAAGAAGTACCCTTTGCTACTATTTTTACAGGTATGATGTTGGTGCAATTGTTTTACTGGGGTACCAACCAACAAATTATTCAAAGAGCTTTAGGTGCTAAAAATTTAGCTGAAGGTCAAAAAGGTTTAATGCTAGCTGCTTTTTTAAAGATTTTAGGACCCTTAATTTTAGTATTACCCGGAATGATAGCTTACCATTATTTTGATAATGGTTTAGCATCAAGTGATATGGCATATCCAGAATTGGTGCGTGCGATATTGCCAAAGCCCTTAATTGGTTTTTTTGCAGCTGTTTTATTTGGAGCTATTTTAAGTTCGTTTAATAGTGTTTTAAATAGTTCAGTGACTTTATTTGGAATTGATATTTACAAGCAGCATATTAATAAAGAAGCTCCTGAAAATATTGTGGTAAAGTATGGTAAAATATTTGGAGTTTGTTTGGCCTTAGCCGCGATGTTTATTGCTCCCTTAATAGCAAACGCAGGAAGTTTATTTGCCTATCTACAAGAAATCAACGGAATTTACAGTATTCCCATTTTTAGTATTATTGTAGTAGGGTACTTAACGAAAAGAGTTCCCGCCATTGCGGCAAAAATCGGAATTATTTCTGGATCACTTTTATATATTATAAGTCAGTTTGTATTAAAACCTTATGTATTTGGAGAAGAAAATTATCCACACTTCTTACATATTATGGCTATTTTGTTTGTAACCAATAGTATAATTATGTTGCTTATTGGTAGGTTTTATCCAAGAAAAGAACCTTATGTGTTAGAATATACGAATCAAGTATCTATTACGCCTTACAAGTATGTAAACCAAGTAGGTATTGGGATTTGTATTGTAGTGATTGCCATATATGTTTATTTTGCGCGTTAGTTTTTAAACGTAGGTATAAATAAAAAAGGAGCTAGTACCACTAGCTCCTTTTTTATTTATTAATGTAGCCTATCCTATTGTTGAAGTTACCTTTTTAAGGTGACAAGGTTTTTAGTAATGTGTTGACCAACTTTTTCGCCTTGTTTTACACCTTCTTCAATAGCCATCATATAGTGAATTCCACCATATAATCTTGATATGGCAGCTTCTTCGGAAGCGTGTATAAAAGAAGTAAAACTGCGTACGGGTAAACCATATTCAACTTCGGTGGTGTCTTCAAAAGCAAAGTTAGGACCGTATAAATTCGTTAAAGTTACGGCGGCAGCTCTCGAAATTACGGAATGGCCACTTGTGTATTCAGGAAATGGAGGTGTTTGTAGTAAGGGCACCCATTCTTCATCGATATTTGCATTAATGACAGTTTCTGGTCGAACCAACAAACTTCGCCACTTTTCATCCCAACAACTTATAAACCCATCAAAAAGCGCTGTCGTAACATTGGCGAAAGCATTCACGGTTTCATCAAAAGAACTCTTGGATTTTCTACTGGCAATTGCTGTAATCCCCATCCAGTGACCTCCTGGTGTTATTTTTTTAGTAGCAAACATCGCGTGTCCACGGTGGTGCGATACATAAGGATTGCAATCCCAAAAACTTGCGATAGCTCTTTTGTTTTGATCGGCTCCAGCACCTTCATGATACACCTGCATTAATTGGGTTTGAAACGGACTCCCTTCAGTTAAATCATAAGGTAAAGGCGGTATGGGAGGAAATTGTCCGGCAGAATCTAAAACCAATGTTCTTATTTTATGCCATGAAGGCTCTATACCATCCATGTAGTCAGGTGGGGTAGGCTTCCAGTATTGTGGTTCATCGAGTATGGTATATTTTGGATAGGTCCTTGTTTGTTTGTACATATCCGTATCTGCCCATTTTGAAATATGTTGTGCTACAAGTTCTCCATATTTTTTTGAAGCTTCTAAAACCTTATCAGGTAAACCAGCTTTTTGTAAATCGGCATAGGTTTTATCTTGAAATTCATTGATCTTATCTTCAGAGAAAATGAGTTGCCTTCCTAAAGTCAAAAAAGCATGAATGGCGGCCAGATTCATATCAATATGCTCGTCTGTTGGATTAGGAATATTCGTGTATTCGTTAATTTGGCCTTCTAGAGTATTGTACTTTTCAGGATGTGCTTTTTGCATAATAGCATAAGATGCTATAGTAGGGTACATATAAACTCTGGACGCAACTGGTGGCGAAAAAATATCATATACAATGACATCTGTAAGCTTTTTCATGGAACTCTGAAAAAGTTCAGGATCTTGTAATTTTTCTTTATATGCTGTATTTTCTTTGCAGCTCGCAAAAAATACTAGAATGGCAGCAAAAAAAACGTTCTTGAGTGTCATAATATACTTGAGGTTTTGATCTTTATTTTTGTTGAGGACTTATAATGAAAGCTTTATCGTTGTTGCTTATTACAAGAAATTGATCTTTGTTTAGTTTAATTATTTTTTTGTAAGCTATCTTATTAGGAAGTTTCAAAGGTAGTATTTTTTCAAAAACTCCATCTTTATAAGCTGTTAAAACACCACCAGCATTGCCATCACTCTGACCAAGTTCTGTAACATAGCTTAAATTATTTCCAATATAATAGATAGCTTTTTTAGTATTAATCGTGTCAACCATAATATGTTGAATAGCACTGAATTGAGCTTCTTTAGGTAAAGGGACTGCTTTAAATGAATCTCCTTCATTTAAAAACATCATAGATTTTAGCTCTTTTATTTCTTTTTTAATAGCGATATCTTTTTCAGCTTTTCCTGTCAAATCTTCAATATTTTTAATTTTTGAAAATAAAGCATAATTCGTAAATTTCTTTTTCAAATAAGGAAGTTGTGTTACTAATTTATCTTTTGAGGCAAAAGGTACATTATGCCCAAAAAAATCGTAAAAAATAATAGGATCTGGTTGTTCGTTTTTATCAAAATCGTCTAGGTATAAACGAACAGGATGTGATGAACTGGCTTTCCATTTAAAATTTGTACCCACATTGCCGGCAATAATATCGAGCTTTCCATTTTCATCTATATCCGAAAATGCTAGAGTATTCCACATGCCCTGGGTTTCATTTAAACCAAGGTTTTTAGTTTCATCAGTGAACTTTCCTTGGCCGTTATTCATTAAAATGGTTATCGGCATCCAATCACCAACTAGGATTAGGTCTTGATGGGTGTCGTTATTAATATCAATCCACCGACTATCGGTTACCATACCTAATTTATCTTGAGCAACCACTTCAAAATTGCCCTTAGTGGTATTTTTTAAAATTAAGCTTACCGGTGATAAGCCATAAACGCCAGGTACAGACCTGCCACCTACAAATAAATCATCATAGCCATCAGCATTGAAATCTCCGACCGAAATGCTACCTCCATTAGTTGCTGGCAGTTGAGCTTCTAAGCGTTCAAAATTGCCTTTCCCATCATTGACGTAAATTCGATCTTGCAACTTAGGATCGCCTTGATCTAAATCATTGCCGCCGCTCACTACATATAAGTCTAAATCACCATCTTTTTCCAAATCAAAAGCACCAACAGCCACATCCTCGTAGGCTTCATCCTTGTTGAAGGCTAAAATCGGCATTAATTTAAAGCCCTTGTTTTTAGTTTGAACAAAAAAGCTTGGTTGTTGATGTCTTGCACCACCTAGATATAGGTCCTTTAACCCATCACCATTAAAATCTTCATAAATCACGGCTGGGCCTTCATTAGATAATTTTTCTGGAATTAAAGGTTCTCTTGAATAATCTTGATATGGGTTTTCAATATGTTGGTATGGAAAATAGGTATATTCAACATTGTTATTTCGATGCGGTAAGGATACACTTTTGAGATTACTCTTTTTTGCAATACTAGTACTGCTATTTACTTTTATAGTATTTTCAGATTGTATTAAATTATCTTTCCAAATTATCTGAGCCGAATCAATTTTAGAAATTGTTCCAATTCCAAAATGAAGATTTCTTGTAGAGGATGACTGAAAACCTCGGGTAGGGCTCATTTGCTTTTCAAAAGTTTGATGATCAGCATACAAGATTACTTTAACTCCATTTGAGTTTTTGTTTAAATCGTTGTTTTTAAAACGGATTTCTACGTAATTGTTAAGTTCATTTTTAGCGGTTATATTTTCTAATAAGCTAATGTTTTCGTTAATATTATTAATAACAATATCTAAATCACCATCATTATCTAAATCAGCATAAGCCGCACCGTTCGAATAGGAATCGGATAAACCTACTTCTTTGGATAGTTTTTTGAACTTTAAATCCCCTTCATTTTTAAAAAACACATTCGGAATTTTAAGCGTTGGCATTTGTTCGATTAGTTTTTTTTCTAAATCTGTTTGTTCATTTTGAGAATAATCCGCAAAATTTACAGAACTCAAATAATTGATATAATCTAAATCGTTTGGTCTTTTAAAAATACCATTTGTGATGAAAATGTCATTGAGCCCATCATTGTCGAAATCTTGTATTAATGCGGACCAACTCCAGTCAGTAGCGTAGGTATTTGTTAGTAAGGCTATGTCTGTGAACGAGTTGTTACCGTTATTTAATTGAAAATTATTTCTTGTATATTGTGGGTTGAAACCGAAATTTTTCTTGATTTCAGTGACCTTATCAGAATCTTCACCACCAGATTTTAAGAATATTTCATGATCATAGGGCATCATATCTAAGGTGAATATATCGGGAAGTAAATCATTATTTATATCGGCAATATCAACACCCATAGAAAATCTACTGGTGTGTTGTAATAGGTCATTTGAAACTTCTTTAAAGGTTTTATTTCCTTGGTTGAGGTATAGATAGTCATTTTCATGAAAGTCATTCGTAATATAAACATCCATAAATCCGTCCTTATTAATATCACTGGCGACGATTCCAAGACCATAGCCTAAAGCGCTAGAGAAAATGCCGCTATCTTGAGTAACATCATCAAATTTAAAAATGCCTTCATTCAGCTTATTTTCATAGAAACGATCTCCTGAAAGACTATCATTTTCATTTCTTTTTTGTACAGTTCCATAACTTCTTGGGGTATGCACGGAGTGATTTAATAAGTACATATCCATATCACCATCATTATCATAATCAAAAAATGATGCTTGCGTACTATAGCCCGCGAACGCGATACCTAAAGTAGTAGCTTGTTCTTTAAAAGTTAAATTTCCCTGATTAATATAGGCCTTATTATGAGTTTCTAAGTTTTTGAGAACACCAACTTTAGAAACATAAATATCTAAGAGCCCATCGTTATTCAAATCTTCCATGGTAACTCCAGAAGACCATGTACTATCCATTAAAATTCCTGCACTTTTAGTAATGTCTTTAAATTTTAGGTTGCCTAAGTTCAAAAATAATCGATCAGAACCTTGGTTTGCGGTTACGTAGATATCTTCTAACCCATCATTATTAATATCACCAATAGCAACACCACCGCCATTATAGTAATACAAATAATCTATAATATTTAAATCTTCTTTATACGTGAGTTGATTTACAAATGAAAGTCCACTACTATCCTTAGGCACAGCCTTAAAAAGGGAAGTGCTTTCTTGCTCTTTATTTCTAAGGTTTTCATTTTTATCTTTACATGAATACCCTAAGTATAATGTAGCAACTAATAAAAAAACATAGTGCTTATTATTCATCATTTTTAAATGTAAAGGTTGCGATCGAATCATTATTTCTCGTTACATAGAATTGCTCTTTTTTAGCATCTATTTTTATGTCTCTTATTTCTCCAAATAGTTCGAAGCCATTATTCCTAGTGGAAGTTTCAAAATTTAAATTTCCTTTATTCTCAAGATAAACACCATAGCTGGCGTCATACCTACCTACTTGTGGTTTTACATTAAAGAGGTTACCACCCAAAAGAATATCAATATCATTATCACCATCAAAATCATAGGTTTCAATGGCGTAAATTGGCGATAATTGTGCGCTCTCAGGTAAGCTTTGTTTTTTGAACTTAAAGTTGCCTTCATTAATTAATAGTATGGTTTCCATGGTATTAGCCTCTAAGGGAACAACATCTTTTAAATCTTCAGCATCGAACATATCTTGAATCGTTGCATCCTCAAAAGAAGCATAATTGGGAAACCTTTTTTTCAGACTCTTAATTTGATCTATTAAATCATGTCGTAAAGCATACGGATAATCTTTTCCGTTCGCGGCATTAAAAGTTAAAATAGGATCTATGTAGCCGTTGTTATCAAAATCTTTAGCATATAAGCGTATTGGATGTTCTTTTGAAGCTTTAAATTGACTGTTTAAACCGTGGTTTCCTATAATTAAATCGAGGTCTCCATCATTATCTAAATCAGCTGCTTTTATCGTATTCCACCAACCAGAAAGTGCTTCAGTATTATTTACACTAGATTTTTCTAATCTTCCATTTTTAGATTCAAAAATCTGAACATCCATAAACTCGCCAACGATAACAAGATCAGGGAGATTGTCATTGTTGAGATCAGCAACTAATGCATCGGTAATCATACCGATATTTAAAAGCTGTGGTGCCACTGTTCTGGTAACATCCTTAAAATTACCTTTCCCATCATTTTCCAAGAGAAAGCCAGAACCTTTAACACCATATCTGCCTGGAACGCTTCTTTCGCCAACAAATAAATCTAAATCTCCATCTGCATCAAAATCTAATGGTTTTACGGTACTTGTGCTTTTGTAAACATCAATTAGTGGTAATTTTTGATTGGAATCGATAAATTTACCTGCGCCGTTATTCAAGTATAAATGATCGTAATAGTTAGGAGAAAAAGGAGAAAATTCGACACCACCACTACAAACATATAAATCTAAGTCGCCATCATTATCTGCATCAAAAAACACACTTCCACTATCTTCGCTAATAGCATTTTTGTCGAAGTCTGAGTTTTTGCTCCATGTGAATCCTGTAGGCGTTCCCAAATATAAACTAGCAGCTTGTCCTTTTGCTCCTCCAATAAAAACATCGGTAATACCATCATTATTTACATCGCCTAAAGCTAATTTAGGGCCTTCTGTGCTGAGCATGTGATGTAGAAGTCGATCTCTATTGAAATCTATAAACCTACTTTCAATATGTAGATAGTTTAAAGGAGTATTACTTTTTACAAAAAGGGGAGTAGCTTCAATTGTATTAATTTCAACTGGTGCTAAGGCATCTTTCTGAGCTAAAACAATACTTTGGTTAACATCTTGATGTTCTAAAATAGAAACCTTGCCACTTGGCCAAGTGACTTTCACAGTGGCTTTAGTTGCTTTTCCAACACCCACATTGGGTCTTAAATCCATATTCGATTGAAAGCCTCTTATGGGTTGCTGTTCTATATAGAAAGTATCTGTCGCCGTTTCTATACGTATTTGGGCTCCAATAGCATTCGTATTTTTACCTTCGCCTTTTAAAATTAGTTTTAAATAGTTATTATTTTTTTTAGTATCCGATGTGTTTCTGTATAAAAAAAACGGCATGTTTACATTATTGACCACAAGATCTAAATCGCCATCATTATCTAAATCTCCATACGCCGAACCATTTGAAAAGCTTTTTTGTTGTAATCCAGAATCTTCAAACAATTTAAACTTTAGGCTACCTAAGTTTTGGTACGATTGATTTTCAATTTCATTAGATGGAATAATATCAATTAATTTATTAAAGTCTATTTCTTGATTTTTAACAATACCTTTAATAACTTCTTCATTAGAAATATACTGCAAATAATCTTGATTCGTTAAATCTTTATAAATACCATTAGCTATAAACAAATCTTTTAAACCATCATTGTCCATGTCAAAAAGTAAGGCTCCCCAACTCCAATCAGACGCTTGAACACCAGCGAAACGGCCAATTTCACTAAAGGTTTCATTTCCATTATTAAGTTGAAGTGTGTTTCTTGTAAATTGATGATAATACCCGTTTTTTACATTGTATTGGTATTTATTCCAATCTTCAAAAGTGGTTACTGTTTTTAGTCTTTTGTATTCTGAGGGTAGCATTTCAGTAACAAAAATGTCATTAAAGCCATCGTTATTAATATCTGCCATATCTGCACCCATAGATGCCCCACTTATCGATTTCATTTGATTTGTCAAGACTTCTTTAAAAGTCCCATTTTTTTGATTGATATATAAATAATCGCGCTCGAAAAAATCATTGGAAACAAAAATATCTTCCCATCCATCATTGTTGGTATCACCTATGGTAACCCCTAAACCAAAACCTATAACACTGCCATAGATTCCTGCTTTTTCACTGATGTCTATAAATTTGCCATCTACATTTTCTAATAGCTTATCTCCTCCTAGAATATCGCGTTTCGGGCGCTCGTTTCTTTGTAAGTTAAAACTGCCAATTGCTTGATACGAATTGTTTAAAAGGTACACATCTAAATCACCGTCTTTGTCAAAATCAAAAAATGAGGCATGGGTAGAAAAGCCTTTGTCGTCAAGGCCGTAAGCTTCTGCTTGATCGGTAAAAGTACCATCGCCATTATTTATAAATAATTCATTTTGTTTATTGTCACCAACAACATCACCCGAATTACAAACATAAATATCTAAAAATCCGTCACCATTGATATCGACCATGGTGACTCCTGTGGACCAAGCCTTAGTGCCTCCAACATTAGCTTTATCGGTAATATCTTCAAACTTGAAATTTCCCTTATTTAAGAATAGTTTGTTTTTAGCTTGGTTTGCAGTTAAGTAAATATCAACTAAACCGTCATTATTAATATCGCCAATAGCAACTCCACCACCATTGTAAAAATTCCGGTATTTATAAACGTTAAAGTCTTGTGAAAAGCCAAGCTGGTTTGTAAATGAGATACCCGATTCATTAGCACTTACTAGTTCAAATAGGGTTTCTTTTTTTACCTCTTCATGGGTACAAGAAAAGAGTAAAACAAATAGGAAGAAGACAACAAAGTATGGAGCTTTATACATGTTATTTGGTATTTTTTATCTTAATTCTTAAATCTTCGATTAATACCGAAACATCTTTTGTATTTTCTTCTGGGAATAGGGTTATTTGTCTATTGCCATCAACTTTTACCATTACTTTAGTTTCATCTTTTTTAGTAACCTCCATAAACTCATTTCCAGGGTACCATTTTAAAATGGTGTCCATGATTACTGGAACAAGTGCTATGGCGTGTTGGTTTTCGTTCCACGGTGACCAACTGGCGTAGTTGAACTTTAAATCCATAGCTTTAATATTGCTTTTTTCATCAAATTTGCCATAGAAGAGCATGTCGATAGTATTTAGTGTATTTTCATCTTTGGTATTTGGCAGTCTATATTGTACATAATTATTATTAGGCCCTTGAGAAACTAACTTTTTTTTGTTCAATTCCATACAGCGTTCAAAAAATTTATTCCTTGAATCGCCGAATTTTAAGCCAAATAGAATTGAGTCATAGACTATTCCACTGTTCATTTCTTTGTTTACCAGCTTAGTGTAGTCTGACTGGCAAGCCGTTAATACTGTTAAAAATACTAGTGAGAGTAGCGAAAGCTGTTTGAGATTATTTGATTTCATAAAAATTTAAAATATCATTATTTATACTTGTGGTGAGTATTGTTTTTTCTTGGTGTTGAATAATTTGAAAGTCCCTAATTTGTCCTGGTATATTCAGGGGGGTCACTTTATGAAAACCATACTTTCCGTTCGTTTTTGTGCCTGATAGCAGCCAACCTTTTGAGGCATCTAATTTACCAAATCTTGGCTTTATTAAGTCTTGATTACCACCAAAAAAAATATCTTTAACACCATCTTTAGTAATATCATAAACTTGAATGGCATAGTTCTGTGAATACTGAATTTCTGGAGGTAAAATTACGCTTTCAAATGTATTGTTTTGATTTATAAAAAGTGTTGACGCACTGGTATCTAGTGTTAACTTTACGGAAGCGTTTAATGTTTCTGCAGAAAACATAGTCTCCATATCAGCTATGGCATAATCTTTATAGTACAATAATTTCTTTTTCAAAGAAGGTATTTGTGAAATTAACTCATCTCGATCGGCTATTGGATAATACTTTCCATTTGTTTTCTGACAAATGATTTGTTCTGTGGTACCATTGTTATCAAAATCATTGATGAAAATTGTTGTTCCTTTTTTGTAAAAGTTATTTTGACCTATATTTCCCGCAATTATATCTAAATCACCATCATCATCGATATCGTTTAAGGCTAGTGTAGACCATATGCCAACACTTGTGCTTAGTTGAAATGATTTTGTCTCGTTAACAAACTTGCCATTTTTGTTGATAAATATCGAAATCGGCATCCATTCACCGCCAATGACTAAATCAGGCCATTGGTCATTATTTACATCAGCGCTGACTACTTTCGTGATCATACCAATACTTTCAAATGTGCCCTGCTGGTCTAAGGTGAATACATTATTTCCTTCATTTTTTAAAAGATAACCAGAACTAGGCTCTCCATAAACTTGTGGGTTGTACCTTTCTCCCACAAATAAATCTAAATCACCATCTAAATCATAATCGAAGGCTTCAACGCTTGCGCTACTAATTCTTTTTGGAAAAGGCAATGGTGTGGTGCTTTTTGTAAAAGTGTTGTTTGTATTGATATAGAGCCGGTCCTCTAAATTAGAGTCGAATTTAGAAAAGGCTTTGCCACCGCTACAAACATAAAGGTCTAAATCACCATCTAGATCACTATCGAAAAATATGGCATCAGTGTCTTCCGCATTTTTATCGAATTCAAAGGGCTGGTCAATAGTAGCGTAAGAGCCATCTTTGTTCGACATGAATAATTGGCTCTTCTGGTTTTTAGCTCCACCTAAATAAAAGTCCATAAATCCATCACCATTCAAGTCGGCTATCGCTATGGCTGGTCCTTCATTATTCGTCATTCTATCTAGGAGTTGTTCTCTTTTAAAGTCTATATAATTATTTTCATCGTGTTTAAAGTTAAAAAAAGGGGCTATTTTTTCGAGACTAAAGGGTGCTATTGTCTTAGGAGAACTGTATTTTTTAGTTGAGCTGTTAGTTTGCTCTATAATAAGTGTTTTGTTGGTTGTAAGGTTTTTTAAAAGGCTTGTGGTGTGGTCGGGCCAAATTACAACCAAACTATCTACGGTAGAAATATTTCCAAAACCCATTAAAATTTCTGGTGCCACAGAACTTTGAAATCCTTTGGAAGGGTAATTCTCGAACATGCTGTTCTTGCCCTGGTCATAATAAGCCATTATTTTGGTGCCAATAGCACTTGTATTATTTCCTTTTCCTTTAAAACGAATTTTTATGAACTTTTTTTTAGTGGTATCTGTGGTGTTTTCATAGACAAAAGAAGGCATGTTTACGTTATTCACCACTAGGTCTAAATCTCCGTCATTATCTAAGTCTCCATAAGCGCTACCGTTGCTAAAGCTTGGTGTGTTAAAGCCCAATTCTTCACTTACTTCTTTAAAGGAAAAATCGCCTAAATTTAAATATGCGGCATTAGGAATTGCTTTGGAGGGCATCAAATCTATTAATTTTGTAATGACATTTTTGTCATTATTCATCATACTTCTAATTTGTGCTTCGTTGGCCATGTAATTAAGATAGTCTCTGTCGAGAAGGTCTTTATAAATACCATTGCTGACAAAAATATCTTTTAAGCCATCGTTATCCATATCAAACAATAAGGTTCCCCAGCTCCATTCTGTGGCATCAACCCCAGAAAATCTACTAATTTCCACAAAACCTGATGCTCCTAAATTACGTTGTAAGGCATTTCTGGGAAATTGGTGGAAATAGCCGTTTTTTACCGCTAATGAATATTTATCCCAAGATTCGTATGTTGCTTTTGATTTTTGACGTTCTAAGGTTTTTGGTAACATTTCTGTGACCATCATGTCTGGCAGTAAATCGTTATCTAAATCTGCCGCATCAGCCCCCATTGAACCCATAGGGATGGAATTAAATTTTTCTTCAACACTTTCTGTAAAATTTAATCCCTCATTATTTAAGTATAAATAATCTTTTTCAAAAAAATCATTAGAAATATAAATGTCTGTCCAGTTGTCTTGATTAAAGTCGCTTAAAGTGATGCCTAAACCAAAGCCTATAGCACTGGTGTAGATATTATTTTCTTTAGAGGCGTCTATAAAAAATCCATTTTCATTTTTGAAAAGTTTATTTCCTGTTGCCGTTGCTTTATCTCTTTGGTCTTTTATTAAATCGTAACCGCCAACGGAGCGAATAGAATTATTTAATAGATAACAATCTAAATCACCGTCGTTGTCAAAGTCAAAAAATGCAGCTTGTACCGATAAACCTGTGATATTTAAGCCATACTTTTTAGATTGTTCCGTAAAGGTTAAGTCGCCATTATTTATAAATAATTCGTTATGCCTATTTGGACTGTTGCTAGGAGGTCCGGCTTTACATACATAGATATCCAGCAAACCGTCATTATTAATATCAACAAAACTTGCTCCTGAAGACCACACGTTTTCACAGGCAACACCTGCCTTACTAGTGATATCTTCAAATTCAAAATTACCTATGTTGAGGTATAACTTGTTGTCGACTAAATTTCCGGTAAAATAAATATCTAATAGTCCATCGTTGTTAATATCGCCTAGAGCTACTCCGCCTCCGTTATAGAAATTTCTATAGGTATAGGGGTTTAATTGCTCGGTATACACTAGTGTATTTTCAAACTCAATACCAGTTGAGTTACCTTTTAATTGGAAAAGGGGAGATTCATTTTTTTTGGAATCACAGGAAAAGAATAGGGTACTAAATAAAATAATCAGCAGTACGAATTTCATTTACAGGTAGAAATTAAATACATTAATAAAAAAGGGATACTTTTATAAAAGTATCCCTTTTTATTTATTTATTCAAGTGTATCTAGTTATAAACTAGTAACCAGGGTTTTGTGTTAAGCCACTACCTGGAGCTGAAATTTGCTCTTGTGGTATTGGAAATAAATTTCTGAAAGGTGCAGAAGCTGGCTTTTCCCACCATGCATCATTGAACTTACCAAAACGTATTAAATCTTGACGTCTTGTCACCTCCATGAACATTTCTCTTCCTCTTTCAGCTAAAAATTCATCAGCGGTCAAAGTAGTTAAAGCAGTAGTTAAACCGGCTCTTGCTCTAATGGTATTTACATCTGGCAAGGCCAAAGACCAATTCCCAGCAGCACGCGCTAAACCTTCTGCTCTAATAAGGTATAAATCACCTAAACGAATAATAGGGTAGTCATTATCCATGTTGTCTCTTTGCCCTTGTCTAAAGCTAAATTTACCTAAACGAGCTCCACCTTTTCTTGAAGCATCTGGCTCTAATTCATTGATGTCTGTTGAGTAATTTAATTCTAATTCATCAATTGGAGCAGCATAATCTAAAATAACAGAACCTTCATAATCTAATTGAGGACCTACTAAAAAGTTATTCGCTTTACGCTTATCGGCATCGTCATAAGAATTATAAAATTCTTCCAAAGCAGAGTAGCCATTCCATGGTTGGTTTTGAATATTCCAAGTAAATTGGCTAGAATAATGTAAGGTCATCTGTGCAAAATTCATATTGGCACCGGTAACATTGTCATAAGCAACAGACCAGATTAATTCTGGATTGTTTTGGTTGTTTGGCGCAAATACAGCAGCATATCCTTCTAATTCGTCCGGATCAGATGCTACGCTTGGTCTTTGAGCAGGATTTGGCACTGAACAACCAGTATCACAAAGAATATAACTACCATTGTCAATAACATAACTTGCAGCTATTGCAGCCTCTGAATATTTAGGTGTCCCAGCAAAAACTTCGGCATTCAAATACAATTTAGCTAATAAACCTAAAGCGGCATATTGGTTAATTCTATAAGGATTAACCTCCGTAGTTAATGGGCTGTTTGATAAGTCCATAGTAGGAGATACCGCAGTTATTCCTAGAGAAGCTAATAATTCAGCTTCGATAAAATTGTACACCTGAACTCTTGTGGCTTGTGGAGCATCTACACCTGGAGTAGTTACTATTTTTACGCGACCAAACATATCTACTAAACGATAGTAGAAAAAGGCACGTAAGGCTCTTACCTGTGCTGTTTGATTGTCATCTAAGTCACCAGAAGCTAGAGCAGTGTTACAAGCTCCAATAGCAGCGTACTGTCCTGTCCAAGCACCATTGATAGGTCCGTTTGATGGCGGATAGGTATGTCTGTGCATATCAATCCAGATACCACCGTCAAACCAGTCACCCCCTTTTTGGGTAACTGCCATTTCATCTGTTGAAACCGATTGTACCGACCAATAGCCACCATGGTTTGCAGTTCCAGATTCTCTTAACTGAGCATAGGCTGAACTTACAGCATCACTGGGGCCACCGCCTCCACCGTCAAAGTTTCCAAAACTAGGCTCTGATCCATTAAATTCGGTTTGTATTTCACCTACCAAATTTTCTTCTAAGTCTGTACACGCACTAAAGGTAACGAGTGCAGAACACATTAAAATTGATTTATATATATTTTTCATTGCTTTTTTTTTAAAAATTAACATTTACACCTAAAGTAAAAGTTCTAGCTGCAAAATAATTATATCTTCTATCGATACCTGGTACTAATGGATCAGATCCTAAGCCCAAGAAACCGCCATTATCCACAGAACCTCTGTCTTGTAATGATGGCTCTGGATCAGCTCCTGTATAGCCTGTAATTACAAATAGGTTTTGACCTGCCAACGATAATCTTAGTCCTTTAATATACTTATTATCCGCCATGTTAAAGGTATAACCCACTGACATGTTGTCTAATTTAATAAAATCAGCTTTTTCAACATACAAAGAACTAAATTGAGCATTTGTAATGGTTGGTTCTGCCAATTCTGTATTCACAAAGTTGTAAGAACTTTGGCTTCCTACTCTCGGCTCATAAAATACTCTAAAATTATTTACTAAACTGTGACCAAAAGCACCTCTAAAAAATACTTGAGCATCCCAATTTTTGTATGTAAATACGTTAGACCAGCTTAATTCAAAATCAGGAATACCTTTTCCTAATTTTGTTAAATCTCCGTCTTGAACGCCGTCTCCGTCTGCATCAATAAGATTTCCAATAACTTGTGAAGTTTGTGCGGCATCGGTATTACCATCACCATTGACATCTACGAAAGTTTGTCTTCCATTTACAATATCACCGGTCCATAATGCGCCGTAAATTTGTCCTATTTCTTGACCTTCTTGAACTAAAATTACATTCGTATCATTCTGACCAGGAGCTCCTAAATTACCTCTTAATGCCGTTTGGTCAAAAGAATCTAAGGTAGTTTTGTAAGTTGAAAAAATTAAACCAGCATTGTAAGTAAAGTCATCTTGTTTAATGATGTCATAATTTACAGCCAATTCAAGACCGTTGGTAGATAAATCTCCACCATTTTCAACTCTACTTCCTGATGGATAAAGAGCAACATCAACAGCTCTTTCTAAAATAAAATCAGATACTTTACGGGTATATAAATCTAAGGTTGCACCCAATCTTCCTCTGTTAAATTCAAAACCTAAATTGGTTTCCGCTTTTTGCTCCCATTTTAGATCTGGGTTCGCATTACGTACCAAAACACTAGATAATAAATTACCCGTTGGGTTATATTGATCCTTAGCTAGACCATATTGGCCAGGTAAAGAACCTGTTACACCGTATCCTAAACGTACCTTAAATAAGTCTACTTGGTCTAAGTTTAAGTATTTGTTTAAATCAGCACCTAAACCAAAAGCAGGGAATACACCCCATTTGTTGTTGTCTCCTAATTTGGTAGAACCTTCTCTACGTACAGATGCGTTAAAATAGATAGCGTCATCAAAAGTACCACTGATTCTTCCGAACATAGCGATAATTTTTTGGTCTGGAGAACGATCGCTGTTGATGTCAATAAAACCTGCATTAATTCTATCTTGTGACCACTCTAATGCGTCAATATAAGATAAGTTGTCATTTGGAAAATCTCCTGCAGCTAAAAAGTAATTATTGAAATTTTCTTGTTGCCAAGAATAACCACCTGTAATTTTTAAATTTAATTTTTCTGTAGGGTCTAAGTTATAATCCCCATACATTTCAAATAATTTAAATCTGTTTTCTCCAGAAGAAAGTCTAGCTAGTCCTTTTCGTGTTGGGCTAGTAGCAGCGCCTCTAAATAAAGAGGTAGTTCTGTAGTACTCACTATTTGTGTATTTTGAGTTTTGCTCTGAATACATAGCATTAACCGTAAAGTCGTTAGAAACTAAATACTTAAAGTTAGCACTGTAAGTAAATTCATTACGACTTCCTTTATTAGTGTTTTGATTAATGATTGAAACTGGGTTAAAGCTATCAAACAGACCTAAAGTTTCAAAATAGCCGCCATAAGGTTCGGCATTAAATGGAAAAGGTGAATCTACACCAAATACCGGTGCTGTTGGGTTGTAAAGAATAGCATAACGAAGTGCTTCATTAAATCCAAAATCAGAATCTCTTTTCGTATAAGATGCATTAAAATCTATTTTTAACTTGTCATTTAAAACTGTCGTAGTAGCATTAAACCTAGTATTGAATTGATCAAAACCAGAGTTTTCTAAAATACCTTGAGCATCTCTAAAGTTGGTAGACACTCTAAAATTAGTATTGTCTTGACCTCCAGAAATAGCAATGTTGTGAATGTTAGTGATAGCATTTCTTGTTACTAAATCTAACCAGTCAGTTCTACTTCCTAAATCAGTACCTCCGGCAGCGGCAAAATCTTCACCCGATAAAACATCAATAGTTCTAGCTATAGAAGAAGAAGCAACAGAGCCATTATAGGTAACTTCACTAGCACCAGCTTTACCACTTTTTGTAGTAACGATGATAACCCCTGCAGACCCACGAGAACCATAGATAGCAGCAGCTGAACCGTCTTTTAGTACAGTTAATTCTTTAATATCACTTGGATCTACGTTATTTAAAGACGCTCCAATAACACCATCAATTACAATTAAAGGTTGAGAGTTTGCACCCACTGAAGAAATACCTCTTAAACGAATAACGGCATCTTCATTTGGGTTACCCCCTTTGTTGTAGATACTTAAACCTGCAACTTTACCTTGCAATAATTCTGAGGCAGAGTTGATAGTACCTTTGTTGAAAGACTCTTCATCTACCTTTGTAACAGCAGAAGTAATTTCCTTTTTAGTAGTACTACCATAACCAACCACTACAATTTCTTCTAATGCCTGAGCATCTTCCGTAAGTGTAACATTAATTGTTGACCTTCCGCCAACAACAACCTCTTGACTACTAAAACCTATGTAGCTAAATACTAATGTTGCGTTAGCGCCAATGTTACTCAGGGAGTAGTTACCATCAAAATCGGTTTGTGTACCGTTTGTAGTTCCTTTTACAAGAACGCTAGCGCCAGGTAAAGGCCCGTTGGCATCGGAAACCGTCCCGGATACCTCTTGCGCTTGCATAAAGCCAAAACATAAAAATGCCCCTGCCATTAACAAGCTTTTAAATAGCTTAATCTTCATAAATAATTAATTTAAGTTGAGTTAATTTATAATCGAAAGTTAAAAATATACAAATTTTTTGTTAAAATCTCATTACTTTGTATTTCAAGATTTACGAAAACGGTTTCGTGTTGATAACTTTTTTAAATTGTTATCCTAGTAATGAAACTTATCGAAGAATACGATATTCTCATTTTTTTTGTCATATAATTGCAATTATGCGTTTTTCATCAAATATACAATTTTTATTTTATTAGGTAGAACTATATTTTAATGGGTCATTTGTTAAAATCACGACTTTTTTTATGGATTGGCTAATTAAATACTAATTTAACATTTTAGTTTTTGTAAAGAACAACAGGAAAGGTGCTCAAGGGTATAAATACGTATTCATTTATTCAATAGATACCCTAAAATTTATATCATAACAATAGCAAATGAAACAAAAAATAACTTTAAAGCATATTGCAAGAGAATTAGAGGTTTCTATTTCAACGGTTTCTAAAGCCTTAAAAAACAGTGAGGAAATTAGTCGAGACACCAAAGAAAAAATACAAGCTTTTGCTAAATTATACAACTACAAGCCCAATAACATAGCGATTAGTTTAAAAAATAAAAGAACTAAAAATATTGGCGTAATTATACCCGATATAGTACATCATTTTTTTACCACAGTTTTCAGAGGTATCGAAAAGTACGCAAATGCTAAAGGTTACAACGTCATTGTTTGTGTTTCTGATGAGTCTTTTGATAAGGAAGTAATTAATATGGAAATTCTCGCGAATGGTAGCGTCGATGGTTTTATCATGTCTTTATCTGCCGAAACGCAATTAAATAACGACTATAATCATTTAAATGAATTAATTGAACAAGGGATACCCTTGGTGCTGTTTGATCGAGTGACCGATACGGTGGCCTGTGATAAGGTATTAATCAATGACAAAGATGGGGCGTATAGAGCTGTTAAAAAACTACTTTCAAATGGAAGAAAAAGAATAGCTTTAATAGCCACTGAAGATTATCTAAGTGTAAGTAAAGACAGAACAACGGGGTATTTACAAGCCTTAAAGGAGTCTAATATTGAAATAGATGAGGACTTAATTCTAAAATTACCCTCAATGAGCAGTGTGGAAGGAGCCGAAATGGAAACCTTTTTTAAAAGTCAGCAAGTAGATGCGGTGTTATGTGTGAATGAAATTTATGCCATTCATGGCATGCGTATAGCTCAAAAAATGGGCTATAAAATACCTGAAGATATTTCTTTTATAGGATTTACAGATGGTATATTATCAAAATTTTCAAACCCAACACTAACATCTGTAGCACAACATGGAGAAAAAATGGGGGAGATAGCAGCAGAAATGCTGATTGAAAAGGTAGAAAGTGAAAATGATGTCGAAACCTTTAGAACAGAAATATTAGCACCAACAATTGTAGAAAGAGAATCTACAGAAAACTAAAGAAGCTAATCTTATACTTTTAGTAATGAAGCATACAGGATTTATATTTGATTTAGATGGTGTTGTCGTTGACACCGCAAAGTATCATTATTTGGCTTGGAAGAAATTGGCCAATCAATTGGGGTTCGAGTTTACCGTCGACCAAAACGAACTTTTTAAGGGGGTCAGTAGAAAACGATGTCTAGAAATTTTATTAGATATTGGCGGGGTCATGGCCACACAAAAACAATTTGATACTTGGATGATTGAAAAAAATGAAGATTATCTGAAGTATATAGAAGCTATGGATTCTTCTGAAATTTTACCAGATGTGCCTAAGGTATTGAATTATTTAAAGGCCAATAACATTCCTATTGCCTTGGGCTCAGCGAGCAAAAATGCAAGGCCAATATTAGAAAAAGTAAATCTACTTTCTTATTTTGATGTCATCGTAGATGGTAACCATGTCACAAAAGCAAAGCCAAATCCAGAAGTTTTTCTGATGGCAGCTGAACAATTAGGGTTAAACCCAGAGCATTGCATTGTTTTTGAAGATGCAGTAGCTGGAATCCAAGCAGCCAACGCGGCAAAAATGATAAGTATTGGTATCGGAGATGCTCATATTTTGTCCGAGGCAAAGTATAATTTTTTAGATTTTACTCAAATAGAAGTATCGTTTTTAGAAACACTTATTTCTTAAGCTAAGTTTTTAAAGAAGTTAAAATAAAATCATCGAACATAATATTTTTATTTTTTACAAATGAATCAAGAGTACATAAAGGCCAATGAATGGTCAATCATAGAGGAAGATTTTAACAAAGAACTGGTAAAATCTTCTGAAAGTTTGTTTAGTATAGGCAACGGGGCTATGGGGCAGCGTGCCAATTTTGAAGAAGCCTATACTGGAGAAACCTTTCAAGGAAGTTATATAGCGGGCGTATATTATCCTGATAAAACCCGTGTTGGTTGGTGGAAAAATGGCTATCCCGAATATTTTGCAAAAGTATTAAATGCGCCAAATTGGATTGGAATTCACGTAATGATCAACGGAGAAGCACTTGATTTAAACACCTGTTTATCCGTTTCAAAGTATAGGCGAGAATTAAACATGAAAGAAGGTTGGTACCAGCGTTCTTTTACCGCTGTTTTACCTAATGCTATAAAAATATCGGTAAAAGCAACGCGGTTTTTGAGTTTAGATGTCAATGAAGTTGGGGCCATAAAGTATGAAATAAAGGCCATTGAATCGGATGTTGAAATCATTTTTGAACCTTATTTAGATAGTGGAATTACGAATGAAGATAGTAATTGGGATGATAAATTTTGGAATACCACAGCCATAACCTCGGACAAAGACCAAGCTTTTATCGAAGCCCATACTATGAAAACAAATTTTGCTACCTGTACTTTTATGCAGTCGCAATTGTTTTTAAACGATAAACAAATACTACAAGAGCCCAAAGTATCTAAGACAGAATTTAAAGTAAAACATGCGTATACGCAAAAATTAAAAAAAGGTGAAACGGCTGCTCTGCATAAATTTGGAGGATATACCGTGGATCGCAATCACAAGCCGTCAGACTTAATCATTGCTGCTAAAAAGGTGCTAAAAAAAGCGAGTGAGCTTCATTTTGAAGGTTTATTAGAAAAGCAAAAAAAGGCTTGGGCCCATATTTGGGAGATGAGTGATATTACAATAGAGGGTGATATAAAAGCCCAACAAGGAATCCGTTTTAATATTTTTCAACTAAATCAGACGTATTTAGGAACAGATTCTACCTTAAATATTGGTCCTAAAGGATTTACTGGAGAAAAATATGGGGGCAGTACCTATTGGGATACTGAAGCGTATTGCATTCCGTTTTACATGGCGACTAAAGAACAAAAAGTTGCTCGCAATTTATTAGAATATCGCTATAACCATCTAGAAAAAGCCATTGAAAATGCTCAAAAATTAGGATTTTCGAACGGAGCAGCGCTGTATCCAATGGTAACCATGAATGGTGAGGAATGTCATAATGAATGGGAAATTACCTTTGAAGAAATTCATAGAAACGGGGCTATTGCCTTTGCTATTTACAACTATTACCGCTACACCGGCGATTATACTTATATTCCCGAAATGGGCTTGGAGGTATTAATTGGCATCGCTCGTTTTTGGCAACAACGTGCTACCTTTTCAAGCCAAAAAAACAAATACGTAATTCTTGGCGTAACAGGACCCAACGAATATGAAAATAATGTAAACAATAACTGGTATACAAATTACCTAGCAAAATGGTGTATTAATTATACCTTAGCTCAAATTCAGAAGGTAAAAGAAGGCTATTCAGAGGACTACCATAGAATAATGGGTGTTACAAAGCTGACAAAAAATGAAATGGACCTTTGGGAAAAGGTAGCTTCTCAAATGTATTTTCCGTTCTCTGAAGCGCATGATATATTTTTACAGCAAGACGGGTTTTTAGATAAAGAACTAATTTCGGTTGCCGATTTACCAAAATCACAACGACCTATCAATCAAAAATGGAGTTGGGATCGTATTTTGAGGTCACCTTATATCAAACAAGCAGATACCTTACAAGGGTTTTACCTCTTTGAAGACCATTTTACCCTAGAACAACTAGAAAAACACTTTGATTTTTACGAACCCTTTACGGTTCACGAATCTTCATTATCGCCATGTGTGCATAGCATTCAAGCTTCGAAATTAAATAGAATGGAACAGGCATATACCTTCTATTTACGTACGTCTCGCTTAGATTTGGATGATTACAATAAAGAAGTTGAAGAGGGCTTACACATCACTTCCATGGCAGGGACCTGGATGAGTATTGTAGAAGGTTTTGGTGGTATGCGCATTGTGGACGATAAATTGTCATTTATACCTCGAATTCCAAAACAATGGAAGGCCTATTCTTTTAAAATCAATTTCAGAAAACGGATTTTTAAAATCACCATTACGCAGCAAGAAACTATTTTTGAGTTAGAGTCTAATGAAGAGATATCTATTAGAGTACATGGAAAAAGAGTGGTGATTTCCCCTAATCAACCCACTATCGTTAAGTCGAATGTCTAAAGTCAGGACCAAAAGGGTAAGTAAAAAACAAGAAATTTAGTAGTGTCGAGTGCGAAATAAAGAAAAGTTCTAAGTATTATGATTTACATTTTAGGTGCTGTTTGTGACCTAAACCATTCTAAGAATTTCAGATATAAACTTGCGACATTTGACCGTTGGTCCTAAGACATTTTAAAAATGAACATAAAAACCGTACTTATTCTAATACTAAGCTTAGTTGCTTGTAAACAAGAGACTAAAGAGGAATCGAATATGAATAAAAACACAGCCCAAAAAAAGAAAGAAGTCATTTATCAGGTGTTTACAAGACTTTTTGGAAATACAAATACCACCAATAAAGCTTGGGGCACAGTAGAGGAAAATGGTGTCGGTAAATTTTCTGATTTTACCCCAAAGGCACTTCAAGAAATTAAGAGTTTAGGAGTTACCTATATTTGGTATACTGGAATTCCACACCATGATGTAATTCGCGATTATACCGAATTTGGAATTTCAAACGACGATCCAGATATTGTTAAAGGAAGAGCAGGATCGCCTTACGCGGTGAAAGATTATTATAATGTAAATCCCGATTTGGCGGATCATCCTGAAGATCGATTAACGGAGTTCAAAAGTTTAATAAAGAGAACTCACGATGCTGGAATGAAGGTCATTATTGATATTGTGCCCAATCATGTGGCCAGAAATTATGAAGGCAAATCTACCCCCGAAGGCTTAGAGCCTTTTGGTGTATCTGACGATACCAGTGTGGCCTACCATCGAGATAATAATTTTTATTACGTACCTGATAGTGAATTTAAAGTACCTGAATGGCGTGACGGGTACCAGCCTTTAGGTGGAACTTCTCCTAGTTTGGTGGATGGAAAATATAAAGAAATTCCTGCACGATGGACGGGTAATGGTTCCCGTGCGGCACAACCGGATGCTAACGATTGGTATGAAACCATAAAAATTAATTACGGTGTAAAACCAGATGGGTCTTACGATTTTGAGACCCTGCCTGTAAATTTCGACACCAAAGATTATAAGGAGCATTATACTTTTTGGCGAGATAAAGATGTACCCAGTTCTTGGAAAAAGTTTAAAGATATTGCCTTGTATTGGTTAGCAATGGGTGTGGATGGTTTTCGTTTTGATATGGCAGAGATGGTACCAGTAGCGTTTTGGAGTTATTTGAATTCGAGCATTAAAATGGAAAATCCTGATGCCTTTTTATTGGCGGAAGTGTATAACCCAGATTTATATCGAGAGTATATCCACAAAGGAAAAATGGACTATTTATATGATAAAGTAGAACTGTATGATAGTATAAAACATATTATGGCGGGTCACGGTTGGACAGATCATATTGAAACTGTGCAAGGGGGCATGAAAGATATTGAGCATCACATGCTTCATTTTTTAGAAAATCACGACGAACAACGTATTGCCAGTCCTGAGTTTGCTGGAGACCCTAAAAAAGCGATGCCAGCGATGGTTATTTCTGCTACAATCAGCACCTCGCCAACCATGATTTATTTCGGACAAGAATTAGGGGAGCCTGGCGCTGAAAAAGCAGGATTTGGAAGCCCTAGTAGAACGTCTATTTTTGATTATATAGGGGTGCCCACTTTACAACGATGGGTAAATCATAAAAAATTCGACGGAGGGCAATCCACCATAGAAGAAAAGGCGCTACGCGATTTTTACAAGCGCTTATTAAATTTTACCATTCAGAGTGAAGCGCTAATGGGCGAATACCAAGAAATTCATTATTACAATAAAGAACATACAGCAACCTACGATCATCGCGTTTTTTCCTATGCAAGATGGTCAAAGAATGAAAAATTGATCATCTTGAGTAATTTTGATAGCGAAAAGGAATATAAATTAGACTTTAAAGTGCCTCAAGAAATCACTTCAAAATGGCAATTAAAACAGGATACCTATACTTTAGTAGATCAATTATACGAGGCTACTCAAGTACAAATGAAGCTCGATGAAAATGGCGTAGGGCATATATCGCTTTCCTTAGCGCCTTTGCAGTCGTTTATTTTTAAATTGAAGTAAGCTATTAGGTCTTCGGCAAGCTCAGACTGACATGTGTTTTTTCGATTGGCTACTTAAAATTTTTCATCTTATTCGTATTTTTAAGGGTGGATAATGCCACTTATAAGTCAGATTGTCCTGCTGAGCCTGTCGAAGCATTTTTGAAGCATTGTCGTTTGGTCTTCGCCAAGCGCTGATTGACTTTTGTTATTTCGATTGGCTACTTAAAATTTTTCATCTTATTCGTATTTTTAAACATTGATAATACCAACTATAAGTCAGGTTGTCCTGCTGAGCCTGTCGAAGCATTTTTGAAGCATTTTCGTTTGGTCTTCGCCAAGCTCTGGCTGACATGTGTTTTTTCGATTGTTTTTTACGTGAGTTTCGACTTATTCGTATTTTTTAAACATTGATAATACCAACTTTAAGTCAGGTTGTCCTGCTGAGCCTGTCGAAGCAATGTCGAAGCATTGTCGTTTGGTCTTCGACAAGTTCAGACTGACATGTGTTTTTTCGATTGTTTTTTACGTGAGTTTCGACTTATTCGTATTTTTAAGGGTGGATAATGCCACTTATAAGTCAGGTTGTCCTGCTGAGCCTGTCGAAGCATTTTTGAAGCATTGTCGTTTGGTCTTCGGCAAGCTCTGGCTGACATGTATTTTTTCGATTATTTTTTTACGTGAGTTTCATCTGATTCGTAAGTATAAGGTTTAGCGCTTGACGATGACTTGTAAAAATGACTTACAGTGTTTATAGCAGTATGTATTTCAACTAGAAAACCCTAACTTGCATCAAAACAAATAAAATGCACAAATTCATACTTTTTTTAATTGTGCTCACCACTAGTACCTCCTGTATGGACCAACATAAATTAAAAGTTATTGGCCATAGGGGCGCTATGGGTCATGAAACGGAAAACACCATCGCATCAATACAAAAAGCCTTGGAGCTAAAGGTCGATATGATTGAGATTGATGTCTTTAAAATAGCCAGTGGTGAAATTGTTGTTTTTCATGATGATACCTTAGAAAGATTGACAAATGGCACGGGAAATATAGAAGACTATTCATGGCTGGAGTTACAAAAGTTAGTCGTTACAGGCAGTCACAAAATTCCCTTATTAACCGAAGTTTTAGACCATATTGATGCAACAGTTCCTCTAAATATTGAATTAAAAGGCGCAGGAACAGCAAAAGATGTGAGTGTTATTGTAAAAAAATATATAAAGGAAAAAGACTGGGCACTCGATGATTTTTTAATCTCTAGCTTTAATTGGGAGGAGTTGAAAATAATGCGTCAAAGTAACGATAAAATTGCTATTGCTATTTTAATAGAAGAGGCAAACCCGCTAGAGGCTTTAGCTATTGCCAAAGAGCTTAGAGCAGAAGCAATCAATCCTGATTATGAAAAATTAGATGCTGAAATCGCCCATAAAATTAGAGAGGCAGGTTTTAAAATATATCCATGGACAGTCAATGAGTCACAAGCTATATTAAAAATGAAAGCCTTAGGAGTGGATGGGGTCTTTACAAACTATCCAGAACGCGTAGAATAATGGAGGATGTTATCATAATTGGCGGTGGTGCCGCGGGGTATTACGCAGCCATACACATTGCCGAAGCCAACCCGAAGCTAAAAATTCTTATTTTAGAACGTGGTAAAGAAGTCCTCACTAAAGTTAAAGTTTCAGGCGGGGGACGCTGTAATGTGACGCACGCAGAATTTGATCCCAACGAATTGGTATTAAATTACCCAAGAGGAGAAAAAGAACTAAAGGGCCCATTCCATACGTATTGCAGCGGAGATACCATCGCTTTTTTTGAGAAAAGAGGCATTCCTTTAAAAATAGAGGAAGATGGCAGAATGTTCCCGGAAAGTAATAGCTCTAAAACTATCATCGATTGTTTCGTAAACGAAGCGGAACGCCTAGGTGTTCAATTATTGCGTAATAGTTCTGTCATCGCTATAGAAGCCATTAAAAAGTCTAAAGATCACCCTAGCGATGGGTGGAAAGTAACATCGATTCAAAAAGAATACTATGCTAAAAAAATTTTAGTAGCTACAGGGAGCAATCCTAAAATTTGGAAGATGATTGAAAAACTAGGGCACAGCATAGTGAATCCGGTTCCTTCCTTATTTACGTTTAATATAAAGGATGCTAGAATTGATGGTATTCCCGGCGTAAGCACCTTTGTTAACGTTGAGGTGTTTGAAAAAAGTTTAGCGAATAAAGTAAGTATACACTTAAAAAGTAAGGTTTCCCCTAAAGCGGTATTGGCATCAGAAGGGCCATTGTTAATTACGCATTGGGGCATGAGCGGACCAGCAATTTTAAAGCTTTCAGCGTGGGGGGCGCGTGAGCTGAACAATTGGGATTATAAATTTAAAATACGCATAAACTGGTTGCCAGAGTATCAAGAAGAAGGCTTATTGCAGTTATTGCTACAAATAAAAGAGGTAGAAGCTAAAAAGACCGTGTTGCGAACAAATGCTGTAGGCATCCCAAAACGACTATGGCTAAATTTGGTAAAGGCTTCTGATATTTTAGAGACAACCAAATGGGCGGAGGTAACTAAAAATCAACTCCAATCTTTAGCACAGCAAATTACCGCGGGAGAATTTCAAGTGGATGGTAAAAGTACGTTTAAAGAAGAATTTGTGACCGCTGGTGGTATCGATTTAAAAGAAATCAACTTTAAAACCTTTGAGAGCAAAGTGCAAAAAAACCTATTTTTTGCTGGTGAAATAGTCAATATTGATGCCATTACAGGCGGGTTCAATTTTCAAAATGCCTGGACCAGTGCCTTTATTGCTGCGCAAGCAATTGCCACTAAAAAATAACGTATATGAAAACTTACATTATACTTCTCAGAGGGATTAATGTTTCTGGTCATAAGAAAATTAAAATGACCGATTTAAAACAAATGTTAGAGCATATAGGAATGCAAAGTGTTCAAACTTACATTCAAAGCGGTAATATTGTTTTAAAAGCCCCGAGTGAAAATGTACAGATTTTAGAAAAAAAAATACGTGATGTAATCACTAGCAATTATGGTTTTGAAGTTCCAGTATTAGTTATAGCATTAGTAAGTTTTATGAAGATTGTAAATCAATCACCTTTTAGTGCGTACAATGATTCTGAAAGGAAGAACGCCTATTTTGTATTGTTAAAAAATACACCTGAAACTCAATTGGTACAAGCATTGGAAGAAGAAGACTACCCTAATGAATCTTTTACAACCACTCAAAATTGTATTTATTTATGCTGCAAAAATGGATATGGAAATGCAAAATGTAATACAAATTTTTTTGAAAGAAAACTAAATGTGCAAGCTACCACCCGTAATTATAGAACAATGTCAAAATTATTAGAAATGACCACAGGGTATTAGAAATTTAGAAGGTGAGATAAGTGGGTTTTTACATGAGTACATGACTTTTGCAAAGCCATCAATTTAACTCCCATATTTTATAATTCAGTACCGTTGCAAAGCAAACCCATAGCAAGTAGGGTATCATTAATAAAGCGGCAGTTCTATGAACTACTTTAAACCATTTAATCGTTAAGATAATTAATACCAACAAAGTAAAAATTACGAGTAAGGCCCAAAAGGGCTCTTGCAGTCCAAAAAAAACAATACTCCACAAAGCATTAAAGAGCAATTGAAAAATAAAATGGTATAAGGCAGTTTTTACCCAAATATGATGAAAACCTCGCGCCCAAACCAAACCCGCCGCAATACCCATTAGGATATATAAAACAGACCAAACTGGTGCAAAAATCCAATTAGGCGGATTAAAACTTGGTTTGTTTAAGCTAGGATACCAATCAACTATAGAAGATTGTGTTACAGTACTAGATAAAAAGCCAATGAGCAAACAAATGGCAACTGCTATAGCGCTATAATAAAGTCGTTTTTTCAAAATAGAGGTTGGTGTAAACAACTAAAATAGTGATTTTATTGTATTGATTTTATCTAAAATGTACTTAAAAACTATCTTTGCATAAAAAATTGACATTTCATGACCGAAATTGACTTTCTAGCTAAACCATATGTACAGACTATTGAAACAGGAACTGTAAGCTATAAATCGCCTAGTAATATAGCATTAGTTAAATATTGGGGTAAAAAGGAAAATCAAATTCCACAAAATCCTTCCATCAGTTTTACACTTGATGCTTGTGCAACCACAACAAAAGTTTCATTTAAAAAATTAGAACAGAAGGGTGCCGATTTTTCCTTTGATTTATGGTTTGAAGGGCAAGAGAAAGAAGATTTTAAACCAAAAATAAATACTTTTTTTTCAAGAATTGAGTCCTATTTGCCTTTTTTAAAAGAGTATCATTTTAAAATTGAAACTTCGAATTCATTTCCACATAGTAGTGGAATTGCATCATCAGCAAGCGGTATGTCTGCTTTAGCATTATGCTTGATGTACATTGAAAAAAGGCTCGTGGATCATATGTCAGAAGCTTTTTTTATAAAAAAAGCCTCTTTTTTAGCTCGTTTAGGTTCTGGCAGTGCTTGCCGGAGTATTGAAGGCACCATAGTGCAATGGGGAGCCCATAAAACCACACCGGGAAGTTCAGATTTATATGGTATACAATATCCTTACGAAGTGCACTCTAATTTCAATAATTTTCAAGATACGATTTTATTAGTCGATAAAGGGCAAAAGCAAGTGAGTAGTACTGTGGGGCATAATTTAATGCACGATCATCCTTATGCAAGAGAACGTTTTAAACAAGCTCATGATAATTTAGATCAACTAATGACTGTTTTTAAAACAGGAGATCTGCCTGAATTTATAAAAATAGTAGAAAGTGAGGCTTTAACCTTACATGCCATGATGATGACTAGTCTGCCTTACTTTATCTTAATGAAACCAAATACCTTAGAAATCATCTACAAAATTTGGGCTTTCAGAGAACAAACAGGGAGTCATGTTTGCTTTACGTTAGATGCAGGTGCTAACGTGCACGTTTTATATCCAGAAAACGAAAAGCAAAAAGTTTATCAATTTATTAAGGATGAGTTACTAGTATATTGTGAAAACCAGCAGTATATTTGTGATCAGATTGGATTGGGAGCGAAAGAGTTAGCAGTAAACCATCCCTAAATAATGAAGCTTGTTTTTGCCATATGTAGTGATGTATTGTGGTAGTAAGTTCAGCAAATTATTAAATGAGTATATTTAAACCAGCAAAAAATGAGTAACTTTAAAATTGCGAGGAGTAATTTTTTAGAATTATTTATTAATTATTAAGTAAAAGAACGTGAAAGGACCATTATTTTATTCAAAAATTTTATTGTTCGGTGAATACGGAATTATTAAGGATTCTAAAGGACTGTCGATACCTTATAATTTTTTTAATGGAGCTTTAAAAAAAGATAGTAATCCCTCACAAGATGCGCTTAAAAGTAACAAGAGCCTAGAGAAGTTTAGTGTTTACCTTGAAAACTTATCGGAGAAAGAACCGAATCTGGTTACTTTTGATATGGATGCCCTGAAGAACGATATTGCTGAAGGCATGTACTTCGATAGTTCTATTCCTCAAGGCTATGGGGTTGGTAGTAGTGGTGCCTTGGTGGCTGCCATATATCAAAAATATGCTTTTGATAAAATCACGGTATTAGAAAACCTTACCAGAGAAAAACTCTTACGTCTAAAGTTAATTTTCGGGAAGATGGAATCTTTTTTTCACGGAAAATCTTCAGGTTTAGACCCTTTAAATAGTTACCTAAGTCTGCCTATTTTAATAAATTCTAAAAACAATATAGAATCTACAAGTATTCCTTCACAAAATACAGCAGGTAAAGGCGCTGTGTTTTTACTAGATAGTGGTATCATTGGCGAAACTGCTCCGATGGTTCAGATTTTTATGGAACAAATGAAAAATACTGGTTTCCGTAAAATGTTAAAAGAACAATTCATAAAACATACGGATGCTTGTGTAGAAGATTTTGTGAGTGGTAATGTAACATCGCTTTTCGGAAATTTAAAGCAATTATCAAATGTGGTTTTAGATAACTTTAAACCCATGATACCTGTAGAATTTCAAAAACTCTGGAAACAGGGAATAGATAGTAACGATTATTATCTAAAACTTTGCGGTTCTGGTGGTGGTGGATATATTTTAGGGTTTACTGAAGATTTTGAAAAAGCTAAAGCAGCCTTAAAAGATCATAAATTAGAAGTAGTCTATAACTTCTAACAGGTTCAAAATGCTTAATAGAAAAAATAAACTCCTTCTGTTAAAGTTATTGAGTTTGTTTTCTGTAGTTCGGGGGTATAATATTTTACTTATTATTCTAGCCCAGTACTTGGCTTCCATCTATATTTTATCACCCAACTTACCCTTAAGGAAAGTAGTTTTTGATACAAACCTACTGGCTATTATCTTAGCTTCTGCCTTGGTGATTGCCTCAGGCTATATTATTAATAACTTTTATGACGCAGAGAAAGACTTAATCAACAAACCTCATAAAACAATGCTAGATAGGCTGGTGAGCCAACGTTTTAAATTAACCACCTATTTTGTGCTTAACTTTTTGGCTGTATTTGTTGCCAGTTACGTTTCTTTCAAAGCTGTTGTATTTTTTTCTGCTTATATCTTTGGAATATGGTTGTATTCCCACAAATTAAAAAAAATGCCTTTTATTGGTAATTTTGTTTCTGCCACCCTTGCTATTAGTCCATTTTTTGTGGTTTTTGTTTATTATCGAAATTTTGAAGCCGTCATTTTTGTACATGCCTTATTTTTATTTTTATTGATTTTAGCCAGGGAAATGATTAAAGATTTAGAAAATATAAAAGGTGATATCGCTCAAAATTACAAGACCATCCCAGTCATTTTTGGAGTTAAGTTTTCAAAATATGTAATAGCTGTTTTAATTCTATTGACCCTAATTCCCTCCCTATTGTTAATTTTTAAATTTGATGTTGGGAACATGGTTATATATTTTATTGGATGTATTGTATTTTTGATACTCTTTCTAATCCTCTTATTCAAGTCCGATTCAAAAATGCATTACGTATGGTTACATAATATTTTGAAATTCATTATTATTTCAGGAGTTTTTAGTATTCTGTTAATTGATATAGATTTAGTTTTAAATAGAATTTTATAGATGGATACTTTACTTAAGGTTGCCTTAGCGCAAATAGCGCCCGTTTGGTTAGATAAAAGGGCAACGATAAAAAAAATTGAGACTTCCATAATTGAAGCAGCCCGCGAAAAAGCAGAGCTTGTAGTTTTTGGAGAGGCCCTATTGCCAGGTTATCCATTTTGGTTAGCGTTGACAGAGGGTGCTACTTGGAATTCAAAAGTAAACAAAGAACTGCATGCACATTATATGCATAATGCCATTCAAATAGAATCGGGAGAATTAGATGCGATTTGCGATCTTGCGAGAACTAATACTATTGCCATTTATTTAGGAATTATTGAACGTGCTAAGAACAGAGGTTCCCATAGTATTTATTGTTCCTTAGTATATATTAATGAAGTTGGAGTTATAAAATCAGTACATCGCAAACTACAGCCCACCTATGATGAACGACTCACTTGGGCACCGGGTGATGGAAACGGCCTACAAGTGCATCCTTTAAAACACTTTACCCTTGGAGGCTTAAACTGTTGGGAAAACTGGATGCCTTTACCTAGAACCGCACTTTATGGTTTAGGAGAAAATTTACATATTGCGGTTTGGCCAGGTAGTGAGCATAATACGAAAGATATCACTCGTTTTATCGCAAGAGAGTCTCGTAGTTACGTTCTTTCGGTTTCTTCATTAATGACAAAAACAGACTTCCCAAGTGCCACACCACACCTCCATAAAATTCTTGAAAAATCACCCGATATATTGGCCAATGGGGGTTCTTGTATTGCAGGGCCTGATGGCGAATGGATCATACCACCCGTATTACACAAGGAGGGGTTAATTTACTGTACTTTAGATTTTAATCGCGTTTATGAAGAGCGTCAAAATTTTGATGTTGTAGGGCATTACTCAAGACCTGATGTGACCAAGCTCACTGTAAATAGGGAGCGCCAATCGAGTGTTGATTATAAAGATTAATCAGTACTACTTTTACACCAACCTATTTCCCTTAGCCTTGGTTTGAGAATGTATGATGAGCTGTTTTATAGTTCCATTTTTGAGCAGTGCTATCGCTACGGTTTGGGATTTTGGCGAAATAATGCGAAAAAAGAGGCATAAAAAAATAATTGATAGATTTTTAATTAGACTCTCACTACCTTTGCGGAAATATTTCAATTATGAGTAGGTCAGATTCCAATAATGATAATAAAGCTTCTGGGAGAGAAGGAGGAAACTTTAGAAAGAAGAGCTTCGCTAGAGGAAACGCACCAATCAAGAAAAAAATTGTTGCAAAAAACCCTTCCAACCCAAATGTTTTGCGTTTAAATAGATATGTAGCTAATTCCGGTGTTTGTTCGCGTAGAGAAGCCGATATTTTTATAGCTGCAGGGAGCGTAACGGTGAATGGTAAGGCTGTCACTGAAATGGGGTATAAAGTGCAATTGACCGATGAAGTTAGGTTTGATGGACGACTTTTAAATCCTATCAAGAAAGAGTATATTGTATTAAATAAGCCTAAAGATTTTTCAACATCAGCTAAAGATGGTCAGGGACAACGTACGGCGATGGGTTTGGTATCTAATGCTTCAAAGGCAAAATTGTTAGCGGTAAGTAAAATGGATAAATCTGCTACAGGTTTATTGCTGTTTACCAATGATGGAGAATTAATTGCAACCCTGAACACTCCTAAAAATGGTGTTCGAAAAATATATCATGTAGAATTTACAAAGCCATTTAAAAGTGCTGATTTAAAAAGAATTAAGGATGGTTTAGAGGTAGACGAGCATTTAGTTCGTGTACAGGATATTAGTTATATTGACAATGCACCTAAAAATCAAGTAGGCATCGAAATTTATAGTACAAGGAATAATATTGTACGGAAACTGTTTGAACAATTAGAATACGAAATTGTAAAGCTCGATTTAGTGGTATATGCAGGCTTAACTAAAAAAGATTTACCTCGTGGCAATTGGAGACCACTCACAGATCAAGAGATTATAAATTTAAAAACGATTAAGTAAAGTACATGTTACAGAATAGACCTTATCTATTTCTTTGGTTTTTAGCCGCTGTTTTAGCTATCAGTTTTAGTTTTTCTTATTTTTTTGATATTGACAATGAATTTGTATTAAACTTTGGGGATACTTATTTTGTGATACGACATTCTCATCTGTTTTTATTGTTTTCTTTATGGTTACTGTTATGTGGCTTTGGCTATTTTATTTTAAAGAATTATAAAATAAGCCCAATTTATTCCTTAACCAAACTGCATATTATTTTTACCTTATTAACTTTATTTACAATTATATTAGATAAATTTATAGATCATAATGATATTGAAAATATATTAGTTTGGGTGGCTATTTTACTCTTTCCCGTTGCTCAGATTATTTATTTTATGAATATTATCGCGGCAACCGTATTAAAACTTCAGGAGAATACGAATTAATCTATCGCATAACCATCACCCAACTGGTAACTCAAAATAAAACCGTGGGTATTTCCTAAAGGAGAATCATTTATCGCCAAGTTATAATGATATACAAAACGGACATTATCAAACAAATAAACGCCCGTTAAAAAATTGATAGAAGAACTGGTTCGGTATCCTGTTCCAATTTCAAATTTATTTCTAAAACTTACGGCTAAGTTTATATCAGCTTGCAAAGGAGCACCATTTTCGTACTTTAATAGCATATTAGGTTTAATCATTAAATCTTGAAATCGATTATTAAAAAAACGATATCCGAAATATCCATAGGCAGGGTTTTCAAGATTCAAGTTATCTTCGGTTGCTAAGGCATCACCCAAAATATTTGGTGCCGAAAAGCCTACATAAAAAGAAGCATGATTAAATAAAAATCCAAGTCCGATTGTTGGAATAGTAGCCGCTATATTTTCCGAAAAATTAGGGTCACCTACAATACCTAGGTCTAATAAATTATCTTGATACTGTTGCACGCCTGCCGTTACTCCGAATGAAAGAACACCAGGCTCATACAATTGCCAATACGGGCGATTGCTTTCAAGATCGAAGAATATTTTATACGAATAAGCACCAAAAATACTGGTTGAGGTAGTTACCCCAATTTGGTCTCTGATAATACCAGCACCAAGCCCAACTTTTCCTCGATTAAAAGTGCCATGCCCACTTAAAGCAAATGTTCTCGGGCTTCCTTCAAACTGATTAAAAAAACCAGTGTTACTTATGGAAACTTCGGTATTTTCTGTAAGTCCGGCGTATGCTGAATTTATTATAAACGGATTGTAATTATACTCCGAAAAACTAGGAGTTTGTTGTGCATAAATTTCCTTTATCCCAAAATAGGAAACAAATGCGATGGTCGCTAAAGCGATTTTTATGCTATAATTCATATTCTTATCGCTTTATAACTACGTAGCCTTTTGTTTTTTTCAATATCGTTTCACCATCAATTTGAATGTGAAAGAAATATGTGCCATTGGGTAATTCCCCCGCACCTAATCGACTCATTTGATTGGCTTCTCCTCGGAAAACATTATCATTATTGTTATAATCGGCAATTTTAAAAACTAAATCTCCCCAGCGATTATAAATAAAAACCTCGTTTTTAGGATAATATTGAATATTTTCAATCTGCCAATATTCGTTAATACCATCACCGTTTGGCGAAAACCCATATTTTGTATCATCTTCGGGAGATAGGGTTATGAATGATTGTGCTTCACATGCTATGGCATCACCCTTACTGTTATAGGGAATAATGTTAACGTAAATCTGAGTGTTAAATGGTAATTCTTGTGTAATTTGATAATTTGTTGAGACTCCATTTTCTATATTGTTAACGATATCAGTTCCGTTCGGTGTTGTTCCAATCGATAATCGATAACCAGATGCGGTATTGACCTCAACCCAGCTAATATTTGGTTCTAAGGGCACATCTGTTTCGCCATTAAAAGGACTAGAAAGCGTCGTACAATCAGGAATAATAATTTCTGTTTCAAAATTTTCTGATGTACAACCTATTGCTTCTCCTGAATCATTATAAGGTATAATTGTAACGTAGATTAAAGTTTCAGATGGTAAATCTTCTGAAAAAGTAAAGCTTGTTAAAGAGGCTACATCACGATTATCAACTAGATCTCTTCCATTAGGTGTTGTGCCAACAGAAATACGATACCCATCGGCATACGTGCTAGGATTCCATTCAATATCTGTTAAAATAGAAACTTCGGTTGCGCCGATTAAAGGATTTGTTAACGTAGTACATTGTGGAATAGGTAGTATAGTAAAACTTTCAGAAGTACATCCAACAGCATCACCAAGTTCGTTAAAAGGAATAATCGTTACTGTTACAATTTCGCCTTGATTAAAACTATTAGGGAAATTATAAGTATTACCAGAAGTTACCTCAAAATTAGAAATATTATTGTCTGTTGTATTGTTAGCAGTAATGCTAACTCTATAACCATTAGCTCCGTCAACGGCATTCCAAGTAATGCTTGTAGCATTTGAGACCACTGCACCGTTTATTGGTGCGCTTAGGTTGGTACATGTTGGAATAGGTTTTATCGTAAAACTTTCTGATGAACAACCTAAAGAATCTCCTGAGTCGTTATATGGAGTTATCGCAACACTTACCGTTTCTCCTTGTTCAAAATCATTTAAAAAGGTATAGCTAGTACCTGTTGAAACAATAGCATCAGTTACATTATTTGCAATACTATTACTTGCTAAAACACTTATTTTATATCCGTCAGCATTGGCTACTGGCGTCCATTCAAGAGTAGTATTCGGGGCAATGTTAGTAGCTCCATTTAATGGGCTTATTAAATTTGTACATTCTGGAACTGGTCTAATAGTAAAACTTTCTGAGCCACAGCCAACCGCATCACCAGTAGCATTGTAAGGTAAGATAGTAACCGTTACCGTTTCTCCTTGTTCAAAGTTGTTGGTGAAATTATAGCTATTTCCAGTAGTTACATTGAAATCATTCAAGTTATTTAAAGTACTATTACTTGCTATAACCGTAAGTTTATACCCATTTGCATTTACGCTGGGGTTCCAAGAAATGCTAGCAAGACTAACAGCTACATTGGTTGTATTGTTTGTAGGGTTATTCAAAGTAGTACATAAAGGTGGGCCATCGGTAGTAAAACTTTCTTCTGAACAACCCACTGCATCACCATTTTCATTGTAAGGAATTACAGTTACATAAATTATAGTGCTTTGAGGAAGATCAGCAGTAAGATTGTGTGAAAGTACCCGTCCAACATCATTATTAAAAATTTCAACGTGATCAGAACGAACTATTAATCTATATCCTGTGACATTGGTAACAGCATTCCATGTTAAAAGTGTTCCAGGGTTTACTTGTGTTGCGTTATTTATCGGTATAGCTAAAGTAGTGCAGGATGGTGGACTATTAGAATTTGCCGTTCTGAAAGTTTCTTCTGTGCATCCCATGGCATCACCTTCATCGTTATAAGGAATAATGGTGACATAGTATTGTCTATCTTCTCGAAGATCTATAGGAATATCATAAGTAGTTGCACCAACTATATCAATATTATTTACAACTTCATTACCGCCAGATGTAGTGCCAACGATAACTAAATACCCAATAGCGTTTGGTACAGGTGTCCAACTTAAAGGCGTATCGATAGGAACATCTGTAGCGTTATTTAAAGGAGTTGTTAAATTGGTGCAAAGTGGAGGAACAGGAATCAACTCAGTCTTAAAACTTTCTTCAATACAACCCATAGCATCACCTTCGTCGTTGTAAGGAATAATTGTTAGGAAAATATCGCTATCTTCTGGTAGGTTATTAGTGAATTCATAAGTAATTACATTTCCAACATTTTCAGCAAATAGTATATCAGTACCACCAGAAGTTGTACCTACGTTTAATTTATATCCATTAGCATTTGCAATTGGGTTCCAGCTTAAATCTGTGCTAACTAAAATATCAGATGCATTATTTAACGGAGCTGTTAAATTAGTACAATCAGGTACAGTTGCAGGTTCAGAAGAAATCGTAAAAATTTCTGTTGTACAAGGACCTACAGCATCGCCTTCATCATTAAAAGGAATAATAGTAACGTAAACCGTTTCGCCACCCGAAAAAGCCGTAGGAAACTCATAAAAAGTTGTCGTAACAGTAATATTATCTGCAATTTCGTTTCCACCCACTGAAACCCCTACAGTTATCCGATATCCTCTAGCAAATAAAGCAGGTGACCAGTTTAAATTAGTATTAACAGGAACATTTATTGCGTTATTTAAGGGAGATATTAACTGAGTACACTCCGGAACAGGGCAATCTAATACATCATCTGAAATTGTCCAACCAAAATTAGTAATCATTGATTGGCGTTCTTCAACGGCATCACAATACACTAAACCTTGTGCGCCAAGTATAACGCCCGATCTTAGTGTTTGTTCTGACCAAGCAATTAAAGTGTTGTCATAGTTTTCTCTCGTTAACGCAGTGTTGTCGAGCATATCGCGCATATCTGAAACTCTGCTTACATCCCAATCGCCTAAATTTTGATCAAAACTTGTAGCACCATCAAACATTGATTGCATAGTAACATTGCCGATATCCCATCGGTCCAAAATCTGATTAAAAGAAGTCGCTGTTCTAAACATATTATTCATGTTTGTAACACCGTTTACGCGCCAGTTATTTATGGTTTGATTAAAGTTAGTAGCACCAGAAAACATGTTTTCCATAGTGCCAACACGCCTTACATTCCATGGCTCAATAATTCCATTAAAAGAAGTTGCTCCTTCAAACATACCTCGCATAGTAGTTACAGATGCAACATTCCAACTATTTAAGGGTTGATTAAAAGCATTAGCATCTTTAAACATTTCCTCCATCGTAGTTACAAAAGAAACATTCCAGGAATTAATAGGTTGATTAAAAGCGGAAGCACCACTGAACATTTCTTTAGTATTTAATACTTCACCTGTATTCCAGCTTGCTAAAGGCTGATTAAAGACTAATGCACTTTTAAACATTTCCTCCATGGTGGTTACTACTCCAACATTCCACGAATTAAGGTTTTGGTTAAAAACAGATGCGCTTTCAAACATAGACCGCATTATGGTTACAGAACTTGTATCCCAAGTAGTTAAAGGCTGATTAAAAGCAACGGCACTTTCAAACATTGAAGTCATATTGGCTACTGCACTTACATCCCAATTTAATATAGGTTGATTGAAAACTGAAGCCCTACGAAACATGTTCGACATATTTACAACAGAGTTAACTTCCCAATCAATAAGCGGTTGATTAAAGCTAGTTGCAGAGTTGAACATGCTTTGCATATCAATTACATTTGTTACATTCCAAGAATTTATATTTTGATTAAATGCAGTGGCAGAAGAAAACATATTGGCCATATTAGTTACAGATGTTGTTACCCAACTATTTAAGGGTTGGTTAAAAACCGATGCACTTGCAAACATGGAGTTCATATTGGTGACTTTGCCAACATTCCAACTGTTTAATGGTTGATTAAATGAACTTGCTTGCGAAAACATTGACGACATATTAGTAACGTTACCAACATTCCAACTATTTATATTTTGATTAAATGCCGTTGCACCTTCAAACATACTATTCATTATAACTACATTGGGTACAGTCCAACTATTTAATGGCTGGTTAAACAAGGGAGCTCTTTTAAACATATCTGCAGTGTTTGTAACTGAGGAGACATCCCAACCGTTTACAGGTTGATTAAAAGCTCTTGCATCTTCAAACATCCTAGACATCGTTGTTACTTTAGAAGTAATCCAATTATCTATATTTTGGTTAAAATCGTTAGTTCTAAAAAACATCAAAGACATGTTGGTAACATTACTAACATTCCAATTATTTAAAGGTTGGTTGTATATTGTGGCAACACCAAAGGTGCCTAACATGTTAGTAACATTACTTACCTCCCAATTATTAATATTACCATTAAATTTTCTGCAAACGATGAACATTCGAGACATATTTGTCACTGAGGAAAGGTTGGGAACTTCGGAAATAGTATACTCCATATTTTCGCAACCTGCGAAAGCGCCATCCATACTTCGCCATACTTGTGTACCCCATTGATCAATAGAAAGTAGCTTAAATGAATCACTATTGAACTCTTCATGTCTAGGAGCAGGAAATGTTCCTATAATGGATACCGTGTATATTCCTGGAATAGCATATGTATGTGTAATATTACCAGTTACATTATTGTCAAATTGATCATCACCCCAGTCAATGGAATAATTATAAGTTAAACTTGAATTTGTTTCAATTTTTAATTGATTTATAGGTGTCGTTTGACTACTTCTCTGAAGTCTAGTGTCGTAGGTTAATTTAAACGCTGCAGGGCTATTTACCCAAGATGGCACCACCGTAAAACTTTCTTCAGTACACCCAATGGCTGGACCATCAGTTAAGTTATAAGGTACAATAGTCACAAAAACCTGATCTCCAGGAGCCAGAAGATCAGCCCCTAAGGGAGTTTCAAGGTTAAGAGCTGTATTATTGCCAACATCAAAATTTGTAAACGGTATAGACTCAATACCTGCTCTAATTATTCTTACCGTAATGCGATAGCCTGTAGCATTGGGAGTTGGTTGCCAGACAAGGTTAGCACTAGCGGGTACATTAATGTCGCCATTTTTTGGAGATACTAAATTGGTACAAAGTACGAACGAACAGTTAATGATATCACCAGTAATAATCCAATTATAATTATCGATTAAACCTTGCCTTGCATTACGACCGTTGCAATAATTTAAACTAAGTGAACCTAAGTTTATATCATTTTCTACTTCTTGTGCTGCCCAACCTATTAAAGTATTGTCATAATTAACTTGTGAAAGACCGCTGTTAGAAAGCATATTGGTCATACCAGTTACTTTAGTAATATTCCAGGCACCTAAATTTTGATCAAAAGCTTCTGCTCTTGAAAACATTAAATTCATTCTAGTAACATTTCCTGTATTCCAGTTATCTAATGGTTGATTGAATATCAAACTATTAGAAAACATATTATCCATATTCGTAACTTCGTTTACTGTCCAACCATTTAAAGCCTGGTTGAAATTTTGAGCTCTTGAAAACATATTGCTCATATTGGTAACGTTGGACACGTCCCACATGCCAATATCTTGGTTAAACACTGATGATTGAAACATTCCACTCATGTTTCTCACATTAGTAGTAACCCAAGTGGGTAAAGGTTGATTAAAACTTGAATAATACGTAGACCATCCTCCAAACATTTCTTGCATGTTTTCTACATTATTAACTATCCAAGTATCAATAGGCTGATTAAAATCAGAAACTGAAAACATGTAACTCATATTTGTAACACTACTTACGTCCCATAAATCAAGGGGTTGATTAAATGACGTTGGGAAGGCACCCGAACCAGCAAACATGCCACTCATGTTGGTTACCTTACTTACTATCCAACCATTTAAAGGCCTATTAAATTCTTGGTTACTGCGAAACATATTAGCCATGTTCTCTACATTATCAACATTCCAATTATCTAGTGGTAAATTAAAACGAGCATTTGAAAACATAGAAGACATGTCTGTAACTTTATCTACAATCCAATTATTAATATTTTGATTAAAAACTGTATTCCGAAACATAGAAGACATGTTGGTAACGTTATCTACTGTCCAATTGTTTAAAGGTTGGTTGAAGTCTTGAGCTAAGCCGAACATCCCAGACATATCAGTAACTTGACTTACATTCCAGTTATTTATATTTTGATTAAAATCCCTCGCGTAATAAAACATCTCAGACATGTTTAATACACTATTGGTAACCCAATTATCTAAAGGTTCGTTAAAAAGATAAGCGTCTTTAAAAGTCTGTGACATATCAGTAACTGAGTTCGTAATCCAGCCATCTAATGGTCTATTGAATATTCTAGCTCCATGGAACATTCCAGATATATCCGTAATAGTGCTCACACTCCAATTATTTAAAATCCCATTAAAAGAATCACACCCTCGAAACATATTTTTTAAAGAGGTGACTTGTGAAAGATCGGGAGAGTTTATTAAATCAAAATTTAAATTTTCACAGCCATAAAAAGCATTTTCCATGGTTTGCCACTGTATAGTCCCCCAGCTTAAAATACCAGTAATCTTTCTTCGGTCTCCAGTATTGTTAAAGTATATTGCTGGAAATGTATCTGTTATGCTTACAGTATAAATATTTGGTGTAGCATAAGTATGAGTGATATTGCCTGTAACATTTGTATCTGAAGTACCATCTCCCCAATCTACACTGTAGTTATAATTCGTAAAAGCTGGGTTTGTTGGAATTGTAATTTCGTTAGTTGAAGAAGTTCCTTGGTTTGAGGTGTTCCAAGTCGATATAAAAGCCTGTCCAAAAATGGTGTACGTAACGCTTATAAAAAGAAATGTTAGAATATTTTTTATCATGGATTGGGGTGTATTTATACAAGTCATACCAAAGTCAAATTTGCAATTTAACTTTAGGGACTAAAATTATTTGTTGTAAACAGCTGCTTGATAACTGTTAACAGGCCAAAATTAGTAGCTTAAAAAATTTTTAAGTCCCCTGAACTCCAAGAAAAATGGTTTCTATTGCTAAAGCATAAAAAAACTTTCTAGAGAATGAAGAAAGGCATTAGATAAAATACTACTTTTAAATTAAGAGAGGTTTTCCATTTTTTTTCTAATTTCCTCTAAACACAAATTTCCTAAACTACCTTCGTGCGTGTGTTTAATATCTCTTTTTGGTGTAAACCTACCTTCATAAATTTCAACACCCATTTGTTTATAGGCATCGCGGAAAGGCATTCCGCCTAATACCAGCTCGTTTAGGGTATCAACACTAAACAAATAATCGTATTTTGGATCTTCTAAAATGCTCTCATTGACTTGAATTTCTTTTAGGCTAAAGGTCAGAATTTCAATACAAGCTTTTAAATCTTGTATCGCAGGTACAATTACTTCTTTCACTAATTGTAAATCTCTATGATACCCACTCGGCAAATTGGTTAAGAGCAGACTTAGTTGGGTAGGTACTGCTTGCAGTTTATTACATTTTCCACGAATTAACTCAAAAACATCCGGATTTTTCTTGTGTGGCATAATACTCGAACCCGTCGTTAATTCGTCAGGAAAAGAGATAAAATTAAAATTCTGACTCATGTATAAGCAAATATCCATGGCCATTTTGGATAGGGTTGAAGCGATACTACTCATGCCAAACGCCGCTGCTTTTTCAATTTTTCCGCGTCCCATTTGTGCGGCTACCACATTAAATTTTTGAGTGCTGAACCCCATTTCTTCGGTGGTAAATTTTCGATCTATGGGAAAGGAACTTCCATAGCCCGCAGCGCTTCCTAATGGGTTTTGGTCTGCTATTTTATGTGCAGCATCAATGAAATACAAATCATCAATTAAACTTTCCGCATACGCTGAAAACCATAAGCCAAAAGAAGAAGGCATGGCAATTTGTAAATGCGTATACCCAGGTAATAAAATGCTTTTATGTTTATCGGCAAGATTTAACAGCAAGTCAAACAGTATTTTTGTTTCTGATTTAATCGCTACAAGTTCATTTTTTAAATACAAATGCATGGCCACTAAAACTTGATCATTTCTGGATCGTGCCGTATGAATTTTTTTTCCCGTGTCCCCTAATTTTTGAATTAGAAGATATTCTATTTTAGAGTGCATATCTTCAAAAGAATCCTCTATAGTAAAGGTTCCTTTATCAATTGATGCCCCTATCTCCGATAATTCCTTCACCAAACTATGTGTTTCTTCTGGCGTTAATAATCCAATTTTGCCTAACATTTTTGCATGTGCTTTTGAAGCCATTACGTCGTATTTCGCTAAATGCAAGTCTAACTCTCGATCATTACCAACGGTGAAATGGTCTATTTTTTTATCTGTACTAAATCCTTTGTCCCAAAGTTTCATTTTAATCGGTTGTTAGTTGTTAGTATTCAATTAGTGGTTGGTTGATGCTTTTTTTTGATGCAAAAAACTGTGTATTCTTTTATTTGATGGATAGTTTTATTTAAAACGTAAACCATTTTTTGAAATTGAGCTTGAATTTTAATTTCCCCCTTTGGGGTTAGAGGGCTAAAAAGCCTTCCAATATCTCAATATACAATTGTATTCCTTCTTCAATTTCATGGATATAAATATACTCATTTGCTGAATGGGAACGTGTACTATCGCCAGGTCCTAATTTTAAAGATTGGCAAGTTAGTGCGGCCTGATCCGAAAGGGTAGGTGATCCGTAGGTAGTTCTGCCTAATGCAATTCCTGATTGTACTAAAGCATGGTTTTTATCGATTGACGAAGAGTTAAGCCTGAGCGAACGTTCTTTAAGTTTACAGGGTGCTTCCGATTTTAGCATAGTTGCGATTTCTTGATTGGTATATTTATCATTCACACGAACATCTATCACCAAATCTACTTGTGATGGCACTACATTATGCTGACTTCCGGCATTAATTTGCGTGACGGTTAGTTTTACTTCTCCGAGGACTTCGGATGTTTTTTTAAAGGTATAATTTTTAAACCACTCTAATACCTTAATCGTATTGTAGATAGCATTATCTTCATTAGGATGTGCCGCATGCGAGGGTGTTCCTTGTACCACGGCATCAAAAACTAATAAACCTTTTTCTGCAATGGCCAAATTCATTAAAGTAGGTTCCCCTACAAGAGCCACATCAATTTTAGGTAAACTAGGCAATAAGCCTCTTAAACTATTTTTTCCTGCATTTTCTTCTTCTGCTGAGGCGACCATTAAAATATTATGACTTAAATTTTTGGCCTCATAAAAATGGGTAAACGTCGCTATTAGTGACACTAAACAGCCACCTGCATCATTACTCCCCAAGCCAAATAATTTACCATCTTCTATATGTGGATAAAAGGGGTCTTTGGTGTAAGCTTGATTTGGTTTCACCGTATCATGATGAGAGTTTAAAAGCAAAGTAGGCTTACTTTCATCCCAAAATTTATTTTTAGCATAAACATTGTTATTCTCTCTTGTAAATGGAATGCTAAAAAAAGTGAACCAGTTTTCAATGGCTGCTGCTGTTTTATCTTCTTCTTTAGAAAAAGACGGAATGCTGATGAGCTCTTTTAAAAGATCAATGGCTTTTTCGGTGAGTTGTTTTTGAGTCATTTTATAAGGTAATTGTGGTAAATAAGCGAGCATCGGTTTTCATCATTTCCAAATCGCCTAAACATACTTTATCTACATTATGCTGTAAAGCATGAAAACAATTCTCTAATTTGGGAAGCATACCCGCCGCTATTATTTTTTGTGTTAAAAGGTCTTGATATTGTTCTGTATTGATGTTTTTTATCACCGAATTTTCATCTTTGATATCGAGCAAAACACCCTTTTTTTCAAAACAATAATACAAGGTAGTTTTGTAAATTTTACTGAGGCCAATCGCAATTTCGGAGGCAATAGTATCAGCATTAGTATTGAGAATTTGCCCTTTACCATCATGTGATAAAGCACAAAAAACAGGGGTGAGTTTCGCTGTTAATAGGATGTCAATAAAGTTGGTATTCACACGATCTATATCGCCCACGAAACCGTAATCTATATCTTTTACTGGGCGTTTATGCGCTTCAATGGCGTTAGCATCGGCGCCACTTAAACCAATGGCGTTACAGGTGTTTGCTTGTAATTTAGCCACTATGGTTTTATTAGTTAATCCGCCATAAACCATGGTAATGATATCCAGACTTTCAGCATCAGTTATTCGTCTTCCATGGACCAATTTAGACTCAATACCTAGTTTTGAAGCTAAGGTGGTTGCTAATTTGCCGCCACCATGAACTAATATTTTTGGACCCTCCAAGGCAGAAAACAAGGACAAGAACCTATCTAATTCAGCTGTATTTTCAATGACATTACCGCCAATTTTTACAATCGATAGGCTTTTTTTAGTCTTCTTAGTCGGCATGAGTTTTGCTTTATGCTATATTATACTTTTATATGCTCCTTCCTTTAGAAAGGATGAGCTTATTTTTTATTTGTTTTCGGGGATCAAAGAGCTCAGTATTTTCTTTAATACAATCTGCGCCGCATAGGTTCTGTTGTTCGCCTGTTCAATTACTAAAGATTGGTCGCTATCTAAAACTGCGTCTTCTACAATCACATTTCTACGAACTGGCAAACAATGCATAAACTTAGCATTTCTAAGTTTTTCTTTAGTCATCATCCAATTTTTATCTTGGTTCACTACCTTGCCATAGTCTGCATAACTACTCCAATTTTTTACATAAACAAAGTCTGCATTTTCTAGTGCTTTATTTTGATCGTATTCAATTTTAGCCTCCCTTGTAATTTCAGGGTTTAATTCGTACCCTTTTGGGTGGGTAATGACAAAATCAGCTTCTTGTTTCAACATCATTTCAGTAAACGAATTGGCCACAGCATGGGGTAAAGCCTTAGGGTGTGGCGCCCATGACAGCACTACTTTTGGTCGGTCTTTCGTTTTGTTTTCTTCAATCGTGATGGCATCCGCTAAGGCTTGCAAAGGATGCCCAACGGAACTTTCCATATTCACTACAGGAATAGTGGCATATTTTTTAAATCCATTGATCACCAATTCGGCTTCGTCTTGCTCTTTATCGCTTAAGGAGGCAAAAGCACGAATCGCAACGATATCACAAAACTGTGCCACCACTTGGGCAGCTTCTTTTATATGTTCTGACGTACCTTGATCCATGACGCTTCCATCCTCATATTCTAAGGCCCAACCTTCGCTTCCGAAATTCATCACCATAACTTCTAAGCCTAAATTGCTAGCTGCTTTTTGAGTACTTAATCGCGTTCTAAGACTATTGTTAAAAAATAACAAACAGATCGTTTTTCCCTTTCCTAATTTTTTAAACGCTTTTGGACTTTCTTTTAAAGCTTTAGCTTCTTTTACCCATTGCGCTAATGAATCTATGTTTTGTATGCTTAGGTAATGCATCATGCGAATAACATTTTATGTATTATGTAATAAAGATGTACGTACTATTTGAAGGTGTAAACTTCTTTTTCTTTCTATTCTTTTCTCTCAACACGCTACTTTATTTTAGTAAAGTTCCTTTTTCAAGGCATCAAAAAACAGATCAAGGTCTTTTTCGGTTATAGTTAACGCAGGTAAAATTCTCAATACATTTTTATTATTGGCACCACCTGTAAAAATATGCTGATTATAAATTAGTTTTTTACGTAATTCAGCAACTTCAAAATCGAACTCTAGTCCAAGCATTAGGCCTCTTCCTTTTACTTTTTTTACCTGGGGAATAGCTGCCGAACAAGCTCTAAAATAATGTTCCAAACGACGTGCATTTTCGATTAAATGTTCATTTTCTAATACTTCCAGAACGGCTAATGTTGCCGCACAAGCTAAATGATTACCTCCAAAGGTAGTCCCTAACATTCCGTAAGTGGCTTTGATCCTTTCATGAATTAAAATTCCCCCAACAGGAAAACCATTGCCCATACCTTTAGCGATACTGATAATATCAGGTTCAATAGCATGATGCTGAAAACCAAAGAATTTTCCGCTTCTGCCAAAGCCTGACTGCACTTCATCGGCAATTAAAACTACGCCATTTTTTTTGCAGATTTTTGCAACTTTTTGGTAGAATGCTGTTGTGGGTTCATCTAAACCACCCACACCTTGAATAGCTTCGAGAATTACGCCACAAACATCACCTTTTTCAATTTCTTTTTCTAAGTTTTTTAAGTCTTCAAAGGCCAAAAAAGTAACCTTTTGTTGTTTATTAATGGGTGCATTAATTTTCTCGTTATCGGTAGCAGCCACAGCTGCTGAGGTTCTCCCATGAAAACTGTTATGGAACGCAATAACCCTTGATTTTCCAGTAACAAAAGATGCCATTTTAAGGGCATTTTCATTTGCTTCGGCACCAGAACTACACATAAAAAGATTATAATTTTCACAAGCTGATTGTTTTCCCAATCTATGAGCTAATTCTTCTTGTAAGGGATTTTGAATAGCGTTACTATAGAAACCAATTTTATGCAACTGTTCTTCTATTCTTTTTACATAATGAGGGTGCGTATGCCCTATAGAAATTACCGCATGACCCCCATAAAAATCTAAATATTCCTGACCTTTATCGTCTGTAACAACGATTCCTTTTGCGGAAACCGGTGTTACATTATATAAAGGATATACGTCAAAAAGTTTCATATGTTTACTTCTTTTAATGGCTATAAATTACCCTCTTTTATTCTTGATATTTTGTCATAAGAAGCAATTATCCCTTGTATTAAGGAAGAACTTAAACCTTGATGTTCCATTTCATTTAGGCCCTCAATAGTGCAGCCTCGAGGGGTGGTTACCCGGTCTATTTCAGCTTCAGGATGACTTCCGGCTTCAATTAATAAACTTGATGCACCAAAACAAGTATGCATGGCTAATTCTTGGGCTTCCTTGGCATCAAAGCCTAATTGAATGGCACCCTGAGTCGTGGCGCGAATCATTCGCATCCAAAAGGCAACACCACTCGCGCAAATTACAGTTGCTGCTTGCATTTGGTTTTCTGGAATTTCCATCGAATGGCCCATTCTATTAAAAATAGCTTTTGCCAAATCAATTCTTTTTTTACCTTTTTCATTACTACATACACAAGTCATCGATTTACCCACAGAGATAGCTGTATTTGGCATGCTGCGAATGATATATTGGTCTGTACCAAGACTCTTTTCTATTTGAGCTATTCCAAATCCGGTCACCGTAGAAATGATCACATGTTTCTCCGTTAATAAATCTTTGATATGTTCAAGGATCGGTTGAAACTGTGCAGGTTGAACAGCAAAAATTAAAATATCAGATTTTTCCACGGCGTCTCTGTTGTCAGAAGTAACAGTTACGTTTCCAAATTTTTCAAAATTTAGGATATTTCTAGTATTTCTTTTAGTCAAAAACATGGTGGTCGCTCCATTCGAATTTAAAATTCCCTTGGCGATTGCAGTGCCTAAATTTCCTGTTCCTATGATGGCTATTTTCATAATATAAATCCTTTAATCCTCAGTAGAGAATACATGGCGTGTTTTTTAAGTTAAAATATATGTTGTGAACAAGCTTTACGAGTCAGCTTTAATTCACTGTAGGTATTTAAATACGCTCCCACTTGTTTAAGTAAGAGAGGCTAAAAAACCCCGGCCTTTAAATTTAACCCCATTCCTTCGTCAAACCCAAACATCAAATTCATATTTTGAACGGCTTGGCCAGAAGCTCCTTTTAAAAGGTTATCTATGGCCGAAGTGATCAAAAGTGTATCCTTATGTTTGTGTAAATAAATATGGCATTGATTGGTATTGACCACTTGCTTTAAACTAATTTCTGTTGCTGAAATTTGTGTAAATAGGGCATCTTTATAAAACTCCTGATATAGGGCATTGGCGTCTGCTAAACTTGTAGCACATGTAGTATATGCTGTTGCAAAAATGCCTCTGGTAAAATTACCTCGGTTGGGTAAAAAATACAGCTCGCCCACATCATTTTTAAAAGCGTGTAAACTTTCGTTGATTTCATCTAGATGTTGATGTGTAAAAGCTTTGTACCAAGACACATTATTGTTTCTATAACTAAAATGTGAGGTGTCAGACAGGCTAACACCTGCACCTGTACTACCCGTTACGGCATTGACATGAATAGCTGTATTGAGCTGGTCATGTTGCGCCAAAGGTAATAATGCTAATTGAATGGCGGTCGCAAAACAACCTGGATTCGCAATATAATTTGCATTTTTAATGGCTTCTTTATTTAATTCGGGTAACCCGTAAATGAATTGTTTTTCATGTAAAACCGCCTCTTTTTTTAACCTAAAATCATTACTTAAATCGATGATTTTTGTGGTTGATGAAAATGAATGTTCCATTAAAAAAGTAGTCGAGTTTCCATGGCCTAAACATAAAAAAACAACATCAACAGCTAGGTTTACAGTATCCGTAAATGTTAAGTCCGTTAGGCCTAATAAATCCGAATGTACGGTGCTAATTTTTTTATGAGCCCTAGTCGTGCTATAAATAAAGTCAATTGTTACTTTCGGGTGTTGCCCTAATATGCGAATAAGCTCACCTCCCGTATATCCTGAACCACCGATAATTCCTGCTCTAATCATTATACCTTGCTTTATGCCATAAGCTGTAGGCTTTAGGCTTTTTTAAATTCAATTTTTTAAACTACTAACGGCCTATTTTCGAGGCTTTGGAGCATATTATTGAGATGCGTCTTTGGGCGCTAGGGGCTATTCACATGGTTGTAAATTTTACCTGGATTGGAGAGAATTTTAATAAAGCCTTTGGCTTCATCTGCGGTCCATCCTTTATTCATTTCACCATAGCTTCCAAAAGCCGCATTCATTAAATCGTGTTCAGACTTTATCCCGTTTAATCGGTATTGAAATGGATATAAGCTCACGAAAACATCACCTGTAACATTTTTTTGGGTATCGGTTAAAAAAGTTTCAATATTTCGCATGACTTCATCTAAATAATTGCCTTCATGCAATAACATTCCGTAAAAATTACCTAGCTGCTCTTTTTGAAACTGCTGCCATTTACTGAGCGTATGTTTTTCTAATAAATGATGCGCTTTTATAATGATTAAGGCCGCAGGAGCTTCAAAACCAACCCTTCCTTTAATGCCAATGATGGTATCGCCAACATGAATATCTCTTCCAATGGCATACTTTGATGCCAAGACTTCAAGCGCTATTATATTCTGTACGGGGCTATCTTTTTTGCCATCAATCGCGACCAATTCGCCTTTTTCAAAGCTTAGGGTTAGGTTTGTTGGGTTTTTTTCTTGTAATTGACTGGGGTAGGCGCTATCCGGTAATGCTTTGTCAGAGCTTAGCGTTTCTTCACCACCAACAGAAGTGCCCCAAAGACCTCTGTTTATTGAATATTTTGCCTTTTCCCAGGAGTAATCTACTCCGTTTTCTTTTAAATAGGCAATTTCTGCTTCCCTAGATAATTTATGATCTCGAATAGGTGTAATAATTTTGATTTCAGGAGCTATGATTTGGAAAATCATATCAAACCTCACTTGGTCATTACCAGCACCCGTACTTCCGTGAGCAATATGAGTTGCACCTATTTTTTTGGCATGTCGAACTATTTCGATGGCTTGAACAATACGTTCAGCACTTACAGATAAAGGATAGGTATTGTTTTTTAAAACATTCCCAAATATTAAGTACTTTACAACCGTATCATAAAATGTTTGTACGGCATCGATGGAGGTGTAAGTGCTTGCCCCCAATTGTAAGGATTTTTCTTTTATGCTAGCAATCTCTTCGTTAGAAAATCCACCTGTATTTACACTTACGGCATGCACTTCAAAACCTTGATCTTTTGATAAATATTTGGCGCAATAAGAGGTATCTAAACCGCCACTATAAGCTAAAACTAATTTATTCATTTCTCTTTCTTTTTTAGGAAAAGTGTTTCTTTAATACTTTTAAGTCTTTTAAAAGCCTTTGTATTTAATTTTTCTTTTACAATTATATTAGTTTTACTTTTTTCTTTTGCTTCGGAATCATAGAGCATAGCAGTACACAAACACATTTTGCGTTCAGTTCTAGTTAAAATATCAAAATTTTTACATGTTTGGCATCCTTTCCAAAACTCAGGATCATCCGTTAACTCTGAAAAAGTTGTAGGTTTATAACCCAACTCGTAATTGATCTTCATTACAGCTAAACCTGTAGTGATTCCAAATATTTTAGCATCAGGAAATTTTTTTCGAGAAAGTTCAAAAATTCGTTGTTTTATTTGTTTTGCTAATCCTCTATCTCTATAATCGGGATGTACTATAAGACCAGAATTGGCCACGTATTTTTCATGGCCCCAAATTTCTATATAGCAAAAACCAGCAAAATTGCCTTCATCTAAAGCAATAACAGCGTTACCGTTTGATAGTTTTTTACAAATATAATCAGGGGTTCGTTTAGCAATTCCAGTACCTCGAACTTTTGCAGATTCCGCAATTGTATCACAAATTATTTCGGCGTATTTAAAATGTGATTCGTTAGCAATTAGTATTTCCATTGCCAATGTTATATTTTAAAGTAAAAGTTAATTATAAATTATTTTTGGTTTAGCGGAAATGGACTCACCTATTTCCAAAATATAGCGCACCCTTACGGGCGACGACGTGTAGGTGTAAATGAACGAGCAGGTACAAAAGACCTGTCTATAGAAGATATGTTATTGATTTTGTTCATTATGATATCAAAAGTACAAATAAAATTGACTTATTAGAGTTTGAAACTAAATTTTTGTAAAAATGTTACTTTTTGCTATATACAATACTGATTTCGTAAGCCATGTAACTTAAAATTGTGATATACTCAATGCATAAAATTCCTAAATGCTCTGTATAACTTGGGTTTGAATAGGCCCAATAACTTAAAATGACAAAGGCAGACCAAAGTATGGCAAATTTGAATTTAGTGAAAATTGTTAAAAAAACTAGAAATACAATATACCATGGATGAACCGTGGCCGATATTAAATAATAAATACTAAGTACCCATAACATTGAAGTTATAAGGAGCGGTAATTTTTGTTTTTTTTGGAACCAACTAAAGCATAGCACAATACCAATAATTATGTACGGCGTTATTTTTCCATAACTGATAATTAATTCCCATGGTTTTTTATCAAAATAAAGTACAGCAATTTTTTTAACGACATTGTATAGACTCGCGTTAAACTCGAAATTAGAAAACCACAACCCCACCGTTTCCGAATAATTAGCAAAAAAATCAGGACTATAAAAAGGGACTAGTAATAACAGGGAAACCGCAGCCACAATACTATAGAATAGGATGCTTTTTTTTAAACCCAAGTATTTTATAAAAAGGGGAAGAAAAAGTAGGGGCACTAATTTAATCGCAATCGAGAAGGCATACAAAACTCCAGCCATTCGCCAGTTGTTTTTTGATAATAGGTATAAAGACCAAACAAAGAAGAAGAGCATCACAGCTTCAAAATGAAGATTTCCACTCAGTTCTAAAATCACCAAGGGGTTTAAAAAATACCCAAAAATAAGATGTGGAGAAAAATTCAGATTTTTCAATAACTTTCTTCCGAAATAAACGATGCCCACATCAGAAGCCATAATACTAAGGCGCATAACAATGACAGAACCTAAGATGCTTTTACCACCAAATAGCGCTGCAATAGCAAATATAATTTGATTTAAAGGAGGGTAATTACTATAAAATTTGGGACTTAATTCGCCCATGCCTAGGAGCAATTCTTCGGCATTGTCGATGACTAAATCTGGCTGTACAATTAATTCGTTAGGAACTTTTAAATACGGGTTAATTAAATTACTGACGAGTTCTCCGTCCCAAATAAACCGATAAAAATCTTGTGATAGATTGGGAAGTGTAAACAGAAAAACCAGTCTAAAAAAAACTCCTGACCAAAGAAGAAATTTAAAGTTGAATTTTTCGAACTGAACTATTTTGTAAGAAAAAACAAATAGCCCGCTAAAAAGTACGATTAGTTTTATAAATTCTGTTCGTTGAAAATGATAGGCAATAACATAATAAAACAAACAGCTAAAGAGTACTAAAATTACAGATACCTTATGTAGTTTGCAGTATTTTAGAAAGGTATTCAACATCTGTATAAATGGATTTTCCAGATGGAAAAATAAGAAAATTAAATGGTTTCACCTATCTAGGTTTGGGGATCAGCCAAAAACAAAAAAACCGTTCTCTTTTTGAAAGAACGGTTTTAGTTTATTTTATTTTGAGAAATTTTAAGCTCTAGCAGTAAGAGATTTAAAAAATACAAATCCGAAACCTAAAAACAACATGAAATGGAAAGGAAATAAACCGAAATCATTTAAAGGAATTGCACTGTACATCCCAAACAAGAAATAAATCATTAATGCAGCCTCCAAAATCATGTTCGGCGACAGTTTTGTAGCTAAGTATTTATTGGTTTTCCAGCTGTCTTTTAAGTTACTCAAATTAAATTTTGGTGTGCGTACAAATTCACTTCTTTTACCCATGTGACCTTCTAAAACAGCAATAGAATTGTGTAAAGAAAAACCAAGTGCAATAGAAAAAAATGTAAAAAACAATTTAATATAATCTATAAAATTATCAAAGCTACTGCCTTGAATGCTCTTATAGGTAAACCAATAACATACAAATAGGATAATAGTACTAACAATAAAAAAACTTGTTACTTCAAAAATCCATCCTAAATGGCCATAACTATTTTTTATGTAAAGCATGGGGATGCTTAAAAAGGCAACGATAAACACACATAAAAACATGGAGCTGTTTAATAAGTGCATTACCCCATGAAATTTAGTTTTAAAAGGAATGTTCTTAGCAAAGATTACGCTAGAAACGGTTTTTCTGAAATTTTCAGCGCCACCTTTATTCCATCTAAACTGTTGAGAACGCGCAGCACTAATCACTACAGGAAGTTCGGCAGGAGTTTCAACATCCTCTAAATACTTAAACTTCCAGTTTTTTAACTGTGCTCGGTAGCTTAAATCTAGGTCTTCTGTTAAGGTATCGCCTTCCCAGTTACCAGCATCTAAAATACATTCTTTACGCCAAATCCCAGCAGTACCATTGAAATTGATGAAGTGTCCTTTTGCATTTCTACCCACTTGTTCAAGTGTAAAATGTGCATCTAGAGCAAAGGCTTGAATACGTGTTAAGGTAGAATAATCTCTATTGATATGTCCCCAACGGGTTTGAACAACACCAATTTCTTCGTCTTTAAAGTAAATTACCGTTTTCTTTAACCAGTCAGATGCTGGTAAAAAATCGGCATCAAAAATAGCAATGAAGTCTCCTTTAGCAATTTCTAAGCCTTCCTTTAAAGCACCAGCTTTATATCCTTGACGGTTGGTTCTGCGGATATGGGTAATATTTAAACCTGTTTCTTTTAATTTTTGGATGTGGATGGCTGTAGCTTCAACAGATTCATCTGTAGAATCATCTAAAACCTGAATTTCTAATTTACTAGATGGGTATTCTATTTTTGCAATATTTTCTAATAAACGATCCATAACGTATTCCTCGTTGTATACGGGGAGTTGAATCGTTACAAAAGGTATCTCTTTAGGATCTAAGAGATTGAATTTCGCAGCGGTGTCATTTTTTCTTTTGTTGCCTAAGTAGTTGATTAAAAGATTCAACTGCGCAAGGCTGTAGAAGAAGATGAGTACTAATGCGATGCTATAGATAGCAATGATAATGTAAGTAATTGTTAAAGCCATTTTATTTTATACTGTATTTAAAAATCCAACTTAGAATTTTTACGCCTGCAAATATACTACCTTTTATCGTACCAGATACTTTTGATATGCCAATTCTTTTTTTATAACGCACTGGTACTTCGGTATATGTAAATTTCTTTTTTACTACTTTTAACTGCATTTCTACCGTCCATCCGTAGGTTTTGTCTTCCATATTAAGCGCCATCAACGTGTCATATTTAATAGCTCGGAAGGGACCAAGGTCTGTAAAATTAGCACCAAAAAACAGTTTCATTAGAGAGGTTGCCAGCCAATTTCCGAAAATTTGCTGTGGTGTCATAGCACCCTCTTCTCTTAAACTGTCTACTCTGGCACCAATAACCATATCCATATCACGCGTTATAATAGGTGCAATTAATTTAGAAAGTTCTTCCGGGTAGTCAGAATAGTCTCCATCGATAAATACGATGATGTCAGGTTGTTTAGACTTTTGTTTGATATAATTAATTCCTGCCAAACACGCATAGCCATAGCCTCTTCGGTTTTCGGTTAAGACCGTAGCGCCAGCATGGGCTGCATTTTCAGCAGTTTTATCGGTAGAGTTATTATTAACAACTATGATTTCGGAAACCACAGCAGGAATTTCTTTAATTACATGAGCTATAGAATCAGCTTCGTTGTATGCGGGAATGATAACGTTTATTTCAGGCATTACTATTTTTGTCAATCTAAATCAGTTTAAAATATAAAATTACGAGCTACTTTTTTTATTTACTAAGGTCATTAAATCAACATTATTCCCTAGTAGTATTTCGGTCGGATTGATTCTGCCTTCTTCTGGTCCGTTTTCTAATTTTAAAACGCCACGTGGGCATACTGCAGAACAAACACCACAACCCACACAACTAGAGCGTACTATGTTTTCTCCTTTTTGGGCATATGCTCTCACATCAATTCCCATTTCGCAATAGGTAGAACAATTGCCACAAGAAATACATTGCCCCCCATTGGTCGTAATTCTGAAACGAGACTTAAAGCGTTGTACAAATCCTAAATATGCAGCCAAAGGGCATCCAAACCTACACCAAACGCGATTCCCAAAAATTGGATAGAAGCCAGTTCCAATGACCCCAGCAAAAATAGCGCCGATCAAAAGGCTATATAAATTTTGTATGCTAGCTGTTTTTATACCGATAACGGTGCCAGAGGCCGTAAAAAAGCTAATTAAAGTGAGTACAGTCATACCCACTGCAAAAACCAAAACACCGTGTACAAGCCAACGTTCTACTCTCCAAGAAAATAGTGATTTGCTCGAGTGTTGACGGTAGGGATCGCCTAAAGTTTCGGCCAAGCCACCGCAACCACAGACCCATGAACAATACCATCTTTTTCCAAAAAAATACACCATAACAGGAACAATGATAAGGCTTAGTACAATACCCCAGACTAATATAAACAAGCCTATTCCACCACTATCTAAGAGTGATTTTAAATTCCATTGAAAAAAGAAGTCATAGTCTAAGGGAAACGCATTTTTAAAATCATAATAGGGCATTTGCAAACGCAGCATAATTTCAGGAATCAAAAAGGCAAAAACAATCTGAAAGAATAAAACAGATGTTGTACGCACCATCTGGTACACATTATGACGGTATTTGATATACATACGCACGGCCATAACGACCATGACCACGCAATACATAAAACCATATACAAACCAATGCCCGGCAGGGTTGCCACTTAATGCTTCACTAGTTGGATCCAATAAATAAGTCCAATTCAATGCATATTCTGAGCCGAAATACAAAACAATGTAAAACGCTACTAAAAAAATAAACACCAACCAAGCAATCCATCCTCTGTTGGTGGAATTTTGATGGTAAATATGATCGTTTTTAATCCCTTTTTTGCCCAAGCTAACGACTTGTGGGGTAATAAACATAAGGGCGCCGATAATACCTAAGCCAAAGGTTAACCACCACATTAGCCCTTTATTATTGACGATAAAACCAGCACCTGATGTTTTTCCTATCACGCTAGCCATATCGCTTCTGCTAATATATATTTTTTTATCGTATTCTTTATTTTTAGTATGTGTTTCGTTGGCAGACTTTAAAGCTTTTGCCACCATAGGGGATAGTTCCTGCATTCCAGAAAATTCCTTGTTTACAATGTTATTTTTAAGGTCTTCAACAAAAACGGCACTTTTAATATTTTTTTCTTGAACGATTTGCTCTAGCCTATGTTCATTTAAGTTAAACGTACCCAAAAGCGGTAATGCCGTAAAAATAGCTAAGCCTATTAAAAAAATAACTAAGCCAGATTTTTGTATTATTTTCATATAAATTTATTTTTTTTCATTTCCTTGAAAAAAGAAAATTCAGCATGCTCAATTCGGCTATTTGTTGCCGTATCTCGATTACTAACCGCCTGTTGTTTATTTGAGATTTGTGAATATTCTGAATAAAAAACCTAGCAGCCTAAAACTGTCCACCTTCAACTATTAGTAAAAATACGTTTCCAGTTTTTTTTCTTGGGTTTTATTTGTGTTCCGAAGGCGCTGTTGAATTTTTCTACAATGTCATTTTCGTAGTTTTTATAAAACTCGGGATCAAAATTGGCGTCTTTTAAATATTCCATGACATAAAAAATATTCTTTTTATCGGTCAACCAGCGGTCAAAGATTTCGTGGCGCATTCGAATACCAAAAGTGTTGATGCCTAAAAATTCTTTTGTATCAGCATGGTAAGCGATGGTGATGCAAATATTTTCAGAGCTGTGCCTCCAATGAAAATGGAGTTCAGTTTCTTTTTTATTCCGCTCGCTAAACACCCAACCATAGGTTTGATATTCAATATCAAAAAACTTAGCAGAATTAAACCAATGACCCGGCTGGTAGGCCGTTTTATTCCCACAAATAGTTTGTGCTAGTGTTTCGCCCATCATTCTGCCTGTGTACCACACGGCTTCAATAGGTCTTCTATGGCCAATAGCCTCATGTTGTTCGGCGCAATCCCCAATAGCATATACATTGTTGATATTCGTCTCTAAAAACCGATTTACTTTCACGCCTTTTCCTAAATCGATTCCTGAATTTTTTAGAAAATTGATGTTTGGTGTTACCCCAGCTGTGAGGCCTACTACTGAGCATTCAATGACATCTCCTTGATCAGTTTTAACTGCTTTAGCATGGCCATTTTCATCGGCAATTATTTCAGCTAAATTTGTATCTAAACGTAAATCAATATGATGGTTTAAAATATGTTCATTGATGAGTTGTGATTCTCCTGAGGGTAAAACGCCGTTCCAAAAACTTTTTTCACGTACCAAAAAAGTAACGGGAATATCTCTTGTTCTCAGCATTTCGGCCATCTCAATACCAATAAGTCCACCACCCACAATAACCGCCCTTTTACACACCTTGTTATTAGGGGCATTTTTTTCTAGTTGTTCTAAATCTTGTTTGTGATATAAACCTTGAACTCCTTTTAAATCTTGTCCAGGCCATCCAAATTTGTTGGGCTTTGATCCCGTAGCAATAATTAAAACGTCATAACCAATGGTATTTCCGTCTTTTAAGTAGAGTTTTTTAGCATCAGGAGCTATGCTTTCAACATAGCCATTTTGTAATTCAATCCTATTTTTTTTCCAAAACCAATTTTCGTAAGGTTGGGTATGCTCAAATTTCATGTGCCCCATATACACGTACATTAATGCCGTTCTAGAGAAAAAATAGTCGCTTTCTGCCGATACTATGGTAATTTTTTTGTCAGATAATTTTCTAATATGTCGTGCAGCGGTAACTCCTGCTATTCCATTTCCAATAATGACTACGTGTTCGGATTCCATATGCTGGTATTGGTAATTTATATAAAGGTCGTATTTTAATCAAGAACCTTTATGTAAAAAAGATTTAAATTCATTCAGATGCATTTATAATGTACTATTTTTGAGAAAAAGTAGCCACATGAAAAAGTTAGGATTCCTGATTGTATTTCTTATTGAAATGTCGTGTACAAGTCAACAAAAAAAAATCAACGGAGTAAGTTTTGTAGCTTCTCGAGAAGAAGTTGCACAAGAGCATATCCAGGAGGTCGTTAATTTAAATGCGAATCATGCCGCTGTAATGCCTTTTGGTTTTATCCGTGATTTGAGCTCTCCCGAATTGAGTTTTGACTCCGATAGGCAGTGGTTCGGTGAAACCAAAATAGGCGCCAAACAATACATTAGCATGCTCCATAAAAACGGCATAAGTGTCATGTTAAAACCACAGATTTGGATTTGGAAAGGCGAGTTTACCGGGAATTTAAAAATGAATACAGAAGAAGAATGGAAAACCTTAGAAACATCGTATAAAAAGTTTATCATGACTTATGCTGAGTTGGCAGAAGAGGCAAAGGTTGAAGTATTTTGCATTGGAACAGAATTAGAGCAATTTGTGCAAAACAGACCCGATTACTGGATTGGATTAATTCAGGATATCAAGAAAGTTTATCAGGGGAAATTAACCTATGCTGCGAATTGGGATGAATACACTACAACTCCGTTTTGGGAACTTCTTGATTACATAGGAGTAGATGCTTATTTTCCTTTGTCTGATGAAAAGTCGCCCTCGGTAGAAACTTTGAGGAATGCTTGGTCAAAATGGAAGCCTGTTATGGCTAAACTTTCAGAGGAGAAAAATAAACCTATTTTATTTACAGAATATGGATATAGAAGCATGGATTATACGGCTAAAAAGCCATGGCTTGTAGATCGTAATCAAGAAAATGTAAATTTAGAAGCTCAAACCAATGCAACCCAAGCCATTATTCAAGAATTTTGGTCTGAAGATTGGTTTGCAGGTGGATATGTATGGAAATGGTTCATTAATCACAAGAAATCTGGAGGGAAGGAGAATAATAGATTTACGCCTCAAAATAAACCAGCGCAAGAAACGATAAAACAACTATATAGCACTTTTAAGTAAGCCTTTAGTTTAAAACTACATACTTTAGAAACGGGTAGGATTGTATTTGGAGATTTCTAGATTTTTAACAACCTTTGTCTAAAGAATACTACCATGATTTGTAAGAATAAAACGAAACTATTATTCTTTTCAATTGTCTTGTTCATGACCTATCCATCTGGTTTTTCACAAGACTCCATAGCTACCTTTATCGCTAAAGAAGGGGACGGCATTATTTCTGTATTGCGACGCGAAGGCTTAGATGTCAAACCCAATTACCAAAAATTTATTGATTTAAATCACGATAAAATCAGCAAAGGGAGTCTTCTTCAATTGGGTAAAACGTATATACTACCACAAAGTGAGTTTTCATTTAGTAACATGGGTAGGGTAGTAAACCTATCTGATCATAAAGAATCTTCTATTTTTGATACTAGCTTAAACGGTTTGTCCAAAAAAGATAGCATTTTAAAAAATACGGTATATTATTTGCTTCTAGACAGGTTTGAACCTAGTAATTTACAAGTGGTTAAGGCCGATAGCCAGGTGCGCAAAGATGTGGCTTTAACCATGTCTAAAGTACTTTTGGAGCAAGGAGCACGTGTTTTTTTATTTGAGTACAACGTAGATGATCGTTTAAACTTAGGCGCGTATATCGATGCTATTAATAAGCGGTTTTTTATGTTTCGTGGCGCACACCAACGTTTATTGGTTCTTGATATTGACTATGGTCATTTTAATAAAAATGCAACAGTTGTGGTTTCGCATAGCGAGAACAGTAAAGAAGGTGAAAAATTTGCCAGAAGTATCGAAAATATAGTAAAACAAAAAAAGATGAAACTAGCTTCGGCTGCTGAAAAGCAAAGCATCTTTACAGATAAAATTAATCTTTTTATTGCCAATAATGCACTTCCAGCAATGACTTTTGTAAAATTAGAAGGAGCTGTAAAGCCCAACGAAAATGCAGCTTTAGTTAGTGCTGAAAAAGATAATTTTATTGCTATCCTTACAAAAGGCATACAGGTCGATTATAGTACAATTGTAATAGAAGAATAATACCATTAAATAGATTTAGATTAGAAAATAATGCGAATGATTAGTTTTAAAAATAGTTTGGTTTTAATAGTTTGTAGTATCAGCTTTTATGCCGTTCAAGCGCAAGACGTATTAAAAACAGTCACCGCAGAAAAGGGAGATGGCATCTTATCCTTGATACGAAAACATGGAGTAAACCCCTATGAAGTGTATGAGGATTTTGTAGCCTTAAATATTGACAACCTAAGAGACAGTACTCATTTATTTGAAGGAAGATCTTATAAAGTGCCCATTAAAGTTAAAAATGAAGAACCAAAATTGATTACAGAAACAAAGGCTATTAAAGGCATAACTTATGATATTTTCGGTAAAAAGTATGCAGAGGTGGTATCCCAAAGCGATGTTCTAAAAGATGCCATCTATTATTTAGTTTCTGGTCACGGGGGTCCGGACCCTGGCGCCATGACAACCTATTTAGATACCTCGATTTCTGAAGATGAATATGCCTATGACATTACGCTGCGTTTGGCCAGAGAATTAATGTCACATGGGGCCACGGTATTTGTGATCGTAAGAGATCCGGATGATGGTATTCGTGATGAACGAATATTGGCAATGGATCGTGATGAAGTAGTTTATCCCAATTTAGAAATTCCTCTAAATCAAACAGCCCGACTTAAACAGAGAGTCGATGCCGTGAATGAATTGTACCAACAGCATAAGGGGAAGTACCAGCGTTTAATTGTCACCCATGTAGATAGTAGAAGTGTAGGGCAAAATATTGATGTTTTCTTTTACCATCATGAAAAAAGCAGTAATGGAAAAAAATTGGCAGAAAGTATCCATACCACCTTTGAAACTAAATACAAAAAATACCAGCCTAACAGGAATTACTCAGGTACTTTTAAAGATAGAACGGCGCTCTATCTCGTGCGTAAAACGCATCCTGCCATGGTATTTATTGAAATTGGAAATATCACTAACGTACAAGATCAACGCAGAATTTTAGACCCTGACAATAGACAAGCCTTAGCTAAGTGGATTAGTGAAGGTGCCATTTTAGATTTTCAACAGCGGTAGTCTTCATTTAATGCGGTAGTTGATGGGTAAATTAGAATGACTTAAACAGCAATATTTCGCCTATAATAGTCATGTAGTTTTTCTGGGCTTGCTCCTAAATAATTTTTGAGATGTATCATACCAAAATGATATTGTAAACGTAGTTCACCTTTTTCTCTATATTTTCTAGCCGAAGTTTTTACTTGAAAGGGCAATATAGTAAATGAGTTTATTTTATAGAGTCTTCCAATAAATTCATTGTCCTCGTAAACGGTATATTTTTCATTAAAACCATTGGATTTCAAGAACAAATCTTTGGTGATAAAAAGTGATTGATCGCCACCTCTGCATATTTTGTAATTTAACCTGGTGAACCAAGCAAAAAAGTTCAAAAAACGACTATTGCTATCAAATTTCATTTGAAAACAACCAACCTGGTTTCCATTTTCTGTGGCTGTTAGGATTGTTTTATCAAAATTCTTGGGCGGAAAGGTGTCTACATGCAAGAAGTATAAAATTTCATGTTGCGCAAAAGCAGCACCGCGATTTAATTGTTTTGCCCTTCCTTTTTCTGAACTAATTACCTTTGCTCCATGTTCAAGAGCTATGGCAACCGTATCATCTGTGCTACCACCATCAACAATAATAATTTCATGTGAAGCGGTCGATTCATAATTTTCATTCAAATAGGTAAGTAACGTGCCAATGCAATCTGCTTCGTTTAAAACAGGAATAATAATACTTATGCTAGATTTATTTTGTTTCATTTAGCCGCCAATCGTAGTCGATAAAGTCCATTTTTGCCTCATCCTTAATTTTAATTTTACTGTATGATTGTATATAATTTAGGATAGATCCATTTTCGGTAAAATCACCCCTAAACCATTTAAAAATGTAGGATATGTTAATTTTTTCACTGGTAATTACATTGCGTTTGGGATCATTAATAAAATCAATGGTTGCATTTTGAAGCTGGGTTTCTAATTTTGAGCTTACAAAGGCCTCGTTAAGTAACTTTGGGCATGAATAAGAAGCACAGTTAATAGCAAAATGAATGCGAGGTTCATTCATTTTCCGGAGAATTTTATGCTCGATATCGCCCAATGAATACAGCTTTGTCCCTACTTTAATCCACTCTTTATCCCAAGGCTTTTTAATGTCTTTAATGCTTTTAACAGGATAATTTTCTAAAATTAATTTAACCGTTGCCGCGTTGTAAAGATTTATAAAATAAGCCAGTTTTTCTGATGCACTAGAAGTAGCGTTGGGTTCGGATTGTGCTAGGCTTGCCAAATAAGCATCCAGTGCCTTTTCATCTTTTTTAAAAGCTTGGTAATGAACATTGCCCTTACTGTCTACGTATTTTTTTAAAAGTTGATGCCATTGGGTATGGTCTGCAACCCCTGAAAAAGCTTCAGTTTGAGCTACGTCTTCACTTTGCCATTGAAAAGGAAAAAACAAAAGCATCCACATATGTACAATAATAAGCTTCATAGTACTATTTTTTAATACAAACTTAGTATCAACTTTCTACAAAAGCTTACAATTGTTTTAATAATTCTCTAAATAACTTCACCATTTTCGGCTCGGTTTTTTCGGCTACGGCAATAATTTCTTGAACATTTACAGGTTTTAAATTTTCGGGATCACATTCGTCGGTAAGAACAGAGATCGCTACTACAGGTAGACTTAAATGATTAGCCACAATAATTTCAGGAACAGTACTCATGCCAACAGCATCAGCTCCTAAAAGTTTGAGCATTCTATATTCTGCTCTTGTCTCTAATTGAGGTCCAAGCACAGAAACATACACGCCTTGTTTAAGTGTTATGTTTTCTTTTTCAGCAATGGCTAGTAACTTATTTCGCATGTCTGTATCATACGGGTTGCTCATGTCGGTGAATCTTGATCCAAATTCACTTACATTTTTAAAGGCTAAAGGAGAACCTCCTTGTAGGTTAATATGATCTTCAATCAACATCATATCTCCTTTTTTCATATCTAAATTTATGGCGCCAGAGGCATTAGAGATTAATAACTTTTTAATCCCGAGCTGGTGCATTACCCGAATAGGATACGTCACATCCATTAAATCATAAGCTTCGTACATGTGAAAACGCCCTTGCATGACTACGACTTTTTTATCTTGAAATGTGCCATAAATAAGTTTTCCGCTATGAAATTCTACAGTAGCTAAAGGAAAAAAAGGAATGTGGTTATAGTGGGCTTCAATGGTGTTTTCCAGTTCATCTACTAATTTTCCCAAACCAGTACCTAAAACGATACCGATTTCTGGGCTTTCAAAACCTTTACTTTTTAAGTAGTCTGTAGATTCTTTTAATTGTTTTTTAGTCATTTTTATACTTTTTTAAGAAGGGTTTAAACGCCGAAATGTTGGCAATGTCTTCATAATAGTCAACATCGTTTCTGCTGTCTAAAAGTGTTATATTTTTATTTTTTAAATCGTTTAATGTGTCCTTTAATACCGTTTCTGTCCCCCATTTTTTATCTTTAAAAACACTGGGCTCAAGGGTTTTCATTCCTAGTAGGTAATAACCGCCATCTTCGGCTGGGCCAATAACAAAATCGGTTTGGGTAAGTTGGGAAAAGGCATTTTCTATGTCGCCTTCACTTAAATCGTACATATCACTACCCATAACAATAATTTTTTCATAACCAGCTTCAAAACCTTCTTGAAAAGCATGGGCCATTTTCACTCCCAAATCACCATTGCTCTGTAATCTTTTTTGGTAAATGGTAGCATCCCATATATCATCTTGCCAAATGGTTTCAGAGTAGTACACTGCTTTTGCGACCTTCAAATTTTTGGTGATGTGCACGGTATGTTGAAGTAAAAACAGGTAAATCTCAAGCGCTGTTTGATCGCCAACTGTCGCTGCTAATCGAGTTTTGCATTTGCCAAGCTCAGGATTTCTAGTGAAAATAAGGAGTAAGTTTTTAGAGGACACAAAATAGAATTTAAGTTTTATTAATTATCCAATGCTTTGGATCAGATGATTTTTTTGGGATCAAAAATGGCTTATCGGACAACTTTCTCTCCTTTGGTCAAAAGTTTACCCCAATATTTATTAAAGGTATGTACTTTGGTGGTGGTATTGCCATCCATGTCAAAAATAGGATAGTCTCTTTCAACCCATTCAAAAATGCCGCCGTATAAATTAGTGACATTCGTAAAACCTTCTGCAATTAATTTTTCACCAATATTTTCCGAACGCACCCCAATAGAACAGTAAACTACAATGGGGGCATTTTTATCTGTTATGTTTAAATTTACGAGATTAAAATCATGATACCCCACCCAAATAGCATTTTTAAGGTGGCTTACTTCAAATTCTTCTTTTTTACGGGTATCTAAAAGAGTATAATTTTCAGCAGCGTACAATGAGTCAACGCTGATATAGGAGACTGTATTTTTATTCCACTTCTCTAATGTTTTTTCAATGGTTCTTTGTCCGATTGAGAAAGTCGAGAACGAAAAAGCTAAAAAAAAACAAATAAAATACTTCATATTTTTTTAATGATAGAGAACAAAGGTACTAATAAGTAAAAGTAAAATAGAAAAGACCTTTTAAAAACAAAAAAACCCAAACATTTCTGTCTGGGTTTTTAATGTGGTGCCTCCAGGAATCGAACCAGGGACACATGGATTTTCAGTCCATTGCTCTACCAACTGAGCTAAGGCACCAACGCTTATTAGCGGCTGCAAATATAATTTCAATTTTGCGATATCCAAACAAAAATGAAAAAAAAGCGAAATGTTTTTTTTCATTTTTGCAACTTTGTAAAATGAACCTAGTAATAGACGCAGGAAATAGTTTTGTTAAGGTGGCTGTTTTTAAGGGAAATAGCCTATTGAATGACGAACAATTTGAGCTTTCTGAATTTGTAATTCGGATTAAAAATATTTTTAAAAAATATCCAAACATCAATCGTGCGATAGTCTCTTCGGTAGGTTCTATTACCGATAAAGAGCTTAAAGTACTAAAACTTTTCTGTAAAGTACATCAATTGAGTCATGCCTCTAAAGTTCCTTTTAAAAATTCATACGCCACTCCACAAACGCTAGGGGTGGATAGAATAGCCTTGGCCTGTGCAGCATTTTATCATAATCCAAAGGGGAATACTTTGATTATTGATGCGGGAACTTGTATTACCTATGATGTAGTGAATGATTTTGGGGAGTATTTAGGCGGTGCTATTTCGCCGGGTTTACAGATGCGTTACAAGGCGCTGTACCAACAAACTTCAAAACTACCATTACTAGAACCAGAAAAAGAGGTAAATCTTATTGGAAATACAACAAATTCAAGCATCCATAGCGGCGTTATTAATGGTGTTTTAGCTGAAATTAATGGGCTGGTAGACCTGTATAATCAGCGTTTTAAAGATTTAACAGTTATTTTAACAGGTGGTGATGCCCTATTTTTGTCAGAACGAACAAAAAATACCATATTTGCGAATCCAAAATTTCTTCTTGAGGGATTAAATTACTTATTGGAATACAATAAAAAGTAAATGATTAGAAAATTAGTATTGGTAATAGTCGCTTTTGCCTCTTGGGGGTTAACGGCGCAAAGCGGAAGTTCATCTCCTTATTCTTATTTTGGTTTAGGTGATATTATAGCTTCAGGTACAGTAGATAATCAAATGATGGGTGGTATTAGTATGCATGCAGATAGCATACATATTAACTTAAAAAATCCGGCAGCTTACAGTCAACTTAGATTAACCACCTATGCTGCGGGAATATCTCATAAGCGTTTGGGGTATAACAGCGCAACGGGTAAAGAAAACTCTACCTTAACAAATATGGATTATTTGGCTATAGGCGTTCCATTAAGTAGTCGTATGGGCATGGGTTTTGGTCTTATGCCATTTTCTTCGGTGGGGTATAATATAGAATCAAGCATCACTGGCGCCGATGAAACAACGTTAAGCAATGAATATTCCGGAGACGGAGGCTTAAATAGGGTGTATTTGTCTTTAGGGTATAAGATCCTTAAAAATTTAAGTGTTGGTGCTACAGTTAATTATAATTTTGGGACTATCAACAGTAGAAGAGTACAGTCCTCATCAGATGTTCAATTTGGAACTTTAGATAGAAGAGAGTCAAAATTAAGTGGGTATGACTTTAACTATTCTTTAAATTACACCCCTAAGTTAAATGATAAATACAGATTGTATTCTTCTTTAGCCTTTGATACTCAGGTGAATTTAAATGCTGAGAATCAGCAATCATTAGGCTCTTTTTCAAGGTTAAACGGACAAGAAATTGAAGTTTTTGAAGTAGATTTGCAAGCACAGGGTTTAAAGAGGGCAGATGTAAGAATACCAACAATAGCTACATTGGGTCTTGGAATGGGCGAGGATTTAAAATGGTTTATAGGGGCGGAGTATAGTTTTCAATCCTTAAAAGACTATAAAAATGATTTCTTCCAAGTAGATAATTTACAATATGGCGAAGCAAGCACTTTCGCCGTTGGAGGGTATTATATTCCTGATTATTCTTCATTTACCAACTACTTTAATAGAGTGGTATATAGGGCTGGTTTACGCTATGCGGATACTGGAATGGTAATTAATAATGAATCAATAAACGACTTTGGCATAACTTTTGGAACTGGTTTACCGTTGAAGGACTTTTCTAACCTTAACATAGGTTTTGAGTTTGGTCAGAGAGGAACTATTGACGCAGGACTCATAAAAGAAAATTATTTTAAATTTAATATTGGACTATCTTTAAATGCAGAGTGGTTCTACAAACGAAAAATTAATTAACCGTTAAATACTAGATCATGAAAAAGAGAATTTATATCGTAGCTATGTTGCTTTTTGGGTTTATGGGGGGTGCAATAGCACAAGCAAACCCAGAATGCCCTACAAACTTATCTATAGTGCATGAAAATGTGAAGGTGAAAAACTATGAAGCTGCATACACACCTTGGAAAATGCTGTACACCACATGTCCAGATTTAAATAAAGCTATTTATATCTACGGTGAAAGAATCTTAAAGTTTAAAATCGAAAAATCAGCCGGTGCTGAAAAAACGGCCTTTATTAACGATTTAATGGGTCTTTATGATGCAAGTATTAAGTACTTCCCTAAAGATTTTAGCGTAGCAGGTATTGCTATCGATAAAGGTTTGTTGATGAATGATGAAAAAATGGGTTCTGATCAAGAAATTTATACTATTTTACACAATGGTTTTACTGAAGACAAAGCTAATTTTGGGAATCCAAAAGCGTTATACTTGTATTTTTCACTCCTTGTAGATTTACATAAAGCGGGTGCAAAAGATTTACAAGAAGTTTTTGATACCTATGACAATGTTACGGAGCAAATTACTGTTGAAAACAAAAAATTAACAGATAATATAGAAAAGTTATTACCAAAAGAAGATGATGGTACAATTACTGCAAAAGAGAAAGGAAGATTAGCAGCGTACACTCAAAACTCGGGAATTTATGGTAGTATAGAAGGTAGTATTGATGCTAAATTAGGAGCCTTAGCGGATTGTTCTAACCTAATACCATTATACGAAAAGAGTTTCGAAGATAAAAAATCAGATTTAACTTGGTTAGAGAGAGCCTCAAGTAGAATGTACAACAAAGAATGTACCGACGATCCTATGTTTAAAAAAGTTTTAGACGCACAATTAGCCTTAAAACCTACTGCAGATTTGTATGTGTATTTAGGAGGCTTAGAAAGTAAGGCAGGAAATAAAAGTTCAGCATTATCCTACTTTACGAAAGCGATTGACTTAGAAACAGATAATTTTAAAAAGTCTAACTTATTGTACAAAGTAGCCACCGATTTTTCTAGAAGTGGTAGCAAGTCTAACGCTAGAAACTATGCTCAGAAAGCCTTAGATGCTAATCCTTCAAATGGTAAGGCTTATTTGTTAATTGCTAGTTTGTATGCCAGCAGTGCAAATGATTGTGGTAGCACTAGTTTCGAAAAGCGTGCTATGTATTGGAAGGCTGCAGATGTTGCTCGCCAAGCGGGAAGAGTAGATCCTTCATTAGCTAGTAGATCGGCTAGAGCCGTAGAGAGTTACATGTCAAAGGTGCCTTCTAGAGAAATGATTTTTAGTGAGAACATGGCGGGTAAAACGGTGACATTTAACTGCTGGGTAGGCGGTAGCGTAAAGGTTCCTAATTTGTAATATGAAACTATTTCATATAAATAATTTTAAAAGCATTGCTGTAGTTTGCGCTACAGCAATGCTTTTTTTGGCTTGTGCCGACGAGTATAGTAAAACGGGTGATGAATTAAAAAAGCAATTGTACCCTCAGTGGACTGCTGAAAATTATAAACTTGTTTATACAGAAATACCTGAAGTTACACTTGCAGAGCAAATAGCTGAAACAAAAAAATTGGTAGTACTAACCGGAGCAATAAGTGAAAATTTTGAGAATCTCGCTTTTCCGTACATCACCTTCCCAAAAGGCTTAAAAATCGATTATTTTGATAAAGAAGGGAATAAAAGTGTAATTTTGGCAGATTACGGAATTATTTATTCTGGAACTGACATCATAGATTTAATAGGCAACGTGATTATAGAGATGCAAGACGGTAAAAAGTTAGAAACGCCTCAACTATATTACGATCGTGCCAATAAATGGATTTTTACGCAAGAAAAATTTAAATATTCTGATGAAAAAGATGGTACCTTAATTCAGGGTATGGGAATGGATTTCAATGAAGATTTTACCATTTTAAATGCGCATAAAACCGGAGATGGTTATAAAATTATTAAAGACGAAATAGATGACTAAATTTTTTAAATACACAGAATATATTTATTTAATTATCGGGTTTTTATCGCTCAATGTTATTTATACCAATTGGAGTAGCGATAAACAAAGAGCTTATTTGTTTATATTTTTTGCAATAGTATCTTTTGGTATGTTTTTGTTTAGACGAAACTATCGCATAAAATTCGAAAAACACAAACAAGACAATAAAGAGTAATCTTGGGACTATCAATTGTTATTATTATTGGCTGCTTAATTTTATCTGCTTTTTTTTCAGGGATGGAGATTGCCTTTATTTCTGCAAATAAAATTCATATAGAAATTGAAAAGAAACAAGAAGGTTTTTTAGCTAAAGTATTAACAAGACTTACTAAAAAACCATCGAAGTTTATCGCCACCATGCTGATAGGTAATAATATTGCCTTGGTCGTGTATGGCCTGTATATGGGTGACTTGCTCATGCATTGGTTTTTGAGTTATGGCCCATCCAGTAGTGCCTTGATCACTGCACTCTTAACTGATTTTAGTCTTATATCACAGACGGTAATTTCAACGATCATTATATTGCTGACTGCAGAGTTTTTACCTAAAGTGCTTTTTCAAATATACTCAAACACTTTATTAAAAATACTGGCTTTACCAGCCTATATTTTTTATATTCTTTTTTCATTTATCTCCGATTTTGTGATTAAAATCTCTGATATTATTTTAAAGGTATTTTTTAAAACCGACGGGGATGAAGTACAGTTGGCTTTTAGTAAAATAGAATTAGGGGATTATATTACAGAGCAAATGGAAGCAGTAGAAAAAGAAGATGAAGTAGATTCTGAGATTCAAATTTTCCAAAATGCGCTAGAGTTTTCGGCAGTTAAAGCACGTGAAGTTATGGTGCCTCGCACAGAAATTGAAGCGGTAGAGCTTCACGAGACCCCAAAAAGTTTAATAAAAAGATTTTCGGATACAGGTTATTCAAAAATATTGATTTATAAAGATACCATTGATAATATTATTGGTTACGTACATTCTTACGAACTTTTTAATAAACCTAAGACTATTAAAAGCATACTCATGCCGGTTGAGTTTGTGCCGGAAACCATGTTGATTAGTGATATTTTAAGCAACCTTATTAAAAAGCGAAAGAGCATGGCGGTTGTTTTAGACGAATATGGCGGAACTTCTGGAATCATGACCGTTGAAGATATCGTTGAGGAACTTTTTGGTGAGATAGAAGATGAACACGATTCAACCGATTTAATTGAAGAAGAAATCGATTCAAAAAACTATAAATTTTCAGCGCGCTTAGAAGTTGATTATATCAATGAAAATTATAGATTAGAGCTTGCAGAAAGCGACGAATACGGAACATTAGGAGGCTTAATTGTGAATGAAACTGGGGAAATTCCTGATAAAGATGCTCAGATCAAAATAAACAATTATTTATTTACCATTCTTGAAGTATCAAGTACCAAGATAGATTTAGTTGCCCTTGAAATATTAGATAAAGACTAGAATTATAGCCTTATCGGCCTAAGTTAGGGTACAAGGCTTTTTAGCCTAAGCCAATTTGAACTTAGGCAAAGTAGCTTAATGAGAAAGCTAATTTGTTTTGCATCTTTATAATTACTCAAGGCTTTTCTTCAAGCCTACTACCTAGTGAACAATTGGGGATCCAGAGTTTTTAAGCACCAATACTGCCACAGGCCTGTGTTTAGAATTTAATTTTGATCTACTTAGCTTCCTTTTTTAGCACTAAAATTGCATTCTTTTGTAGCTAAAAAAAGGAACTAAAATTCACTTCCTTTAGTTAAATACCTTTATGAAAAACAACATGGTAGCTCTTTTTATAGGCTTGTTTTTTTTTATTTCTACGATAGCATTTTGACAGTCAAAGGGTTAGCTCAAAAATGAAGCGCTGATTCCTATTTTTCTTGCCGTAAATATTATAAAATTTTTGTCTTTAGTATTTAAAAGAAAAATGGTAATTTCGTGCGCTGATATAAAATAGTAATATAGAATGGCAATTTTAGATAAAATTAGAAAGCAAACAACCATATTGATTTTAATCATAGGTTTAGCATTATTTGCATTTGTAGTGTCTGGTATCTTTAGCGCAGATTCCTTTTCGGGGAATAAAGCTGGTTCCGCTATTGCAGAAATCAATGGCAATGAAATTTCTATAGATGAATTTAGAGAAAAGGTTGAAATAGCGACGCGTAACTACGGTCCTAATGCTACAGCAATGCAAGTTGTAAATAATGTGTACGACCAAGAAGTTCGAAATGCGATTCTAGACGAGCAATTTAAGGCTTTAGGAATTACAGTAGAACAAGATCAAATTGTAGATTTTTTAAGATCAAATCCTCAGTTTTCACAAATGCCTCAGTTTTTAAATGACAATGGGGTTTTCGACGAAACAAAGTTTATCTCGTATATCGCTGATTTAAAAGAAAACAACCCACCGGCCTATCAGGCATGGTTAGAAAACGAAAAAGACATTATTCGTGCCGCTAAGGAGCAAATTTACTTCAACTTAATTAGGTCAGGTGTTGGATCTACTTTAAAAGAAGGAGAGTTAGACTATAAATTTGCGAATGATAAATTAGATATTACCTATGTAAGAGTACCTTTTACATCTATTGCGGATAGCACAGTGGCTGTAAGTAAAGCGGAAATTGAAACCTACATAAAGGCACACAAAGAAGATTTTAAACAAGAACAGAGCAGAGATATTCAATTTGTATATTTTGAAGAAAAAGCATCTGTTGAAGACGAAAATTCTGTAAAAGAAAATATCACCTTACTTTTAAATGACAAGGAAGTATTTAGTGAGGCTAAAGACACAACCGAAGTGATAAAAGGATTTAGAAATACAAGCGATATGGCGGTGTTTTTAGATCTTAATTCTGATATGAAATTTGATACCATTTACAAACCAAAGTCGAGCTTACCAGCGAAATTTTCAGATACGATTGCGCAATTAAATGTTGGTGAAATTTTTGGCCCTTACCGTGATGGAAACATGTTTAAGGTAACGAAGCTTACAGGTAAAAAGGCTAATGGCAATGTTAAGGCTAGTCATATTTTAATAAAATACAAGGACTCTCAAAGTGCTGACGAGACTACAACGAGAACAAAAGAAGAAGCTGAGCAAATGGCAAAGGAAATTTTAGTAGAAGCTAAAAAGTCTGATGTTAATTTTGCTGACTTGGCAAAAGAAAAATCTGAAGGGCCATCTGCACCAAGAGGTGGAGATTTAGGGTTTTTTCAGGAAGGTGCTATGGTAGCTCCATTCAATGATTTTGTGTTTAGCAATAGCACGGGATCTATCGGAATGGTAGAAACTGATTTTGGCTTTCATATTGTGAAAGTAGAAGAAAAGCAAGATGTGTATCAAGTAGCAAACCTAGTTAGAGAAGTTGAGGCTTCTGAGACAACAACAGATTTATTGTTCCAAGACGCCACTAAGTTCGAAATGGAATCTATAGAGGGTAAAAAAGTATTTTCTGATTTAGCTGCAGAAAAAAATTATGTCATAAGGCCAGTAAATAAAATTAATCCTATGGATGAAAATTTACCTGGACTTTCTGCACAACGCAGCATTGTTCAATGGGCATTTAATGACAATACTGAAAAAGGCGATATCAAGCGTTTTGACTTAAATAACGGCTATGCTGTTGTTCAATTAGTAGCAAAATATGATAAGGGCCTAATGTCTGCTGAAGATGCTTCTGCTACAGTACTGCCTATATTACGTAAAAAGAAAAAAGCAGAACAAATCATAGCTGCCAATAAAGGAAAATCAATGGATGATTTTGCTTCAAGCAATAATGTTTCTGCGGCTACAGCTACCGCTTTAACGGTAAAGGCGGCAACCATTCCTGGTGCAGGCAATGAACCTGCTGTTGTTGGTGCTGCTTATGTTTTAGGTGAAGGAAAATCTTCGGGCTTACTAGAAGGCAATACTGGAATTTATATGCTTAAGGTTACTAAAAAAACGGAGGCTCCTAAACTAGATAACTACAGTACTTTTGCAAATACACTAAAAAATACGAAGTCGAATTTAATATACTCTTCCTTATTTGAAGCTCTAAAATCAGGGTCAGAAATTGAAGATAATAGAGCTATTTTCTACTAATAGTAGCCCTAATGATTCATAAAAAGCCTCCAATAGGAGGCTTTTTTTATGGGTGTATTTTAATTGTGGGATTTGTGATCAACAAGAGCTAGGGACTTATCTGTTGAAAATTCCAAGACCTTAATTATGTCGCTATTTCTTGATTTTTAAGGAGGCAGGCCTGAGGGTGTTAAAGCACCATTTCTGCATAAGGTAAAACAGTCGCATAGCCTTTGCCCTGAAAATATCTAGGTGTATTTTTATCTCCGACAGCCATTATAAAATCACCGCCCCAAGCACCTAAACTTTTAATAGCACCATTAAAATCGCTAAATCGCTCCTGTTGAATCGGAGTTTTTTGTAATACGGCACCTACTAAAGCTTCATGTGCTAAAATAAGCTGTTTAAATAGATCTATATTTTTACAAGAACGTATTTCGTTGGTAAGTGAGGTTATTTTTGAAATAAACCTTTGGGAATCAAAGGCTGCTTTTCGATAGCTGTTAATACCTTCTCTACTATTTTGTTTTGTGTTGAGGTGTATAAAGTAAATAGCATCTAGAAAATGAGGCGTAAATGCTACTTCAGTAACCAAAGGTTTTTTTTCTAACACTTGGTAAGTAATGGGTTTGTTGTGCTGCGCACAGGCAATGTCATAACCACTGCCAGTAAAGGCATTCCACAGTAAAGTAAACGGATTAACTTCTGCCCATTGAGCAACATTGTTTAACAAGGTGGATGATGAGCCTAAACCCCAATCTCTGGGAAAGTCTAAAAAGGTATTTACCTCATACCCCACATTTTCAGACAAAAAACTAGTGTTTAATTTTTGCGCTTCTAGGACTATTTTTTGAAGAGTTTCCGCGATTTGACTATCCGTGGAAGATATTATTTTCAGTGTTGTGCTGTCAAAAAGTGCTTCGAACCATATTTTTGATTGATGGTCAAAACTTTTCCAAACTATTTTTTTTGTGGTGTTTTGGGTGCGTATAAGAGATTGGCCATACCGTGTTGGAACGGCCAAAGCAAGAGCACCATCGAGCACGCCATATTCTCCAGTGAGCAATAATTTCCCGTTGCTGTAGAACTTCTTTGTCATTAGCTATTGCGTAATTGAGCTAAGGCTTCTACAACAGCACTATGGCTTACTGTGTGTTTTTTAAAATAGTCAATTAAGGCTATTTTTTCATTTTCCGTAGCTTCAAACTGATTTAGAATATTCATCAAATGCATTTTCATGTGCCCCTCTTGAATTCCGGTGGTCACGAGGGAGCGAAGGGCGGCAAAATTTTGAGCAAGACCGGCTACAGCCGTAATTTTCATTAATTCTTGAGCCGATGGTTTTTGTAATATTTCTAAAGCTAATTTCACCAAAGGATGCAAAGAGGTTAAACCGCCAACCGTACCTAGGGCTAGTGGTACTTCAATCCAAAATTTAAAAACACCATTTTCAATACTCGCGTGTGTTAAGCTTGAGTAGTTGCCATTTTTCGCGGCATAGGCATGCACTCCAGCTTCTACAGCTCTAAAATCATTACCTGTGGCAAGTACAACCGCATCAATCCCATTCATAATTCCTTTGTTGTGGGTTACGGCTCGGAAAGGTTCAGCTTTGGCAATTTCAACCGCTCTAAGTATTTTTTTTGCAAAAACTTCGGGCGCTATATTTTTGTCTTCATTCAAATCTTCTATAGGGCAACTCACTTCTGCTTTTACGATACAGTTCGGTACGTAATTGCTTAAAATACTCATCACAATTTCTAAGCTACCTTTATTTTGAGTGTTCAAAGCACTGGCATCAAACTCTCTTCTTAGCGTTTTTGAAAATTGTTCTAAACATGTATTTATAAAATTGGCACCCATGGCATCTTGTGTTTCAAAGGTGCAATGTAACTGATAGTAATTTTTTAATTCTTTAGTTTTATTTCTGAGCTCAATATCTAAAATACCTCCTCCTCTTTTTTCCATGTTTTTCGTAAGCAATGCAGTATCCATTTTCAAAATGGGCTTTAGTTGCTTAAAAAAAGAAGTTATTTGATCAGCATCACCATCGTACATAAAATGAACTTGACCTACCTTTTCAGTATTTAAAACCTGGGCCTTAAAACCGCCTCTAGTCAACCAAAATTTTGCAGCTTTACTTGCTGCCGCAACCACCGAACTCTCTTCAATCACCATTGGAATGGCATAGAGCGCATCATTAATTAAAAAATTAGGGGCTATTCCAAAAGGCAAATAGTAGTTGCTAATCGTATTTTCTATAAACTCGTCATGAAGTTTTTGAAGCTTCGTATCGGTATTCCAATAACGTTCCAGAAGGGAAGTGGTTTGCGCTGTATCTGAGGTGTAATTCTCAGCAATCCATTTAATTTTTTGATCTTTAGATAGCTTTGAGAATCCTTGTATAGGCCTAATCATATATTGTTTTATTTCAAGTGTCAAAGATACTGAACTCGTATAAATTTTTTGTTTGTAAGTAAAACTTTAAATTTTTAGCTAGGCTGACACTTATTTGAAAATGAAATATGCAACTATAAAAACCAAAAGGCGATGATTTTAATGTAGCCTTAAACTAGAATTCAAGACATTGTTTTTTTAGGATTCCTAATAAGGTCGATTTAAGCCTAAGCTCAGGGTACATGCACCAAGGCTAGGCGATGAAATAATCTTATGAAGGAATTGCTGTGTTTTTCTTTATAAAAGTTTATTTTTATCTCAAATTATAAATAAAAAAAAATTTTTTAGTCTCACTCGTAAAATTAGTCTCTAGCACATTGCTAAGTTGACTTTTTTTTCTTGTAAATCTTATTGAACAACATGAAAAAAATTATATTCTTTTTCCTTATTACAATGGCTACTAGCCTAAGCACTCAGGCTCAAAATAAACCAGTGTCCCTTGAAGAAATATGGAATGGTACTTTTAGAACTGAAGGTTTAGATGCCTTACGTTCACTGAATAATGGTACGCAATACACAGTTTTGAATTTTGATAGAAATACCAAAACATCCAGTATTGATACGTATGATTATGAAACTTTAAATAAAGTAGGTACTGTGGTTGATTCTAAAAATTTACCGGGGATACCCAATTTTTCGTCCTATGTGTTTAGTGCTGATGAGAGTAAGGTTTTATTGGTCACCGAAAGAGAAGCTATTTTTAGAAGGTCTTCGCTAGCCATTTATTACATCTATGATGTCAAGACAAAATCAACTATAAAAATTTCAGATACTAAAATTCAGGAACCAACTTTGTCGCCAGATAATAGCAAGGTTGCCTATGTTTTTGAAAATAACCTCTATATTTTTACCATTGCTACTCAAAAAACAAAGCAAGTAACCACGGATGGTGTTAAAAACAAAATTATCAATGGGGTAACCGATTGGGTGTATGAAGAAGAATTTGGCTTTGTAAGGGCCTTCGATTGGAATTCTGATGGCAGTAAAATTGCCTTTATTCGATTTGATGAAACCAAGGTGCCTGAATTTTCTATGGATGTGTATGGCAGCGATTTGTACCAAACACAAACGGTCTTTAAATACCCAAAAGCCGGAGAAGATAATGCCTTAGTTTCGTTGCACATGCTCGATGTTGATTCAGGTAAAATTTCTGATGTGAATGTAGACAATGCCTACTATATTCCACGAATTAAATGGATGAACGATAAAAATATGCTGAGCGTTCAAACCTTAAACAGGCATCAAGATCATTTAAAAATGTATGCAGTAAACGCTAATGATAATACCGTTTCAGTGTTGTTAGAGGAAAAAGATAAAGCCTATGTGGATGTCACCGATAATTTAACATTCTTAAAAGACGATAGTTTTATTTGGACGAGCGAAAATGACGGCCACAATCATATTTACCTCTACCAGCAAGATGGTAAGTTAATACAGCAGATTACTAAGGGAAACTGGGAAGTAACTAATTATTATGGATACGACCAAAAGCAAGATAAAGTATACTATCAAGGCACTGAAAATGGCAGTATAAATCGCGATGTGTATAGTATTGGCACCAATGGCAAAAATAAAAGGCGGTTAACCACAAAGGAGGGTCAAAATAGGGCCGATTTTAGTGCCGATTTTACCTATTTCATCAATACTTTTTCTAGTGCGACCACTCCGCCAGAGTACAGTTTGCATAAGGCATTAACAGGTAAAAAAGTAAAGGACATATTAGATAATAAGGCTTTAAAAACAAAATTAGAAGACTATCAAATAAGTCCTAAAGAGTTTTCAACCATCTCGGTAAATGGAAACGAATTGAATATGTGGATGATAAAACCAACAAATTTTGATGCGTCTAAAGAGTATCCCTTATTTATGTTTCAATACAGCGGACCAGGTTCACAATCGGTTTCGAATACTTGGATGGGATCAAATGATTACTGGTACCAATTACTAGCGTCAGAAGGCTATATAATAGTCTGTGTAGACGGTCGTGGCACTGGATATAAAGGACGCGATTTTAAAAAAATAACGCAGAAAGAATTAGGGAAATTTGAAGTTGAAGATCAAATTAGTGCCGCTCAAAAATTAAGTGAATTGCCTTATATTGACGCGAATAGAACTGGCATTTGGGGTTGGAGCTATGGAGGCTTTATGAGCACCAATTGTATTTTAAAAGGCAATGATACCTTTGAAATGGCCATCGCGGTAGCTCCAGTAACTTCATGGCGTTTTTACGACAGTATTTATACAGAGCGGTATATGCAAACCCCTCAAGAAAATGCAAGTGGATACGATGAAAATTCTCCATTTAATTATGCCGATAAGCTAAAAGGAGCCTATTTACTAGTACATGGTACCGGCGATGATAATGTGCACGTTCAAAATACGATGCGCATGATCGAAGCTTTGGTGCAAGCCAACAAAGAGTTCGATTGGGCTTTGTATCCTGATAAAAACCATGGAATTTACGGGGGCAATACCAGACTTCATTTGTATAATAAAATGACTAATTTTATTAAAGAAAACCTATAACTAAAACCCATTTAAAACCAATTAAATAGTATGGAGAATACATTGAAACCAATGGAAGAGCAAGAGCTTTTCGGGCACCCAAAAGGATTATTTTACCTCTTTTTTGCAGAATTATGGGAGCGTTTTAGTTTTTACGGAATGCGGGCCTTATTAACGCTTTACATGGTAAATGTGGTGTTTGAGGCATTAACAACAAGAGATTTTGCAGCCGCTGCGGTTTACGCATCTTATGGTTCATTGGTTTACGCATCGACCGTTATTGGAGGTAGAATATCAGATAAGATTTTAGGATTGAGAAATTCTATATTTTTAGGCGGTATTTTAATGGCCTTTGGGCATTTTGTGTTGGCTATAGAAAACAATTACGCATTCTTTACAGCCTTAGCATTAATTGTTGTAGGTAATGGTTTTTTTAAACCTAACATTTCCACTTTTGTAGGGTCTTTATATAAAGATGGCGACATCAGAAAAGATTCTGGATTTGTTATTTTTTATATGGGAATTAATATTGGGGGCTTTGTAGCTCCGCTACTTTGTGGTTGGTTAGGGAAAACTTACGGTTGGCATTATGGTTTTGGATTAGCGGGAATAGGAATGTTATTAGGCCTTATAGCTTTTTGGAGCGGTATAAGAAAGAACGTATTTGGCGATAAAGGGCTGCCACCCACAAAAATGATTTTAGACAAAAAAATAGCAGGAATACGGCAAGGAATTATGATTCCGGTTTTGGCGGTATTGTCAGTTCCTATAATTGCTTTTTTACTATCAGCCTATAAGTCTTTAGGGGAAGAAGGGTCTTTTTTGGAAGGTGAAAATATTGTAAATCTAATATTTTATGGAATCGCGGCAGCTATTGCTGTATTTTTAACCAAAATTTTGATTGAAGCCACTATTGATGAACGTAAAAAATTGATCGTGGCTATCTTGATATCTTTCTTTATGACCATATTTTGGGGGTTTCATGAACTTTCAGGCAGTGTTATTACTTTATTCGCGGAGCGAAATGTGAATTTGTCCTTTATAGATGCGTCACAAACCAACGCTTTAAACTCCATGTACATCATTATTTTATCGATTCCGATTTCAATGCTTTTTACCTACTTGAAAAAGAAAAAACTAGACCCACGCACACCCTACAAATTTGCCTTAGGTTTAGCCTTCGCGGGGATCAGCTTCTTAATCTTATCCCTGAGCGGCGGTAGTGCTGATGCAGACGGGATGGTGCCATTCTCTTATTTGTTAATTATGTATTTTTTAATATCGGTTGGAGAGTTGTTCATGTCGCCAGTAGGCTTGTCTAAAATTACCGATTTATCGCCAAAACGTATTGTTGCATTTATGATGGGTATTTGGTTTTTATCATCGGCTTTTGCATTTCAAATCGTAGGGTTTATAAGTAAGCAGTTGGCTATTGAAAGTGATGATAAAAATATTGGAGGATTGGACACACTGACAGTTTACACCGATGGTTTTGGATTAATTGCCAAGTACGCTATAGGCGCCGCAATCATTGTTTTAATAGCCTCCCCATTTATTAAAAAATTAATGGGTAAAGTTCATTAGACTATTTTAAGCTCAGGTTAGTAGCATTATAAAAAGCCTTTAAAGAAGTCGAAACTACTATTTCAAGGGTTCTTTTTCTGATAAGGACATATCATAAGCTCCCTTTTCACCAGTATAGTGAAAAGGGAGTTTTCTTTTTTTGCAGGTACGCTGCCAACGCTGTACAAACGTTTTATAATTACTACCGTCGGCAATGATCAGTGTAGGTTTTAGAGCTTCAATGAAGCGGTCTAAATTAATATTTGGAGATTGTGTGAGTACTACGATATCGTACGAAGTTTCCTTTGGAGGAAAAATAGCCAAACTGTCTAAGATGTACAAACTTCTGCCCTTGAACTGATAATTGTTTTGTAAAGAATCTACCGAAAAATTTGCTATTCGTTCGTTCATACTATAGGCATCAACGGTAGCCTCAAAATTTTTAGGATGATGAGTCCAAAGTTTTAGTGCTGTTCCCTTTTGTGCTAAGATTCCGGTATATTTTGTTTGATGCAGCACTATAAGTTGCTCCTTTTTATGGGTAGTATATACCTGGATAAAAGACCAAGTTTGAAGTGCAATAATGCTTCCTAAAAAAAACATCAGCTTTTTAAAGGCGGGTTTGTTAAGGTATATTACCAGTGAAAATATCAAAATATAGCTAAGAACTAGTTGTGCACCATCAAAAGCTATTGCTTTGAAAACAAACGATTCTTGCTGTGCTACCCAATATACAACGGTATTCATTGTTTGTATTATTTCATTGTATAAGTAGGTGACGAAATCTGGTAAAATTTGTCCCACCGATAAAATAATAACCAGAAGACCACCACTTAAAATAATTCCCAAACAGGGAACAATCACTATATTGGAGATAAAAAATAAACTAGGAAATTGATGAAAATAAAATAAGCTAATGGGTACTACACCTAATTGCGCAGCGATGCTGACACTCATTAATTGCCAGATTTTTCGAATTAAAAATAGCTTTGGGAACCAAAAACGCTGAAGCATTGGATATATCCACAGAATAGCAAACACGGCGGCATAACTCATTTGAAAGCCTACCTGAAATAGGTACATTGGTTTTATAAGTAAAATAAAGAAAAGCGATAGGGCTAGAATATTAAATTTATTTGAAGGCCTGTTTAAATATAATGCATAGGCTAGGAACGAAAACATCGTGACCGCGCGAACTACACTAGCCGACAACCCGGCAATAAAGGCAAATGCCCAAAGGAATAGGACTACCAAAACTAATTTTATGTTCTGCCCATAGGCTAAGCTAGTAACAGGTTGCAATAAAAATTGCAAAATGAGTAGCAAAATACCCACGTGCAAACCAGAAACAGCAAGAATATGAACGGCACCAGCGTCTTTATAAGCAGAGTAGGTGTCTTTGGAAATATCATTTCTTTGCCCTAGTAGCAAAGCCTGCATAATTGCTAATTCTTCGGCACCAAAGTTTTCTGTTTTTAAAGACTTAATAATGCTTTCCCTGATGTGTGCTGCACGGCCGTATATAGTTTTAGTAGAGTTTCTTTTTTTGATATAATCCGCTCTTTTTATTTGTAGTTGTCCTAGGACTCCTAAATCTTTTAAATATTTCTTATAATTAAATTGATGTAGATTTAAAGGAGAACTAACGGCTTCAATGCTATTATAAACAAGGATCTCTTCATCAATTTGCAAATCTGCTGTAGTACTGTCTTTTGCAATGCTTAAAAGTAATTGTCCTGTAGTAGCTTGCTCTCCTATGGCTTGAGTTTCGGCAATATATCTGTCAGAAAAACTGTTGGCTTTGAGAACGTCAACGACCTTGAGATGAATAGGCTGTGCTTCATTGCTGTTAAAATTAGAATAATGGGTTTTGTAATTTTTTGGATTCGCCAAACTTATGGCGAACATACCAATGCAGAAGGTGCTTAGTAAAGCGATGGCTCCGAAAAGTGCCGAGGAGGTTCTTTTTTGAATTTGAAATAGGAAGCCTAAAGTGACTAATAAAAGTAGTACGCTTATGAAGGGAAATAGAATAGAAAAGTTTAAAAAGTATCCTGTTAAAATGCCTGCCACTAAAAAAAGTGTCAATTTTATTGGCACAAATTTTAATAACTGCATAGGCTATATTTTTTTTACAAAACTCTAGTGGCTTTTATAAAGGCAGCATTCCAATACCCTTCTTTTAATGAAGATACTATTACACCTCTTGAGCTTGTAGAGTGGATAAATTTAATTTCACCATCGTCTATAGCCACAACTAAACCCACATGATTTATTTTTTTTGCTTTTCTGCTGGTTTTAAAAAATACTAAATCTCCTTTTGTTACTTCTTTTAGGCGAATTTCTTTTCCTTCTTCAGCCATGCTATAAGAGGTTCGCGGTAAATTTATATCATGATTACTAAAAGCAACAAATAAAAGTCCTGAGCAATCCATGCCTTGGCTCGTAGTGCCTCCTAATTTGTAACGAGTACCTGAAAATTCGAGGGCAGAATCTATAATGTCTTCTGCTCTATTTAGCACGTAGCGTGGACCTTCAGTGTTCGCGATAACAACTTCAGCGGGAGCTGTTGCGTTGTTGGAAGAAGAACCTGAAACCGTAATTTTTTTAGTATTCGTTGTGCCGTAGGTAGTTTTTTTCTTGGCAACACCACAGCTTGAAATCAAAAAAGTAGATAAAATATATAAAAACTTCCGATTCATTACAACTGATTTAGGGCGGATTGCATACCAAAAGTAGAAAATTTATTTGAATGGTGGCTTGCGTGAAAATTTATTTAATAAGCAAAGCAACCATAAACTTAAAATACGGAGTATAGCTTTACTAATTTATACGTACTTTTTAAAAAAACCTTGGTTAGCGCTTTTAGCGCTACCTGTTAACGTTTATCTAGTTTTTAAGCTAAAAAACGCTTAGTTTATGCTTTTAATTGTTGATAAATAAGTTCAGCTGTATTTTTACTGGCGCCTGAACCTCCTAATTTTTCTTCTAATAAGTCGTAGTTTTTTAAAAGTGTTTTTCTTTTGGCAGGATCTAAAATTTGAGTTAGTTCGGTTTTTAAATTTTCAGTAGTCAAATTCTCTTGAATTAGTTCTTTGACAAGCTCTTTATCCATTATTAAATTGACCAATGAAATATATTTCAGGGTAATAATTCGCTTTGCAATTTGGTATGATAACCAACTGCCTTTGTAACAAACCACTTGAGGTACCTTAAAAAGTGCAGTTTCTAAGGTCGCTGTACCACTCGTTACTAAGGCTGCATGCGCAACTTGGAGTATTTCATAGGTTTTATTGAAGATTAAACCAATGTTTGTGTTTTTTAAAAAAGGGGTATAAAAGGCTTCATCCAAGCTTGGAGCCCCAGCAATGACAAATTGATAATCGGGAAAATCCTGAGCTACGGAAAGCATCACGAGTAACATTTTAGATACTTCTTGCTTTCTACTTCCTGGTAATAAGGCAATAATGGGTTTATTCAGGTTTAAATCATATTCTTTTTTAAAACCTAGGCTGTCAATTTTAGGATAGTTTTCAATGGCATCAATCAAGGGATGTCCAACAAAATTTACTTTAAACTGATGCTTTTTTTCATAGAATTCTTTTTCAAAAGGTAGCGTAACATACATGTTATCGATTGTACTTTTTATTTTTTCTATTCTACCTTCTCTTGATGCCCAGATTTGTGGAGCAATATAATAGCTGGTTTTAAACCCTTCTTTTTTTGCCCATTTTGCAATGCGAAGATTAAAACCAGAATAGTCAATAAAAATTAGAACATCAGGTTGAAACTCATAAATGTCTTCTTTACAAAAAGAAATATTTTTAAAAATAGTAGTGATATTGGTAAACACTTCTAAAAAACCCATAAAAGCCAGTTCTTTGTAATGTTTTACTAAATCCCCACCAGCAGCTTGCATTAAATCGCCTCCCCAGCAACGAATTGTTGCTTGAGGATCAACTGCCTTTAATTCTTTTATAAGATTGGCTCCATGAAGATCTCCTGAGGCCTCTCCTGCGATCACGTAATATTTCATCCTGTGAAGTTCAAATTCAAATTCAAGTTCAAGTTCAAAATAAGCATGCTAAAAATAATCAGCCTTGTTTGTTTTTTATAATTGAGGCAATAATTTTTTATTAACTGCTCTATTTCATCTAACAGTACTTCAATATTCTGATTATTTGTATAGTTAAGTTTTCTTAATATTTTAAGGTTTACTCTTGATTCTTTTAGTTCTTTTAATGAAAGCGTATATGTATGAATATAATCTTTAGTGGCGATAGAACCTTGCGCTTCTCCAAAGTTTAGCGCTCTACTTTCTCCTATTCTTAATAATTGATTACTATAATACAAGCCGACAGAATCGTTTGGTAATTCTTTACTAAACAAAGCCAAGTCAGCCGCTAAATTTACAAATCTATCCTCTAAATCGTACTTTTTTTCCATTAGGGCATCCTATTTTATTTTTTTAGATGCACTTGATTCTTAAACTTTAAAAAACCTTATAATACATAATCAATAAGGCAGTTAAAAGTGTGGCAATTAACACACCCTTAGCCCGTGCATCTCTTTTTATTTTTAAAAATAAAAAAAAGGCACCTAGATTGAGAACGGCACCTAAGGCTAGTAAACTGCCTATATGTCCTTCAGCAACCGCAGCTTTATAGGTGTCAGGAATACTCAAATCAGAAAAAATAATGATGTATAGTAAGGTACCGATAGTATTAGCAATAAGGCCTACCAAAAACCCAATACCTATTTCTTTTTTTGTTTTCATTTAGTTTAAATTCCAGTTATTTACTAATTGTATAGCATGATGTGCTGTTAAATCAAATTGCGTAGGTACTACTGAAATATAGCCCTGAGACAAGGCCCATTCGTCAGTATCTTCTCCTTTGTCAAGCAGTTCAAATTCGCCAGTAAGCCAGTAATAGTCTTTTCCAGTTGGACTTTGCCTTTTGTCGAATTTTTCTTTCCAATTGGCTCTAGCTTGCCTGCAAATTTTAATTCCTTTTAAATCTTCCTTATTTAACTTAGGAATATTTACGTTTAATACCACTCCTGTTGGGATGCCATTTTTTAAAGCCTCTCGCACTATCTTTTGTATATCGTTTTTTGCTGGACTAAAATCTGCATTCCACGAATAATCGCATAAAGAAAAACCAATGGCCGGAATCCCTTCAATGCCGGCTTCAATGGCAGCACTCATAGTTCCAGAATAAATTACATTGATCGATGAGTTTGAACCATGATTAATGCCACTAACGCATAAGTCAGGTTTTCTATCTAATAATTCTTGTAGACCCAATTTTACACAGTCAGCAGGTGTGCCACTACAGCTATATTCTTGAGTTTTTGTATCCTCTGAGTCGATCACCACCTTTTTTGAATATAGGGTACTATCAATAGTTATGGCATGACCCATACCCGATTGCGGACTGTCTGGAGCCACGACAACAACATCTCCAATTTCCTTCATATAGCTTATTAAAGCTCTTAAGCCGGGTGCTGTTATACCATCATCATTAGTGACTAAAATCAAAGGTTTTTTCATTTTGTATAATTTATCTTGTAAAAATACGTTTTTCAATACTATTGGCTGAATAAACTGTTTAACAAAAATTTACTATTTGAGTAATAAACTGGCACGGTTTTTTCAGTATCTTAGGGTGTTCAAAATGTATTAAAGCATATTGTTATACTATTTTAATACTAAATTTGATTAAAAAAAAGTTATGAAAAACAAATTAGCCTACGCACTTTTAATGATGCTATTTGCAGTAGCATCTTGTAGTTTTACGAATAAGTCTTTTGAAAACGACGATAAAGACAAGCTTTTGCTTGACCTTATTACGTATGTTTTAGAAAAGGGGCATTATCAATCCAAAACTATTGATGATGATTTTTCTGTTCATATTTTTGAAGATTTTATTAATGGATTAGATCCTACAAAACGCTATTTCTTAGCGAGTGACATCAAAGAATTTGAGCAATATAAATTTTCTATTGACGATCAAATTAAAAACACCGACATCACTTTTTTCAATACCGTGTACGAGAAATTAATGCAGCGTATGGAAGAAGCTAAAGGTATTTATAAAGAAGTTTTAGAAGCGCCTTTTGATTACGATGTTAAAGAAAATATTGATATTGATTACAATAAGCAATCTTTTGTAAGCACTAGAAAAGAGTTGAAGGAGCGCTGGAGAAAGCAATTGAAGTACGCTACTTTAGGAAATTATGATTCAAAATTAACACGAAGTACTACTGATGTTGCTGTAAGTACATCGGAAAATGATGCAGCCTTCGAAACAAGTTTAGAAGGCACAAATGAGGCCAATAAAAAGCCTTTAACCAAAAAAGAAGCAGAAAAGGAAGCGCGTGAAGATACGGGTAAAACTTTAGATGAATTTTTTGATTTTGTGGCCGACTTGGAGCGTAAAGATTGGTTTGTTCAGTATTTGAACACCATTGTAGAAGAATTTGACCCTCATACTTTTTATTTTGCTCCAGAGGAAAAAGAAAAGTTTGATACTAGAATGTCAGGTAAATTTGAGGGAATCGGAGCGCGTTTGCAAAAACGCAACGAGGGAATTAAAATTGTTGAAATTATTTCTGGTGGTCCAGTTTGGAGAGATAAGCAAATTGAAGTTGGTGATGAAATTTTAAAGGTAGGTCAAAAGGGAGAGGCTCCGGTTAGTATTGTAGGCATGCGCTTAGACGATGCTATCAAACTAATTAAAGGAGCGAAAGGGACTGTGGTTGATTTAACCATGCGGAAAGTAGATGGTAGCATTGAAGTAATTTCTATTACAAGAGATGTTGTTGAGCTTGAAGAGACTTTTGCTAAATCAGCGAATATTATTAAAGACAATCAAAAATATGGCATCATTAACTTACCTCAATTTTATGTTAGTTTTGATGATTATGAAGGAGAGCGTAATGCTGCTTCGGATGTCGCCAAAGAAGTAGAACGTTTAAAGGAAGAAGGTGCACAAGGCTTAATCTTAGATTTAAGAGATAACGGCGGTGGATCCTTAAAAACGGTGGTAGAAATGGCTGGGTTATTTATAAAAGACGGACCCATTGTACAAGTACGTTCTAAAGACAATCAGCGTGAAATTCATGATGATGTTGACGAACGCATTCAATGGGATGGACCTTTAGTTATCTTAGTCAATGAGTTATCAGCTTCAGCTTCAGAGATTCTAGCAGCAGCTATGCAAGATTATAAGAGAGCGGTAGTTATTGGTAGTAAACAAACCTTTGGTAAAGGAACGGTTCAAAATGTAATTCCTTTAGATCGGATTGTAAGTAGCAATGAACATGGAGATTTAGGAGCCATAAAATTAACGACCCAAAAATTTTATAGGGTTAACGGTGGTTCTACGCAATTAGAAGGTGTAAAATCGGATGTTGTGGTACCAGATCGTTACAGTTATATTGATATTGGCGAAAGAGATCAACAAAACCCTTTAGGTTGGGATAAAATTGAGCCTGCAAATTACAAAACCTGGGATGGGTATATAGATTATGAGGTCACTATTGCTAACAGTTCAAAACGGATGGCAAATAATGCTCAAATAAAATTAATTGAAGAAAACGCGCAATGGTTAAAGTCGCAACAAGACCAAACCATGGTATCTTTAAATTATGCCGATTATAAGAAAGAGGAAGTTGCTGGTAAGGAAAAATCAAAGTACTTTAAAAAGTTATCAGATTATGATTCTAAGCTAAGCTTTGAGTCTTTAAAATACGAAAAAAGCTTGTTTGTTAAAGATACTGTTTTGAAAGATAAACGCAATGATTGGTATCAAGATTTAGCTAAAGATGTATATGTTGAGGAAGCTGTAAATGTATTGCAAGACTTAAAAAAGCATGAAATCAAAAACGGAAAATACGCAAGTGTAAAAGGTTAACTACGATAAAGGATCAAGTTCAACCTTAATACTTAAAAAATCCTGTGATGTACATCACAGGATTTTTTAGTTGTATCCGAATTATTAGGAAGTACATCCCAATTAGGTCTTCTAAGAGCTACAAGATAGCATAGAACATCCTACTTTGTTTCTGGCCCACTCTGGGCGTTTGGAAAACCATTTTTCATAAGAAGGCTGTTCATCGTACGGGTTTTTTAATAGCGTGTACAATTCGTCAATTAAGGAGTAGTCACCTTCATCAGCCTTATCAATGGCCATTTGTGCCATATAATTCCGCAACACATATTTTGGATTTACTTTATTCATTTTTTCTTGTCTTTCTGCATCTGATAGCGACTCACTTTGAACTCTTTTTAAATAGCTGGTAAACCAGGTTTCCCAATGCCTTAAAATAGTATCTTTTAATTCGGACGGGGTGTAGAAAGAAGGTTTAATTTTTTCAATGGCAAGAGCTGTGGTATCGTTTTTATGTACTTTACTGAGTAGTCTAAAGAATAGTGTCATGTCTGTTTCTGTTTTTTGTAAAACAGTTTCCAAGGCTTCTAGTAATTCTGAGTCTAAGTCATTCTTAGAAAATAGGCCAACTTTAGTCATCATCATTTCCAAATAGAATTGACTGTAATTGGTTTTATAGGCTTCTAGAATTTCTTCTAGAGGTTCGGCATCTTCAATGAGCGGATATAGGCTGTTAGCCAACTGGTATAAATTCCACAACCCAATATTGGGCTGATTGCCATAGCGGTATCTTTTATGTTGCCTGTCGGTGGTATTTGGTGTCCATTCAGGATCATAGCCTTCTAGCCAGCCATAGGGGCCGTAATCTATGGTTAATCCTAAAATTGATAAATTATCGGTATTCATAACTCCATGAACAAAACCAACACGCTGCCAATGAATAATCATGTTAAGCGTACGTTCGGCAACTTCTTTATAAAATTGAACATACGATGCCTTACTATTTTCTGGTAAATGTGGATAGCAATATTTTAAGGTATAATTGACTAGTGTTTTTAATGTTGTATAATCTTGACGCGCACTGAAAATTTCATAACTGCCAAAGCGCAAAAAAGAGGGAGCAACTCTGCACACTATAGCTCCTTTTTCGTAAGCTTGATGGCCATCATACAACATGTCTCGTAGCACTTGATCGCCTGTTAAAGACAAGGATAAAGCACGGGTAGTGGGCACTCCTAAATAAAACATGGCCTCACTGCATAAATATTCGCGAACAGAAGACCTTAAGACCGCAAGTCCGTCTGCTGTTCTGGAATATGGGGTTTCACCAGCTCCTTTTAATTGTAGAAACCACCGTTGGTTATCCTGTACTATTTCACCCAAATTTATAGCTCTTCCGTCTCCTAATTGGCCAGCCCAGTGCCCAAATTGATGTCCGCCATAGCACATGGCATAAGGTTTGGAGTTTTCTATGACTTTGTTTCCAGTTACAATTTCTAAAAATTCAGGAGTACAGCTAAATTCTTTAGAAATTCCCAAAGTTTCTACCATCTCTGTAGCCACATGAATACGTTTCGGATCGGATGTTTTTTTAGGCGTTGCCAATGAATAGCACGCCTTTTCGACCTGTCGCCGCTTATTTTCTATAATAGGATCTTGTGGTAATTCTTTGGTAAAAGTATCTTGAAGAAGACCATTCATAAGTTTAAAGTTGAAGATGAATTTTTAAGAAGATACAAAATTACAGTAACTTGGTCTTTTTTGAGAATCCCTATGAATAAAAAAGCAATTTACACTTTGTTAATGTTAGCCTGTATAGTTATTTTTTGGCTGTTTGAGAATTTTTATACACCAGCGAGCTATACTGATTCTAGTATAAATACGACCGAAGCTCCCGAGGTTGTTTTGTTTTTACCGAGCTCCACCACGAATGAAATTGTACATCATGCGAACTTCTCACTCTCTTATCATGAAAAACATGAACAAGCAGAATGGGTTTTTTATGCCTTGACAAAAGAGCAACTTACCTACGACGATAGAGAACGACCTTATTTTATTGAAGATCCTAAGGTGCGTACGAAGTCAGCTGACTGGAGAAACTATCGTGGCTCTGGATATGATCGCGGGCATTTATGCCCTGCTGCAGATCGTAGGTTTTCAGAATTTGCTTATAACGAAACATTTTACACCAGTAATATTAGTCCTCAAAATTCTGAATTTAATGCTGGTGTTTGGAATGATTTGGAGCAACAAGTACGCTATTGGTGTAAAAAGTATGGCGACTTGTATATCATGACAGGAGGTGTTTTAGAAGAAAATTTAGACCTTATTGGTGATGAAGCGGTAAGTGTACCTAACTATTTTTATAAAATCGTAGCACGTCATCAAGGGAGTACCATTAAAATGATTGGCTTTCTGTTTCCCAATAAGCCTTCTGAGGCTCCTTTGAAGTCATTCTTAGTTTCTATTGATGAAATAGAAAGAAGAACAAAAATAGATTTTTTTGAAAAGCTTCCGGACCAAGAGGAAAACGCACTGGAAAGTCAAATATCCGACAAAGATTGGAAATTTTAAAATCCTTCTTTTAAGCGGTTCGCATCCATTTTTATAAAAATAAAAAGTAAGGCTGTAAAACCGAGTAATCCGGAGCCGCCATAACTAAAAAATGGCAAGGGAATACCAATGGTGGGTAAAACGCCTATTACCATACCAATATTTATAAAATAATGAACAAACAAAATAGATATGACACCATAGCCATACATTCTATTAAAGGCATTTTTTTGTCGTTCGGCCATGTATACTAGGCGTAAAAGTAAAAGAGTAAACAATATAATTACAGCGGATGTACCTATAAAGCCCCATTCTTCTCCTACCGTGGTAAAAATATAATCAGTGTGTTGCTCTGGTACAAAATCACCTTTCGTTCGTGTGCCTTCTAAAAACCCTTTTCCAAATAAACCACCAGATTCAATGGCTTTTTCGGATTGATAGGTATTATATCCTATGGTTTTTCGTATTTCTTCTAATTTTTTAGGATCTTTTTCTAGGCTTAACCATAAGCTAAATCTGTCTCTATGGCGTTGTTCAAAAACATTTTCGAAGACAAAATTAACCGATAGGGAAAAAAGGATAGTCATAAGAAAAACTACAGCTATCGGGATCAGTGGTGTTTTTAAAGATTGTTTTTTTAGCAAAAGGAACAAGCCTATGATGAGACCAAGAATAATAACAATCCAAATGGTACCAAACATAAGTGTAGCCATAAACACAAGGATAGCAGAAATGCTGATTCCAAGGTAATAAATAGGGATTCCTTCTCTAAATAAAACAAAAACTAAGGAGAAAAAAACAAGAGCGCTGCCTGGGTCGGGTTGAGGGATGACCAAAAAAGCAGGAATTAAAAGAATTAAAAAAGCGAATAGTTGATCTTTATTTCGTTTGATATCTGTTTGTATATCACTTAGATATTTTGCTAAGGCAAGAGCAGTAGCTACTTTAGCTAGTTCGGACGGTTGAAAATTAAAAAAACCTAGATTATACCATGAAGTTGCACCTGCAATGGTAGTGCCGAAAGCAAAAAGGCCAAGCAGTAACGCCAATGAAATAACATAAATAACACTAGAAAAACGCTCAAAAAAATTACTTTCTAAGGCGAGAATAATAATGATTAAAACAATATTTAACCCAATAAAAATAAGTTGTTTCCCATAAACCGTAGAAAAATCGAACACATCTTCTTGCCCCTGAGTGTAGGTGCTAGAATAAATGTTTAACCAACCAATACCAACTAAGAGCATGAATATAAAAATAGATGCCCAGTCTAACCGTTTTAATACTCCTTTACCAGTTGCGCTCATTTATTCTAAAAGGTTCACCACTCAATGCTTTGGCATATTCTTTTTCTAGTGTTGTTTCCAACATTTTTTTCTCTAAATCGGTTCTTGTGATGCTTCCTTTTAAATATTTTTCAATTAAAAGAGCAGCTATGTGTCCGGCATACCGCCCCCCAAAATAGCCATTTTCTATATACACTGCTAAGGCAATTTTAGGATTGTCAACGGGTGCAAAAGCAACAAAGACAGAATGATCGGTAAGTTGTGTTCTAACACCGTTAATTTTAGTGAAGTTTTCGACGGTTCCTGTTTTTCCGGCAATAGCAATACCTTCAATTTGTAGTCGATGTGCAGTACCACCTGGTTGTCTAAAAACATCGGCCATTCCTTCAATAACAGGTTCAAAATGTTTTTTATCTATTGTAGTATATTGAGGCTGGGTATATAAAGAATCTTTTATACGAACGCCTTCAACTTCTTTTAAAACGTGTGGCACAATATAGTGCCCTCGATTGGCAATGGCAGCAGTCATATTAGCCAGTTGAATCGGAGTCACCAATACCTCTCCCTGACCAATCGCATTAGAGATAAAGTAGGTCGATGACCATCTATTGTCTCCGTACATTCTGTCATAGGTATCGGTTGTTGGGATAAGGCCGCTTCTCCCTGTTGGAATATCGGAGCCTAAAAAACTTCCCAAACCAAAACTTTTTACATGCTCGTCCCAAACATCTAACCCCTTGTCAGAATCTGGGTATTTGTCAAATATTTTCCTAAAAGTTCCTGCAAAATAGGCATTACATGATCTAAAAATACCGTCATTTAACTTCCTTAAACCACCGCCGCAATGGCAACCCCGCTTTCTTTGCCCTACGTAAAACCCGTTAAAGCATTGTATTTTAGTTTCGGGAGAAATTACATTTTCTTGTAAACCAATTAAAGCATTTATGGCTTTAAAAGGGGAGCCCGGAGAAGTTTGGGCTAGTACAGAGCGGTCATAGGTAGGTTGGGCAATAGAATCGTTATAAAGTTTGGTATAATTCTTTGAGCGTTCTCTCCCCACTAACAATGCTGGATCATAAGAAGGACCTGAGATCATGGCCAATATTTCTCCTGTGGCGGGTTCTATGGCAACGATTCCACCTCGTTTTCCTTGCATTAAAAGCTCACCATACTCTTGTAAAACTTTATCAATCGTAATTTTAATTTCTTTGCCTTGCTGTGGAAGCGTATCTAGGGTTCCATTTTTATAAGGGCCAATATCTCTATTAAATCGGTCTTTTTGTATGTATTTTACCCCCTTTCTACCTCTTAGGAGTTCTTCATATTGCTTTTCAATACCAGTTCTCCCTTTTAATTCTCCTTGTTTGTAGTAGGGGTTTTCACCCAATTCAAAATCATTAACTTCAGAAATAAAACCAAAAACATTCGCTCCACTGTTCGTATCATAGTAGCGTAGAGAGCGTTTTTGAATATAAAAACCACTGTATTTTCTCATTTTCTCTTGTAAACGCGCATAGTCAACCTTAGATAATTGCGGCACTAAAACAGAGGGTAAACGTGGAGAATAATTTTTTGCTTTTGCTATTTGCTTTAAAAAATCTTTTTTTTCAATACCTAATAAGTTGCAGAACTCAAGGGTGTCTAATTTTTTGACTTCACGGGGAATAACCATGACATCATATGCGGGTTGATTCGCAACGAGTAATTTTCCATTTCGATCGTAAATATAGCCTCGTTCTGGATAATCATAAATTGCCTTAATGGCAATATCTTCAAGTACTTGTGTAGAAGAATAGCTAAATAGCTGTAAGTAAGACAACCTTCCAATAAAGGAAAGCCCTATGATGATAATGATCGATGATAAAAGTAATTTTTTCATGAGGAATGAAAAATATAAAATAATTTATACAAAGGAACTGAAAATAATACCGATTACGCTTTGAATGCTATTCTTTTTTAACGCTAAATAAGGAACTGAACAGTATACAAAGTAATAATGAGGCCAAACTCACTAGGATTGTTTTCTTTAAAATTAGCAGAAAATTATCAAAACTAAAAACTTCTAAGCTAAAGAATACCAGGTGATGAATACTAATAAGCAAGGCTAGAAAAGTAATTTTTTGTATCCAAGGAACTGATGCAATTTTAAAACTTTGAAATTCAAAGTTTACACCAAAGCAAAAGCGCATGATGGTGGGTCTTAAGTATGCAATGGTTACAGTCGCTGCGGTATGAAAGGCTAAAGTATCTGAAAAAACATCTATGGTAAAACCCAATAAAAAAGAGATTAAAATAAAAACAGCTCTGTTTTGTTTAATTGGATACCAATATATAAACAAAATGTAAATGACGGGATTTATAAAACCTAAAAACCCAATTTTATTGCACAGTAGTACTTGCGCTAATACGAGCACTATAAACCTTAAAAAAAGTATTACATAATTAGTACTGGACATTATTTTGCGCTTCTAATTGTTTCAATTCGGCTCTATTCTTGTTATTGATGATATATACATTCTTGATATTAGTCATATCGTTAAAAAGTTGAACATCAATGCTGTAAGAACTCTTTGAAACATCTAAATCAAATTTTTTGATGGTGCCAATCAGAATGTTTTCTGGAAAAATACTAGAAGCAGCGCCTGTAAGTATAGTATCTCCAATTTTTATAGGTACTCTTCGCGGAATGTCAATGAGTTGTACGGTATTATAATCTTTACCATTCCAAATTAGGGAACCAAAATTTTCGGTATTTTTTAATTTGGCATTGAGATTTGATCGCCTATTTAGAATACTTTGAACTCGAGAAAATTTAGCGCTTGTGTTTTCTACGATTCCTAAAATTCCATTAGGTGTTATAACACCCATGTCTTGTTGTATGCCTTGTTTAGCTCCTTTGTTTAAAGTAATGTAATTGTCGAGAAGTGAATAATTATTTTTTATAATTTTTGCCGAAACGATGGTATAATCAAGTTGTGTAGTATCAAGCATTAAAGTATCGATAGGTACTTCTGCATTGTATTCTTGGTTAAAAAGTAATTGTTTTAAACGAATATTCTCCTGAACTAATTTTTCGTTTTCAATTTCTAAATTAAAATAATCCGATATATTGTTTGAAGTTTTGTAAATACCTCCAGTGATCCAATTGGCAGAATTAAAAAATTTAGATTGATGGTATGAGTGTGATTGTACCGTAAAACCGAGCGCTATAGACAACAGCAATAAGTAGAGCAGCAGATTTTTATTTCTAAAAATAAAATTGATAATCTGTTGCATCTGCTCTCCTAATTTTCTACTTCGTTTTCTGCTTAAACAGCATTCTAAATACGTTTTTTAATCGCTTCTTACAACCGGGATTATGTTATTTTATTAAGATACTCTTGTACCTTTCTAAATTCTTTAAGGCAATTCCTGTACCTCGAACAACAGCTCTCAAAGGATCTTCGGCAATGTAAACAGGTAAATCTGTTTTTTGCGAAAGTCTTCTATCTAAACCTCTAAGCATAGAGCCACCACCTGCCATGTAAATTCCAGTATTATAAATATCAGCCGCTAATTCAGGTGGAGTTTGCGATAAAGTTTCCATTACGGCATCTTCAACGCGTAAGATTGATTTGTCTAGGGCTTTGGCTATTTCTCTATATGATATTTGTACTTGCTTTGGTTTTCCGGTCAGTAAATCACGACCCTGCACCGACATTTCGTCTGGTGGAGATTGTAAATCTTCTGTTGCTGAACCAATTGTAATTTTTATATTTTCAGCTGTGCTTTCACCTACATACAGGTTATGCTGCGTACGCATATAATAAATGATATCATTAGTAAATACATCACCCGCAATTTTAACCGATTTATCACATACAATACCTCCTAAGGCAATAACAGCAATTTCGGTGGTTCCACCCCCTATATCAACAATCATATTCCCTTTTGGTTGCATAATATCTAATCCAATACCTATGGCAGCCGCCATGGGTTCGTGAATAAGATATACTTCTTTGCCATTAACGCGCTCTGCAGATTCTTTTACCGCGCGCATTTCAACTTCGGTTATTCCTGAAGGAATACAAATAACCATTCTTAAAGCCGGTGGAAACCATTTTTTCTTTAAGGCAGGAATGTTTTTAATGAACATATTGATCATCTTTTCAGAAGCATCAAAGTCCGCAATTACGCCATCTTTTAAAGGACGAATGGTTTTAATATTTTCATGGGTTTTACCTTGCATCATGCTGGCTTCTTTTCCAACGGCAATTATTTTCCCGGTTATCCTATCTCTAGCGACAATAGACGGACTATCAACAACGACTTTGTCATTGTGAATTATAAGAGTGTTAGCAGTACCTAAGTCAATTGCTATTTCCTCAGTCAAGAAATCAAAAAATCCCATTTATAAAAATTTGTTACGGTCTAAATGTAAGTTTTATCGATGAAAGTAGCAAAATTAATGTTTAAAATGACGTGTACCAGTCATTACCATAGAAATTCCGTTCGTATTGCAGTAAGCGACACTTAATTCGTCTTTAATAGAGCCTCCAGGTTGAATTACGCTGGCTATTCCACTAGTATGCGCAATTTCTACACAATCAGGAAAAGGAAAAAAGGCATCACTTGCCATTACCGCTCCATTTAAATCGAAATTAAACGATTTTGCTTTATGGATCGCTTGGTTTAGGGCGTCAACGCGTGATGTTTGTCCTGTTCCGCTTGCTAATAATTGCTTGTTCTTGGCTAATACAATCGTATTTGATTTGGTATGTTTACATAATTTAGAGGCAAAAAGTAAATCTTCGATTTCTTGAGCCGTTGGTGCTTTAGTTGTCGCAGTTTTTAAATCTGTTTTAGCATCGGTAATAAAATCTCTATCCTGCACTAAAATACCGTTTAAACAAGTTCTAACTATGGTATCTGGTAAAGCAAGCTCATTCTGAATTAAAATAATTCTGTTTTTCTTGCCTTGTAAAATGTTCATGGCTTCTTTTTCATAGCTCGGTGCTATGACTACTTCGCAAAATAACTCGTGAATTTCATTGGCTGTGGCCACATCAATTTCTTTGTTGCTTATTAAAACACCTCCAAAAGCAGAAACAGGATCACCGGCTAAAGCGTCAATATAGGCTTGATGTAAAGTGCTTCGTGAGGCTAAACCACAAGCATTGTTATGTTTTAAAATGGCAAAGGTTGGTTCGTCATTTTTAAATTCATTCATTAAATTTACCGCAGCATCCACATCTAAAAGATTGTTGTACGATAGTTCTTTGCCGTGTATTTTGCTAAACATCGCTTCAAAATCACCAAAGAAATAGCCTTTTTGATGTGGGTTTTCACCATATCGTAAAGTTTGGCCATTAGTTTCGCTAATTTTTAAAACCGTTTCTTGATTGTCTTTATTGAAATAGTTGAAAATAGCGGTATCATAATGCGAAGAAACATTAAATGATTTCGCTGCAAAGCGCTTGCGATCTTCTAAACTGGTTTTACCATCATTCTTAGACATCAAGGCTAAAACTTCTGCGTAATCTTCCATAGAAGAAACACATAAAACATCTTTGAAGTTTTTGGCAGCGGCTCTGATTAACGAAATACCACCAATGTCTATTTTCTCTATAATGTCTTGTTCAGAGGCGCCACTTGCTACTGTTTTTTCAAAAGGATACAAATCAACAATAACAATATCTATTTGAGGAATCTCGAATTCTGCCAGTTGTTTTTGATCTTCTGCGTTTTCTTGTCGGTTTAAAATACCGCCAAAAATCTTAGGATGTAAGGTTTTAACGCGACCACCTAAAATAGATGGGTAGCTGGTAACATCTTCAACAGGAACTACATCAATCCCTAAATCTTTTACAAACTTTTCGGTACCACCGGTCGAGTAGATGGTAATGCCTAATTCTTGGAATTTTTTTACAAGAGGCTCTAAACCATCTTTATGAAATACGGAAATTAACGCTGAGGTAGCTTTTTTGGTGGTACTCATTTTTATGTGCTTGTTATTAGTATTTTAAGCGCACAAAAGTACTTTTTTTGAGTTTAAAAAACCCTTGATGTTATCAACAAAATGCTAAAGTTTTAAAGAATTTTAGCTATTTCGTTATTTATAAACTCTAAAAAGCGCTCATCTGCGGAGCTAAAAGGGTCTGGTGTGTTCGAATCAATATCGATCTGACCTATGTTTTCTCCATTCACAAATAGGGGAATAACGATCTCTGCTTTTACAGTAATGCTACACGCAATATAATTATCTTGAGCCGTAACATCGGGCACTACAAAGTTTTGATTGCTAAGAGCTACCTGTCCGCAAATACCTTTTCCAAATGGAATTATAGTGTGGTCAGTTTCAGCACCAGCGTAAGGACCTAATTTTAATTCGTTTTTATCCCCGTTTTTAAAATAAAAACCTACCCAATCATAATGAGCAACATTTTCTTTTAATAGTTCACAAACCTGCTGTAAACGCTCTTCTACAGGTAAATTATTATTTTTTATCAGTTCAAGCGCTTCTGATTTTAATTTTTCGAACATAATTTTAGTCATCAAATAGGAGTATCAAAAGTCGATTTTTTTCCTTAAAAATTACCAAATAAATTCATTAAATATTCGTTAATAAAAAACAATACTTTCCTAGTGATTTAGAAATTTAGTAAATTTGCATCGTGAAAAAAGTTTTTCAAAAAATAATGTCTACTACTTTAGCACTTTTGCTATTGGTTTCTACGACCTCATGGAAAGTAGAAAAGCATTATTGTTTGGGTCACGTAGTCGATATTTCATTGTTTTCAGCTTCAAATGGCTGTGGGATGGAAGAAGGCGCTTCTGCTGTTGAGCAGAATGGCACGCAATATGAAAATGCTTGTTGCTCAGACGTAACGATTATCATGCAAGGCCAAGATGATTTAGCTATCGCATTTAATGATTTTACGATAGATCAGCAGCAGTTGTTATTTGCTTTTTCATATTCGTACTTTAATTTTTTATACGCCGAAAACGTACAGCGTGTAGTTCACCAACATTATCTTCCTCCTAGTATCGTCAAAGACCTTCAAGTGCTTGACGAAACATTTCTTATTTAAATGCTATTTTTTTTAAACTCAGCTCGTAGCTGGGTGTATTTTGCATACAAAGCAAATTAGTAATTTAAATTAGAATTTAAAATGACACATACCTATAGTATATCAGGAATGACCTGCGGCGGGTGCGTAGCCTCTGTTGAGGAAAAACTCTCCAAAATCACAGAAATAACTTCCGTTAGTATTGATTTGGCGAAGGCCGAAGGCACCATTGAAATGACAAGCCATATTCCGCTAAGCCAATTACAAAAGGTTTTACAACCTAAATACGAGATTACAGAAAAAGAAATTGCCGGTACTCAACATCCTAAAGAAGCGCTAGCCAAGGAGGATACCTCTAAACTAGCACAACTAAAACCTCTATTCCTAATTTTAGGATACTTATCGGTAGCTGTTGTGCTGCTAAATTATAAAGATGGAAGCCTAAACGATGCGATGCTCGATTTTATGGGGCTTTTTTACATCGTTTTTAGCTTTTTCAAATTCTTAGATTTAAAAGGATTTCCAGAAAGTTTCAGGATGTACGATCCCTTAGCCAAAGTGATACCCGTTTATGGGAGTATATATCCTTTTATGGAAGCGATATTAGGACTCCTTTTTTTAATGCGCATCCAAATTCCATTAGCTTTAATGGTTACGGTAATTATTTTAGGAGTTACTACCGTTGGGGTTACAAAAACACTTTTAGATAAAAAAAGTATTCGCTGTGCCTGTTTAGGTACTGCGTTAAAACTTCCGATGACCGAAGCTACTTTTATAGAAAATGCCATTATGTTAGTGATGGCCATTGCCATGTTGATTCAAATTTATAGTTAAATGAAAACACAAAAAATAAAATTTGTATTAGGATATTTATTTTTCTGTGGCCTTATGGTTTTTTCGCAAGACAAAGTAGAAGGTACGGTGAAAGATGGCAATCAAATTGGTTTGCCAGGAGCTAGTGTGTACTGGATGAACTCTCAATTAGGCGTAGTTACGAACGAAAAAGGAGAGTTTTCCATTCCGTTTACAAAAGAATATACACGCTTAATTATAAGTTTCGTAGGTTTTGAATCAGACACATTGATCATCAATGAACCGAAGACCATTGCACACCTACTAAAACCCTCAAATGAATTAAGAGAAGTGGTGGTACAGCAAAAAAGAGATGCTTTGGAAAAATCTTTTTTTACGCCACAAAACGTAGTGACCATCAATAGCGAAGAACTATTAAAGGCGGCCTGTTGCAACTTGTCTGAAAGTTTCGAGACAAACCCAGCCATCGATGTCAACTTTTCGGATGCCCTTACCGGTACAAAACAAATTCAAATGCTAGGCTTAACAAGTCCGTATTTGATGATTACCCAAGAAAACTTGCCTATGGTGCGTGGCGCTTCACAAACTTACGGACTTACGTTTACTCCAGGAACTTGGGTAGAAAGTATTCAGATTACCAAGGGTGCCGGGAGTGTCGTTAATGGCTACGAGAGTATTTCGGGGCAAATTAATACAGAACTGGTAAAACCACTAACCGATAATTTAGTTTTTGTCAACGGTTATGCAAATCAAAATGGACGCTTAGAACTCAATACTCATTTCAACAAGAAACTAACGGATAAACTAAGTACTGGTATCTATATTCACGGCAATAAACGCAGCCAAAAAGAAGACGCTAACGACGATGGCTTTTTAGACGCCCCATTGGCAGATCAAATAAATATTATGAACCGTTGGCAGTATCAAAATGCAGAAAAAGGTTGGATAGGTTTTTTAAATGTTCGGTTTTTAAATGACGAAAAACAAGTAGGTCAGGTCGATTTTAATCCTTTGACAGATAGGGTCGATAACAATCCGGCATTTGGAGAAAATAACAATAATTCGCTAGGCGGAGACCAAGTGTGGGGCAGCGAAATTGATACGCGAAGGTTTGACACCTCTTTGAAGCTAGGCTATGTTTTTCCTGAATTACCATTTCAAAGTATGGGGCTTCAGGCTTCTTATAGTTTGCACAAGCAAGATTCTTATTTTGGGTTTAACCAATATAACATAGACCATGAAAGTTTATACACGAATTTATTGTTTAATTCTATTATTGGTGACACTCGAAATACCTTTAAAACAGGACTAACCTTTGCTTACGACGGCTACCAAGAATTAGTAAACAGTACTATTTTTAGTCGTGTGGATAAATCGGCAGGTGCCTTTTTCGAATATAGTTATGACAATATCGAAAAAGTAAGCTTGACCGCAGGGATACGGGCAGACACTCATAACAGATTAGGTGCTTTTATAACGCCTAGATTTCATATTCGGTATACTCCTTGGGAACTTGGAAGTTTAAGAGGGTCTTTTGGTCGTGGAAAAAGAGCAGCTAATATTTTTGCAGAAAATCAACAGTTTTTTGCGTCATCAAGACAATTGCAAATTTTAGATACGGATGGCGATATTTATGGTTTAGAACCCGAAGACGCTTGGAACTATGGTGTAAGTTTTTTACAAGGTTTTATATTTTTAGAGCGTAAAGGCAACGTAACGATAGACTTTTATAAAACCGATTTTAAAAATCAGATTGTAGTAGATTGGGAGAATCCTGACGAAATAGCATTTTACAATTTAGACGGTAAAAGTTACGCCAGTAGTTTGCAGGTAGAAGTAAATCACGAAATACTACCCAAGCTCGAATTAAGGGCTGCCTATAAATATTATGATGTTACCACGGATTATAGAAGTGGTAACCTGCAAAAACCCCTACAAGCTCAAAACAGGTATTTTGCCAATTTGGGCTATCAAACAACTTTAAAGGATACTGGTGCCCAATGGCGTTTTGATTATACCATACATACCCAAGGAAAGCAGCGTTTGCCCAGTACAGCATCAAACCCTTTAGCATACCAATTGCCTGAATTTGCAGATCCTTATAGCCTTATGAATGCCCAAATAACCAAGGTGTTTTCTCCGGCTTTTGAAGTATATTTAGGAGGTGAAAATTTAAGCGATGTAACACAAAAGAATCCTATTTTAGGAGCAGATAACCCTTTTGGTTCAAATTTTGATACCAACATTGTATTTGCACCTATTATGGGTCGCATGTTTTATGCCGGGTTTAGGTTTAAGATCTGATGATGATATCAAAAGTATAAGGTAAGAAAATAGAAAAGAGAGTAGAGAAAGGGGAAAAGAGAGTAGAGAAAAGAGAAAAAAGAAAAGGGAAAAGCTCTAGTAAATAATTTTAACAGATTGCTTCGCTTCGCTCGCAATAAAAGTAAATAATAAAAACCGCTTATAGCATAGCGCCTAAAGCCTATTGCCTTAAGCATAAAGCCATTTTAAAATGAAAAAAACAATTTTAACAGTAGTAGTCCTATTTGTAGCCGCATATAGTTATGCACAAGAGAAAAATAAAAAATTATCTTTTGAAGTGGATGGGGTATGTGAGATGTGTAAAGAACGCATTGAAAAAGCAGCATTAGGTGTAAAAGGGGTGAAATTTGCCACTTGGGATATTCCTTCGCATCAACTATCTCTAATTATGGATGAACGCAAAACCGATGTGATGAAAATTAAAACAGCCATTGTTGCGGTTGGTCATGATACCAAAGAGTTAAAAGCAACTGATGAAGCTTATAACAGTGTACACCCTTGTTGTAAATACAGAGATGACAAAGTAAAGGATGATCACAAGAATTAATTTAGCAGTATGCCGTAAGCAATAGGCTTTAGGCTCAACGATTATTTTATAAAACGCTCCAATGAAATTTGGGGCGTTTTTTTTGAAGTATTTATTCGTAAAATTAAAGGTCGTATCTACTCATAAGAATTTCCAATTTAGCTTTCTGCTGAAAATTTCTTTGTTGGTTCTAAACGTTGTTGTGCAGTTTTTAAAAGTCTAAGGATTGTCAGTAAAATGTATATAAAAAACCCATTTTAGAAATTTCTAAAATGGGTTTTAATTTTAAAGTCCCCTTTGGGGATTTAGGGGCTTACTACATCATGCCTGGCATACCACCACCCATTGGAGGGCCTGCTTGTGCTTCTTCTTTAATATCAATTAAAGCACATTCGGTAGTTAAGATCATTCCTGCCACAGAAGCAGCATTTTCTAAAGCTACTCGTGTTACTTTTTTAGGATCGATAATACCAGCTTTCATCATATCTGTATACACTTCAGCTTTGGCATCGTACCCAAAATGGCCTTTCCCTTCTAATACTTTAGAAACGACAACTGAGCCTTCACCACCTGCATTTTCAACGATGGTACGTAATGGAGCTTCAATAGCTCTAGCTACAATTTGCATTCCTGTTTCTTCGTCAGCGTTTTCACCTTTTAATTTGGCAAGTACCGCTTTAGCGCGCACTAAGGCAACACCACCACCAGCAACAATACCTTCTTCAACAGCCGCTCTAGTGGCATGTAAAGCATCGTCAACACGGTCTTTTTTCTCTTTCATTTCTACTTCAGAAGCAGCACCAACATATAAAACAGCAACACCACCAGCCAATTTAGCTAAACGCTCTTGCAATTTTTCTTTGTCATAGTCAGACGTTGTCGACTCTATCTGAGCTTTAATTTGGTTTACTCTTGATTTAATATCTTTAGCAACACCAGCACCGTTAACGATAGTGGTGTTATCTTTATCGATCGATATTTTTTCACAAGTACCTAAAAGGTCTAAAGAAGCATTTTCTAAAGAGAAACCTCTTTCTTCAGAAATTACGGTACCACCTGTTAAGATAGCGATATCTTCAAGCATTGCTTTACGACGATCTCCGAAACCTGGCGCTTTAACCGCAGCAATTTTTAGGGAACCTCTTAATTTGTTAACTACTAAAGTAGCTAATGCTTCACCATCAACATCTTCTGCAATAATTAAAAGAGGTTTTCCTGATTGTGCAACCGGTTCTAAAACTGGAAGAATATCTTTCATAGAAGAAATCTTCTTGTCGAACAATAAAATATAAGGATTTTCTAATTCAGAAACCATTTTCTCAGAATCCGTAACGAAGTAAGGAGAAAGGTAGCCTCTATCAAACTGCATACCTTCAACAACGTCAACATAGGTATCAGTACCTTTAGCTTCTTCTACAGTGATAACCCCTTCTTTACCAACTTTGCCGAACGCCTTAGCGATGAGCTCACCAATAGTTTCGTCATTGTTAGCAGAGATAGACGCTACTTGCTTAATTTTATCAGAAGAATCACCCACTTTTTGTGCTTGCTTCGAAAGGTCTTCAACAATCGCTTCAACAGCTTTATCGATACCTCTTTTTAAATCCATCGGGTTTGCACCTGCAGCAACGTTTTTTAAACCTTCTTTAACGATTGCTTGCGCTAAAACAGTAGCAGTAGTAGTACCATCACCGGCTAAATCATTGGTTTTAGAAGCTACTTCTTTTACCATTTGCGCACCCATATTCTCTAAAGGATCTGCTAATTCAATTTCTTTTGCTACAGTAACACCATCCTTGGTTACCGCTGGAGCACCGAAAGATTTACTGATGATTACATTTCTACCCTTTGGTCCTAGGGTTACTTTTACTGCATTAGCTAATGCATCAACGCCTCTTTTAAGTCCGTCACGTGCATCTATATCAAATTTAATGTCTTTTGCCATGTTTGAATTATTATTTTTTATGTCATTCCCGCGAAGGCGGGAAACTGTTTAATTAATCTTAAATTTTTGTTGAAAGTATTTCCGTCTTCACGGAAATGATAAAATATGCTATTATATAATTGCTAGGATATCGCTCTCACGCATCATAAGGTAGTCGGTACCTTCTAATTTAAGTTCTGTTCCGGCGTATTTGCCATAGAGTACAGTGTCCCCAACTTTTACGGTAATTTTCTCGTCTTTTGTACCTGGACCTACCGCAACAACTTTACCTTTTTGTGGTTTTTCTTTTGCAGTGTCTGGAATATAAAGTCCAGAAGCAGTTTTTGTTTCAGCTGCCATTGGTTCAATAAGTACTCTGTCTGCCAATGGTTTAATTGTAACTTTAGCCATATAATTTATTTTTAGTGTGATTTACTAATTGTTTATTTACCTATGGCAGAAATTATGCCATTGCACTTATACTGACACTTTGTAAAAACAAAAATGCCAGCTTGTCATTCAAGCTGGCATTTTTTGTAAACTATTGTTCTAAATTTTATTCCGAATCAGGAATAGGAGTACCCTCTGTTGGTTGAGGAAGTGATTCAGGTAAGGCATCAGGAAGCGTATTCTCAGTGTTATTACCATCTAATAATTTAGATTCTGTTTGTGTATAGGTGTCTTTTAATGAAATGTTAGACAACAGAATTAAAACGATTAACAAGGTAGCTAAAGTCCATGTGCTTTTATCTAAAAAGTCTCCAGTTTTTTTTACACCACCAGCTATTTGAGTTCCGCCTCCACCAAATTGTGAAGATAATCCGCCCCCTTTTGGGTTCTGCACCATAATCACTAGCATTAATAATAAACTCACGATGATGATTAGGATTAAAAATATTGTAAATGTGCTCATTTATTTTCTTTTTGTATTTTCTGTACTAATTTTATTTGGGATGCAAAGAAACTACTTTTTTCTGGATATTTCAAACTTAAAATTTTGAAAGCTTGAATTGCTTTTTTATATTTTTTTTGCTCGAGATACACCTTGGCTAAAGTCTCTGTCATTAACTCTGTTTTATCGATTTTCACAGGGTCTTGAACGGCAATCACAGTAGTATTTTCTTTAGGTACTATTTTTGGATTATTTTCTATAAACTGATCAATAAGATCAAATTTTTTCTTTTTAGAATCTTTTTGTTTTTTGGATGTTGGACTGGCATTTTTAGATGCACCTTGTTGGGTTTTGGAACGATCAATTGGCTTTTTAGCTGCTAATTGCATCCACTCTTGAAACGAGTGTTTTTCTTTTTTGGTAAAAGCCAACGGGCTGCCTAATTCAAGGCTAGTATCTAGCTCCTTTTTAGCCTCAATTTCTTTGTCAATTTGTGGATCTTTAGAAGCAAATAAGGCAGGGTCTAAAATCTTTTCCGCGTCTTTTACATTTTGTGGTAGCGCTTTATCTTTTACGTGTTCTTCTAAAAGGCTTTCTTTTTTTTCATTAGGAACTATAGTTTCAAAAGCGATCTCTTGTTCTTTTAAACTTAGCGATGTACCAGAAATACTATTGGCAATGGAATTTTGTAGAAATTGTTTTGAAGTAATAAGGTCGAATAAAACATCTCTATCTGCAGTATAGGCCGCAGTGGTCTTTAAAGCACTATTGTATTTAAAGCTATTTAAGTTTTTTAGACCTTTTAACTGAACGGCTCTGGCCGCTTGAAAATATGGAAACTCATCTAAAATATCATCGAGCTGATTGGTTTGTACGGGAGAGACTACCTTTTCAGGATGTTGTAATAAATATGTAAAATCAGATACATTCATAAGCTTTTGTTACCAATTAGCTAGTGATTCGTTAAAAATATCTTGCGTGATACGTTCAAATATTTCCTCCAAGGCTGCAGATTTTATGCTATTAAAAGATGCATTGGCCGGATAATCATAAAAGAATGAAAAAGGTTTTTCAAAATCCTCATCTTCCTTTGTTGTATTAAAAAAACGCACATTTACCCGCATGGATAATCTATTTTGTGCAGCGGTTTGGTTCGCGGTAGCGGTCATGGGCGAAATTCGAAATTCGGTAATTTCTCCTTCGTAGAGTAAATCGCCATTACTTGAAGTAAGGGATAGACTCGTTTGATCTAAAATTAAATTTTGTAGGGCTTGCGTAAAATCTCTTTCAAGTCCAGGTTCAAAGGTAGACCCAGGGCTTTGCGTGGCATAGTTTTGAAATAGCCTCACTTCAAAGTTTTTTGCCGTGCCTACATCGCCATCATTAAATTTATACATCCAGCAACTAGATAAGCTCACTGCGATGAGTAAAATTGGTACTATTTTTCTTATTTTTTTCAAGACTCTATTTTTTCTTTAAACGAACAACTTATAAATCGTACTGTTTAATCTTTCGATACAGGGTACGCTCTGAAATCCCTAATTCTGCAGCAGCAGCTTTTCGCTTTCCTTTATTACGCTCTAGCGATTTTGTAATTAATTCGATCTCTTTTTCTTGTAAAGATAAGGTTTCTTCTATTTCAATTTCTTCTGCAAAATGATACTTATCTTCTGCAGTGGCTTTATGAAAAGTATTTTCTGTTTCGGGGTTGGGTAATTGCAGTAATTCGTTGGCTACTTCTTCCTCCTGAGTGAATTCTTCTTCTGCATCTTGATTACCGTATATTTTGCGGATTAGTTTTTGGTTTTCTTCTTGTACTTTCCCGGTATCATTATGTTTAAGCAATTCTAGCGTTAATTTTTTAACATCGTTTAAATCGGCTTTCATATCAAACAAAACCTTATATAGAATTTCACGTTCGTTGCTAAAATCGCTTTCACTTTTTTGTTTACCAATAACGGCCGGTAAATTAGAATCGCTGGCATTGGGCAAGTAACTCGACAGTGTTGCAATGGTGATGGTTCGCTTTTCTTCTAAAACCGATACTTGTTCGGCAATATTTCGCAACTGACGAATATTTCCAGGCCATCTGTATTTTAGGAGTAAATTAATCGCATCATCTTCTAAACGAATGGTTGGCATTTTGTATTTCTGACTAAAATCAGAGGCAAACTTTCGGAATAATAAGTGAATATCTTCTTTTCTTTCTCTTAAGGGAGGAATATTTATTTCGACGGTACTTAATCTATAATACAAATCCTCTCTAAACTTCTCTTTTTTTATCGCTTCAAACATATTCACGTTTGTGGCGGCTACGATGCGCACATTTGTTTTTTGCACTTGAGAAGACCCTACTTTTAAAAACTCTCCATTTTCTAAAACGCGCAATAAACGCACTTGAGTGGTTAAGGGTAATTCGCCAACTTCATCTAAAAAAATAGTACCGCCATCTGCTACTTCAAAATAACCACTACGAGTGGTCGTTGCGCCTGTAAAAGCTCCTTTTTCATGGCCAAATAACTCACTGTCAATAGTTCCCTCAGGAATTGCACCACAGTTTACGGCTATATATTTGGCATGTTTTCTATGTGATAAAGCGTGAATTATCTTGGGGATGGCTTCTTTCCCTACCCCACTTTCGCCTGTAACTAAGACCGAAATATCAGTAGGGGCTACTTGAATAGCCTTTTCGATGGCACGATTTAATTTTAAATCGTTACCAATAATTTCAAATCGTTGTTTAATTGCTTGTATTGATTCCATAAGCAGAGCCCCTAGCCCCCAAAGGGCGAATTATAAGTTTTTTGTGCAAGGCACGAAAAACTTGATTTTTTAATTGTAACTGTATTATCATTCATCATTTTACGTCATGTTTTAAAATGCCCCTTCTGGATTTGGGAGGCTACCATCGCCTATAGCGACTGCGGAATTGCCTTACCTAATAATGTAGCACTGGTACAGTCGAGAATTTCTACGAACACAAAATCGCCTATGTTATAGGATTCTTTTGGAAACACCACAACTGCATTTTGAGAGTTTCGTCCCATCCAATCAGCGTCCGATTTTTTTGAAGGTCCTTCAATTAAAACCTCTTCAATTTTACCTACATGTTGTTTGGTTCTAAAATGGCCACTTTCGCGTTGTACCGCAATAATTTCTGCTAATCTTCTTTTTTTAGTTTCTTCAGGCACATCATCATCTAGCTTTCTACCTGCCATGGTACCTGGTCTTTCAGAATAGGCGTACATATATCCAAAATCGTACTTCACTTTTCTTAAAACTTCGAGCGTTGCTTGATGGTCCTCTTCCGTTTCGGTAGGGAAGCCAGCAATCATATCCTGAGAAATAGCACAATCAGGAATAATTTTGCGAATATTTTCGATCAGCGTTAAATACTCCTCAATGGTATGCAATCGATTCATTTCCTTCAAAATTCGGTTACTACCGCTTTGCACTGGTAAGTGAATATGATTGCAAATATTGTCAAATTTCGCCATGGTTTTAATCACATCAAGGGTCATGTCTTGAGGATTTGAAGTAGAAAAACGAATCCTCATTTTCGGAAACGCCTTAGCTACCATTTCTAATAAGCTAGAAAAATGAACAGCCGTTGCTTTTTGCATTTCTGTAGCATTGACAAACTCTTTTTTGAGTCCGCCACCATACCATAAATAACTATCTACATTTTGACCTAATAAGGTAATTTCTTTAAAATTTTTATCGGAAAGGTCTTGAATTTCTTGTAAAATAGACTGTGGTTCACGGCTCCGCTCCCTACCTCTAGTAAAAGGCACCACACAAAACGTACACATATTGTCGCAACCACGCGTAATTGAAACAAAGGCACTAACGCCATTTGTATTTAAACGAACCGGACTAATGTCGCCGTAGGTTTCATCTTTTGATAAAATTACGTTTACAGCATCTCGACCTTCATCAATCTCTTGAATTAAATTGGGTAAATCTTTGTAGGCGTCGGGCCCAACGACCATATCCACAATTTTTTCTTCTTCTAAAAACTTACTTTTTAAACGTTCGGCCATACAGCCTAAAACACCAACTTTTAAATGTGGGCGTGTTTTTTTAATAGCATTAAATTTTTCTAAACGCTTGCGCACTGTTAACTCTGCTTTTTCACGGATAGAGCAGGTGTTTACTAAAACTAAATCAGCTTCTTCTAATTCTTGTGTGGTGTTAAAGCCTTCTTTGGCAAGTATAGAAGCAACAATTTCGCTATCCGAAAAATTCATAGCGCAGCCATAGCTTTCTATGTACAATTTGCGGTTGTTGCCTAATGTTTTGTCTAGAACAAGCGACTGCCCTTGTAATGCTTCATTATTAATTTTCTCCTCCATGGATGTGTATAACAATCAAAAAAATTTATTAGGAGGCAAAGATACTATTTTTAATGGGGTTCTGTCAAAGTGGCAGTTAAAAATAAGTGAAATTTGTGTTCTCACTTTAAATGTTGATTTTTGCACAAAATGCAACTACGACAAGCACTAAGTGTCATTCATGAGTAATCAAAAGAAACCTCAAAAATCAAAAAAAAGATGGCCTACGAAAGCGGTCATGCATCAGATTTATGAAAAAAGTATGTGGGGAGGTGCGGAGTTTGATTTTTATTCTGGGGATGGTTCTCATACCTTATCACTAGTAAACCCTTATGTTGATGTGGTAAAAGAATTTTTAAAAGGCTTTGAAGCTTCGATCACTGTCTGCGATTTGGGTTGTGGCGATTTTAATGTGGGGCATCAATTGGTGAACTTTACGAATGAATATTTTGCCATTGATATTGTCGACGACTTAATAGAACGAAACAAGTTGGTTTATAAAAATGAAAATCTCACTTTTAAAAGTTTAGATATTTGTAAGGATAATGTACCAAAGGCTGATCTTGTGATGCTGAGGCAAGTACTGCAACACCTATCAAATGCTGAAATTTTAGAAGTCACAGCAAAATTGCAAGGCTATAAATACCTTATCATCACAGAGCATATACCCTCTTTCGGCTTTAGGCCTAATGCAGACTTGGTTACAGGACAAGGAAACCGCTTAAAACTTGAAAGTGGTGTGGTGATTACCGAAAATCCTTTTAATTTAAAGCCCTTACGAGAAGAAACCCTCTTAGAACTACCTGTAGATTCTAAAAGCATACTTAAAACGATACTTTATCAGAACTTTTGAAATCGAGCGCAACCTATTTAGGCTTTAAGCATCTAAGAGATAACCAATTAAATAAAAATCGATATGAAAAATGGCATGCTCTTATTTTTAAGTATATTAACGATAAGTTTAGTTTCTTGTACCGATCAAGACGATAGTCTGTATGCAGATTACCTTGTAGCAAAACCTTTAACAATTTCTAAAGAAGAATTTAAAAATAGTGTAAAAATTTTACCTCCAAAGTTTGTGGAGGAGTCCGGTAAAATTTACGTGTATAAGAATCTGATTTTTATAAACGATATATATCAAGGAATACATATCATTAATAATAGCAATCCAACATCACCTAGAAAAATCGCCTTTATTAAAATTCCAGGGAATGTGGATATATCCGTAAAGAACGATCTGTTATATGCCGATAGTTTAACCGATTTGGTGGTGATTGATATTTCTAATCTGGAAGCCATTAAAGTGATCAATCGATTAGAAAATGTATTAAATGGCTATGTAAATTGGCCTACAGAAGTGGATATATTTGAAAATGTGAGTTATGATTATAATACAGAAATATTGATTGGGTGGCAAACCGTAACGGAGCGTAGATTAATATCAGAAACTCAAAATCGTTTTTGGGGTTGGGACTTCGCACTCGTAAATACCATGAATAGTAGTGAAGCAGGAACGGTAGGGCAAGGGGGCTCCTTAGCTCGTTTTAAAATTGTAGCTGATTATTTATATGCTGTGGATCAGAATAACATCAATATTTTTAATATTCAAGATGCCAAAAACCCTCAAGCCTTAGCACCTGTGTTTGCGGGATTTCAAATCGAAACCATATTTAATTTAGGGGAAAATTTATTTTTAGGAAGTAGAATAGGGATGTATATATATGGTATCACCAATCCTGCAACACCTACTTTAGTCTCCGAATTTAATCATGGTACCGCTTGTGACCCTGTGGTCGCTGATGAAAACTATGCCTATGTAACCTTAAGAGGGGGTAATGCCTGCGGAGCAGCGGAAAGTGAGTTGTTAATCATTGATATTAAAGATGTAAGTAATCCAAGCCTATTGAAATCCTATGCCATGGATGGCCCTTACGGATTGGGTATAAAAGAAAATAAAATTTTTGTTTGCGACGGCGATTCGGGTTTGAAAGTATATGATAAAACAGACGTTATGAACTTAAAGCCGCTAAATCATTTTAAAAACCTACAAGCCTTTGATGTCATTCCTTTAGAGCAGAGTCTGTTAATGGTCGGTGATGAAATGTTATATCAATATGAATATGTAGATAATAAAATTACGCTATTAAGTACCTTGTCTTTAAAATAGGACTGTAAAATAGTCTTCAGTGAACCATAAACACGCTATTTTAAGCGTGTTTTTTTATACGCTATAAAGCCGATTTTAAAGCTATATGCTATGGGTCGCTCATTAAATAAAAAAATTCATATACTTTTGTACAACCAAAAATTACTTAATGGCAAAGAATTTAGTTATCGTAGAGTCACCAGCAAAAGCAAAAACTATCGAAAAATTTTTAGGAAAAGACTTCAAGGTCGAATCTAGTTTCGGGCATATTGCTGATTTACCCTCGAAAGAACTTGGAGTAGATGTGGACAATAATTTTACAGCAAAATATATTGTCAGTAAAGACAAAGCGCCTTTAGTAAAAAAATTAAAAGATTTAGCAAAAAAGGCAGATACGATATGGTTAGCGAGTGATGAGGATCGCGAGGGTGAAGCTATTTCTTGGCATTTAGAACAAGAGTTAGGCTTAGAAAAATCGAAAACCAAACGTATTGTATTTAATAGTATTACCAAAGCAGCTATTTTAAAGGCTATAGAAAACCCTCGGGAAATAAATTACGATTTAGTAAATGCACAACAGGCAAGACGTGTACTAGATAGGTTGGTAGGCTATGAGCTTTCGCCGGTTCTATGGAAAAAAATAAAGCCAGGATTATCTGCGGGTAGGGTACAATCTGTAGCTGTTCGCTTAATTGTGGAAAGAGAACGAGACATTGACTTGTTTAAAACAGAGGCATCCTATAAAATAACCGCTCAATTTAAAACTACTGAGGGCAGCGTATTTTCAGCTAAATTGAACAAAACATTTTCTTCACAAAAAGAAGCAGAAGCTTTTTTAAAGCAGAATATGAAGGCTGATTTTGCGGTGGCTAACTTAGATAAAAAGCCTGCAAAAAAATCACCTGCAGCCCCCTTTACGACGTCTACTTTACAGCAAGAAGCTTCGCGAAAATTATACTTTTCAGTAGGCAGAACCATGCAAGTAGCACAGCGTTTGTATGAGGCAGGGCTAATAACCTATATGAGAACCGATAGTGTTAACCTATCGAAAGAAGCTTTAGATGCAGCCAAAGAAGCCATTGTAGAAAACTATGGTAAAAAGTATAGCAATACCCGTAATTTTAAAGGTAAAAGCAAGGGAGCACAAGAAGCACACGAAGCGATCCGGCCTACAGATATGAAACTACAAAATGTTTCTCTAGAGCGCGATCAAGAAAAATTATATGAACTTATATGGAAGCGTACTTTAGCTTCTCAAATGAGTGATGCAGAGTTAGAACGGACCAATGTAAAAATAAGCTGTACAGGGCATCAGGAAGAATTTTCTGCCAATGGTGAGGTGATTAAATTTGATGGCTTCTTAAAGGTCTATATGGAAGATCTAGATGATGAGGATCTATCCGAAGAACAAGAAGGAATGCTGCCAGCGATGAAAGAGGGTGAGGCTCTAATGAATAATTATATCACAGCGACTGAACGTTTTTCAAGACCCCCTTATAGGTTTACAGAAGCCTCCTTAGTAAAAAAATTAGAAGAATTGGGCATTGGGCGACCATCGACCTATGCGCCCACTATTTCTACCGTACAAAACAGAGGCTATGTTGAAAAAGGAACAATTGAGGGTGTTGAGCGCAAATACACACAATTAGTCTTAGAAAATAATGCTATAAAAACCAATAATTTAACCGAAAATGTAGGCTCTGACAAAGGAAAATTGGTGCCAACCGATATTGGGATGATTGTTACAGACTTTTTAGTGAGTCATTTTTCAGGGATCATGGAATACAACTTTACGGCTAAAGTAGAAGAAGATTTTGATGATATAGCCGAGGGTAAAGAAGATTGGCAAAAAGTGATGAAAAATTTTTATAAAGATTTTCATCCAAAGGTATTAGATGTAGAAGAGAATGCGGACAGGGCAAGTGGGGAGCGTATTTTAGGTACAGATCCAAAATCAGGCAGACAGGTATTGGTTCGCTTAGGTAGGTTTGGACCCATGGTACAGATAGGATCAGCGGAAGAAGAGGAAAAACCCGTTTTTGCGAGTTTGCTGCCAGACCAATCCCTAAATAACATCACTTTTGAAGAAGCGATGGAGCTTTTTAAATTACCTAGAACCCTGGGTACGTATAAGGGAGAAGAAATATTGGCGAATGTTGGTCGCTTTGGGCCTTATGTAAAATACGGCGATAAATTTGTTTCTCTTGAAAAAGGAGATAGCGCATTTGATATAGAAATTGATGAGGCTATTGAGCTTATTGTAGCTAAAGAAAAAGCAGACGCACCAATAGCCACCTATGAAAATAAGGAGGTAACCAAAGGAACTGGGCGTTTTGGACCTTTTATCAAGTGGGATGGGATGTTTATCAATGTTAGTAAAAAGTACGATTTTGATACGCTGTCAAAAGAAGATATTAAAGAGCTTATTGAAACAAAAAAGCAAAAAGAAATAGATAAGGTCATTCATAATTGGGAAGAAGAAGGTATTCGTGTTGAAAAAGCACGATGGGGTAGACATACTATTTTAAAGGGTAAAATTAAGATAGAATTATCCAAAGATGTCGATGCTACAAAAATTACCTTAGAACAAGCTCAAAAAATGATAGAGGCTAAGACACCTAAAAAGAAAACAACAACAAAAGCCAAACCGAAAGCTAAAGCGAAGAAAAAATAAAGTTCAAGTTCAAGCGCAAGTTCAAAAAATACTAAATTTGAAATACGAATTAGGCTAAATTGAGGTGAAAAAAGTTTTTTCACGACCTAGTTTAGCACTGAGCTTAAATAGTTTTACCCAACACCCCATAAAGAATGGCATTTGATTTTTTAGTTCCAGTTGATGATCAACTATTGGCACATTGCGAATTATTACCTTTACAAGCATTAGGGAATAAAATTCATAAACATACGGAGCGTAAAGGCTTACCTGTACTTGCCAACGCCTCTTTTGCTATCATTGGTGTCAATGAATCAAGAAATGCTTTCGAAAAAAAAACCGAGGGTTTAAATTTATCGGCAATTAGGCTTCAGTTGTATAAATTAATGATGGGAAACTGGAACGGAACCATTGTTGATTTAGGCGATATCGAAGAAGGGGAAGAGGTAAATGACACCTATTTCGTAGTAAAAGAAATAATCGCAGAACTTTTAGAGGAAAATATTGTTGCTATTGTCATCGGTGCCACTCAAGATATTACCTACCCAACGTATAGGGCTTTTGATGGTTTGCGAAATATGGTCAACTTAGTAGCTGTAGATAGCCGATTTGATTTTGGTGCTGAAGATGATCTTATTTCTTCACACTCGTACATGAGTAAAATTATTACAGATAAGCCTACGAACCTTTTTAATTTCTCTAATTTAGGCTATCAAAGTTATTTTTGTGCCCAAGAAGAGATCGATTTAATGGAGCGTTTGTTTTTTGACGCCTATCGATTAGGTGAAATTTCTTCGGATATTGGCTTGGCAGAACCTGTGCTTAGAGATGCAAATATTGTTAGCATTGACCTTAGAGCAGTAAAGGCTAGTGAAATCTCCATGTCTGAAAATTTTTCGCCCAACGGATTTACTGGAAAAGAAATTTGCGCTATTGCAAGGTATGCAGGTATTAGCGATAAAGTAAATGTTTTTGGGGTCTATGAGTCCGATAACACACCACAAGCTTACCAATTAATTGCTCAAATACTATGGTATTTCATAGAAGGGCATAACTATAGAGTTATAGAATCTCCTTATATTAACTCAGAAGACTTCACCAAATTTATAGTACCAACAGACGATGAAGATTTAATCTACTACAAAAGTAATCTCACAAGTCGTTGGTGGGTAGAAGTACCAACTATTTTAACTTCACATAATAAATCAAATTCCTCTGCGTTATTACCTTGCATGGAACAGGATTATTACGATGCTTGTAATCAAATAATTCCTGAACGATGGTTTAAAGCCTATAAAAAAGGATTTAATTAATTAAAAATATTTTTTAAAGTATAATACAATTAAACACAATAAAACAATCAAAACATAGTTTTAGAGAGTAACAAATGTGTTTATCAAATTACAGTCTTAATCGAAATTTAACCGAAAGTATGAAGAAGCTATTGTTATCATCTATAGCGTTTGCGTTTTTACTCAGCAGTTGTGGGTCTAAAACCAAAGGAGAATTAGTTGGAGCTCAGGGAAAAAAATGGTATCCAGAAAAACCTTATGGTATGGAGCTAATTCCGCAGGGATCCTATATTATGGGTAAGAGTGAAGAAGATCAAGCTCAAATTCTCAATGCGCCAACCAAAACAGTTACCGTACGCTCCTTTTATATGGACGATACTGAAATTACGAACAGTGAGTACCGACAATTTGTAGAATGGGTACGTGATTCTATCGTAAGAACTAAACTTGCAATTTTAGCGGACGAACTAGGTTTAGGACCGGCTGACGGCGGAATTGGAGAATATGCATTTAAAGACGCTGACGAAGAAAATTTATCTGCTTATGAAAAATATATGGCAGATAATTATGCAGGACTTGATTATGAAGGTCGTGCACTTAACTTAGATGAAGATTTAATTTGGGAAACCTCAGAATACCCAGACGAGTATTATGTAGAGGTGATGGATAAATTATACATTCCTGAAGAAGAGTCTTATAATGGACAACGAACTATCGATGTTACACAATTAAAATACAAATATTCTTGGATGGATATTGAAGCTGCAGCGCGTGCAAAAGGCAAAGGCAGTCGAAAAGACTTTATCAAACAAGAAGAATTAGAGATTTATCCGGATACCACGGTTTGGATTAGAGATTTTGCATACTCGTATAACGAACCCATGCATAATGATTATTTCTGGCATGATGCCTATAGCGACTATCCAGTAGTTGGGGTGACTTGGAAACAGGCTAAAGCCTTTTGTAACTGGAGAACAAAATTTAAGAACGACGACCAAAAAGCTGCAGGAAAGCAATTTGTGAATCAGTTTAGATTACCAACTGAGGCGGAATGGGAATATGCTGCAAGAGGTGGTATTGAAGGAGGAAGTTACCCATGGGGTGGTCCTTACGTAATAAGCGATACGGGTTGCTTTATGGCAAACTTTAAACCGCAGCGTGGAGATTATGCCGCAGATACAGCACTGTATACGGTAGAAGCAAAATCGTTCGAGCCTAATGATTACAACTTATACAACATGGCGGGGAACGTATCAGAATGGACAGACTCTAGCTATGATCCTAACTCTTACGAGTATGTATCAACCATGAATCCAAATGCAGGTTCTGGTCAAAACGCAAGAAAAGTAATTCGTGGTGGTTCATGGAAAGATGTAGCTTACTTTTTACAAGTGAGTACAAGAGATTATGAATACCAAGATTCAGCGCGTAGCTATGTAGGTTTTAGAACCGTTCAAGATTACATGGGCGTTGAAGAAAACAAGCCTTTAAACAGGCCTTAAATATCGAATAAACAACAAATTATATAAAGTCAAATTAAATTAAAACCAAATCCTTATTTTTATTCACATTAACCTAAAATTAAATTAACATTATGGCACAGTCAAAAGCAACAAAAAAATTATTTAACATGGCCTATGGGCTTGGAGCATCGATCGTAATTATTGGTGCATTATTCAAAATTTTACACTGGGAGTTAGGTCCATTAAACGGAGGCGTCCTTCTTGCGATTGGTTTGATCACAGAAGCACTTATTTTTGCGATTAGTGCGTTTGAACCTTTAGAAGACGAATACGATTGGTCTTTAGTATATCCTGAATTATCGGGCGGAGAAGGTATGGCAAGATCAAACTCTCAAGCTGAAATTCAAGAATCAGAAGCTTCTTTATCTAAGAAATTAGATGATTTATTAAAAGAAGCAGGTGTAGATGCAAGCTTAATGGAAAGTTTAGGTACCAGCATCAGAAACTTTGAAGGTGCTGCCAAAGGTATTGCTCCAACTGTAGATGCTATGCAGTCTACTAAGAAGTATTCTGAAGAAATGGTGAACGCTGCAGCGCAGATGGAATCCTTAAATAGCCTTTACAAAGTACAATTAGAAAGTGCTAGCAGACAAGCTTCAATTAACGAAGAAGTAGTTCAGAACTCTACAGCTTTAAAAGATCAGATGGCATCATTATCTACTAATTTATCTTCTTTAAACGGAGTGTACGGTGGTATGTTATCAGCGATGAATAGAAACTAATTAGTAGTACTATTTACAAACCCAAATCAAATTAATTTAAACTAATTAGAAAAAAATGGCGTCAGGAAAACAATCCCCAAGGCAGAAGATGGTAAACTTAATGTATCTAGTTTTCATTTGTATGCTTGCCCTAAATATGAGTAAAGAAGTTCTAGCAGCTTTCGGTCTTATGAACGAAAAGTTAGAAGTTTCTAACGCGAAGACAGCAGATAATAACCTAGCATTTTTAAACGGTCTTGAAACAAAGGCTAATGAAGATGCGGCTAAATATGCTGATGACTATAAAAAAGGTCAAGAAGTTCAAAAATTATCTCAAGAGTATTTTGATTATCTAGAAGGTATTAAAAATGAAATGATTCAAGGAGTTGAAGATCCAACAGATTATCAAGTGATGGATAAATCAGACTATCTAGATCAAAAATTCTTTAGCGGAGATAACTTAGCCGAAGGTGGTAAAGAATTCATGAAAAGAATTGAAGATTACCGCTCAAAAGTATCAGAATTAGTGCCTTCAAGATTAAAGGCATCAGTAGTTGCTAGATTTGAAACTGGTGACGCTAATGGTAAAGTTGAAAAAAAGGATAAGACAAAGCAAGATTGGATTAATTATCATTACGAAGGTTTTCCACTGATTGCTTCCTTAACCAAAATTACAGCATTACAAGCCGATATTAAATCTACAGAGGAAGATGCGCTAAAGGCTATGTTAGAAGGTAACTTAACGAATCAAGTTTCTTTAAAGAACTTTCAAACATCACTTTTTGGTTCTAAATCAGCTTTTTATTCTGGAGAAAAATACGATGGTAAAATTATCATTAGTAAAACAGACAACACTTCAACACCTGTAAGAGCAGACTTAACGCTTGATGGTAGAAAGTTAGTAGCTGGAACAGATTACAAGATTGAAGCTGGAGGAGTTAAAATGCTAATCGGTGCTGGTAACCCAGGAGATCACGTCGTTGCAGGAACATTGTACTTTATGCAAGATGGTGTTGAAATTCCAGTGGTAGTGAACAATTCTTTCGCAACTATTTCGAAACCAAGCGCGGCTTTAATTGCAGCTGATAAAATGAATGTGGTATACCGAGGCGTTGCTAACCCAATGTCTATTTCTATCCCAGGAATACCGGATAACAAAGTAAGTGCTTCAGCACCTGGACTGAATTCAGTGAGTGGAAGTAAGTATGTGTTAAATCCTCAAACGGGTAGAACAGTTACGATTACCGCTTCTGGTAAATTACCTGACGGTCAAGTAGTATCTTCAAAATCTGAATTTAGAATAAAAGATATTCCAAGACCAAATGGTTCTATTAGAGGAGAAACCAACACGGCTAAAATGCCAAAATCTAACTTAGAAATATCTACAGTAGGTGCTATTTTAGAAGATTTTGATTTCGATTTAAATCTTGCAGTAGGTGGCTTTAAATTTAAAGTTCCTGGACAACCAACCGTTGTGGTAAATGGTAACAAATTAAATGCTGCTGCTATATCGGCTTTAAAAAGAGCTGGTCGTGGAGATGCAGTACAGATTTTTGATATCGAAGCATATATTACAAATAACAAAACGTACAAGTTAAAGAAAGTATCGCCAGTAGTGGTTGAGCTTACCAACTAGAAGTAAAATTTATGGGAAGGAGTCACAAATCATTTACATATACATAAATGATTTGTGGCCAATTTCGATAAAGGTGTAAAAACAAAATAAATTTTTAAAAATGAATTGGAAAAATGTTTTAGTAATCGGGGCAGTAACGTTGTTACCCTTTTCTATGTTGGCTCAGGCAAATGTATTAAATGCCAAAACGCCAAGTGACATCGGAAAAAAAACAGCAGCCCAGATTGAAATGGATAATGATGGGCCATTAAATTACGGGTACGTAGATGATAGAGATGTTTTATGGTCTAAAACCGTATGGGAAGTAATTGATTTAGATGAGCGTGTGAACTTTCCTTTATATTACCCTATAGATACGGTTGATATTGGGTCAGATAGAAGATCTTTATATGACGTGTTGATTAGAAATATCAAGAACGGAAAAATTAAAGATATTTATGCAGATTCTTATTTTACTGAAAAAAGAGAATTTGCTGCGTTAAGAGCAACAATGCAAAAAATTGATACCACTGAGTTTGGTTACGAGCAATATAATGCTGGTGAGCAAATTTCTCCGGAGTACATCAATAAAAGAGATTTAACGGCAGCGGACATAGAAGAATACCTAATTAAAGGAATGTGGTATTTTGATAAGCGTCAAGGAGAATTAAAATACCGATTATTAGGTATTGCTCCTAGAGCTCCAGATGTGAATTTTATTGACGATGAATCTATGGATCAAGAAGAGAATAAAGTGGCTTTGTTTTGGGTATGGTATCCTGCAGCACGCCAAGTACTTCATGAAGCTAAGGTTTTTAATCAAAGAAATTCAGCACAGCCTATCTCATTTGATATGCTATTAAACGCTCGACGTTTTGATGCCGTCATCTATAAAGAAGATAATGTATACGGAGATCGTGCTATCAAAGATTATATTTCTGACAACTCATTATTTCAATTGTTAGAATCGAAAAGAATCAAAGAAACTATTCGAGACAAAGAACAAGACATGTGGAGCTATTAAGCGCCAGAACTTCCAATTCAAAATAAATTTAAGTCCTAATCCTTTTGGTTAGGACTTTTTTTATGCGAATCATTTACCTTTGTGCGATGGTAGATTATATTGTAGTAGGTTTAGGATTAGCGGGTATCGCTTTTTGTGAGCAATTAGAGGCAAATGGGAAATCGTTTCAAGTTTTTTCTGATACTTCACAAACTTCTTCCATAGTTGCAGGAGGGCTCTATAATCCTGTTATTTTAAAGCGATTTACCCTAGCATGGAATGCCAAAGAGCAATTGAAGTTGGTCACGCCTTTTTATCAAAAAATCGAAGAAAAACTCGCTATTAAAATCGATTTTAAAATTCCTGTTTTAAGACGTTTTGCCTCAATAGAGGAACAGAATATGTGGTTTGAAGCTGCAGATAAACCGCAATTAAATTATTTTTTATCGACTAAAATTCTCAAAAATGAAAATCAACATATTCATGCAGATTTTGGTTATGGTGAAGTTTTATACACAGGCTGGCTAGACACTAAATTGCTACTGAAGTGCTATAAGGAATATTTGGTCGAAAAAGGCCAATGTACAACTGCTAGTTTTGATTTTGAAAAGCTAAAAATTGCTGATGAATTTGTTGCATACGAAGGGATAAAAGCAAAGCAAATTGTCTTTGCGACAGGTTTTGGACTACATCAAAATCCGTATTTTTCATATTTACCGTTAAACGGTACCAAGGGAGAACTTTTAACGATAAAAGCCCCTGAATTAAAAGAGGATAATGTGATTAAATCATCTGTATTTATCATTCCCTTAGGAGATGATTTGTACCGAATTGGAGCTACCTATAAATGGAAGGATAAAACAAACCTTCCAACCCAAGAATCGAAAGAGGAACTCTTAGAAAAATTAGATAGTTTTTTAAAATGTGATTATACGGTGGTAGATCATGTGGCCGGAATACGCCCTACAGTGGCAGATCGTCGCCCTCTGGTGGGGAGACACCCAAAGCATGCAAATTTGTATGCTTTAAACGGATTTGGTTCCCGTGGTGTCATGATAGCACCTACGGCTGCGCAACACTTATTTGAAGCCATTGAACATCAAAAGCAGGTGCACCCTGAAATGGATATTGCTCGCTTTACTAAGAAGTATTTTAAAGGGAATTGATAGGGTTCATGTGCCAAGGGAACAATGTGTACATGTACTACTGATGTTGCTTTGGGGCTTTGTTGATTTAAAAACTAGTGCTGGTAGTCTATTTTTTTTATTTTCTACTACCCACTACCCACTACCCACTACCCACTAATTAGAAACGGCATTGGGGTCATAACTGATAAAAAAATTAATCCAAATATTTCGAGATAAGCGCATGATCATGGGCATTAAGAGAATTAAAACTCCAATAATAGCCGCAAAGCTAAGCACTAAACTCAAGCCGATAAAAACAAATGAAATAATAAACGCAGCAACTGAAATACCAACCCCTAGGCCATAACTTACATACATGGCACCATAAAAAAAGGAAGGTTCTATTTTATATTTTACATTACAATGCGAACAACGCTCTTGCATTTTGTAAATTTGCCCTAAATAATAAGGGTTTTTATTCAAATACATACTTTCTTCTTGACATTTAGGACAAGTTCCTGTTAAAATGCTGTATAGTTTGTTTCCTTTTTTTAACATTTGCAAAAGTTTTGACAAAAGTAAGATTTTAGCAAGATTTAAAGTGTAACCTAAGTCACAATTCTTTTTAAATAGATAAGACTAAAGTAGAACGTAAAAAGTCAATAGAATAATATAAAAACACAAGCTTATCATATAACTAAGGCTATACATTAAAACAAATATTCGATGTTAGCCCGTCGTCTTTTTGAGCTTAAAAATATCAACGTACCATTCCTATGCTAAACATCCATAACCTTTCTGTTTCTTTTAATGGAGAGTATTTATTTGAAGAAATATCATTCCGTTTAAATGCTGGTGACAGAGTAGGCCTTATTGGTAAAAACGGAGCAGGGAAATCTACCTTGCTAAAATTGCTTTCAAAAGAAATGCAAGCAGATAGTGGTGTTATTGCATCAGATAAAGAAGTACAAATAGGGTTTTTAAAGCAAGATTTAGACTTTGAACAAGGCCGAACTGTTTTAGAAGAAGCGTATCAAGCTTTTGAAGAAATTAAATCTTTAGAGCTGCAATTAGACAGCATCAACAAGCAACTCGCGGAACGTACCGATTATGAAAGTGAATCGTATAGCCAGCTTATTGATGATTTAAGTGATGTATCACACCGCTACGAAATTCTCGGTGGTTACAATTACCAGGGTGAAACAGAGAAAATATTACAGGGCTTAGGGTTTAAGCGTGAAGATTTTAATAAATATACAGATACCTTTTCAGGAGGTTGGCGTATGCGCATTGAATTGGCCAAATTATTACTTCAAAATAACGATGTGTTGCTCTTAGATGAGCCTACCAACCACTTAGATATTGAATCTATAATTTGGTTAGAACAGTTTTTAAAAACGAGCAACAGTGCCGTTGCCATTGTATCGCACGATAGAATGTTTTTAGACAATGTGACGAATAGAACCATAGAAATTTCTTTGGGTCGCATTTATGACTATGCCAAACCTTATACAGAATTCTTAGTACTTCGAAAAGAGATTCAAGAGCAGCAACTAAGTGCTCAAAAAAATCAAGAAAAGCAAATACAACAAACCGAGAAGTTAATCGAAAAGTTCAGAGCCAAAGCTAGTAAAGCGTCTATGGCGCAATCTCTAATTAAAAAATTAGATAAGTTAGATCGGATCGAAGTTGATGAAGATGATAACAGCGTCATGAATTTGCGATTTCCTGTTTCCATAACACCAGGGAAAGTAGTGGTAGAAATTGAAGACCTTTCAAAGCATTATGGAAAAAAAGAAGTGCTCAATTATATTAATTTATTAATAGAGCGCGATAGTAAAACAGCCTTTGTGGGGCAAAACGGTCAAGGAAAATCTACCCTTGCTAAAATAATTGTGGGAGAGTTAGAGCATCAAGGAAAATTAAAGCTTGGGCATAATGTTCAAATAGGATATTTTGCACAAAACCAAGCGGAGTATTTAGATGGTAATAAAACGATTCTAAATACCATGATTGACGCTGCCAATGAAAAGAACAGAAGTAAAGTTCGGGATATTTTAGGTTCTTTTTTATTTAGAGGCGATGAGGTAGATAAATACGTAAAGGTCTTGTCTGGTGGAGAAAGAAACCGTCTTGCACTAGCCAAAATGCTGTTACAACCATTTAATGTGTTGGTTATGGATGAGCCTACGAACCATTTAGATATAAAGTCAAAAAATGTTTTAAAGCAAGCACTACAAAGTTTTGAAGGCACTCTTATTTTAGTATCGCATGATCGTGATTTTTTACAAGGACTTACCGATAAGGTATATGACTTTAAAGATGGTGATATTAAGGAGTATTTAGGCGATATAAATTTTTATTTAGACCAACGTAAAGTCGATGATTTTAGGGAGATTGAAAAAAAACAGCCAGATGCAAGTCCAAAAACTAAGAAAGTTGTTTCTGAAGTTTCTTATGAAGATCAAAAAAAGTTAAAATCCTTAAATAACAAATTGAGCAACGTAGAAAGTAATATTGCGCAATTAGAAAAACAAATAGCGGAAATCGATAAAGATTTATTAGCGAATTACGAACAAACCATAGCAAGGCCTCACTTTTTTGAAAGTTATGAAAAGAAGAAGAAAACCCTTAAGAACCACATGGAAGAGTGGGAAGAACTGACACTTAAGCTCGAAGCCTTGGCTGAGGTATTAAAATAGTCAGCGGTTTTTTTCACGTTAAACATCACTTTAAAGCACTTTCACAACAAAAATAGCTATTTGTAAGGTATTTCGTCGAATATCTAAAATTAAACATGAATAATCAATTACATTTGTAGGACAATTCCTATATGTTGTTTTAAACTATTTAGAACTTCTTATTATAGGTTGCCTTATACCTAGCGAGTTATGCTAAAATGTAAATTTTTTTTAATACTAGTTTTTTTGGCCAGTAGTATTGCATTCGCGATTCCTAAGGAAGAAAAGAATGCTTTGCTAGATTTATATCACAGTACAAATGGCTCGAATTGGATTACGAGCTGGCAATTAACAGCGCCAATTAGTACCTGGGAAGGTGTTCTTGTTGAAAATAATCACGTAGTGGGGATTACTCTTTTTAATAATAATTTGAGGGGTACTATACCCGCCTCTATCGGAACTCTTAAGAAATTAAAAGTTTTGAATTTGGCTTTTAATTCTTTAAGCGGACAAATTCCGGAAGACCTTTATACCCTTGAACATTTAATAACCCTACGATTAGGGAAAAATAATCTGAGTGGTGCTATCCCTAATACCATAGATGGTTTAGTACAAATTTCATTTTTAGATTTATTTGACAATAAGTTCACAGGAGAAATACCGGCCAGTATCGGCAGTTTAAAAGAACTGAAAGTACTATCCTTTTCTGATAATAAATTTGAAGGTGAGCTTCCAGCAAGCTTAAGTAACCTTAAAAAGTTAGAGCGATTAGAGCTTGCCAATAATAATTTAAAAGGTGAATTTCCGAATACGATCGCTAATATTGCAACACTAAAATCTTTGGTTATAGCAGAAAATGGCTTTTCGAATAGGTTTCCCAAAAGCATACTTGCCATGCCAAATCTAGAACTTCTGCAAATTCAAAGGAACAACTTTGATATTGCTTATTTAGAAAACATAGCACAAACAGAATCGAAGCTCGTTGTGTTTGATTATGACCGAAGTAATACGCTATTATTAGAAAGAGATTTTAAGTCGATTTTTCCAAATAAAGAAACAAGAACCGCAAAAACTAAATTTGAAGATTATGAATAAATTAAATAACATAGTTTCAGTAAAATGGGTTTCTCGCATGAAAATTACCTTGACCTTGTTGATTTTGATGTCAAGTATCAAAACCTTTGCAGATATTTCGGAAGAAGAAAAACAAATACTAATTGAAATTTATGAAAACACCAATGGTTTGCAATGGGAAAATAAATGGAACCTTGAAGAGCCAGTAGCTCATTGGTATGGTGTGACGATAGCGAATAATAGCGTTGTAAAAATAAATTTGTTTCAGAATAATTTATCGGGAGTTTTACCCAATAGCATTGGAGGTTTAAAAAATTTAACCGAGTTAAATTTAGCCTTTAATCAACTAACGGGCGAATTACCGCAACAAATTAGCAACTTAGAAAAATTAACGATACTTAAGCTAGAAATGAATAGGCTTAAAGGAAGCTTACCGGTAGATTTAGGTCGCATGGTTCAATTACAAGAATTGAGCATCTTTAATAATTTTATGTCAGGCGCTATTCCTGAAAGCATTGGTAATTTAAAAAACCTTAAAATGCTGAACTTATCCAGTAATAATTTTAAAGGGCAGATTCCCAGTTCTATCGGAGATTTAGGCAATTTAGAATCTTTAGGTTTATTTGAGAATAGTTTAGAAGGTGCCATGCCATCGCAATTAGGTAGGTTAATAAAATTAAAGGAATTGGTATTGGCCAATAACCAACTTAAGGGTTCAATTCCTAAAGAGGTGGGGCAATTAGCAAGTTTAGAAATATTTCAAATTCAAAATAATGGTTTCGATTCTTTCGAAGATATCAATAGTCTAAAATCAAATAATATTTTGGTGTTCGATTTTGACAAGCATAAAATAAGTACCCTCCCTAAGTTTAAAGATATTAATACCATCAATACTAGAATGGCAGATACAAAATTTGAAGACGAAAACGAAAATTAGTTGGTTAGGTTAAAGTGTTGAATAAAAAAGGGTGTTGGTAACACCCTTTTTTTATGCTTTTTAATTTTCTGAGTTTAAATTTTTACTAGGCAGTCAGCTTAAGGGCGTTTCAAGTTTAAGCCGCTGTTGGTCTAATCCTTTAACGTTTTTTGAATATACCCGCATACATTTTTTAGTGTATTCATAAGCTTCAAACAGCGATGCTTGTTTTTGAATAAAGATGTTCGTCACCAGAATCCTGATATAAAAAAAGCGCCGTATTCCGTGTATTTTGGAGATCATTTCCTTTTAAAAAATGAGGGTTTACAGCTGTAGATTTGTACTCTTTCTTTTCTTTTAAAATTCGTTCCTGAACCACTAAATTTACACATATTTCATTTTTTAAGATATGTTTAACTAAACCCCTGTAAACTAATAATATTTTTGTTGACTTTAGTAAAGTAACTACCCGTAAGCTATTATGAGAAAAATAATATTAACTATTTTAGGTATTGCCCTAATTATACTCTCTATTTTTGGTGCCAATGCACTGATTGACAGTAAAACTGCTCAAAAACCTAAGCCAGATAAAGTTGTAAAAACCGTTATCACAGAAAAAGTAACAAATGGTACTATTGCTATTATCGTACCAGCCAATGGAACTGTTGTGGCCAAAAGGAGGGTAGAGCTATATGCTGAGGTTCAAGGAGTTTTCAATAAAGGAAGTAAATTGTTTAAGCCTGGTGAAACCTATGCTCAAGGCGAAACAATTATTCGTATAGATGCTACTGAATACGCCGCAAGCGTGCAATCCGCAAAAAGTAATTTATACAATTTACTTACCTCCATCATGCCCGATTTACGTCTAGATTATCCTACTATTTTTGAAAAATGGCAAAAATATCTGACTAATTTTGATATGAATACCACCACGCCTTCGTTGCCCGAAATGAGCTCAGAAAAGGAGAAATATTTTATATCTGGAAGAGGCATTGTAACCAGTTATTACACGGTTAAAAATTTAGAGCAACGTTTAGGGAAGTTCAGGATTAGCGCACCTTTTAATGGTATAGTGACAGAAGCTTTAGTGACTGAAGGCACCTTAATTAGATCAGGTCAAAAATTAGGGGAGTTTATAAACACTGACGTTTATGAATTAGAAGTTTCTGTAAGTAAAGGCTATAGCGATTTACTAAAAATTGGTGAAAGCGTTAGCTTAACGAATTTAGAACAAAACCAAGAATTTGAAGGTACCGTAAGCAGAATTAACGGTAGTGTAGACCAAGCCTCGCAAACCATTAGGGCTTTTATAGAAGTAAAAGATAAGCGATTAAAGGAAGGGATGTACTTAGAAGCAAAACTAAATGCAAAACAGGAAACTAATGCCATTGAAATTAATAGAGGCTTGTTATTAGAAAACAACCAAATTTTCGTAGTTCGAGACAGCATTTTAGATCTTTTGGAGGTAACTCCAGTGTATTTTTCGGATAAGACTGTAGTTTTGAAAAACATTCCTGAAGGTACTGTAATGATCTCAAGACCAGTTGTGGGAGCTTATGCAGGTATGCTAGTTAAAGTATTAGAAGAAACCACAGAAAACACCACAAACTAATGCGCAGTATCATAACGTATTTTATAAAATACCACGTTGCAGTCAGTGTTTTTATATTGGCCATAACGGTTTTTGGTATTGCTGGAGCTTTATCCCTTAAGTCGTCCTTTTTTCCCTTAACAGATTCAAAAAATATCAGTATTGCGGTAACATATCCAGGGGCGTCCCCACAAGAGATTGAAGAAGGGGTAGTGCTCAAAATTGAAGACAATTTAAAGGGCTTACAAGGTGTTGATCGGGTAACCTCTACGTCAAGAGAAAATAGTGGATCTATAAACGTGGAGATAGAAAAAGGTCAAGATATCGACTTTATGCTCTTAGAAGTAAAAAATGCGGTAGACAGAGTACCTTCTTTTCCAACAGGTATGGAACCCTTAATTGTGGCCAAGCAAGAAGCCGTGAGGCAAACGATCAGTTTTGCCATTAGTGGAGAAGATATTCCTTTAGCCACCTTAAAGCAGATAGGCCGTCAAGTAGAGAATGATGTTAGAGCCATAAAAGGAATTTCACAAATACAAATTTCAGGATATCCACAGGAAGAAATCGAGATTGCTGTTAACGAAAACAACCTATTAGCCTATAATATATCTTTTGAAGAAGTAGCAGCAGCCGTTGCTAATGCAAATATTTTAGTGACTGGTGGAAATATTAAAACAACCACGGAAGAGTACCTTATTCGGGCTAATAACAGATCGTATTACGGAGATGAAATATCTAATTTAATTGTAAGAGCAACGCCCTCCGGACAAACAATTCGTCTTAAAGATGTGGCTAGTATCCGTGATCGCTTCGCGGAAAGCCCTAATGCATCTTATTTTAATGGAAATTTATCGATTAATATTACCATTACAAGTACCAACACCGAAGATTTAATTACTTCCGCTGAGAATATAAAGGAGTATATTGAAGACTTTAACCAAAAGTATAACAATGTTGAAATCAACGTGGTCAACGACCAATCGACAACCCTTGTACAGCGAACCGAACTTTTAACGGAAAACGCCATTATGGGGATGATTTTGGTCCTTATATTTCTTTCACTTTTTTTAAATACACGTTTAGCATTTTGGGTGGCCTTTGGTTTGCCCATTTCCTTCCTTGGAATGTTTGTTTTTGCTGGCTTTTTTGACGTGACTATTAATGTATTATCGCTCTTCGGAATGATTATCGTAATTGGTATTTTAGTGGATGACGGTATTGTTATCGCAGAAAATATTTACCAACATTACGAAAAAGGAAAGTCGCCGATTCAAGCAGCAATTGATGGTACCATGGAGGTAATTCCGCCTATTGTGTCTGCCATTATCACGACTATTTTAGCCTTTTCAATTTTTCTATTTTTAGATGGTCGAATCGGAGAAATTTTTGGAGAAGTATCGGTCATAGTTATTTTAACATTGGCAGTGTCGCTCGTAGAGGCTTTAATTATTCTTCCAGCACACTTGGCTCACTCCAAAGCCTTACAGCCCCTCAGTGATAAGCCAAAGTCGAAAATGGCTCAGGCATTTGCTAAGTTAAGAGTCATCAATCAGGCAGGGGATCGCTTTATGAATTATATGCGTGATACGCTGTATGCCCCCATACTTAGATTTACCTTAAAGTACAAAATGCTTACTTTTTCATTTTTTGCATTGGCCTTAATACTCACCTTTGGTTCGGTGGGTGGCGGCATTATTAAAACTGCTTTTTTTCCAAACATTGCGAGTGACCGTGTTTCTATATCCTTAGAAATGCCTAACGGAACCAATGAAAAGGTAACAGATTCGATCATTAGTTTTATTGAGGAAAAGGCAGCTATTGTCAATAAAGAGCTCACTGAAAAATATTTAAAAGGTACAGATCAGGTGCTTTTTGATAACATGATTAGAAATTTAGGGCCTGGATCTTCTTCGGCCTCATTGACCATAAACCTTTTGCCTGGGGAAGAGCGCCCCGACGAAATCTCCTCAGAGTTGGTCACCAATAGATTGCGAGAATTAGTAGGCCCAGTATTGGGGGTAGAAAGTTTAATATTTGGTTCTGGAGGTAATTTTGGAGGTAGTCCAGTAGCGGTATCTTTACTAGGCAACAACATTGAAGAGCTGAAAGCAGCTAAAAAAGAATTAAAGAGCGCTTTAGAAAATAATGCCTTGCTGAAAGATGTAGCAGATAATGATCCAGCAGGGATTAAAGAAATACGCTTACAGTTAAAAGAAAATGCGTATTTGTTAGGGCTGGATTTACGAACCATTATGAACCAAGTGCGCGCGGGCTTTTTTGGAGCTCAGGCACAGCGTTTTCAACGTGGACAAGATGAAATTCGGGTTTGGGTGCGATACGATAGAGAAAATAGGTCGTCTATTCAAGATTTAGATGAAATGCGCATCACAACTCCTAGCGGGGCTAAAGTGCCTTTAAAAGAAATTGCAAGCTATACGATTGAACGAGGCGATGTCGCCATAAACCATTTAGAGGGTTTAAGAGAAATTCAAATTACGGCCGACTTAAAGGACAGTAAAGAAACGAGTCCTATTGACATTATGTTCGATATTGAAAATAACATCATGCCTGAAATACAGTCGCAATACCCTACAGTAACGGCATCTTATGAGGGGCAAAATAGAGAACGAAATAAATTATTTGATTCTTTAACCTACGTGGGACTATCGGTTTTAGGTTTAATTTACTTGACCATTGCCTTTACATTTCGCAGTTTTAGTCAACCTTTAATGTTATTATTATTAATTCCTTTTAGTTTAACCGCTGTGGCTTGGGGGCATTGGATTCACAATTTTCCTGTAAATATTTTATCGATGTTAGGAATCATTGCCTTAATAGGGATCATGGTTAACGACGGATTGGTACTTATCGGTAAATTTAATGGCAATTTACGAGCAGGAATGCAATTTGATGAGGCTATGTTTGATGCTGGAAAATCTCGTTTTAGAGCTATCTTTTTAACTTCAATCACTACCATTGCAGGTTTAGCGCCCTTATTATTAGAAAAAAGTAGACAGGCACAATTTTTAAAACCAATGGCTATTTCTATCGCTTACGGAATTGGGTTTGCAACCGTTCTAACCCTATTGATGCTCCCGTTGTTTATAGCCTTTAGCAATAGATTTAAAGTGACCACAAAATGGTTAGCTACTGGAAATACGATTAGCAAAGAAGAGGTAGAGCGCGCCATCAAAGAAAAAGAAGAAGAATTACATTTACAAGGAGAACTGAAGCACAGAGAGGAATGAAAATAATTTATTTAATAGGGCTATTTTTTAGCTGTAGCGCAGTGGTTTTTGCTCAAGATAAACTGTTGACTAAAGACGAGGCTATAACCTTGGCATTAGAGAATAATTTTGGGATAAAGGTGGCCAAAAATCAAGTGGAAATTTCAGATAATAATCAGGGAATTTTAAACTCTGGGTATTTGCCAACCCTAACAGGTTCGGCCAATGCTGCTTACAATCGTGACGATACTACTGTAGAATTTCCTGGACAGGTTCTTGATAATGGATCTCCAAGACCAGACGTCAACCTTAATAAGGCAGAAGCACAGCGTTATAATTCAAGTGTCAACTTAAATTATGTCTTATTCGATGGCATGGGTCGTATGTACAATTACAAACGATTAAAAGAAACCTACGAGCTTAGTGAACTACAAGCGAGAGAAACGATTGAGAACACCTTATTACAGCTGTTTAGTGTCTATTTTCAAGTGGCACGCTTATCTGAAAATTCGAAAGTGCTTCAAAATGTATTAACCATCTCCAAAGATAGGTTTCAGAGGTCAGAATATGCTTTTGAATACGGGCAAAGTACAAAATTAGACATTCTAAATGCTCAGGTAGATATTACAAATGATAGCATTGCCTTATTAAACGTAAAACAACAGCTAGCCAATGCCAAAAGAGATTTAAATGTGGTTTTAAATGAAAATTTGAACAACAACTTCGAGGTAGATACCCTCATTAGTTTTATCCCTGATTTGCAATTAAGTGAGTACATGTCTGAAGCAAAACAGAATAATGTCGCCGTATTGCAAACAGAAAAAACCTTAAAAATTAATGAATACGATATAAAGGTAAATAAGTCTGGGTACTTACCAAGACTGGCTTTAAATGGGTCTTATGGGTGGAACTTAAATCAAAGTCCTGCTTCGGCTTTCTTCCCAGGCACCAATAACACTACAAATAACATAGGAGTAAGTGCTAATTTAACATGGAATTTATTCGACGGGGGTAGCACTACAGTCCGTGTTAAAAATGCGAAAATAACCTACGAAAATCAAGAATTGGTAAAGCAACAAATAGAACTAGAAGTCGACAGAGATATTCAAAATGCCAAAGCTATTTATGAAAATAGACTAACTATTTTTCAAATTCAGGAGCAAAACGTTATAACCAATCAAAATAATTTTGAGCGTTCTAAAGAGCAATTTCAATTAGGTAGAATTAGCTCTATTGAATTTCGTCAAGCCCAAATAAATTTATTAAATGCAAGCACGAATAAAAATTTAGCAAAATATGATGCTAAGTTGGCAGAGTTGCAGTTATTGCAATTAACGGGGCAGTTATTAAATGTTGAGTTCTAGGTAAAAAAATATCAAATAGGCATGTACGAACACTTTTTTCAATGTCCTTACTGTTGGGAAGAAATTTCTATGTTGCTAGATACCTCTATCCGAAAACAAACCTATATTGAAGATTGCGAAGTATGTTGTAATCCCATAGAAATTACGCCCGAGTTTCAGGACCAAGAACTTATAGGTTTTGAAGCCTTAGATGTAGAGCAGTAAGCAGCATTCGTTTTTAGTAATTACTGTACAGCAAGCTGTACCAATCCTTGATTGCGAACATTTAGGCCCTCGTCTGAATAGCACAATCCTTCGTTTATTCCTACTTAATTAGTCTCCACTCAATAGTTTAAAGGCACCATTGATTAAAAATTTAGAATCCTTGAAACGTTCAGAATCTGTAAGCGCCGAAAACCCATTATAATTGTTTTCAGATTCAATTTCAGTCACTTTAAAGTAATATCCCTCGTCATCGGCACTGTCTAATTGTAAAATAGTATAAACACCATCTAAATCTATGACAGCAGCTTCAGGTAAGGCTTTTTTTGATACAGAAGAAGTTATAATATCTGCTTGTACAAACATGCCAACCAAAAAATTAGCTTTAGTTTCGTCTTTTAAATGGCCATGAACCTTTACTGTTCGATTATTTTCAATGACCGTCCCAATTAAGTATACTTCGGCTTCATACCGTTCTTCGGAGGCTTCCGGAATGGTAAATTGAATTTCTTGTCCTTTTTTTAGTTGCATAATATCTTTTTCAAAAACCGATAACTCAATATGTACATGATCATGGTCAATAATTTCCATGATCGGTGTACCAGGCGAAACAAAAGTGCCTCTGGCTACATTTACCTTGGTAATGCTTCCAGCAATTGGGGAGTACATGGCAACAATCGATGTAATATTTCCTTTTTCTACTTCTGAAATAGCGATGTTCAACAGCGATAATTGTTTGCGCATACCGTTATATCGGGCCATGGCCGTATTATAGTCACTTTCCGCTTTTAAATAATTTTTTTGAGAAGTTATTTTTTCTTCTAGCATAGTTTTTTGTCGATCGTACTCTGCTTTTAAATAACTAAGTTGTTCTTTGGTCTCTAAGTAATTTTGTTGCAGCGTAATAAATTCTGGATTTTCAAGAGTAACGAGTTGTTGTCCCTTTTTTACTTCATCACCAATCAATAATGGGGTTGTTTTAATGTAGCCTCCCATCATGGCATTGATTATAGATTTGTTTTCGGGTGGCACATCAATCATTCCTGTGGTTTTTACCACCTTAGGGAACCCTTTGTCTTCTAGAGCTCCTAGGGTCATGTTGTTATGTTCAAATTGTGCTTTGGTCACATAGATTCTGTCATCGGTATTGGTGGTCCCTTCAGGTTCAGAAATAGTGTTTTTTGTATCTTTTGAACTACAAGCGGCTTGTAGAAGAAAAGCTATGAAGAAAACAATTTTAAAGTTCATGTATCGCATGGTATTCTAATTATAAGGTTAAGTAATTTAATTCAATGACAATACGGTTGTATTGCTGAAGTTTATTTAAATAGTCTAAAGTAATTTCATAAGAACTCTCTAAACTCTGTAGGTATTGGTAAAAATTAATTTCGCCATTTTTAAAACTTCCAGTAGCTGTTTTTAATAATTCCTCAGCCAAGTGTGCCCCTTCATTTTCATAATATACCAAGGCCTTTGTCAACTGATCTTTTTGCGTATGTAGCGTTTTGAACTTGGTACCCAGTCTAATTTCATAGTCTTTATACTCAGCTTCCGCCATTTCTTTTGCCAAGCCCGAGGCTTTTATTTTTGACGCCTGCCCACTGAAAAATATAGGAATTTTCAACCCTAGCTGATATCCGTACAAACTATTCGATATCCCTGAATTTGTCCCCTGAAAATACTGTAGACTAATATCAGGTAAAAGTTGCTGTTTTTCTAAACTGCGTTCTTTTTCGGTGACTAAAATTCTATTTTGATAAAATTGAAGCTCAGCACTGGTTTCGATATTTTTTAGCTGTAGCTCAGCCTTTAAATTTTCATCCAATTCAATACTAAGGGTATCCTTAGATTGTGTTATTTCGGTGAGTTGGGTATAGGCAAGAACAACCGCATCTTTTGCTGCAATAAATTTGAGTTCAATTTGCTTTTGTTTTGAGGCTGCCGTTATCTTTTCAAGGTAATTGGTTTCTCCAAGTTCAAATCTTCTGGAGGCCATGGAAGCAAAATTGGCATACAAACTATCTAAGGTTTTATATACTTTTTCTTGCTGTCGGGCTATTTGGTAGTCATAATAGCCGGTGGTTAAGCGACGTTCTAAGGCTTTTCTTTGAATGTCATAAGCACTAGAAGCAAGCGCAAAATTTGCTTTGTTTAAACTCTTTGCTGTAAAATAAAGGCTTGGGAATTTAAAATCTTGCTGCACCCCAAACACGCGCAAAGGTTCATTGTTTAAAGCCAAGTTATTTTCATCAAAATGGTAATAGACTTGGGTCTTGTCAAACGAAAAAGCATTGCTAATAAGTGCTTCCGATTCGTCTACACCTAACTCAGAAGCATTTAAAGCATTGTTGTTTTCTAACGCTAAAGTGAGTAGGTCATTTAAATGTCGTGGTTTTTCTTGTGCATTGCTGTTGGTGGTGGCCAACAAGCTCATGATTATGAGTAGGGCACCTATGCCATGCTTAGGAAGTTTAACCTTTTTTACCGAGTTAAAAATAATGTACAACACTGGCAACACCACTAGAGTTAAGAGCGTTGAGGTTATCAAACCACCGATAACGACGGTCGCCAAAGGCCTTTGTACTTCAGCACCTGCATTCGTAGATATAGCCATAGGTAAAAAGCCTAAAGCCGCTGCTGAAGCAGTGAGCAAAACGGCTCTTAACCTATCTTTAGCTCCTTCTTTTACCAAGCCCTCAATGGAGTCGAATTTTTCTTTTTTCAGTTCTTTAAAATGTTCTATGAGTACAATTCCATTTAAAACAGCAATCCCAAACAAGGCAATAAAACCAACACCTGCAGAAATACTAAAAGGCATATCTCGCAACCATAGCAACCAAATACCACCAACAGCTGATAAGGGAATTGCAGAGTAAATCATAAGTGCTTCTTTTACAGAGTTAAAGGCGAAATAGAGTAAAACGAATATCAAAATTAAGGCAACAGGGACTGCGATAAGTAGTCTGTTTTTAGCAGATTCTAAATTTTCAAACTGTCCGCCGTAGGTAATGGTGTATCCTACTGGAAGTTTAATATTTTCAGCTATCAACACCTGAACGTCATCTACCACCGATTGTAAATCGCGATCACGAACATTAATACCCACGACAATTCTACGTTTTGCATCATCACGAGAAATTTTTGCAGCTCCTTTTTTATAGCTAATCTCAGCTAATTCTGACAATGGAATTTTACCACTGTTTGGAGTATCGATAAACAAATTTTGTAAGTCATCAATATCTTTTCGTTGGCTTTGATTTAAGCGAACCACCAAATCAAAACGTTTTTCGCCTTCAAAAATACTACCCGCAGTTTTACCAGCAAAGGCCATAGAAATCATGTCATTTACATCTTGAATATTTAAGCCATAACGGGCTATTTTTTGACGATTGAACTTCACATTCATTTCTGGTAAACCTTCAATTTTTTCTACAGAAATATCGGCAGCCCCAGGAACATTTTGAATTAGTTTGCCAATCTCACTTCCTTTTTTGGCGAGTACGGCTAAGTCTTCTCCAAAAATTTTAATGGCGATATCGGCTCTGACGCCCGTAATTAATTCATTAAATCGCATTTCTATAGGTTGGGTAAACTCTACTTCCATACCAGGAATAATCGCTAAAGCTTCTTTAAATTTAGCGGCTAGTTCATCCTTGCTTTCGGCAGAAACCCATTCTTTTTTAGGTTTTAAGGTAATAATTACATCGCTTTCCTCCATAGACATGGGATCTGTGGGGACTTCTGCAGCACCAATCCGAGTCACAACTTGTTTTACTTCAGGAAATTGAGCTAATAAAATCTTCTCGATTTCAGTAGTAATTTCAACCGTATTACTCAAGGATGTCCCTGTTTTAAGTACCGGTTGAATAACAAAATCACCTTCATCTAAAGTAGGTACAAATTCGCCACCCATAGTGCTAAAAATGTAGATAGAAATGGCTAAAAGCACACCAGAAATGCCTAAAACCACTTCTTTTTTGCCTATCGCCCAATCAAGAATTGGACTGTATTTTTCATTTAACCAGCGCATTAAACGAACGGAAATATTCTTTTTTGATGGCTGCGAGGGTTTTAAAAACAATGAGGCGACTACTGGAACGTAGGTAAAACACAAGAGCATGGCCCCAAGTAAAGCAAAACTAAAGGTTAATGCCATGGGTTTGAACATTTTTCCTTCAACACCTGATAAAGATAGAATAGGAATAAATACAATTAATATAATAATCTGTCCAAAAATGGCAGAATTCATCATTTTTAAGGAACCGTCAAAAGTTATTTTATCTTTTAGTACTTGCTGCTTTGCCGATGAAAGTGCTAAGATTTCTGTTCTGTTTTGGGTAATTTTAAAGGCGATAAATTCTACAATAATCACTGCCCCATCGATAATAATACCAAAATCAATGGCTCCTAGACTCATTAAATTAGCATCTACTCCAAAGAGGTACATAAGCGATAATGCAAATAGCAAACACAAAGGAATTACCGAGGCTACTACTAAGCCCGATCGTAAATTCCCCAAGAGTAGAACCACAATAAAAAAGACAATTAAAAAGCCTAAAATTAAATTTTCGGCAACGGTAAACGTGGTTTTTGCAATTAACTCACTACGGTCTAAAAATCCATTGATAAAAACACCCTTAGGTAATGTTTCCCCTATTTCAGCAACTCTTTCATGCACCGCATCAATTACTTTTTTTGAGTTGGCGTCTTTGAGCATCATGACTTGACCCAACACTTTTTCACCTTCCCCATTGCCCGTTATGGCCCCAAATCTATTGGCACTACCAAAGCCAACTTTTGCAACATCACTGATATAAATGGGAAAGTTCTGATCATTTTTAATTACCGTATTTTTAATGTCGTCAATCGAAGTAATTAATCCTTCGCCACGAATAAAGAAAGCCTGATTTACTTTTTCAATATAACCGCCGCCAGCTATGGTATTGTTTTTTTCTAATGCCTGAAATACCTCTTGCGCGGTAATTTGCATCGCGTTTAGGTTTTCTGTATTGATTGCGATTTCATATTGTTTTAAAAAACCACCCCAAGTATTCACCTCAACCACCCCTGGAATCCCAGATAATTGCCTTTTTACGACCCAATCTTGTAGGGTTCGTAAATCTTCTGCGGAATACAGGTGCTTGTACTCAGGTTCAACATCTAAAATATATTGGTAAATTTCCCCTAAACCCGTGGTTATAGGTCCCATTTCAGGAGCGCCAAAGCCATCGGGAATTTTTTCTGTGGCACTTTTTATTTTTTCGGATATTAACTGACGGGGTAAAAAAGTACCCATATCGTCTTCAAATACAATAGTTACTACGGACAATCCAAATTTTGAAACAGATCTGATTTCCTTGACTCCGGGCAAATTTACCATTTCGAGTTCTACAGGATAGGTAATAAACTGCTCCATATCTTGGGTAGAAAGGTTGCTTGATGTGGTAATTACCTGTACTTGGTTATTCGTTACATCGGGTACTGCACCAATAGAGATTTGCGACAGCGAGTAGATTCCGAAAGCCACTAAAAAAACAGTAAAGAGGAGTACAATAAATTTATTATTGATACTTAAATAAATGATTTTTGACAGCATTTTTTCATAAAATAAAATACGTTAAGCTACTTAGCATTAAGGCATGCTAAGGCTACTAAAAGTTTAAAACGGTAGTATTTATGAAATGCGAGGAGGTTGAAAAAGTCCTTTTTCATGCACGTTATACACGGGGACTTGGTAGTAAAAATTAGACTCCACCGTGACTGTAAAATCAAGAATTTGGACATCACTTTTTAATGAGTCCAATATAAAAGCAAGTGTATTAACGGTGTTAGAGTTTGAAGAATGGTTAAAAGGTAAATTCTCATGATCCTTTTCTTCTTCTTGATGATTTTTTTGATGTTCGGCTTTTAATTCCCCATAATGTTTTGAAATAAACACAAGTATCGTATCCCCATGTTGTTCGCTGTGAAATTTAGCGTGCTCAATGAACTCATCAAACTGGGCGATATCAGAAGACTGAAACCCCATACTTTGAAGTAGTATGGTAAACGATAATGTTATGGAAATAAATGTCTTCACATGGCTAAGATAAAAAATATGTAGTATAAATCATAAAAAAATGAGCATCAGCAAGGCAAGCTTAAATTACATCACCGGAAGCTGTTTTTTTTCTTTCGTACCACCGTGCCCACCTGCCACAACAATCATAATTTTTATACTTAAATAAATGAATTTGAAAAACTGTAAAACAGGATTCATCATTTTAAAACGCTGGTACTTTGATATTCTTTGTGTCATTTTATTGTTTTTTATTGGGTTTTTCTCTTTTCTCTTTTCTCTTCTCTCTTCTCTCTTCTCTCTTCTCTCTTCTCTCTGCTCTTTTCCCTCCTCTGACACCTGCTAACTCATTCTTATTCGGGTATCAACCACCAAAAAGGTTTCATTTTAGCTTTGTAAATAAAGGCATAGTGTAAGGCTAGTTTTAGCCAATGCCCTGCCAAGCCAATTTCTCCAAAGGTTTTTCCTAGTTGTCGCCCTTGTGTTTTTGGGTACTTATGATAATCGGGTACAATGGGGAAGGTGGTGATACTTACCCCGCTACCTTTGGTTAAACCATAACCCGCAGAGGCAATACAGGCAGCACCCATATTTCCTAAAGAGCCTTTATGCTTCAGCGATTCTTTTCCATTTTTAATGCTGTCAATAATATTATCTGCGACTAGTTTTGCCGTAATTCCAGAAGGCATTCCTGTTCGTGGAGGTGCAGGAAATATTTCTGTACCCTTAGGGCTTTTTCTAGGTTTAGAAATGCTATGCGGAGGGGCAAAGGCAATTCCTGGGGCAAATATATTTTTATAGCTAGGGTTTTGATAGGTTTCTGGCCAATCTTGAACGGACCATTCTTCGTAGGGTTTTGCGGTATAATCAGCATCCACGATCATAAACCCTTTAAATAATTTGTCGGTAATATCGGTACTCGTTTTGTTGTACGCTTTAAAACCGTGGCCAGAAAATGCAGGAATAAGCATGGCAAAATCATAGGTTTCTGATTTTTTTTCACCCGCTAAATTTTCATAATGGGCAGTACCGTCCTCTATTTTTTGCACGCCGGCACCTAAAATCCATTTAATGTCTCGGTCTTCAAAAATCATTTCAACCATTTCATGTGATTTCATGGTAAGGCTGCCGTAACTCAACAGCATGCCGTCCATACCAAAATCACCTAATTGGTATTCGTTCGATATCCAAGTAATTTCGGCCATATCGCGCACTTTGTGTTTGCGGAGTTCTTGTTCTACATTTAAAATATATTCAAAAGCAGCACCTTGACAGGTAGCCTTGGCATGACCCGTGCCTATTAAAATTTTGGCTTTTTTGCCTTTTTTCATGTCTCCTATCAAAGCATGCAAACCTTCCCAGGCATGATCTGCATGGGTATAGGTACAAACCGAATAGGTTTTGTTTTGACCGGGAATTAAACCTTCCGTAGCTTCAAAATTGAGTTTTGGCCCTGTGGCGTTGATTAAATAATCGTAGCTCACTTTTTCTTCCTTTCCTTTATTTTCGCCCACCATATGCTCCACTAACACATACGGTTTTTCTTCTGTGGCGTCTCCTTCTGGGAAGAATGACATTGCTTTGGCTTATTTAAAATCAATTCCCTTTTTTTTATATAATGGAGCTAGGGGAAATAAAATTTGCTTTGATTTCATTCTTCCGATGCCTACCCATATGTTCGAGGGAATCCATTGATAATTACTATTGGGTGATACCACTACAACGTCGTGTTCTTTTGAAAGCTTTCTACGCAAGTGTGCAGCAGCCACATGGCCCGAAATACCCGCTCCTAAAATCACTATTTTTGACATGTTCTACTTTTTTTTGTAAGCTCGATTGCAGAGGTGACTTGTGAAAAAATGGAGTAACCCGTTGTAAATCAGACTTGATGTTTACACAAATGTTGTTAATTTTAAAGAGCTACACAGTAACTTTTGTTACACATGTAGAAAGTTTAATCGTGGCTCTTTTTTTAATGTGTTGCTTAGTCGTTGCTAAAAAAGTACATTTTACCAAGGATCAAGCGCAAGTTCAAGGATAGTAACAAACTCAAAAAACTTTAATCTTCAAACTTTTCACCTATCACCCAGCACCTATTCGGGAATGATCAATACAGGAACGGTTGGATGAAAGGCTATTTTTTTGATCACAGGTTCCTTCAAAATACTTTCCAAAAGACTATGTTTATAGTTCACCATGGCTAAGAGGTCTATTTTGTTTTCCTCTATAAAAGTGCTAATGGTCGTTGACTTTTTAGTATAATCTGCTTCCCAATGAAAACTGTGCGGTAAGTTTTCAAAGTAGTCGCTTAGCATTTTTTTATGAAGCTCTTGGGTGGCAGAGAGTTCTTTTTCAACATTAATATGTAAAATTTTAAGAGTAGCATGGAACAAATTTGCCAAAGCTGTTATGGCTTCTAATTCTTTATTTTTATAGGGTCGGTTAAAGTCTGTCGGAAATAACAGTGCCCTCGGCGGAACAAATTCAAGCGCATCAGGAACCACTAGGATGGGGCAATTTTTAACTTTTTTAAGCACATCAACGGTATTACTTCCCATAAAAATATCGACAGCATTACTAGCTCCTTTGGTGCCCATGACAATACTCGTAATCTCATATGCCTTAACTGCTTTTGGAATGGCAAATTTTAAGTTTTCTTCACTTGAAATAATTTCAAAATTATGATTGGCATTGTCGTTGGCAATTTCGGTTTGTTGCTTTAATTCGTTCAATTTTCTTAGGGACTCGTGTTGTAATTCATCTACAAATTTTGTGGTAATATAGGTTCTCGTGGTGGAACTTAACACATAGGTGACGTTTAAGAAATAGAAAGTACAGAATTCTTTTTCATATAATTTTAAAGCATACAGCAGGGCATTGAAGGCATTATCAGAAAAATCGGTGGGGAGTAATATGTTGCGTTTCATAAAGGGTTCGATTAAAGAGTTTCTCAAATGTAGTGCCTATTCTGGCCATAAAATATGATTTATGTCATACCAGGTAGCTAAACTCCTGTGTTTTTATACCTCTTCCATGAACCTAGACACAAGCATTAAAATTTTGAAAAAAGTAAAAAGGCTTATGATTACATGTGGAGAACAACTTATCTTTAAACTCATTTTAGCTTGTTTAATTTTTTGTAACCATGATGCAGCATATCCCTAAAATAACCCTGCCAATTGCTGAAAAGATAGCTTCAGAATTTTATTCGATTAGCGGTAAGGTAATAGCCCTACCGGGTGAAATGGATTTTAATTTTAGAATTGATGCTAATGATCAGGAACGTTATGTCCTAAAAATATCCCGACCTGATGAGGCTATTTCGTATTTAGATTTTCAGCAAAAACTAATAGCCTATGTAGCGGAAAGCAGTCCTGAGCTTATCCTTCCAAAAGTTATGGTAGATAAAAAGGGCAAGCCTGTCTCTTCTTTTATAGACGAAAAAGGACATCGCAGGTATGTGCGCTTACTAACATGGATTTCAGGAAGAACATGGAGCAGTGTACATCCACACTTAAAGGAGTTAGGCCAAAGTTTAGGAGCGCAATGCGGAAAATTAACACGAGGCTTAGTAGGTTTTGATCATGAAAACGCTCACAGAACTTTTGCTTGGGACGTAGCGCAATCACTTTGGACAAAAGCACATGTGCATCTTTTTGACACCGAAGAAAAGGAGCTGGTTCAGTATTTTCAAGCTGTTTTTGAAAAGCAGCTCCCTACCTACCAAGCCTTGAGAAAGTCAGTAGTGCATAACGATGCCAACGATCATAATGTCATTGTTTCGGCAGATGTAATAGATCCAAGGGTAAGCGCCATCATTGATTATGGTGATGCTATGTATACGCAGGTCATTAATGATGTAGCGATAAGTTGTGCTTATGCCATTATGAATCATGAAGATCCTTTGGAAGCGGCCTTGCCCATCGTCAAAGGCTACCACAGCTCTTTTCCTTTACAGGACGCTGAGCTAGCACATTTATACGCAGCTATCGCTATGCGCTTGGTGATTTCTGTCACCAAATCTGCACATAATAAAATGACGGAACCTGAAAATGACTATTTACAAATAAGTGAAAAACCTGCTTGGGAATTACTTAAAAAGTGGCATAAAATTAGTCCAGATTTCGCGTATTTTAGTTTCCGCGAGGCTTGTGGATGGGCAGCACACCCCAAGGAAGAACAGTTCACCGAATGGGCAAGTAGTCATGATTTTCAGGTCGCCGATTTATTTCCATCTGTCGGTACCCATAAGATAAAGAAACTAGATTTAAGTGTGGAAAGTATTTGGGTTTCGCACATTCAAGATATGAACAATCTTGATTTTTTCCAGTTTAAACTAGATCAGCTTCAAAAACAACATCCGGATAAAGTACTAGCTGGTGGATACTTAGAAGCACGAAGTCTGTATACCTCAAATGCCTACGATAAAATAGGAAATTACGGTCGGGAAAGTAGAACCATTCATTTAGGCGTCGATTTTTGGTTAGCCGCTGGAACACCTGTGCACGCCATGCTAGATGGCGAGGTCGTGGTTGCCGTACATGAGGAAGGGAACAAGGCTTATGGAGGTTTAATTATTTTAAAACATAAAACAAAAAATTTTGATTTCTACACCTTATACGGCCATTTAAGGTATGCCAGTATTTCGGAGAAACAGCTAGGTCAAAACCTGAAAAAAGGCGATTGTATTGGCTTGTTAGGCAGCGCACATGAAAATGGAAATTGGGCACCACACTTACATTTTCAAATAATGTTATCACTTTTAGACTATAAAAATGATTTTCCAGGCGTGGCATATTATAATCAAATTAGGGTATGGAAAAGTATCTGTCCTGATCCAAATATGTTCTTTAAGTCTCATGAATTAGCAGCCAATGACCAGGTGAGCAATGAAGAAATTATCAGCTATCGCAAGCAGCATTTAGGAAAAGGGATGAGCTTGCAATATAAAACGCCGATTAAAATGGTACGTGGTTCGCAACAGTATTTAATAGACCAGTTTGGGAGAAAATATTTAGATACGGTGAATAATGTAGCCCATGTGGGGCATGAAAACTACGAAGTAGTAAAGGCAGGGCAAGCGCAAATGGCTGTTTTGAATACCAATTCGCGCTATTTGCATGAAAATATCAACCAATTAGCGAAAGCACTTTTAGAGACCTTGCCTCCAGAATTAAGCGTAGTTCATTTTGTAAACTCAGGCAGTGAAGCCAATGAACTAGCGATCCGAATGGCAACCACAGCTACAGGAGAAAAAGACATTCTAGCTTCGGAAGTAGGCTATCATGGCAATACAAATACCTGTGTGGGCATAAGCTCATATAAGTTTGATGGAAAAGGTGGCAGTGGTGCCCCTGAACACACACATATTTTTCCTTTGCCAGACGCCTTTAGAGGAAAATATAGAGGCGAACATACAGGACATTTATATGCCGATGAGGTGCAAGGGCAAATTGATGCCGTGCATCGGAAAAATAGGGGAGTAGCGGCTTTTATTATCGAACCAATTATTAGCTGTGGAGGACAAATAGAGCTCCCTGAAGGATTTCTTTCAAAGGCCTATTCCGCGGTGCGATTAGCAGGCGGACTATGTATTTCTGATGAAGTACAGGTAGGTTGCGGGAGAACGGGAAAGGCCTTTTGGGGTTTTCAACTGCATCAGGTAGTTCCTGATATCGTCACGATTGGAAAACCTTTAGGCAACGGGCACCCCATAGCAGCTGTGGTGTGTACGCCAGAAGTGGCAGAAAAGTTTGCCAACGGCATGGAGTTTTTTAACACCTTTGGGGGTAACCCAGTGTCCTGTGCTATTGGGTTAAAGGTACTGCAAACCGTTAAAGAGGAGCACTTACAAAAACATGCTTTAGTGGTCGGAAACTATTTAAAAGACGAGTTAAAAAAAATAGCCCAAGAATTCCCTATTATCGGTGATGTACGCGGCCAAGGTTTGTTTTTAGGGCTAGAGTTGGTCGATGCTCATAGAAATCCTTTAGCCGCACAAACAGCGTACCTCGCCAATAGAATGAAAGACCATGCTATTTTAATGAGTACTGACGGGCCTGACCACAACGTGCTTAAGATTAAACCGCCCATGGTGTTTTCAAAAGAAGATGCGGATGAATTACTTTTTTATTTTAAGAAAATTCTAAGCGAAGATTTTTTAAAATACTACGCATAAGGTAGTTTCCAACTAAAATTATCTTTTATAATCTGTTCTTTATGGGCCTTTAAAAATTCAAGATAGGCCACAGCAGCCGGAGATAACTTTTTTGTCTTCAACCAAATTAATCGCCATGTGGTGCTAATCGGTAAGCCTTCTACCGGAATAATTTGCAATTCTTTATTTTGCAATTGGTTTTTAATACCAATTAAGGGCATGATAGAGCATCCCAAACCGGCGATGACGGCTTGCTTTACAGCTTCGTTTGAGGTAAGTTCAATTTTTTTATGAACCGGCAAATTATTTTTTGTTATAAATTTTTCCATTTCATTTCTGGTGGCAGAACCTTCCTCTCTATAAATTAAAGGAAGTTCTTGAAAAACATCGCTATGAATGGGTTTTTCATCAAAATTTAAGTGTTTTCCACCCACAAAAAAAAGTTGGTTTTTCATCAATTCAATTTGGTTTAACTTCAATTTTTTGGGCAAGACTGAAACCAAAGCAAAATCTACTTCGTTTTTCTCCATGCTCCTAACCACCTTGGTTTTATTGGTAACGTCTATGATGAGCTCAATGCCTTTATGCAGGGTAAAAAAATCTGCTAAAAAATAGGGCATAACATATTTCCCCGTTGACGCTACTGAGATTTTAAGTTTACCAAACAACTCTCCTTGGTAGGCCAAGGTTTTATAATTCATGGCATTCACTTCATCAATAATTTTTTCAGCTGCTTCTGCAATTTCTTTTCCGAAATCGGTCACAAAAAGTTTTCTGCCCACCACTTCTGTTAGCGGAATTGAAAATTGATCCTGAAAATTTCTTAACTGAATTGATACGGCGGGTTGCGTTAAATTCATTTCTTCTGCCGTCTTAGTGATGCTCTGGTTTTGAGACATCTTTAAAAAGAGCTGTAGTTGGTGCAAGGTATAGTTCATAAAAATATTTAATGGTTTAGATTACAAATATAAATAAAAATTATCAATTAAAAATGCTAACCTTTGTGGCGTAATTTATAAATCCTAGAAAAAATGCAAAACGAAACACTAAAAAAAGAGATCACAACACAGAACATTCAGTTGGTAAAAGGCAAATTTACGCCAGAACAGGCTTCAGAAGTTATGATGGCCTTGCTAGATCAAAAAATAAATTACCATAAAATTGAAGGGATTCAACTATGGGAAAAAAATCACAAAAATGATCAAGAACCTATTTTTAAACGGATCAAAGAACTAGAAGCTGAAAAGCAAAATGTCGCAGAATTTATCTCAAAAATGAGAGCAGAAGGCAAAGAGATTCAGATAAAAGGAACGCTTCACATGAGCAGCTGCGATTAATATTGTCTTTGACTGCCTATTTTTTAAGGCAACAAAAACTTCAAGGTATTACTTTACTTACCCTAAAATAAATTGTAAAAAAAATGATTTTGAACAGCAATCCCACGAGCAATTTTACCCCAAATACTGCGCAAATTAAGACAAAGGCCGATAGTCCTTTTATTTTAAAAATAGCGAGCCCTTTACTTTGGACCTTACATTTAGGTACCCTCGCATTACTTGTTTATTTTTTGATGTACACCCCACAATGGAACTGGAACAACATCTTCAGCATCAACGGTTTTACATTAGTCCTGTGGAGCACGGTTACTTTTTTTAGTGCCCTAGTAAGTACCTACGCAAAAAATTACCTCAATGGCTTTCGATACCACCAGCGTTTTACATTTTTATCCCTTGGTTTTACGCTGTCTGTAATGCTTTTTGTGATGTCGAATCACCTAGCCGCCTTATTGATTTCATGGTTTTTCATGGGTGTTTTTATGGCACGCTTAATTGGTGTTGATGCAAAATGGGGCGAAGCCCGAGAGGCTTCCAAATTGGCGCAGAAATTCTTTTTGTCAGGAACCTTAGTATTAAGCTTTGGCCTATTACTATTGGCCTACGAAACGGATCAGTATACGCTATCAGGTATCCTTGATAAGCTACAGGTAATACCTGATTTTATGTTACTTATAGCGTCATTATTACTCATCGTAGCCGCTATCATACAATCGGCCATTTATCCTTTTCATCGATGGTTGCTTTCAGCCATGACCGCACCTACACCAGCGTCCGCTTTAATGCATGCGGGTTTTGTGAATGGCTCAGGTATTTTATTGGCCTTAGTTTCAGCGGTATTAGTGGCTTCAAATTCATTAACCTTATTATTTATTATCGGAGGGTTTACGGCTGTTATCGCACAATTTACAAAACTGTTACAAGTCAATGTAAAGCAAAAACTAGCCTGTTCTACCATTGCTCAAATGGGCTTTATGATCATGCAATGTGGTTTAGGTTTTTTTAATGCGGCCATAGCGCACTTAATCTTGCATGGCTTTTATAAGGCCTACCTCTTTTTATCTTCTGGAGAAGAAATTGCACATAGTGCCCCTAAGAAGCCCTTAAAAATAAAAATTAAACCGGTGCAAGCCCTTGTCGTTTTAGTATTCGGTATGGCAGGAGCACTATTATTTGCAGTATTGACAGGCAAAACAACTATGGTCGATAGCAGTGTGTTTTTAACTCTTATTGTGGCCATCACGGTAGGTCAGGCTACCTATAATATTGTAAAAGAAAAGAGTTTAACTACCGTGCAGAAAATCGTAGTGCCTATCCTCTTATTTATCACAGGTATTAGCTTATACGCCTTGCTCTATAACGGCGTAACAGCTTTAATGGTAGCGATGCCAATGAGCAACGTACCCCAAACGTTATCGGTCATCCAAGTGGTCTTTGGCCTTATGTTCTTATTGGGATTTTTTGTCATGAAACTAGGGGTGTATCGCAAAGTGCCTTGGCTTTATGTAAAACTCTTAAACCTGTCTCAACCTGATACCCATACTATTCTTAAATATAAAAGCCTAAACTCATGAGTACATTTATTCTTTTGAACACTATTGAAAAAGCGGCAGAAGTGGTCGGTAAAACATGGCCCTTGTATTCTTTTGTCACTTCAAATCCCTTATCGGGATACGAAAACACCCATTTTATAGCGGCTGTTAAAAAAGCGCAGGGCTTAACTGGGAGTCGCGTATTTCCTGATGTAAAGATGCTAAAACAAGCCTGGGAGTTGGGGGAAATAGAGGCTAGAGTAGTGAACGATTTACTGATTGAAAACGGCATGACCGAATCACCAGAATATTATTTGGAACAATTAGAAGCCCTACCGCATGACGAAACCGTAAATCCCAACCATCGCGTTGATAAAATAATGGTCAAATGGCTGTCTGTTTTTATGGACGAAGGCCTGGCCGAATGGCAAATGCCCAACAAAGAAAAAGGCTTTTATACGGCATGGAGTCTACTGGCAAAACACGACAAAGAAATAGGAAAAGCACTTGATGCCCAGATTCCAAAAACAAATACAGAAGCCCTAGCAGGGCTTTTAAATGCCTATTCAGAGCAAGAGCAACAAGCTATTTTCGAATATCATTTGTCAGCATTACCGGGTTGGACAGGCTACATTAAGTTCAGAGCTGAAACCAATTCGCTTTGGCAGCAGAGATACAGTATTAGCCTAACCGACTATCTTGCCGTTCGCCTTTTGGTTTCTAAGGCCTTGAAGCTTAGTATAGTACCTCCTAAAAGCGCTAAAGCAGAATTAGAGGCCATAATACAAGTACAGTATGTATGGTTAAAGGCATGGGAAAAAAGTTGGCAGCAGCAGTTTGTGACCAAAATAAAGTCACAAAGCACTAGTTCAAGGCCTACCCACGAAAATGTTCCCGATGCGCAATTTGTGTTTTGTATCGATACTCGATCAGAATTAATACGAAGAAACCTTGAATCTAAAGGAAATTATGAAACCTTTGGATATGCCGGTTTTTTTGGAATAGCTATGGATTATACCCAATTAGAAGATGGCCTTTCAAGAAAATCTTGTCCGCCAATTTTAGGCTCTGCCTATCAGGTTTCTGAAACGGCACAAGAACATAAAACGGCAGACCTGAAAGCCTATAAAAAGAGCGTTAAGAGAGCTAAGTTTACTTCGTATTTTTTAGTGCGCATGAAAAATATGCTGCCTTCGGCCTTTGGTTATGTAGAAGGTTCTGGTATTTTTTATGGGGTGTCATTACTGTTCAGAACTTTATTTCCTGCATCATTATACCAGCCACAGCGCAAAAATAACACCTCATTTGAACATAGTTGTACCCCTCAAATAGGGCACGCCCATAGCAAAGAAACTACCATAGACATCCCTTTGGAAGAAAAAGTAGCAATTGTAAAGACGGCATTTGATTTAACAGGCTGGCGCACTTTTGCCCCTTTAGTGGTATTTGCGGGTCACGGGAGTCATTCTGCGAATAACCCTTTTGGCTCTAGCTTAGATTGTGGCGCTTGTGCAGCAAGTCCGGGTCGCCATAATGCTCGTATGCTGGCTACACTAACGAATCTTTCAGAAGTTAGGCAAGCCTTGGGAGAACATCACGATATCCAAATTCCTGAGGATACTGTATTCATCGGTGCAGAACACAATACCACCACCGACGAAATTGTTCTGTTTGATGCTGAGGTACCAGCAACACATGCCAAGCGCTTAAGCCAATTAAAGCTAGCCCTTTTAAAAACCCAAGAAACAGCAACACAAGAACGCTTAGGGGTGCAAAACAAGAGCATCGCCGCAGCACATGTTAAAACCAATAACTGGTCAGAAACAAGACCAGAATGGGGACTGGCAAAAAATGCAGGTTTTGTTATTGGTTCGCGAGAACTTACCAAAAATATGAACTTCGGCGGGCATTGTTTTCTTCACTCCTACGATTGGGAGTTAGACAGCACTGCAGCAGCTTTAGAAGCAATTATGCAAGGCCCTATGGTCGTTACCCAATGGATTAATAACCATTATTATTTTGCAACGGTAGATAACCAACACTATGGTGGAGGTTCTAAAATAACGCATAATATTACCGGAAAATTTGGGGTGGTTCAAGGCAATGGCAGTGATTTAAAAGCAGGCCTTCCGTTACAATCTGTAAATGAAACAGATGACAAAATGTACCACAGACCTCTGCGCTTATCGGTCTTAATTCAAGCGCCAAAAGAACGTGTTCAAGCCATTTTAGAAAAATTTCCGCATCTCAAGGCTTTATTAGATAATGAATGGATCTACTTAATGGTTATGGATCCAACAGAACAAAATGAAGTTACCTTATATGAAGAACAGATGACATGGAAAGCTACAGAAAAGGCTGAGGTGTTTGCTGAAATGGTCTATTAGCAAAATACAGACCTATATCGCTTCACGTTAAAAATAGCTTGGGAAACTACCCAAGCTATTTTTTTTAGTTGTTTTTGAACCCAGTCTGGTTAAATTTCGAGTTAAAAAATGTTAAATCTGATGCTAATGTAACCTAGGTTACGGTAGGTGTTTTGTTAATAGTTTAATTTTATTATAAATTCCATGGAATGCTTCAGCCTAACGAAAGCGAAACTGCTGCCGTACGAGCCGTATTTTTTATTGATCCATCAAAGAAAATACGTTTAATAATGTACTACCCACTTAACGTAGGTAGAAATATGGATGAGATTTTACGCGCTTTAGACGCTTTACAACTATCTGACAAGCATAAAGTAGCCATGCCTTTAGATTGGAAACGAGGTGATAAAGCAATTTGTCCACCACCAAAATCTTTAGATGCGCTTAACGAAAAATTGGCAGACGATTCTGTTGCGGAAATTACTGGGTACCTAACTAAAAAAAGATCTCTAGAATAAAGATTTTTAGATACCTACGCTAGAGTATTTTTTGAATTTAAAAATAAAGAAAACTATGATTATAAAACAATTTGAATATAAGCCATTAGCGCACTATTCTTATGCCATCATAAGCAATGGCGAAATGGCGCTCATCGATCCAGAACGAGACCCTAAGGCCTATTACGAGTTTGCAAAAGCCCATAAGGCCAAAATTAGCGCTGTCATCGAAACCCACCCACATGCAGATTTTGTGAGTTCGCATTTACAAATTCACAAAGAAACGGGTGCCACCATTTATAACAGTGAAAAACTAGGAGCTGAGTATCCACACAAAGCTTTTGATGAAGGTATTTCTATTCATTTAGGTGATATAACTTTAAATGCCATAAATACGCCAGGGCATTCCCCAGATAGTATTAGCATTGTAGCTACTGACGGCACTAAAACGGCCCTATTTACCGGTGATACTTTATTTATTGGTGACGTTGGCCGACCGGATTTACGCGAAGAGGCAGGTAACATGAAAGCAAAACGTGAAGCACTTGCTGAGATGATGTATGCCACAATGCAAACTAAATTTAATGAACTTCCTGATGCTACCATCGTATACCCAGCACACGGCGCAGGTTCATTATGCGGTAAAAACCTAAGCGATGCTGCGAGTAGCACGTTAGGGGAGGAGCGTCAAAGTAATTGGGCTTTTAAAAAACAATCCAAGGACCAATTTATGGCTACCCTACTTGACGGACAACCTTTTATACCTTCTTATTTTGGTTTTAATGTAGACATCAACAAAAAAGGCGCAGAAAGTTTAGCAGCAGCTGTACATCGCGTTCCCTTTAGAAAAGAGGCAAGCGCAACTGGCCTAATTGTCGATGTACGTGAGGAAGCTAGTTTTAAAAAAGGACATCTTTTAGGCAGTATTAATATTCAAGGATTAGCGGAAACTGATAAATTCGAAACCTGGTTGGGTGCTATTGTAGCGCCAAAAGAAGCGTTTACCTTGGTGGTAGCCGAAGAAGAAAATGCAGCGTATATAGTACATAGAGTTTCGAAAATAGGCTATGAAAAGCAAGTCAAGGAAGTCATTACGCTGAACAAAGAACAGCTCATAAAGAGTACAGCATTAGACCTGCCTGATTTTAAGAAAAACCCTGAAAAGTACACGATAGTTGATATTCGAAATGAAAGTGAAGTAGCAGAAGGAAAGTTTTTTAAAAATGCTTTAGTACACCCGCTAAACGATTTAAGAAATACTGCCAAAAATATTCCTACAGACAAACCCATTGTGGTTCATTGTGCAGGGGGCTATAGAAGCGCAGCAGGAAGTAGTATTTTAGAACGACAACTAAAAAACACCCCGATATTTGATTTAAGTGAAGCCATTAACAATTTTAAATAATACAACATGAAAAATACAAATAACATTGGTTTAGATGATAAAGTATCCCTAAGCACCGCAGCACATTTGAATGAGTTACTGTCAGATTACCAACTGTTTTATATGAATCTGAGAGGCTTTCATTGGAATATAAAAGGAAAAAAATTCTTTGAATTACATCTTAAATTCGAAGAGCTATACAATGATGCACTGCTAAAAGTAGATGAAATTGCCGAACGGGTACTCACTTTAAGCGCAACACCACTGCATTCTTTTTCAAAATACTTAGAAACGAGTAAAATTAAGGCCGCTGAAAACGTCACCGATGGCGAGAAAGCCATTGATGCTATTCTCGATGCTTTAAAGATTTTATTGCAAAAAGAAAGACTCATTCTTTCTATGGCCTCCGAGGCTAATGACGAAGGTACGGTGGCGCTTATGAGTGATTATATTGTGCAGCAAGAAAAATTGGTTTGGATGCTGTCTGCGTATCAAGATTAGCAGGTATTGATACCTATTTGAATACTTGCAAAAAGTACTGTAAAGATGACTAATAGCTAGGCTGTTTAAATAGGTATGGTCTACAACGAAAGGCTTCTTGGTTCCATAGCCTGTTTTGGAAATTAAATAGGCTATGGTCTTTAAGCTATTTTCTATAGGCTTATAAAACAGCTTCATCTTCTCCCTCAAGAGCCTTGAATATAGTGTCCATGACTTGGTGCGATAATGGTTTTTCTATAAAATCTTGTACAATGGCGTAGCTGTGCGCTTTTTGAATATCTTTTTGATCTATAGAAGAACTTACGATAAACACTTTGGGCCTATTTTGAATAGGGAGTTGAATAAATTCATCTAAAAACTCCCAGCCATCCATGGTAGGCATGTTTAGATCTAAAAAAATAACATCAGGCAGTTTTTCTTCACTTTTGACTAAGGCAGTAAGATCGTCTAAGGCCTCTTTTCCATTTTCATACACGAGTACAGAAGAGCCAAACCAACTATTATGGTTCAATAAAATTTTTGTTCCATAGACAAAAATCGGGTCGTCATCAATGATACACACGGTTTCAATTTTCATAAGCTAATAAAGTCTAGAGAAATAATACGTAGGTTTTATAAGGATAGCACTAAGATTGGCTTTGCTAAGGCGCCTATCCCGTTACAACTTAACTTTGGGTCTTTTTAAAAGATAAAAGTAATAAAAATCCTACAAAAAACCAAACTATATCTAGAGTATGAGAAGAAAACAACTGATTTTACTATTTAAACCGCCATACAGCGCTTCGTGTAGCATGTTTTTTTCAGTGGGCTTATAGCCTAATATTTAGCATAACGCGGCGAATACTTCAGGTGTTGAGCCGCTGTCAGGCAATTTTTTAGGAGCAGAACTAGTGACGAACATGAATAGCTACAGCAAGGACTTAAAGTTGTATGAGCCTCTGCAGGGTGCTTATAACCACTGGCTCGCCGTACTTTATATTATTTTGAGAATAGGGAAGAACTTCTTTAGGGGTTATGGAGCAGCGCACGAATCTTTAGCAAGCCCTTTTTAATGGTATGCTACGAGACTACCTCTTTAGTTTAAATTAGCGACTAACTTTTCGATAATCGATTTTAATTCGCCTTGTTGTATTGGTTTTATGATATAATCAGAAACAGCGCTGATGCTTCTTGCACGTTCTACATCTATAGCATCCACAGAAGAAGATACCATGTATATGGTAATCAGCTTACCTACCTTAGGTTTTATTTTAACATATTCATCCATGAATTGAAAGCCATCCATAATGGGCATATTAATATCTAAAAAGATAACATCCGGAAGTTTATGCTCCTCGCCAAGATGGTCTAACATAAAATTCAAAGCCTCTTCACCATCGGCAAAAGCGATGATGTTTTTTGGTAATTCAAAAGTTTGCAGGGTTTTAATTAAGGTAAATTGATAAATATCGTCATCATCAACAATACAGATATTAATAGGATTCTTTTGCATAGGTATTAATTGAGATTTATATGAAAGGTGGTCCCTTCATGAACCACACTAGAGGCTGATATAGTACCTCCCATGGCTTCGATTTGTGTTTTGGTCATAAACAAGCCAACACCTTTGGCTTCTTTGTGTCTGTGAAATGTTTTATTTAATCCAAATAGTTTGTGACCATGCTTTTTCAAATCAATCCCTAAACCATTATCCTTAAATTGTAATGTTATTTTTCCATCTTTTACGTCAGATTCAATGCATATTTCAGGATCGCGAGCCGCAGATTTGTACTTCATTGAATTACTTAACAAATTAAGAAAAATACTTTCTAAATATAACTTATTATACATAATTTTTTTCACTTTCGAAAAATCGCATGTAATGACGGCCGATGTATTTATAATTTCACCACTCAGTATTTCTTTAGTTTTGTTGAGCACCTCTTCGAACGACACCTCTTCTAAATCTTCTAGGCTTACATTTTTTGTTCTCAAGGATTCTACCAAGGTGTTTAAGGTAAGGGTAAGGTGGTTAATCACTTTTTCAAACTTTTCAAACAAACTCTTTTTTTCCTGTTCCTCTTCGGCCGTATTGTAAAAATCTAAAAGCGAGTTAAGGTTACTTACGGGGGCTCTTAAATTATGAGAAGTAATATGCGCAAAATCGGCTAGTTGGTTATTTTGATTGGTCAGTTTTTGAGCTAAGACTTGTAATTTATTTTCTATCATTTTTTGCTCTGTAACATCTTGGCAGGTACCAATAATCTCAATAACATTATTGAAATCATCGGTAATCACCTCGGCCAAAAGTTGTACTGTTTTTATGACCCCGTTGCCGAGTTGTATGCGATGCATTAAATCAGCATATTTTTTCTCCTTAAAGATGCGCGCTACTTGTTCGGTGACTATTTCTTTATCTTTAGGATGCACAAAACTAAAATAGGTATCGTAGGTGATGGGGGTATTTTCTTCCACATCAAAAATGGTGTATAGGTTAGCAGACCATTTTACATTATTGGTCGGAATATCCCACTGCCAATTGCCCATCATGGTTATTTTTTCGGCAAAACTCAACAGCTGATTTTTTTTGACGAGTTCATTTTCTGCTTTTTTTAGTTCAGAAATATCTGTTGAAATCCCTAAAAAGCCAATGAGTGTACCTTGCTCATCTTTCATAGAGGTTAAGGTTAAAAGCACGGGCAAGGTAGTTCCGTCTTTTCGCTTGTAATTCCACTCACGGGTATCGTAATCATTGTGTTTAGACATTTCTAATTGCGCATTAAAGCCTTCTGGATTTTTTTTGTATCGCTTCGCCACATCAATTCTAAACCGGTCTAACTCTTCTTGAAAATGAAAAAACTTGGGTCTTTGCAGGCCTATCATTTCTGCAGCCGTATAGCCTGTTAAAATTTCGGCTCCTCGATTAAATTGAGTAATAATGCCATCCGGTTCTATGGCTACAATAGCTACGGCTTGAGAATTAAATATGGCTTTTAATTCGGTATGTGCTTTATTCAACGCTAATTGAGAAAGTTTTATCTCATTGATATCCTGAAAAACACCAAACAGCCGCACACAGGTACCGTTAATGCATTCGGCCTGGCCAATGGCACGGACCCACTTTATGTTGTTTTTGGCCGTGACCAACTCTACTTCAACGTCATAGGCAATACCCTTTTCTATCGCTTTAGTAACCGCATTGCGAATGGTATCTCTACTTTCTCCTTCCTTAAAAAAATGAATAGCTGTTTCTAAATCAGGCACAAAGCTTTCAGGTACCTCATGAATTTTGCGCACCATTTTACTCCAAAAAAGGGTACTTTTTATAAGATCTATGTCCCAGGTGCCAATAAGGGCCACTTCATTGGTTTTGTCGAGTATTTTTTCAATAAAAATTTGTTCTTCCTCTTTTTCTTTTTGTTGGGTAATATCGCCAGTATGCATGATTAAACCACCTATGTGACCCTCGGAAATATACCAAGGCCGAACATCCCAATAAATCCATTGTACACTGCCATCAGCGCGAACAAAAGGAGCCCCGTCATTGGTATCAATAGCCCCTTTGAGGCATTTTTGATGATTGGCTTTCCACTCATCACCTATTTCTGGAAACATATCGTAATGACTTTGGCCAATGATTTCTTTACCTTCCATTTTAAAATCTGAAATCCACTGCTTAGACACGGCGATATAGTGCATATTGGTATCGAGCATGGCAATTGCGGTTGGCGCTTGTTCAATAAAAATTTTGGTATACGGATCCTTTGAATCTACCTCTGCCTTGAGTTTTTCTAACTCTGATAGGGCGGCCTTTAGTTTGTTTTCGGTCCGTACGCTCTCGCGCAATTTTTTTAAGAATGTCATCATTGCTTACTGCTCGTTATAGGGATTAGCACAAAGTGCTATACGTCATATGGCTATGCCCAGAACCCAGTACTGAACATAGCCCCTATTTTTTAGGGTTTACACTCTGTTTTAAAAAAAGTGTATTTATGGTAAATGTAAGAAAATAGCTCACATAAATCAAAGCATCTATAGTATCTCAGCTTGCTCTATGGTGTTTGCAGGTGTAAAGCCACAAAACCACTTGGTGTACCTCCCCTAAAAATAGCTTTAGGGCTACTGCGCTACGGTACCTAAGCCTGAGTCTCCATATCCCATAAATGACAAGCTTAAGACCTAGGTATTTGGTCTACTTTCGTATCTTTGTGAGTCGTAGTAGATCGCTGCGAAGCATGGGTAACACAGGGCGCTAGGCAGTAACTATGCGTTGTGTTTAAAAAAAGTAGAGAAACTTTAAAATCAAAAAAGGCTAGCATATTGAAAAAGCAACCTGTAGGTATTGTTTGGTTAAAGCGCGACATTCGTTCTCAGGACCACGAACCCCTGTTCAAGGCCGAAAAAGCTGGCATGCCCTATCGCATCATCTATATATTTGAGCCATCCTTGATGGCCCATCCAGATACAAGCCTACGGCACTTGCAATTTAATTACCATGCTATTCTAGCCTTAAATAAAACCCTAGCTCCCTTTCAAAGGCAGGTAGAGGTTTTTTATGGCGAAGCTGTTGAGGTCTTTGAATACCTATCCACAGTTTTTAGCCTACAAACCATCTTTAGTTACCGCGAAAGTGGCACGCAAATAAGCTGGCAACGCGATAAAAAAGTACAGTCTTTTTGCCAACGGCAGCGCATCACTTGGCAAGAATCACAACGCGATGGCATCCTTCGGGGTATCAAAAACCGAGTAGATTGGAGCAAACAATGGCATCTGCAAATGCATACGCCTGTGCTACGCAATACCTATACCGTTATCAACCAAATACCGCTAGAACATCCTTTTGTACTACCTGAAAAATTACTTGGGCTCCTACAGGCATATCCTAAACAGTACCAACCTGCCGGCGAACAAAACGCATGGCGCTATTTACAATCGTTTACTCAGCAAAGAGGTTTTAACTATCAAAAACACATTTCAAAACCTGCAGAAAGTAGAACTTCGTGCAGCCGCCTTTCGCCCTATTTGGCCTGGGGGAATATCAGTATTAAGCAAGCCTTTCAGTATATTGGTACCCACCCGAATGGCACCAAAAACAGCAGGGCATTTTCGGCCATGCTCACGAGACTGCATTGGCACTGCCATTTTATTCAAAAGTTTGAGGTAGAATGCCGCTATGAGACCGAGTGTATCAATACAGGCTACGAGCTTTTAGCCCATGCTAAAAATGAAGACTTTATTAAAGCGTGGAAAACAGGCACCACAGGCTTTCCTTTAATTGATGCCTGTATGCGGGCCGTGGAACAAACCGGTTGGATTAATTTTAGAATGCGCGCCATGGTAGTGTCTTTTTTGACCCTTAATTTAGACCAAGACTGGCGCGAAGGTACCTATCATTTAGCGCGGCAGTTTTTAGACTATGAACCCGGCATTCACTATCCGCAGTTTCAAATGCAGGCCGGTACTGCAGGGATCAATACGGTACGCTTGTACAATCCTGTAAAAAATTCACAAGAGCACGATCCAGAAGGTAGGTTTATTAAAAAATGGCTGCCAGAACTTGCCAATGTTCCTGTAGCGCACATTCACGAACCTTGGAAAATGACCCTCCTAGAACAGAATTTTTGTGGAGTGCTCATCGGGGAGGACTATCCTTTGCCCATCGTTGACTTGCAAGAAAGTGCACGAATGGCCAGAGATAAAATTTGGGCACACCGGAAACACCCTGCGGTAGAAAAAGATAAAAAACGGCTGTTGCAAACGCATGTAAATGCGCGCTAATAAATTGGGAATATTTAATGGGCTGGCAGAACTTACCCGGTCATACCTTCGATAAACACTTGAACAAATTCTTTCATCTTCAGTAAAATGCGTTCCCCTATGGAGCGTGCTTGCAAAATACTGGGTCGGTTATCTAGGCATTTATAAATATCGTCTTTTATTGGTTCTTGGCCGCTAAAAATATACGTATCGACTAAGGCTTTAAATTGTGCTTTATCTAGGTTTTCATCTTCACATATGCTAGCGAGTGCCAATAGCTTTTCATCCTGCCAATACCGTTCAAATTCATCTTCAATAGCATCAACATCTTTTATAAAAGGCAAATTCTCCTCTATAAATTTTTCTATAAGCTCTCGCTTACTTCTAAGTTCAATATCACCAGCGAGTAAATCCATAATGGCCTTTTTCTGTGCTTGAACATCCGATGTTTTAGCTTCTTTAAGTTGTGCTAGTAATTTAAGTATATAAGCAACATTGATAACATCACGATGAATAAGCTCTAGTTCAAAATCAATATCATCTAAAATCGATGTTTTTTGTTTTACACTATCTTGTTTAATGCGATCATAGAGATCTAAATACTTGCTTTTGAAGTCTTCATACTCCTGCTCGCTAATGGCAAGGTCTTCCCAATCAAAATCGGTATACGACTGTAGTACATTTAAACTACGCATCAATTTTCTGAAGGCTTGCACAAATTGCGCATCTTCTTCTTCACTGCGTAAATCGTCGACACTGGTATAGGTGGGTACAATTGCTCTTAGGTTTTTAAGCGCTTCGTCAACTTTCTCTGCGATAGCCTCGTATGGTGGCATCAGCACCGTTTCAATGGCATCTTTATTAGAGAATAGCGTAATAGCATCATCGGTGGCCTTTTTAAGGTTCCTAAATGCCAAAATATTGCCTTGCGACTTCTGCTCGCCTAAGATTCTGTTGGTACGTGAAAATGCCTGAATTAAACCATGTTGCCTTAAATTCTTATCTACATAGAGCGTGTTAACCTTTTTGGCGTCAAAACCAGTTAAGAGCATATTAACGACCAATACAATATCTAATCTATCTTTTTCATCATTAAAAGTGACTTTCTCCCGTTCCTTTAACCGTTTGCTAATGTCTTTAAAGTAATTCTCAAACTGTTGGGCATCTTTCGTAGAAAATTTGGTGTTATACAGGGTATTATAATCACCAATAAAAGCTTCTAATTTATCTCTGGTATGACTGGATAGATATTTCACTCCTTCTTCGGCTGCCTGAGGCAATTCATCACCTGGTAAATAATCTTGGGCATCTTCATCTTCTTCATTAGCGCCATAAGTAAAAATGGTGGCTATACGTAAATCGTGCAAGCCTTCCTCTTTTTTCTTTTGAAACAGCTCATAATAGGTAATTACATTTGCGATACTGCTTACTGCAAATAATGCAGAATAGTCTTTATTAAAAGTTTTCTGATGATGATACGCGATAATGTAGTCAACGATTTTCTCTAATCGTCTGGGGTCATCAAAAACCTCTTTGGTATCAATAGCCTCGACTTCAATATCAATAAAAGTATTGCTCTTGTTTTTGTATTTCCCTACATATTCAATACCAAATTTAAGTACGTTTTGATCTCTAATGGCGTCAGTAATCACGTATTTATGTAAGCACTTGCCAAACAAATCTTTGGTGGTGCGTTTGCCTAATTCATTTTTTGAGGCGTTATCTGCAAATATGGGTGTACCCGTAAAACCAAATAACTGACTTTTTGCAAAAAACTCCGTAATTCTGCTGTGTGTTTCTCCAAACTGACTCCGATGACATTCATCAAAAATAAAGACGAGCTTTTTATCTTGTAAATGGGCTAGCCGATTTTCATAATGCGCTTTAGAAACGGCATTGTTCAATTTTTGAATGGTGGTCAAAACCAATTTGGTGTCGTCCGTTAATTGTTTGACTAACGAATGCGTGTTATCTGTAACGTCTACACTATCTTTTTTGAAGGCATTAAACTCCTTCATGGTTTGGTAATCTAAATCTTTACGGTCTACCACAAATACCACTTTATGCACATCGGGCAAATCCATAAGTACTTGGCTGGCCTTAAAAGAAGTTAGGGTTTTTCCAGAACCAGTAGTGTGCCAAATATAGCCATTGTCGTTTGAGGTTGCCACTTGTTTGATAATTGCTTCGGAGGCATAATATTGATAGGGCCGCAGAATCATCATGTTTTTATAGGCTTCATTCATTACCACATATTGGGCTATCATTTTGCCTAAATGGTCCGGGTTTAAAAAGGCGCTGGCAAATTGGGTAAGTGCTGTAATATTTTTGTTATTGCTATCGGCCCAAAAGAAGGTTTGCTTCACCGATTGCAGCTTGTTATTGGCCAGGTATTTGGTATTCACCCCATTACTAATCACAAAGAGTTGCACATACTGGAACAAGCCATGATGGCTCCAAAACGAGTGTTTTTGGTAGCGGTTAATTTGGTTAAACGCCTCTTTTATTTCTGTACCTCGGCGTTTAAGTTCTATTTGAACCAAGGGTAAGCCGTTTACCAATAAAGTAACATCATAGCGGTTTAAATATGAGCCTGTTTGTTGTACTTGGTTGGTAACTTGAAACAAGTTGTTGTTCCAGTTTTCTGAATCATAAAAACGAACATAAACCACCTCACTATCTTCTCTAGTAAAGCTAAAACGGTCTCTTAAAGTTTTGGCTTTTTCAAATACATTGCCTTTGGCCAAATGATTGAGAATGGCATCAAACTCTTTAGTAGAATAGCTTGCTTTATTAAAAGCTTCGAGCTGAGCTTTTAAATTAGCCAGCAAAGCGTCTCCATCTTGCACCTTTACAGATGAATAGCCTAATCCAATAAGTTGTTGAATTAAGTTGTATTCTAGTAAAGCTTCTGGTTGTTTGGTCATTGTTTTCTACTTTCTGTCATTGTGAGCCTCTCCTTGTCATTGCGAGCCTCCTGTTGTCATTGCGAGCGCAGCGAAGCAATCTGTTTCTGCACGTCATTGCGAGGCACTTTCGCCGAAGCAATTTGTTTCTCCCTTAACGTCATTGCGAGGCACTTTCGCCGAAGCAATCTGTTGCTTGTTTTATTAAATCCTTCCAATCTGGGTTCATGCCTTCTATTAAGGCAATTTTCTTTGCCCTACTGCCGGCTTTTATTTGCTTCTCTCTACTTATGGCATCGCCTATCATTTGAAATGCTTCGTAATATACTAATTTGTCTAAATTATACCGCGCTGTGAACGATTTAGGCTTCACTTTTTCTTTGTGTTGTTGTATGCGCTGCACCAAGTAAGCCGTAACCCCAACATATAGTGTGGTGTTATTTTTATTGGTGAGTATGTATACAAAACCTGGTTTCATAATTCTATATTGTCGTTGCGAGCGCAGCGAAGCAATCTGTTCCTTTCGTGTTCCAAGCCAACAGATTGCCGCGGTCGTACCTCCCTCGCAATGACGGTTGGAGTGTCTCCCTGCACGTCATTGCGAGGCGCTTTTCGCGACGAAGCAATCTGTTTCTCCCTGCCGCCATGACGCTAAACAAACATTTTTTGTAATAAACCGCGTTTAAACAATTGGGTTTGGGTTATTTGATTATTGACTGCTTCTATTTTGGTATCGATACTCGATAAGTACGTAGCGATTTTTTGTTGTTCTTCAATTGATGGCAGTGGAACCTTGATTTGTGAGAAATTCTCATAGAACAAATATTGTCTTACTCCACCTTCCTCATATCTTAATATATCTTTATGGAAATTATATGTATCAAGATAGACCAATAAGAATAAGTCTTCGAGTTCTTCTGTTGTTTTGAAACAAACGTATAGTGAACTTACAATTACCTTTTCCAGGTCATAACTATACCCAATTGACCCTACATTTATTCTGGCAGGGTTATATGCAAATGTTTCTGATTCTACAATTTTATACAGGCTAATATCATAACCTCTATCATTACTATCTAAACCGTCAAACTGTTCTGATTGTGGTCTAAAACCTTCTTGATTATTAATTGAATAAATAGGATACTGAATATTCTCTTTATTCTTCTTACCCACTTTATAGGTCAAATCTCCAAGTCTAGTATTCTCCTCCCAATCTGGGTAGGGATTTCCGTTTTGGTCTTTGAAGCGGAGCTGGCCAGAGAAGAGTTGTTGCATTACGCCTTTTTTGTATTGCTCCAACAATTCCTTCTTTTTGGTGAGCTGCTGTATTTTTTCATCTACCGCACTTAAAAAGGAAGCTATTTTTTGTTGTTCGGGGAGTTGTGGAAATGTGAAAGGCAGCATCGCGACATTCTTATGTCCCAAATGAGGTTGACCTCCAGAATTAAAAAACCTTTTAATTTCCTTTTGAGTATAATCTCCAGCAACAACTAAAAACAAAAAGGATCCATCTAACTCCTTTCTATCGTATGAAATTTTAAAGCAATTATTACTCAAAACTCCGTACGCACCTTTAAATGCTTTTCCTGATGTATTACCAGTATTAACCATCATAATTTCATCTTCTTGAATGATTTTATGTGGGTATTCATCTTTAACATAGCAAGCAAAAGAATCAGAGAAAAAATCTCGTATATAAAGATATCGAATGTACCCTTCAGGTTTATGTTTAATTTGCTCTTCACTGGGAAGTTGAATCCCTTGTGTAAACTCACAAACCTCCCCTAATTTCGTGTTCTTCCATTCTCCATCAAATTCCTTGAATCGTAATTTAGGAATGCGCGCAGGGGATTGTTTCAGGGGTAGGTGATTTGGGTTGGGAGATTGCTTCGCTTCACTGCGTTCCGCTCGCAATGACGGTGTTTGTTCGTCATCGCGAGGTACGAAGCGATCTGTACCTTTGGTTTCAACAGTTTGCTTCGGTCGTTCCTCCCTAGCAAAGACCCTATTTTTCTTGTCTGCTGCCATTAAAAGGGGGTTTCTATGCCTAATTGCTCACAGTAATCGGCTATGGTGGCATCGGTAGTGGCCATGTCTGTATCTATGGCTTTGAGTTCTTGAGCAACGGCTGCCAGGTCCACAGGTTCTTCCTCTTCAAAGGTGTCTACATAACGGGGTATGTTAAGGTTGTAGTCGTTTTCTGCTATTTCTTTAAGGGTGGCTACATATGAATATTTATCGATGGTAGCAACAGATTCTTCGCTTTGCTCTGAATGACCGCTGTAGGTTTTGTAGGTATCAATTATTTTGGCAATATTTTCCTCGCGCAGTATGTTTTGGGTTTTTACTTTCTCAAAATGCTGGCTGGCGTCTATAAATAATATTTTAGGTTCACTGAGCGGAGTCGAAGTGCGGTTTTTCTTTAGAACCAAAATACAGGTAGGTATGCTAGTGCCGTAAAAAATATTGGCGGGTAGGCCTATGACAGCATCAAGATAATTGCGGTTTTTGATGAGGTACTTTCGGATGTGCCCTTCGGCAGCACCACGAAATAAAACACCGTGGGGTAGCACACAAGCCATAGTACCGTTATCATCTAGCTGATGCACCATATGTTGCACAAAGGCAAAATCGGCCTTAGAACTTGGCGCAAGTTTACCATAAGCGGCAAAGCGGTCGTCACTCATAAACAAGGGGCTAGCACTCCATTTGGCCGAAAATGGCGGATTAGCGACTATAGCTTCAAAACGAAGGTCTTCGTGCTGCGGTTTTTCGAGCGTATTTTCGTTTTTTATGTCGAAACGCTTGTAATGCACATCGTGCATAATCATATTCATGCGGCATAGGTTGTACGTGGTTGGGTTCATTTCTTGCCCATAAAATGCACTTACCTCTTTTACTTGTTTGGCAACACGCAATAACAAAGAGCCCGATCCGCAAGTGGGGTCGTAAACCGATTTTAACTTGTCTTTGCCCTGTGTTACCAATTGTGCTAACACGTTGCTTACTTGCTGTGGGGTATAAAACTCGCCTGCTTTTTTCCCTGCACCACTGGCGAATTGCCCGATAAGGTACTCGTAGGCGTCGCCCAACATATCACTTTCGGTATTGGCAATGTCAAAATCTATTTGATCTAAATGGGTGAGTACTTTTACGATGAGTTCGTTTTTGTCGTTCTCCGACTTTCCGAGTTTTGAACTGGTTAAATCTAAATCTTCAAACAAATTGCCAAAATCTTCTTCGCTTTCGCTACCCATCGTGCTTTGCTCGATATGGCTCAAAACTTTGGCTAAATCGCCCAGAATAAATTGGTGTTTTCCGCCAGAATTACCTCGTTTTGCCAATTCTGAAAATAGCTCAGAGGGCAATAAAAAGTAACCTAGCTTATCGAGCGCGGCATCTTTTACAGCCTCTAAATAGGCGGCCTCTTGGGCGTGACCTTCTAAATCGTGAAAGCTTAACTTATCGGGTTCTAGTATTTCGTTGGCGTAGAGTTCCATTTTTGTACTTAAATATTTGTAAAAAATGAAACCTAAAATATAATCTCTAAAATCGTCGGCATCCATTTTACCACGAAGGGTGTTGGCGATGTTCCAGAGTTGGGTTTGTAGTTGTTGAGTTTGTTCAGTCATTAACGATATCTCAAATTTTGATTGCGGTCTAAAGATACTTATTTAGGATAAAATTCCCACATTTTGCCCACACATAAGTAACACGATTTGCATTGTATATAGCACCCAGCTTTTTGGGTTCATTTTGTTACTACTTTTTGCGATCTAGAATGTTGTTGAGGGTAAATTTCTTGGACCTTATAAACTTGCTTGAAATTGGGTAGGATCTTAATAATAGTATCGAATAGAGTCTCAAAGTAATAAACCTCAGATCCCCGAAAAAAGCGGGATTAATTCAACTAACAATTTTGATTGCATAGCTTCGCTATTTTTCAAAATTGAGTTTAGACATAAAAAAATCTCAATAATAGTATGGCTTAAAGTGTCAAGTGATTAATCACAGATCCCGCTGAAAAAGCGGGATTAGTTCAACTAACATTTTTGAATGTATAGCTTCGCTATTTTTCAAAACTGAGTTTCACTAATAATACAATCGAAAGTCTAATAACTTACAGAGGTTATAATGCTTTTGAAACATGAGCTCTACCACTTCTTTAAAATCATCATTTTCTTGGTATAGGCTAAAAAACACCCGATCAATAGTACTGCTACTCGAAATTTCGGGGTGGGTAGTGCCGTAGCCCGAAATAGCCCGTGCGCCAGTGACATCTAAAAAATACTGAGACTCGTCATCTGTTAAATCTAAGATTTTGTGGTTCGCAAAATGAATTAGTTTTCCCTTCATTTTGCCTTCAAACAGTTCTGCAATCTCTTCAATGCTGTAGTAATAGTCATTTAGCAGTATGTTGTTGGCCGCTCCGGGTACTACCAAGTAAATAATTTCGTAATCTTTAAAATGGTGATCGTCATACAGCAAGGTATTTAAGCTTTCTTCTAAGCCTTCGATGGTATCACAAGCTTTGTAAATACTGCTAATATCTTGTTGTAAGGCCATATCCTCTAAGATGTTCATCACTTCGGTCGTCTGTTCGATCTCTACATCTGGAATGGCTTCAAGGCAAAAAATAAACTTTTCAATCTCCATATAGGGCTGCTTTCAATGTATAGGTGCAGCACAAAATTCTTCAATTCAACAGTGTTTTCCAACTAAATTAATAAAACATTAATAGGTCTATTTTATTTCCTCAATGACACTCCCACACGTTAGCATTGCATCCCCATAATATGGATTTTTAATTTCCTTTTTGGTGCTTAACCACATCGCACCTTTATTGCTATTGGCCATAGGACATTTTTGAACATATAAAGTTTCTGAAGGCGATTTGATGTTCATGGCAAGGGCCACCATATTTTCATTTAAAACAACCAATTGAGCTCTTTGTTTTTTTAAATCTGAATTTAATGCGATGGCACCCAACATTTCAATACTCTTCGTTAGATGCGAATTCTCCATCTTGCCCAAACCACCTATGTCTAGGGCTTTCATTTTTTCTAATGTTGTTTTTGCTAAAGCAGCTACTTGAGTGGCATCACTAGCTACAAAGGCATCTTCCATTTTAAAATACGGCTGTAATGCAGCTTGAAAAGCTGTTTGAAATGCTTCTGGTAATTTCATTTTCATGGTTGCCATGGCATTGGATTTATTTTCTGAATCTCCTTGCGTTCCAACATGAGCTTCGTGACCCGTCATTGTTTTTCCGCCAGACTTGTTCATCATTGATTTTTTTCCTTGTAACTGCGCTGCAGCATCGACGGTGAAGGTACCATTAGTTACAATTTCATCGCCATTTTCTAAGCCAGAAATTATCGTATAATTTTCGCCCATTCGGTTTCCAATGCTTACTTCCCTCATTTCGAAAATAGGCTCATTGGGGTTGGTTTTTATATAAATCAAAGAGCGTTCTCCCGTCCATAGTACAGCAGTTGCGGGGACGGAAATTAATTCACTATTCGTTTCAGTTTTTCCTTGAAGTTTTCCGTTGACAAACATTCCTGGCTTAAACAAGTTATCTGTGTTTCTAAGGGTTGCCCTTACGGTAACTGTTCGTGTTGCAGTATTTACTACAGGGTCAATGAATGAAACTGTCGCATCAAATTGTTTGTTGGGATATGCATTGGTGACCACCTTAATTTTTTGTCCTATTTTTAGATGTGCAATCTGATTTTCGTAGGCATCAAATTCTGCCCAAACTGAATTTAGGTTCGTCACTCTCAATATAGGCTGCCCTTGTGTTACATAGTCGCCCTCTTTTGCCATCACTTCTGAAACAGTTCCGGAAACCGTGGCATAAATGGGAAAGTTGTCCCTGACATTGCCCGATGCTTCGATAGCGTCAATTTGTTGGTCTGAGAGCTTCCAGTTTTTCAGTTTATTACGAACTGCCTTGTATAAATCAGGTTGGGATTCCTTTAAAGACGTTGCCGTTATTAATTCTTGTTGTGCTGCTACTAAATTTGGTGCGTAAATGGTGGCTAACAATTGACCGCTAGTCACTTTTTGCCCTTCGTAATTAACGTTTAAACGTTCAATGCGCCCATCAAAATAACTTGCTTGAACCGCGTTGTTTTCTTCGTTTGCAGCAATTTTTCCAGAGAGCGAAATCATTCCATCTTCCTCAGAAGCCTTAGCATTTCCTATGATGGTCGTTTGGATATTGGCAAGTGCCATTGCATTTTCGGTCATTTTGATTTCGTTTATCGCAAGGCCTTCAGTACTTGATTCTGATGGAATTAAATCCATCCCACAAATAGGGCAATCGCCTGGCTCGGGTTGCATTATTTGAGGATGCATGGAACAGGTCCACAATTGATTCGAGGTCTCTTCGGAATGATTATGACTATCGGACTGTTCTTGTTTGGAAGTATCCGATTTATTCCCAAATAACAAATAACCACCAAGTAGTCCAATGATTACAGCAATGCCGATATATAAAATGTTTTTATTCATAATTTTTTATTTTCCTAGTTTCAAAATATTCATTGCACCTCTAATGACTACTACAAATACAATAGCCCCTATAATTAAATCAGGTATTCTTGATTCTGACCAAAGAACCAAAAGACCGGCAATAACAACTCCTGAATTAATAATCACATCGTTCGATGTGAAAATCATACTGGCTTGCATATGTGCATCTTTACTCTTAGATTTTTGTAAAAGATAGAGGCATATTCCATTTGCAAACAAAGCAAGTATTGATATTACTATCATCGTCTTAAAATCAGGAATGTCAGCTGAACTAACAAACCTTCTAATGATTTCCACAAAACCAACAATAGCAAGTATCATTTGAAAATAGCCTGCGGTTTTAGCAATTTTCTTCTTTCTAATTAAAGAGCCACCAACAGCAAAAAGGCTCAAGCCATATACAAACGAATCTGCCAGCATATCTAAGCTATCAGCGATAAGTCCCATAGATTTTGAAAACAAACCTGTACTCAATTCAATTCCAAAAAAAGTAAAATTTATCCATAAAACCGTCCAAAGTAACTTGCGCTGATTCAAGGCTTCGTCGACAATAACTTCATCTGTTAGTTCAGAGTAAATCAATTCGTCATTAAATTTCAAATCTGCAATAGCTGCTTGAATATGTTCTATATTAGTCTTATGGAAAATGGTTAATTTTCGGTTAGGTATGTCAAAATCCAACTTTTTGATTTCATCAAACGATTCCAACTTCATTCTAATCATAGCCTCTTCTGAAGGACAATCCATTTTAGTAATTTTGAAAATTGACTTATTCATTAGTTTAATCTTACTTATTTTCTAACCTTTCAATCATCGCTTTCATTTCTTCAATTTCTTTTTTCTGAGCTTTAATAATATCATCAGCTAGTTGCTTTACTTCCGGGTCTTGAATGTCTGCACGCTCGCTTGTTAAAATGGCAATAGAGTGGTGCGGAATCATGGCGCGCATCCATAACACATCGCCCACAATGGGTGCTTGTGCTCTTACCAATCCTAGCGCAGTTCCAAAAAGGACTATACTACCTAGTACTATTGTAATATTTTTCTTTTTATTTTGATACATATTCCGCATGGCCACAAACATAATGATTGCCATTGCTGCAATGCCTAAACAGCTCATATAAAACCGTGTTAAACTAAAATACACGTGGTCTATGGCATACGTATTCAAATACATTGTGATGTACATTGCAATGAAGGAAGCTGCGAGCATACCTACAAATTTTGTGTAGTTGTTCTTTCCTTTCATCTCGTTTTTGTCGTTTTCTGAATTCATCTTTTCGTGTTTTGAAAGTTATTAATTTATTGATTTTGTCTTTAACCTAAGGGCATTTACAATGACCGATACTGAACTAAAACTCATCGCAAGTGCTGCAATCATAGGCGATAATAAGAGTCCGAAAAATGGAAATAAAACTCCCGCGGCAATTGGCACTCCAAGTGTGTTATATATCAAGGCAAAAAATAGATTTTGCTTGATATTTTTCATTACGGCGTGACTCAGGTTTTTCGCCTTTACGATGCCATGTAAATCTCCTTTTACCAGAGTAATCATAGCACTCTCAATGGCAACATCAGTTCCTGTTCCCATGGCGATACCTACATCACTTTTCGCCAATGCCGGTGCATCGTTAATACCATCTCCAGCCATTGCGACCACTTTTCCTTGTTCTTGTAATTTTGTTACTTCTTTGAGTTTGTCTTCTGGTAACATACCTGCTTTAAAATCAGCTAGGTTCAGTTCTTTTGCCACCGCTTGTGCAGTATCGTGATTATCGCCAGTAAGCATAATGACTGCAATACCTTTATCTTGTAATTCTCCAATGGCTTTGGCACTTGTTTGCTTTATTTTATCTCCAATAACTACATATCCCGTTACTTCGCCATCAACAGCCAAGTAAGAAACTGTCTTGCCTTGCTTTTGAAACGTTTGTGCTTCTTCATGCATTTCTGAAGAAATAGTGGCTTGCGCATACTCCATCATTTTGGTGTTTCCTAAATCTAGTCTTTTGCCATCAACTGTTCCTTCTACACCTTTTCCGGTAACGGCACTAAAATTTTGTGTTTTTGATAGTTCGATTTTTTGTTCTTTACCGTATTTCACGGTTGCTTCAGCAAGTGGATGCTCGCTAGAACTATTAAGCGATGCGATAAACTTTAGAATTTTAGCTTCAGAAAAGTTTGAACCAAATACACCTATTTTCTCAACTCTTGGTTTTCCTTCGGTAATAGTACCTGTCTTATCCACTATTAAAGTGGTTACCTTGTCCATTTTTTCAAGGGCTTCAGCATTTTTAATTAAAACACCGTTTTGAGCACCTTTACCGACGCCTACCATTACAGACATAGGTGTGGCTAACCCTAGAGCACACGGACAGGCAATAATCAGTACTGCAATTGCATTTACAAGCGCATAGACATAGGCTGGCTCTGGTCCCCAAACTGCCCAAACCGCAAAAGTGATGATTGAAATAACAACTACCACAGGTACAAAATATCCTGAAACGGTATCTGCCAATTTTTGAATAGGTGCACGACTACGACTCGCATCGTTTACCATATGTATGATTTGAGAAAGTAGGGTTTCACTACCTACTATTTCGGCTTTCATTAAGAAAGACTGATTGCCGTTAATCGTACCGCTACTTACTTTGTCATCCTCGATTTTATCAACGGGAATAGGTTCTCCAGAAATCATTGATTCATCTACTGTCGTTTTTCCTTCTGTAATGATACCGTCCACAGGTATTTTATCGCCTGGCTTAACGCGTAGAATATCTCCCTTTTCAATTTTATCAATAGAAACTTCTTCTTCATTTCCATCAACTACACGTACCGCTTTATTAGGTGCAAGCTTTAACAATTCCTTGACTGCAGAATTAGTTTTGCTGTGCGCTCTTGCCTCCAAAACCTGACCCATTAAAACTAGGGTAAGTATTACGATTGCTGCTTCAAAATATACGTGAACAGCTCCTGATTCTGTTTTAAATTGTTCAGGAAAAAAGTCGGGAAACAACATTCCAAAAACACTAAACAACCAAGCCACGCCTGCACCAATCCCAATAAGGGTAAACATATTGAGATTCCACGTTTTTATACTTTTATAGGCACGTTCAAAGAACATCCACGTTGCATAAAATACCACAGGGATTGAAAGTGCGAACTGTATCCAGTTCCACCACTTCTGTTCCATAACATCATATAATGGATTATTAGGAATCATCTCGCTCATTGCTATCAAGAAAATGGGTAATGTGAAACCTGCCGCTATCCAAAATTTCTTCAATAACTTTTTATAGGTTTTCTCTTCGGAAGAAAGGTCTGCCTGCATAGGCACTAAATCCATTCCGCAAATAGGGCAAGCGCCTGATTCGCCCTTCACGATATCAGGATGCATTGGACAGGTCCATTGTTCAGAGGTTACTGCCGATAAATTTTGTTCTTCCACTAAATCCATTCCGCAAACGGGACAATCGCCTGGTTTGTCATAGGTCTTGTCGCCTTCGCAATGCATTGGACAATAGAAGGCGCCAGTGCCTTGTCCTTTGGTTTTTTCTTTTTTGGGTTCTTGTGTTTTAGGATGTTCTCCTTGTTTGTGAATACTATAACTGCCACCATCATTTTTTAATGCATCTTGTAATCGCTCGAATGGAATATGTGATTCTATTTCGATGGTAGCTTCTGCCTTTTCTAAATCTACCGATGCATTGGTCACACCTTCCACTTTAGAAAGTGTTTGCTCAACGTGATTGCGACAACCATTGCAGGTCATTCCGAGAATGTGATAGGTGTGTTTCATTTTGTTTTTTTAAGTATTACTCGTGCTTGTGACCATTTGCTTTATGGTCTTCGTTTTTTACAAGTGTCATTCCACAGGTACCACAAGTGCCTTCGGTATCACTACCACTTCCCTCACAATGCATTGGACATACGTAGGCTGATGTGTATTCTTTGCCTTGTTTTTCGGTAGTTTCCGTTTTTGTTTCTGTTTCTGTTTTGTTGTCTTTACAAGACACTATTGAAACTGAAACTAATACTACCATTGCTACTAAAATCGATTTTAAATTGTTCATTGTTTTGTATTTATTGAGTTATTAAATAATTGACTATCGCACTTTGCAAATAGTATGTTGTTATAGCACTTATTTGATTGATTTGAAACTTTAATTGTAGCTCTTGAATATCGAGTACATCATTAAAATCTATAGTGCCGGTTTCGTAATTTTTAATAAGAATTTCTTCGGCATCATTGGCTTGTTTTAAATTCTTTTCTTGTGTATTGTATTTAATTCTGGCCTGATTGCGTTGTGATATGGCCTTCGCGAAAGCGGATTCCAAAACATTTAAGCGCTGTTTTTTTTGCATCTCAATTTCTTTCTGACGCAATTGGTTTTGCTTAGTAATAGATGTATAGCGATTGTTAAAAAGCGGAACAGTAACAGAAACCATCGGCATCAAAATGTCCTTTCCGTTATCCGTAAAATTCATATCGGCGCGTTCAGAAACAGGTAGGTAATCTACCCCAAAACCTATCATTGGTGTGCTTTCCCGTTGATTTAATACTTCTGATTGTGTGACAGATTCGTAGAGTTTGTCGTATTTAAGCAGTTCAGGATTGAGTGCTAATGCGTCATAATCAAGGTTGATATCTTCATTTGGCAATGGCAAAAAAGAAACTGTTTCTACTGATGTATCATATGCTCTATTCAACAGTTTATTAAACGCTGCTTGAAACCCTAACACCTGTTGTTCCAACACCTCTTTTTCTTGAACTAATTCATTCTGCCGTATCTGTAATCTCAATACATCTACTGCTGAAGCTTTTCCTACCTCTATTGACGTGAGTGCTAGTTTTTCGTAGGTTTTCAACAATTGAATATTTTCGTCAAGCACTTTATCTTGGGCTCTAATTTCATAAAGCTTGTAATAGATTTCGGCAACAGAAAGTGCCAGTTTTCGTTTGGCAATTGTTATCTCAACATATTCAGCTTCGGCCATTGAAGAAGCATAGTTTTCTCTTGCGGTAATAGTGCCGAACCAAGGTAACATTTGCTTAAAGCCAATCCGTGCGCGCTGCGCCCCTGTTCTTGTTTCTGGTTCGCTTAGAAAATACCCTGCGCTAAATTCTGTGTTCGGAATCCAGTTCACTTCATTTACTTTTTCTTGGGCGATATTATACCGTATATTGAAGGCTTGAATTTCGGGATTATTACCATTCGCTTCTTCAATATATGACTGTAATTGTTGTGCTTTCGCAATAGCGGAAACGAACAAAAGGCAGACTATGAGTGTTATATTTTTCATTTGCTTGTTCTTTTAAGTTCAAATTCCTTTTTCCAGCTGTATAACACGGGTAACAAGAAATAAGAGGTAATATCGATAACCATCCCACCAAAAATTGGGATTGCCATAGGTATCATTATATCGCTTCCTTTTCCGGTAGATGTTAGAATGGGCAACAGCGCCAGAATGGTTGTCACGGTTGTCATTAAACAGGGGCGTATTCTTTTGCCGGCAGCTTCTAAGGTTGCCAATCGAATTCCCTTTTTATCTGTTGGGTTTTCTCTGTCAAACGTCTGTGTTAGATACGTTGCCATAACCACACCATCATCGGTTGCTATACCAAAAAGTGCAATAAAACCAACCCATACCGCGACACTTAAATTAATGGTTTTCATATTGAATAGGCTTCGCATATTTTCTCCAAATAAGTTAAAATTAAAGAACCAATCCTGCCCATACAGCCAAATCATAATGAATCCTCCTGCAAAGGCTATCGCAATTCCCGAAAATACCATAAGCGATGTGCTTGCTGATTTGAACTGAAAGTAAAGAATGAGAAATATGATAGCTAATGAAAGCGGAACAACTACAGACAGTGTTTTCTCCGCTCGCAATTGATTTTCGTACGTTCCCGTGAATTTGTAACTGATGCCTTTGGGAACGACTAGTTCGCCAGCTTCAATTTTCTCTTTGAATAAGGCTTGCGCACTTTCTACCACATCTACTTCGGCGAAACCATCGAGCTTATCAAAAAGCACATAGCCTATTAAAAAAGTATCCTCACTTTTAATCACTTGTGGCCCTTGTTCATAGCGAATATCTACCAGCTCGCCTAAAGGAACAGGACTTCCTTTTTCAACTGGTACGTAAATCTTCTTAAGGTCGTCTGGATTGCCGCGTAACTCTCTAGGATACCTCACGCGAACTCCATAACGTTCCCGCCCTTCCACAGTTTGGGTCAATGGCATACCGCCAACAGCGACTTGTAGCACTTCCTGAACATCCATAATTGAAATTCCATAGCGTGCGAGTTGCTCTCGTTGTATGTCAATTAATAAATAAGGCTTACCTACAATTCGGTCCGCAAAAACAGCTTGCTCCTTAACGCCCTCTGACTGTTTTAATAATTCTTCTAACTGCAAACCAAAAGCTTCAATGGTTTTTAAATCGGGACCTTTTACTTTAATTCCCATAGGTGCTCGCATACCTGTTTGTAACATTACAAGACGGGTTTCGATAGGTTGTAGCTTAGGTGCAGAAGTTACGCCTGGCAATTTGGTGACCTTTACGATTTCATTCCATATATCATCGGGACTGTTTATTTCTGGTCGCCAATTGCGATAATACTCGCCATCATCATCGGGAATTAAATCCTTGTTAGTTACCTTGGTTTTAAGTTGTGAAGCTTCATACTTAGCATCATCATTTATTTTATTATTTGGATTGATAGTAAATTTTTCATTTTTCAGAACAAACAATCCATCTTTATTTACTTTATAACGTTGCCGTTCACCTGCTTCATTCCGCATATACTCAGATTTGTACTGAATCATATTTTCATACATAGATAATGGCGCAGGGTCGAGCGCAGATTCTGTTCTTCCGGCTTTCCCTACCACAGTTTCAATTTCAGGAATTGTAGCAACTGCCATATCAAGTTGTTGCAGGACACGCTTATTTTCTTCTACACCTGCGTGTGGTAAAGAGGTAGGCATTAAAAGAAATGAACCTTCGTTAAGCGATGGCATAAATTCCTTACCCGTATTCCGCAGTATCAACACACCTAAAACCAACACCGTGGTTGGAATGATTAAAAACAGTAGTCGGTTTTGAAGTGCCCAGCGTAATAAGTTGTCGTAATACCGTTGGAAAACTGAAAATACACCCAGTAAACCAAAGCAGATCATCGCTACAAAAATCAAGTTCATTAAAATGCTACGGTCAAAACCAAGCGGTCGCCAGTATTCAGCAAGTAAGAACACAATTGCAATACAAGAAATAATGATATGAAATAGATTAGCTCTTTTTGTAGTAACCATATCCCGAACACTTAGTAAGGCAACCACGCCGTACCCTATAAAAACAAGCCCTAACCAATAGCCATAAATAACTGTAGCGATGCCGAGAATAATAAGCAACCCGTTGAGAACGTATTTAGACCTTTCCCTGATATTTGTTTTCCGAAACAGGAAAGCTGCAAATGGTGGTATTAAGAAAAGTGCAATTAGTAAGGCCGCAGAAAGTGCTGCTGTTTTCGTAAATGCCAGTGGTCTAAATAATTTTCCTTCAGCACCAATCAATGTAAACACTGGAATGAAACTTATAATGGTGGTTAGTACAGCGGTTAAAATTGCTCCTGAAACTTCCGCAGTGGCATTATAGATGATTTCGTTCGTGGTGAACTCGATTCCGCTTTCTTTGAAGCGTAGTTTTTCATCTTCTAAATGCCGAATCATATTTTCGGCAAGTATGACACCAACATCTACCATAGTTCCTATGGCAATAGCAATGCCCGAAAGTGCAACAATATTTGCATCTACATTGAATAGCTTCATCGCTATAAAAACCATCAACACCGCAACTGGTAATAATCCTGAAATTAGAATAGATGCACGCAGATTAAACACCATTACGATGATAACTAGAATTGTAATTAGAATTTCAAGGGTAAGAGCTTCATTGAGCGTATATAATGTTTCTTGAATAAGCTCTGTACGGTCATAAAAAGGAACAATAGTTACTTGCGAAGTGCGACCGTCTGCTAAAACTTTGGCTGGTAGTCCCGATGAAAGTTCAGCTATTTGGTCTTTCACATTGTTAATCACCTCTAACGGATTTGCACCATAGCGCGCCACCACAACTCCACCTACAACTTCAGCACCTTCTTTGTCTAAAATTCCGCGTCTCGTTTGAGGGCCTAAATGTACCTTAGCGATATCTTTGATTCGGATAGCTGTGAAATTTTCTGAAGTAACTACAGCATTTTCAATATCTGTAACAGATTTTACATAACCCAAACCCCGAACCAGATATTCTGCTTGATTTATTTCCAAGGTCTGTGCTCCGATATCTTGGTTGCTTTCCCTTACAGCCTTTACAACGTCACTTAAACCAACAGCATATTGGCGCATTTTTTCAGGGTCAACATCCACTTGATACTCCTGAACGTAACCGCCAATCGAGGCAACTTCCGAAACACCACTTGCCGATGACAATCCATATTTTACATAGTAATCTTGAATACTTCGTAGTTCTTGTAAATCCCAACCGCCAGTTACATTTCCTTTTTCATCACGCCCCTCTAAAGTGTACCAATAGATTTGACCTAAACCTGTGGCATCTGGCCCTAAAGATGGATTTACGCCCTCTGGTAATAAATTAGCTGATAGTGAATTTAGTTTTTCCAATATTCGACTACGTGACCAATAAAACTCAATATCCTCTTCAAAGATGATATAGATAGTGGAAAATCCGAACATAGAGGAACTACGAATGGTTTTAACCCCAGGAATGCCCAATAGAGAAGTGGTTAAAGGATAGGTAATTTGGTCTTCAATATCCTGTGGCGAACGGCCTTGCCACTTAGTGAAAACAATCTGTTGATTTTCTCCAATATCTGGAATAGCATCTACCGCAACAGGGTTAGAAGGTAAAAAACGGGTGTCCCAACCAAAAGGTGCATTTACAATGCCCCAACCAATAAATAAGGCAAGCATTAAAACGGCAACAAGCTTGTTGTCTATGAGGTATTTGATAGCTTTGTTAAGCATATAGTTTGATAATTAAACAGTTATGAAAGGATTGAATTCTGGATTACAGAAAAGCAAACGCAACATGTTCAGCCCTAGAAGGAAGAACCATAGGGCATAGAGATTACTGTTTAAAAATCAAATTAAGAAAGTCTGGTGTAGTGCATGCACATCCCGTTTGACAAATGGTGGAGCATAATCGAAGAACTGAACTTCATTAGACACAGTTCCTTCAAATAGATTGATATAAGAATAGGTAAATGAAGCAACAAAAATTTGTTGCTCAAAAGTAAATTTAGAAAAATCAAGTTTTAAATCATCTTGGCCATCGATAAGTAATTGTTCATCTGAACAGCAAGATTTTTTTGATAGTTCTGGATTTTCACAAGTAGAAGCTATTTCAGCCTTATCCATTCCACATGTTTCAACATTCTGAAAGAAAGAAAAATCCACCATATTACTACCGCAATAGTGCATATCAACAGTAAATGACATTGTAGTAAGTAATACGACAAAAGCCATTGAAATTGACATTATTTTATGGAAAGCCTCTTTCATTACCTACAAAAATACGAAATTTTAAGAATTATTTATTGAGTTTAACAACAATTTGATGAACTTTATCCATTTTGAAGATATTTACAATTTGTACGTTGGAGTTCCAAACTTTAGTAAATAATAGCTTTTGACTTTATTTAATGCCAAATAAAAGCAATATGTATTTGTTAAAGTATAAGCCCAATATGTTGTACCTATGTTGTACCCAGAGCATAAAAAAAGCCTTTCAATTTCTTGAAAGGCTTTTTTTACTAGTAGCGGGAACTGGATTCTTTCCTCCGTTGCACTTCGGAAAGGGCCTTGGGGGTGGCTTTACTAAAAAAGCCATCGCGTTTCACGCGATTCCGTTTTTTTTTGTTTTATAAAATTCTTAAGAATAAATTCTACAAATTGTATGAAACAAAAAAAACCGATTGCATAGCAATCGGCTTTCTTAGTAGCGGGAACTGGACTCGAACCAGTGACCTTCGGGTTATGAGTGTTT
>CAXBCN010000002.1:0-406988 GCA_963974535.1 uncultured Cellulophaga sp.
CCACTATGATCACTTTAATCCGCTGTAGGTGGTATACTATGCCCGTTTTTTGCATTCCATTATCATTTCGTGGATTTCATCCATTTTGGTCTTCTCTATAATTGGGATAGGTAATAAATCTAAATGATGTGGCTCTATTTGAGGTATTACAGAGCCATAAGAAAAGCTTTCCATAATCTTTAGACCTAATTCTGATGACATAAAGGCAAACAAATAACCCGTTTTAATCCCTTTTGCTTTAACTCTTAAAATATGTTGGGAAGCAGCTTTACCAGCTAAAAAACGATTAACTAAGACAGTGTTTCCTATTGTTCCACCGCAAGTAACTAATATCTGATCTTCTTCGATTTTGAGTGATTCTAAATGTTTTGTTTTTGCAATAGATAACTTTTTGTCGCTTTGTGGTATAGCTTTCATAATTTCAGCGCCACCAAAAAACTCCACACCTTTTTCAACATAATGTCTTTTGAAAATTCCAGGTCTATAAATTTCTTCTGAAATTTCAGCAAGATTAGAGTATTTACCGTTTTTGATATGATTTTGAATATTTTTACCTTCAGATGAATGATAACTAGATTCAAATCTTGTTTGATGAGAATTTACTATTGTCTTTATGTTTGTTGTATTTTGAACACCTTTTTGTTGATAGTTTAGTTCTTCAGATATTAATTTTTGCGATGCTTTCAATAATTTGCTTGCTTCAGACCTTAGTTCGGAGGATTTAAGGACAAGTTTATGAATCTGAATCTGCTGATTTTTATGAGGTAACAGTACTGGTAATCGTCCAATTTCAGTCGGAGAAATTCTAGGTACTACAGCTCCATATATCATAGATTGGATATATTGATTAACTGTAGGAGAACTTAAATACGCATAGAGAAAACCGAATGGGATTTTAGTGGTCTCAACTCTAATTATTTCTTGTGAACCAATACAATTAGCAAAGCTTTTATTTACCAGAGAAGTATTGCCGACAGTTCCAGCACAACTTATTAGTATTTGGTTCTCTTTAAGAGTCATCGTGTCAACCCAAGGAGTATATTTTATTGATATATTTTTAGCTGTATCTAGAGGCTCGCTTTTAACCATATCGCTAGCTGTGATGTACTTATGAGCATATTCTTCCTTTTCTACAAATACTCTCTTGAATATTCCTCCTTGATATATTTTATCACAGAGGTTTGCCAAAAGATCATAAGAAACGTTTTTATCTATTAAATCAGATACAGCCTTTTTGCCTATATTCAAATAATAGTCAGGTTTAAATACAATTAATCCTTCCTTAAATCGAGATATTTTTATACATCCATTTTTCATCTGATGTTCGAGTTTTGGAAATTTATGAATGCCTTAATAATTTTTGGTAAATCGTCGTCTAATTGTTTTAGTTTTTCTTTCCTTATTTTCAATTGCTTGTTACCGTTTCTTTTTTTCGTAAGATATTTGGTTTCCGTATTGAAAAGCATTTCTGCGCCATCATCGTCACGTAAATGAATAGGATTGCCACGTCTATCTTTACCTAACTTTTCGGCAATAGCCATAAAAACTTCGTAATCTTCATCTTTTTCTTGGGCTAATTGGCGTTGTTCTTCGGTTTTCTTTTGTAAAAATAATAATGAAGCTTGCACACCAACTTGTGGTAAAAAGGCCTCAACTGCCAAGTCTATAGAGGCTAAGATTTTAAAGCGATCTAAAATCCATTCCCTAACGGTGAGCATATTGGGATTGCCTAAGATACCATCGGGTAATACAATGGCCATTTTACCGCCTTCTTTTAGATAGTCATAGCAAGCTTCTATAAATAATACTTCCGGTGCGGTACTATATTTGCTCAAATCATATCGAGAAGCAATTTCAGTTTCCACTTTTACCTTGGCGCCAAATGGTGGGTTCGTAAAAATCATATCAAATTTGCCACGGGCATCGGTACCGTAAACATTGTCAATATCCTTCATTTCGCGTAAGCTCTTGTCAATCGCTTCATTAATCTTGTCAACCTCTTTTGGATGTTCCCAATTGGGGTAGGCTAAAGAGTTTACGTGAAAAATGTTGGCGTGGCCGTCCCCACCCATTACCATATTCATACGAGCAGCCTTTTTAAGGTCTGGATCAAAGTCGAACCCAAAAATGCTACGTTCGGCATAAATCCTTACTTTTTCGTTTACTTCGGCAGAATTATATTTTTCCTCTAGATAAGGACCTTCCAGCTCTGGAAACATTTCTTTGGTAATCTGTTGGCGTACGTGATCGAGTACCATTACCAAAAAACCACCGCTACCGCAGGCAGGATCCAATACACGATGATGCTCTTTGGGATCGAGCATATCTACCATACATTTTATAATGTTACGGGGTGTGAAAAACTGGCCTGCTTCCTGTTTTAAAGTATTGCTTACAATGGTTTCATAAGCCATTCCTTTTACATCCACAGAGGCATCTAAAAACGAATATTTTGCTAATTCCCCTGCAATAAAAGCAAGGCCTTTATTGGTTAGGTCAATGCTTTCATTTCCCTGAAAAACCTCGGAGAAGATGTCATCGTTTTTAAGTTCTGTAAAGAGACCTTTGATCCTTTTAGCAACAGCTTCTCTACCTTCTTCGGTGTTTTGTTCCTTAACGCCTACCCAAAATTTTCTGCGGTAGCTTTCGTCGTTTGGTAACTCCATAAAACGACGTTTTTCATCATAGAGTTTACAAAATATCAGATTGAGTAATTGCCAGAATGCATCTTTCTTTCGGCCTTCATTGCCATAGATATAATCGTGAGAACGCTTAAAAACTTTTATTAAGGAGTCGTTTGCTGGTGTACGGGTGTGGGAGCGGTCATCTCGATCCAAATCTTCCAGCGTTTCGCCTTCCCCTGGAAAGTCTGATAAATCTATAAAATTATAATCGTAGCCAATATCATCCACTTCTTTTTGCAAGAAGTTATAGCTGGAACCATTTGCCCATAAACCAAACTCACAGTTTTCAACCGCACCCATTGCATTTTCTAATGTTGCAGCAACACCTTTCTTTTTATCGTTTGGTTTTACCTTATCACTTTGAATAATGCAGAGACGTATAATAAAATCCTGTTCGTGGGGTTTGTCTTTTTCAAAAATCACGAGATCAACTTTTTGTTTTTTATTTCTGCCCGTATCTGGATCTTCATATTCAACCGTAAAATTGCGCTCCATATCATCTAAGTCGAAGCCATATTCCTCATTCAGCATTAAAATAACCGACTGTAAATTGGTTTCCTGTGCCTTAATTTTCTTTACTTCACCAGTAAGGATACAAACGAGCTCGTTATCCTCTAGTACTATTTCTTCTTTACTTTTTATAACTGTAGCCATATATGCTGGTTATTTTTGGTTTAGTCCGCTCACTACATTTTGAATACTTTGCAGCACCTCTTCATAGGAAAGGGATTTATGAGTTTCGATAATTTGGTTTAGGAGTGTGCTTTCTTCTTTTTTATTTACTTCTTCATTAAGAATTTCAAGGATGGTTTCTATTGTTTCTGTATGGTTTTCCAACAATTCTTGGATATCCTTTCCTAATAGCGCTGCACCTCCTTTTGTGATGCTAAATGCTTCAATTTCATATACCTCGTTATAATATTTTATAGCAGCTCTTTCTTCGTGAATGGATAGGTAGTTTTCTAAAATAAAACCTATATCATCAGCATCCTTATTGTTACGCTGATGGCGATCTTTCCAGGCAATTATTTTCAGAATAAAAATACCACTGAGTGTCGCAATTTTGATTTCGGTTTTATCGTCTATTCGAACTGTTAAGGCAGCTTCATCAGCAGCAGTAAAACCCAAAACCGACATAGCCATTTCTTCATTGGGCGGCCAAAATATCTTGTGATCCTTTTTCATTATTTCACCAAAAGGCACAATATCCAGTTGAAAATTTCCTTTATAGATAAAGCGTTGCTTTTGATCCTTGTCTTTAGTGAAATTTTCGAACTTTAGGAGTTCTTGTTCCACATTAAGCCATTGTTCCCAATCATTTACGGTAATCGCGATATCGAGATCGTACGTTAAACGACCGGATTGCGTATTGTGTAATTCCATAATGATATCCCGTGCGGTGGCGCCGATTACAAAAAAGGAAATACCGGCTTTTTTAAAATACGCGGTAAGCTCCAACAGAATTGGTTTCAACAGTGGATGTGTAAATTTTTCACTAGATATATTGTAACTCACGCTCTAGTATTTTTTTTGCGGTCTCGATATTTCTTCCATACCCACTGTTTATTAAATCGGCATATACTAAAAGTGGGGGTGCCACTTGGTTGTTGGTTTCCTTAATTTTCCAAAATTTTTGCAGAACTTCAACAGTGCCTTCTTCACTTGGGACCAAGCGCAGTTTATTGGCTACATAAGAAAGGTCTAAATCTGTGAAAATGGTAAATTTCTCAGGTCTTAGGCTTTCTGTTAGAATTGCACCCCCGGGCTCTCCGCCCCAAAGAATGGAACCAGTTGCAGTATGTAAATCTATATTTTGCCAGTTTCTTAAATGCTCCTGATCTATAAACCGCATCCGCTTTCTTAGAATTCGAGGTCTAAGAGTCGCATTATAATCAACCACCCAGCGTTCAACTAGTTCAGTCTTATTCTTTAGAACTCGTTTATCGTTTGTTTTGAGTAGATAATTTAGAGCTTCCAATTCGGCCATTACGTTACTCACTGAGCCTACGGAAACATCGGCTTGCTCCGCTATTCTTCTGTAAGAATCTTGAAGACTTTCGGGTTTATTCAATAAATTAAAAATAATTTTCAAACCTGTTTCTTGAAAAGCACGGGATTGATTTGTTTTGTCTTTTTTGGTGTTTTTTTGACCCTCTACAAAGATTGCTAAATCTTTATGTTTAATAAATGCATTACCAGCGACATCAATGTAATTGATACCGCGCTCTTTAAGTTCTTGCGTTGCCTTTTTAGAAATATATTCTGCTATTAAAACAACAGGTCTATCACTATAGTTTTTTAGTTCTTCCAATTGATTTAAAATAAAACCTTGGTTGGAGGTTCTAACGGCAGATTTCGTTTCTACAATAAACTGTGCATTACCTATTGTTAATAGGGCATCATAGTCGGCTCTATTACTATCTACCTGAACAGGAATATTGGTAAGTTCTTCCAACTTAGATGTAGCTTCGTAAATGAAGTCATTATTGCGATACATAATCTTTTTTGTTCATTGCTTTACACTGTTCAGTGACAATGAACATCCAAATATAATGAACAAGATTTGATTTCTGTTGATTTAATCAAATATTTTTCAATTTATAATTCGAATTAATCTTTAAATATTCTATAATTTTATGAAAATTGCTTTAGTATCAATATTATAGCATATGTATTTCCCAACTGAACCAATAAAAAAACTTAATCACCTCAAAATATCCAAAAATATGAGCCGAATAGCATTCCTAATCGGCTCATAATATCAAAATGGTATAGTAAATACATACCGTTCCACCCCATTCCTCTACATTTAGCGAAAAGCTTTATTCCGAGAAAAGCGGTTCACTAGACTATCTTGAACCCTGTCGCAGAAAAAGCGACAGCGTTCGCCCGGCAAAACGATCACCCCAACCTTTTTCTACACAAAGTTTAAAATTCTGTCCGAGACAAACTGCATAACCGTTCGCTCGCCCATTCGACTGCGCTCAGGACAGGCTTCACTTTTATAAGTTCTTACTCGTTCAGAATTTTTGTTCCGGTTACCGAAAAGGTAACGGCGATGGCACTATGGGAAGTAAGTGATTGAAATTGAATTGAGGCTTAATTTGTATCATTTTGCTACAAATAAACTTGGTAATTAGTAAAGCACATAGAATTCAAAACCAAAAGAAAAGGAAAACGCTCAAGATATAATAAGTAGGTGATTTTAAAAGGAAATGTATATCAAAATACGTCAAATAAAACCATCTAAAATAAATATGAAAAATAGTTTATTTTAATGATTGTCAGTTGTTTATAAATAAGTAACTTCACTTTATTACTAAAAAAGTAATGGTCTTTAAAGTTCCCAAAATAGCTTTTCAAATTTGCTTGAAAAGTATGAAGATCCTGAAGTTAAATGAAGGAATCGAATAGCAAGAGGGTAACAGGCTGCCGCCCTGTTACGCTAATTCGATTCTTCTATAAACATACTGTTTATAGGGGTTTGCAGGGTTTTTATAATTTTTTGAATTTTAATAAAAACGCTGTTTTTTACTAAAAACAGTTGTTAACCGCCGTAAACGGGCTCTAATTTTACTAAAAACTATGGATAAAGCATTTGAAAAAGAAAAGTTTGAAACACTAAAGATCAAAAGGTCCGTAGCGATCGAGTTTAGAAAATTTAGTAAAATGCTCTCAAAATCCCAATCAATGACATTACTATTAATGATGGACTTTTTTAATGAAAACGGAATTTCACCAACAGAGCATTTAGGACCACGTATGGAAACGCTGGAAAACAGGATTTCCGTTCTAATCAAAAAACGTATGAATGGGATGATCGCTATTATGAAGGATATTGAAAAATCGCAGACCAAACCGACCGTTGCAATGATGCGAGCTCTTTTTCAAGCGGCAGAGCCACCCAAGAAGAAATTGATTTTAGAAAGAAAATATACCGATGAAAATAAAGAAGTCCAATTTAGAGCAAAGAAATTTATTGATAAGAATGAGTGATGGAAAAAGTAAACTACATCATCCAGCTCAACGCAGTATTTGATCGTTTCAACAATGACAGTAGAATTAAGCAGGGTCACATCACATTGTATCTGGCGTTCTTTCAGAAATGGAATCGAGAGTTTTTTAAAAGGGTCATAATTATAAACAGGGAATGGATTATGGAAAAAGCAAAATTCAAATCAAAAACTACCTATCATAATTATATTAAAGATCTTAATGACTGGGGCTATTTTCGGTACTATCCATCGTATCATCCGGCTAGAGGTTCGAAAGTTCAGATGACCATTTTTTTTATCTCAGATGGTCAAAAATTGGCTAACTGCGTCCCAGAACCAGGCCAAAATTTGGTACCTTCTTATAAACATAAAACAATTGAAAACTTAAATAAACTGGCAAGGCCAAATAATGAACTAGTTGTTTTAAATTTTTTTAAAGAAAATAATTGGCCAGTTGTGGAAGGAAAGAAATTCTATGCGTATTACAAAGCCAGGGATTGGGAACTGAGTAGAGGACTTAAAATAAAAAATTGGAAAACAGCGGCCAGTAATTTCGTCGAAAAAGGCATTAAAATAAAAGAGGAAAGCACTAGGCCAAATTCTGGCCAGCAAGATAATTTGCGAAAATGTGACAATAGAAACAAGGACTATGGTATGCCTCTTTAATCGCTACTTAAACTTATTCCTTAAAATTTCCATATCCTTACTTACTTTCATATCCAATATTTTAGCATAGTGCTGGGTAGTTTTCAAATTGGTATGACCAAGCATTTTGCTTACGGATTCTATTGGAACCCCATTAGTAAGTGTTACCGTCGTTGCAAATGTATGGCGGGCTAAATGAAACGTTAGGTTTTTGGTAATCCCCGCTAAAGTTGCAATTTCTTTGATGTAAGCATTCATTTTTTGATTGCTTAGTACAGGCAGTACCAAATCTTTTTCTTTCAGCAGCTCGTTGTCTTTGTACTTTTCGATGATGACTTTGGCAATAGGCAAAATCGGGATATTGCTTCTGGTATCGGTTTTAGAGCGCTTTGTTTTAACCCATTCCTCACCGTCTGCACCTATGCTAATATCACCCCTTTTCAATTTTTTGACATCGGCATACGCTAGACCGGTAAAACAACAAAAGATAAAAATATCACGTACCTGGTCGAGCCGTTCCATTTTCAAATCAAGATTTATGATTTTTTGAATTTCTTCTTCGGCTAAAAACTCACGCTCAACAATCTTAAGTTTAGCTTTCCAATGCAGAAAAGGATCTTTGTCAATCCAATCATTGGCGTGTGCAATACGAATGATCTTTTTAAAATTGGTAATATACTTGATAGCGGAGTTGTGTGCACACTTTCGGGTGGTTTTAAGATAGTATTCCAACCCCGAAATGAATTGATGATCCACATCCTGTACAGGAATATCATTTTTCTTGTATTTCTTCTTTACGTAAGCTGCCACGTGTTTTTTGCACGTGCGATAGCGCTCAGCAGTTCCAGCAGCAAAATCCTTTCCTACTAGACTTTCAACTTCGTCATTATGTTCTTTAAATATTTCGAGCAACATTCTTTGAGTTTTGTCTTTGCCAAGTATAACATCCCTAATATCAGTAGCTGTGTAAGTCTCGCTTTCTCTTTCAAAATTTTGTTGAATCGAATAGACCTTATTCCGTAGAATACTCAAATGCTGATTGATATTTTGAACCTCTGGCGAATTACCCATTGCTAATTGTGCTTTAGAGTTCCACCAATCTACGTGGGTTTTGCGGTGTATACTGAATTCTGAGCGACGTCCGTCAAGCGTGATTCTTAAGTATATATTGGTCTTTCCAGAAGAATCTGCCTTGCTTTTTTTGATATAAAATAAAAGTGAAAGTGAGAGTGACATAATTTTTAGTTCCTCGATGTCCACCAATGTACTAAAAAATTATCACTTTGACCTGAAGTTAACTATCTTAAATACAGGTATTTAACTTTGTCTGGTGGAACTTTTTTCAGATAATTAAGTGACACCGAATTTGCCCCTTTTAGACTGCATTTAAATGATATCATTTAATATAGAATAAAATTAAAAAACCTGTAAATCAACGATTTACAGGTTTTTCGGTGCCTATTATAGGCCTTTCAGCGGAGAAAGAGGGATTCGAACCCCCGGAGGTGTGACCCTCAACAGTTTTCAAGACTGCCGCATTCGACCACTCTGCCATTTCTCCAAGTGTCTATTGCGTTTACCTTATCAGTGCACTGAGCCCTGATTGGAAATTTGACTTCCCGTAGGCGGGTGCAAATATAACAACCTTTTTTGAATTTTATCAAAGGATTTAAAATATTTTTTAAAAATAATTTCTTGCTGAAATTTATATGTTATAATTAGTAAATTACCCACTGGATTTAGCCTTTCCCTTAGCGAATAAAAACTTAAAATGACTAACTTTGGCTTCAAAAAATAATTGATAAAGAAAATGACAAATAGTATTCAACAATTGCAATGGCGTTATGCAGTGAAAAAATTTGATGAGGCTAAAATTCTCCCTGAAGCTAAAATTCAAATTTTAAAAGAAGCTTTTAATTTAACCGCAACTTCTTACGGTTTGCAGCCTATTAAGTTGTTAGTCATCAAAGATAAAAAGCTTCAAGATCAACTTGTAGAAGTTTCTTTCCATCAAAAACAAGTAGGTCAAGCGTCGCATCTTTTAGTTTTTTGCATTGAATCACAAATAGACGAAACCTACATCAACAATTATTTTAAAAACGTCAAGAAGCTTAGAAATACATCTGATGAAATTTTAAATCCGTTTAAAAGCTTTTTAATTCAAGATTTTTCTAAAAAAAACATCGAGGAAATTAAAACTTGGGCTACCAATCAAGCCTATTTGGCCATGGGTAATTTATTAACTGTATGTGCTATAGAAGAAATTGATGCCTGCCCAATGGAAGGGTTTTTGGCTAAGGAATATCATGAAATTTTAAAATTAAAGGAAAAGAATTTAGAAGCAGTTTTAGTGTTGCCTGTAGGGTATAGAGCAGAGGATGATGTATTTTCTAATTTCGCCAAAGTTCGAAAACCACTTAGTGACTGTGTCATTGATTTGTAATTTTAATAGTTTTAAAAAAGTTTCAAGTACTAAAATCACCTAGAAAGCAATACAAAATACAATAACTAAAATTTAGAAAAATGCCTGGATTTGAATTTTTTGGAGACTTAGAGCGAAAAGAAGTGAATGATGTTTTAGATTCAGGAGTTTTAATGCGTTACGGTTTTGATAAGGCCCGAAACCATTGGAAAGCCTTAGAATTAGAACAACAGGTAGCTGAGCGAATGCAGGTAAAACACGCTCACGTGGTGAGCAGTGGAACCGCCGCCTTGACCGTGGCATTAATGGCAACGCATATTAATTCTGGCGATGAAGTAATTTTACCCACCTTTACTTTTGTGGCTTCTTTTGAGGCCATACTCTCAGTGGGTGCTGTTCCAATTTTAGTGGATGTAGATGATACGTTAGGATTAAATGCCGAGGCCGTGGAAAAAGCGATTACTAAAAAAACAAAGGCAGTAATGGCAGTGCATATGTGTGGTTCAATGGCAGACTTAACAAAATTATGTAAGGTGTGTAAAAAGCATAACTTAATACTAATTGAAGACGCCTGCCAAGCTATTGGTGGTACGTTTAACAACAAACCTCTGGGTTCAATTGGGAAAATAGGCTGTTTTTCTTTTGACTATGTAAAAACGATTACCTGTGGTGAAGGTGGCGCTATTATTACCAACAGTAATACCTTATATACAAAGGCACAAGCCTATACAGATCACGGTCATGATCACTTAGGAACGGATAGGGGAGCCGACAAGCACCCCATTTTAGGATATAATTTTAGAATATCTGAACTTAATGCTGCAGTAGGTGTGGCGCAAGTAAAACGTTTAGATGATTTTATTGCCATTCAAAAAAAACACTACAGTATTATTGAAGATGCTTTAAAAAATATACCAGAAGTAACCTTTAGAAGAATACCCAAAGGAGGAGTTCAGAATTATTCTTTCTTTAATTTCTTTTTGCCAACGAAAGCGGCTTCAAAAAGAGTGCATGAGGCCTTTGGAGAACAAGGTGTAGATGCTACATTTTATTGGTTCGACAATAACTGGCATTACCACAGGAAATGGGACCATTTAAAACATTTAAAGGGCTTGAATTATTTCTCAAATGCCCAATATGATGGCCTACCCAATTATTATAAGTCAGACTTTTCTGCCTCTGATGCCATTATTTCTAAGACCATATCTTGCCTTATAAAACTAAGCTGGGCAGAGGAAGAAGTTAAGGAAAGGGCGCAAAAAATGGCCAAGATTATAAAGGAACTCGTCTAGTACGATACATAATCTACAATTTCAAGTCCGTAACCTTCAATACCTACTCTTTTCGTTTGAATTGTGTTAGTTAGCAGGCGTATTTTTGAAATATTTAGATCGTGTAAAATTTGAGCGCCAACCCCAAAATCTTTTGAATCCATCTCTATTTTCGGTGCTTTTATTTGGCCATTGGTTTGTAATTCTTTTAAGGCGGAAAGGCGATTTAAAAGGTTTAAGGATTGAATTTCTTGATTGATAAATACAAAAGCTCCTTTCCCTGCGGTGTTAATGGCATGAAACATGTCTTCCAGTTTTTTATCTGGATTATTCGTTAAAGTCCCTAGAATATCATTATTGATTAAAGTAGAATTAATCCGAGTTAAAATTTCCTCGTCTTTTTTCCATGAACCTTTGGTGAGGGCAATATGTATTTGATCATTGGTGGTTTGTTGATAAGCACGCAATCTAAAATCTCCAAAACGTGTTGTAATGGTAAAATCTTCTTTCTTTTCAATAAGACTATCGTGTTCCATACGATAAGCGATAAGCGCCTCGATTGATACAATTTTTAAATGATGCTTTTTGGCTACTTTTAATAATTCAGGTAAACGTGCCATGGTACCGTCCTCATTCATAATTTCGACAATTACGCCTGCCGGTTGTAAACCAGCTAAGCGCGCAAAATCAATAGCAGCTTCTGTATGACCGGTTCGTCTTAAAACTCCTCCCTCTTTGGCTACTAAAGGAAAAATATGACCAGGTCTAGCCAATTCATAGGGTTTTGTTGTAGCCTCAGTGAGTGCTAAAATTGTTCTAGCTCTATCTGAAGCTGAAATACCTGTAGTAACGCCATTCCCTTTTAAATCAACAGATACGGTAAATGCCGTTTCCATGTGGTCCGTGTTATTGGTAACCATCATAGGTAAGCCTAACTCTTTACATCTACTTTCGGTCAATGGAGTACAAATTAAACCACGGCCGTGATACGCCATAAAGTTGACCATTTCTGGTGTTACTAATTCTGCAGCCGCAAGAAAATCACCTTCATTTTCTCGATTTTCATCATCAACAACAATAATAACTTTTCCGTTTTTAATGTCGTTAATCGCATCTTCAATAGTATCGAGATGAATACTTTTTTCCATGTTCATTATTTTGTACGAATTTTTTTTAAGATTACATTTTGAAAAAAATCGATAATGCTTCCAAAATCTATAAGTCCTTTATCTGCTGTGGCTCTTTTGGTTAAGAAAATACCTAAAGGCATCATAATCAAGGTAGAAGCCCAAGCTCCTAAAATAGGGTTTATATTACCCTCTTTAGCATAATTTTCGGCAAATACACCTATAAAATAGTAGGTTAGGAATAAAACAATAGCAATGACCATAGGTAACCCTAGACCACCTTTTCTGATAATAGCCCCTAAAGGAGCACCCACAAAAAATAAAATGATACAAGATAAGGCCAACGCAAATTTTTTGTGAAGCGATACAATGTGCATATTGTAAATTTTGAATCGTTTGTCTAATTCCTCTTTCTTACTTTCAATAGAGCCGATAATATTGGTTGTAGTGTTTAGAGCCGAGGTTAAAATCTGGGCCTTTTGATAAGGTTCAAATAAGTTTACCAGCGTTAAGGTGTCTATATTTTTTTTATACAAGGCTATTGAATCAGCAGGCCTGTTCATTAATTTTGTTTGGGCAATACTGTCCGATGCTGATAAGATTAAAAAAGCACCCATTCGATTAGAAATACTTTTAGAAAAAGTACCCACAATAGCTTTATTATTGGTGTTTATAGAATCGGCATCCTTAATTAAGCGCGATACATTTTTCATCTTATCCGTGGTCACCTCACGGTCTTCTTCTAAATTAACATCGAGCCGAGAAATATCTTGGTTAAGGGTATAGGTATCGAAGCTAGATTTTGCAAACGGTTGTTTTCTATTTTCATTCGCATCTTTCGTCTTTCGTTCCTCGTAATAATACCCATCTCTTAAAACAAGTTGCAAAATATCTGAGCCTTCACTACTTACTAATTCTCCTGTTTTAGCCTTAATTACGGTGTTGTTGACATTATTATCTAGTTTTCTGTGGATAATAACATTGTCAAGATATCGCTCATTTTCTCCGTACTTCCGGTCAACTTTCATATTCATATTGGTACCTTCCAAATCACTAAAAGCACCCTCGACGATAGCAGTTGATGGTTTTACTTGGCCAATATTTTTACGAAGATTATATATTTTTTGTTCTGCAGCAGGGATCACACTATTGGCAAAATAAAACACCAAAACGCCTAGTAAGGAAACGAAAATGATTAAAACAGCCATAGATCGTTGCAAGGATATGCCGGAAGCTTTCATCGCTGCAAATTCATAGTTTTCTGCTAGGGACCCAAAAGTAAGTATCGAGGCTAGTAGTACCGTTAAGGGCAGTACTTTCTCTGAGAGGTTGGGCATAATGTAAAACAAGAACTTACCTATGATGACAATATCTAAACCTTTGCCGGCCAAATCATCTATAAATAACCAAATCGTTTGGAATATGAAGATGAGCATCAAGATAGCAAACGAACTGAAGAAATTATATAAAAAACGCTTTAAAATATAACTGTCTAATATTCTCAAGATCTAATTTTTGATGATGTAGTATCCTTGTTTTTTGTACTTGGCCTCATCAAAAGTAAATAAGCTTTTTGACAAAAGTTGATTTGTTTTAAAAGAATTAACAGTGATGGTAGTTTTTGTACCATTTTTGCCTGTTTCTATAAGTTTATAAATATGTTTTGTTTCTGCATCAACACCTAACAAAATTGTTTTGATTTCAGAATTCGTATCCATGGGTGTTAATTTAACAAATTGTATTTTACGCCCTTCAATAGTTTGCAGAATATCCCAAGCATAGGTATGCCCAGTTTTATAAAAAGTAAGCATTTTTGATGGTGTAATTGTATTTTCGTCATCAGATTTGTTTTCTATAGTAACTTCCTCATTTTCAGGAACTATGGTATAGACTTTAGTTCCATCAAAGATTTGCTGAGCCCCTAAATAGTTAAACAAGTACTTATCGCCTTGCATCGTAACATCACCTCTAGTTTCTTGATTGATATTCGCTTCTTTATTTTGTAGGCTATACTTAAAATCTACATAAATATTATCATACGATTTTACTTTAGTATAGACTTCATCTAATAAAGTTTTTGCTTTCGCAGCATTTTGTGCCATACCTGCGGCCGACGTTAAAAGGATAACAAATACCAGTAATTTTTTCATTTTAAATAGTTTTAAGCTCTAGACTTTTGCCTAAGCTGTAATTTGTAATTCTTATTGTTTTTTTTTTTTAAAATTAGATCAGATCAATGATGAACGAATCAAAGCAAAATGTATCCCCTAGCCCCAAATGTATCCTTATGGTTAAAAGAATACCTGGCACGGCTTCGTTTTTTAGATTTTAAAACTATAATTCATTTAGCCTTTTTCGTTATTCAATAGCTGATCTAAAGCCACCATATCAGAGATTAAAACTTGCCGCGCTTTACTGCCTTCAAATTGCCCAACAATACCGGCAGCCTCTAGTTGATCTATAATTCTACCGGCCCTATTGTACCCTAATTTTAATTTTCTTTGAATTAAGGAAGCTGAGCCTTGTTGTGCAATGACAATCACTTCGGCTGCATCTCGAAACAAAGCATCTCTTTCTGATATATCATAATCAATACTTGTGCCAGAATCTTCACCCACATATTCCGGTAACAAATGAGCATCGGGGAAACCTCGTTGAGAACCTATATACTCCACGATTTTAGCGACCTCTGGTGTATCTACAAAGGCACACTGAATACGAGTAACATCGTTACCTTGGGTATACAACATATCGCCTCTACCGATTAATTGATCAGCGCCTTGTGCATCTAGAATGGTCCTCGAATCTATTTTTGAGGTTACCCTAAAAGCAATTCTCGCGGGAAAATTTGCTTTTATAATTCCTGTAATTACGTTTACCGATGGTCTTTGTGTAGCTATAATTAAATGAATACCTATGGCTCTAGCTAATTGGGCTAAACGAGCAATAGGAGTTTCTACTTCTTTACCTGCCGTCATGATTAAATCGGCAAATTCATCAATCACCAAAACAATATATGGCAAGTACATGTGTCCGTCATTCGGATTTAACTTCCGAGCTTTAAACTTGGTATTATATTCTTTAATATTTCGAACCAGGGCTAATTTTAGCAGTTCATACCTATTATCCATCTCTATACAGAGTGAATTTAAAGTGTGAATTACTTTGGTATTATCGGTAATAATGGCATCATCGGTATCGGGCAATTTGGCTAAAAAGTGTCGTTCAATTTTATTGAAAAGGGTAAGTTCTACTTTTTTAGGATCTATAAGTACAAACTTTACTTCCGATGGGTGTTTTTTGTATAAGAGCGACGTTAATACTGCATTTAATCCAACAGATTTACCTTGTCCGGTAGCACCTGCCATTAATAAATGCGGCATTTTTGCCAAATCAACAACAAAGGTTTCGTTACTTATCGTTTTACCAAAAGCGATAGGTAGTTGCATCTCTGCCTTTTGAAACTTACTCGAGGTAATCACCGATCGCATCGAAACGATGGTGGCGTTTTTATTAGGAACCTCAATACCAATGGTACCTTTACCTGGAATTGGAGCAATAATCCGAATGCCTAAAGCCGCAAGTGATAGCGCTATATCATCTTCTAGGTTTTTAATTTTTGAAATACGAATACCAGCTTCGGGGACTATTTCATACAAGGTGACGGTAGGACCTATAGTAGCTTTAATTTGAGCAATACCGATTTTATAATTTTTTAAGGTCTCTACAATTTTATTTTTGTTTTCCTCTAGTTCTTCTTGATTTATCGTAATTCCACCAGTAACACCATGTTGATCTAATAGCTCAATGGTTGGAAATTTATAATTGCCCAATTCTAAGGTAGGATCAAACTCTCCAAAATCTTCCACTAATTTATTAGCCAGCGAATCTAGGTCTTCTACTTCTTCGACAACACTTTTTACCTCCATTTTAAGATCATCCATCACCTCTTCTTCTTTTGGAATCGTAATTTCAAAGCCGTCATCTAGGGTATTGGCCTCGGGCTCTAAAGGAGGGATGTCTTTTTTATGGGTGTAGGTATCAATCAGTGTTTGTTTCTCTTCTTTGGCAATTAAATCCTCAATTTCTTCGTCAGTATAGGTTTTTGAAGTTTCCTCATTTTTAAATTCGGAAGATATTTGTTTTTTATTCTTGGTGTATAAATCTGCTATAAGATCAGGAGTTACTTTGAATAAGCGCACTAAAATAAACACTAAACCAAATAACAATAACAGAAACACCCCTAATTTTCCGGTGTAATCCTGCAAATAATCGTTCATTTCATAACCAACAATCCCCCCTAATAAAGGGTATGATTCTGCAAAAAAACCAAGGGCAATAGCCGTCCAAATAATGAATACCATTCCCCAACTCCATTTTCTGAGCAGATCAGTAGCCTTTAAACTCAAAAAAAGTTTTAAACCTGTTAAAAAAAATAAAAACGTAAAAATAAAAGAAGCTATGCCAAAGCCTTTATAGATAAAAAAGTGGCTAATACTAGCCCCAAATTTATTGAGGAGGTTTTTTGTTTCTTTATTTCTAGTAACAAATTCAGACAATAAGCTTTGATCCCCTTTCCAGGTAAAATAGAATGAAATAAAAGAAAAAAAGAGCGCTACACTAAAAAGCATGATTAAGCTTCCTAGGATAATTTTATTTTGTTTTGATAATGAAAAGAAACTCTTTTTGGGAGTTGCAGTTTTTTTTGAGCTTTTTGTCTTCTTGGCCATTAAATCATTAATTCTTGGGGCTAAAATACGAATTTAGCATTTAAGCATGCGGGATTGTAGTTTTAAAAAAATTTGGGAACATAGATGATTAAACCTATAATAGTCGCAGCTATGGAGACAATCATCACGGCTCCAGCGGCAATATCTTTTATAAAACCAATCTTAGGATCAAATTCGGGCTGAATAAAATCGGCTACTTTTTCTACAGCCGTATTCATACTTTCAATACCTATGACCAAAGCAATGGCGAAGATTTGAAGAATCCATTCGATGTTTGATATTTCGAAATAAAAACCAGCACCGGTAATTAAAAGCCCTATAAACACTTGAACTTTAATACTAGCTTCTGTTTTTATTAAAAGTAAAGCTCCCCGCAATGCGAAGCCCACACTTTTTATTCGGTTTACAAGAAATGATTCCCTTTTTTTATTCATCTAACAAGGCCTCTAACGCTGCTTTATAATTTGGTTCATCAACAATTTCAGCAACTTGTTCTGTATAAACTACCTTACCTTGTTCATTTAAAACAACAACAGCTCTCGAATGTAAAGGTGCTAAAGGACCATCAGAAAAGGATAAACCATAGGAATTACCAAAATTACCATCTTTAAAATCAGATAGCATTTCTACGCTCTTAATCCCTTCTGCTCCACAAAAACGAGTTTGTGCAAATGGCAAATCTTTAGAGACACACAGAACCATGGTATTCTCTAGTTCAGATGCTTCTTGGTTAAATTGGCGCACAGATTGTGCACATGTTCCTGTATCTATGCTTGGAAAAATATTAAGGACTACTTTTTTACCTTTATAATCGGCTAAAGTTGCCATAGATAAATCGCTTTTAGTGAGCTCAAAATTGGGAGCGGAAACCCCCTTTGATGGTAAATTTCCTATGGTGTGAATCTCGTTTCCTTTTAGTGTTACTGTAGCCATATTCCTTGTATTTAATTTGGGGTGAAATTATAAAATATATCCCTAAAAACTAAGTAAAATTAATTGAAAAAATAAAAGTCCATTTATTTTCGTAAACGGACTTTCTTTTCTATTTATTTAGTTGAGCCATAGATAGTATGTTGGTAAAGAAAAACATTGAACCTTGATACGTATATAAAAATCGATACGTTAAAAAACTAGCCGGCTTCACTCATAAACTTTTTAATAATGACCTAAACTTTAGGAATAAAAATCAAAGGGCTTTGAGTGGCCTATCATTTAAACTTCCAGGAAGATACTTACTTATCAATAGCACCCATAACTCGTTGCATAAAACCGTTCAATGCTTCTTTTTGCGGAGTTCCGCTTTTGATGGCTTTATGAACTTCAAGGGCACCATACATATTCGAAATTAATTCTCCGATAAGGTCAAGTTCTTCATCTTTTAAAGAAGAAACTTCTGTCAAGTCCTCTAAGGTTTCTATCGTTTCAACAATATAGTCTTCATCGTTTTTCTCGATAAAGCTTGTTAAATGCTTAATTACTGGTAATTTCATTTATCAATTCTTTTAAAACCTCGTATTTGTTTGTTTGTGTTTGATTTTTAAGTTTACCTCCGGTAAAAGCGGCGAATGTAGGTAAATTGTCCACGTTGGCTAATTTTCTAGATTCAGGAAATTTCTCAGCATCGACCATAACAAAAGTAATGGTCTCATGCGCTGTAGCTTCCTTTTTAAATTTTGGTTTCATAATACGGCAATTCCCGCACCATGTAGCTGAATATTGAACCATAACATTTTGGTTTTGGTCAATAATCTCTTGTAAATTATCTTGTTCTAATTCTAAAATCATCGGTATGTGTTTTTTTGTATTTTAAACAAAATAACCTATTGTCTTAAAGACAATAGATTATTTCTTTATGGTTTTGTTTTCTTAGTTAGCGTGAGCAGATAAGTAATTAGCAACACCAGATCGATCAGCAGTCATCGCATTTTTACCTTCTTCCCAATTTGCTGGACAAACTTCTCCTTTTTCCTGTACGTGGGTGTAGGCATCGATTAAACGTAAATATTCATTTACATTTCTTCCTAAAGGCATATGATTTATTCCTTCATGAAAAACAGTACCGTCTTCATCGATTAAATACGTAGCTCTATAGGTAACATTATCGCCATCCACAGTGACTACGCCTGTTTCTTCATGGTATTGCTCATTGGTAATGTCTAAAATACCTAGAGTAGCAGCTAAATTTCTATTGCTATCTGCTAAAATAGGGTAGGTTATACCTTCGATTCCGCCGTTATCTTTGGCAGTGCTTAGCCATGCAAAGTGAACTTCGGCAGTATCACAAGAGGCGCCAATAACCATGGTGTTTTTTTTCTCAAACTCTCCTAATGCCGCCTGAAAAGCATGTAATTCTGTAGGGCATACAAAAGTGAAATCTTTTGGATACCAAAACAGAAGTACCTTTTTATTATTTTTTTGAGCTTCTTCTAATACATTTAATTTAAAAGTGTCTCCTAAATCATTCATTGCATTTACGCTTAGATTCGGAAACTTTTTACCTACAATTGCCATCGTTATTTATGTTTTATATTGTTATAATCGACGGCAAAATTAAGACAATTATGAAAGTTTATTGTGGCTTTGGATTGCTATATTCGATAGGTCTATAGGCTTTACACATGGACTGAAGCTAAAGTCTTTTTCTTTGTCAAAACAAGAATTTTGACCCCATTATATGATGAGTTTCATAAAGAAAAGAATCATACATTGAGAAAAACTAAAACCCAAATTTTTAAATAAAAGAAGAAGTTCTTAGTACGAAAATGGTCCTAAGCTTTTTATGATTTTTTGGCACTAACCAATTGTCTTATTTTAATATTGAGACCAGCAAAAGTGAGGGTCATAATAGGGCTTAGCCAGTTGAAAATAGCATATATAAAATATTCTCCTGTACTTACTCCTAATACACCCGCTTGATAAGCACCACAGGTATTCCAAGGAATTAACACCGAAGTTACGGTGCCTGAGTCTTCTAAGGTTCTACTTAAATTTTCTGGTGCTAATTTTTTGTCTTGGTACGCCTTTTTAAACATTTTACCTGGAATCACGATTGCTAAGTATTGGTCACTAGCAATAGTGTTTAGGCCCAAACAACTAATTACGGTACTTGAAAAAAGACCAAATGTCGAAGTGGCAATTGATAATAATGCCTTTGTGATTCTTGCTAAAGCTCCGATCCCATCCATAATACCCCCAAAGACCATGGCACAACAAATCAAGTAAATCGTCCAAAGCATTCCCTCCATGCCGCCTGCGCTGAATAACTCGTTTAGTTTTTCGTTGTCCGTTACAATGGCTGTATCAGTGAAAATAGCATTAAAAAGTGCTGTTACTTCTGATTCATGAAGTACTTCTAATATTTGAGTTTGAAAAATCATCGCAAAAATAGCGGCTAGTCCAACCCCTACACCTAAGGCCACCAAGGGTTTTGTTTTAAATAGAATTAAAACAATAACCACAATGGGAACTATAAATAAATAAGGTGTTATGGTAAAGGTAGTTTCAACTGTTTTGAGTAAACCGCTGATATCTGCAGTTCCTGTGGTATCAATATTTAAGCTAATGATCGTAAAAACGATTAGGGTAATAAGTACGGTAGGTACTGTGGTATAGGCCATATATTTAATATGAGTGAACAAATCTGTTCCGGCCATCGCTGGAGCCAAATTTGTGGTATCGCTTAAGGGCGACATTTTATCACCGAAATAGGCGCCAGAAATAACGGCACCAGCAATCATTCCTGTTGGAATGCCAAGGGCTGTACCTATTCCTACCAATGCTATACCAACAGTTGCTGAAGTGGTCCATGAACTTCCCGTGGCGATTGAAATAATAGCTGCAATAATAACAGAGGCTGGTAAAAAAATAGTGGGGTTTAATACCTGTAACCCATAATACACCATAGCTGGGATAATGCCACTAACCAACCAAGTGCCTGCCAAGGCCCCAACGAGAAATAAAATCATGATGGGAATAAAAACGCTTCGCAAATTTTCCCAAATTTCTTTAACCATTGTTTTTAAGGTAGACTTATTAAATAAACCTACGATAGCGGCAAAAACGCCTCCAATAAGTAAAATAAATTGATTAGAATATTCTCCCAAAGCCTCACCGCCTGCAAAGAAAATGTTGTAGGCCAACATCGCCATTAAAAGCACAACAGGAATTAATGCTTCCCAAATACTAAGTTCTCTGTTCTCTACAATATGTTCATTTTCAGGACCGGAGGGGTTTAAACTTTGGTTTTGCATTAAAATATGTCGTTAGTTATATGGTAATAATACGATTTTGCTTGTTTTCATGCAAGAAATGTCATTCCCTAATTTTAAGATACAGGCTTTAGGTTCAGAATATTTAATTGCTCCATACAGCCTTTCATGGTCTTGTAGGTTCTTTGAATATCGTTGTCTAAACCAATAGAAAATCTGATTAAGCCTTCTGATAATCCCATTTCTATTTGTTCCTCTAATGGAATTTCAGAAGATGTTGAAGTGCCCGGTGCACTAAAAAGAGTTTTGTAAAATCCAAGACTAACCGCCAAATACCCTAAGTTTTTCTCTTGCATCAACTCCATTAAAGCATTTGCATTTTCTAATGAACCCACATTTAGGGTTAAAAGTCCCCCATATCCATATTCAGGATTCATCTGAGTTTTCATTGTTTGGTGTCCGGGATGTGATGCCAATCCAGGATAGGAAACTTTGAGTCCGTCTTGCTCAAATTTCTCAGCTAAGTACAAGGCATTTTCACTATGCTTTTTCATTCTTATGTGCAAGGTGCGCATATTTTTTAGGATAGAAGAGGCTCGCAAACTATCTAAAGTGCTACCCAATAACATGCCAGCACCAGAATTCACATCTTTTAGGCTCAAGCAAAAATCAGTTGTTCCACAAACGACACCTGCAACGCAATCGCTGGTACCGTTTATAAATTTAGTTAAACTATGAATCACAATATCTGCACCTAATTTTCCTGGAGCCACAGATAAAGGTGAAAATGTATTATCAACAACTAGAGGTAATTCATGTTTTTTTGCCAATTTTGAAATGGCTGCGATATTTGCTACTTCTAAAAGCGGATTGCTAACGGCCTCGCAATAAATCATTTTAGTGGTATCGGTAATGGCATTTTCAATAGCCTCAATAGAGGTCGTGTCGACAAAGGAAACTTTGATGTTAAACTTTTTCAAGAAATTTTTCATAAAGGCATAAGTGCCGCCATAAATTGTTCTGCTACTAACAATATGATCACCAGAATTACACATTTGCAAAATTACTGCCGTAATAGCTCCCATTCCGCTACCATACACGTTAGCGGTTTCTGTACCTTCCAAAGCAGCTAAAGCCTCGCCTAAATACAGGTTTGATGGTGAGGAGTGACGACTGTATAAATAACAGCCTTCAGTATTTCCTTCAAAAGTATCAAACATTGTTTTTGCTGATATAAAGGTATAGGTTGAAGAATCTGATATAGAAGGGTTGACACCTCCATATTCTCCAAAATATTGTAAATCCTGTAACTTGTCTGATGCCTTGTAGTTCATAATTATGAAATTTTTAGAACTACCAAATTAAAAATATTTAGTTTTAAAACCAATACAATTCGAGTAAAGCCAATAATTTAACTGATAAAAACTATATTGTTAGTTTATTAATCTATTATTGTTAGGTTTTGGCTATATTAGATGAAAATTTATCTAAATGATTTTTGACGAAACAGATCGAAAACTTTTGAGTTTATTACAACAAGATTGTAAACGAACCACAAAAGAGTATGCCATTAGTCTAAATTTATCGGTAACAGCGGTTTACGAGCGTATAAAGCGACTAGAAAAAACAGGAACGATTAGTAAATATGTAGCTTTAGTCGATAAAAAACAGGTCGAAAGGCCTTTCACGGTGCTTTGCCATGTAAAATTGGCACAACATACAAAAGACTATGTTACGCTATTCGAAAGAGAAGTTGTGAAATTAAAAGAGGTGGTTGAATGTTATCACATCAGCGGAGATTACGATTATATTTTAAAAATTCATGTGGGTGATATGGAAAAATACAGAGAATTTATGGTGTCAAAACTTACGGCAATTCATCACATAGGCAGCACACAGAGTTCGTTTGTGATCGCGGAAGTGAAGCATACCACAGCGATTGCCTTGTGAAAACCAAAAAGAAAATAGACCTAAAAAAAATACAAGTTTAAGCTCTAGAGCACGAGTATAAGAGAAAATAGTGCTAATTTTGTACTGTTTATAAAATTCAATCAAAGATATGAGTAAATACGATGTAGCCATTATTGGATCAGGACCAGGAGGATATGTTGCAGCCATTCGCTGCGCACAATTAGGAATGAAAACAGCCATAATAGAAAAGTATAGTACCTTAGGTGGTACCTGTTTAAATGTAGGTTGCATCCCTTCGAAAGCTTTATTAGACTCTTCGCATCATTATGAAGATGCGATAAAACATTTTGAGGAACACGGTATTGAAATACCAGGAGAAATAAAATTGAATTTAGAAAAAATGATTTCTCGCAAGCAAGGAGTCGTTGATATGACTACCAAGGGGATTCAATTTTTAATGGACAAGAACAAAATTGATGTTTTTGAAGGTGTCGGTAGCTTTAAAGATGCTACCCATATAAATATCAAAAAAAACGATGGTAAAACAGAAACTATTGAAGCAAAAAACACCATTATTGCCACTGGATCTAAGCCTTCAAGTCTACCTTTCATTACATTAGATAAAGAACGTATTATTACCTCTACAGAAGCTTTAAAACTTAAAGAAGTGCCTAAACATATGATTGTTATTGGTGGAGGTGTTATTGGTTTAGAGTTAGGGCAAGTATACAAGAGATTAGGTGCTGAAGTGACCGTAGTGGAGTATATGGATAGAATCATCCCAACTATGGACGCTGATTTATCTAAGGAATTAATGAAAGTTATGAAAAAGCAAAAAGTAAAATTTGAGCTTTCTCATAAAGTAAAATCTGTGGAACGCAAAGGTAAAGAAGTCGTTATCAAAGCAGATAACAAAAAAGGAGAAGAAGTTAGCTTAACAGGCGATTATTGCTTAGTGGCAGTGGGTCGTCATGCCTATACTGAGGGTTTAAATTTAGAAGCGGCAGGTGTACAATTAGAAGAAAGAGGAAGGGTCGCTGTTAATGAACATTTAAGAACCAATGTCTCTAATATTTATGCCATAGGCGATGTTGTTAAAGGCGCTATGTTAGCTCATAAAGCCGAAGAAGAAGGTACTTTAGTGGCTGAAATTATTGCGGGTCAAAAACCACATATTGATTATAATTTAATTCCGGGAGTGGTATATACTTGGCCAGAAGTGGCTGCTGTGGGCAAAACGGAAGAACAATTAAAAGAAGCTGGAATTGAGTATAAATCAGGCTCTTTTCCGATGCGCGCCTTAGGCAGATCAAGAGCAAGTGGGGATACCGATGGCTTTGTAAAAATACTTGCCGATAAAAAAACCGATGAAGTTTTAGGGGTACACATGATTGGTGCCCGTGTTGCTGATTTAATAGCTGAAGGCGTAACTGCGATGGAATTTAGAGCATCTGCCGAGGACATATCTCGTATGAGTCATGCACATCCAACCTATGCGGAGGCAGTAAAAGAAGCGGCACTTGCTGCAACAGCCAACAGAGCATTGCACGTTTAGTTTTTAACAAGTTTACAGCATAAAAAAGGGCTACTTAAATTTAAGTAGCCCTTTTTTCGTTTGTTGCAATTTTAATGGGCCCAATAACTTGAAGCTACGACTTCATCACTATTTATTATGGGAGCCGTCACAATAGGGTGGATTACTTGTTTTTTTACAGGTACATAAAAATGCCTTTTTATCTTCTTCAGCGGTAAAACGCATGGGAGGCGTAGCATTTTGTGCTCTGTGTGAACCATCGCAAAAAGGTTGATTGCTGCTATGGCTGCATGTACACCAACTGTAAGCCTTATCTTTTTCTAAATCAATACCTATAGGACTGTAATTTTTTTCGCTCATGGTCTTTTTTTGAGCGTGAAGATAATTGAAACTTTGGATTTTTTGCTACGAGAAAATTAATCTTTAATTAATCTAAATAATTTCAGAGTTGTTGTTTTTAGCTTTATGGCATAGCCTCTAAACAATTTTGAAGCGAATAAAAGCCAAGGCACAAAGGGTTCTAAAAGTTGCATCCGTTTGGCTTTAATGCTTGACTTTATAGCTGTTTTATGATTTTCATAATATAAGGCTGTTGCAGTACTCACCAACATAAAAATTAAAGCGCCGGCGATTACTGTGCTCGGCGAAAGGCTGTGATTTAAAAAATAATACAATCCTAAACCAATGAAACTACCATATAGTATTATGTAGTGCACGACATAAATAGAAAGGGTGCTTTGCCCTATTTTTAATAGCGTTGGGTGTGTTAATAATCCACGGAACATCATAAAAATGGCAAATACAAGAAATACATCACCTAAGCGAATAAATAAATAATTATTAAAGAACACATCAGCTATTAGTTGAATGTTAGTATACCTCGCTAAGACTAAAAACAATTCAGAAGAACCAAATATTAAACCTAAACCTAGTACAATTGATATGGAAATAGCTATTGGATATAGATATTTAGCTTCTTTAAATTTTGAAAATACAAGGGATAAAAACGCCCCACATGTGGCATAACCAAACCAAGGAAAAATGGTAAAGACTGAGCCATTGGCTTTTGTTAAAAAGTTCGCAAGCGAAACTGGTAAATAATTGTGAGACCATTGCTTATACGTAGGCTCGAAAATAAACAGTAGCAAAGTAATCGTGATGAGTAGCAAAGGAAAAAGTACTTTTCTTTTGGTGGTTACTACATAGAGCCCAATAATTCCTAAAATAGAGAAACCAATACAATGCAGAACATCTACATAATAGAAAGAGTCATAAATGTAACCCCCAAATAAACCCCAGAAATTTAATCGCAGTAAATAACCAATAAATATTAGTTGTAATCCTCTTTTTATGCCTTTGCTTACTCTAGGATTATCTAATCCAGATTTTTCTCCTTTAACAAGTAAAAAAGTAAAAATAAATCCGGAAACCGTGAAAAAAACAGGAGCTGTAACCCCCCTAAAATACAGCCATATCGAATATCCAAAATTTGACGTATCTCTAAAGGCATTGTCCAATAAACCATCTACAAAATGTCCTTGAAGCATCATTAAAATAGCCCAGGCCCGCATGGCGTCAATAAAATAGAGTCTGTTTGATTTAGATATCATGCTTCATATTTACTGTATATACTTGTTAAACAGTGTGTTTGGATGTTTTAACGCGCAAAATTAGATAAAATTTGTTTATGTATGCATATTTTGAGGTATTTTCGTTGCATTAAAAATTTTATTCTTCATTATGGCAGTCGTTTTAGCTTTTGCAGGAAGTAATTCATCGGTTTCAATAAATTTTAAACTTATAAATTTTACAGCTAGTTTACTTAAAAACCATGAGGTAAAGGCTATTAATTTAGCCCATCATCCCTTTCCAATGTACAGTTATGATGAAGAAAAAAATAATGGTTATGATAAGGCTCTAATGCGTCTTAAAAATGATATTGAAACATCAGACGGAATTCTAATAGCCGTAAATGAACATAACGGACTACCATCAGCTTATTTTAAAAATCTTATAGATTGGCTCTCTAGAATAGAACGTAAATTTTTAGCCGATAAAAAAATTTTTTTAATGGCAAGCTCTGGTGGCAAACGCGGAGCAATAAGTGCCTTAGAAGTTGTTGAGAATTTGCTTCCTAGATTTGGGGCTGAAATTATAGCGACATTTTCATTGCCCTCTTTTGATGAAAATTTTGATGAAGAAAAGGGAATTATGCACGAAGAATTGGCAACAGCTCATAAAAAGGCATTGCAATTATTTCTCTCAAAATTATAATTTATTGTGCGTACAAAAATTTCTTTTCACGTTCATGATATTTCTAAATTTAAAGTATCCCTTTTACAATGGGCGCAGCAGTTTTATGAAATTGCATGGTTAGATAGCAACGATAAGCAACAACAATACAGCTCTTTTGAAGCTATTTTAGCTATTGATGCGCTTACGGCCATTAAAACAGATGCTACAAATGCTTTTGAAGATTTAAAAGTATATCAAAACGAAACCAAAGATTGGCTATTTGGTTACCTATCGTATGATTTAAAGAATGATGTAGAACAACTTACTTCAAAGAATTATGATGGCATAGAATTTCCTGAGCTGTACTTTTTTCAACCCAAAAGGCTTATTAAAATCAAAAATAATACGGTTGAATTTGACTATTTACAGATGGTTGATGATGAAATTGAAGCTGATTATACGAGCATTTTAAACTTTTCTTTTGATAAGACTTTAGAGCATACCGCACAAGAAAAATCATTGGCTATAAAAATGCGGATTTTTAAGGACGAGTATTTTAAACAAGTAACACAAATTCTGGCACATATTCACCGTGGTGATATTTATGAGGCTAATTTTTGTCAAGAGTTTTATCTTGAAAATCGGCACATTGACCCTAGTAAAGTATATCACAATTTAAATGCTATTTCTAAAGCGCCTTTTGCCTCTTTCTTAAAGGTAAATGATAAATTTTTGTTGTGTGCTTCTCCGGAGCGCTACTTAAAAAAAGTGGGATTAAAAGTAATTTCCCAACCCATTAAAGGCACTGCAAAACGTTCTAAAAATAAAGAACTAGATCATCAATTAAAGTATAATTTAGAACACAACGAAAAAGAGCGAGCCGAGAATATCATGATCGTAGATTTAGTGCGGAATGACCTCTCTAAATATGCGAATAAAGGTAGTGTTCAAGTAGAAGAGTTGTGCAAAGTGTACAGTTTTGATCAGGTACATCAAATGATTTCTACAGTCGTTGCAGAGGTTGCTAGTCACACCAATCCAGTAGACCTAATAAAAAGCACGTTTCCTATGGGCAGTATGACCGGGGCTCCAAAAGTATCTGCGATGCAAATTATTGAAGATTTAGAAGCCTTTAAACGCGGTTTGTATAGCGGGGCTGTGGGATACTTTACGCCAGAAAATGATTTTGATTTTAATGTGGTTATTCGCAGTATTTTATACAATTCAAGTAAACCTTATATTTCTTTTGCAGTAGGGAGCGCTATTACTGCAAAAGCAACACCTGAACATGAATACCAAGAATGTTTGTTAAAAGCAAAAGCCATGCGCACAGTGTTAGAATAAGCCCGGTGATTTCCGGTATTAATCTTCTTATTTTAGTTATTTTTACATCGTGTTACACGAATTCAAAAAGCATTTAGATTTAAAGTTCCAAAATTTATTGGAAGCGCCTTTCTTATTGGCATGTAGTGGAGGTGTTGATAGCGTGGTACTGGTGCATTTGTGTGCCGAACTACAGCTCGATTTTTCCATAGCCCATTGTAATTTTAAATTAAGAGGAGCAGCTAGTGATGCCGATGAGGCCTTTGTAAAAGATGTAGCCATTCGTTTAAATAAAAAATATTTTTCCCGAACTTTTGATACTATTGGCTATATACATACTCAAAAAGTATCCTTACAGGTGGCGGCTCGAGAGCTTAGATATGCTTGGTTTTCAAAAATTTTAGAAGAAAATAATATAACTACTGTAGTAACAGCTCACCAAACGGACGATAATTTAGAAACTTTTTTAATCAATTTATCACGAGGCACAGGTATTGAAGGCTTAACAAGTATTCCTGAAAAAACAACAGCTATTTCTCGGCCTTTATTGCCCTTTTCAAGGGATGAAATTCTTAGATATGCCCAAGAACACCAATTAGATTGGAGAGAGGATGAAAGTAATAAAGAAACGAAATATTTACGCAATAAAATTCGGCATACCATTGTGCCTAATTTAAAAGAATTGCATCCAAATTTTCTAAATAATTTTTTAAAAACTCAAGCTTTCTTGGAACAGACAGCTAGGCTGCTTGAGGCTCATATGGAAGAGCTTAGAGATACTATTTTCAAAAAAGAAAAGGATATTTTAAAAATTGAAATCAATATTTTAGAAAAGCTGATCCCTTTGGAAGCCTACATTTACCAGCTTTTTAGACCTTATGGATTTCACGATGCTCAAGCAATAATATCGCTTTTTGGGAGTTTATCAGGGAAAGAACTCTTAAGTGGAACACATCGCTTACTCAAAGACAGAAACTCTTTTTTGTTGCAGGAAATAAAGGAATCAACAGCCGATTTTTACCTATTAAAAGAAGGCGAAACATCGATGCTTTATCCGGTACATTTAAAAAAAGAAGTTGTTTTAAGCATAGATGAAATAGCATCAAATTGCTTATATGTTGATGCCAAAACGTTGACATTTCCATTAATTGTAAGGAAGGCGAAAATAGGCGACTATTTTTATCCCTTTGGAATGCAGGGCAGAAAAAAGCTCAGCAAGTTTTTTAAGGACGAAAAATACAGTCAAATTGATAAAGAGAATCAATGGTTGTTATGTTCCGAAAAAAACATCGTTTGGGTTATCGGGAAAAGAATAGACAATCGCTTTAAAGTTAGTCCTGAAACAAAAGAAATAATAAAATTCACTTTATATAATGAATAAGTTTTTAATCCTATTTTTTACTGTCATCCTTTACTTTACAGGGCTCTCTCAAAACGATGCGAATCCTGTTGTCTGGTCACAAGAATTAAACAAAATTTCAGAAACTGAATATGAGTTAATTATCAAAGGCGCTATTGCAACAGATTGGTATGTTTATTCGCAATATACTGCTGAAGGAGGCTCACAACCTAGTGAATTTGAGTTCATGAAACTTGGCGAAGATTACGAATTAGTGGGCACAGCCGAAGAAAGTGAAACCATTACGGCGTATAGCGATATTTTTGAGGTTGAAGAAACCTATTTTAAAGAAAGCCTGACGTTTACTCAAAAGATAAGGATCCTTAAACCTGACCTTAATCAAGTTAATGTGGTGTTGTATTACCAAGTTTGTAAAGATGTTTGTATTCCCGGTGAGATAGAGTTTATTTTTGCTTTGGGCGATGGCCCTATCAATTTAGAAGAGAAAACTGTTGACGAACGGAGTAAAATATTAAGTGATGAACTTATTTTAGATTTAAAAAATAAAGAAGCTTTGACCAATGGCAGTGTTGGAGCTACTGACGCGAATTCTAGCTTGTGGATGATTTTTGGTTTAGGTTTTTTAGGGGGCTTAATAGCCTTATTAACCCCTTGTGTTTTTCCAATGATTCCGCTGACAGTTTCGTTTTTTACGAAGCAATCTGGCACTAAAAGTAAAGGAATTTTAAATGCAATTTTATACGGCTTTTTCATTGTTTTAATTTACTTTTTATTCAGCCTACCCTTCCATGTATTCGATTCTGTAGATTCACAAATTCTAAATACTATAGCAACAAATGTTTGGCTTAATGTGGCCTTTTTTCTCATATTTTTATTCTTTGCTTTTTCATTTTTTGGATATTATGAATTGACATTACCGAGTTCATGGGCCAATAAAATGGATGATGCTTCGTCGAAAGCCGGCGGTGCTATTGGGATCTTTTTTATGGCGGTAACCTTGGCGATCGTTTCTTTTTCTTGTACCGGTCCCATTTTAGGCGGACTACTGGGAAGTACGGCATTGGCGGAAGGTGATGTAGCTACTAATTTATCTACGGGAATGTTAGGTTTTGGCGTGGCTTTAGCGTTGCCCTTCGCCCTATTTGCACTTTTTCCAGCTTGGTTAAATTCGTTACCTAAATCTGGTGGGTGGATGACGACCGTAAAAGTAGTTTTAGGCTTTTTAGAATTAGCCTTGGCCCTTAAGTTTTTATCGAATGCCGATTTAGTAGGTAATTGGGGCATTTTAAAACGAGAAATATTTTTGGGGATTTGGATTCTCCTATTTGCTTTATTAGCCCTTTATCTCTTTGGAATTCTGCGCTTTCCGCATGATGGTCCAAGACAAAAATTAGCTCCTGCGCGTAAAATATTTGCCCTGATTAGTACTGTTTTTGTGATGTATTTGGTTTTAGGCTTAGCCAAAGTGATCCCTTTAAAATTATTAAGTGGATTTCCTCCACCAGAGTTTTACAGTGTTTTTGAGCAAGAAAGCGATTGTCCGCTTGGCGTAAATTGCTTTAAAGATTTTGATGAAGGTGTTGCGTATGCTAAAAAAGTAAATAAGCCCATTTTACTTGATTTTACAGGTTGGGCATGTGTCAACTGTCGTAAAATGGAAGAAAATGTATGGACTGCACCTGATATTTATCCGATGATTAAAAACGATTATGTTTTAATTTCATTATATATTGATGACCGTAAGGCACTTCCTGAACTAGAGCAATTTGATTTTAAGTTCAAATCGGGTCGTGTAAAGCGAATCGAAACGGTGGGGCAGAAGTGGGGCACCTTCCAAACCTTAAACTTCAATGCTGCGTCGCAACCCTATTACGTATTACTTTCTCCAGATATAGAAGTCTTAAATACCGAAATTCAATATACCGATACTGAGACCTATAAAGCATGGCTGATAAAGGGTTTAGAGAATTTTAGGGAGTGATTGTTTTCTAGATTTGGAATTAGTATTATCTTTCCAAAAAACTATATCTCCTTGAAAAAACTAAAAAAAGTTGCCCTAATCATTGTAGGATGTTTGGCCCTTGTTGCCATTGGCATCTTCCTATTCATTCAAACATTAAAACCAAAATACAGTGGAGAAGTTGCTTTGGTAAAGCTCAATAATGAAGTAGAAGTCTATTATGATACTTACGGAATTCCACATATTTATGGCAAGTCAGAGAAAGATGCTTTTAGAGCTTTAGGCTACGTGCATGCCCAAGATCGTTTGTGGCAAATGGAATTATTGCGTAGAATTGCACCTGGAAAATTATCCGAAGTTTTTGGGGTTGACATGGTTTCTACAGATAAGTTTTTATTGTCTTTAGGGATCGATGATGCCTCTGAAAAAACAGTAGCCAACTTAGATGCAAATTCGGAGACGCTACGCTTAACTCAGGCGTATTTAGACGGGGTTAATGCCTTTATAGACGAGGGACCAACGCCTGTAGAATTTTATTTAACAGGTTTAGACAAAACTCATTTTGTTATTAAAGATGTGTATAATACCATTGGGTATATGGCTTTTAGTTTTGCTATGGCACATAAAACAGATCCTTTATTAACGAATATTAAAGAAACCTTAGGGGCTGCTTATTTAGCAGATTTAGAAATAGGAGAGAATGCAAACCTAACTTTAATACATTCTCATTCATCTCCAAAGGATACGATAAAAAACACTATTTCAACTTTAGCTTTCTCAGCCTTAGAGAAACTACCTGTTCCTTTGTTTGAAGGAAGTAATAGCTGGGTAATTGCCCCAGAGAAAACAAAAAACGGAAAAGTAATTTTTGCAAACGATCCGCATATTGGTTTCTCACAACCCTCGGTATGGTACGAAGCTCATGTGAGTACCCCATCCTACGAAAAATACGGCTATCATTTAGCGGGAGTTCCGTTTCCTTTGTTAGGTCACGATCGTAATTTGGCCTATGGTTTAACCATGTTCGAAAATGATGATATTGATTTTTATTACGAAGAAATACACCCAAGCGATGACAATCAATATAAATATAAAGGGGAATGGAAAAACTTTGAAACTAGTACAAAAACCATCAAAGTAAAGGATGCGGACGATATTATTTTTTCTTTTAAAAAGTCTGTTCATGGCCCCATTTTAAATGGAATAGCAGATCAGATTAGTGGTGATAGGCCTGTAGCGATGAAATGGATTTATACCGAAGTTGAAAACAAAACCTTAGACGCCTTTTACGCGATTATTCACGCAAAAGGTCTTGAAGATTTTAAAACAGCTTTAGCAGCAATTCATGCCCCTGGTTTAAATATTATGTATGGTGATGCGAAAGACAATATTGCTTGGTTTGGTACAGCAAAACTTTATCAAATGCCTGATAGTGTCAATACCAAATTAATACTTAACGGCAGTACTGGCCAACAAGAACCATTGCGTTTTTTAAATTTTTCAGAAAACCCGCAAGCGATTAATCCTCCTTGGAACTATGTGTATTCCGCAAATAATCAAGCTGATTCAATTTTAGGGAAAATTTACCCAGGGTATTATCTGCCAGAAAATAGAGCCAAACGTATTGTTAGTTTATTAGAGGCAAAAAATGATTGGGATATGGTATCGGCCAGTAAAATGATTAATGATGTTACCTCGCCGGTCAACCCAGCTATTGCTGCCAATTTAATACCACTATTAGACACTTCAAAATTATCAGACCAACAAAGAGCAGCCTTAGGAGCATTAGAAATTTGGGATGGAACAGCAAATTTAGATAGCTATAATTCCACACTATATCATAGATGGATTTACTTTTTCTTAAAAAGTACGTTTCAAGATGAATTAGGAGATGAACAATTTAATCAACTTTTATCCACACACTTTGCTAAAAGAATGATTGCCCCTATGTCTGGAAAAACAGAATCTGTTTGGTGGGATAATATCAATACAGCAGCCATTGAATCCAGAAGTGATATTGCAAACACTTCTTTTTTGCAGGCCTACCAAGCTTTAGAAAATTCATTAGGTCAAAATTATACCAAATGGACATGGGACAAGGTGCATACCCTTGAACACCCGCATCCAATTGGGCAGGTGGAGGCGCTGCGCTCTTTTTTTAATGTAGGACCATTTCCCGTGAATGGTACCCGAGAGGTCATTAATAATATGTCGTTCAATTATACGGAAGATGAAGTTTATGAGGTTACTTCCGGCCCTTCTACGCGTAGAATTATTGATTTTTCGGATATAGAAAATAGCATTAGTATTTTACCCACCGGCCAATCAGGGAATATTTTTAGTCCACATTATCAAGACCAAGCAGGGATGTTTTTGAAAGGAGAGTTTAGAAAAATGATGATGAATAAAGTAGAGATACAACGACTATCAAAAAATAAACTTACATTTAGCCAAAAATAATTTCTTTGTGGTTGTGCTTATGAAAAAGAAAATTTTTCTTTTATTTCTTCTCAATTTAAATTTTGGATTCGTAACGACCGCACAGACCTCTTTGGTAGATGTTTACAATTGGTTTGATTCAATCCATGGTGATGAGAATGCTGAATTGTATAGTGGAATTTTATTTGTAGACGAATTTAAAGTAACCAATGAAAAACATCGCTTTTTTAAAACTGATAGTTTTGTAAACGGTACAGTATCATACAACGGAAATACGTATTACCATCAAGACCTAAAGTACGATTTATTGAATGATGAATTACTAGTAAAACCCAAGACCGCAACGAGTGCCTTAATCCTCCAAATAGTAAAAAACAAAATTGATAGTTTTAGTTTAAAGGATCAAAAATTCATTAAACTTAATGCTAATTCAAGCCGCAGTTCTGATTCAGAATTTTATGAGAAACTTTCCGAAAATAAAATTATTCTTTTGTTAAAGAAACATTCGGCCATCAACTTAGGCCCAAGGAACGAAGTATTGTATTACGAATTTAGATACAAATCTAAATTTTTTATCTATTATAAGAATGAGGTCTTTCCAGCAAATACAAAAAATGACATTATTGCAGCATTTCCCGAACAAAAAAAGATGATTAGAAAATCCTTTAAAAAGAATAAGCTTTTAAGAAAAGCAAATCCTGTTAGTTTTATGCAATATTTGAGTGATGAACTTGAAACTTTTCACTCAAACTAAAGGAAGTATGAAACTATTTTTAAGTCTGTTTTTTTTTATCGTCTTGTGCAACTTAAATGCTCAGAATAATAAAAAACTAATTACCCTTAGCTTTACCAACGAAACCAAACAAGAAGTTTTTAGTAAAATTGAAAATACTACGAGTTATTCATTTTTCTACATAGACAAATGGTTAGATACTCGTGTGTTTTCAGGAGACTTTAAAGCAGTGCCGATTGAAACTATTTTAGACTCCCTTTTTACGGATTCAGAATTAAATTTTATAATTCTTGAAGACACAAAGGTTATTCTAACACAGAATAATTTGATTTATGATGAGCTTCCTGATCGATTTTTTGGAGATTCTTTACAAAAGAATACCCAGATAATTACGCAAACAGCTATTAACCCAGTATTGGTAAATAAATCAAAAATCAACACCAATACCACTATTGAAACTTTTAAAATTGGTAGAGAGCAAAAGAATACCACAAGAAACAGTTACGAATTAAAAGGTTATATAACGAACGAAGAAAGTCTAGAACCCATAATAGGGTTATCGATTTTAGTAGAAGGGACAAATATTTTTACGATCACTGATGCCAATGGCTTTTACAAAATTCAACTCCCTATAGGAGAAAACATACTTGATTTTAAATCGATGGGGATTGAAAACGTAAAAAAAAGAGTTATTATTTACAACAATGGAGAGCTTAATGTGAGGTTACGTGAAGGCTTTGAGTTGCTAAATGAAGTTATTGTGCAGGCTGATGCGAATAGGAATATAGACGAAACAACAGGTGGTACTGTTTCGATTGATGTTGAAGAATCAAAAAACATTCCGTTAGTGCTAGGAGAGCGAGATGTTTTGAAAGTAGCCACAACATTACCAGGCATTTCTACAACAGGCGAAGGATCTGAAGGATTTAATGTTCGAGGAGGAAATTCAGATCAGAATTTAATTTTATTTGATGATGCAGTTATTTACAATCCTCAACATTTTTTCGGAATTTTCTCAGCCCTAAATCCTTTTGCTCTTGGGAGTGTTAATATTTATAAGGGGAGCATGCCTTCTGAATTTGGAGGTAGACTTTCATCTGTTTTCGACATTAAAACCATTAATGGAAATAACGAAAAAATAGTGGGTGAAGGTTCCGTAGGACCTGTAACTAGTAATATACTATTAGAAGTTCCGGTAGTTAAAGGAAAATCATCTTTAATATTTGGTGGTAGAGCTGCCTATTCTAATTGGCTTTTGAAATCTTTAAATGAAGAGTCGCTAAATAGTAGTGAAGCTTCTTTCTATGATTTTTTGGTGAGTTATAACCATAAAATAAATGATAATAACAACATTAAAGCAACAGCTTATATCAGTAGAGATGATTTTAGTATTGCTTCAGATTCTCTCTTCGGCTATGAAAACAAAATAGTTTCCTTAAAATGGGATCATAAATTTAGCGACAGAAGTTCAGGAAACATCGTAGTTTCAAACAGCCAATATATTTTTGATATTGGTTTTGAAAGTGATCGAAATAATGATTTTTTATTAGACTATAAATTAAATGAAACAGAAGCCAAGATAAAGGCTAATTACGCTTTTAATTCTAAATTTAAGCTAGATTTTGGCCTTTCTACGAAACTCTACACGATCAATCCTGGAAACAGAACCTCAAGGAAGTTCAACAATACAAGCCCTAACAATAGCGGAAGAACGCGCTTTGGAATCTGCAGTTTTTGTTTCAAGAAATTTTGATCTTAATGAAAAACTTTCTTTTGAAACGGGTTTAAGGTATTCATTTTATGTAGCCTTAGGTGAGAGTGTGCAAAGAGAGTTTCAATCTGGCGAGCCCAGAAATGAAGATACCGTAATCAATACCATAAATTACGATAGAAATGAAGTTATAAAAACCTACGGAGCACCAGAAATAAGGCTGTCTGGGAGGTACAAGTTTTACCAAGATTTAGCTTTAAAAATGAGCTACTCTAACACTGTTCAATATATCCATAGGCTATCAAACAATGTAACAGTTTCTCCCATTGATACTTGGAAACTATCTGATTTAAATATTGAACCACAACGAGGACAACAGGTATCATTAGGCCTATTTAAAAATTTTGAAAGTAATATTTACGAAGTAAGCCTAGAAGGTTTTTACAAAAAATCTACCAATATTCTCGATTTTAAAACAGGTGCTGAATTGTTATTGAATGAAAATATAGATACTGAAGTACTTCAAGGCGAGGGAAAATCATATGGTGTAGAATTTCTTTTAGCTAAAAATGTAGGGAAATTTAACGGTTGGTTGGGGTATACGTATTCAAGATCATTTTTAAAGCTTGATAGTGCGTTTGATGAAGAACGAATAAACGAGGGTAATTTTTTTGCATCTAATTTTGATAAACCACACGATTTTAGTTTCGTGGCAAATTATAAGTTTACGAAAAGATTCAGTTTAGCGACTAATTTTGTGTACCAAACAGGTCGCCCTATTACAGTACCTGTCGGTAATTTTTCTTATAACAATAATGAATATGTTGTGTTTAGTGACCGCAATAGTTTCAGGATTCCTGATTTTATTCGCTTAGATTTGGGCTTTAATATTGAAGGCAATCATAAAAAACAAAAATTAGCACATAGTTTTTGGACCTTTTCAATTTATAATGTATTGGGTAGAAATAACCCTTTTTCTGTGTTTTTTATTAATGAAGATGATCAAATAAAAGCAGTGCAAACTTCAATCTTTGCGATACCAGTACCATCGATCACCTATAATTTTAAATTTTAAATGGCAATGAAAATGAATAAAATGCGCCATGCTTATAATAGCCTCATTCTTGTGTTTTTCCTTTTTGGTTGTACTGAAGTAATTGTAATTGAAACGCAAGATTTTGAAGATATATTAGTGATTAGCGCTAATATAACAAGTGAAGCGAAGCAGCAAGAAATAAATATTAGTAGAACTTATAAAGTAGGTTTTCAAGATATAAGAGAAAGTGGTGCAAGGGTAATGGTCACGGATGATTTAGGGGCTAATTTTGAGTTTAGTGAAAGTACCCCAGGTACCTATATTTCTGATGTTGTTTTTTCAGCGGATTTAGATAGGAATTATAAACTAAATGTAACCACTACCGATGGCAACAGCTATAGTTCTGAATCAGTTTCACCTATTAATACCGCATTTCTGGAAGATGTAAGAGTTGAAGCCGTTACCGATAATAACGGGGAAGAAGGATTAGCTATAAGGGTAGATAGCTTTGATCCAGAAGAAAAAGCCAGATATTTCAGGTATGAGTATGAAGAAACTTACCTTATTCAATCCTTATTTAACAATAGTAGAGATTTAATTATTGTTTCAGAAAATCCACCAACTTTTGAAACTGTTCCAAAATCTAAAGAAGAAAATATTTGTTATAATACCGTCTTTTCAAATGATATTTTGATAGCTAGCTCTGATCAAACCACTGATGGGCGAGTTACAAATTTTCAACTTAATTTTATACCACGAGATGATCTGAAAATAAGAAGAAGGTACAGTATTTTGGTGCATCAATTTGTGCAATCTAGAGAAGCCAATGCCTTTTATAAATCACTTCTAGATTTTTCAAGTAATGAAAATTTATTTATACAAACGCAACCCGGGTTTATTTCGGGAAATATAAAATCAGATAACACCAAGGCAAAAGTTTTAGGTTTTTTCGAAGTTTCTATGCTGAGCTCAAAACGTATCTTTGTTAATTTCCGTGATGTTTTTCCTGAAGGCTTGGCTTCTAAATATACCTTAGGTTGTGGTGTTGAAGAATTTGATTCATCTCGCTATGACGTTTTAATATCGCGCTTAAAAGGAGGAAGGGTAAAATTTTTAAGTTTTGAACAAGATACAGGTACCTACAAAGTTTCTCGAGATATATGTGTAGATTGCACCCTACATGGAACAAATATAAAACCCGATTTTTGGATAGATTAACCTTTGAACCATGAATATGAAGAAAAATACTGTATTCTTTTTTCTCTTTTGTGCGATTTTCGTTCTAAAAGCCCAGAATATACAGCATGATGATATAAAAACAGTTCTCAATACATTAGATCAAGAAGCGGCTTTCGTGACTTATAACACTAATGTACTGTTAGTTGGCGAATCATTTTTTTATAAATTTCACGCTTTAAATAAAACCAATAAACCAAGTGTTATTAGTAGAATTGGGTATATAGAACTTGTCAATGAATCTTTAGAAGTTGTTGCTCGACAACAATTGCAGTTAATTAACGGTATGGCGTATGGCGATATTTTTATGCCAACTGCTATTCCTTCTGGGAATTACAAACTATTAGCTTACACGCAATGGATGAAGAATTGGGGGGTTGATAGTTTTTTTCAATCTGACATCACTATTATTAATCCGTTTCAATCGAATCAAAAAGCTATTTTAAATAATTCTGCAGCGGCTATAGCGCCTATTTCTCATTTAAGAACGGAAACAAATAACATTGGACTTAGCTTTCAATTAGAAAAAGATGTGTTTTCAAAAAGAGAAAAGGTTAGGGTAGATTTCAATAGTAATACTGATGATGTTATCCATGGAAATTACACGATGCTGGTAAGAAAAAAAGAATCGCTATCGAATACATTTCTAGCCCTTCCTACAACGAAAGCAAAGCCTACACCTAAAGCATTACCCAATGCTACATTTTATGTTCCAGAAATGCGTGGTGAACTTGTTTGCGGTAAAATTATTGCAAAGAAGAATCTTCTACTTATTGATAATAAAAAAGTAGCCTTAAGTATCTTAAATACAGATTATCAGTTGAAAATAGCCAGTACCGATAGTAACGGTAATTTTTGTATTTCGATTTCCGATAACCCCTTAGATAAAAAGGGTATCTTACAAGTTTTGGGAGATGATGAGGGTAATTATGACATCGTTTTAAATGAAAAATCTGGCATTGATTATGGGCAGCTGGTATTTAAAAAATTTGAGTTAGATGCTAGCATGAAGCAAAGCATATTAAATCGTAGTATTCATAACCAAATAGAGAATGCATTTTATAGCATAAAGCCCGATACCATAAAAATGCCAACGAAAAGGCTCCCGTTTTATGGAAAAGTGGGAACAACCTATCTCTTAGATGACTATACTCGATTTCCTAGCTTTCGCGAAACGGTCATTGAAATAATTAGTAATGTAAGAATCACTAATAAAGGTTTGAATAAAAATGATATCCTAGTGACTGGGATTAAGGAAAATTATAATGACGGTGCCTATAAACCATTAATTGTTGTGGATGGTATTGTTGTTCAAGATGTAGATGACTTGATAGGGTATAATGCCAATAAGATTAAAAGTATCACGGTAGTTAGGGAAAAATACATGGTGGGCGCTTATGTATTCGCCGGAATTTTTGATGTCATAACTTTTGAACAAGATTTTGCCCAAACCTACGCGAATTCAAAAAACAAAGAAATTATTTTCAATACCAATGTAAATCATAAAGTATATTTCAAACAACAATACGAAAGTGCCGTCGCTGAAAAATATAGTCATATTCCAGATTACAGGCATCAATTGTATTGGAACCCTGAATTTACTGTTTCAGCACCGGAAACTACTTTTGACTTTTATACCTCAGATGTTTCTGGTGTTTTTCAAGTAACACTTTTGGGATTTTCTAAGTCTGGAAAATTTATTCAAGTACAAAGAAATTTTGAAGTGGAATAATTTTTTGTAATGAACAACTTACAAAAATATTTTCCTATTTTTAGAGAAAATACAATCCATGCTTACAAAAGTTTTTGGGAGTGCCGTCTTTGGTGTTGAAGCGACGACCATCACCGTTGAAGTAAATATTGATAAAGGCGTAGGGTACCATTTAGTGGGACTACCAGACAATGCCATCAAAGAAAGTAACTACAGAATTGCTGCGGCTTTACAAAATAATGGCTTTAAAATTCCCGGCAAAAAACTGACTATAAATATGGCGCCCGCCGATTTACGTAAAGAAGGTTCGGCTTATGATTTAACCTTAGCAATAGGTATTTTAACAGCGTCAGGACAAATAAAATCTGATTCCGTAGAAAAGTATATTATTATGGGTGAACTATCGCTGGATGGTAGTTTACAACCTATAAAAGGTGCTTTACCTATTGCCATAAAAGCAAAAGAAGAAGGTTTTACGGGGTTTATTTTACCTGAAGATAATGCAAGAGAAGCAGCGATAGTTAACGGCTTAGAGGTATACGGCATTAAAAATATTAAAGAAGTTATTGATTTTTTTGACAAAGCAACACCCTTACCACAAACCATTATTGATACGCGAGCAGAATTTTATAAAACCTTAGATTTTCCTGAGTTCGATTTTTCGGATGTCAGAGGTCAAGAAAGTATTAAACGTTGTATGGAAATTGCCGCTGCTGGCGGACATAATATTATTTTAATAGGTCCTCCTGGTGCGGGTAAAACAATGCTAGCCAAACGTTTACCTTCTATTTTACCACCCATGACCTTACACGAGGCTTTAGAAACGACAAAAATTCATAGTGTAGTCGGTAAAATAAAAAATATGGGACTCATGAATCAACGGCCTTTTCGAAGCCCACATCATACCATATCCGATGTAGCTTTGGTTGGCGGAGGGGCATATCCACAACCAGGGGAAATATCTTTATCGCACAACGGCGTTTTGTTTTTAGACGAATTACCCGAGTTTAAACGTGGGGTTTTAGAAGTCATGCGTCAACCATTAGAAGATAGAGAAGTTACTATTTCAAGAGCTCGTTTTACGGTAACCTACCCTAGTAGTTTTATGTTAGTGGCGAGTATGAATCCGAGTCCGGGCGGTTATTTTAATGATCCGGATGCACCGGTAACTTCCTCTCCGGCAGAAATGCAACGCTATTTGAGTAAAATTTCTGGCCCACTATTAGACCGAATCGACATTCATATAGAGGTAACTCCTGTACCCTTTGAAAAACTCTCTGAAGAACGCAAAGGTGAGGGGAGTGTAGCCATTAGGAAACGGGTAACTGCTGCTCGGGAAATTCAGACGAAACGTTTTGAGGAAATGGAAAATGTGCATTACAATGCGCAAATGAATACCAAGCATATTCGGAAATACTGCAAAATGGACGATGCCTCGAAAGAACTCCTAAAAAACGCTATGGAACGCCTAAACTTATCCGCTCGCGCATATGACCGAATTTTAAAGGTAGCTAGAACAATTGCAGATTTAGATGCAGCAGAGGATGTTACGGGTGTGCATATCAGCGAAGCCATTCAATATAGGAGTTTGGATCGCGAAGGTTGGTTGGGGTAGAAATATACCTTTAAGCGTCCAAGCTTTTAATTGACTTTAATTAAACCTCAATTTCTTGACCTTGAACAGCCAAATCAATAGGAAAATCATAATTTACACTGCTCATAAAAGTTTCGAACATTTCAGTTCGTTCGTCATCAGTATTCGTTGGATCATGATGAAACATAATTAAGTGTTTGGCCTTTGCCCTTGAACAAAATTCTGCGGCCATTTCAAGTGAACTATGTCCCCATCCCACTTTGGTCTGGTAATCTTTTAAACTGTATTGTGAGTCGTGAATAAGAAGATCAGCTTGGTACGCCAAATTAAATCCGGAAACCCAATCATCCTCAGGAAAAAGATGTGATTTTCCAATTACAGGTTCGTGATCAGGCATATAGGTTATTGATTTGGATCCACACGTTATACGGAAACCAACTGTTGGCCCAGGATGACTTATGTATTCTGAAGATATTTCAAATTTTCCAATTCTAAAATTTGTATTTGGTAACTCTTTTATGATAAGTGTTGCAGGTATATCTCTTAATGGTATCGGAAAAAGTGGTGGCGACAAAAATCGATTTAATCTAGATTGTAGCGATTCTGGGCTGCCGCTAGGCCCCCAAATATGAACCTCCTTTTTGGGATTAAACAATGGCTTACAAAATGCCAGTCCTTGTATATGATCCATATGTAAATGAGTCAATAAAATATTGATGCTATTGGCTTTATAATAGTGATCAAAATCGATACCTAAAATTCCAGTACCTGCATCAACAATGATTCGTTCATCGCCATGAATGACTTCTATGCAAGAAGTATTTCCCCCATACGTTTGATTTGTTGGGGAAGAAGTTGGATATGCTCCTCGTGTACCATGTAGTTTTACTTTCATCGTATAACTTCATTATCCCAGAAAATTGCCATGGCTCCTGAAAATACATTAGACCTCCCTATTATGGGAATAGAGGTTACTGATATTTTAGTTGATTTGCCGTTCAAGGATTTAATCCAAAAGGTTTTGTGAGCCGGAACCTTATTTCTTATGGTTTGCACTAAAGGAAGTTCTAATGGACTTAAATCCTTACCATCTTCATCATACGGAAAAAATGAAGTACCCCAATCATCTACTGGCATAGCGCCAGTATCTTCAAATTTTTTACCAAGTATTCCTTCAGCCGGTTCGTTGTAAAATAGTAAAGTTCCTTCAGGATTTACAATAAAAACGGGTACCGTAAGGCAATCTGCTAACTGTCTGCTTAAAATAATTTCAATTTCGTGTGCAGGCATAGGACGGAAATTTAGCAGTGATACCTCTAAATATAAGAAAAATTGTTCAAATGGTCTATAGTTGTCTCAAGAATAAGTAGTTACGTCCTAAAAGAATTGATGGCTGAATTTAAAAATTTATGCCCTCCTTGCTAGGCTCACCTTGTAACATAATACCCGATAGTGAGGATAGGCCATCTGTGATTAAACCTGTATTTAATATATAGAGGTAAGTTCTTAAAGAAAAAAACCAACAACAAGCAACGAAAAACAAAAGTGTTTTCCTATTCACTTTTAGCCCTTCACTATTAACATTATTAGAAGTAATCAAGGTTACACCAAGTTTTTACTATATCTTTTGGCACTAAATTAAGGGTATGAGCAAATATTTCATAGTATTCGTATTTTTTATGGGTGTACTACCCTTAAAGGCGCAAAACATTTCTGCACCTGAATTGTTAGATAAAGCAATAGCTTTTCACGATCCTAATGGTCTTTGGAGCAGGCTTCAAGGAAAATTATTTATAAGCATGAGTTATCCAGACGGTAGAGAAAGACATAGTGAAATTAAAATTGACTTACCAAAACAATACTTTGAATTAACTTCAACAACCGAAGGGAATACCCTGGTACAGATTATAGATAAGGAAGATTGTGTGCTAAAGTTAAACGGAAGTACCAAAATATCAGAGAAGGATTTAAAGGCTCATCGGCTGAGTTGTGAACGTGCTCAGATGATGAAGAACTATTACCTTTATTTATACGGCCTTCCCATGAAATTGAAGGATGACGGCACGTTTTTAGATGCTAAAGTACAGCGTAAAGCATTCAAGGGAAAAGAATATTTAGTCCTAAAAGTTAGCTATGATGAAAGTGTAGGGAAGGATATTTGGTATTTTTATTTTGATCCAGTGAGTTATGCCATGGAGGTCTATCAATTTTTTCATGATGAGTCTATAAACGATGGAGAATATATTCTCCTCAGTGAATTGGAAACTATAGGTACTATAAAAATGCCAAAAAAACGCGAATGGTATTATAATAAAGATGATAAACATTTAGGAACTGACACGCTTACCAAAACTTCAATACTAAACTAAAATCCTTTGAATCAAGGCTTTATGTTATTTATTAGGTCGCTAAAATTTTTCGAATGTATACGGCTTAAATTCATAGGTAAATGCCATTTTAACCAAGCAGCAACCACGAAAACCGACCATTTAAAAATTGAACGCCATCACTTATAAAGTCTTTACAGTCGCTTTCAAGCCTTCAACAATGGCCTCAATATTTTTTACTGTTTCTTTAGGGTAGTATTTGATGACCACATGCGGAATTCGGATGGTAGTAAATCCGTTTTTAAAAGAGTGCATCGCCTCTTCTAAATCAACAATGGCTTGTTCATGTGAAATGGTGTTATAATCGGTGTCAATCTCAATATTAAGTTTTACACGTGATATAGCCAAATCAATTGATTTTTTTCCATCCCACCATTCCAACATCGAAGTAATTCCGATGGCTTTAAGGCCGTAATACAGTTGTACGGCTTCAACAGGGGTCTTTTTCAAAGAGACTAATTTGTCTATTCTCATTTTATGCTGTTTGCAGAGTTCTACTCCGTAGGTGTCAAAGGCATTTTTATGATCAATATAACTTAGTTCTTTATTACATTCTAAACATTTCATAAGTAGGTTAAATAGGTATTCGGGATTATTATAACCGTAACTTTTTAAGAATAGTATATGAAGCTTTAAAATTTTAGACGAATGACATTTTTTTAGATGAACAGCACTCCATAATGCCGTTCATCTATAGTTTGTAGTTCATTTTTTTCTTGGCAAGATTCAAATGCTTTTCATTTGTTCTCTTTATATTTACCTACAAATCAATCTTTGGTATGACGAAACAGATGATAATACTTATGCTGGTGTTTTCGATAGGTGCTTGCAAGCAGCAAAAAGAGAAATCAGCTTTACCTAAAAAAACATTGGAAGCTCCAGTGTTAACTTTTAAAGAAGCCAACAGATTAGCTAGTTTGCCATTAGAATGCATGCAGGTAGAATACCCCAATAAGCTCAATCAATCACTTCATGATGCTACTCACATTGCTACACCAAAGAATTTACATCCTGCATTTTATGGGTGTTATGATTGGCATTCTTCCGTTCACGGACATTGGTCTTTGGTGTCATTATTAAAGCAATTTCCTAGTTTGCATAGCGCTGCAACAATTCGTCAAAAATTGACCGAAAATATGTCAGAAGCTCATATGTTACAAGAAGTGGCTTATTTTAAAATGGAAGGCAACAGTACGTTTGAACGTACCTATGGTTGGGCATGGATTTTAAAATTGGCAGAAGAACTTCATACCTGGGATGATCCTTTAGCCAGAGATTTGGAGCGTAATTTACAACCTCTTACGGACCATATTGTAGAAGCCTACAGTAGTTTTCTTCCTAAATTAAATTATCCTATTCGGGTTGGGGAACATACCAATACGGCATTTGGTTTGCGGTTGGCGCTAGATTATGCTGAGCGCCTAAATAATGAGGAGTTTATCCAAGTCATTAAAACAACTGCATTGCGATTTTATGGGCTTGATGCAGCTTGTCCACTAGATTGGGAGCCCAGTGGATTTGACTTTTTATCTCCGTGCTTAGAAGAAGCTAATTTAATGCGAAGTTTATATACTCCAGAAGCGTTTAAAATTTGGTTTGATGCTTTTTTACCCGAATTAACAGATCCAGAATACAGGTTGCGACCAGGAGAGGTTTCCGACAGAACCGATGGTAAATTGGTGCATTTAGATGGATTAAATTTTAGTAGGGCTTGGTCTTTGTATGGCATTGCAAATACACTACCTGAGTATACTCATTTAAAAAATATAGCTGCCGAACATATTCGCTATTCCCTACCTAACATTGTCGATGGTAATTACAGCGGCACACACTGGTTAGGTAGTTTTGCATTACACGCCTTAAACCAAAGTAAATAACATGTTTAAAAAACTAGGTCCTGGAGTTTTAGTAGCCGCTGCCTTTATCGGTCCGGGGACAGTTACCGCCTGCACCTTGGCAGGGGCAAAATTTGGTTACGCCTTACTTTGGGCAATGCTACTTTCTATACTGGCTACCGTAGTGTTGCAAGAAATGGCAGCACGTCTGGGCATTATAAGTCAGCAAGGATTAGCGGATGTCATTAAATCTGAACTAAAAACACCCTGGATAAAATATACCATTATTGTGATTATTTTAGGGGCTATTGTGATTGGTAATGCAGCCTATGAAGGTGGTAATATAAGTGGCGCCACTTTAGGACTAGAAGCTATTTTTGGAATAGAATATACTAAATTTTACCCTTTTAGTATCGGAATTATTGCATGTGCTTTATTGTACTTTGGAAATTATAAAGTACTTGAAACCGCCTTAGTTTCATTAGTTATTTTAATGAGTGTATCGTTTTTAATAACCGCAATAATCACCAAGCCAGATATGGGAGCTATTCTTCAAGGTTTATTTGTTCCATCAGTTCCGGAACAGAGTATTTTAACGATTATGGCATTGGTGGGTACCACGGTAGTACCTTATAATTTGTTTCTGCACGCCTCTTTGGTTAGTGAAAAATGGACGAAATCAGATCTACAACCTGCACGCTGGGATACGATAGTGTCTATTACTCTAGGCGGTTTGGTTTCCATGGGAATTATGATCGCCGCAACCACCATCCCAAATAAAGACATCCGTAGTGTGCTAGATTTAGCTATGGGTTTAGAACCCTTGTATGGCAGTGCAGCTAAATATTGTATCGGAATTGGACTTTTTGCTGCCGGCATTACTTCTGCCATAACGGCACCCTTAGCAGCTGCTTATGTAGTTAATAGTTGTTTTGGTTGGAAAGCCTCCTTAACCGATTGGCGTTTCAAATTGGTTTGGATGTTGATTATAGGCTTAGGCGTTTTTTTCTTATCTTTTGGCATAAAACCCATAGAAATTATAAAATTCGCGCAAATAGCAAACGGAATTTTATTACCCATTATAGCTATTTTTTTAGTGTGGGTTGTCAATCGAAAATCGGTCTTAGGAACCTATAAAAATAATGTAATTCAAAACAGTGTGGGCATCTTAATTATTGTGATAACCTTAATTTTAGCCATAAAAACTATAGGAACCGTCTTAGGATATTCAAATGTATAAGTATTCTATTGATATCAATGCAGATTTAGGCGAAGGTGTAGGGAACGAAGCGCAATTAGTTCCTTATTTATCGTCTTGTAACATCGCTTGCGGAGGTCATGCTGGTGATGAAAAATCAATGCGAAATACTATTCAGTTAGCGAATCAGCATCAAGTAAAAATTGGGGTACATCCCTCATATCCTGACACCAAAAACTTTGGAAGGCTTTCCATACAAATGACGCCAAAGGCTTTCATTGAAAGTATCACAAGTCAAATTTCTAATTTTAAAACACTTTGTGATCAAGAAAAAGTAGTACTACATCATATTAAACCTCATGGTGCTCTATACAATGATGTAGCCAAAAATGCAGACTTGGCTAAGATTTTTTTAAGCGCCATTTCACCCTTTAAAAAGGAATTAAAATTGTATGTTCCTTTTGCTTCGGAGATTGCAAAAATGGCTTTAAAGGAAGAATTTACCCTAGTGTATGAGGCTTTTTTAGACCGAAATTACAATGATGATTTGAGTTTAGTTTCTCGGCAGAAAAATAATGCCATACTTGAAAATCCACCTGAAATTTTAGCGCAGCTTTTAAGTATTGTAGAAGACCAACAGCTCAAAACAATCACAGGTAAATTTGTAAAAATAAATGCAGAAACCTTTTGTATTCATGGCGATACTGATGCTGCTCTTGAAATTTTAACGTATCTTCATAGGAATGTTTCAAACCATCAAATTAGTATAAAATAGTGAAAAAACATCCCATTTCTATCCGACCCTTTGGTGTACATGCTGTTTTAATTGAATGGCCTGAAAAAGTTGAAGAAGCTATTCTCAATGATATCTTATCGTTTATAGCGCATTTAAGGCAAAACTGTCTAAAAGAAGGCAATTGGGAATTGGTGCCGGCGTACAACTCACTGACGCTAATTTTGCGGTATGATACTATTAATTTTGATACTTTTAAAGTTCAACTAGAAGTTTGGTATGCTGAAAAAAAAGATGTTCGTGCTCTTCAAAACTACCTGTGGCGTTTTCCTGTATGTTATGATGATTCCTTTGGAATTGATCTCGAAGAAGTGGCCCAAAAGTTAAATTTAAGTGTGGCATCACTTATTGAAAAACATACTGAAAATGTGTATACGGTTTACGGTATAGGTTTTTTACCGGGTTTTATGTATTTGGGAGGTTTACCTAAAGATTTAGAAATTCCCCGAAGAGCAGCTCCACGTGCTAAAGTATTAAAAGGGGCAGTAGGCTTGGCTGGAAAACAAACAGGTATTTATCCCCAAGAATCTCCTGGAGGATGGAATATTTTAGGCAATTCAACAGTGCCTATTTTTGATCCTAAAAAAGATACCCCATGTTTAGTCAAAGTAGGGGATAAAGTTCAATTCTACTCTATTTCAAGAGCGGAGTATGACTTGCATAAAATTGAGGCTGAAGTAGGAATTTATCAAATGGAAAAAATTAAAATCGATGCTTAAAGTTTTAAAATCGGGTTTTTATACGACAATTCAAGATATTGGCAGGTTTGGCCTGAGAGATAAGGGTGTACCTATTTCCGGAATTATGGATATTGAAACCGTATTTAAATTAAATACTCTTTTAGAAAATCAAGAAGATGCTGCCGTTCTAGAAATAACAATGACAGGACCAACCTTAGAGTTTGAAGAAGACACCTTTATTACCCTTGGGGGTGCCGAATTTTCAATGACTTTAAATAATGAACCGGTAGAGAATTTTACAGTGCTAAAAATTAATTCAGGTGATATTCTCTCTTACGGACGATTAAAAAAAGGATTTAGAGGGTATTTAGCTGTAAAAGGTGGTTTTACCTCAAAAAAGGTATTACAAAGTAGATCGTACTACCCATCTATAAACCCTAAAGGGCTTATCAAAGATAGAGCGGTCATTCCCTATGAGAAAACAACTGTGTTTCAACCTAAATTGTCAGAAATGAAAGTTGATGATCATTTAGACGAAAAGTTGTTACTTGTTGGAAAGGGCCCAGAGTTTACAATGCTTTCTGATAAGCAATTAGAGCATCTTTTTTTTAAAGAATTTAGCATCGCAAATGAAAACAACCGCATGGCTTATCAGTTGAATGAATCCATAAGCGGACATAAGGTTTCTATGTTAACCTCAGCAACATTGCCTGGTACCGTTCAATTTACACCCAATGGAAAACTAATAATTTTAATGAAAGACGGACAAACCACAGGCGGTTATCCAAGAATTTTACAACTTACCGATAAAGCAATTTCTGTGCTAGCACAGAAAAAAGCTGGAGACCTTGTGTTGTTTAAACTGATTTAAAACAGATTTTTAATCATTTTTGCATATTTTAAGGGTAAGGTATATGGCGGGTAACGCAGCGGAATATCTAACCAAGTTCCTTTTTTAACAATGGCCTTAGAATGGGAAAATAAATCGAACGAAGTTCTTCCATGATAAGCACCTATTCCACTAGGTCCAACGCCACCAAAAGGCAATTTTTTATTCGTAATTTGAATGATAGTATCATTTATAGCACCCCCACCAAAACTGTATTTTTTTAGTAATTTATTCTGAAAATCTTTATTATTACTGAAGATATACGTAGCTAATGGCTTGCCGTAACTAGCAATATACCTATGGAGGTCATTTTCATTTTCATAAGCAAGAATAGGCAGAATAGGGCCAAAAATTTCACCTTTCATTAATTTACTGTCTCGTTTAGGTTCATCAACAAGCGTGGGAGCTAAATAGTTGTCAGCGTCATTTTTTTCACCCCCAAATAGGATGCTTTCGCCTGCTAACATTTCTACCAATCCTTGGTAGTGATTTTTACTAACCGTTCTCGCATAATCCGAAGATGTTTCAATCTGGTCTCCATAAAATTGGGTGATCGCCTTTTTCAACGCCTCTATAAGTTCAGTTTTAACCGAAGTATGCACCAAAATATAATCGGTTGCGATACAAGTTTGTCCAGCATTTAAAAACTTACCCCAAACAATACGTTTTGCGGCCACATCCATGGCAGCTGTAGGATCCACAATAGTCGGATTTTTACCACCAAGCTCCAAGGTTACTGGGGTTAAATGTTTGGCTGCACTTTCGTAGACAATTTGGCCCACGCGTGTGCTTCCTGTAAAGAAAATATAATCCCATTTCTGAGCTAATAATTCTTGTGAGGTTTCAACACCACCTTCCACAACGCTTACATAATCTTCTGGAAAAACCTTTGCAATAATTTCAGCGACAATCTTAGAGGTATTAGGGGTAATTTCAGAAGGTTTAATCACTGCTGTATTTCCTGCAGCAATAGCTCCAATTAAAGGGGCAATGGCTAACTGAAATGGATAATTCCAGGGTGCTATAATTAAAACAGTTCCGTAAGGTTCTTTGTAGATATAATCGGATGATGGCCAATTTAATAAGGTACCGGATATTCTTTTTGGTTTCGCCCAAGTATGAAGTTTACGGATAGCGCTCTTTAATTCGGCCATCACAAACTGTGTCTCTGCCGCCAATGTTTCAAACTTAGGTTTTTTAAAGTCAGCGTATAAAGCGTCACAAATAGCATCTTCTTGCAGTTCTATTTCTGTTAATAGTTTTTTTAGATACGCTTTTCGGAAGGGAATTTCCTTCGTTTGCTGTGTTTCAAAAAAAGTGCTGTGCTGATGTACTAATTGCTTCATCTTTCAAAAATAATTAAAAATAGATATATTTTTTGCCTTCATAAAGATATTCTATAGCTTCAAAAAACTACTAGAAAATTCAATTTTAAAAAAAACAATTGTTTGTAGCGTCTTGATACAAAAACGACACTACTTTTTTTAGCTTGTCGGAGCACTTTGAAGAGGCTTAAAAAAATGTTTAAATGTATTGACTATGGTACAAATGATGTAATTATATCACTGAATTACAAATAGTTATACTGTTTTAATTAAAATTGGATTTGGACTAGTACCTTTTGTTAAAAAATTAGTGAATTATAAACAATTACCTTTGAAAGTATAGAGAATAATGAAGAGAACTAGAAAATAGAAGCAGATAATTGAATGGAATTAAATAAATATAGCAAAACCGTTACTCAAGACCCTACGCAACCAGCAGCAAAAGCTATGTTATATGGAATTGGTTTTAAAGATGAAGACTTTGAAAAACCAATTATAGGCGTTGCTAGTACTGGCTACGAAGGAAATCCGTGTAATATGCATTTGAATGATCTAGCGAAGCTTGTAAAGCAAGGAATAAACGCTGAAGCTTCGGTAGGTTTAATTTTTAATACCATAGGGGTTAGTGATGGTATCTCTATGGGAACTCCTGGCATGCGTTATTCTTTGCCCTCCAGAGATATTATTGCCGACTCTATGGAAACGGTGGTGCAAGCCATGAGTTATGATGGTTTGGTAACCGTAGTGGGCTGTGATAAAAATATGCCTGGCGCCTTAATGGCGATGATACGCTTAAACAGGCCTTCTATTTTGGTGTATGGGGGTACTATTGCTTCTGGTTGCCATAATGACAAAAAATTAGATGTGGTTTCTGCCTTTGAGGCTTGGGGAGAAAAAGTAGCGGGAACGATGAAGGAGGATGAGTTTCAATGCATCATTAAAAAATCAATTCCAGGTGCTGGCGCTTGTGGCGGCATGTATACCGCAAATACGATGGCCTCTGCGATTGAGGCTTTAGGAATGGCATTACCCTATAATTCATCAAACCCTGCTATTAGTAAAAATAAAGAAGAAGAGTGCATTAAGGCAGGAAAAAGTATGTATCATTTATTAAAAAATGATCTAAAACCTTTAGATATTATCACTCGAAAATCAATTGAAAATGCGGTTCGCCTTATTACGATTATGGGTGGTTCTACCAATGCAGTACTTCATTTCTTGGCCATTGCGAGAGCAGCAGCTATTGACTTTAGCTTACAAGATTTTCAACATATTAGCGATACCACACCGTTTATTGCAGATTTAAAGCCAAGTGGAAAATACCTCATGGAAGACGTTCACCGAATTGGTGGCATCCCTGCGGTATTAAAATATTTATTGAAAAACGGACTATTGCATGGCGATTGTTTAACCGTTACAGGTAAAACCTTAGCCGAAAATTTAGCCGATGTGCCTGATTTAGAACAAGGACAAGATGTTATTAAGCCTTTAGATAATCCCATAAAAGCTACAGGGCATTTAAGAATGTTGTATGGAAACCTAGCGGAAAACGGTTCTGTCGCAAAAATAACAGGTAAAGAAGGTTTAAGGTTTCAAGGCAATGCCAAAGTTTTTAATAGCGAGTATGACGCTAATGACGGCATTCGCAATGGTCAGGTAAAAAAAGGAGATGTAGTGGTTATTCGCTACGAAGGTCCAAAAGGTGGTCCTGGAATGCCAGAAATGTTAAAGCCAACAGCGGCAATTATGGGTGCAGGTTTAGGTAAAGAAGTTGCGCTCATCACGGATGGTCGTTTTTCGGGTGGAACTCATGGCTTTGTGGTAGGGCATATTTCTCCAGAAGCTCAAGAAGGGGGCACCATAGCGCTCATTAATAATGGTGATATAATTACCATTGATGCCGAAACAAATTCCATTACTCTTGAAGTTTCTACGGAAGAATTGTCACAACGAAAAGCCTTATGGATTCAGCCTGAATTAAAGTTTAAAAAAGGAGTATTGTATAAATACGCACGCTCAGTTTCGTCTGCATCCCAAGGATGTGTTACAGATGAATTTTAAAATTATTGTTCATTTCCGTTCACACGGAAATCTTTATTCGAGATACTATGAGTACACAGACTATAAAAGAAAAAAAGTCAGAAAGTTCTTCAAAAACTGCGATAAAAATATCAGGTGCTGAGGCCATTATTCATTGCTTATTAGCAGAAGGTGTGGACTTAATATACGGGTATCCTGGTGGTGCTATCATGCCGGTTTATGATGAACTGTATAAATTTCAAGATAAGCTTACGCATATTTTAACACGTCATGAACAAGGAGCAACGCATGCAGCACAGGGTTATGCGCGTGTTTCTGGGCGAGTAGGGGTAGCCATAGCTACCTCAGGTCCTGGGGCGACGAATTTAGTTACTGGATTAGCAGATGCACAAATCGATTCTACACCTATGGTGTGTATTACGGGTCAGGTTGGCAGCCATTTATTAGGTTCTGACGCCTTCCAAGAAACTGATATTGTGGGGATATCAACTCCGGTGACCAAGTGGAATTATCAAATAACCAAAGCTTCAGAAATTCCGTTTATTATGGCCAAGGCCTTTTATATTGCTCGATCAGGTAGGCCTGGTCCGGTTTTAATTGACATAACCAAAGACGCTCAGTTTGATACCTTTGAATTTTCGTATGAAAAATGTACAGGTGTTCGCAGTTATAATCCGGTTCCAAAACCAGACATGACTCCAATAGGCCTAGCTGCGCAATGGATTAATGAAGCTAAAAAACCTTTTATCGTTTATGGTCAAGGAGTTATTTTGGGGCAAGCTGAAAATGAACTAAAAGAATTAGTTGAAAAAGCAGGAATTCCTGCCGCTTGGACTATTTTAGGCTTATCGGCTATGGATACTGATCACCCGCTCAACGTTGGTATGGTAGGGATGCATGGAAATTATGCACCCAATGTATTGACCAATGAATGTGATTTATTGATTGCTATCGGAATGCGGTTTGATGATCGCGTTACAGGAAATTTAGCGACCTATGCAAAACAGGCAAAGGTGATTCATTTTGAAATAGACCCGGCAGAAGTCAATAAAAATGTAAAAGCCGATGTGGCGGTTTTAGGGAACGCTAAAGAAACACTGCGGTTATTGCTCCCTAAAATAAAAGAGAATTCGCACGAGGCATGGCATAACGAATTCAAGAAAAAATACGAGATCGAATTTAAGGAAGTTATAGATAAGGATCTAAACCCTACAAAAGATGGCTTAACCATGGCAGAAGTCATTAAAGAGATTAACATCGCTTCAAATAACAATGCCATTATTGTAACCGATGTGGGGCAACACCAAATGGTGGCCTGCCGGTATGCAAAATTCAACCAGACCAAAAGTAATGTTACTTCTGGGGGACTAGGAACTATGGGCTTTGCCTTACCCGCTGCTATTGGTGCTAAAATGGGGGCCATAGATCGTGAAGTGGTAGCGATAATTGGGGATGGAGGCTACCAAATGACCATTCAAGAATTGGGGGTGATATTTCAACATCAAGTAGCTGTAAAAATCGTCGTCTTAAATAATGATCATTTGGGCATGGTGCGGCAATGGCAAGAGTTATTTTTTGAACGCAGGTATGCATCCACTGTCATGGTAAATCCTGACTTTGTAAAAATTGCAGAAGGCTACCACATTGAAGCCAAACGCGTAAGTGATCGCAAAAATTTAACAGCTACAGTTCAAGAAATGATGGCCTCAAATAAACCATATTTTTTAGAAGTAAAAGTAGAAAAAGAAGATAATGTTTTTCCGATGATTCCGACAGGAGCCTCAGTTTCAGATATTAGATTAAAATAACCAGTGGATCGCAATGGACAATTTTTTATTAAAGCGATAGAAAATTGAAAATTTAGATGGCTGTCTGAGCTTGTCGAAGACCTTCTTACTAAGCATTTCGACAAGCTCAATGTGACAAATTAGTGGACATTTAACAACAAAACTATGTAAACCTTAGGGTTAAAATAATAAGATCATAATAGCATAATGGAGAAAAAGTGGTTTACGATATCAATATATTCCGAGAATAATGTTGGATTATTAAATAGAATTTCGGGTATTTTTCTTAAAAGACATATCAATATAGAGAGCCTTAATGTTTCAAAATCTGAAATCCAAGATGTTTCTAAATTTACGGTAGTTGTTTTTATGGAAGAAGATCTTGCCCGCAAAGTAGTAGGTCAAATTGAAAAACAAATAGAGGTGATCAAAGCCTATTATCATGAAGATGATGATACTATTTATCAAGAATCTGTGTTGTTCAAAATAGCCTCAAACCTTTTGTTTGATGAACGTCAAATTCAAAATATCATCAAGGATAGTAACGCAACCATTGTTACTGTTTCAAGAGATTTCTTTGTTTTGGCAAAAACGGGTAGAAAACATGAAATAGACGAAATGTACCAGCAATTAGCACCCTTCGGAATCATGCAATTTGTTCGTTCGGGCCGAATAGCAGTCACCAAAGCAGAAATGCCGATATCATCACTTCTAGCAGCATTTAAAAAATAATACAAATCAATTTTAAAATAAACGAGTTTATACCATGGCAAATTATTTCAATACCCTTTCATTACGAGAAAAACTAACCCAATTAGGACAATGTAGGTTTATGTCAACCCATGAATTTACTGATGGTGTAGCGGCTTTAAAAGGTAAAAAAATTGTGATAGTAGGTTGTGGAGCGCAAGGTTTAAATCAAGGCTTAAATATGCGTGATTCTGGATTAGACATTTCCTATACGTTGCGTGAAGCCGCCATAAAAGAACAACGGCAATCCTTTACAAATGCGAAAGAAAATGGCTTTACTGTGGATACCTATGAGGCCTTAATCCCAACGGCAGACCTAGTGATCAATTTAACACCAGATAAGCAACACACGAGTGTTGTAAAAGCCATAATGCCGTTGATGAAAAAGGGTGCCACCTTGTCGTATTCACACGGATTTAATATCGTAGAAGAGGGTACACAAATCCGTAAAGATTTAACCGTTATTATGGTAGCGCCAAAATGCCCAGGTTCAGAGGTTCGGGAAGAATATAAAAGAGGGTTTGGCGTACCTACCTTAATCGCAGTACACCCCGATAATGACCCTCAAAATAAAGGGTTTGAGCAAGCCAAAGCCTATGCTGTAGCTACGGGTGGTGATAAGGCAGGAGTTTTAGAATCATCATTCGTTGCAGAAGTAAAGTCTGATTTAATGGGAGAACAAACCATTCTTTGCGGACTGCTACAAACAGGTTCCATTCTATGTTTTAATAAAATGATAGCGAAAGGTATCGATGCAGGATATGCCTCAAAATTAATACAATACGGCTGGGAAACCGTTACTGAAGGGTTAAAATATGGGGGAATAACCCATATGATGGATAGGTTGTCAAATCCGGCTAAAATAAAAGCCTTTGAATTATCAGAAGAGCTAAAAGACATTATGAGACCTCTTTTTCAAAAGCATATGGATGATATTATCGAAGGGGAATTTTCAAAGACCATGATGGAAGATTGGGCGAATGAAGATAAAAACTTATTAACTTGGAGAGCAGCTACAGGAGAAACTGCTTTTGAAAAAACGCCAGCTGGGAATGATAAAATATCAGAACAAGAATATTATGACCATGGGGTTTTAATGGTCGCAATGGTTAGGGCAGGTGTAGAATTAGCCTTTGAAGCCATGACCGAATCTGGTATTATTGCAGAATCTGCGTATTACGAATCTTTACACGAAACTCCTTTAATTGCCAATACCATTGCTCGTAAAAAATTATTTGAAATGAATCGCGTAATTTCAGATACGGCAGAGTACGGTTGTTATTTGTTTGACCATGCCTGTAAGCCATTACTTAGCGATTTTATGAAAAAAATAGATACGGATGTCATTGGCAAAAAATTTGCGGAAGGTAAAGGCAACGGTGTTGATAATGCCAAGTTAATACAGGTCAACAAAGCATTGCGATCGCATCCTGTTGAAATTGTTGGTGCACGATTAAGAGCTTCTATGACGGCCATGAAGCCAATTGTTTAAGCTCGCATCAATTATAAAAGGAGTAGAAATTTTAAAATAACAAACAAACAACTAGGAAAGAATTTCTTACAAGAAGATTGATTCCAGTTAGATTTGTGTTCTATACATTGAATAAAGTAACTATAGGCTAAACAAGATTTATTTGATATCTTGTTTTAAAAAAAATGAAAATGACTAAAACCACAATGAGAATTCCGGAAGAATTTCAAATGAATACGACCATAGAACAAAAAACCTATTTGGTAGATGGGGTATTAAAATCTTGGACGGGTGCAACTACTAAAGTGTATTCTACTATATCGTCTACCGAAACATATGAGCCAACCTTACTGGGAAGTATTCCAGATATGGGAGAAACCGAAGCCCTAGACGCCTTAGATGCTGCTACGGTTGCCTATGCAAGAGGGCAAGGCGTTTGGCCAACCATGCGTGTCAAAGACAGAATTGAATGTATGGTTGCCTTTGTAAAAAAAATGGAAACCAAACGGGAAGAGATTGTTAAATTATTGATGTGGGAAATTGGTAAATCATTACCCGATTCACAAAAGGAGTTCGACCGTACCGTGGAATACATTTATGATACAATTGAAGATTATAAAAAACTAGATCGTGATAGTGCTAAATTCCAAAAGCACGATGGCGTTTATGCCCATATAAAAAGAGGGCCACTTGGCGTAGTTTTATGTTTAGGACCCTATAATTATCCCCTAAATGAAACTTTTGCTTTGTTGATTCCTGCCATTATCATGGGAAATACAGCTATATTTAAACCTGCCAAGCATGGTGTTTTATTAATAACGCCTTTGTTAGAGGCTTTTCAAAGTTGTTTCCCCAAAGGAGTTATAAATATACTTTTTGGTAGAGGTAGGGCCGTAGCAGCCCCAATTATGAAAACGGGTAAAGTTGATGTGTTAGCCTTGATCGGAAATAGTAAATCCGCAAATGCCTTACAAAATCAACACCCGAAAAGTAACCGTTTGCGTTTGGTTTTAGGCTTAGAAGCAAAAAATCCGGCTATTATTTTACCAGATGCCGATTTAGATTTAGCGGTCGATGAATGTATCGCAGGAACCTTATCCTTTAATGGACAGCGTTGTACCGCTTTAAAGGTAGTGTACGTGCATGAGGATATTCTGCATGAATTCCATACACGTTTTGCCAAACGAGTTGATGAATTAAAATTTGGAAACCCTTGGGATGCTGGCGTAAAACTAACCCCTTTACCAGAACCCGAAAAACCAGCCTACATTCAAGGTTTAATTGATGATGCCCTACAAAAAGGCGCTAAAATAATCAATAAAAAAGGAGGAGAACATTCTGATAATTATATATGGCCCGCGGTTTTATACCCTGTGACCAAAGATATGTTGGTGTATCAGGAAGAGCAATTTGGTCCGGTAATTCCCGTATTGTCGTTTAAAGATATTGAAGAACCTTTGGATGATATGGCAGCATCGAATTACGGTCAACAAGTGAGTTTGTTTGGAAAAGATGTCTATGCACTTTCACCCTTAATTGATACCTTGGTAAACCTCGTGTGTCGGGTGAATTTGAACAGTTCATGCCAACGTGGTCCGGATGTGTATCCGTTTACGGGACGAAAAGATTCTGCACAAGCAACCTTGAGTGTGCATGATGCTTTACGTTCTTTTTCTATTAGAACTTTTGTTGCATTTAAAGACAATGATTTAAATACAGAAATTATTGAGCAGTTATTGGAGGCCAAGCTTTCAAACTTTGTAAGCACCGATTATATTTTGTAAATTTTAGTTAAATTTTTGAGTACAAAAAAAGCGGCCATTCCCGAAAATCAAAGAATGGCCGCTTTTAATAGTACCTCTAATCACTTTTAAACATGCTCAGCTAACCAATTACCAACTTCACTAGTTTTATACGCTTTGGCATTTTCTGCTAAATCTTCGGTTACGATGCCCTCTGCTAAAGATTTGTTCACTACCACACGAATAGCTTCAGCCTCTTCTACTAAACCAAAATCTTCAAATAACATGGCTGCTGATAAAACGGTGGCTAGCGGATTTGCGATATCTTTTCCTGCTGCCTGCGGATACGAACCGTGAATGGGCTCGTATAATCTTGCTTTTTCTCCGACTGAAGCAGACGGCATGAGTCCCATGGAGCCTGAAATAACAGAGGCCTCATCGGTTAAAATATCTCCAAATAAATTCTCAGTAATTATTACGTCGTACGAATTTGGCCATTGCACCAAACGCATGGCTACAGCGTCTACAAATTCATAAGAAACAGTAACTTCAGGATAGTCTTTTTCCATGGCTTGAACGGTTTCTCTCCATAATCGTGAGGATTCTAACACATTTGCTTTATCTACACAGCATAATTTTTTTCCACGTGTCATGGCCAATTCAAAGCCTTTTTTCGCCAAACGTTGAATTTCTACCCTGGTATAGGTCATCGTATCAAAAGCGGTATTGCCGTTATCCAATCGTCCTCGTTCCCCAAAGTAAATACCACCAGTCAGTTCTCTTAAAATAATTAAATCGGTACCTTCAATACGTTCTCTTTTTAAGGGTGATTTATCAATTAAAGAGGGAAAGGTAAAGGTTGGACGCACATTGGCAAACAGCCCTAATTTTTTACGCATTTTTAATAATCCTTGTTCTGGGCGAACTTTTGCCGAAGGATCATTATCGTATTTTGGGTGTCCGATAGCACCAAAAAGAACTGCATCAGCAGCTTCACAAATGGCATGAGTGCTATCAGGATAGGGTTCTCCACAAGCATCAATAGCTGCTGCACCTGTCAATGCTGGTGTCCAAGTGATTTCATGCTTGTATTTTTTGGCAATAGCATTCGATACTTTAACCGCTTGATCTATGACTTCAGGACCAATTCCATCTCCTGCTAAAAGGGCAATAGTTAATTTCATTCGATATAGATTATGGTTGTTCGCTATTCATCATTGCGAGGAACGAAGCAATCCGTTACTGTTAATTTATTCTTTAATTTTTACTTCTTTTAAAACTCTCATTAAATTTAAACAACTTGCTTCGTCGTTACTTTTCTCTGAAAAGTTACTCCTCGCGATGACGTGTTCCTAAATAATATTCAACATTTTTTCTGTGGCCTTTATAGCGGATACGGTTTGGTCAGAATCTAAACCACGAGTAATAAACTCTTTTCCATTGTTTTCCCAAGTGATGATGGTTTCGCAAAGTGCATCAGAAGTACTACCAGGAGGAATCCTAACCGCATAATCTGTTAATTTTGGCAAGCTAATTTTCAAAGTTTTATACACCGTTTTTAAGGCGTTCATAAAGGCATCGAATTGGCCATCTCCCTGAGCGTGTTCTTCAAATAATTTACCTTCAATTTCAACAGCAACAGCAGCAGAAGGTTGTAAGCCTTTGGCATGTGAAAGTAAATAAGATTTAATGATTGCTTTTGTGGCAATACCTGTGCTGTCTAAAACATCAGAAATAATATAGGGTAAATCTTCTTTGGTAACGCGTTCTTTTTTATCCCCCAATTCAATAATGCGCTGGGTTACTTTTTTTAATTCTTCATTATTTAATGTAAGCCCTAATTCTTGTAGGTTTTTTTGAATATTTGCTTTTCCTGATGTTTTACCAAGGGCATATTGTCGTTTACGACCAAAGCGCTCAGGAAGTAAATCATTAAAATACAAATTGTTTTTAGAATCTCCGTCGGCATGAATACCCGCAGTTTGGGTAAAAACATTGGCACCCACAATTGGTTTATTGGCCGGAATACCAAAACCCGTAAAGGCAGAAACCAGTTTACTTACCTTATAGAGTGATGATTCGTTTACATTGGTCTGTATATTTGGTAAAAAGTCATTGATTACCGCAATAACACTAGCTAAAGGTGCATTTCCAGCTCGTTCGCCCATTCCGTTTACGGTTAAATGCAATCCCTGACAACCTGCTTTTAAGGCTTCCATGACATTGGCCACACTCAAATCATAGTCGTTATGGCCATGAAAATCAAAATGTAATTTTGGATATTTGTTTACAATAGCCTCAATGAACTCGAAAGTCTCTGTAGGTGTTAAAATACCAAGTGTATCAGGTAATAGAATTCGCTTTAAAGGCTGTGTCGCTAAAAAATCTAAGAACTGAAATACATATTCTTGCGAGTTGCGCATTCCATTGCTCCAATCTTCCAAATATACATTGGTAGCAATCCCGTGATCTTGCGCTGACTTGATGACCAATGCAATTTCTGAAAAATGTTCATTAGGGGTTTTCTTAAGTTGATGTGTTAAGTGGTTTAAAGAACCTTTGGTTAATAAGTTTTGAACTTTGGCGCCAGCATCTACCATCCAGTCGATTGAAACGCCTTTGTCAACAAAGGTTAAAACTTCAATTCTATCTAAATATCCCTTAGTTTTAGCCCAAGTGGTGATTTGTTGTACCGCAGTTAATTCTCCTTCAGAAACTCGTGCTGAAGCAACTTCAATGCGGTCTACCTTTAACTCATCTAAAAGTAATTTAGCAAGGCTAAGCTTTTCAGAAACTGAAAACGATACGCCCGAGGTTTGTTCCCCATCGCGCAGTGTCGTATCCATAATTTCGATTTTTCTATGCAACATAAAAGGTTAACTGCGATTAAATTAGTAGGTTGAGTGCGTTTTTACTGGAAAAGTAGTTCAATACCACTAGAGCGGGGTGTTTTTAGCAAATGTTACAATATCACTCTTGATATTCATCAAGTAATCAATATCATCAAAGCCATTCAACATATTATCTTTTTTATAGCCATTGATCTCAAAAGATTCTTTTTCACCTGTAGCTACTAAAGTTACCGTTTGCTCTTGAAGGTTTACTTCGATTTGCGTTTCAGGATTTTTATCGATTTCAGCAAATATTTTGTTCGAAAAATCTGCACTTACCTGAACAGGCAAAACGCCAATATTTAGACAGTTTCCTTTAAAAATATCTGCAAAAAAGCTCGAGATAACACATCGGAATCCGTAATCATAAACTGCCCAAGCAGCATGCTCTCTGGAAGACCCAGAACCAAAATTGCGCCCTCCAACTAAAATTTTACCTGAGTATGTTGGGTCATTCAACACAAAATCTTTTTTGGGTGTAGCATCGCTATTAAAACGCCAATCCCTAAATAGGTTGTCACCAAAACCTTCACGGGTTGTGGCTTTTAAAAAGCGCGCGGGTATAATTTGATCGGTATCTATATTTTCAATAGGTAACGGAACTGCTGTACTTCTTAATAGGGTAAATTTATCGTATGCCATGTTTTTTTATGCTATGCGCTTTGCGCCGAACGCTTTACGCTATTTATATTTTGTTAATTAAATTACTAAGACTACGTTTAACTTTATTTACTTTATCGGCTTGAATTTCAAAATCTTCTTGGGATATAAACCCCAAATCTTTCACTAACAATAAAAAATATTCCAATTCTGTTGCTGAGCCTCTTGCTATTGTTAAATATCTTTTAAACTCTTGGTCTGAATCTCTACCGCATCCTTCAGCTACATTAGAAGGAATTGAATAAGAAGCTCTTCGCATTTGACTTGTAAGAGCATATATTTCTTCTTTGGGAAATGTTGATGTCAACTTATAAATCATTAAGGTAATCTCATGACCTAATTCCCAAACATTATATTTTTTATAATCTCTCATCTATAAAAGCGTTTTGCGTATAGCGCATAACGCTAGGCGAATTCCTTCATTAAGGTTCTCGGATCCGTTACTTTTCCTGTAACAGCGGCAGCGGCAGCAACTAGGGGCGACGCCAAGAGCGTTCTAGATCCAGGTCCTTGCCTTCCTTCAAAATTTCTATTGGAGGTACTAACGGCTAATTTTCCCGCCGGTACTTTATCGTCGTTCATGGCTAAACATGCAGAACATCCTGGTTCTCTAAGTTCAAAACCAGCTTCATGAATAATGTCTAACAGGCCTTCTGCTTTTATAGCCGCTTCTACTTGATGTGAGCCTGGCACCAACCATGCGGTGACATTTGCAGCCTTTTTTCGTCCTTTAATAATAGAGGCAAAGGCCCTAAAATCTTCAATTCGGCCATTTGTACAACTTCCGATAAAAACAAAATCGATAGGTTTTCCTATCATACTTTCACCTTCATTGAAGGCCATATAGCCTAATGATTTTTTATACGTACTGACACCACCTTCCACTTGTTCCGCATTGGGAATGTTTTTTAAAATTCCCATCCCCATCCCCGGATTGGTTCCGTAGGTAATCATTGGTTCTATATCAGAGGCGTCAAAATAAATTTCCTTATCAAATTCGGCATCTTTATCCGTATAAAGTGATTCCCAGTATACCATGGCTTTATCCCAAGCGGCACCCTTTGGTGTAAATTCACGTCCTTGTATATAATTAAATGTTTTTTCGTCTGGAGCAATCATCCCGCCGCGAGCACCCATTTCGATACTTAGGTTACATACCGTCATTCGGCCTTCCATCGACATATTTTCAAAGACATCGCCTGCATATTCTACAAAATACCCAGTAGCACCGGAGGTTGTTAAGCGTGAAATAATATATAGGGCCACATCTTTTGGTGTCACGCCAAAATTTAGTTTACCGCTAACATTAATTCGCATTTTTTTTGGTTTGGGCTGCATGATACATTGCGTCGCCAAAACCATTTCTACTTCCGACGTTCCAATTCCAAAGGCAATAGCACCAAAAGCACCATGTGTTGACGTATGTGAATCCCCACAAACAATTGTTGCTCCGGGCTGTGTAATGCCGTATTCAGGACCAACCACGTGTACAATACCGTTTTTAGCGTGGCCTAAACCCCAATGGCTAATGCCATGCTCTTTTGCATTTTCCTCTAATGCCTTTAATTGATTGGCGGAAAGAGGATCTTCGACCGGTAAATGTTGATTAATAGTTGGGGTATTATGATCTGCTGTGGCAAAAGTACGCTCAGGATACAAAACACCAATTCCTCTTGTTTTGAGACCTAAGAAGGCTACCGGGCTAGTTACTTCATGTACTAAATGCCGATCGATAAACAATACATCTGGTCCGTCTTCTACATGTTTTACGACATGGAAATCCCATACTTTGTCAAATAATGTTTGCTTCATGTTGATGTGATAAAACTTAAATTTTTCTTGGGCTAAAAAGAGCCATGACAAATTTAATTCATGTAGAATTCTTTCCTTTAAAAATTGAATTAGAATTACGATGTTCAACTAATATATTTCCAAATATTTTTATGCTTTACAAGCTGTGCGTAGGTAGTACGGATCGCCCTATTTTCCTCTTTGCTAAGGCTTGGGTCATCTTTTAAAACTTGTAAGGCATAATATCGGGCCGTCTTCAATATATCATTATCTTTTACGATATCGGCAATCTTTAAGTTCAACATGCCACTTTGTTGTGTTCCCATTAAATCGCCCGGACCTCGCAATTTTAGATCTACTTCGGCAATATCAAATCCGTCATTAGTGCGTACCATTGTTTCTAGTCTTGTTTTGGCTTCGGTAGAAAGTTTATGACTGGTCATTAAAATGCAGAAACTTTGATCTGCTCCACGGCCAACGCGCCCTCGCAATTGATGTAATTGTGACAAACCAAAGCGTTCAGCACTCTCAATAATCATGACGGATGCATTCGGAACATTGACGCCAACTTCAATGACGGTAGTAGCCACCATTATTTGTGTTTCCCCCTTTACAAAACGCTGCATTTCAAATTCTTTATCTACAGGTTTCATTTGTCCGTGTACGATTGAAATTTGATAATCGGGCAAAGGAAAATCTCTCGCAATACTCTCATAGCCATCCATTAAATCTTTGTAATCTAAGACTTCCGATTCTTGAATAAGCGGATATACCACGTATATTTGACGACCTTTTTTAATTTCTTCTCGAATAAATTGAAATACTTTTAAGCGGTTAGAATCGTACCGATGTACTGTTTTTATGGGCTTTCTACCAGGTGGCAATTCATCGATTACAGAAATATCCAAATCACCATATAAGCTCATGGCTAATGTTCTTGGAATGGGTGTCGCTGTCATCACCAGAACATGAGGTGGGATATCGTTTTTATGCCATAATTTAGAACGCTGCGCCACACCAAATCTATGTTGTTCATCTACAATGGCAAGGCCTAAATTTTTATACTGCACTTTATCTTCTAAGAGAGCATGAGTGCCTATTAAAATATGAAGTGCTCCATTTTCTAGTTGTTCGTGAATGTGCTTTCTTCCTGATTTTTTTACCGAACCGGTCAATAATGCGATATTAATTCCTAAGGAGCCTACCAAGGCTTCAATACCCACATAATGTTGCTGAGCTAAAATTTCGGTTGGTGCCATCAAACAAGCCTGAAAGCCGTTGTCAATGGCTAAAAGCATGGTCATTAAAGCTACAATAGTTTTTCCTGAACCTACATCACCTTGTAATAGACGGTTCATCTGGGCATTACTTCCCAAGTCTGCCCTAATTTCTTTTAGCACCCTTTTTTGAGCGTTCGTAAGTTCAAAGGGCAAATGCTGCGTATAGAATTCGTTAAAAAGTGTACCCACCTTGTCAAAATTAAAGCCTTTAATACGCTGTTTGTGTAACATATTTTTGGCAATGAGCTGTAATTGCACATAAAATAGTTCTTCGAACTTTAGCCTAAATTGCGCTTTCGCTAGTGCAGCTTGATTTTGCGGAAAATGAATGGCAAACATGGCTTCACTTTTCGAAATTAATTTTAATTCATCGATAAGGGAAGGCGATAGAGCTTCTGAGAATTGACCTTTTAAATCGCTAAAAAGCTGCTGTATTAATTTGCTGATTACCCGATTGCTAATTCCTTTATTGCTTAGTTTTTCGGTAGATGGGTACACGGGTTGCATCATGACTTTTAGCCCTTGTTCATGTTCCGAAAGTAGTTCCATTTCTGGATGAGGCATGGAAAAACTATGGTTATAAAAATTTGTTTTTCCAAAAACAACATAAGGGGTGTTCAGCTGTAAATTTTCACGAATCCATTTTTGACCCCGAAACCAAACCAATTCCATTTTCCCAGTGTCATCGATAAAGGTAGCCACCAAACGTTTTCCTTTTTGTTGTTCAACGGTTTTTATATGAATGATTTTCCCAATGATCTGAACGTCCGAAGAATTTCGCTGAAGTTGGTTAATTTTATAGTACTGCGTTTTATCTATATACCTGTTTGGAAAAAGCTGAATAAGGTCTTGATAGGTATGAATACCGAGTTCTGTCTTCAATGAATCTGCCCTATTGGGGCCAACACCTTTGAGATAGGCAATAGGGGTTTGAAGGTAATTTGCATTCATCCGACTAAATTACACGTTCAATTAAAAAACTACAACTATAATTAGGTTTGTTTTTTATGGCGGTACAATTTTGATATTTAGCTCACGCAATTAACTATAAATCAAAATGTTGTCATAAAACTCCTACCTATTTAAACTAATTGACGGTGCAAGAGCTTCAGTACTAAAAATTACAGCCTTAATACGAAATTACAGGTGAAGAAATGAAGGGAAATAATGTTGTATTTGAAACGTTTATCATGCCCTTAGAAAAATATTTTAGGTATAATTAAGCATCCCCATGGTAGATAGTCTTGCCTTCTATAAATCAGTAAAAATTAAGAAAAGCAAAAATAGGTTTAGCCATTATTTCTCAAATTTTTACCGAATAAAAGTTGCTTAAAACGCTTTGACCGTTTCGCTAGTTGAGCCTATTGTAGGCTTATTCTGTTTGAATAATTATATTTGCTGTATGACACGAAACTTGCTCCTTCTTTTACTTTTTATGGTTTTACCTAAAGCCGCGCTAACAGCACAGATTCAGAACAATGTTGATTTTGAAAGTGCCAGAATTTCTTTAGCAATAGAGCCGATAGAAAAAAAAATTAGCGGAACTGTACATTATAATTTTAAAGTTTTGAGTGCTGTAGATTCTATTTTTTTAGATGCCCAACAAATGAAGTTTCTAGGTGTTCACTTCAATGGTAAAAAAGTGAACTACAAGAATAATGGCGAGCAAATAATTATATATAAAAAGCTTAAAAAAGGATCCGATCATTCTTTAACGGTTCAGTATACCGCTATTCCTGAACAAACGGTTTATTTTGTTGGTTATGATGACGCAGTTCAAGGAAACGAGCAGATCTGGACGCAAGGACAAGGAAAGTATAGCAGTCATTGGGTTCCTAGTTTTGATGATATGAATGAAAAGGTAGTGTTCGATATCAGCATCACTTTTGATTCTCGGTATCAAATAATTTCAAATGGAAAATTAATAACATCAACACCGAATAACAACCAAACGACTACTTGGTCTTTCGATATGCAAAAACCGATGAGTAGTTATTTGTTGGCTTTTGCTATTGGCACTTATACAAAGAAAACCATCATTAGTAAAAGCGGGATCCCCATTGAACTATATTATTATCCAGAAGACAGTCTTAAGGTAGAACCAACCTATCGCTTTACAAAAGCAATGTTCAACTTTTTAGAAACCGAAATTGGGGTAGCGTACCCATGGCAAAACTATAAGCAAATTCCGGTAAAAGATTTTTTATATGCGGGCATGGAAAATACCACGGCTACCATTTTTTCTGATGCTTTTGTGATAGATTCTGTTGCTTTTACAGATAAAAACTACGTGAATGTTAATGCACACGAATTAGCACACCAGTGGTTTGGAGATATGATTACAGCTGTAGATGGAAACCATCATTGGCTACAAGAGGGCTTCGCTACCTATTATGCCTTGTTAGCTGAAAAAGAGGTTTTTGGAGATGATTATTTTTATTGGAAGTTATATGAAACTGCCGAGCAACTTTATGCTATGTCCGAGGACGGAAAAGGCGAAGCCTTAACCAACGCAAAAGCGAGTAGTTTAACTTTTTACCAGAAAGGAGCCTGGGCTTTGGTGCTCCTAAGAAATCAAATGGGTGAAAAAGCCTTTAAAAAAGGAATTAAAAACTACTTAGAAAAGTATAGATTTAAAAATGTAACAACTCAAAATTTTCTTTTTGAAATGGAGCAGGCGAGTGGTGCAGACTTATCCAATTTTAAATCGGAATGGCTCAAAAGCGCAGTGTTTCCTAAGAGTGACGTTATCTCATATGTAACTGCGAATTCTAAAAGTTTAGCGTCGTATTTCGAGCTCAAGGAAACAGTGCAAAAAAAGCGAGACGAACTTGAAAAATTAAAATCCATAGAAGATCTTTATGATGAAACAAAGTCTGTTGCCTTAAAAAAACAGTTGATTTTAGACTACTTCCCCTTATTCTCTGAAGATTTTATCAAAAAACTAATGGGGTCTCAAGAGCTTCAAATTCGTCAAGCGGTACTATTGGCAACAGAGCAAATTCCTGAAAATCTAAGAGGCTCGTATGAAACTTTGTTAGTGGATAAAAGCTACATCACCGTGGAATCTGCCTTATACAAATTATGGGCTAACTTTCCGGAACATCAAAAAAAATATTTAGATAAAACACAGGCGATTATTGGTTTTCCTGATAAAAATGTTAGATTACTATGGCTTACTTTGGCTATTGCTACGCCCAATTATAATGGCCTTAAAACAAAAGAATATTTTGATGAACTTAGTGCTTATACCCATTCAGAATTCTCCATAGAAACACGCCAAACGGCGTTCAGCTATTTACATCAAACTTTGGGATTAACAGACACTAACTTAAAAGACTTGGCTAACGCCGCTGTACACCATAGTTGGCAATTTAGAAATTTTGCACGAAATTTAGTTGAGGAAATACTGAAAGATACCGATTATAAAAATAGATTTACAGCGTTGTTAGCTACGCTAAATGTAGAAGAACAACGTTATATAAAAAGTAAACTGTAAAGAAATGAGAGCTTTAGTTATTTCAGGTGGTGGTAGTAAAGGTGCTTTTGCAGGTGGCGTAGCACAATATTTGATTGAAGAAGCGCATCATAATTACGATTTATTTATTGGAACTTCGACAGGTAGTCTTTTAATTTCGCACTTAGCCTTACATAAAATTGAAAAAATAAAAGAAATTTATACCTCGGTAACACAAAATGATATTTTTAGCAATTGCCCCTTTATCATTCACAAAAAACACGGAATTGAAACCATTGGAGTGCATCACCTAAATGTTTTAAAAAATTTCTACAAGGGAAGTAAAACTTTTGGGGAAAGTTATAATTTGTTACAATTAATAAAAAGCACCATCAGTTTAGAGGAATTTGGAATTTTAAAAAATGGTCCTAAAGAAATAGTGGTTACCGTTTCCAATCTTTCCTTAAATCAGGTAGAATATAAATCTATAAACGACTTTAGTTATGATGAGTTCTGTGAATGGATTTGGATTTCTTGTAATTATACCCCTTTTATGAGTCTTGTAAAAAAGAACGGGTGTGAATATGCTGATGGGGGCTTAGGTACCATGGTGCCTATTGAAGATGCTATTCGACGAGGTGCCACCACCATCGATGCTATTATATTACAAACAGAAGTAACACATTTAAACAGAATGCCATCTAAAAACGTCTTCTCCTTATTAACCAATATGTTTGCTTTTATGCTTGACCGTATTGAACATCAAAATATAAGAATAGGTAAGTTTGTTGCCAACCATAATGGGGTCATTATAAACTTTTATTATACGCCCACTGTTTTAACGACTAATTCTCTTATTTTTGACAAAGATAAGATGAGTACATGGTGGCAAAGTGGTTTTAATTATGCCAAATTTAAGAGTACAGAAAGTAGCGAATTAGAACCTCAAACCCAACTTAATTTATAACATTTGAAAGCATTAGTTATTAGTGGTGGAGGCAGTAAAGGTGCTTTTGCGGGTGGTGTGGCTCAATATTTAATGGAGGTTGAAAAAAAGCAATACGATCTTTTTTTAGGCACCTCTACCGGTAGTCTTTTAATTCCACAATTAGCCTTAAATAACATTGGTAAATTATACGATATTTACACCAACGTAAATCAAAACTCTATTTTTAGTCTAAATCCGTTTATCGTTAAGAAAAAGGATAATAGAGAGTATGTGACGATTAATTATCTCACTACCCTGCTACAATTTATTAAACGTAAAAGAACTTTCGGTGAAAGTGGTGCATTGCGTCGCACGATTAAAAAGAATTTTTCTCCTCAAGAATTTCAAGAACTCAAAAAATCGAATAAAACCCTTGTAGTAACCGTATCAAACCTATCAAAGAATAGAGTAGAATATAAGCAGTTGACCGATTTTAGTTATGATGAATTTTGTGACTGGATTTGGATTTCCTGTAATTACATTCCCTTTATGTCTTTGGTGACTAAAAACGGATTTGAATATGGCGACGGCGGTTTGGGTTGCGTAGTGCCCATACGTGAGGCGATAAAGCGAGGTGCTACAGAAGTTGATGCCATTATTTTAGAATCAGAAAATTTAAATCAACATAAAGTTTTAGGGAAAAATCCGTTTTCTTTAATGCTCAGTATTTATGGTTTTGTTTTAGACCAAATAGAATATCATGATGTTTCAGAAGGGGTCTTATCGGCAAAACTCAATAATGTAAAACTCAATTTATATTATACACCAACAAGCCTTACCGAAAACTCCTTAGTTTTTAATAAAAAATTAATGCACGATTGGTGGCTACAGGGTTTCGGTTATGCAGAAGCAAAATTCAATGGTGTTAAAGAAAAATAGTTGTTCGTATAGGTTTGCTGAAAACAACTAGTTTTTTGGTTCTTTTGTTTTGACCTAGCTGTACCATAAAGCACGATTCAAAATTGCTTGGCATTGTTTTGACTCACCTTTAAAGGTACTCGTAGTTTTTTTTAAAGGTTTACATGGCTTAGCTGTTCACAATTTAAAACATCAAATCTTCAAATTGGTACATTGAAAACACGGTAGCCCTTCTCTTTTTTTTACCACAAACTACTAATTTCTTTTTTGACAAAAGACAACGCTGTTCCGGACGGTGAGGCTTTATCCATGGTATCACTCAATACGTCTTCTCGTAATTTATCAGCGGTCTCGGAGTCGCTCATGGCTGCCTTTCTGATCGATTGAATAGTGGCACTTTTTGCCGCCTTGATGATATTCCAACAATCATCGGTAATATATATTTGTTGAGAAAGATTGTGCTCAAATTCTGTTTCAATACTTCGAATTAAAAGCGATTCATAATCGTTCTTATTGGTCGATTTTGGAACAACACGTACAACAAGACTCGGAATGGAAATTCGCTCTAAAAACAATGCCATGCGCTCATAAGCCTGCAAGCGTATGGGTAAGGTACTTTTTTGTGTATCTTTCTGCAACAGATATCGTCTACGACCTTCTTCATTTTTAGTATGTAGTTTAAAAAAATAAAAGGCAACAACGCCAGTGACTACAGCAGGTAATAAAAAAGCAAAAGCTTGTAGAATTTGATCTCCGTTCATAATACGTTTGGTTTTATATAGTTTACCTTTTTTAAACGACACTTTTTTTAAAAAAGTATTCCTTACTCTTTTTTTATAAAAATAAGGGTTACTGTGGTCATGCTTTTAGTTGGTCACCTTGTATTTTGACCTAAAAGCCCTATTAAAATTTTCTTTTGATAAAGAAAATGGAGTAACTTAAATACACCTATGCTATTTGTTCGCCGCTTTAAATTGTTCGCGAAGTTCAAAGTAAAAGGCATCAAATTTTGGAAATACTTTGATACTCATTCCTTCTGAAAAAGCACCATCTTTCGCTGTAGGATGTATACGATTGGCATTAATACTATGCTTCTTTAAAAATAAATTCACCAACATGGTTGCCTGATTCAACGCCACATCAAATTCCCCGGTATTGGTGAGCGTTTCAACCACGATATTCGTATCTCGGTAATTTTTAAGTACTGTTGCAATTTGGCTTATCATCGTTTCTGAATTAGCTTTTTGGGTGGCATCTTTACTTCCTAAACCTTCGCGAACAGCTTGGCTTAAAGAAACGATGACAGCCCCATTAGATACACTGATGTTTGCAGATTCTCCTAAGACTTTTTTAAAATCGGTTAACACTAATAATGCGAGGGAGTCATGACTGCTAAAACGATCCGTAATTTTTTTTAATTGAATTTCTTTCTCCCGCAAACTTTCTAATGTTTTACCAATGTTTTCAGATTTTTCGATAGACGCTGAAGTAAAATTATTGATATTTTGCATTAAAGATTTATTGGTCTCTAACAATTCATCGGCTTGCTTTTTATACGAGTCAGCTTCAGTGCTGCTGATAATTTCTTTTTTTCTTGAAATAGCCAATTGGTTTTGAATCGAATCTTTAGCCATTTTTAGATTTTCGATCTCGAGAAGTAAGTCGCTCTTTTTTTGAGCTTGGATGGGGTTTACGCTAAGTAAAATAATAAAAAAGAAAAAAGAATATTTAAGCATCAGGAATAGTATTAATTTGTTGAAGTGATTTATGAAATGTTTAATATTGATTTTATTTTATTTTATTTGCCGATGTCTTGTAAAGTGAACAATTTGTTAGATAATTAGTGATCTAGTTGAGTAGAAAAATAATTTTTTAATAAGTAAGAAATTAACACCGAAACGCTAGGCTTTATTCAAAAAATCTAAACTCATTTCTGTCATTGTTTTTACGCCTAAAAGTAGGCCATTATCATCGATTTTAAAATCAGGTGTATGGTGCGGGAAAGCTTGGGTGTTTCCTGGAGTCATTCCTCCTAAGAAGAAATAAAAACCGGGAATGACTTTTTGAAAATAAGAAAAATCTTCAGCACCAGTTACTGCTTTTTGGGTTAACACCTTATTTTTTCCAGCTACGCGTTCTAAAGTTGGTAGCATTTGTACTACTAAATCAGGATCATTATAGGTTATTTCAGTACTGTTGGTAATTTCAATAGTTGCATCACCACCATAGGCTTTTGCTATCGCAGGGACCATTTCTTCCATCCTACGGTTAATTAATTTCTGCATATCATAGTCTAAAGTCCGTATGGTTCCAATCATTTCAGCACTTTCTGGAATAATATTAAATCGTACGCCACTGGTAATTTTACCCACGGTAATTACCGCTGCCTCGTTCGTAAGTTCAGCTTCACGGCTTATAATAGTCTGTAAACCATCAATAATTTTAGCACTAATTAAAATGGGATCAACGCCAGACCAAGGTTGAGAGCCATGACTTTGCTTTCCTTTGACTTGAATAACAAAGCGTTGTGCAGCCGCCATAGTACCACCAGATTTGTAGCGAATAGTTCCTACAGGTGTACTTGAATTGATATGTAATCCAAAAATGGCATCGACTTTAGGATTTTCTAAAACACCTTCTTTAATCATTAATGAGGCTCCGCCTTCTTCTCCTGGAGGGGCACCTTCTTCGGCAGGTTGAAATATAAACTTAACCGTACCCTTAATTTTATCTTTATTTTTAGAAAGTACTTCGGCAACACCCATTAAAATAGCAATGTGGGTATCGTGACCGCAGGCATGCATAACACCTACTTTTTCTCCGGCGAATTCACCAATTTCAGAGGATTTGTACGGTAAATCGTTACGTTCAGTAACGGGTAGGGCATCTATATCTGCACGCAAACCAACTACTTTACCTGGTTGATCACCTTTTAAAATACCTACTACTCCTGTTTTTGCTACCCCTGTTTGCACTTCAATGCCAAGTGATTTTAAATGCTTGGCTATTTTCTCAGCAGTTTTAAATTCTCTATTTGATAATTCTGGAAATTGGTGAAAATCTCGACGCCAATCGATTACTTTAGAGGCTACGTTTTTAAAGTCTTTTTCTAATCCAGCGTTTTGTGCTAAAAGGTTTCCCCCAAAAAAAAGGCAGAAAATAAGTGTAAGTTTCGTCATAATTTAAAATTTTATCAGGTTATAGTCGTTTTTTTGTAATTGGATAAGCGCTGTCATTGCTGATAATGCAACTTGTACATCGGGCAGTAATTCTTCTTTGCTAAAGCCTCTAGAATGTATAGACTGTCCACAAACAATCACTTGGCCTCCAGCAGCTTGTAAGGCAGAAATAAGTTCAGCATTCGGATTGTTCATTCCGTATCTTTTTTGATAGGCCTCGTTACTGATAAGATCTTTGGTCGCCAAATTATGCAGTATTAAAGCTACTTTTAGATTTTCTTGTGGAACGCCTGCTTGGGCATGCATATTTAAAAAACGGGCAGCCGTTTCAATAGACCTATTGAGTTCTCCCTGGTTATCGGGAGTTTTCATGATATCAAAAACAGCTTTAAACTCTAAAGAAGTATCGGTCTTAAAATCTGGATTTTCAATTTTAGATACTTTACCAAATTCCTTTATGACGGGACCAGCGGCCCTGTTTTGTGCAAATCCAGAAGAAAGAAAACCACACATGACGATACTCCATATAAATATTGGTTTCATAATCAAACAGTTATAAAAATAAAAATATATTAAATGACTCTAGTCTTTCAAATATATTGAAATTCAATAGAATGAGTTGTTAATGTTCATAATTATTGAAATTAGCATTTTAGTTTACTAGCAATAATCGTTAATTTCACACCTTCTTAAAATAATAATCAAATACACTTGGAAAACTATATTAATCAGTTAAATGAAGCTCAGAAAGCACCCGTACTGCATAAAGACGGTCCGCTCATTGTAATTGCCGGCGCTGGTTCAGGAAAAACACGTGTTTTAACCTTTCGTATTGCCTATTTAATGAGTAAAGGCATTGACGCGTTTAATATTTTAGCCCTTACGTTTACGAACAAAGCAGCACGAGAAATGAAAGATCGTATTGCCAGTATCGTTGGAAATTCTGAAGCTAAAAACTTGATGATGGGTACTTTTCATTCTGTTTTTGCAAAATTATTACGCTATGATGGGGATAAATTAGGCTTTCTTAGCAATTTTACCATATACGATACCCAAGATTCTCAACGCCTCATTGCCGCCATCATTAAAGAAATGGGCTTAGATAAAGACATCTATAAGTACAAGCAGGTACAAAATAGAATATCATCCTATAAAAATAGTTTAATTACAGTACGCGCTTATTTTAATGATACGGACTTGCAGGAGGCCGATGCTATGGCGAAACGACCTAGAATGGGTGATATTTATCAGAATTATGTGGATCGGTGCTTTAAGGCCGGAGCTATGGATTTTGATGATTTATTACTGCGTACGAACGAGTTATTAAACCGTTTTCCTGAGGTACTTGCCAAATACCAAGATCGTTTTCGCTATATATTGGTCGATGAGTACCAAGATACGAATCACTCCCAGTATTTAATTATAAAAGCCTTGTCTGACAAGTTTCAGAATATTTGTGTGGTGGGTGATGATGCTCAAAGTATTTACTCTTTTCGTGGCGCTAATATTAGTAATATCTTAAATTTTCAAAAAGATTACGATAATGTTGCGATGTATCGCTTAGAACAAAACTATCGTTCTACCCGAAATATTGTAAATGCTGCGAACTCTATTATTGCCAAAAATAAAAATCAGTTAGAAAAAATTGTATGGACCGATAATGATGATGGCGCAGCTATTATCATCCATCGCAGTCCTACAGATGCTGAAGAGGGTAGGTTTGTAGCTGGTTCTATTTTTGAGAACCGAATGCAACATCAAATGTCTAATGGAAATTTTGCGGTGTTGTACCGAACAAATTCACAGTCGCGAGCCATAGAAGATGCCCTAAGAAAGCGAGATATTCCGTATCGTATTTATGGGGGATTGTCATTTTACCAGCGGAAAGAAATAAAAGATATATTATCCTATTTGAGATTGGTCATCAATCCTAAGGACGAGGAAGCGCTAAAAAGAGTTATTAATTTCCCTGGTAGGGGTATAGGACAAACAACGATTGATAAACTGGTAGTCGCGGCAAATCATTATGGTCGTTCAATTTTTGAAGTTATTGAAAACATCGATAAAATAAATTTAAAGATCAATTCAGGAACAAAAAACAAATTGGTCGATTTTACCAACATGATTAAAAGCTTTCAAATCATGAATGAAACTAGCGATGCTTTTGTTTTATCTGAGCATGTGGCTAAGAAAACAGGAATTTTATTAGAGTTTAAAAAAGACGGAACACCTGAAGGGATAGCCCGTATGGATAATATTGAGGAGCTACTTAACGGTATAAAAGATTTTGTTGAAGGGCAAAGAGAAGTCGTTGATGCTACCGGAAATATTAGTGAATTTTTAGAGGATGTAGCACTGGCGACAGATTTAGATAATGATAAAGGAGATGATGATCGAGTGGCCTTAATGACCATACATTTAGCGAAAGGTTTAGAATTTCCGTACGTGTATATAGTAGGGATGGAGGAAGATTTGTTCCCTTCTGGCATGAGTATGAATACGCGCAGTGAATTAGAAGAGGAACGCCGTTTGTTTTATGTGGCACTTACGCGAGCAGAAAAACAAGCCTATTTAACCTATACGCAAAATAGGTACCGTTGGGGGAAACTAATCGATGCAGAACCAAGTAGGTTTTTAGAAGAAATTGATGAACAATACGTTGAAAATTTAACCCCGATTGACAAAGCTGGTTACCGCTATAAATCCTTAATTGACACCGATATTTTTGGCGATGTAGATAAAAGCAAATTACGTCAGGACAAACCTAAAAGTGGCGTACCACCAAGCAACATAAGACCTAATGAAAACCAGCTACAGAAGCTTAGGAGGTTAAAACCAGATTTAGCACAGCCGATTGGTAATACAAACGTTATTGATCCTAAGCTACAGGAAGGTAGTCTTATTAATCACACCCGATTTGGTAGAGGTAAAGTACTAACACTAGAAGGAGTAGGTAATGATCGAAAAGCTGAAATTCAGTTTGATAGCGCGGGCATAAAAAAATTATTGCTGCGTTTTGCGAAATTAGAGGTTTTAGGGTGATATGTATTGCGGTGGAATAGCTGTTTTTTTAAGTGATTTTTAAAAAAGTAAAACAGTGACGACTAGGGTGCATTTTTTAATTATAAGTCTCTATAAATGCTTTTAGTCGTATAGACGTATCTAATAAAGGTAACAAAATCCATCCATGGCCTTCATTTTCATATACTTTTAGTTCATGAGGAACTTCTAATTCCGTTAACTTTGCGGCTAAGGCTTGCCATTGTGAATTTGGTATGAGAGGATCAACGCCTCCGTAAAATAAGGCTGTAGGTGGCGAGGAACTTTTCACTTGATACAAGGGACTAGCAGATTTCAGAAAATCTGGATCCGTTCCAAATTGCCCGATCATAGACATTAAACCTTGATTTTCAGTAGTTTGATAGTTGTCATCCAGCAAATTGGTAGGTCCAACTATGCTACACACCCAATTTACTTGATGCGCACTATCAAAGGCATAAGACCAAAGGAGGGATAAATGACCACCAGCACTTACACCAATAAAACTTAATTCTTCTCCAAGAATATATTCTTGCTTTTTCGACTTCAGGTGCTGAACAGCAGCTGTAATATCATGTACTTGCATAGGATGTGGATTCTCATTTCCAGTGACCAATCGATAATTTAAATTAACTACCGCCATGCGTGGGAAATTCTGTTGAATAAAATCTTTAAATCCGTTCATTTCAACCTTATCGCCTTCAAACCAGCCCCCACCATGAACAAGTATAACTACTTTTGTAGTTAAGTTTCTATCTTTTGGAAGGTAAATATCATAAACTTGTCTCGGATCATCACCATAAGAAATGTTCCCCAATTGCCTGTATGCTAAGGGTAAGGTTTCATTCTCTATCTCTTGATTTGTAGTTTCGCAATTACAAAAGCTGAATAGTAAACCTAGAAGCCCAAAATAAAAAATAGTAATTTTCACGCTGTATAAATTAAATGCCCTATACTAAAAACTCGTTCTAAGCTTTTAATCGATGAAATTTTGATGTACTTTGTAAAACGTTTTATTGAGTATAAAAGTATGGCTGAATTTATAAAAATATATCCAGAAAATCCTAATCCTAAGGAAGTTAAAAAAGTTGTTAGCATTCTGCAAAAAGGAGGTTTAGTTATTTATCCGACAGACACAGTTTATGGCTTGGGTTGTGATATCACGAATACTAAGGCTTTAGAAAAGATTGCCAGAATTAAAGGGATAAAGTTAGATAAGGCGAACTGGTCTTTTATTTGTGCCGACCTCAGTAATTTATCAGACTACGTAAAACAAATTGATACCAAAACCTTCAAAATTTTAAAACGTGCCTTGCCTGGTCCTTATACTTTTATATTACCCGGAAACAATAATTTACCCAAAGAATTTAAAAAAAAGAAAACTGTAGGAATAAGAGTTCCTGACAATAGCATTACTAAGGCCATAGTTGAAGCCTTAGGAAACCCTATTGTATCGACTTCTATTCGGGATGAGGATGAGTTGTTAGAATACACCACAGACCCAGAATTAATCTATGAAAAATGGCAAAATTTAGTAGATCTTGTCATTGATGGAGGTTATGGGGATAATGTAGCATCTACAGTGATTGATTTATCTGAAGACGAGCCTATTGTTGTTAGAGAGGGCAAAGGAAGTATAGAGCTATTCTAATAGCATACAATTGCTTTAGGGCTGAAATTTTGAAGGAAAAATAGGCGCTATTTTTAATTCTAATCAGCACTATACTGCTACATCAAAAGCTTACTTGTGTATTTAAAATTAAAACAAAAAAAGTCCGCTCAAGGCGGACTTTTTAAATATTCAAATTTTTAAGAATTAGTTGATTTTAGGATCTTTCATTCCTTCTTCAATCATTTCGTAAAATTGGTCTATTTTTGGAAGTACAACAATACGCGTTCTTCTGTTTTTAGATTTATCTGTTGCAGATACAGGTACATATTCTGATCTTGCCGCTGCAGTCATGCGCTTAGGATCAACATTGTAATCGTTCTGTAAAATACGAACTACGGCCGTTGCACGTTTAGCACTTAAGTCCCAGTTGTCTAACAAGGTACCGTTTCCTCTGTAAGGTACATTATCTGTATGGCCTTCTACCATGAAGTCGAAATCTGGCTTATTATTTACCACTTTCGCTACTTTACCTAAAACTTCTTTAGCTCTATTGGTTACAGTATAGCTACCACTACTGAAAAGTAATTTATCAGATATAGATACAAATACAACACCTTTTTCAACGCTAATCTCGATATCTTCATCATCAAGGTTTCCTAAAACACCTTTTAAGCTTTGTACTAAGGCTAAGTTTACAGAATCTCTACGTGTAATAGCATCGTTTAATTTTCTGATCGTTAAATCTTTTTCTTGTAAGCTTTCTAATGATTTTTCTAAATTTTGAGCACCTTTAGACGATAAGGTTGTAAGGTTACCCATATTGTTAATCAAATCTTGGTTGTTACTTTTTAAGAATGCATTCTGATCTTCTAAAGTCTTTAAACGAGAACTAGCAGATGCTTTTTCTTCCAAACAACTATTCAATTTAACCGTTGCAGAATTTAATAAATCCTGAGTTTCTTGATTTTTCGCTTCTAATTCAGCGTATTTTTTTTGTGACACACAAGAGGATAATAATAACATAACCCCTAAACTGCCTAAAATTACTTTTTTCATAAATGTAAATTCTTAAATTAAATTGTTAATTACGTGCAAAATTATACAAATAAAAATGCTGTTTACATTACTATTCGTTAATCTTTTACTAAAATGTTGAACTTTCTTACGTGATATACGAAATGAGACCATACAATGGATGTCGTTGCATAGTAATTAGGCAAATATTTTGTTTTTTCTCGCTTTTTATAAATTTTAATAAAGTTTTTATAAAAACTCAAGTGTGCGCGCAAAATGGCAAAGCAATGACTAAACTTTCCTTGAAAAATAAACCGTAAACCCGCAACACCATCCAACAAAAGTCGAATGCATATAATTACAAAGGCTTTTTTTCTAGGCAAGTTTTTAGTAATAGAATAGAGAGAATTTCGAAAGTTTAAAAATGTTTTTTTGGGGTTCATATTACTTAATGTAGACCCCCCTAAATGAAACACTTTTGAGGTACCTACATATAAAATTTTATACCCGTGATTATGTGCTCGCCAACAGAGATCAACTTCCTCTTGATGCGCAAAATAATCTTCATCAAAACCGTTCAATTCTTTAAAAACGGCACTTCTGATAAATAGACAAGCACCTGTAGCCCAAAATATTTCGCGAATGTCGTTATATTGACCCTTGTCTTTTTCTAGTGCCTGAAATATTCTACCACGACAAAAAGGATAGCCCAGTTGATCGATAAAACCACCAGCTGCACCGGCATATTCGAAAAAATCTCTTTTTTTGTAATCTAAAATTTTAGGTTGAATGATCGCTACTTCTGGATGGTTCTTAAAGGTATTTATGATTGGCTCTAACCAGTTTTCTGTAACTTCTACATCAGAGTTCAGTAAACAATATAGCGGTGCGTTGATCTGCTTTAGGGCATCATTATACCCTTTAGCAAACCCGCCATTCGTTGTATTTTGAATTATTTTTATATCCGGGTACTGTTGTTTAATGAATGAAATAGACCTGTCGGTAGAGGCATTATCCGCTACATAAATATCGGCATTTTTAGAATATTCATGCACTGAGGGTAAAAATTTCTCTAGTAATTTTTCTCCATTCCAGTTAAGTATAACAATAGCTATTTTCGACATGTATGATGAGCCCGAGACATTCCAGACCAAACTTAACAGTATGTAGCTCTATAGCACACACCAGGTTCAATTTAATTTTTAAAGGCACAAATTAACGGCTAAAATCAGGAATTTCCTTTAAAAAACAATATTTTTCTTGATCAAAATCCATTTTACAATAAAAATGCTGCAATCCGTTGGTGACCATTAAATATTCAGCTCGTAATTGTAAATTATAGCTTGCGATTTGATCAAAAGTAATTTGTGTCACCATTACTTCAGGAGCTTTACACTCAACCAGTAGTGTTATTGTTCCGTCAGCTTTAAATACGATAATATCATATCGCTTAACTAAGCCATTAAGCTTTACTTGTTTTTCTACATTAATAAGGCTTAAAGGATATTTTTTTTGCTCTACAAGGTAGTGCACAACGTGTTGCCGTACCCATTCTTCAGGTTGTAAAATGACAAACTTTTTACGAACAACATCAAAAATATAGATTTTATTTTCGCTATTTTTGAATCGAAAAGTATAGCTAGGAAAGTTTAAAACTTGCATGTAACAAATTTGATGATTTTTTCTGAATGGATGAAGTAAAAAAAATAGTTAACGATATAAAAGCAAGAATAATAAAACCCATTTATTTCTTTATTGGGGAAGAAGCGTATTATATTGACAGGTTATCCGAGTATATAGAAAAAAGCATTTTAACGGAAGATGAGCGTGGCTTTAACCAAATGGTCATGTATGGAAAGGAGTCTACTATTGAAGATATCATAAGCAATGCAAAACGATATCCTATGATGGCAGAGTACCAAGTTATTATTGTAAAAGAGGCACAACATTTAGCAAAATCTATAGATAAACTTATCTCTTATGTTGAAAATCCACAAGTTACCACCGTTTTAGTTTTTTGTTTTAAATATTCAAAACTTGATAAAAGAAAAAAAATATTCAAACTCATTCAAAAACAGGGGGTCTTATTTGAAAGTAAAAAATTGTATGATAACCAGATTCCCGACTGGATTCGAAAAGTTTTATTAGGAAGTGGTTATGCTATTACCCCTAAGGCTGCTATTCTTTTGGCTGAATTTTTAGGAAATGATTTAGGAAAAATTCACAATGAATTAGAAAAACTAAAAATCGTTATTTCAAAAACCCAAGAAATTACACCCGAAGTCATAGAACAAAACATAGGAATCAGTAAAGACTATAATAATTTTGAGCTTAAAAAGGCTTTAGGCGAACGAAATGTCATAAAGGTGACAAGAATCTTAAACTATTTTGCGCAAAACCCAAAAGATAATCCATTTGTGGTCACCATCACTTTGCTAAACAGCTTTTTTACTCAGTTATTGCAATATCATGGAATGAAGGACCATAATCCAAAAAGTGTAGCTAGTGTTCTAGGTGTTCATCCTTTTTTTGTTACCGAATACCAAGTGGCGGCAAAAAATTATCCCATGAAAAAGGTGAGCAGTATCATTGCCGATTTGCGTGAACTAGACCTTAAAGGAAAAGGGGTGGGTGCTAATTTAGAACCTAAAGAACTACTAAAGGAACTTTTGATAAAAATTATGTAACTTATTTTTTGTCAAAACTATATTTCCCAGGACCTAGTAACATAATCACAACAAAAAAGGTTAAATAGAGTAGTGCCATTTCTTTCTTAACTAGGGGATCTGCGCCATGGGCAATAAAGGCAGCAACGGCCATAGTAATTGCTGAAGGTAGTGCGGCCCATCTGGTTTTGATGCCTATAATTACTAATATAGGACAAACGAGTTCACCTATTACAGCTAAAAACAGTGAGGGAGCTGCACCAATACCAATGGGGTCTCCAAATTGAATATCACCGCTGATTAAGTTTTGAAATTTAGGAATTCCATGGGTGATCATTAAAACAGAAGGAACAATCCTTAAAAGTGCTAAACCAATATCATTACTTATTTTTTTTTGCATTTTGGGGAGGTTTTGGGATAAATGTACTACAATTTTTTAATTTTTGACGAAAGAATAATCAGTTGTTATAGAACCCGGCTAAAATTCAATCTGCTTTTTAACTTTAAGCTATTAAAAAACAACTAATTACTTTAATTTAGGATAATCCGAGGGATTAACTTCGTGCATGATAGCGTATATTTTTTCAAAAATATCTTCTGCATTTGGCTTAGAAAAATAATCGCCGTCGGTAGAATAGGAGGGTCTATGACTATTCGCTGTGAGGGTTTGAGGAGCACTATCTAAAAATTTGTACGCCCCTTGTTTTTCTAATATTTCTTGTAAAAGGTAGGCAGAACATCCTCCCGGTACATCTTCATCAACAATTAAAAGTCGATTGGTTTTTTTAACACTTTTTAAAACGTCATGATGCAAATCAAAGGGCAATAAACTTTGCGCGTCAATCACTTCAATATCGATCCCTACCTCTCTTAATTCTTCTGCCACTTGACTTACAATTCGCAAGGTTGATCCATAGGATAAAACCGTAAGGTCATTACCCGTTTTAATCGTTTCAACCAATCCAATTGGCGTGCAAACCTCACTTAAGTTGGTAGGTAATTCTTCTTTTAAACGGTATCCGTTTAAACACTCTATAACAATTGCTGGTTCATCGCTTTGAAGTAGGGTATTATAGAAGCCTGCAGCTTTTACCATATTTCTTGGTACTAGAATGTACATACCTCGTAACAAATGAATAATACCACCCATTTGAGATCCAGAATGCCAAATGCCTTCTAAACGGTGTCCTCTTGTTCTAATGATTAGGGGTGCCTTTTGTTGCCCTACGGTTCTATACAATAAAGTAGCCAAATCATCACTTAAGGTTTGTAAGCCGTACAGTACATAATCTAAATACTGTATTTCAGCTATAGGTCTTAGTCCTCTTAAGGCCAAACCAATTCCTTGGCCTACAATAGTAGCTTCTCGAATGCCAGTATCGGCAATTCTTAATTCGCCATACTTGGCTTGCAAGCCTTCTAGGCCTTGGTTTACATCACCGATAGCTCCAGTATCTTCCCCAAAAATTAAAGCTTCTGGATATTTTGAGAATATAGCGTCAAAGTTTTCCTTTAAAACTACTCTACCGTCAACCTTTTCAGAAGTCTCGTCGTAACTAGGTTTTACTTCTTCGATACTGGTAGCCTTGTTGGGTAAATCACTATATAAATGCGAGCTAAATTTGGGCTGCATTTCTTTATAAAACTGATCAATCCATTGGGTTAACTCGGCCTTAGCTTCATTATTTTCGCCTAATAAGTACCGCAATACTTTTCTGGCCTTAGAGGCTAAATCTTTTTTAATAGGCTCATCAATAGCTATTAAATCATTTTTTATTTTAGCTATAAATGCTTTGTTAGGACTTGTTGCCGAAATTTTTTCGAACAACTGAATTAAGGTTTTTTTTGCTTCCTTATGAGGCTCTAAAAATTCGTTCCAAGCTTCTTTCTTTGCATTTCTAACCTGCTTTTTGATGTCTTTCTCAACGATCTTCAGCTCTTCGTCAGTAGCAATTCCTATTTCAAGAATCCATTCTCTAAAACGCTTGTTACAATCATTTTCTCTTTCCCATTCTAAACGCGCTTCACTTTTATAACGTTCGTGTGATCCAGAAGTAGAGTGCCCTTGTGGTTGTGTAAGTTCTACTACGTGAATTAATACAGGAACATGTTCTTCTCTAGCAATATCAGCCGCATTTTCATAGGCATGAATCAAAGCGGTATAATCCCAGCCGTTTACCTTTAAAATTTCATAACCTTTATCTTTTTCAGTTCTTTGAAAACCTTTTAAAATTTCAGAGATATCTTCTTTTGTGGTTTGATGTCTTGCATGAACAGAAATACCATAATTGTCATCCCATACACTTATCACCATAGGCACTTGCAAAACACCCGCAGCATTGATGGTTTCAAAAAAGTGACCTTCACTGGTACTTGCATTGCCAATGGTTCCCCAGGCCACTTCATTTCCGTTGTTAGAAAAATTTGTGGTATCAATACCTTTGACATTTCTATATATTTTTGAGGCTTGAGCTAAACCTAAAAGTCTAGGCATTTGACCTGCGGTTGGCGATATATCTGCACTGCTATTTTTTTGTGCCGTTAGATCTTTCCACGAGCCGTCTTTATGCAAGCTAGAAGTTGCAAAATGACCTCCCATTTGACGACCAGCACTCATGGGTTCTTTAGCTAGATCAGTTGTGGCGTATAACCCATGGAAAAATTCTTTTGGAGTTAAATGCCCCAAGGCCATCATGAAGGTTTGATCACGGTAATAACCACTTCTAAAATCTCCGTTTTTGAAAGAACGAGCCATAGCCAATTGCGGCAGCTCTTTACCATCACCAAAAATACCAAACTTAGCTTTTCCAGTAAGTACTTCTCGTCTTCCAAGCAAGCTACATTCTCTACTTAGTGTCGCTATTTCATAATCCTTAAGGATCTGAACCTTAAAATCATCAAAGGAAATATCATTGCTCGACTGTTGTAGATTAACTTTCATTTTGAATATTTAGAATTTTTACAAAAATATCAAAATAGAATGAATTTCACAATCCCAAACTTGTTATAAATCTTTATGATTCTTTAAAATATCGTTATTATAAATAGTTACAATTACCATATTTTTAAATAATAATTTAAAAACTGAGAATATCACAATGTTTTAGAACCATTTTCTAGTAAAAAGACTGGTAAGGGTTCTAGGACTTAAGGTTACTATAAAACGTATTTTTTGGCCATAATCTGGCTGTGCAATTTCCCAACCATTATTCGAATAAAAGGGTAAATACAATTCAAAATAGTCGGTCACTAAATTTAAACGAACTCCCGCATCATACACAAATCGGGTAGTTTCATTTTTATTTTTTATCAGGCCTATATCGCCATAAGCTTCAATCCAACGCCAGACACTTAAACTTGTATTATTGGTGAACATGAAATTATTGGCAAACGGATTTTCTAATCTTGATTTAAAACCACCCTCTGCAATAATAATTTGCTGACTGTAAATCCCAGAAGACTCTGATCTTCCCAAATAATTATAATCAAATAAATAATCTGTGGGACGGTCTAAGGCAAAACTAAAATAATCCGAATCTGTTTTATTGGTGATGAATTTTCCAGCAAAAAACCGTGTGTTAAACTGCATGTTATTTTCATATAATTTGCGATACTCTAAATTAAAGGATAGCTTGCTGAAATTACTAGCGTATTGTGCGTCAGCAAACCAAGAAAAGTAATTTATAATTCCATTTTTAAAACTCGAATAACGAACATTCAGCACACTATAATCGGGAGGGGTTTCTAGTTCTTCTAATCCTTCTCCAATAGTTCTAAAAATATTAACATGTCTAAATCGTAAAAAATCTCTACGATCAGATCTAAAATCATCAGGGCGCCATCCGAATACAACAGATGGAGTAATAGAGGTGTATCTTGAATTTTTTTGAAAGTGAAAGGAAGAGGCGTTAACCAGGTAATTGGATAGGTAAAAACCCGTTTTATTATGATACTTTCTATACCCCAATCCGGCTGATCCTACCAACGCTTTTTCATTAGCCGAATAACTAGGCGAGATATCATATAAAAAGGGTCGCTCTAAAAAGGTTTTATTATAAATCCTCATGGCTGGCGTGATCCCATCATAAAGATTAAAGCGCACTGTAGGAACATAAAATATTTGATTGTAAAATGGGTCTTCAGTATCTTTAAAAAACTGAAATTTTAATTTTTTGTTGCTGGATAACAATCCACCTAAGGATTTCCAGTTATCCCGTTGATTAAATTCTGGAATTTTCTGATCATAGTTGAGTACTAATTTATCCTCTCCATTTCTAGGGATGGTAAAGGCTTTGGTACTATCAATACCCGTAAACCAATATTGCGATACTATCGAATCGTTTTTAAGGCCAAAAAGCGATATGGGCACCAGGGTACCAGTTTTGTTTTTTAGTGTAACCTGCAAAGAATCTAACGTTTTTAATACTTTTTTTATTTTAAAATCAATCCGCTCGTTGGTGCTCACGTATTCATTTAAAAACCACGATATGTCTTTATCGACATTTGTATCTAGTATTTTTTCAAAGTCTTTTGAAGATACAGGTCTGAGCTTATATTGGGCAAAAAAATCTTTTATACTCTTATCAACTTTTTCTTTACCTACATAATTTCCTAAAAATGATAAGCCAGCCCCAGCTTTATATCGGTTTCCAATTTTTTGATTAAATTTTAATAGGGAATCATTGGAGGTCGTTAAAGGTTGATCTATGTTTTTACGAGCAGCGTACATATACAAAAGTGGATACTGCTCTACAAACTTAATTTTAGCCAAATTATAGCGTCTAAATCCCCAAATATTTGAAAGTTTTCCCAGTAGTTTTTGATCTGGATAATTCTCCTCAACATAGGATATCATCATGTAATTGACCAAGGCATCAATGACATATTTTTCTTTTCTAGGATCAAGAAAAAGGGTTTCTACCAGAAAACTATTTAAAGCTGTTTTTAAAAATTTTAATTCAAATTGAAATTGATTTTCATAAGGCCTAATAAAGGATGGTAGTTGGTTAATGCCATATAGAGGATCTTTATTGTAATCTATAGTACTCACAAGTAGGTCGGTATGCGGAAAACTGCCTAAATGTTTGTAAATGTAATTTGCTACTTTATCAATGGCAATGGTTTTTGAGATTTCATCGTATTTCGTGACGTTAATGTCTGTAGTTACCGTAATATGTTCAGTCTCGTGTTTTACAAAAAAGTTATAAGGCGTTATAATTAAATCGCAACTTTTTCTATAGTCACCTCTTAATTTAATTTCTATAGAATCTTCAAACTCCTCCTTACTTTCTTTTTCAAAATTTGAAATCAGGAACAGATCCTTTGAATAATTAAATACAAGGTCTGTGTTGGTTATGCCCGTATATAAATCTTCTAAATCTTTATTGGAATACAAATGCCATTCGCCATCGTAGACCGCAGGTGTTAGGTACCAATCTTTTAGGTAATATTCGTTTTTTGGGCTGTAGCCAAATAAGGTAAACTTGCTAGGAGGTAGTTGTACCTGATAGGTTAAATTTAAGGTAGCATACTCATTTGGAGCAAGCTTGCTATTTAGTTTTATTTTTACTAGATCAACTTCATCACCGCGCTCCCAGGCAACCACTGAATATTTATCATCTACGATTCCATAAATTTTGGTAAAGCCCCTTTCATCGTCCTTGGCTAAATGAAAACTTTTTTTAAACTCTTCTTCGAATCGTTTGGCTAATGGTGTTTTTTTATTGCTGTAGGCATTGGCCCAGTCATTAAAATAGAGCACTTCTAAAGTGTCTTGAGAAGAATTAAAAAACTTAAATTCTTGAATGATATTAATTGTTTTTGTGTCTCCTTTTAGGGTCGCGTTAATTTTATTACTATGCTGCGCGAAACTCCACTGAACGAAAAAAAGCAGTACAGTGAAAAATATTCTATTTAATAAAAAAGGAAATTTCTTAAAAAACATACACACTTAAAAATTAGGACTATGAAGATGTCCTTTATAGAAATTATCGATTATTTCCACAATTTCTTCTTTTGTATCCACCAATTGAATAAGGTCTAAGTCTTTAGGACTAATGTTACCAGCCTTAAGCATCGTATTTTTTATCCAATCAAAAAGGCCTTCCCAAAATTCGGTACCCACTAAAATAATGGGAAATTTTTCAATTTTATTCGTCTGTATTAATGTGATGGCTTCAAAGAGTTCATCTAAAGTTCCAAAACCTCCGGGCATCACCACAAAACCTTGACTATACTTAACAAACATGACCTTTCTCACAAAAAAATAATCAAAATCTAAACTTTTATCACGATCAATATAAGGGTTATCGTGTTGTTCAAAAGGAAGATCAATATTTAAGCCCACCGAAATTCCGCCTGCTAAATGTGCACCTCGGTTCCCGGCTTCCATAATTCCAGGACCACCCCCAGTAATGATCCCGTAACCCGCTTCTGCAATACTCTTGGCAACATCAACACCTAATTGATAATATTTATCCCCTTCTTTGGTTCGTGCGGACCCAAAAATAGAAACACAAGGCCCAATTTGACTCATTTTCTCGTAGCCGTTAACAAATTCACCCATGATCTTGAACAATGCCCAAGAATCATTTGTTTTTATTTCGTTCCAGCCTTTATGATGTTGCTCTTTTCTCATTTTTTTAAAACTTTTAACTCTTTGAAGATAAGGTTCACAAACCTAATTCTTTTCTCAGAAACTTTGCCGTATAACTCTTTTTATCTTTACTTACGTGTTCAGGAGAACCTTCAGCAACAACCATACCGCCTGCTTTCCCTCCCTCGTAGCCTATATCTATTAAATAATCGGCCATTTTTATCACATCCATATTGTGTTCAATGACTAAAATGGTATTCCCTTTATCAACAAGTACATTTAAGACTTCCATTAAAACACGAATATCTTCAAAATGAAGTCCTGTAGTGGGCTCATCTAAAATATAAAAGGTATTTCCTGTATCTCTTTTTGATAGCTCTGTAGCTAATTTAATACGCTGAGCTTCGCCTCCAGATAGGGTGGTTGACTGTTGGCCCAATGAAATATAGCCTAAGCCAACATCTTGGATTGTTTTTACTTTTCTATAAATTTTTGGGATTAGCTCAAAAAATGCTACCGCTTCATTAATGGTCATATCTAAAACATCGGCAATAGATTTTCCTTTATACCGGATTTCTAGCGTTTCTCTATTAAACCGTTTGCCATTGCAGGTTTCACATTCCACATAGACATCGGGTAAAAAATTCATTTCAATAACTCTTAAACCACCACCTTGGCAGGTTTCACAACGACCACCTTTAACATTAAAACTAAATCTCCCAGGTTTATAGCCACGGATGGCTGCTTCGGGGGTTTTGGTAAATAAGCTTCGTATTTCACTAAAAACTCCGGTATAGGTTGCTGGGTTTGAACGAGGGGTTCTACCTATGGGCGACTGGTTAATATCAATGACCTTATCGATATGCTCTAAACCTGTTATTTTCTTGTAGGGTTTGGGTATTTTTACACCATTAAAATAATGGGCATTCATGATGGGGTAAAGGGTTTCGTTGATTAAGGTAGATTTTCCACTACCAGAAACACCAGTGACCCCTATCAGCTGCCCCAAAGGCAAGTTGATCGAAACGTTTTTTAAATTATTACCAGTACAGCCGGTTAACGTAATTGTTTTTCCGTTTCCTTTTCTTCGCGTTTGTGGGACTTCAATTTTTCGTTTTCCTGTGATATAATCTGCGGTGAGTGTGTTGAATTTTTTTAAATCTAAAGGTTTTCCTTCCGATATAATTTCTCCACCATATTTCCCCGCTCTAGGTCCAATATCAATCACATGATCGGCTCTTTCAATCATGTCTTTATCATGTTCAACCACAATAACAGAATTCCCCAAATCTCGTAGCGATTCTAATGATTTTATCAAGCGTTCATTATCGCGTTGATGCAGGCCAATACTTGGTTCATCTAAAATGTAGAGAACACCTACTAATTGTGACCCTATTTGGGTTGCTAATCGAATGCGTTGGGCTTCACCACCAGAAAGCGATTTTGAGTTGCGGTTTAAGGATAAATAATCTAAACCTACATCGAGCAAAAATTGAATTCTAGTACTGATTTCTTTAATAATTTCTTCGGCTATTTTCAGTTGATTTCCTTCAATTTTTTTAGGGAGATTCTTAAAAAACTGTGCGAGCTCGGTAATATCTAAATTGGCTAGTTCTGCAATGTTTTTTTCATCCACTTTAAAATTTAGGGATTCTTTTCGCAACCTAGAACCTGAGCAAGTGAGGCACTCAATTTTATCCATATACTCCTTAGCCCAACGTTTTATGGAGGTAGAAGCCGCTTCATCAAACTGATTTTTTATAAAGTTAGCAATCCCTTCGTAATCAATTTTATAGCTTCGTTTAACCCCTAAAGTTTTTGAATCAATGACAAAAGATTCGTTAGCACCGTTTAAAAGTACCTGGAGGGCTTCTGCTGGTAATTTATCAATAGCATCCGTTAACTCAAAGCTATACCGTTGTGCAATGGTTTCAATTTGCTTAAAAGCCCAAGATTTTTTGTAGGGGCCAAGGGGCGCAATTCCGCCTGCTTTGATGGATAATTTTCTATCCGGAAAAATTTTGGATTCATTTACTTCATAGATATGACCCAAACCGCTGCAATCGGGGCACATGCCTTTAGGCGAGTTGAATGAAAAGGTATTGGGCTCAGGATTTGGGTAGGAAATACCTGTAGTAGGGCACATTAAATCGCGACTAAAATAACGCGCTATTTTCTCGCCTTCCTCTAAAACCATTAAAACATTTTCACCACTATACATAGCCGTATTGATCGTTTCTGCTAAGCGCTTATCAAAATCTTCGGTATCTATAACTTTTAATCTATCAATGACAATTTCAATGTCGTGAACCTTATAGCGGTCTACTTTCATGCCTTTGACGATGTCTTTTACTTCGCCATCAACACGTACTTTTACAAAGCCTTGTTTTGCTATTTGCTCAAACAGTTCGCGATAATGCCCCTTTCTAGATTTAATAACGGGCGCTAAAATATTTATTTTTTTAGAGAGGTATTCACTTTTAATTAATTCGCGAATTTGATCGTCGGTATAACTCACCATTTTTTCGCCGGTGTTATAGCTATAAGCGTCACCTGCTCTAGCAAATAATAGCCGTAAAAAATCGTAAATCTCCGTAATCGTACCGACGGTAGATCTCGGTGATTTTGAAGTGGTTTTTTGTTCAATAGCAATGACTGGTGAGAGTCCGTCTATTTTATCCACATCAGGGCGCTCTAGCCCACCTAGAAATTGTCGTGCATAGGCAGAAAAAGTTTCAATATAGCGGCGTTGCCCTTCTGCATAAATAGTATCGAAAGCAAGGGATGACTTTCCACTTCCAGAAAGACCTGTAATCACTACAAGTTTTTCTCTGGGAATGGTAATATCAATATTTTTAAGGTTGTGAACGCGAGCGCCTTTAACCTCAATATTTTCTTCGTAATTTATCATTTTCTATAGCAAAGTTGCAAAAATACAATTTTGACTACTAAAACCGTAATTCATTTGATTTTGTTTTTTGTCAATTGAAAAGCTTAACATAAATTAGCATTTAGAACTAAAATTTAAAGATGCAAATATTAGGAATAGGCTCACGCATACTACATCCTGAATTGGGAAAAGGGGTGGTGACCAATGTAACTTCAAAACACTATTGGGTTACTTTTATAGAAAAAGGCTTAGAAACGATCGAAATAGATGCAGAATTTGAAGTTATTGAAGCTTTGGAGGATGATGTAGATACCATCAGTTTCTCGGAAGTGGAGCAATCATTAATTACTATTTTAAGAAAATGGAGTGATGTGAGTGCTGTAACACCCATAGCTGACAAATGGAAAGGTGGAAGCCTGGTGTTACAACCAAGTGATAGTCATGTATCTAACAAAGAGATACCTATAGATACATTCTTTCATAAAATTGTTATGGTTCGTGATCGTATTCGTGTGATGGAACAAAAGATAAATGCCAGTAAAAACCTTGACGACCAAGAAAAAGTGGATTTACAACAATACCTTACTAGAATTTATGGAAGTTTAACGACGTTTAATGTGTTATTTAAAAACCAAAGTGACCATTTTGTTGGGGATAAATCTAAATAATCTGGTTGATCGTTATTCGTTGTTGGTTGATTGTAGATCGTTGATTGTTGTTCGTTATTCGTTGTTGGTTGATCGTTGTTGGTTTTTTGTTGCCAGTAACAAAATGATAAAAAAATGGACAAACTACAACTTTCGATATAAAGATACGCCTTCTGTCACGCAGGTTTTTAAGAGTCGTAAATATTAGTTTTGCCTTTATAGTATTGTTAGCTGTAATTATAAAAAATCAATCATTCTCTTGAATATAATCAAAGCCCTTTTATTAACTTTCTTTGTTATAATTATTTACTACATACCACAAACAGTTATAGTGCTACTGGTTAAGTACAATATTTTTAACTTCAACTTGTTCAACCCTAATTTTGAGATTCTTTCATCTTGCCTTCAACCAATTCACTTATACCGCTTGTTTTTTTTCGCTTAAGTATTTCCAATAGCGGGTAGGAACATGTTGTTGGTGTAATTTTAGATTGATCCGTGATTTAATATTGGTACTTTTAAAGTAGGTATTCCAAAGCTCTTGATAGGCGTATTCTGTAGAGGTAAAGGCATTGCTTTTGTGTATGCTATTGGTGTACATTTCATTGACATCAAGAGATACTAGTTCAACAGATTTAAGGTCATAAAACAACCCGTATTTTCGTTTTACATCATAAATAAGCCATTGTTGATCTGCATAACGCGAACGAAAGTGTTTTGAGATTAAAGGCAAGACATCAAAATCGGGCTCAATAGGAGCAAAGTAAATCCCATCTTTCGTGAGTTGAAATCGCACAAAAGCTTCCATTCTGTGTTTTTCTCGCCCTACGGATTTTGCAAGCTGGCAGGTGCGTAATACAATGTCGTCCGAGAAATTTAGATGCATGTATTCTGTTGTAGAGAATAGCTTTTGAATGTAGTGATAGAGTAGTAGTTCCCTATTTTTTGTTTCACTTAAAAACGCGAAATAAATATTTTTAATGGCTACGGTACTTTTCTTTTCTATACCACTCCATACACGTTTGGCCTTCTCCATTTCCGTAAAAACAATTTCGGTTTCTGAGAATAAGCCTCTTTGCACGTCAGAATTACTCTGCATATCTGCCACTTGAATTTTTTCTTCAAAAGCCTTAAATACACAGGTTAAAAAGCCATTGAAACTTCCATCGTAAATTAAAATTTTTGCTTCTCTCATAGTATGGGTTTTTATATTTCTAAACACTTTTTTGCCTACCACTGAGGTTTTTATAAGCTCATCCGGAGCATTTAATTATGACTTGAGAATAAAAAGGGAGCTATCAACTTCTTGAGCTCATGACCTCTAAGCTTCACTTTTTAATTCAAACTCTTTGATAGCCATTTTTTTGTACTTATTTGTATTTAAGCCCCTTCGGCATACCTTTTTAAAGACGCTTTTCCATTCAACGATACTATATCCGATATTTAAAATTCGGTTTTGTGTTTTTTCTACATAGAAGAAGGTCTTTTTCATTTTGGTCGTTTTTGGTTCTTATAGGTCTAGTTAAATAAGGATAATTGCGTACTGTATTGATTTCTAAATTTCCCTTGTGAATTTTGTAAAATCAAACTTTTAATTTGAGATGATTGTAAATCTTGATGTCTGTAACTAGCCTCACAAATCATAAAATACTTAGCCCTGTTTAAGGCTACACCGATTTTTTTAAGATGTTCCCAATTTAGTTTTCTAAATTTTCTAGCTTGTATAATTTTATGAACAGAATACATCCCTAAGCCTGGTATTCGGGCTAACATTCTAGGTTCGGCAGTATTTACATCTATAGGAAATTCATTTAAATTTCTAAGGGCCCAACCTAATTTAGGATCTACATCAACATCTAAATTGGGATGATTTTGATTCAAGAGCTCATGAACACTAAACCCATAAAATCGAAGCAACCAATCGGTTTGATAGAGTCTATTTTCACGTAACATAGGTACTTCTGAACCTATAGCGGGTAAACGTACATCATGAGCCACGGGTACGTAAGCCGAGTAGTAGACCCGCTTCATTTGATAGGTTTTATAATAATGCACGGCAGAGTACATAATATCTTTATCTGATTCTCCTGTGGCGCCAATGATCATCTGTGTGCTCTGACCTGCGGGAGCATATTTCGGCGTATTTTTTATAATTTTTTTATCTGCTTGGTATTGAATAATTTCATTCTTCACTTTTAACATGGGCTTTGTAAAGTCTTCATGTTTTTTGTCAGGAGCTAATAATTTTAAGCCCGAAATGGTGGGAACTTCAATGTTTACAGATAAACGATCCGCATATAAGCCTGCTTCTCGCATGAGTTCGTCACTGGCGCCAGGAATCGATTTTAGATGAATGTAGCCATTAAATTGTTCCTCTAATCGTAGTTTTTTTGCTACAGCCACTAAGCGTTCCATGGTATAATCAGGACTTTTAAAAATTCCAGAGCTTAAGAAAAGACCTTCAATATAATTTCTTCGATAAAAATTAATGGTTAAATCTACCACTTCTTGAATCTTGAATGCGGCTCTCTCCACATCATTACTTTTTCTAGTGACACAATAGGCACAATCAAAAATGCAATGATTGGTTAAAAGAATCTTCAGCAGTGAAACACAACGACCATCATCGGTGTACGAATGGCAAATGCCCATACCCGAACTATCACCTAATCCTTTATTGCTATTGCTGCGTTTACTGCCACTACTAGAACATGACACATCATATTTGGCAGCATCGGCTAGAATGTTCAATTTTTGTTTTATTCGTTCAAAGTTCATAGGCTGTATTTGTAATAATTCCAAAATTATGGAATATATCCTAATTATGGAAATATTCCATATCATATTTTGGAATTATTCCAAAAAGTGTATATTTGAAAAGAATACAAGGCATGCATTTATGGAAAATGAAATAACATTAAAGCGATTTCTTGAAGTACGACGGGACTTAGGCTATACACAAGCTGAGTTTGCTACACTTTTAGGGGTATCGAATACAACAGCTGATATTGAACGCGGAAGAACAAAACTTTCTGGAAAAATCGTAGTGGAATTATTTAAGCAATTTAAAATAAACCCGCTTTGGCTATTTGGTGATAGTGAGCATAAGTATTTGGAAAGCTCAAATACCAGTGTCATCCCGAAGGTGGTTACCGTTGATATGTCTGATAATGAAAATATGGTTTTAGTAAATGCCAAAGCTGCAGCTGGATATCCTCAAAACATTCAAGATGTTAGTTGGTACCAACAATTACCTGCCTTTGATTTGCCAATTCCAGAATTTAGAAATGCTACATACCGCGGTTTTCAAGTGGAAGGGGATAGCATGGTACCTAATTTATATCCAGGTGAATGGGTGCTGGCCAAAGCTATTGAACACATAGATGATGTGAGTCCTAATAAAATTTATGTCGTTGTGCTGCAGGATGCTGTTTTGGTAAAAAAGGTAATTAAAAAACCCAACTCCAATAATGTGACGCTGGTGTCTTTAAACGAAAGCTATCCGCCATACGAGATTAAACCATTTCAAATACAAGAAATCTGGCAAGTAAATAGTAAAATAACCTTTGGCGTTGATGCCACGACCGATACCGGACTATTACGTCAGTTGCAAGAATCCATGGAGGAGCTGAAAAGTCAACTTAAAAAAGACTAAAAACAACATAAAATTCAGTATAAGACATTTTTATTAGGGTGGAGTATTATGATTTTACCTATAAATCCTTTTGGTTTTAGTTAAAATTTAACACCCTTAGGGCTAATAATAACGTAAGTATTCCTTTATTTTTACTACCAAAACAAAAAAAAGGAACTATGAAAATTATTAAAATAACGGCATTCTTATTTTTTGCACTTTTAACAACAAGCTGCAATTCTAAAAACAATCAAAAGGCAAACAATACGTCAGAGGAGGCTATTAGGCAGCAAGACTTATCAACATATGAAACTGCTTATTTTGCTAGCGGTTGTTTTTGGTGTGTAGAAGCCGTATTTGAAAGTGTAAAAGGAGTTAAAGAAGTAATTTCAGGCTATGCTGGTGGCAAGGAAAAAAATCCAACGTACGAGCAAGTGAGTTACGGTAGAACCACACATGCTGAGGCGGTAAAAGTATATTACGATCCTAAAGTAATTTCTTTTGAAACTTTAGTCAAGGTATATTTTGGCTCGCATGACCCCACTACCGTAAACGGTCAAGGGCCTGACATGGGCAAACAGTATCGTTCTATTGCTTTTTATAAAAACGATACAGAAAAGAAAATTATTGAAAATTATATGGCTAAACTAAAAGCAGATAAGGTCTACAGTAAGCCATTAGCGACCGAGGTAACAAAGTATAGTATTTTTTATGATGCGGAAGCATACCACCAAGATTATGAAAAAAACAATCCGAATAACGGGTATATTAGAAACGTCTCTGTACCTAGGTTAATGCGTTTTCAAAGCAAATATCCTGAATTATTAAAGGAGGGTGCTCATTAATCAACCGAGAACTAGCTCGCTATAGGAAGCAAAATCATTTGAATTGGGGAATTGTCCTTTAAAAGAGGAGGGTACAAAAAGGTATTTAAAAATGTTTAAATTCGTTGCTTAATTTTTTTAGATTGAAACAAATTACCTTAAAAAATAAGCATATTGAATTAACCGTATTAGACTACGGGGCTATCATTCAAAAATTAGTCGTACAGGACAAAAATGGCCAGCCAACAAATGTGGTCCTTGGCTTTGAAAATCCAGAGCAATACCTTCAGAACCCTACGTATTTAGGGGCATGTATTGGGCGATATGCCGGCCGCATTAGCAAAGGTGAATTTTCTTTGAATGGAGAAAAATACAAGTTACACAGCGAAAAAGGTATTCATCTTCACGGGGGGGAAATGGGTTTTGACCAAAAGCTATTTACCATTGAAGACGTACAACAAGGAGAAGAACCTTTTGTAAAATTATCCTATTTAAGTCCGGATATGGAAGAAGGCTATCCAGGCAATTTAACGCTCTATGTTACCTATAAGCTTATGGCGAATGAAGTGCATATTATTCACGAAGCCTTTACAGATAAAACCACAGTTATTAATGTAACTAATCATTCCTATTTTAAATTAGATGCTGTAGCGAATGTAAACCATTACGAGTTACAACTAAACAGTATCGGTTTAATTGAAATGGATGCTAAATTACTACCCACTGGAAAATTGTTAGCCCTTGAAAATACTAAATTTGATTTTTTACAAGCCAAAAAAATAAACGGTGTGGCGCTAGATTCTCCTTTTGCCATAAATCCTATGAAGCCAGTGGTAGCAAGTGCTTTTTCTGAAATTTCTGGAATTTTTATGGAAGTAGAAACCAATCAAAAATGTGTGGTTGTTTATACTCCAACTAGCACTGGTGCTATCTGTTTTGAAACTCAAAATTATCCCGATGCTCCCAATCATTCTAATTTTCCATCTAGTGTGTTACAACCTAATGAAAGGTATAAAAACAAATCTATTTTTAGGTTTTCTTTAGCTTCATCTTAGCGGATTAAAATACGAATGAAGGTTTTGTTTCTATGGTCTTGCCAGAAGGGATGAGCATCCCTATTTTTAAATTGAAAGCCGTCTAAAACAATGATTTTAGACGGCTTTCAATAGTGAAATTTAATTCAATTTTTTTTACTCTTCCAGTAATAAATTGAGCTTCACGGTAATGTTATCTCTCGTTGCTTTACTATAAGGGCAAATTTCATGGGCTGCATTCACTAATTTCTCACCCATATCTTTATCTACTGTCGGTAAATATGAATCTAGGGTAGCTTTTATGATAAAGCCGCCATCTTCATCTTTTTGAAAAGCAACAACCGCAGTCACACTAAAATCGCCTAAATCATCTACCTTATGATCTTTGGCTACGGCCTGAACGGCACCAGCAAAACAAGTGGCGTATGCGGCGGCAAAAAGTTGTTCTGGATTGGTATATTTTTCTTCAGTATCATCCTTGCCATTCGGCATTTTTACATCAAAATCTATTAATCCACCTTCACTAGTAACGTGACCGCTTCTACCGCCTTTATTTGTTGCGCTTGATTTAAATATTGTCTTCATTTGTTGTACATTTAAAATTAAGTCTTAATATAGGCATAGATCTTTAGCTTAGAAAAAATGAATTATTAAATTTGTGTGAATATTTATACATCCCATAAATAACAAGGATATATAGCGATGATCACTATGCTTATAACGACAAGGGCTCAATTGACATAGACTGTAGCTCAGACCATTAAATGACCTGTTTTAATTAACACACTACTTTTGAAAAAAAAACAACCTATATCGGCATTGGAGGAGAAAGATGGAGTGAATGCTCCTGAAATTTTTAGTGCCAATGCGATCTCAAAAATTAAAAATTCTAGAAAAGCACAACCCAGTGCAGATGATTTAATTGAAGGAATCACAAAAGGAAGTAAAACAGCTTTAAGCAGAGCAATTACCTTAATAGAAAGCAAAAATCAAGCACATCACCAAAAAGCAAATAGCATTATTGATGCCTGTTTACAGATCAAAAAAAACACCTTGCGTATTGGTATTACTGGTGTTCCAGGAGTAGGTAAAAGTACATTCATTGAGGTTTTCGGGATGTATTTATGCTCCTTAGGAAAAAAAGTAGCTGTTTTGGCGGTCGATCCAACGAGTACCTTAAGTAAGGGTAGTATTTTAGGTGATAAAACAAGGATGGAGGCTTTAGTCAAGAATGAAGCTGCTTTTATAAGGCCTTCTCCTTCAGGGGAGTCTTTGGGTGGTGTGGCGCGTAAAACGAGAGAAAGTGTTGTGTTATGCGAAGCTGCCGGATTTGACATTATTTTAATTGAAACAGTTGGCGTTGGGCAAAGTGAAACCGCAGTGCATAGTATGGTAGATTTTTTTTTACTGCTCAAATTAGCCAGGGCAGGTGATGAATTGCAGGGAATAAAAAGAGGAATTATGGAAATGGCAGACCTTATTGCCATTAACAAAGCTGATGGAAAGAATAAACAAGCCGCAAAAATAGCCAAGGTAGAATTTAACAGGGCTTTACATTTATATCCTCCTAAAGAAAATGGTTGGACACCCAAAGTACTGCAATGCTCTGCATTAGAAAATACTGGGGTTGAAGAAATATGGCAGACCTTACAAGACTATCTTAAGGAAACCGCAGTTTTTTTTAACGAAAAACGCAAGCAACAAAATAAATACTGGTTGCTTCAGACAATTGATGACCAGCTAAAAACAAATTTTTACCGCAACAAAAAAGTATCTTCAGAACTTAGCCTTTTAACAGAAAAAGTCATGAACAATCAAATTTCTCCTTTTTTGGCAGCAGAGCAATTATTGAATATGCATCAAGAATGAAGTAATTTTTAATGGCAAAGTAGCTAAAAGAACCGAAATTTAGTTTCCCTTAATTTTATTAGGAAACATCAAATCGAAAATCTTGAAAATTGTAACTAAGCTCTAAAAGATTTTAGACTGCTCATTATTCATCTTATAGGATAGCGTGAAAAAAAAATACATAAGGATAGGGAATACATTTAGGTGAAGGCTTGTTGCGCTCCGAAGTATAACACAAGTAGCGTTTCGGAAACAAGGTAAAGAATACCACAAAAGAACCTTTTTTTAATAGTGCCATAGACTAGGTTCATGGAACCTTTTAGATGGTATGCCCTTTTTAAGCTTTTCAAAATAGGGTTTCACTAAAATACCATAAATTTGCAATTGTAAAATTATTTATATGAAAGTTTTAACCGACCAAATGCTCTCTATAGTTGTTCCCTTATACAATGAAGAAGACAATGTAGTGCTGCTCACACAAAAGATACATGAAAGCCTTGTCGGGTATAGTTATCAAATTATTTATATCGATGATTTTTCAACCGATGCCACTCGAAAAGTAGTAAAAAAAATGAACGACACTAAAGTTCATTTAATTGCTTTAAAGAAAAATTATGGTCAGAGCCTTGCCCTTGCAGCGGGAATAGATTATGCTGAAGGGGAATATATTATTACTATGGATGGAGATTTACAAAACGATCCCAGTGATATTCCACAAATGTTAGCCTATGCTGTAAGAGGTGAATATGATTTAATTACAGGAATCCGCCAAAAAAGGAAAGACTCTTTAGTAAAGAAAATACCGTCTAAAATTGCCAACTTTTTGGTGAGGCGTGTCACTAAATTAGATATAAAAGACAATGGCTGTGCTTTAAAAGTATTTACCAAAGACATTGCTAAAGACCTTAATTTATACGGTGAAATGCACCGGTTTATTACCTTGTTGGCCTTTTTAGAGGGAGCCCAGATTAAACAAGTTCCTGTAAAACATCACGCGCGACATGCAGGCGTCTCAAAATACGGATTAGAGCGTGTTTTTAAGGTAGTGGCTGATATGATGTTGTTGTTATTTATTCGTAAATATATTCAACGCCCCATTCACCTATTCGGAATTTTTGGGGTACTCCTTATTATGCTAGGAATAGTCATAAATATTTATTTATTGGTGGTGAAATTACTGGGAGAAGATATTGGAAATAGGCCATTATTAATATTTGGATTGATGTTTATTTTGGCAGGAATTCAGTTATTTACAATCGGAATTGTAATGGAGTTATTAATTAGAACCTATTATGAATCACAACAAAAAAGACCTTACAGAATAAAAAATATAAGCATCGGTGACCAAACCAAATAAAAAGCTCATTACGGCCCTAAAATTTATCATTAGTGGGTTTTTAATCTATTTTATTTTTACTAAAATTTCTTTGGAGGAGGTGTTGCAAACCTTAAAAAAAACCCAGCCTTTATTTCTTTTTTTGGCGCTCGTTTTTTTTATAGGATCAAAAGTTGTGGCCTCTTTTAGAGTTAATTTGTATTTTGGTCAATTACAGGTTTTTTTAACAGAGTGGAGTAACTTGAAGCTTTATATTTTGGGTATGTTTTACAACCTTTTTTTACCTGGAGGCATTGGTGGTGATGCTTACAAGGGTTATGTGATAAAAAAGGAATTCGAGGTTTCTACTAAAAAAATAGTTTCTGCTCTGGTTCTAGATCGTTTAAGTGGACTATTACTTCTTTTTATTTATGCCTGCGTTCTTATCAGCTTTTTAGACTTAAATAGTGTATGGCCTATTGAATATATTGCCTCTGCATTAATCATCCTGAGCATTATTGTTTTTTGGGCCATCCAAAAAAAATTCTTTACCTATTTGACACCTATTTTTTGGACAAGCTTTGGATATTCTTTTCTGGTACAGTTGTTTCAATTAGCTAGTGCCTATTTTATTTTAAAGGCTCTTCAAATTGAATTCAATACCAGCCCTTATTTATTTATTTTTTTAGTTTCCTCTATTGTTTCGGTTATTCCCTTAACTATTGGTGGTATAGGAAGTAGAGAACTTACTTTTTTTTATGGTGCCACATTGTTGCATTTAGACGAAAACACCTCGATAGGGGTAAGTATGGTGTTTTTTTTAATTACTGCTCTAGTTTCTTTTGTAGGCGTGTTTTACCACTTTAAAAAACCTAAATTAGAATTAAAACAATAAAGAATGCTGTCCTTTTTCATGTTGAGAAAAAGCAAAGACGAATCTAAAGATTTACTAAAAAGGGAAGCACAACTTGATTAAAAAATCGTTTTCTTAGAACATTAAGATCGTTTAAAAATATGAACCAAATGTTTATTCTTTAGCGTTTTTTGTCTCGTAGCGGGGTTTAAAAATTTAGCTTGTAAACGGGTTATTCTAAAATCAATAACCGTGTGTTGTTTATTCCAATCAAAGCCATAATCTTTAAGGGTTTGTAATTCTTCATCCGAAGCGTAGACCCAAAGCTCGTTGGTATCATCCAAATCTTCTACAGCAATCTTATGAACTGGTTGTCGATTATAAAAATCTAAAGCCCATGTGTGTTCATCTGTTAATTTGTAGATTGCATCTTTAGGTATATTTTGGTCTTTGATTACTTGAGCCATTGAAGAACCAGCTTGGTAGTCTAACAAATTCGGATAAAAATGAAAATTCAAAACAAAATTCAGCAAAAGTGATGTTATTGCGGCAGTAGTAATAATACGTACGCTGTATGGTCCAGGTTTTAAGATGTAGTAAATGATAATTAATGCTGCGATAGCAAATAAAAAGTAGGATAGCATCGATTGAATTTCAAAAACATAAAAGCAGAGTAGGAGAGCGGCAATGAATACAAAACCTAAAATAAAATACTGAATACTTAATAAAACTTTAATAGCCTTCTCTTTTACAAAAATATTTAATTTATACAAATACGAAGCCGTCAAAATAGAAAATAAAGGCATGACAATATTTAAATAATGTGGTAATTTGAACTGTGCAAAACTGATGAGAATAAAAATTAAAGTAATACCTCCTAAGGTTAAAAATTCGTATTTCGGATTGTATTTAAATTTTAAATTAATAAACGTTTTAAAACGTGCATAGTATGCAGCGATACCAATCAAGGTCCACGGTATAAAAGTCCATAAAAAAGTATGAAAAAAGAATAAATAATCGCTACTATTCTTTCCTACACCTTCCCCACTCATTCGCTCAAAACTTTGTTCCCAAAGAATAAACAGAATGCCACTACGGTCTTGACGACCGCGAATAATTTTTTCTGGATGTAAGTCAAACTGAAGGTAATAGGCGTATAAAATAGGAGTTATGCTTATAGCAAAAACAAGTATGGCTAAGAGTACACGCCAATTTAAAAAACGCATCCATTGGCGCGTATATGCTACATGGCATAAGATAGGCAAGCCAATAACCACTAAGGCTATTTGTCCTTTTGTAGAAAAAGCAATTCCTGCTCCAAAAGCACCTAAAATGATATGTTTTAAAGAGTTTTTATTCAAATAGGCAGCCAAATGCCACAGTGAAAAAATAGTAAATCCGGTTAAAACTGCGTCGGTTCTAACATCAATTACTGATAAAACTATAGTTTGTGAAGTCAAAAAAATTAAAGCAGCAATTTTTCCAACGTAATGGTTATACAATAACTTTCCTAGTCCAAAACAGCTGTAGGCCCCTAAAACAGTTGCTAATATTGCTGGTATTCTGTATGCCCAATCGTATAAGCCAAATATTTTAAATGATAAGGCTGCCAGCCAATAATGCATATGAGGCTTATCTAAATATTCCTCAGGCCCTTTGAACAGGTTAATAAAATCATTTTCCTGTACCATGCGCATGGCCATCACAGCAAATTGGGCAGAATCGTTTTCAAATAAGGTCGAAAATAGTCCTGCACAATAAATAATAAGAACTAAAAAAAGTAAAAACCAATACCTGGCATTTGAAATCATAGCCTCAATTTAAGCGTTGCAAATATAAATAACTTTGCAAATAACCAACTAAAAACCAAGCCAATAAATGCCCCAGTTAGGCTATCTAAGGGAAAATGCACCCCAATATAAATACGACTATAGGCGACCAAACAGGCCCATGTTAGTAACAAAAAGCCAATGTATTTATATTTTTCTTTAAGTAAATATGTAAATAAAAAAGCGACAGCAAAAGCGTTTGATGCGTGGGCTGAAAAATAGCCATAGGTACCACCACAAGAACTTTTAACTAAGCGCATAAGCCCATTAACTTCTTCATCATAACAAGGTCGTAAACGTTGTACACCATATTTAAAGAAGTTGGCTAACTGATCAGTCACCGTAATTAATAAACCTATGGTAACTAGAAAAAGAAGTAATTTTTTTAGGCCGTATGCTTTATAAAAAATTATGGCCAAAAGCAGATAAAGAGGAACAGCACTAAATTTATTTGTAATAAAGAGCCAAAAACCATCCCAAGATGAAGTTCCTAAATTATTCAGGAAAAGAAAAAGTTCTTTATCATAATGAATCAATTCTTCGAGCATAATTTATTCTTCGTATCGGGATACTTCTCGGTCATAAAAAACCGTAGCTTGTTCAATAAGATTTTCTGCTTCTGCTTCGAGTTCTTTTTCGTCTTCCTGAGAAAAATCTTCTAACCACTCTACATCATCATTCTCTAAATTAATAATAAAACGAGGATACTCTGTATGCACCACAAATATGGCCGTAGGATAATCAGTGTTATCGCCTAATAAAAATTTTGGAAAGTCCATATACTACTATTTAACAGATAAAAATACAATTAATTGCGCTGTTAAACTGCTTTATGCTTTAGCATTCGCAATTAATTTTAGGGTTAAACTATTGAATCTAAAATATAAAAGAATGGCTGATGTGGTTAAACCCGCTAACAACCCAATCCAAATGCCCGTACTTTTTAAATCGGTATACAAACACAAATAAAAACTGGTCGGGAAGCCCACCAACCAATAGGCTATAAACGTAATTACCGTGGGTATTTTTACATCTTGAAGTCCACGAAGGGCGCCTAGAATAACGACTTGTAAGCCATCAGAGATTTGAAAAACAGCAGAAACGATAAGTAGTTGGGCTGCAATTAAAATTACCTCGGTATTATCAACTTGATTTGCCACATCATTCACATCTAAATAAATAGATGGCAACCAATGATTAAAAATTAAAAAGATGGCGGCAAAAACAATTTCCAACAAAAAAGTTAGCAAGAAAATTGAATAGGCAATACGTCTTAATTCTTTAAAGTTGAGTAAGCCTTTTTGATTTCCTACGCGAATCATGGCGGCAACACCTAAACCCATACCTACCATAAAGGTCATACTAGACAAGTTCAACGCAATTTGGTTGGCTGCCTGATGGTTTTTTCCTAAAACACCACTTAACCAGACTGCCGAAGTAAAAATAGCGACTTCAAAAAACATTTGTAATGCTGAAGGAAACCCTAAATTGATGATCTTCTTCATCACTTTTTTCTCTATGACCCTAAAATTAAAGCCCGTGACGAAGGGATGAAATTTCTTTTTATTACGCAACAAAACCCACAGGTAAATAACCATGACCACTCTTGAAATTAATGTGCCAATAGCTGCACCAACGATTCCCATTTCCGGAAAACCCCAGTTCCCAAAAATTAAAACATAGTTCAAGAAAATATTGACCACATTGGCTATGACTGTAGCATACATGGGGTATTTTGTTTGTGATAAACCTTCAGAAAATTGCTTAAATGCTTGAAATATAATTAAAGGAACTAACGAAAATGCTACCAAATCTAAATAGGGCATAGCTAACTCCACCACTTCAAGCGGCTGCTTCATGAGGTACATTAAAGGCTTAGCTACTAAAATAAAACCGAATAAATTTAGTCCTAAAAAAGTACACAAGACTAAACCGTGTTTAAAAGCGCTTTTTCCTGTCGCTACTTGACCTGCAGCGTCTGCTTCGGCTACCAAAGGTGTAATAGCGGTAGAAAAACCGATTCCTAAAGACATGGCTATAAACACAAAACTATTTCCTAAAGATACTGCTGCTAGCTCAGCCGTTCCCAACTGACCCACCATTATATTGTCAGCAAATTGAACAAAAGTATGGCCTAACATTCCTAATATTACGGGAAATGAAAGGCTGAGATTGTATTTAAATTCTTTTGTGTATTGTGAAAACAAAATGGAAAATTTTGTGCAAATATAAGTTGTTCTTATGGGTAAAAAACAAGTTTTAAAAGATAGTTTTAAGCAATGAATTATCTGCGTTTAGCTTCATTCCAAAAAACATCCATTTCCGCCAAAGTCATGTCTTTTAATTCTTTTCCTAAGCCTTTTGCCTTTTGTTCTAGGTATTGAAACCGTCCAATAAATTTTTTATTGGTGCGCTCTAAGGCATTTTCTGGATTTATTTTTAAAAATCGCGCATAATTAACAAGAGAAAAGAGCAGGTCTCCAAATTCTGCTTCCATGGCATCATGATCATTCTTAGCAATTTCAGTTTTAAACTCTTGTAATTCTTCTTGTACTTTCTCCCAAACCTGTTCGGGTTCTTCCCAATCAAAACCAACGGCGGTTACTTTTTCTTGTATTCTACTGGCTTTTACTAATGCTGGTAATCCATTAGGCACGCCTTCTAAGACACTTTTTTTGCCTTCCTTAAGTTTTAATTGTTCCCAATTACGCTTTACTTCCTCTTCGTCCTTTACGTTTACATCACTATAAATATGCGGATGCCTGTGAATTAGTTTTTCGCAAATTTCATTCGCCACATCTGCTATATCAAAATCGTTGGTCTCACTGCCAATTTTGGCGTAAAAAACGAGATGTAGTAATAAATCTCCCAATTCTTTTTTTACTTCCTCAACATTCTCATCTAAAATAGCATCGCCCAATTCATAGGTTTCTTCAATGGTTAAAGAACGAAGCGTTTGCATCGTTTGTTTTTTATCCCAAGGACATTGTTCTCGTAGCTCATCCATAATAGTGAGTAAGCGGTCAAATGCCTTTAATTGGTCTGCTCTTGAATTCATTTTTAAATTGGTTATGGGTTTTGCCTTAAAAAAACCGTAGTTCTCATATGGTTTAAGCCAGCAATGCCTTCATTTTTTGCTTAGTGTTTTACTACTTTTTTTTGATATTTCTCACATTGTTCCTTAAAACGTGCGACCAGTCGTTATGAAATATCATATATACGCTTATAATGCGAAAACGCTTCTCTTTGCTTCTTCAAATTCTTTCATCATCGTTTCCACAATCATTCCCGCAGGCTGTATGTCGTGAATAAGGGCGGAAACCTGGCCAATTTCGAGCTCACCTTCTTCTAGATCGCCTTCAAACATTCCTTTTTTTGCTCTTGCTCTACCCAAGAGTTCTTTTAAAGCTTCTGTGGTGGTTCCTTCCATATATAGCTTTTGAATGTCGCCATAAAATTTGTTCTTTAACAATCTTACTGGTGCTAATTCTTTAAGGGTTAAATGTGTATCACCTTCGCCAGCTTCAACAACTTTCTGCTTAAAGGATAGGTGAGATGATGCTTCATGGCTCGCTACAAATCTGCTCCCCACTTGAACGGCATCAGCACCTAAAATCATAACCGCTAACATGGCCTTACCCGTTGAAATTCCTCCTGCGGCGATAATCGGAATGCTAATTTTTTCTTTTACTAAGGGAATCAATGTTAAGGTAGTTGTTTCATCACGTCCATTATGTCCGCCAGCTTCAAAACCTTCGGCGACGATGGCATCAACTCCCGCTTCTTGGGCTTTTAGTGCAAATTTTAGGCTACTGACCACATGCACTACTTGTATTCCTTTTTCCTTTAAGAAGGAAGTCCATGTTTTTGGATTACCGGCAGAGGTGAATACTATTTTCACCCCTTCAGCCACCACAATCTCCATAAGTTGTTCCAAATCGGGATACAACATGGGTATATTTACGGCAAAAGGTTTTTGTGTTGCTTTTTTGCATTTTTGAATGTGTTCTTGCAGAACGTTTGGATACATTGATCCTGCGCCGATGATACCCAACCCACCTGCATTAGAAACTGCAGCGGCTAATCGCCAACCGCTAGCCCAAATCATACCCCCTTGGATAATTGGATAGTCAATATTAAAGAGTTTTGTTATCTTATTTCCCATAGTTATGAAATTACTCCGGATCCTATTAATTCATCATTGCGATACCAGGCGACAAATTGCCCTTCGGTAATGGCTGATTGCTTTTGTTCAAAATCAACATAAAGTCCCCCGTTAATTTTATATAAAGTCGCCTTTTGTAGTTCTTGACGGTAGCGAATTCGCGCTTGTACTTCCATACGTTCATCTTCTTTTAAGGCTAGATCTGTGCGTACCCAATGCAATTCTTCATCGTTTACAAAAAGGGTATGCCGGTATAACCCAGGGTGGTTTTTGCCTTGTCCGGTATAAATTACATTTTCCTCAACATCGGTTTCTATAACAAATAAAGGCTCTTTAGTACCTCCCACCGCTAAACCTTTGCGCTGGCCTTTGGTAAAATAATGTGCTCCCTGATGTTCTCCGACAACTTTTCCGTCATGAAGATGATATTTTGGTTTTTGTGAACGGTAGGCTAATTCCTCATTTTTAGTTAAAAAATCGACCTTTTTGGTATCGTAAATGGGTGTTTGCGATGGTATTTCGATAATGGTCCCTTTTTTAGGTTTTAATTTTTGTTGTAAAAATTCGGGCAAACGCACTTTTCCTATAAAGCAAAGTCCCTGAGAATCTTTTTTTTCAGCCGTAATTAAGTCGTTTGCTGCCGCTATTTTTCGCACCTCAGGTTTTAATAATTCACCGATGGGAAAAAGAGTTTTTGAAAGTTGCTCTTGAGATAGCTGACATAAAAAGTACGACTGGTCTTTATTCGGATCTTTCCCGGAAAGTAATTGATAGGTTTTAGATCCGTCAGCATTCTCAATAGTTCCTTTTCTACAATAATGCCCTGTAGCCACATAATCAGCCCCTAATTGCAAGGCTATTTTCATAAAAACATCAAACTTAATTTCTCGATTGCAAAGTACATCAGGATTAGGTGTGCGACCCTTTTCATATTCGTTAAACATATAATCAACGATACGTTCTTTATAGTCAGCACTTAAGTCTACGGTTTGAAAAGGAATTCCCAGTTTTTCCGCTACAATCATGGCATCGTTACTGTCCTCTAGCCAGGGACATTCATTAGAAATGGTCACTGAATCGTCATGCCAATTTTTCATAAAAAGACCAATTACGTCATACCCTTGTTCTTTTAAGAGATAGGCTGCAACACTTGAATCTACACCTCCTGAAAGGCCAATTACTACTTTTTTCATGGGTCTGTAAAATAAGGGAACAAAAATACAAAAAATGCTTTTAAGAGACATAGTCGATTACTGCATGATACTATGACAAAAGCAACTCTTAATTTTTTGTTAAATGAGCTCAAATTAAGCAACCAAAAGTAAATTGTACATCTACTTAAAAAACAATAGTAACATTAAAAAATACAATTTGATGAAACAAATAAAAAGTTTAAAAGCCTTTATCATTTTTTTTATGGGAATTTCTGTAGTATCCTGTGACTTAAGCAATGATGAAAATACCATTATAAACACATCTGTTGTAGATGTACTAAAGGCCAATCCAAATTTAAGCAGTTTAGTAGCCGCCTTGGAAGAGAACCCGGAAAGCAACTTACTTAATTCCCTATCAAGCTTCGGAAGTTATACCATACTAGCTCCAACAAATGCAGCTTTCAATGAATTTTTAAATGGTGCAGCCCTGTCGGATATTCCTGCTGCGGATTTAGAAGCCCTACTTTTAAATCATATCCTTCTCACTCAAGCCAACGCCGCAACTTTTGTAAGTGCGAATGATAATGGTGTATTTTATACCAAAACAGCGGGCTCAATTTTGATTGGCGACCAAAGGTCATTTTTAAATATTTTTTTCGATGTGGTGGATGATGTGTTAAGCTTTAATGGCGAGGCCAATGTAATTGAAGCAAATCTTGTTGCGGACAATGGTTATGTTCATATTGTAGATAAGGTGATTAAAGTACCTTCAATTGTTGATTTTGTGGTGGCCGATTCAAGGTTGTCTTCTTTATTAGAAGCCCTAACCGCTCCTGATCAGCCTGATTTTCAAGCCATATTGAATACCCCTACTGGTACAGCGCCTGCACCTTTTACGGTTTTTGCACCAACTAATGAGGCTTTCACCGCTCTTGAAACAGTACCCACTGGTGAAGAGCTTACTAAAGTTTTACAACATCACGTTATTGCAGAGGAGAATATTTTTATCAATCAAATTAGCTCAGGCTTAGAATCTCCTGCCACTTTAGAAGGAGATATTTTAACTTTTAGGATTCAAAATGGTCTTGGTTTTATTGAAGACGGAAGTGGAAATACAGATGCAAAATTCATTTCCGGAAACTTAGATATACAAGCAAAAAATGGAATTATTCATGCCATTGACAAGGTACTGATTCCAAATTTTAATAATTAACTAAGATCAAAAGTTTTGTTTAAGCTGCCTTTTGGCAGCTTTTTTTTTTGCAATTAATGCTGTTGTTCATCGGAAATTAAGTTAAACTTTTACTAAAAAAGATTAAACAAAAGCAACTTTTTGAGTTTTTATGCATCTTTGTTATGTTGATTGTTTTAAAAAAAAGATTCAACAAAAACAAAATAATAATTTAAAATCCCTAACAATGAAGAATTTAATTTGGTTAAAAAAAACAGTTTTAGTTTTACTACTTGTGTCTTTCACTGTAGCTTGTAGTGATGATGACGAAGTATCAGCTCAAGGAACAACAATCACTGATTTAGCAATTGATAGCCCAGCCTTATCAAGCTTAGTGGCAGCACTTACAGCTGCGGAAGGTGATTTACCGGCAGTATTAAAAGGTGCAGGACCATATACAGTATTAGCGCCAACCAATGCGGCTTTTGAAGAATTTTTAGATGGGAGAGATTTAGAAGATATTCCTTCTGGAGAATTAACGCAAGTTTTACTAAACCATGTACTAAACGGAAGAATAGAAGCCGCCGATTTAGCAAGTTTAAATGCTGATGGTATTTTTTATGCTTCTACTTTAGCCACAGGAGCTAAGGCAAATACTCAAATGAGTATTTATTTTAATACTGAAATTGGTGTTGAATTTAATGGTGTTGCTTCTGTTATTCCAGACGGTGCTAACATTCAAGCAAGCAATGGTGTTATTCATATCGTAGATGCCGTAATTGATTTACCCACTATTGTTACCTTTGCCACGGCCGATGATCGTTTTTCTACCTTAGTTAGCGCCTTAACTGCCGATGATTCGTTTGGATATGTAGCTGCTTTAGGTACTCCTAATGGAACTGAACCTACGCCATTTACAGTTTTTGCCCCAACCAATGACGCTTTTGCTGCACTTTTAGTTGATTTAGAAGCAACGGGTCTTATCTCTATTCCAATTCCTACTTTACAAACTGTACTAGAATATCATGTTGTAACAGAAGCAAATGTACTTTCTTCTGAATTACCAGGTTTAGATGGTGCGAGTGTTGAAACATTCGGTGGTAGTAATATTACAATCCAAGCATCTCCTGCAGGTATTATTGGTCCTGGAGATGATACTACTTTAAACCCTATTGTAATTGCAGATGTTCAAGCATCAAATGGCGTGATCCATGCACTAAGTAGAGTAATAAGATAATATAATCTAGAGAATATAAAGCCCTTCTGAAATTCAATTCAGAAGGGCTTTTTTTATTTATAGGCACAAGAATTATCTTAAAATTCTCCTATTTTGTTAAATAATTATTAAAAAAGATTAAACAAACGCAACCTTTTATGTATTCATGTATCTTTTTATTGATTAACGTTTTAATCAAAAAGTTAAACATTTTAAACCTAAAAACACTAAGTATTATGAAAAAATTATTAAAATTAAAAAGTCTATTACTAAGTATTGTTTTGCTCACCTTCGTTTATTCATGTGATGATGATGATAATCAGCAACCTGAAATGAAATCTAACATTGTACAAACTGCTCAAGCCACAGATGCCCTTAGTAGTTTAGTTGCCGCTTTGCAAAAGGCCGATGAAGGAACTACTAATAATTTAGTGAGCACCTTAAGTAGTGATACACAGTTTACGGTTTTTGCCCCAACCAATGATGCCTTTGCAGCATTATTTGCACAATTAGACGGGTTTGACTCTTTAGAAGACTTCGATTTGATGGAAGAAAAGAATTTATTAGCAGAAATTCTCAAATACCATGTAGTTGCTGGAGCAGGGGTTAAAGCTGCAGACTTAGTGGATGGGCAATCTATTAAAACCGTGCAAGAAGAAAATGTAGTGATTCGTTTAGATGGTGATAAAGTTTTCGTTCAAGATGCGACCGATGCTGATGCTGAAGTAGTGATTGCTGATGTAGAAGCTAGTAATGGTGTTGTTCATGTAGTAAATAAAGTTTTAGTACCACAGGCTGTTTTAGATGCTTTGGAAAGTATTGCTATTTCGCAAAGAAACCTTGTTGATGTCGTAGTAAATACTGAAGCTTTATCAGTTTTAGAAGCTGCTGTTATTAAAACCGACTTAGTAGCTACGCTAAGTAGTGCTGGTCCATTTACGGTATTTGCACCAACTGATGATGCTTTTGTGGCGCTATTAGAAGCTTTAGGCGATGACTATACGAGTCTAGATGATTTCGATACGGCAGACGAAATTGCCTTATTAAGAAATATTGTATTATACCACGTTATTCCAAATGCCGAAATTGCTGAAGGAGATTTAGCTGCGGGCTCTGTTGGTACTGCTTTTGAAGGTAATAGTTTAGAGGTGGTTGCATCTGGAGGTTCTTTTGTAATTGGTGATGCTTCTACCGTAGACGCAACTATTACAGGAACTGATATTTTCGCCAGTAATGGTGTGGCACACACTATTGATAAAGTGTTATTACCACAAGTAGCTATTGACCTGGTTAATAGAATTACAAACGGCACCCTGGTCGATATCGTTGTTGCCACAGATCCACTTTCACTATTAGAAGAGGCTGTTATTAAAGCAGATCTAGCGGGTACCTTAAATGGGGCTGGACCGTTTACCGTATTTGCACCAACAAATGATGCTTTTGTAGCCTTATTAGAAGTTTTAGGTCCTCAGTATACCAGCATAGATAGTTTTGATACCCCTGCAGAAATAGCATTATTAAGAAACATTTTACTGTACCATGTTATTCCATCTGAAGTAAGAGCTGGAGATTTAGCAGCAGGTATGGTAGGTACTGCTTTTACAGGTAATAGTTTAGAGGTGATTACTTCTGGAAATACTTTTGTGATTGGAGATGCATCTTCGACAAATGCCAACATTACGGGTACAGACATCTTAGCGAGCAACGGTGTAGCTCATACCATTGATAAAGTTTTACTACCTCAAGCGGCATTAGATTTCGTGGCTAGGTTAACGAATGGAACTTTAGTAGATATTGTTGTTGCTACAACACCACTTTCTATATTAGAAGCGGCTGTTATCAAAACTGGTTTGGTGGAGACCCTAAATGGAGCAGGGCCATTTACTGTATTTGCGCCTACAAATGATGCTTTTGTTGCATTATTAAATGCTTTAGGTGATGATTATAACAGCCTAGATGATTTTAATACGACTGCCGAAATTGATTTATTGAGAAACATCTTATTATACCATGTAATTCCATCTGAAGTAAAAGCTGGAGATTTAGCAGCGGGTATGGTAGGTACTGCTTTTTCAGGGAATAGTTTAGAGGTGATTGCTTCTGGTAATACTTTTGTGATTGGAGATGCTTCCGCTACCAACGCTACAATAACAGGTACCGATATTTTTGCAACCAATGGTGTTGCTCACACGATCAATAAAGTTTTATTACCAGCAGCTGCCGTTGAGTTTGCTACTAGAATCAGTAACGGAAGTTTAGTAGATATCGTGGTAGCTACCCCTTCATTATCTTTCTTAAAGGAGGCTGTAATATTAACTGAATTGGTTGATACTTTAAATGGAACAGGTCCTTTTACCGTATTTGCACCAACAAATGAGGCCTTCGAAGCACTGTTTAGAATATTGGGTCAAGATTTTGTGAATAGAAAAATGGCTGCTTTCGATACTCCCGCAAGAATAAGTGCTTTAAAAGATCTTTTACTTTATCATGTAGTTGCAGGACAAGTTTTAGCAGCTGATTTAAGAGCTGGTAGTGTACCAACTGCATTTACTGGTAATTCTTTTACTGTGGTTGCTTCAGGAAACAGTTTTGTAATTAGAGATACCACATCTGCAAGTGCTGATGCTGGTATTGTTGCCACCAACATATTAGCAACAAACGGAGTTGCTCATGTCATTAATCAAGTATTGGTTCCAGCATCTTCATTTGGTCCCTTACATTAATATCCTAGATTGTTCATAAGTGTTAAAGCTGTTGTAAAATTTACAACAGCTTTTTTTTTGATAACAGTTTAGAATTAAATAATATCCTGAACACATCAATAGTACTAAACATGCTTAAAGACTCTCAGAGCGTTTTCTGGAAACCAAAAAGTTATTGTTTTGCCTCATTTATCAATCTTACCCATAAGCCCTTCAAAAAAATCAGTTTTCTGCCAAGGTACAAGTAGCCAAAGGATAGCCAAAAATTGCCTAACAACATAAATTGATACTTTAATACATAAAACAAACTCATTGACAACTATAATTTTAAAATACTCCTACTAAAGCGCATCTTTGACATCCCAAATCTTACCAAACAACCTCAAAAAAAAGCTCCTAAGTAGTATCATCTACAAAGGAGCTTTTTTTATTTAAGTACAGTTCAACTTTTTTTATTTTTTACCTAATTTTTTTTGTTGTTCCGCTTGTTCCATCATCTCACGCATTTTCTTTTGAAACTTATTTTCTTTCTTAGGCTTCAGTTTGTTTTCCTGAATCTGTGCGTGTATTTTTTCATCATCCAATATAAAATGCTTAATGGCTAACATGATAAAAATCGTAATTAAGTTCGATACGAAGTAATACAAACTTAATCCACTAGCAAAACTATTAAAGAAGACTAACATGAACAAAGGTGATAAATACATAATAAACTTCATATTAGGCATTCCTGGTTGTTGGGTCATGTTTTGACCTGTAGTCATCATCATATAAAAGAAAATCGCAATCGAAGCTAAAATGGGAAATAAACTCACGTGATCTCCATAAATAGGAATACTAAAGGGTAATTGTGCAATAATATCATAAGACGCTAAATCGTCGGCCCATAAAAATGGTTTTTGCCGTAAGGCAAACGATGTTGGAAAAAACATAAATAAGGCATAGAAAATTGGCATCTGGATTAAAGCCGGGATACAACCACTAAGCGGACTAACACCTGCCTTGTTATTCAGCTTCATTGTTTCTTGCTGTCTTTTCATGGCATTATCTTTATACTTTTCGTTAATCTCTGCAATCTCTGGTTTTAAAACCTTCATTTTGGCTTGAGATAAATACGATTTATAGGTAACGGGCGACATGGCCAAACGCACTAAAATAGTCATGATTATAATGGCAATACCGGCTGGAGCAAAACCACTTAAAAAAGTAAATAAGGGGGTAAATACATACCTATTTATCAATCCAAAAATACCCCATCCGAAGGGAATGGAATCTTCTAGTCCTAAAGTTTTATATTGCGCCAAAACTTTGACATCGGTAGGGCCGTAGTACCAATTCATAGTATAAGCCAATTCGCCATCTTCTAGCTTTAAGGGAGCTTGGCTTTCATATTCTTTCATAAAACCTTGGGTATGACTCTCTTCAGTCACCAAGTTTGTAGAACGTAATTTAGCGGATTCAAAATGTGTATTCGTCGCTAATATGGAGCTAAAGAAGTGTTGCCTATACGATAACCACTTTACGTCCGTTTCTGTTTCTTCATCTAAATCACTACTTTCCGAAAGCTTACTTATATTTCCATCGTCATGATTATACGTTAATCGCGTGTATCTGTTAGCATATTGAATACTTTTTGAATGACGTATAGCTTTTAATTTCCAATCTAAATTAATGGGCTGCGCATTATTAATTACCCTACTTAAACCTTGAGACCTAATCGAAAAATCTACCAAGTATTCATTGGGCTTCATCACATAGGTATATTCTAAAAATTGATTTGCAGCAACTTTAGCTTTCATGGAAAGTGTAGTTACGCCATTAGCCTCTGTTAAACTAGGTTCAAAAAATAAGTCTTTTGTGTTTAAAACTCTATTGTCAGTAGTGCTAAAGTTAAGTGCAAACGACGCATTACCATCTTTCACTAAATACACAGGAATAGAATCGTACGTTTTGAATTCTTTAAGTCTTACTTCAGTAATTTCCCCTCCTTTATTACTGATTTTCATGTACACCAAGTCATTTTCCAAAACAGATGTTCCTTCCATAGCTTTGGTATAGCTAAAGGCTCCAATAGAACTTTTGTAATTTGCAATTGCCGTTGAATCATTTAAGTTCAAGCTGGCCGGCGCTGGGATATCTTGCACAATACTTTCTTGCTTTTCAGCAGCTACATCTACCTGTTCCTGTTGTACTTTATTGGCATCAATTTCTTCTTGTGTTGGTTGATTTTGCCAAAACATAAAAAGCAATATTCCAAAAATCAAAACAAAACCTATGATTGTATTGACGTCTATTTTTTTTTCTTCCATCTAAAAACTATTCTATTTTATTCTGATTTTTTATTTCAATTAACAAATATAACTCCAATTGTAACACTTGTGCCATACTGACAGCTATGTCTAAGGCATTATTCTATACAGAAATTAAATTTTGTGTAACAAGGCAGCCTTAACAAAACCAACAAATAAAGGATGAGGGGTTAAAACGGTACTCTTATACTCGGGGTGGTATTGTACACCTATAAACCATGGATGCTTAGGAATTTCAATGATTTCAACCAAACCAGTCTCTTTATTAATACCCGAGGCAATCATACCTGCTTTTTCTATTTGTGCTTTATAATCGTTGTTAAATTCATAACGATGGCGATGGCGTTCTGCAATTTCCGTAGCACCGTGATAAACCTCTTTAACTAAAGAACCCTCTTTTAGTTCACAATCCCAACTTCCTAAACGCATGGTACCGCCTTTGTTGGTGATATTTTTTTGCGCTTCCATTAAGTTAATGACTGGATGCTCTGTACTGGCCAACATTTCCGTAGAAGTTGCATCCTTGTAGCCCAATACATTTCTAGAAAACTCAATAACTGCCATTTGCATTCCAAGACAAATTCCTAAAAAAGGAATATTGTTTTCTCTTGCAAATTGAACCGCCTTAATTTTACCTTCTATACCTCTTTCTCCAAAACCAGGAGCCACTAAAATACCATTTAGGCCTTTTAATTTTTGCTCATAATTTTTAACAGTAATATGTTCCGAATGTATAGATCGTACATTTACTTTTACTTCATTGACTGCACCTGCATGTATAAATGACTCTAAAATAGATTTATAAGAATCTTGTAATTCTACATATTTACCTACCAAACCAATGGTTACCTCGTGTTTCGGGTTTTTATGCTTGTTTAAAAACTGATTCCATAAATCTAAATTTGGTCTTACCGTATCAGGTAAGGCCAACTTTTGAAGGGTTACGGTATCTAGGCCTTCTTCTTGCATTAAAATTGGCACATCGTAAATCGTTGAAGCATCAATCGATTGTATAACAGCTTCTCGCTTAACATTACAAAAAAGCGCTAATTTTTGTTTTATTTCATCAGAAATTTCATGCTCTGTTCTGCACACTAAAATATCAGCATTTATACCACTTTCCATGAGTGTCTTTACGGAATGCTGGGTTGGTTTTGTTTTTAACTCTCCTGCCGCAGATAAATAAGGTATTAAAGTTAAGTGAATCACAATACCATTGTGATCGCCTAATTCCCATAATAACTGGCGAACCGCTTCTATATAAGGCAATGATTCTATATCGCCAACAGTACCCCCTATTTCTGTGATGACAATATCATAATCACCACTCTTTCCAAGAATCTGGATGCGTTCTTTAATTTCATTGGTGATATGCGGAACTACCTGCACAGTTTTTCCTAAAAACTCTCCACGACGTTCTTTATCTATAACACTTTGATATATTCTACCCGTCGTTACATTGTTAGCCTGTGATGTTTTTACATTTAAAAACCTCTCGTAGTGTCCTAAATCCAAATCAGTTTCTGCACCATCGTCAGTAACATAACATTCTCCATGTTCATAGGGGTTTAGAGTCCCTGGATCTATGTTGATATAAGGATCTAATTTTTGAATGGTGGTTTTATAGCCTCTGGCCTGCAAAAGTTTTGCTAAAGAGGCGGCGATGATACCTTTGCCGAGGGAGGATGAAACCCCACCCGTTACGAAAATATATTTTGTCTGTGACATGAAGCGCTAGGTTGATTACTTAACGCAGGCAAAAGTACAAATTGCACAAGATATACGGCCTATTGTTTAGGAAAATCTTTTTGAACCTTTTTTATTAAAGCTTCTAGCCCATTGATTTTAATTTCTGTCATGGCCCTAAGCAAGTTACCTAGTTTAACTTCAGGAAATCCTTGCTGCTGAAACCAAATTAAATAGGGTTCAGGTAAGTCTACTAAATAGCGCCCTTTGTATTTTCCAAAAGGCATTTTGTAATGCGCGAGCTCAATTAATTCTTGGGTATTGTTTTTTATACTTTGGTCTTTCACATCCAAATATATAAAAGTTGCGTATATATTCTACTTCTAACATAAAATAGTTTAAAAAACATTTTCAAATGAAAAAAATGATAAGAATTATGGTTTGTATTCTTATTTTGAACGCATGTTCTAAGGATAGAGAAGATCTTTTAGATGCCATTACAACTGAAGACAAACCGCCTATTGAGCAATCAAATCTAGATAGCGACGGTGATGGTGTTAGCGATACTGCAGAAAATGAAGATGGTACGGATCCCAACAATGCTTGCTCTTTTCTAGTGGCTAAACAAACCATAAAAACTTCAGATGCATGGAATGCGGGTGACTGTGATGCTGATGGCCTTAACAACGCTTTAGAAATTACAGATAAAACAAACCCTTTAAATGCAGATTCTGATGAAGATGGAGTGCCTGACGGCGTTGAGAAAACAGACGGTACTGATCCCTTAAATGCTGATTCAGATCAGGATGGAGTCAATGATGGAACTGAGAAAGTTGACGGTACAAACCCCTTAGTGGCAGATAGCGACGGGGACGGAGTTCAAGACGGAGTCGAAAAAAATGATGAGACCAACCCCTTACGTATAGATACTGATGGCGATGGCGTGAACGATGGAGTCGAAAAGACAGATACGACAGATCCCTTAAAAGCTGATACTGACGGAGATAATTTATCTGACGGCGTAGAAAAAGAGATAGGCACTGATCCTTTAAAAGTGGATACTGACGGGGATGGCGTTTCTGACGATATTGAAAGAATAAATAATACCAATCCCTTAGATTATTGCCTTTTTATTTTATCGAGTCAAAATCAAACACCAAGCAATGCATGGAATATTGAAGATTGCGATTTAGACGGAATTTCAAATGCCCAGGAAATACAAAATGGAACAAATCCTTTAGTTTTTGATGAAACCGCACCTGAAACTTCCCCAATTACAGGGACTTGGAACTTAACAAATGCTGTTATTAATGATGGGACAGGAACAACCGTATTTTTGAATACCACCTATTCTTTAACCTATACAGCAACTTCAACGAATGAAAATGTAGTTGTTGAATTTACAGAAAACCCTAATAAGATAACAAGCACAGGCACTTATGGAATGCTCTTAAAGTTTACGTTTTTAGGCACAGCCTATGAAGATAGCTTTAGCTCAGAAAGTCCATTTGCTAATGGCGATTGGAATATCGAGGGAAATACCTTGACAGTAAGTGCAAATGCCAGTGTCAATGGCTCCTATGAGATCATCACGCTCACAGAAAACACTTTACAGATTAGCACGGAGATTGATCGGGATGTACCTGCCGGTGGTGTCATGATAAAAGCGAAAGGAACCCTAATGATGACCTTCAATAAATAATTTTTAAAAAAAATATTAGAGGAAGAAGGCTTTTATAGCAAACAGAACCTTACTTTTAAAAATAATTTATATTTTTAAATAAAATAAGGGTATGAAAAGAAGAGACTTCATTGGAACCACCGCTGTAGGGTCATTAGGTGTCATTTCCTGCAATGCAGCAGCGGCATCGACGCCAAGAAAAGAAAAAGATTTTGTTTTAAAAAATAATATTAACCACAGTGTTTGCCACTGGTGCTTTAGTAAAATTCCATTAGAAGATTTTTTAATAATCCTTAATAAGCTGGGAGTAAAAGCAGTTGATTTAATGGGGCCTAAAGAATGGCCGCTTTTAAAAAAATACAATATTGATTCTGCTATGTGCAACGGTGCAGAAATTAGCCTTACTGAAGGTTGGAATGACCCTCAATATCATGAGGTGCTTATCAAGAATTATACGGAAATGATTCCCAAAGTGGCCGAAGCTGGTTATAAAAACCTCATTTGTTTTAGTGGAAATCGCAGAGGAATGGATGACCAAGTAGGTTTGCAACATTGTATTGACGGACTTTCTAAAATTATGCCATTAGCTGAGCAACACGGTGTAGTGATCCAAATGGAATTATTTAATGCCATTAATCATCCTGATTATATGTGCGATACCTCTGCTTGGGGCATTGCATTATGTCAAGGTTTAGGATCTGAAAGTTTTAAATTGCTTTTTGATATTTACCACATGCAAATTCAAGAAGGCGATATCATTAGAAGTATTCAAAATAATCACCAGTATTTTGGACATTATCATACAGCTGGAGTTCCGGGTCGCCACGAAATAGATGAAAATCAAGAGTTATATTATCCTGCCATCATGCGGGCTATCCTAGCCACAGGCTATATAGGGTACGTAGCTCAAGAATTTATTCCTGAACGCGAAGATAAAATTGAATCCTTAAAACAAGGCTTTTTAATTTGTGATGTTTAATAGGCTAAGGTCCATGTGTCTAGTACCATTTATACGTTTAAGTAATTTTAGTAGGCCTCAGGTATAAATTTGTTTTTTAAAAAGATAAATCAGGTATAGCTTTAGGCGAATCAATCTTTTTTGACTACTTTTTAATTGTAAGCCCGCACTTCTCCCATATCCAGTGGTACTGGACCTATGTCATGAGAGGATGGTAAGTAGAGTCCATTTTCCATCACTTTCCAGTCGTCCCAAGTGGCTTCTAGACCACCAATGGGAATAATTTTTACCCACATTTGATAACTAATCGGGAAGCCGTTAGCCTGTAATTTCCATAAATAGGAGTCTCCTGGTGTTGTTCCTCCTGAAGAATAAGTAACTAATAAAGCTTCAGAGCCATCTTCTAAAAGCACTACACTTCGTTTGGTACCTTTATCAAATACTTTAAAAGGAGCCACTAACCAGAAAGAATCATTATTAAAAAAATTTACCGCCTTCGTGATGATTTCTGACTTAGAAGCATTTAATAGTTCCGTTGAATTCTGAAAAACCTGACTTGTATTGGGGTTGAAAAGATTTAAATGAACCTTGTAATCACTCCATTTAACTTCAACTTCTCCCTTTGCTTTATGCCATTTGTACTGATGTGCTCCGCCAGCAAAAGTCCATTCAATATAGCTAGTTTGTACATACGCCTCGTGGTGTATAGCCTTTAACATTTTTTGTGCTAAGATATCAGCCTTTTCGGGTTTTGAACCCTCAGGCAAATCCTCGTTATAGATCAGATATAAGGCCACAAATGCCAGCAATAGCAGCGTGAATACACCGAGTACAATTTTTAGTAGTATTTTAAAAATTCTTTTCATCTATTTTAGCCGAGCAGCAAGCGCTTTTGGCTGTACCCATTTTTTTTATAATATCAATACCCTACAGCCGCATCGTCTCCACGCTTATCAGCACCACCTTCTAATTTTCCGTTGGGCAATACTTTAATAGCGTCTACCTTGCCAATAATTGGCGTATTTTCTTCATTAATAATATAGTCTTTTAATTTTAAAGCGTTTATTAATTCTTCTGAAAATCCGTTGGGCTCAAAAACAACAATATCGGGTAACCATTGATGATGAAATCTTGGTGCATTTACGGCTTCTTGCATACTCATGTGGTATTCATAACTATTCAGTATAGTTTGTGCTACTGCGGTGATAATTGTAGATCCACCTGGCGTACCTACAACCATCCATAGTTTTCCATCTTTTTCAACAATTGTTGGCGTCATACTACTTAGCATTCTTTTTTCTGCAGCAATACTATTCGCTTCGGCACCTGTGAGTCCAAATACATTAGGAACGCCTGCTTTGGCACTAAAATCATCCATTTCATTATTTAAAAAGAAGCCTAATTCATCGCTATATAATTTAGAACCAAAGTTTGTATTTAAAGTCGTTGTTACCGCTACCGCGTTACCTTCAGCATCCACGATAGAGTAGTGGGTCGTTTCCATGCTTTCTACAATTTGTACCTTCCCGTGAGATACATCGTCAGATCTAGTCGCTTTATCAAAGCTAAAACTTTGCATGCGTTCCTTTAAATACGTATCACTTAATAAAACATCTAGGGGAATAGTTACAAAATCAGGATCACCTAAATAATAATTTCTATCAGCGTAGGCACGGCGAGAGGCTTCCGTAAATAACTGGATACTTTTTGCCGAGTTATGACCAAAATCTCCAATTTCGAAAGGTTCTATCATTTTAAAAATTTGCTGCATGGTAACACCACCACTGCTAGGCGGACTCATAGATATAACTTTCAAATCTTTGTATTTAAAAACAATAGGTTGACGCCACTGTGCTTCATACTTTTCTAAATCTTCTACGGTAACATACCCTCCTTTTTCTTGAATGTAGTGGGCTAATTTTTCAGCTACTTCACCCTTATAAAACCCATCTCTCCCTTTGGCCATAATTGTTTTCAAAGTATTGGCTAAGGCAGGATATTTTACAGTATCGCCTTCTTTGTAGATGGTAGCAAATTTGGTGGTATCACTATTCACTTCCATAAAAACGCTTCGGTAATTCGCTAATCTTTTCGCTTGATCAGCAGTAACCACAACGCCGCGTTCTGCAAGTTCAATTACAGGACTAATGATTTCTTTTAAGGATAATTTTCCGAACTTTTTATGTACTTCAATAATTCCCGCAATAGATCCCGGAACTCCAACGGCAGTGGCTCCTTTGGTGCTCATATCCGGAATAATATTTCCCAACGAATCTAAATACATATTTTTATGTCCAGATAATGGTGCTTTTTCCCTATAATCTAAAGCTCCAAAATCACCATCGCTTTTGCGATATACCATAAAACCGCCACCGCCAATATTCCCAGCAACAGGGTATGCCACGGCTAATGCCAATTGTGTGCCTACCATAGCATCAAAGGCGTTTCCACCTTTACGCATAATATCTGAACCGATTTTTGACGCTTCTATTCTGGCAGAAACTACCATAGCGCTATCTGTAACTAAACCAGTTGGTGTTGGTATTGGAGCTTGATTTTTACACTGAATACAGCTCAAAAGTACAGCAAGGATATATATGTATTTTTTCATTGGTACTGGGGTTAGTTTAAAGTGAATTATATGTTTGTTTTGAAAAATCGATTAGCTCTCTAAAAAAAGAGGTGAATTCTTTTTCGAATTCATGGTAATGTTCCTTTAAATCTAAGATAGCAAAATTCATTTTAGATTTATTTTTTGTACGCCTGTTCATTCCATTTAAAACACGTTCAATACCATCCAAATGGGCATAATTTACAATCCAATTCTCCTTGATCATGTAGGGCATCATATGCTTTGTTGCCTCAGGTAAAATAGTATAATGAGCTTCTAATAACTCATAAAAATTAGCGACAAATTCAGCTAAAGGAACCTCTGAATACTGGTCCCAGTTTTTAGCTAAAAAATGATCGTAAAAAATATCAACAATAATTCCGCTATAATGACTGTAATTTTGATGTAATTTTTTGGTACTAAGGCGCACCGTTGGGTGCGCATCTGTAAACGTATCTATATGTCGGTGTAATTTTATTCCTTTTTGTACTCTTTCCGGTAAATGTGTATACTTATTTCCTTGAATACTATCGGCAAAAAAATTACCAAGGGAAACTTCATCATCATTAAAGGATAAATAAATATGCGCTAAAAAATTCATACAATCGCAAAAAATCACTAATAGGGTCGAATTTACGAATAAGAGGAATACCATTTAGTACGAAGCGATTATATTTGCAAAAACTTTTATACAATTATGACGCTTATCAAATCAATTTCAGGAATTCGAGGTACTATTGGAGGCAAGCCAGGCGATAATTTAACGCCTATTGATGCTGTAAAATTTGCTGCTGCCTATGGTATCTGGCTCAAAGGCTATACAAAAAGTAACCACAAACTAAAAGTAGTTATTGGAAGAGATGCTCGTTTGTCTGGCGAAATGATTCAGAATTTAGTGGTTTCTACTTTAGTAGGCTTAGGGATCGATGTCATTGATTTAGACCTATCAACGACGCCAACCGTTGAAATTGCGGTACCCTTAGAAAAGGCAGATGGTGGTATTATTTTGACCGCAAGTCATAATCCTAAACAATGGAATGCTTTAAAACTATTAAATGAAAAAGGGGAGTTTTTAAATGCTGAAGAAGGTGCCTTAATTCTGGAACTAGCTGAAAAAGAAGATTTTGACTTTTCTGAGGTAGATGATTTAGGGGAAATTACTAGGAACGATTCTTATATCGACATTCATATTGACGAAGTGCTCGACTTGCCTTTAATTGATGCGGATACCATAAGAGCAGCAAAATTTAAAGTGGTAGTTGACGGTGTTAATTCTACCGGAGGTATTGCAATTCCTAAATTACTAAAAGAATTAGGCGTTGAAGTGGTAGAATTGTATTGTGACCCAACCGGTCATTTTCCTCATAATCCAGAGCCTCTAAAAGAACATTTAGGCGATATTTGCGCATTGGTTTTAAAAGAAAAAGCAGATTTTGGAATTGTAGTAGATCCTGATGTAGATCGCTTGGCTTTTATAAGTAACGATGGCGAAATGTTTGGGGAAGAATATACCTTGGTGGCTTGTGCGGATTATGTTTTAGGAAAAACGAAAGGCAATACAGTATCGAACTTATCATCTTCAAGAGCCCTTAGAGATATTACGGAGAAACACGGAGGGAGCTATAAAGCTGCTGCTGTTGGTGAAGTCAATGTCGTCACAAAAATGAAGGAAATTAATGCGGTAATTGGTGGTGAAGGAAACGGAGGCATTATTTATCCAGAAAGTCATTATGGTCGTGATTCTTTGGTGGGGACAGCTTTATTTTTAATGTTAATGGCTGAAAAAGGAGGCACTGTAGCAGCATTAAGAGCTAGTTATCCGTCTTATTTTATGAGTAAAAAGAAAATAGAACTAACCCCAGGTTTAGATGTAGATGCTATTTTAGAAACCATGGCTGGGAATTATAAAAAAGAGGACATTTCAACGATCGATGGGGTAAAAATAGATTTTGCTGAAAATTGGGTACACCTTCGTAAATCAAATACAGAACCAATTATCAGAATATATACCGAAGCGAAATCACAACTAGAGGCCGATAATTTAGCCGATAAGATTATTGCAGAAATTAAACAAATAGCTGGTTTAAAATAGTATATTGAGTATACCTTAGTACTTTTTGAAGGGCGAATAGAAAAAAGGTAATCTTTGAAATAAAATCGCCTTTTTTTATTAGGTTTTAGTCTTATTTCGATGCTTCCACCTTCTGTGTGTCCATAAATAATAAGGCGGATTTTCACGGATTTGCCGTTCTGTTAGGCGTAAAAATGCATCTGTTATTTCATGTTCTGCAGTACTTTTTCCACCGCTAGTAATAGGTATAAAACTGGCTTTATAATAGCCTCGTTTCACTTTCGCTACTTTTAAAAAAACCACCGCTAAATCCATTTTTCGAGCCATGGTTTCTGGTCCACTAAATACAGGTACTTTAATACCCATAAATTCGGTCCAATAAGGTGCTCTGTGGGCTTGTGGAGATTGATCACTAACCATGCCGTATATAGCAGTCACCTGATTTTTGTGATTTTTCACTACGGTTCTTACCGTTTCTTCTTGGGTAATTAATGTGGTATTAAATTGTGCTCTAGTACTTCTAATCCACTGGTCAAAATACTTATTTTTTATTTTTTGATAAACGGCATATCCTTGAGATTTAATGTAATTATTGATACTTACATTCCACTCCCAATTCGCATAATGAGCACAAACTATTAAAACACTTTTTGTTTTCTCAAGCTCGTGAAGTACCTCCAAATTTGTAATATGATATCGATTTTTAATGTCTTCCTTAGATATGTTCATGGTCTTAATCATTTCCATAAATGTATCGCACAAATGACCATAAAATATACGTTGTATTTCTTTTAATTCTTTTGCAGATTTTTCGGGAAACACTAGGGATAGGTTGGCATACACTATTTTCTTTCGATAGCCTAATACCGTATAAACGATAAAAAAAATAAAGTCTGATAGCAAATAAACTAGCCTAAAAGGAAGTATAGAAATGATCCAAATTAAGGGATATGCTAAAATAAATACAAGTAACTGCATGCCATATATTATTACGCAAATATAGCTATATTTGGGAGCAAATAGAAGCCTTAGTATTATGTTTGATGAAATGCATTTTGCCACTTTGGGGATTATTGCCCTAAACATTTTAGTATCCCTTAAGGGCTTTAATGATCTAGGTTTTTTTGATCGTTATAAGTTTCAAGTAAATGCCATAGCTGCAGGTCAAAAAGAACGAATGTTTAGCTCTGGGTTTCTGCATGTAGATTTCTCCCATTTATTTTTTAATATGTTTACGCTGTTCTTTTTTGCTCCCGTGGTCATTGAATGGCTAAATTCAATACAATTTTTACTTATTTATCTGGTTAGTTTGGCCGCTGGAAGCTTGCTAAGTATGGTTTTTCATAAAAACGAGCCTTATTATAGCGCTGTCGGTGCCAGTGGCGCTGTTACTGGTATTTTATATGCTGCCATTTTACTAGAGCCACAAATGCGTTTAGGATTTATTTTTATTCCTATTCCGGTTCCGGCTTATGTTTTTGGTATTGGGTATTTGTTGTATTCTATTTACGGGATGAAAAGTAGGTTAGGCAATATTGGGCACACTGCTCACTTTGGTGGGGCTATTGGCGGTTATGTTTCAACGCTTATTTTCTTTCCCAGTCTTCTGCAAACCGATCTTTTAATGGTTGCTTTGTTGGCGCTTCCTATCGCTGTTTTGTTTGTACTCCAAAAAGCCGGAAAATTAAATTAAAAAAGGGCTTTAACTAGCATAAAGTTTCGAGTAGTAGTCCTTATCTATTAAATTATTTTCATTGTCGTTACCTTTTTGAACCTTTAAAAGGGGCTAAGAGATTTTATTTTAAGTTTTTAAAAATCTAAATAAAGTGCCATAGCTTATGAATATTCACATTATAAACCTTAAGCAAGAAGGTAGTATACTACCCAAAGATTCTTGCTTACTATCTTGTATGATGCCTGACATTTATAAAAATAAAAAAGCCTGATTTGTTTCAAAAACCAGGCTTTTTTTATTCCGAAGTATGCTAGACCCCGATTTTACATGGTGCTACCCAGCAATTCAGCAATTTTATTCTCCAGTGCTTCTCCCCTTAAATCTTTAGCTATTATCACGCCATTTTCATCTAAGATAAACATGGCAGGAATGGCATTTACATTGTATAATTTTGCTATTTCATCAAAATACTGAACATTAGAAACTTGGTTCCACTCTAAACCATCAGCGGCAATTGCATTTGTCCATTCTTCTCTTGTTTTATCTAATGAAACACCAAGAATTTTTAATCCACTTTCCTTATATTTATCATAAATCCGAACTAAATTAGGGTTTTCTGCTCTACAAGGTTTGCACCATCCCGCCCAAAAATCGATAATCGTATATTTTCCTAAAGCATCTTTTAATGCCAATTGTTCTCCAGTGGGGGTAGGAGCTGAAAATTCAGGAGCCTTTGAACCAATAGCCGTATCTTTATTTTTGTCTGCAGTAGCTTTAATTCTTTTCGCTGCAGGGGTATTTTTTACCTCTGGTGTAAATGCTTCATATATTTCGTTGATTTCATTCTCAGGAAGCTCTTGTGTCTGTTGAAAACGCTCTAACAACATAGCAGAAATTAAGGCACTAGGATTTTCTTTAGCAAAATCTAATTCAAATTTTTTAGCCTCTTCCCTGAATTCCATTAGCTCCGCTTGAATTGCATCTTGACCAGCTATATCCCCACTAGCGCGAGCTTTTTCAAAATCCTGACCCATTGAGGTATATCGTTTTGAAAATATTTTACTTTGATCTAAGAATTTAGAAAACATATCATTCTGGTCAGTCCCTTTAATTTTAGCAAATAAAACACTGTCTTTCTGAAAGCTAATATCGATAGTTCCTTTTTCTATGACTACCGGAATATTACCATTTACATTGTCAATAAATATATATTGTAAGTCTAAAGAATCTGCTTTTCCTGAAAAGCTAAATTTTCCATTTTCAACCGTCGTGGTATCTACATCAACAGGCTGATTTAATTCGTTTATTCTTTTTAAATATACTTTTGTTCCATTTTCTAAATCACCTTCAACGGTGGCATTTATAGAAAAACCGTCGGGATTACCAGTACAAGCGAATAATAAACCGATGGCAAAAATTGCAAATATTACTTTTTTCATTATTTAAATTTTAGTGCGCAAATGTACTTATATAATAGCAAAAAAAACAAGCCTTTGTAAGCTAATTTAGTTCAGAAATTTTCTTGTTACTTTAAAATTGGTAGCGTATGCCTAAACCAATATCAAAATCAAAATTATCCGAAAACTCACTATAACCCAACAACCCAATTTCTGGGCGGATATCTAAAGAAAGTACCAAAGGAAAATCAAAGTTGTACTCAATGCCAATATTAGCCGCACCAAAGACAAATAATCCTCCGTCAATTTCTTGAAGTCCGTTGGGGTTATTTTGAGAAGGACGCGGTTCAAAATCCACATTTCCTAATCCACCGCCAAATCCGTAATACCAATTAAAATCGCCATCTAAAGGCATTACCCATTGGTACACTCCCGATAATTTAAAAGCGTCATAAGCTCTACTGTCCCGCCATCCTAAATTTACTTCTAATCGATTTTCTCTAGAAAACGATTTTTGATACGATATTTCAGCTCCCAATCCATCGCTATCGCCAAGCCTCAAGCCTATGGTATGATCAGCAATGTCCTGAGCATTCAAGAAAAGCGGCATACACAACATGAAAAATAGTGTGTTTTTTAACAATTTCATCTTTATTTATTTTAAAATTCACTTCAAAAATAGCATTTTGCTTGTGTTCTCTAGTTAATAAAAACTTAATTTAGCAGTCAAAATTTTTATAGTTTGAAAACCGAATCCTTAGAAAAATTAAAAGAAAGTTTAGCTGGTGACTTAAAGCTAGATGCGCTGTCCAAGGCTCTATACGCAACAGATGCATCGGTATATAGAAAAACACCTCTAGCGGTTGCGTTTCCAAAAGATACTGCAGATGTAAAAAAAATAATCTTGTTTGCCCAAGAACATAACATAGGAATAATTCCAAGAACCGCAGGAACATCCTTAGCCGGGCAATGTGTAGGCGAAGGTATTGTTGTCGATGTTTCTAAGCATTTTACAAATATTATTTCCTTTAATGAAAGTAAAATGCAAATTACTGTGCAACCCGGTGTTATCCGTGATGAATTAAATCAGTATTTGGCACCTTACGGGATGTTTTTTGGCCCGAACACCTCTACCGCCAATCGTTGTATGCTTGGTGGAATGGTGGGTAATAATTCTTCGGGAACTACTTCTATTCAGTATGGTGTTACACGTGATAAAGTGGTACATCTAAAAACCATATTGGCAAATGGTGATGAAGTTGAATTTAAATCGCTCACAAGCCAAGAGTTTACAGCTAAACTAAATGAGCATACATTTGAAGCCTCGTTGTACAAAAATATTCACAAAGAATTATCGAATAAAGCAATTCAGGAGGGCATTATATCCGAATTTCCGAAACCCGAAATACACCGAAGAAATACAGGCTATGCTATCGATGAACTTTTAAAAAGTGATCTTTTCGGAGGAACGGCAAACAGTATTAATATCTGTGAATTACTAAGTGGGAGCGAAGGCACTTTAGCTTTTACAACAGAAATTACTTTGCAATTAGATAAAATACCACCTGCATTGTCAGCGATGGTCGTAACACACTATCACAGCTTAGAAGATTGTTTGGCTGATGTTGTTCCTGTAATGAAACACAATTTGCATACCTGTGAAATGATGGATAAGGTCATCCTTGATTGCACTAAAAATAACCGATCCCAATTACCGAATCGTTATTTTATTGCAGGAGATCCGGCTGCAGTTTTAATGCTTGAAGTAAAGGCTGACACTCCTGAATCTTTAGAAAAACAACTAGAAAATCTTTTAAATACTATTAAAAAATCAGGTTTAAGCTATGCTAATCCTATTTTACGAGATGGAGATATCAACAAGGCAGCAGAATTAAGAAAAGCGGGATTAGGACTTTTAGGAAATATTGTAGGCGATAAAAAAGCAGTAGCCTGTATTGAGGATACTGCCGTTGCTCTAGAGGATTTAAAAGATTTTATTGGAGAATTTTCCCAAATCATGAACAGCTATGAGCAGAATGCGGTGTATTATGCACATGCTGGCGCTGGAGAAATTCACTTACGACCTATATTGAATCTTAAAAAAAATGAGGATGTAAAATTATTTAGGGCTATTACTACGGATGTGGCTAAACTGACCAAAAAATACAAAGGTTCGTTTAGCGGGGAACATGGTGATGGCATCGTAAGGGCTGAATTTATTCCCTTAATGATTGGAGCAGAAAATTACGATTTATTAAAAAGAATCAAATCGTACTTCGATCCCCAAAATATATTTAATCCTGGTAAAATAGTTGACGCCTATCCCATGGATGAATCTCTGCGTTATGAAATAGACCGAAAAGAACCAGAAATAAATACCTTGTTTGATTTTTCAGATAGTGAGGGAATTCTGAAAGCCGCTGAAAAGTGTAATGGAAGTGGCGATTGCAGAAAAACACATCATAGTGCTGGCGGTATGTGCCCGAGTTATCACGCCACCAAAAACGAAAAAGATACCACGAGAGGGCGAGCTAACGCCTTACGCGAATTCTTAACTGAGTCAGAAGCACCCAACAAATTTGACAATAAAGAACTTAAAGAAGTATTCGATTTGTGTCTCAGCTGCAAAGCTTGTGCCAGCGAATGCCCAAGTAATGTTGATGTTGCAACGCTTAAAGCGGAATTTTTATACCAATATCAAGAGGCAAATGGCTACACGTTACGAAATAAATTGTTTGCGTATAACACAAGATTAAATAAATTAGGCAGTGCTGTTGCAAGACTTACTAATGCGCTCTATGGCAGCAGTTTTTTTGCGGGTATCTTAAAGAATGTTTCTGGGATAGCCAAAGAAAGAAGCTTGCCGAACGTATATCGTTTTAATTTTGACAAGCATCTTCAAGAATTTAAAAATAAGCAGCTGGCTTCTAAATTAAAAGTAGCTTTGTATATTGATGAGTTCACCCAATACTTAGATGTTCATCTTGGAAAAGATGCTATTGAAGTTTTAACCAAATTAGGCTATGATGTAGAATTATTTTATGCTGAAAGTGGTCGTACCTATATTTCAAAAGGCTTTTTAAAACAAGCTAAGACAATTGCGTTAAAAAATATAGCCTCTTTGAAAGCTTTTGCCGATAAGGGAATTCCTATAGTAGGTGTAGAGCCTTCGGCAGTTTTAACCTTTAGAGACGAATACAAACGTTTTTCTATAGCTTCTGAAACTACTGATGCTATTGCACTGAACAGCTTTATGATTGAAGAGTTTTTAGCGTCTGAACTTCAAAAAGGAGCCATTAATTCCGAATTGTTTACCACAGAAGTACGTAAAATAAAAATTCACGGACATTGTCATCAAAAAGCACTATCGAATCAAAAAGTAACTTTTGATATTTTAAACCTTCCAAAAAATTATGAAGTCACCATTATTAATTCTGGTTGTTGCGGCATGGCGGGATCCTTTGGATATGAGAAAGAACATTATGAATTGAGTATGCAGATAGGGGAATTAAAGTTGTTTCCAGCAGTACGCAAATCATCCAAAGACACCATCATCGCAGCGAATGGGACCAGTTGCCGTCATCAAATTTACGACGGAACTAAACGCATCGCAAAACATCCCATAACTATTTTAAAAGAAGCTTTAGTTTAAAAATTATTCTGAATTTTGATACTACATTCATTTTTTGGATTACTAATAGGATACAATTACCTTTGAAAATATTTAAAATTTAAACACAAATGGCAGGAAATACCTACGGTACACTATTTAAACTCTCTACGTTTGGAGAATCTCACGGAATCGCCATTGGAGGTGTTATAGACGGTTGTCCAGCAGGAATCACCATAGATTTTGAGGCCATTCAAAATGAATTAGATCGCAGAAAACCAGGACAATCGGCCATTGTTACCCAACGTAAAGAATCGGATAGAGTAGCGTTTTATTCCGGGATTTTTGAAGGTAAAACTACAGGAACTTCTATAGGTTTTGCGATACATAATACCAATCAAAAATCACAAGATTACACACATATCAAGGATTCTTACCGACCATCGCATGCCGATTATGTATATGATCAAAAATACGGGTTCAGAGATTACCGAGGGGGAGGACGAAGTTCTGCGCGAGAAACTGCTAGTAGAGTAGTAGCGGGTGCCATCGCAAAGCAAGTTTTGAGTAGTTTTAAAATTAATGCCTACGTTTCGCAAGTTGGCGATTTAAAACTAGATAAAAATTACAAAGACATAGATTTCTCTTTAATCGAAAGCAATCCGGTTCGTTGTCCTGACTTAAAAATGGCAGCCAAAATGGAAACCTACATTAAAGACATAAAAAAACAAGGCGATACCATTGGTGGTGTGATTAGCTGTGTGATTCAAAATGTACCCGTTGGCTTAGGAGAACCCGTTTTTGATAAACTACATGCCGAATTAGGAAAAGCCATGCTTTCGATCAATGCTGTAAAAGGATTTGAATATGGTAGTGGTTTTGAGGGTGTTACCATGAAGGGCAGCGCACACAACGATCAGTACAATAAAGATGGAACGACCAAAACCAATTATAGTGGAGGTATTCAAGGTGGAATCTCAAATGGTATGGATATTTATTTTAAGGTTGCCTTTAAACCAGTCGCAACAATTATTCAAGCATATACCACCATCGATAAAGATGGAAACGAGGTAAAAACGCAAGGAAAAGGGAGACATGATCCTTGTGTGGTGCCTAGAGCCGTGCCTATTGTGGAAGCTATGGCCGCCATGGTATTATTAGATTTTAGCTTACGCAATACTACTGTTACATTTTAAACCGGTGTGTTCGTAGCTTTAAACATCATTTCATTGACCCCATCCCTTCCTGAATTGGAGACCTTCGGTGTATCTTATTTGCAGATGCTTTAGCTACTTTTATGAGTAGTTCTGGTGGGTCTTATGTCATGAAAATTTCAATTCTTGCTGTTTTCCGCCAAAATTAAGGCAGTACTCTGGTTCTAAATGCGTTGTACAGAGAATTGTCGATTTCAAAAAAAAAGTTATTTGTTTTTATTTTCAAAATAGTATCTTTCAGCATCATAAAATTGTTGTTGCCCATAAATGCAACTAAAAAACACAAATAATTGGCTTAAACCATTAGATTCATATGAAAAAATTAGCATTACATTGGCAGATACTATTAGGAATGTTTCTTGGAATTGTATTTGCTTTAGTATTAGTACAAGTAAGTTCGCTTTCTGCAGAGGAACTAGAACAAATAGAACGTGCACAAACAGAAATTGTACAACTAAACGCTGATAAAAAGGAATTAAAAGCTCAATTATCTAAAATTCAAGCAGATTATGCGGCAACGACCATAACAACCTTTGAGTTTCATCAACAAAGGTCTATAATAGAATTAGAACTAGATAAACTTGATACTGTACTCGGAAGACTCAAAGAAATAACGTCGCAACAAACTTGGGCACAGAGCTTTATAAGTGATTGGATAAAACCATTTGGAACTATATTTATCAACTCCCTAAAGTTAATCGCTATTCCATTAATTCTAGCAGCCCTTATAAAAGGAGTATCCGACTTAAAAGATATCTCTAGTCTTTCTAAAATGGGATTTAAGACAATTGCCATCTATGTATTAACAACAATCATTGCTGTTTCTATTGGTTTAGGTGTCGTAAGTTTGGTAAAGCCAGGAGGAAGTATAACCGAAGATACTCGCAACGAACTTATAGAAGCGTACGCTGGCGACGCTGAAATGAAACAAAAAGATGCGGCTGCTCAAAAAGAAGCAGGCCCATTACAAGCTTTAGAAGATTTAGTACCGAGTAATATATTCGAAGCTGCTTCGAGCAATAGTAATATGCTACAAGTGATTTTCTTTGCTATATTTTTTGGTGTGGCACTAATATTAATTCCTGAAGATCTCGCAGAGACTGTCAAGAAATTTTTTGACGGTTTCAATGAAGTGATTTTAAAAATGGTAGATTTAATTATGCTCACGGCACCCTATGGTGTATTTGCCTTAATGGCGGCTTTAGTCATAGAGGCTCCGAGTGCCGATTTATTTAAAGCCTTAGGCATGTATGCCTTTTGTGTGGTTTTAGGATTGGCACTAATGATTGTGGTCTATATGACTTTCGTAAAAATATACGCCAAGAAATCGCCTATATTTTTCCTAAAAGGAATGATCCCTGCACAGCTACTTGCTTTTTCTACCAGTTCTAGTGCAGCTACATTACCCGTAACCATGGAAAGGGTTACGGAACATATCGGTGTAGAAGAAGAAGTAGCCAGCTTTGTTTTGCCAATAGGTGCCACTATTAATATGGACGGTACAAGCCTTTATCAAGCAGTTGCAGCCGTTTTTATCGCTCAAGCCTTCGGTATGGATTTATCTTTTGGTACCCAGCTGGGAATTATCGCCACGGCAACACTAGCCTCGATAGGTTCTGCAGCGGTTCCAGGAGCAGGTATGGTTATGCTTGTTGGTGTATTGGGCTATGCTGGTATTCCAGAGGCTGGTTTGGCCTTAATTTTTGCGGTTGACAGACCTCTAGATATGTGTAGAACGGTTGTTAATGTCACTGGAGATGCTACAGTTGCCACTGTAATAGCTAAATCTGAGGGTAAACTACATGAACCTAGAATAAAAAATTGGGATGATAACTATAGTAAAAAAGAAGCTTAAAACCTAGTAACGCATAACAACAGTGGATTCATTTATGAAGCCCTTGCATATAAAAATTGACCCTAAATTTGAAGAAGTCTTAGCGAATTATCCTTCTTTTGCTCGCAGTCAAATGAACTATTTGCGCGAATTAATAGAAACTACGGCTCAAGAAATTGAAGACCTTCATAGCTTAGAAGAAACCCTTAAATGGGGAGAGCCGAGCTTCATCACCAAATATGGCAGTACCTTGAGAATGGATTGGAAAGCAAAGGCTCCTGAGCAATATGCGCTCTATTTTAAATGTACTAGCAAACTAGTTACAAGCTTTAAGCAAGTTTTTGATGAGAAATTTCAATATGAAGGTCATCGAGCACTAATTTTTAAATTAGAAGACGAAATCCCAAAAACCGAGTTGAAACTATGTATTAAAGCAGCCTTGATGTATCATAGGGTAAAACATTTAAATAATTTAGGAATGTCCTAGTTTCGGTTGTGCTTAGTTCATAACCCTCTTTTATTTTTTAATAGTATCAAAAGTCCTCATAGTTTTCTTAGAAATTTAAGCTAAACACCTACTATACAAGGTGTTTGTAGGACTATAGCCAGCTAATCTTCAACTTTGGTCAGTAAAAAAGATATGTCATTTTTTGGCTAGGTAGTGAAAGGCTTCAAAAAACAATACATTTTTCTTTGCTTAAAACTAGAATTTATTTGATGGTATGCATATTAATCGTAATATTGCAATGAATTGATGAAGGCAATATAATAGGACTTGAAAAAAGTTTGTTTTTATGGCCATTTGTCTAATAAATTAGTCCTACTTTGAAAAAATAGGCATTGATAATTCTAGGTTTTGAGAAAGTACCTAACCAATGTAAGTCTTTCAAGAACTGAAGATTATAGTATCATTTTTTTATGAACTATTTTCAAGAGAGAAGTTTTTTTAAATAATAATGTAAATTCAATACGCAAAATGACCATAAATAGCGAAGTATTACTCCCAGAAATAGAAAAATTCATCAAAACTTTAAATCCTCAAGCCATACCAGAGGAGCGAAAAGTCATTTTAACCCCCCTGATCACAGTTCTACAAGGAAAAGTTTCCAATGGTCAAGACATTCGAATTAATTTTATTTGTACGCATAATTCTAGACGTAGTCATTTGTCGCAAATATGGGCACAAACCATGGCTAACTATTTTAATATCAAGGGTGTATTTTGCTATTCTGGGGGTACAGAAGCCACAGCGCTTTTTCCTATGGTTGCTGAAACATTGAAAAATTCAGGCTTTCAAATTCAAACGCTTTCTGAAAGTAAAAACCCTATTTACAGTATTAAATATGCACAAAATGAACATCCAATTATCGGATTTTCTAAAAAGTTTGATGATGACTTTAATCCAAAAACTAATTTTGTAGCTATTATGACTTGTGATTCAGCCAATGAAGCCTGTCCCTTTATTTCTGGTGCTGAAAAACGCATCCCGATCACTTTTGAAGATCCAAAAGCATTTGACAACACCCCGCAACAAGCGCAAAAGTATGCGGAACGAAGTTTGCAAATTGCCAACGACCTATGTTATGTTTTCTCTCAAATTAAATCTTAAAAATGACCTCAAAAAAATTAAGTTTCCTAGATAAGAATTTAACACTTTGGATTTTTGCTGCCATGGCCGTTGGAGTAGGGCTTGGGTACTTTATACCCACATTTCCTGATATCATAAATTCTTTCAATAGTGGTTCAACCAACATACCTATTGCTATTGGTTTAATTTTAATGATGTATCCACCCTTAGCAAAAGTAAATTATAAACTTTTACCAAAAGTATTTAGAAACACAAGGATCCTTACGATATCGTTACTACTCAACTGGATAGTTGGTCCTATTTTAATGTTCCTTTTGGCTATCACCTTTTTAAGAGACTATCCAGAGTACATGGTCGGGCTTATTTTAATTGGGTTAGCTCGTTGCATCGCCATGGTGTTGGTTTGGAACGACCTGGCTGAAGGAAATAGCGAATATGGTGCAGGTTTAGTAGCAATTAATAGTATTTTTCAAGTTTTTGCTTACAGCTTTTACGCTTGGATATTTATAACGATACTACCTCCTTATTTTGGTTTTGAAGGTGCCATCGTAGATATCTCCATAGGAACGATTGCAGAAAGTGTTGCCATTTATTTAGGTATTCCTTTTGTATTGGGAATTTTAAGCCGGCTCATTTTAGTTCCCTTGAAAGGAGAAGAGTGGTACCAGAATAAGTTTATTCCGACCATTTCACCCTTAACCCTGATCGCGTTATTGTTTACGATTGTAGTCATGTTTTCATTAAAAGGTGAACTCATTGTAAAAATACCAATGGATGTACTAATTATTGCAGTTCCGTTACTGATATATTTTACGCTTATGTTTATCCTTGGTTTTTTCTTCACCAAAGCAATGGGTGCGGAATATGATAAAACTGCTGCAGTAGCTTTTACCGCAGCGGGGAATAATTTTGAATTGGCCATAGCCGTAGCTATTGCAGTCTTTGGACTAAACTCTGGTCAAGCCTTTACAGGAGTCATTGGACCATTAGTAGAGGTTCCTGCATTGATTTTGTTAGTTCGAGTTTCATTTTGGCTAAAGAAAAAATATTATTCGAAATAAATAACAGCTGATAAAAGTCATTTAGAGTTTAGAATGGTACCTGTACATTTGTACCTAAGAATATAAAATATCAGCGAGTTTAGAACAAGGAAGGCTTAAAAGCTTTAGAAATCGCTTTAGGGATGGCCATTTTTAATCATCATTAAAAAAATGTCGTTTTATAGGTGATATATCAAAGGTCTTTTGCTTGCTGAATCTACAGTTTACCAATATCTTAAAGAACTAAAAATGCTGGACTTTCAGCGGTTCTTTAAAAAAGGAAGTAGGTGTGATTTTAAACGAATTAAAACAAATGCTATGAACTATCAAATAAAAGCTTCATCCACTTCAAATCAAGATGCCATCATCCAAATAAAGCAATCAGATATAGCATTTGGAACCACTACAAAAACGGCTGATACTTTACCCAATCCTGCCGAACTATTTTTAGGTTCATTTTCAGCATGTATGTTAAAAAATGTGGAGCGTTTTTCTAGCATGATGAAATTTACCTATACCAAAGCTATCCTTGAAGTCCAGGCAACACGACTTGAAAATCCCCCGAGAATGGACGACATTATGTATAAGTTGACCCTTTACAGCCAGGACAAAAAATTAAATCCCGAGTTACTTAAAAAGAATATTGAAAAATACGGGACCATCTACAATACCGTAAAACTGTCTTGCTCTATCTATGGAACAATTCATCTGATTGAGGATCTTTAATGAGGCCTAAATCAATAATATTGTTTATTTTTAAACGAGTTTATTTTAAATTTAAAAGCCATGAAAATTAGCACACTTTTACTAGTATTTCTCTTTGGATGCTTTTGTAGCACAGCTCAATCTATTATCGGTGCATGGGAACGCGACTATGCGAATGACAACGGAGATGCATTAAAAAATACCATTATTTTTACAGATGGTCACCAGGTTTCAACGACCTATGAGGCCAAAACAGGTAAATTTATAAGTACAACAGGTGGCAGCTATACCTTATCTGGTGATACCTTTATTGAAATGGTAGAATTTGATACAGAAGATACTGAACGAGTGGGTACAGAAGTTGTACATAAAGTAGCGCTAAATGATGAAAAGATAAGGTTTACAGCTACTGGTGAGGAATTTAAAAGAATAGACGATGGCACTTTAGGAAAATTACAGGGAGCCTGGCTAATGTCAGGTAGAGTTGTTGATGGAAAAAAGCAACAGCGAGCGACCGATGGGCCAAGAAAAACGATGAAAATACTGTCTGGTACGCGCTTTCAATGGATTGCTTATAATACCGAGACCAAACAGTTCATGGGAACGGGTGGTGGAACTTATACCACTGTAGATGGTGTTTATGTTGAAAATATTGGCTTCTTTTCAAGGGATAACAGTAGAGTAGGAGCTTCTTTAGATTTTAAGTTTGAATTAAAAGATGGTGATTGGCACCATTCTGGACTATCGAGCAAGGGAGATCCAATTAATGAAATATGGAGTTTGAGGGAAGAGTAAATAATAGCTTCTAAAATGAAAATAGCCTTATTGCGCAAGAAAGATAGTACGCCAGAACTTCAAAATCAAATACGGGCATTATTCCAGCAACTTGCCCCTACTAAAAAACAACTACAGCTACACGAGATGTTTAATGATAAAAACGACTTCACTCTCGTATATGGCATCAAGGATGATGAAGTTTTAGGAATGGCCTCGATGTGTGTTTATAGTGTTATTTCAGGAAAAAAAGCTTGGATCGAAGACGTGGTTGTTCATGAGGATGCACGCGGTAAAGGATTGGGAAGAAAACTGATGCAAAAACTATTAGAAGTCGCTAAAGATAAAGCGGTGACAGAAATACTACTTTTTAGCGCGGAACATCGCGTAGCGGCTAAACAATTATACGAAAATTTAGGTTTTGAAATGAGTGCCAGTAAGCTTTATAAACTACCACTCTAGAGGTGTCTAATGAAGACCATACATACTCTTTTACTTATTTTTTAAATAGCCTTAAAAATGATCTTAAAAAAATAGGCCTCTTTTGTAATTTCAAACGATTCTTCGAATACATTAGCAGCAACTTATTTTTATATTATGGCTAAAGTTGCGTTGCACTGGAAAATTCTAATAGGCATGCTATTGGGGTTGATATTTGGATACCTCATGCTTCAAATTGATGGAGGTGGTGAATTCATAAAAAATTGGATAAATCCTTTTGGTATTATCTTTATCAATCTCTTAAAACTGATTGCGATTCCTTTAATTTTAGCTTCGTTAATCAAAGGGATATCCGATTTAAAAGATATTTCGAAATTCAGGAATATTGGGGTTCGTACCATGCTTATTTTTATCGTAACGACCATCATCGCTATCACCATCGGCTTGGTAAGTGTCAATATTTTTAATCCAGGCATTGGTGTATCCCCTGAAACAATTGAAAAATTAACAAGTACCTATGCTAACGACAGTGGGGTAACCGCAAAATTAGCAGAAGCTTCCGCCCAACAAAATACAGCGCCTTTACAGTTTATTGTAGATATGGTGCCCGACAATATTTTTACGGCTTTGAGTAACAATAAATTAATGCTTCAGGTGATCTTCTTTACAGTGTTTTTGGGTATTTCATTATTATTAATTGGCGAAGAAAAAGCAAGGCCTTTAAAAAATATTTTTGATTCTCTTAATGACGCCATATTAAAAATGGTAGATTTAATCATGAAAAGTGCCCCCATTGCTGTTTTTGCATTATTAGCAAATGTGGTGGTAAGTTCTGGTGATCCTGACTTATTATATGCGCTTTTAAAATATGCTGGGGTTGTCGTATTCGGTCTATTTTTAATGATGATTTTTTATTGCTTGGTGCTTTATTTTAGCACGAGAATAAATCCGTTTTGGTTTCTAAAAAAAATGATTCCTGCCCACGTCTTGGCATTTTCTACCAGCAGTAGTGCCGCAACCTTACCGGTTACTATGAAAATTGTCGAAGAAGACTTAGGTGTTGACCAAGAAGTTTCTAGCTTTGTATTGCCTGTTGGGGCCACGGTAAATATGGATGGTACTAGTTTGTATCAAGGTGTTGCCGCTGTTTTTATTGCTCAGGCCCTAGGGTTTCCCTTAGAGTTTTCTGATCAAATAATGATTGTTCTAACAGCCTTAATGGCTTCAATTGGCTCCGCAGCCGTGCCAGGCGCAGGCATGGTAATGTTGGTCATTGTATTAGAATCTATTGGATTCCCAGCAGATAAATTAGCTATTGGTTTAGCACTTATCTTTGCAGTAGACAGGCCTCTAGATATGTGCAGAACCATCATCAATGTAACTGGTGATGCTATGGTTAGTATCGTAGTTGCAAAATCAGTTCGGAAAATAGATTTTAATAAAACAAAAAGATTATAAACTCGTTTAGGCATCATGACAAATGCCTTTTAAGAATAGTGCAAGAAGTACCGCATATGAACAAGAAAGAGAGTAGGGCAATACAGGAAGACTATGCCGATTTAATTGATATTGATAACAATTTAGATCGTCTTGTAAAAAAGATAGAATTATTGAGTTATTTAAACCCTTTAAATACGGAGAAGGAGAAACAGCGATTTTATGCTTCAAAGTTTACGGAAAACCCGATTCTAAAATACCCTAAAATAAAATTTCACCCCTACAAATTGCACCGGATGTTCTTTTCACAACGATTAGAACGGATTACCGATCAGCAGGTTCAAAAATTATATCAGGATATCATTTATTATTATTCTAATATGGTACAATGCATTCAAACTATCGGGGAACCCAAGAAATTTTATTATAATTCGCTGCGTGTTTATGGTACGCCAACGGAAAAGGATGTACAAAATGCCGAGTTTATTTTACATCATTCCGATGAAGCCTCCAGTTCAGATATGGAGAAAGTGTATAGCCCATCAGATGCAAAAGACTATTTTGATGAATTTTCAAAAAACTATAATTTTCCTCTGAATATAAAGTTATCTACGGCCATCGCCGCCGATGCCATGGTCAGTAATACAACGCAAACCTTATTGCTTAAAAAAAATACCAAGTTCAGTAAAAACCAGTTGCTCACTCTGGCTAACCATGAAATTGGGGTACATTTGGTAACCACCTATAATGGTCTTGAGCAACCTTTAAAAATATTTTCTAACGGATTTCCACGTAATGTTGAAACTCAAGAGGGTTTAGCCGTTTTTAGTGAATATATGAGTGGTGCCTTAACCTTAAACCGACTTAAAACACTTGCCTACCGCGTTTTAGCTTCTGATAGTTTAATTAAAGGCTATAGTTTTTCAGATACTTTTGATATGATTCACGGTAAGTATAAATTAAATCGCGATGATGCTTTTGCCATTACCATGCGTGTCCATAGAGGTGGAGGCTTTACCAAAGACAGACTTTACTTAAGCGGTTTAAAAAAAATTTATAAGCGATACCGCCGTGAGGAGGCGATGGATAATTTGCTGACCGGAAAAGTTACCATGGATTATGAAGCCGATATTGAACATTTACAAAAATTAGGACTTGCCAACCCCATAACACATCGCAATATAGCCTTTGCTAAAAATGAAAATGAGAATAAAACCTTAGATTTTATTCTCAATCATTTAAAATAATATTTTTTACGCTATCCGCTAGGTTATGCGTGTTCTGGGCAGTTATCACAGCTACATGCATCGCCTTCGCAGCTGCAGTTTCCGTCTTCGTGCATTGCACAGGCTACTTTTTCTCCATTTTCAGTAGCATGGTGTTTTCCCTGTTGCTCTTTATTACAGTCACATTCACCGTCTTTATGCATTTTACAAGACATAGCGGTTTCGCCACCTGTTGCTTTCAAATCCATTTTGCAAATAGGACAAGTACCAGGTTCATCATAGGTTTTGCCTAACTCACAGTCCATCGGGCATTGATAAACCATAGCTGTTTCTTGATTTTCTTCTTTGGTGCTTTCTGTTTTAGCCTCTTTACAAGAAGTCATAAAAAGCATTGAAAAAACGAATAATGTAATTATTTTTTTCATGAGAGTATTGTTTTATTTTCAACAAATATAAATAGTTTTGTTATCTAATTTTTAAAAATACGTTTAAAAATACTAGGATTCCTTATAAAGTGATATTTCTACCCCTCGGATATTTTATTTGAAATGAAAAGGTTTCCGAAGTTTCTTCATTTTTATCCAAACTTAATTTCCATGTGAGCAAGCCCTTTTCTTGATCATAACGGGCATTATTTGTACTAATATCACTTACTTTAATTTCTTTATTTTCAGAAATGGGAATCCTATCCATAACCACCAAATCTATAGCCATCGGCTTATTATTTTTAATCTCTATTTGATAGGTTCGATCTAAAATTCTAGTGTTTCCAGTAAAAGACTTACTTTTAAAATTCTTGTCTTGTTTTCTTGTTACTGCAATAGCCCTATCAATGCCTAAAGAAACAGTCATTTCTTTTTTTACCGTATACGGATCAATAGTGGTTTTACCTGCATAGGTGCCGCTAAAGTAAATGTTTGCTTCGCCGGGCAATAAGTTTAGCTTTTCCCAATCTTGAAACGATGCTGTTAAAAATACATGTTCATTGATAATTGGTGCAGCAAAAAATTCGTAGGTGGCGTCTAAGGTGTAGGTATTAATTTCTATAGCACTAATATCACCATTGGCACTAATAGAATAAGGCTTTTTAATCTCAAATTTAGTCTGTATTGCTTCTTCAACAGTGCTACTTTTTTTAGTGCTAATCACAATAATTCCATTAGCAGCTCGACTTCCGTATAACGCTAGAGAGGATTGATCATTCAAAACCTCGATATGTTGTATTTCATCAGCATCTAGATCGCCTTCCATAAAATCATCGATCGGAACACCATCAATAATATATAATGGCTGTATTTCTTCTTGTGTATAATTTGAAGATACACCTCTAATTTGAACCCCCGTTGCTCTGCCCTGTAATGGTCGCGTAATATCAGCGTCTTGAGTCCCATAACCCATAACAACAACTTCGTCTAGAACCGAAGCATCTTCTTCTAACCTTACATTTATCAGAGAAGCATAAATAGGAATTTCGTTTGTTTTGAATCCTATATACGAAAAAACCAACTCTTGTCCATTAGCAACGTTTAAGCTATACTTGCCATCAAAATCTGAGTTAGTCCCTTGAGTAGTTCCTTTAACTAATACACTGCAACCAGGTAAGGGCTGACCTGATGCATCGGTTACCATACCTGTAACCCTTTTTATACTTGGGTTATAGGCATATTTTCTTTTTTCTATTTGAGAGCTATAGCTTTTTGTTTGTCCAAAATTTAAATAATGAGTTGCTAAATTAGGTTTTACTACGTTATAATTAGGATTACCTGTGGCAAGGGTTAAGGCCACATTGTCCCAGTTCTCGCCCGTTTTTTGATACACATGGGCTTTATAAGTTAAGGATATGGCATCGTTTATTTTATTCGATTTTAAGTCGTAATTAGGAATCCAGCCAGCGTCTTGTACATTATAGCTTATGCCTAGATTAAGTGATGTCGCTATAGGTGCATCAAACTTTATTGTGATTTCTCCCTTGGGTTCAGAAGGGGTATTGTGCCGGGTTGCTAGCTGTTTCTGTAGGTTTATAGTATCTTCATTAAGAAGGTTTACTTTAAGGTTTAGGTTGAAAATTTCGTTTTTAATTTCCGTAATCCTATTTCGATAATACTGACTAATGGCTTTAATTTTATCTAAATCTAAAGCTTGCGTTTCAGAACTTACTAATCTATTGGTATTCAACACCTTTTCTTCCTCATTTAAACCAAAGATATCATTTTTTAATTGGTTGATTTCTAATGCTATAGCCTCAATTTGTTTTGTAAAATCCAGAGCTTCTGGACCTATGGTACTGTTTTCTAAATAATTTAAGGAATACGAAATGGCTTGAATAGAAACGCCATTTAAGCCTGATATTTGTATACTACTTTCATCAATTTTAGGCGATAAAGCAGTTAGGGTAATTACGGAAGTACCTTTTGCTAGTTTGAGATGCGCCACTCTTGAAATATCAGCACTGTTCGCATACAGTGTAACCGATTTTATTTTAGAGGGAATTTTATCTGCTGCAAAAAACAAACTAGGTGCAAAAACAAGGAAGAATAATAGCTTTTTCATGATTGTTGGTTTTAAAGTTATGCTAAAGCTACTTTAGCTTTAAAAAACTTAAAACCAACAATTCGTAAACGAGCCTGTTGCCTTAGGGAAGTAGATCTTTGAAATAGTGTTCTCTAATTTTCTAAAAATTTTGATTTTAATTCTGGAGTAGGAATCATACAAGCCTCTTTTTTACCATACCATGAATAGCGGTTTTTCGCAATGTAATCATATATCCTATTTCGTATTTTCTCAGGGATCCATTCAAAAACAACTAATAGCGACCACAAACCTCCAAAAGACCTACCTATTTTTAAGGCTGCCGTAGATTGTGTATAATATGCTACGCCTGGTTCAATTAAAATAATCGAATCTAACTGCGTTGCATTAATATGGCGTTCTGCCATCATTTTTTGACCTATTTCACTTTGTAAGGCTGCAAAACGATAGCTATCATCTGTATCGCGTTTAATAATAAATTGGACAGCGGTATTGCAAAGATTGCAAACCCCATCGAATAAAATAATTTTTTTAGTTGCTGTCATATTGGGTACCCTATTCATGGCTTAAAAGGCCTATTTTTTCGCCTCAACCAATTCTAATTGATTTATGCTTACATTGGTAGTAAACATACCATAATTCACTATGGCTTTGTTTTTTTCTAACTTATCAATACTGCCTACCGCTTTTCCATCCAGCATTCGAACTCGATCCCCGAGTTTAAACGTTGGTTTAGGTTTGTTTTTTTCAACAAAGGCTTTTACCTTTTTTTCTTTTTTCTTTTCTTCTCGAATTACCTCTACTTTTTGAGTCACTTCTTTTTCAACGGCTACTTTTTTCTGCTTTTCTATTTTTACTTGTTGTACTGATTTTTTTTGACGTTTGCTGTTTTCGGTCTCTACAATGCGCAATAATTCAGAAACTAAAGGCCGTTTCTTTTTATCTTGAAAATACTTCAATGCCACATCATTTACCTTATTCCCCAAATAAATCATGCGTTGATTGGCATCATACAATTCTTGATAATTTTCTAATTTTACTTTTGTCCTTGCATTTAATTCTTCTAAACGCTGGGCTTCACTTCTTGCTTTTGACTCTTCCTCCTTTAATTTTGAGCCGGTTTTTTCCATAGAACTCCGCTCTTTTTGCAATTTGGCAATAGTCGCATCAAAACGCACTTTACCTTTCTCAATTTTCTTTTTAGCTCGGTTAATTAAACTATAGGGAATACCATTCTTTTGTGCTACTTCAAAAGTAAAAGAACTACCTGCTTGACCCAATACCAATTGATAGGTGGGTTCTAGGGTTTTGTCATCAAATAACATATTGGCATTGGTAGCGTTCGGCAATTCGTTGGCCAATAGTTTTAAGTTCGAGTAGTGGGTGGTAATGATCCCGTAAGAACCTCTTTCATAAAAAACTTCTAAAAAAATCTCAGCCAAAGCCCCCCCTAATTCAGGGTCGCTACCGGTACCAAATTCATCAATCAAAAAAAGTGTTTTATTATCGCATTTACGCAAAAAATAGTTCATGTTCTTTAGGCGATAGCTATAGGTACTTAAATGATTTTCAATAGATTGATTATCCCCAATATCCGTTAAGATGCGATTAAACAAGCATACTTTACTGCGCTCGTGCACGGGTATTAACAAACCACTTTGAAGCATCAGCTGCAAAATACCTAATGTTTTTAAGGTAATACTTTTACCCCCCGCATTTGGTCCTGAGATGACAATTATTCTATTTTCCGGATGCAAGTATAGGGTCTGTGGAAACGTTTTTTCTTTTTTACGCTTGTTGGTCAAATACAGCAGGGGGTGATAGGCATCACGAAGAAATAACTCGTTCTTATCGCTTATTTCGGGCATAATAGCCTCCATTTCGCGAGCGTATTTGGCCTTGGCCGCTGTAATATCTAAGTGCGCTAAAAAATCTTGATATAATGCCAATTCTGGAGTAAACGGTTTAATGTGTAAGGTTAATTCTCTTAAAATACGTTGAATTTCTTCTCGCTCATCAAACTCTAAGTTATTTAATTGACGGCTGTATTGTAAGGATGCCTCTGGCTCAATATAAACAATACTACCCGTTTTCGAAGTACCCATTACAGCCCCTTTCACCTTTTTTCGGTACATGGCTTTAACCGCTAGAACACGACGGTTATCTACGACAGATTCGCGAATTTCGTCTAAAAATTCTGAGGCTTGATACAGCGATAAAGCGCGACTAAAACTTTGATTTATTTTACCTTTAACACTATTTATTTCTTGTCTTATAATTCGTAAATCGTTAGAAGCCGTGTCTTTTATTTCACCGAATCGGTCAATTACGGCATCGATATGCATGGGAATGGCCAAATTTAATTCGACCGCTTCCGAGGCCTCAAAAAGTAAAGGATAATAGTCTTTAAACTTTTTTAAAAACTTCTTTTGCGTATTCACTGTGGTACAAAGGCCCCCAATTTTTTTAAATCCACTTAATTCTATCGTTGCATTATCTATTTTTAATAGTTTTAATTCTTGATGAATAGCATCAAAACCATGGTTAGGTATCCGGTTGTCATTCGCATAAGAAGCCACATACTCTGAAGTTTGTCCTAAATGAATCAAAATTTGTTCTTTTGATCTTAAAGGTCTTATTTCTAAGGCTTTTTCTTTACCCAATTCTGTAGTACATCTGGCAGAAATTTGATTTAAAACCGTGTAAAATTCTAAATCTTTTAATGTTTTTTCGTTAATCTTATTCATTCCAATTTTTATAGCCATACAAAGATAGCTATTCAATCGGAGTTTATAGCGAAAGCTAGTATCCCTTTAATACGTCTTGTTGATTTTAAGGATGCATGTCTTTAAGTACACTCTAAAACAATAAAAAATCTTTTTTAGGGTTTATAAGTAGGCTATAAGCTATTGTAAACCAAAATATTAATAAGTAAAATGAAAATAAAAATACTAGTATATCTAGGAATCACTTCGATTTTAGTAGCCTGCGGTTCTACCAGAAAAATGACCATGGGCATTACAGAACCTGCGATCGTTACGATATCAGATGATGTGAGAAGTATTGGTATCATAAACCGAAGTGCCCCGTCGAAAAGCAATAGTGCCTTAGATAAAATAGACCAAATTTTATCTGCAGAGGGTCTTAATTTAGATAAAAAAGGAGCTGAAGCGGCTATTGCGTCGCTCGCCTCTGAAGTTGGCATGCTCAAAAATTTTGATGAGATTAAAATTATCGAAGCAAATGAGGACATCAAAAGCGGATTGGGTGTTTTACCAGCTACTTTATCGTGGGATATCATAGCACAAATTTGTGAAGAAAATAACGTTGATCTCATTTTCTCTTTAGCCTATTTTGATACCGATACAAAAGCAACACTCGAGGTAACTACGATGCCCTTAAAAAATAATTTAGGAGTGAAAGTAAATGTACCTGCTCAAAAACTAAACTTGAACACCCTGATCAACTGTGGTTGGCGTATTTATGACCCACAAACCAAATTAGTTATTGATGAACGTTTTTACACTAAAAATATGACCTTTATGGGTCAAGGTATCAATCCTGTTAAAGCATTAGAGACCATTCAAAATAGAAATGAAACAATTGAACAATACAGCAAGAATGTCGGTATCGCGTATGCCAAAAGATTGGTGCCCAATAAGGTGCGAATTTCTAGGGATTATTTCGTAAGCGGAACCAATAATTTTAAAGTAGCGCAACGAAGAGCGCTCACTGGCGATTGGAGCGGAGCGGCCGAACTGTGGAAGCTAGAGTTAATGAGTACCAATCGTAAAATTCTTGGAAGAGCAAATTACAACATGGCTATAAGCAGTGAAATTGATGGTAATTTAGATTTGGCCATCGAATATGCCTCTAAAGCCTTTACGGATTATAAAAATAGATTAGCATTATCGTATGTGAATAAGCTAAACTATAGAGTAGCTCAAAACAATTTGTTAGAACAACAAGTTTCTAAGTAATTAGAACCACTCTTAAAATTGTTTATTTTTGAGGCTGAAAAGCACTAAAATATGCAGCTACCCATTAACGACAGTTGGAAACAACAACTCAAGGAAGAGTTTACAAAACCTTATTTTCAGGACTTAATAGCTTTTGTAAAAAAGGAATATGATAGCCATGATTGTTATCCAAAAGCCACTGAAATTTTTGCTGCTTTAAACTATTGTTCTTTTGAGGCTACCAAAGTAGTTATCATTGGTCAAGACCCTTATCATGGGCCAAATCAGGCAAATGGACTCTGTTTTTCTGTAAAAGAAGGCATACCCCATCCACCATCCTTACAAAATATTTTTAAAGAAATAGCTACAGATATCGGTGCGACTTATCCAAAAAGTGGAAACTTAGAGGCTTGGGCTAAACAAGGTGTTTTGTTATTAAATGCCACTTTAACCGTACGCGCAAGTGAAGCTGGAAGTCATCAAAAAAAAGGTTGGGAAGTTTTCACCGATGCTATTATAAAGCATTTGGCCAACGAAAAGCAAGACCTTATATTTTTACTTTGGGGTGGATTTGCGAAAAATAAAATTAAATTAATTGATACAGATAAACATACGGTTTTTGTTTCTGGCCACCCTTCTCCTCTCAGCGCCAATAGAGGCTACTGGTTTGGAAACAAACACTTTAGTAAAGCCAACGAGCGGTTAAGGGACTTAGGTAGCTCTGAAATTATATGGTCACCCGAACTAAAACCTTCTATTCTATAAAATTTCCACTAAAAATGTAGGTAGTATACTTGTCGAATTAGCTATATTTCTTATTTTAGCCAAAGACACCAAACCAAAAAATACAATAGTACCGTCGAACTAACTAAGCAGGTTGCCCATGAGTGTTAAATCTATATTATTAGTGGATGATGATGAATCAACCAACTTTATCAACAGTATTTTTATTAAAAAATTAGATATTGATGTCCATGTTTATAAAACCTTAAATGGGGCTGAAGCGCTAGAAGTGATCAATACTGCAAATGCTAAAAACGGTTTTTTTCCTTGCTTAATTATCTTAGATATCAACATGCCGGTCATGAGTGGATGGTCGTTTTTAGAACACTTTAAAAACTTGCCTCAACCCATTAAAGAGCAATGTTTTGTGGTGATGACTACAGTAAGTGAAGATGAAAAAGACCTCATAAGAGCTAGCAAAAATGAAGATGTAAAAAAATTCTATCAGAAACCAATGTCTGATGAAAAGTTTAGTCAATTAATTAGCGAATATTTTTTCTAAATACGAAGGGCTTCTGGACTTAGTTTTTTAGTGATCAAGTTCAAATCTAGTAAGGTATTTTGAACAGTCTCTAAGGTCTCTTCGGATAGTTTAGACTGACTCCATTGGGTTATAGACATCCAATCTTTGATATCTTCCAATTTTTGTTCGTAGGCATTGGCTAAAGTTCTATCGATACAAGGAATAGTTTTAAACTCGGCCGTATATCCGTTAATAACTTCTAAAATATGCTCCAAAATCCCAGCCTGCTCGCTAGTAAATTTATTCGTCGCAGCAATCACAAAACAAGGCCATGGTGTAGGGCAGTCTGCTAAACGTCTAAAAATGCCCTTGTCTACCAAGGGTTTCGTGGTAAAACGCTCCCACATAAAAAAATCGGCTTTCTTTTGAGTTAATGCGCTTACAGCACCCTCTAAATGATCAATTATTTCGAATTGTAATTTTTCTAAATCCCAATGTTCATTTTTGCCTAAAACATAGGCCATTAAATGACTCCCGCTCCCTAAGCGACTAATGGCCGCCTTGGCATTTTTTAATTCACTTATTGTTTTATAATCACTAGCTGCGGCTACATGAATTCCCCAAAGTAGGGGTGAGGCGATATATTCTTGAACTATTTTTGAAGGGTTTCCTTCAACAATACTTTTTACAATGCCCTCCGTTAAAATAATCGCTAAATCAGTTTCATCCCTTGCCAGCATCTGACTCATTTTACCCGTTCCTTCTGGAATATTTGTCCAATCTAATTGAATACCCCGTGCTTCAAAGGCACCTTCTTCAATAGCCATCTGCCATGGAAAATTAAAATGCTCAGGTACTCCTACAATACGTACTGTTTTCATGCTTTGGTAAGGGCTTTTAAAGTTTTTTGGATTAATGTATCCATTACTTCTGCAGGATTTTCAGAAAATTCGCCAGTGCTTCTATTGGCTATGATAGCGTTTAATGAAATAGCTCGATGTCCTAATAATTTGGCAAGACCATAGATTCCCGAAGTCTCCATTTCGAGATTGGTTATTTTTAAACCTTTAAAGCCAAAAGAAGCTAATTTATCATTCAGACCATCATCTTCTGTTTTTAATCGTAAAACTCTGCCTTGAGGACCGTAAAAGCCCACATTGGTGGCTGTAAAACCCTTGTAGAAATGTAAACCTTCAAATTTTGAGGCCAAATATTGATCATAAGAAACAATGTATGGCCTTGATTTGTACTTAGACCAATTGGTATGTGATATAAATTCAGTTTCCATTTCGGAATGCATGACCGGGCTTGCATCGTAAAATCGCAATAAACTATCAAAACCAATGGCTAATTCACTGATGATTACAGAGTCAATAGGTATCTCGGGCTGAATGGAGCCCGAGGTGCCAATTCGTATAATATCTAATTGCTTTTTTTCTTTGTGGATTGTTCTATTGTTAAAATTGATATTCACAAGAGCATCTAACTCATTGAGCACTATATCAATATTATCAGTACCTATTCCGGTAGAAATAACAGATATTCGCTTTCCATTAAGCATCCCGGTATGGGTTATAAACTCCCTTTTACCCTTTTGAACTTCAATGGTATCAAAATAATTTGAAACAAGGGCAACACGATCAGGATCACCAACAGTAATGATGGTATCAGCAAGATCTTGGGGTAGTAAATTAAGGTGGTAAATGCTTTGGTCTGCATTTAAAATAAGCTCTGAAGGCTTTAATTGCATGCTATAATTTTAAAATTCTTTGAGATTCTGTATTAAAAAGAAAATTATATTTAAGGGCACCCCCTAAATACACATCATTTTCTTGCATACACGAATAATAACTTGTTTCTCCTTTTAAGATGCCTTTGCCAGTTTGTGTTAAGCGCACGGGATTAAAGGAAGAAAATAAAGGTTTCAGTCGGTTTAAGGCATTTTGAAATTGAAGATCACTAAACCCTAAAACACCTTGGTTTTTTAACAATATACTTAAAAACTGACCTTTGGAACTTGGTTTTTTATCCAAAGCTAATTGCAAAACCTTCGTTTCCATTTCATTTAAGCCGTTTTTAATAGAAGGAAAACGGTGAAGGTGAGCTTGAACAGTACTTTCTAAATAGTTAAAATTGAAGTTTTTAAAATCCGAAAGATTTTCTAATCGAATGGGGTTGTCACTGCAGTACAATTGCCAAACGTAATCCGCATATTCAATATCATCTTGAGTCAGCAAGGTTTTAGTTTGGTAGAGTTTTAGTAGGTGTTCATCACTTAATTCATTAAGTCCATACAACACATCACTATCATCTTCATTTCCACTACATACCAAATAAATTTGAGCGTATTTGCGGTGTGTTTTTAACCAACTGATTACCGCGAGAAGGTTTATTTGGCAAAACAAATCGTACTCGAACCACAAAACTATTTGGTCTTGTTGTTTATGATTGCACAAAGAGCGGTACTCTTTTAGCGTTTTTTCAATAAAACTGGCTTTTGAAACTTTATAATTTTTGTTTAAAAATTCAAATCGAGTTTTCCAGAAAGATTCACTTCCTACATTCGTTTCTGTTTTTCCTTCACACAACATTTCTCTCCAGGTAATAATATCACCCGAAAGCTTTAGCTTTTTTAATTTTGATGTAAACGCATCACCGTTTGTTATGTGAAGTAGGGAACTCATTGTAAGTGATTATTAAGAAATTAGACTATTAAAAATACTATTAAATAAACAACTATAAAAGTTAATTAACAGAATTTAGCCACCAACTCGTTTTACTTTAAAACCTTTTTCTTTTAATATGGTCATTATTTTGGCTCGGTAATCGCCTTGAATAATGATGGTATCGTCTTTAAAACTGCCTCCAACACTTAAGGTTGTTTTTATTTCCTTGGCTAATTTTTTAAAATCTTCAGTAGCACCTGTATACCCTTCTAAAATAGTAGTGGGTTTTCCTTTACGTTTTTCGTATTTGCAAATGATAGGGTCATCTTGCATCCAAATTTCATTTGTTTCGCTACTTTCTGAGCGTTCCTCGGTAGTTTCGGATGTGTGTTCTGGAAAAAGGTTTTTTAACTGGTCTTGTAAGTCCATGATACTTCATTATTGTTTTATACTAATAGGTGGTAGACAGTAACTGTTAGCTAAAATACCAATCCCGGAAAACTAAACACTGCTTACTCAACACTGTTTACTTTTTTATAAGTCCAAGTTCTATTAAACGTTCGTGTAAAAACTCACCAGCTGTGATATCATCGTATAATTTAGGGTTCTTGTCATCAACACAATTTGCTAGACAATTTAAAGGCATTTCACTTACCGGATGCATAAAAAATGGCACCGAATAGCGCGATGTTCCCCATAATTCTCGTGGTGGATTCACCACTTGGTGGATTGTTGATTTTAGTTTATTGTTGGTTAAACGCGAGAGCATATCACCCACATTAATCATTAACTCATTAGGCTGAGCAATCGCATCAATCCATTCGTCATTATGGTTTTTTACTTGTAACCCTTTCCCGTGAGCACCCATTAATAACGTAATTAAATTAATATCTCCGTGCGCAGCAGCGCGAACCGCGTTTTTAGGCTCAATAGTAATCGGCGGATAGTGAATAGGTCTTAAAATAGAATTCCCGTTTTTAATGTAGTCATCAAAATACGTTTCTTCTAAATTTAAGTGTATTGCCAAAGCTCTCAGCACATACTTTGCTGTTTTTTCGAGCATTTTATAAGTTTCTTTGCCAATCGTATTAAAGTCAGGCAATTCTTTAACTTGTACGTTATCTGGATATTCTTCGGCTAATTTTTCGTTGTTTTCTACATATTGTCCAAAATGCCAAAACTCCTTTAAATCGCCTTCTTTTTTGCCTTTAGCATGTTCCTTGCCAAAAGAGGTATACCCGCGTTGTCCGCCAATACCTTCAATTTCATAACTATCCTTCACCTCTGAAGGCAGTTGAAAAAAGTTTTTTATTTCGGCGTATAAGTCATCGACCAATTGCTGGGGTAAAAAATGACCACTTAAGGCCACAAAGCCGATGTCTTCAAAAGCACTACCAATTTCTTTTATAAATTTTTCTTTTCTTTTTGGGTCTCCAGAAACAAAATCTTGTAAATCAACACTCGGAACATAACTCATAATCACCAAATTTTAAATCAAATTTAATTAAAATATAGAAGTTAAAATAGTATTGTTCAGAATGTTTTCTGTAGGAGGTTTTTTTGTTACATTTATACCAGTATTTGGCCTTTAATTTTTCAACGCGTATTATGGAGTACAAAAGCTTTGCTGTTACTGACAATCAAAAACTAACGCTGTACAAACAGCTGCTTAAACCAAGAATGATTGAGGAGAAAATGTTAATTCTCCTTCGGCAGGGTAGAATATCAAAATGGTTTAGTGGCATAGGACAAGAGGCTATTGCTGTAGGCGTAACAGCAGCATTGCACAGCTCAGAATATATTTTACCTATGCACCGTAATTTAGGTGTTTTTACAAGCCGTAATATTCCCTTACACCGCTTATTTTCTCAGTGGCAAGGTAAATTAGGTGGCTTTACTAAAGGTAGAGATCGCAGTTTTCATTTTGGCACTCAAGAATTTAACATCATAGGCATGATTTCGCATTTAGGTCCGCAATTAGGGGTTGCAGACGGTATCGCCCTAGCTGATACATTACAGAAACGAAAACAGGTCACTGCCGTGTTTACAGGTGAAGGAGCTACCAGTGAAGGTGACTTTCATGAAGCGCTGAACCTAGCGGCGGTATGGAATTTACCTGTGCTTTTTTGTATTGAGAATAATGGATACGGACTTTCTACGCCCACTCATGAGCAGTTTAAATGTGAAAATCTGGCAGATAAAGGAATTGGTTACGGGATGGAATCACATATTATTGATGGCAATAATATTTTAGAGGTCTATACTAAAATTAACGCTATTTGCACAGATTTGAGAGAAAACCCTAGGCCTGTGCTGTTAGAATTTAAAACCTTTAGAATGCGGGGTCATGAAGAGGCTAGTGGCACAAAATATGTACCGCAAGAATTATTAGATACTTGGGAGGAAAAAGATCCGATTCGCAATTATGAAGCCTATTTAATAAAAGAAAAACTGATCACTCAAAACGATATAAAAAACATTAAGGCCGAAATTCAGACCGAAATTGATGAGAATTTACAGCTAGCGTTTGCGGAAGAGGAAGTGTCTAGTACTACTGAAGTTGAGTTGAACGATGTGTATAAGCCTTTTAGCTATGAAGAAATTTTACCCACGTCAAAGACTAAAAATATCCGGTTTGTTGATGCCATCTCGGAAGGATTAAAACAATCGATGGAAAAACATGAAAACCTCGTGTTAATGGGGCAAGATATTGCCGATTATGGTGGTGTTTTTAAGATTACAGAATCCTTTATACTCGATTTTGGCAAGGAAAGAGTTCGAAACACACCTATATGTGAATCTGCTATTGTTTCTGCAGCCATGGGTTTGTCTATTAATGGAATGAAAGCTATGGTCGAAATGCAATTTGCAGATTTTGTGAGTAGTGGATTTAACCCTATAGTCAATTATTTAGCTAAATCGCACTACCGATGGAATGAAAATGCTGATGTGGTGGTTCGCATGCCTTGTGGAGCAGGGGTAGGAGCAGGTCCTTTTCACTCGCAAACCAATGAAGCTTGGTTCACCAAAACACCAGGTTTAAAAGTGGTATATCCTGCTTTTCCTTACGACGCAAAGGGACTTTTAATAACAGCCATTAATGATCCTAATCCTGTCTTGTTTTTTGAACACAAAGCCCTCTACCGCAGTTTATATCAAGAGGTTCCAGAGACCTATTATACCATCCCGTTTGGAAAAGCAGCTAGCCTAAGAGAAGGCAATGACATCACCATTGTATCCTATGGAGCAGGCGTTCATTGGGCTTTAGAAGTATTAGACAAGCATCCTACGATTAAAGCAGACCTGCTTGACCTAAGAACTCTACAACCTTTAGATATGGAAGCAATCTATACATCTGTTAAAAAAACAAATCGATTGCTTATCCTTCAAGAAGATAGTCTCTTTGGAAGTATTGCCAGTGATATTTCAGCTTTGGTCATGGAAAACTGTTTTAAGTTTTTAGATGCTCCAGTAAAACGAGTAGCAAGTTTAGAAACCCCCATTCCTTTTGCTAAAAAATTAGAAAACAATTACTTACCCAAAGGCCGCTTCGAAAAAGAACTCCTAGAACTATTAGCGTATTAGCAATAAGAGTAAAAAATTACTTTATTAAAGTAAAAAGAAAGCCGTCTTATGGCTACCTTGCGCGGTATTAACAGCGTTTTAACTTTAGTTTCGTCCTCGAAGGTAAGTTTTAAACGTATATCCCTATAAATAAATAACAATCGTATGAAGAAAGTTTTAATTTTAAGTGTAGTCCTAGGTGTATTTTTAAGCAGTTGTGGCGCCTCTAAACTAGCCAGAGAACAAGGTAATTTGCTCAGTGGTACTTGGATTTTAAATAACATAAGTTTTGCCGATCAACCTGGCACCTTTAAATCTGTTATTTTTAATGACGCACAAGATATTTGTTTCGAAGGCAGTAATTGGTTTTTTAGAGATAATAACAATACTGGTCGCTACACCATAGCACCTTCAAGTTTGTGCCAAAGTGGTGATCGATTTATTCGCTGGTCCATTATCACCAATGATTATGGTACCAATGAACTTCAATTTAAAATGATTGATGAAAACAGAAAAGATATTTCTGGCGGTTTCGGATATCGCTTAACCATAAATACACTAACCGCATCAACTATGGTGTTGACATCAAAGGTAACGGCCAATGGCGCACCTGTGTCAGTAATTTATGAGTTTTCAAAAAAGTAAGGCTTTTTAAGAGCAAAAGAGGTAAAAACAAAGGATAAAAATAATACTAGGGAAAAGCCTTATGCTGAATCCCTAAATCAAAAAAAAGTAAGGATGAAAAACATAGGAATAAAATTAGCAACAAGCATGATGGCCTTAAGTCTTGTAGTAGGTTGTAACGCGGTAAAAAATGCAAATAATACCCAAAAAGGAGGAGCTATAGGTGCAGGCGGTGGCGCTGTGATTGGTGGCATTATCGGTAATAATGTAGGAAAAGGCAATAATACAGCCTTAGGCGCTATAATTGGTGCTGTAGTTGGTGGTGCTGCAGGAGGCTATATTGGCAATCGAATGGACAAACAAGCGCAACGCATTGAACAAGAAATACCAGGAGCAGAAGTAACTCGCGTTGGTGAAGGTATCAACGTTGTTTTCAATGAAGATGCTGGGGTGTATTTTGATACCAATAAATCGGATGTAAAAGGTACTTCAGCAAATACATTAGATCGTTTAATAGGAGTTTTAAACGAATATCCAAATACGAATATCTTAGTAGAAGGGCATACTGATAGTGCGGGTGCAGATGACTATAATATGTCTTTATCCAAACAAAGAGCAGAATCTGTTACAAGTTATTTGGTTAAAAACGGAATTTCTAGCAATAGGTTAACCACGAAGTGGTATGGAGAATCACAGCCCAAGTCAGACAACAGCACAACAGCGGGTAAGGCCAAAAATCGCAGGGTAGAAATGGTCATTGTTGCCGATGAAAACTTAAAACAAGAGGCAATTCAAAAAACACAATAATTAGCAAAAAAATCTTAACAATAAATACACAAATCCCGACATTCATGTTGGGATTTGTTTTTTTAAATAGGTATCTTCACTTCTATAAATAAAAAATTTCAAAAAAGTCTTCGATCTATTTTTTAAAGCCTTATTTCGACGGCGTTTTTATATGTTGAAGCTCATTTAGACTGAAGTTTATTTAAGGTGTTCTAAACAAGCTAACTAAAATTAAAGTCCTATAGCAGTATTGTATTTACAATGGGCAATTTTAATCCCATAGTTGCGATAGTATGGGCTCAAGCCAAGAAGCTCAGGCACTATAAGGGATCATAATGTTTTAAAATGATGTATGACACAGGTATTATTGGTGGTGGATTAGCCGGTCTCACCGCGGCCATTCATTTAACGCAACAAAATAAACGAGTTATCGTTTTTGAAAAGCAGGCCTATCCGCATCACAAAGTTTGTGGAGAGTATGTATCTAACGAAATTGTTCCGTATTTAAAGTGTTTAGATATTGCTATCGCAAACGGAGTTGACATCGACACCTTACACTTTTCAACCCAAAAAGGAAATTCTATCGCCACAAAACTGCCCTTAGGCGGCTTTGGTATGAGTCGTTTTGCTTTGGATGAATTACTCTATAAAAAAGCAGTGGATTTAAAAGTTACTTTTGTTTTTGAAGCGGTGAGGTCTGTCGTATTTAAAGAAGATAGCTTTGACATAGAGACCGATTCAGGCCTTGTGGTTTCCTCTAAAACGGCGATTGGTGCTTACGGTAAACGATCTCATTTAGACAAAAAGTTAGAACGCAATTTTATGGCAAAAAAGTCGTCCTGGCTAGGCGTAAAAGCACATTACCAGCATCCAGATTTTCAGGATAATGTGGTAGCACTTCATAATTTCAAAGGAGGTTATGGAGGCTTATCTAAAACAGAAACTGGAGCTGTTAATTTTTGTTATTTAGTTCATTATGAAACTTTTAAAGAACTTAAAGACATTGAAAGGTTTAATGAATCTATAGTTTCTGAAAATCCATTTTTAAAAGAATTTTTGGCTGAAGCTAGGCCAGTATTTGAACAAGCCTTGAGCATTGCTCAAATATCATTTGAAAAAAAAGAAGCCGTAACCAATCATGTATTGATGTGCGGGGATACTGCAGGTTTAATACATCCACTATGCGGTAATGGTATGGCCATGGCCATCCATAGTGCCAAAATTGCTAGTGAATTGCTTTGCTCATATTTGGAGGATCCCAACATAGATCGCAATTCCTTAGAAACGGCCTATAAAAAACAATGGAAGGATGCCTTTGGTTATCGCTTATGGATTGGGAGAAAATTACAATGGATTTTACTTCACGATACACTAGCCAACCTTGTCATGGGTATTGTGTCTAAATCGCCGAAGCTTTTGCGTTTTTTAATTAAACAAACTCATGGAAAACCTATAAAATGCTAAGAGATCTTTCCAAAAGAAGTTACCAGCCAGAATTAATGGATAGTTTTGATGAACCCATTGCTTCCTTAAAAGCTGTTTTTCAGGATATTAATCGGGTAAACCATCTTTTAGGCGGCAATTCAATTACCATTAAGGCGCTTAAGAAAATCTTTGAGGACCACCCACAAGAGCAGTACACTATTGTGGATATGGGCTGCGGCGATGGAAATATGCTTCGTGAAGTTGCCACCTATTTTAGACGTCAAAAGATCAAAGGGAACTTTATTGGCATTGATTTGAATAAAAACGCACTTAGCATTGCTCAAGAAATGTCAAAAGAATTTCCTGAAATAAAGTATCTAAATCAAGACATTTTAAAAATTGACAATCACACTTTTCATTGTGATATTTTAATTAATACCCTCACCATGCATCATTTTACAGACGAACAGGTGCTGGTATTTTTAAAAAAGTTTACCCAACTTGCTCGGTATGCTGTCGTTATCAATGATTTACAAAGAAGTCGCCTAGCGTACTATCTTTTTTACTTGTTTAGTAGTATTTTTATCAAAACAAAAATTGCTAAAATCGATGGTTTAATTTCTATTCGTAGGGCTTTTATTAAAAAAGAACTACAAGGCTATTCCGAAGAAATCCGAGGAACCACCCATAGCATAGATTGGAAATGGGCCTTTAGATACGTTTGGATTTTAAAACCAAATCACATAAAAGAAAATGCATGAATGACGTAAGAATTGTAACTGTTGCCAAACAACTGCCTGAGTACAGTCGTGAAACAGCAGCTATTTTACCCCTAGTCGAATTTTGGCTTCAGAATCAAGATGAGCGATTTCGACGAAAAGTATTGAAAATATTTGAAGGTGCTGCTGTAGATAAACGGTTTAGCATTATGAAACCCGAAGAAGTTTTTACGGCAAGCTCTTTCGAGGAAAAGAACGCTATCTATGCACGTGAGGTTAAAAAATTAGGGGTTCAAGTTTTAAAAAATGCCTTAAAAAAATCGGACTGGAAAGCAGCCTCTATAGATTACATCATCACGGTGAGTTGTACAGGAATTATGATTCCGTCTTTGGATGCCTACATCATTAATGACTTAGATTTACGAGAAGATATTGTTAGGCTTCCTGTAACCGAAATGGGTTGCGCAGCCGGAGTATCAGGCATCATCTATGCTAAGAATTTTTTAAAAGCAAACCCTAACAAAAGGGCTGCCGTCATTGCAGTCGAGAGTCCCACTGCTACCTTCCAGCTAGAAGATTATTCCATGGCAAATATGGTTAGTGCTGCCATTTTTGGGGATGGCGCAGCCTGTGTGTTGTTATCTTCCGAAGAACAAGCTACAGGCCCCAAAATTATTGGTGAAGGCATGTATCACTTTAAAGACGCTACTCAAATGATGGGTTTTGATTTAACCAATGAGGGACTAAAAATGATTTTAGACCCTGAAGTGCCGGCTACGATAGCGGAGCATTTCCCAAAAATTATACACCCTTTTTTGGCAAAACACGATAGCCGTATTGAAAAAGTAGACCATTTAATTTTTCATCCGGGCGGACGCAAAATTGTACAAACCGTAGAAGAGCTCTTTGGTGCTCTAGGGAAAAATATCGATGATACCCGTGAGGTACTGCGCTTGTATGGGAACATGAGCAGTGTTACGGTGCTGTATGTATTAGAGCGTTTTTTAGATAAGAATAATGAAAAAGGAGCCCAGGGGATTATGTTGAGTTTTGGACCTGGTTTTTCTGCGCAACGCGTCTTATTAGAATGGTAGCTTTTTAATGTAAGCATTGTTTTCTCTGAAAACTAAGAATAGGTAAACCTTATCCGTATTTGATTTAAAAATGAATACATTAGTACTAAAATATAGTGTTTTTGAATGTGAACTCTTGCCTGGAGCGAAGTCCAAGTGTGAATTTGAACAAGCTATTCATTCTTAACACCATGTGCGTAATACGTAAATAATATGTCAAAAAATAAATGGGCTTTAATTCTTGGGGGTAGTAGTGGTCTAGGTTTAGCTACTGCTCAAAAATTAGCACAACATCAATTTAATTGCATCCTTATTCATCGCGATCGGCGCAGCGAATTGGCTGAGATTGATAAAGCCTTTGAAGGTATTAAAGAAAACGGAGTTCTTTTAAAAAGTTATAACATAGATGCGACCAATGTAGCGAAAAGAGCTGAAATTATAAGCGATATAAAAACATGGATCGGCACCGATAAAATTGATGTTTTAGTACATAGCATTGCTAAAGGAAACCTAAAACCCATGTTTTCAACTTCGGAAAAAACCTTAGTACATCAAGATTTTCAATTGACCTTAGAGGCTATGGCGATTAGTGTTTACGACTGGACGCATGGCTTGTTACAGCAAAATTTATTGGCTAAGGATACGCGGATTATTGCGTTTACGAGCGAAGGGAATACGAAAGCAATTCCGAATTATGCCGCTGTATCAGCCGCAAAAGTTGCCTTAGAAGCGATCATACGAAATATGGCATTAGAATTTGCTCCTATCGGAATAAAGGCGAATTGTATTCAGGCAGGGGTAACAGAAACGGCGTCTTTTCAAATGATTCCAGGAAGTGAGCTCATCAAAGAAAATGCAATTAATAGAAATCCTAATAACCGATTAACGCAACCCGAAGATGTTGCCAATGTCGTGTATTTGCTCACTAGAGATGAAGCCCGTTGGATTACAGGAACTATAGTAAAAGTAGATGGGGGTGAAAGTTTACGATAATATGAAGTATCAAAACATCCTAGAACAATTGCCTTATTCAAGTCCGTTTTTATTTGTGGACCAACTCAGCCATGTAGATGAACATGGCGTTGAAGGTTGGTATACTTTTCCGCAAGATGCCGAATATTACAAAGGCCATTTTAAAAATTCTCCGGTAACCCCTGGGGTTTTACTGACAGAATGTTGTGCTCAGATTGGATTGGTTTGTTTAGGAATACACTTACTTACTTCAAGTAATACTTTAAATAATACCGCTATTGATATTGCCCTAACAAGCTCAGAAATGGAGTTCTATTTGCCTGTTTTACCGAATGAGGAAGTCCGAGTGATTTCAGAGAAAAAATATTTCCGTTTTCAAAAATTAAAATGTTTGGTCAAGATGTATAACGCGGAGCAAAAGTTGGTTTGCAAGGGTACGATAGCAGGGATGTTTAAAGCAAGAGAAAATGAATAATCGCGTTGTTATAACTGGTTTGGGTATCTGCGCTCCCAATGGGGTAGATCTGGCTAGTTTTACCCATGCGCTGACCCACGGAATCAGTGGCATTAGCTTTCATGAAAACCTAGCAGCCTTAGAATTCGGTTGTCAAATAGGAGGGGAGCCTGCGATTACCAAAGAACTATTGGCTCACTATTTTACACCCTTACAATTGCGTGGCCTGAATGCTACAGGTATTATGTATGGCGTTATCGCCGGTATGGATGCCTGGAAAGATGCGCAGTTACCCATCGAAAATAAGGCACAACCCGCATGGGAAAACGGAATTATTTTTGGTACCGGAATTTTAGGCGTAGATCAGTTTCGAGAGGCTATTCATTTAATTGATGCTAAAAATACACGCCGATTGGGGAGTACCTCTGTCATGCAAACCATGGCTAGTGGTATCAGCGCTTATTTGGGAGGTATTCTGGGCTGTGGAAATCAAGTAACGACAAATTCTTCGGCCTGTACCACAGGAACGGAAGGTATTTTAATGGCTTATGAGCGCATAAAGCAGGGAAAAGCAACTCGCATATTAACCGGAAGTTGTAGTGACAGTGGTCCGTATGTATGGGGTGGTTTTGATGCTATGCGTATTATGCCGAGGGGCTATAATGACAATCCTACCAAGGCCAGTAGGCCCATGAGCGCATCTGCCTGTGGCTTTGTGCCTGGTAGTGGGGCTGGAGCATTAGTTTTAGAATCTTTAGAAAGCGCTTTAGCCCGAGGAGCTAGCATTTATGCTGAAGTACTGGGTGGCGCTATAAATAGTGGAGGTCAACGTGGTGAAGGTACCATGACAGCACCCAATAGTGAAGCCGTTCAACGTTGCATTACCGAGGCCATTGCGGATGCCCAAATTGACAAAAAGGATATTGATGTGGTCAACGGACATTTAACGGCCACAAGCAAAGACGCATTAGAAATTGAGAATTGGAGTAAAGCTTTAGAACGCGAACAGCTTGATTTTCCTTATCTGAATTCCTTTAAGGGGTCAGTAGGACATTGTTTAGCAGCGGCAGGGAGTATTGAAGCGGTAGCCAGTATTCTTCAATTTAAAGAAGGGCTTGTGTTTAAAAATACCAATTGTGAGGATTTACATCCTGACATTGAGGCTATCGTGCATCCTACAAAAATACCTAGAGAAACCATAGCCTACCAACCCAAAATCATTGCAAAAGCAAGTTTTGGTTTTGGGGATGTAAACGCCTGTGTTATTTTTAAGCGGTTTAAGTCGTAGTGTCGCAGGGCTAAAAAAATTTAGTGGATCGTTTTTAGTAGGGATAAACAACTAAATTTGATGAAATTTACCTTGTTTGAATCAAATTACCACGCTTCACTCATAATAAGTGTCAATTAAAAATTTGAATAAAAAAATGAATACAGAAGAACGTTACCAAAAATTAAAAGCTATCGTAAAAATTTACCTTCCAGAAGATGTTTCTGTGGATGATATCAGCACCGAAAGTCATTTTATTAACGAATTGAATATCAATTCGGCCAATCTCGTTGACATTGTTTTAGATGTAGAAGATGCCTTTGATATTATGCTTGAAAATGCCGATATGGACCAAATGCAAACGGTTAACGATGCCTTGCAGATTATTGATGCCAAATTAAAAGCTAAGCTTTAATTAGTCTTCTACGGAATTCGTAGGTTCAGTGGCTTCTTTTTCTTTAATGAGTACAGACGCCAACACACCTCCCAATAAGGATGCGGCAATAACGGTCAAAGAAAGCCATTCCGGTATTTCAATTTGATGTGAAAATAACATTTTTAAACCTACGTAAGCCAATATTACCACTAGGCTATAATTGATAAAACGGAATTTCTGCAACATTCTTGAAATCAGGAAATACATAGATCTAAGGCCTAGAATCGCAAAGATGTTAGAGGTAAAAACAATAAAGGGGTCTGCGGTAATGGCCAAAATAGCAGGAATACTGTCTAACGCAAAAAGTATATCGGTTAATTCAACGATGACCAGTGCAACAAAAAGAGGGGTAGCCGCATTTAATCCCATTCTCTTTACAAAAAAATCATGGCCGTTAAATTGCGTGGTGATCGGATATATTTTTTTTATTTGTCTAAAAACAAAAGAATTTTTAGGATCAAACTCGTGATCATCACCCTTGAGCATTTTAAAAGCGGTGTATAAAAGAAAAACGCCGAACACATAAATGATCCAATCAAAACGGGTAATAAGTGCCACGCCAAAAAATATCATCAATGCCCGAAATACGATCGCTCCTAAAATTCCCCAAAATAAAACGCGGTGTTGGTAGATAGGCGGAATTTTAAAGGTCGAAAATATAACAGCGATCACAAATACATTGTCAATACTCAAGGATAATTCAATTAAATATCCTGTAATATATTTTAAAACGGCGCTGTCCGGAGTTAAGCCTGTTGGATTCGCTATTAGACCTTCGGTAAACAACCAATAAATAACACCGCTAAAACTCAAAGCAACAGTGACCCAGACTGCCGTCCAGATGCCTGCCTCCTTCGATTTAATGATATGATCTTCTTTATTAAAAACGCCTAAGTCTAGCGCTAGAAAAAAAATAATAAGAGCCAAAAATAATATCCAAACGATCATAAGCTGCTTTTTAAAGCTGTAAATGTACTCATCATTTGAGAATCCTTACTACTGAAATGCCATTATTTTTTCAAAGCTCATCTTCCTTAATCCCTGCCATTATTTTAATAAAATAAACCGGCTTCAGGATAATTTTAGTACATTTAAAACCAATAGACGAACATACCTTAAAACGAAAACCAGATGAAAAACATAACATCACTAGTGCTAGTGCTACTTATCTTTTTAGGCAGCCTAGGAACAACACTAAAAGCACAATCAGAGATTTTAAAAAAGCTAGAAGAAATTGCCGTTGTGGATCAAAAAGTAATGATGCCTATGCGCGATGGAGTGCGCTTGGCCACCGATATTTATCGTCCTAAAACAGGAGGTCCAGTACCCATTATTTTTTCGCGAACACCCTATAATTTTAATACTTGGCAAAATGGAAAGGAAAGTACGAGAACCTTAGAAACTGCCTATAGAATGGTGGAAAAAGGCTATGCCTATGTGGTTCAAAATGAACGTGGTCGGTATTTTTCAGAAGGGGAGTGGGATATCCTAGGAACGCCACTCACCGATGGCTATGATGCCTTTACTTGGATGAAAGAACAAAGTTGGTCGAATGGAAAAATAGGCACTTTAGGCTGCTCCTCAACCGCAGAATGGCAAATGGCCGTAGCGGCACTCGATCACCCGTCGCATGCCGCCATGGTGCCCCAAGGATTTGGTGCCGGTGTGGGTACCGTAGGCAAGTTTCAAGAACAAGGAAATTGGTACCGAGGAGGTGCAGAGCAACTTTTGTTTTTCTCTTGGCTGTACGGCGTAGAACACGACAAATTTAAACCGCGCATTCCTGCTGGCGCAACACAAGAAGATTTAATTCGTATTTCTAGATTTTATGACCTAGGCCCTGAAAATCCTCCGGTAGACATGCTTGAGGCCTTATCGCATTTACCTATTCAAGATATTTTAAAAAATATCAATGGGAAAAAAGAGATTTTTGATCAAATGGTTAAGCGTAAACCAAATGATCCTGCTTGGTTTGAAGGCGGACTCTATCATGATACGATGGACTTTAGCGTACCGAGTTTTTGGTTTGCTTCATGGTACGACGTTTCTATTAGTCCTAATATCGCCTTATTCAATCACGTTCGTGAAAATGCCAAAGAAGCGATGATCCGCGATAATCAGTATTTAGTGATCGCCCCCACCTTACATTGTGCCTATACTAGAGCTACGGAAGACACGGTAGTAGGCGAGCGAAGTGTTGGGGATGCCCGTTTAAATTATGAGGAGCAAATTATGGCTTGGTTCGATTTATGGTTAAAAGAAACGCCTAACGATTTTAAGGAAAAAACCCCCAGAGTGCAATACTATACCATGGGCAGCAACACCTGGCAATCCTCAGAAGAATGGCCTCCAAAAAATGCAAAAATGACGAGTTATTACTTGACTAGTGGCGGCAATGCCAACACCTTAAACGGGGATGGTGTTTTAAGTACAAAACCACCTAAAACGGCTATGGCTGATAGCTTTACCTATGATCCTATGAATCCGGTAATGTCGTATGGAGGTAATGTATGTTGCACCGGGAATGCCGTTCAAGGCGGTGCCTTTGATCAACAGCAAATGGAGCAAAGAGAAGATATTTTGGTGTATACCACAGCTCCACTAAAAGAAGGTGTAGAAGTTTCAGGCTTTATAGAAACAAAGCTTTTTGTCTCTTCTGACGTAAAAGATACCGATTTTACGATTAAATTAATTGATGTATATCCAGATGGTCGTGCCTATAATTTAGATGAAACCATACAACGCGTACGTTATAGAGAAGGTTATGATAAAGAAGTGTTTATGGAAAAAGGCAAGGTCTACGAGATCAACTTGACCCCTATGTCTACCAGTAATTACTTTAAGGAAGGGCATAGCATACGTATTGAAATATCGAGTAGTAACTTTCCGCGATTTGCAAGAAACCTCAATACGGGAGGCGATAATTACAACGAGAAAGAAGGCGTGATTGCGCATAATAAAATTCATCATAGCAAAAATCAAGCCTCTGAAATACGCCTGCCGATTGTAAAAAAATAAATCGAATTTGAATAAAGCGCAACTCGCGCTTTACAGGTGAACCTAAAAAAAAGCCCAAGCTGTACTTACAGTTTGGGCTTTTTTAATACGTGAATACGTGTATTACTTAACTCTACTTAGTTTGTCTTTGCGCTTTTTAAGCTGACGTTCTAAGTCATCAACAGACTGCATGATCGAGGCTTCAAAATTACCATTACTTGATTCTGCAAACAAACGAGGTCCAGGAATACTCAAGCGAATATTACAAATCATTCCTGTATCAGGGCTAGAGGTGTTTTCCGTTTTAAAAAATACATCAGCTCGGATAATGTTATCAAACTTATCAAAAAGCTTGCTCAACTTTTTACCAGTGAAAATTTCTAGACGTTCACTCGCTTTAACATCGTCGTACTCATAATTGATATTCATATATTATTATTTTTAAAAATGATACTTTAATTACTTCCTTAACGGAGAAAATTAAATATACCACATTTTTTTGGGAATCTTGACATTAAACAGCGTTAAATACCATGTTAAATTAGAGTGAGATTGAAGTAAAATTCGTACCTTAAGGGAAGACTTTAAAACCTAATGGATATGGAACATACAGAACCAATTTCGGGACGTCAAAAACCATTACGAGATGGCAACACGCATCTTATTCAGTTAGAACGGTATACGAACGATTTAATTCAGAGTAGCATTCTGCTGAATAGTTATTGTTATGAACCAAAGACCAGGGAATTATTTGAATTGAAAAGTGTCTTAAAAGAAAAATTTAAACAACTATTGCAGGAAAACGGTAGCCTAAAGCAACAACTACGTCAAACTCAAACCGATGCTAACGAACTTAAGATGCGTATTAAAGCGCAGATTAAAAAGATAGTGCAATTGCATAAAGAGATTAAAGAATACTGTGGTTTAAGCCATAACGATTCACAATTTATGGTATAAATTTTGATGTTTATTAATTAAAAATTATCCATGAAATACCTTTTAATAGCAAGTTTATTTTTATTCATCGCTTGTGGGAGCAGCCAGAAGCCCTTAGCACCCAGTGCTGAAAGTAGGGCTTTAGACCAATTACTAGCCACTAAAAACTTTAGTATTAGCGCTGATTGGGCGTACCCAAATGCCACTGCGAGTATGGCAGCCATTGCGAATACGGGTTTATTAGGTGTTGGGAATACCGCCAATGCCGTTAATTTAATTGGAAATCCTAATTTTTTAAACGTAAAAGGAGACAGCATCTCTGCCTTTTTACCGTATTATGGAGAACGACAAATGGGAGCCGGCTATGGTTCCGATAATGGCATTGAGTTTAACGGAATTCCAGAAACCTATAGTCTTACAAAAGACGATCAAAAGCAGCGCTATACGATGGAATTTACCATTAGCGGTAAAACTACCGAGGTTTTTAATGTGACTATTAATTTTTTTCCTAACACCACAGCGCAAATAAATATTTTCAGTTCACAGCGCAGAGGGATTCGCTATCAGGGTAATGTAGCTGCCCTTGAGAACGAAAAGTAGTGTTACTCTTTAAACCTATTCTAGAACTCCATAAGTAGGCTTTAGAACGACGCAGGAAACAGTATTTGTGTTACAATGTGATAAGAAGTTGGCAAGTTGCTGCTTTTAAGGAGAATAAATTGATCTTGAAAAAGTCTATTGTACATACGCGAGCTATTAAATTATCCTGTGGATGATGTAATAGTCGGCGGGATGATGTCGTTGGACTTAATAGTACAGTAGTGGTAGAAATGTAAAAAAGTATATTATTTTAACGGAGAGGACATTGTGAAATATCCTATTTTACATAATATAAATTATAGAACAATTATGTTTACCGCGTAAAACTGCGTATGCTTGCATTTTACATAATTGCAGATATAATAACGCCGTAGGTGTTTTATATCGTCCGCCATTATGTAAAAGCTGTTTTACTGGAATGTTCGTTTATATTCGTAAGTTATAATAACATAATTACGTTATACCTCCTGTAAGAGAATTATAACACTGGAATTATGAAACAGCTATAAAGTGGAAACCAATTAAAATGCTAATAAATAACCAATCTTTTTAAATTAAAAAAAATAGAATTAGACTTTTGATATTAAACCAAAAACTATATCTGTACTATCCTTGTTTATTATAATAGCTTTGTATAAATATGTTTTATTGTTTAAAATTTCAATAATCTCAACGTCTATTAAATTACCTTCTTTATGTTTGTCCTTTTCTAAAGACATTTTTACCGTCTCCAATCTATATTTATGATCGTCAGTCCATTTTATTTTATAAACTTGTTTTCCACCAGATCCACCTTTTTCAATTTGACGATTCTTTCTTCGCTTAATTATTGTTTCACTGTAAGCAGGGTTTTCATATTTAAACAAACCTCGTAGAAATTCTTTGCACTTTAAACGTTCCTTTTCTGGTAAGTGATATGTTTTATATTTTGAATTTACAAAGTAATATACAGATTGCCAGCATTGATTTGTCATCTTCATTGGGTAAATTAAGTTTCCCTTTTCAAAGTGCTCTAAACAGCCTTGTCTCCATCCTTCGTGCTTATAGTTACTCTTATCTTGGTTAATTTTTATATCATATCGTTGACCATTTTCATCTACACAATAATCAATTACTACAACCCCCACTCTTTCTACATCATCAACAAAGGTTTGAGAGTAAGAACAGAAAGAAATAATTATAAATACTAAAAATAGTAGTTTCTTCATATAGTTAGTTTTTGCCTAAAGCAATTTATCTTTTTTTCTTGATACGGCAAAGTATACTTTGAGCGAGATGATGTGGTTGGGAAACAAAAAAATTAAGATAATACTAATTCTCATTAAGAAATGGCCTTGTAGACCCTCTTAGTAAGTGATAGCTTGCCACAAGAGTTTAGTATTAAGAATTACCTCTAGGTAAAAGGCCAGCGCTGCATCTCTCCGAAAAATAATTGCTCCTCGGGTCGCAATTATTTTCTCGCGTGTTTTACCAAAATTTTCTGAGGCCATAGTACCATAATCAACGCAAAGCGAAATTTTGTGGTACCTAACATAAAATCAAAAAAAAATAGCTTCAATTTTATGTAAATGAATTTGGCTACAAGCGTAACCGAAGATACTTTGGAGAAAAAATATGTGATAGACTGGTGATATGATTCTTTACAACTATACAAAAAACACTATCTTAGTTTTTAAGATTTAGGTCTTTCTACTTTATAGAAATAGTATGATGTAGCATTTAACAAACTAACCAATAACTAAAATAACATGAAACAAAACTTCGTATGTATTAGCATAGTATGTACTATTTTCTTTAGTATCATAAGTACAGCCCAGGATAAAGTACTCCAATTAGAAGATTATAGCAAATGGATACGTATTGTATCATCAGAAATCTCACCCGATGGCGAGTGGTTTACGTATGGTCTTAGACCAAATGGAGGTGATGACACTTTATTTTTTAAAAGAACAACGGCAAAAACACCAGATTTTACATATCGGATCCCTCATGCAAGTTCACCCTCATTTTCTAGCAATAGTAAATGGGCAGCATACCTTATTTCGCCTTCAATAAAAGCCACTAAAGAGCTAAAAAAGTCAAGTAAAAAAGTATTCAGAACAGCTGAGTTAAGAAATCTCATTACTGGTGATTCTATCCATTTTGAAAGAGCAACGTCGATGACATTTTCTGAAGATGGAAAGTATTTTGCGATATCTCTAGAAAAATTAGAAAGTGATAAATCAAAACACAAAGGGCAAGATTTGATAGTCGTAGATTTAACAACGCTAGCTAGCCTAAACTTTGGTAATGTTAACGAATTTGCATTTAATAAAAACTCCAGTCACTTAGCCTATACTATTGATGCAGCTGAAATGGTTGGTAACGGTATATATGTATACGACCTTACGAACAATAAACTACAAAATTTAGACAGTGATAGAAAAACATATAGCAGTCTTATTTGGGACGACGCTAACCTACTAAAGGAAGATTGGGGTAATAAAGGCACTCAAATTGCCGTGTTAAAGGGAAAAACAATAGATACCTTAGCGCAAAGAGACAATATGCTTATAACATTCTCTAACGTGCATCAAAACCCAATTAAAAGAACTTTAAATGTGAATGAAAAAACCAATTTCCCAAATAACTTTGTAATTAGTGAGAAGGGAAGCTTGCAATTTAGTAATGATGGAAGTTTTGTTTTGTTTGGAATTAAAGAGCAAGAGAAAAAGATGAAGATGGATAAGGATACCATTGCCAATCTTGATGTTTTTCATTGGAATGATGAAACTATTAATTCCGTACAGAGAAGTAGGGAAAAAAGCAACCAGAACTTTACATATTGGGCATCATACCAATTTAATAATGATGTATTTACTAGGCTTACAGATGATAGTATGCGTAATTTATTGTTCTCTAGAAACTCAGCGTATTGGGTAGGTAGCGATCCAAAACCTTACATTAATGATGTAAACTGGGGTATATCTCCTGAAGATTTGTATCGTGTTAATTTAAAAACTGGAAAAAGAGATCTTATCGTTAAATTAATAAAAAGACCTTTAGGCTACTCTCCTGACGGAAATTACTACGCTGTACAGAAAGACAGTGCTATTCATATACTAAACTTAGCAGACAATACACTAACCAATTTCTCTACATCTGCTGATGTTAATTTTATGAATATAGAACATCCCTATCCTCATGAAAAACCACCTTATGGGGTAGCAGGATGGACAAAAGATGGCACTTCTATTATCTTAAATCATAAATATGATTTGTGGTCATTAAAATTAGATGGCTCAGCTGCTAAGAATATAACACAAGGCTTGGGAGACCAAGAAGAAATACGATTTAGATACCAAAACCTAAACCCTAATGATCCATATATAGACACAAAAGAACCACTACTTTTAAATGCCTATGGAGAATGGACAAAAAAGGCTGGTTTTTACGAATTAAAAATAGGTGAAAAACCGAAGTCATTACTGTTTGATGACTATGCATTTACAACCATTATGAAAGCAGAAAAGTCTGACAAGGTTGTGTTCACGAAAGAATCTTTTGTTGAGTTCCCAGATTACTATGTTAGCAATACATCATTTAAAAAACCACAAAAATTAACGGATGCTAATCCTCAGCAAAAAGAGTATAAATGGGGTTCTAAAGTATTAATAGATTATACCAACAGTAAAGGAGAAAAATTACAAGGTACACTTACGCTTCCTGCAAATTATGATAAGGGGAAGAAGTATCCTATGGTTGTGTATTTTTACGAGAAAATGTCTGATAGACATCATCGTTATTATATGCCTACTTATGATGACCGTCCACATGGTTCTACGTATGCTAGTAATGGTTATTTATTCTTTCAACCCGATAATGTTTATGAGGTAGGAAAACCAGGCACAAGTTCTTTAGACTGCATAACATCTGCAACTCAGAAAGTAATTGATTTAGGCTATGCAGATCCTAAAAGAATTGGATTACAAGGACACAGTTGGAGTGGTTATCAATCTTCATTTATACTCACACAAACAGATATGTTTGCATGTGTCGTAACCGGTGCACCACCTACAGATCTTGAAAGTTTTTACAATAATATTTACGGCAACACAGGAACCAACCATACTGGTATTATGGAAATTGGACAAGTAAGAATGGGAAGGGGTGTTACACCATGGACACATCGTGAAATCTATCAGCGAGAAAACCCAATGTTTCATGCTCAAAACATTAAAGTACCATTTATGATATTGCATGGAACAGCTGATGGAGCCGTAGATTGGACGCAAGGACTTGAGTTTTACAACGCAGCAAGAAGGTTAGGCAAAGAAGTGATTTTCTTATCTTATCCTGGAGAACCACATCATTTAAGTAGAGAAGCCAATCAAAAAGATTTTCAAATTAGAATGAAACAATATTTTGACCATTATTTAATGGATAAAGAAATTCCTAAATGGATGGCAGATGGTATACCGCACCTTAAAAAGCTTTATGATAAAGCAGAGTAGTCTTGAATAAGAACTATGAAAGCTAATAGCAGATAAAAGCTTTACCTAAGCAAAGTTACCTAAGGCAGATCATTATGGTATAGATTGGTGTTTACGTATTTGAAAGAAGTGCATTAAAATAAAAAAGCCGCAAATTGCGGCTTTTTGTTTGTGACAGCTCTCGGAACTGAACCGAGGAGTTCATCCATAGTTAAGCTTGTTCTAAAAACATTACAATTATTAATTGGTTGCGTAACCTGTTGGATGTTGCAACATATTCGCCTTTTAAATTTGTAAAGTCTACTGTGTATTGAACTATTTTTAGCGATGTAAATCGTACAACTAGTGTTAAAATTAATTGTTTCATATTCATCTTTTCTTTTTTAAAAACTGTTAGTAAGAAATATGACAGAACAATCACTACAATACCTTGCAATTGTTTATAATCAAAGAACCTTAGCCAACCAATACTGTGATTTTTTGACTGCAAGTACTAAAAAATTTTACAAGAGTATTCACGTCGTTACTATTGTTTTAGACGTGTTATTGAATGCGCTGCATTTCTCGTGGATTGCCATCAGCGCTTATTTTTTGTAAGGCCATGGTCAACATCGAGTTTCTAATGGATCTTATAACTTGGCTTTAAGAAGATTTCAAACTGATAATTATCATTCTTTCTAAAACTTTTCCGTAATAATTTTATAGTGTTCATTTTTAAATTATTACATCATGAAAAATTCAATTATTAGGGTTTTATTGCTTTCAATGGTATTGATGAGCGGAGTACTTTTTTCACAGGAAAAATGGTCTGTAGAAGTACGGCCAGGTGTTAATTTTCCGATATCAGATTTTGGAGAAGCGAATATTAAAACAGGTTTTGGTTTTGAAGCTGCCATAGGCTATCGCTTTATGGAGCATTTAGGCGCTTATGTAGGTTGGGGTTACAATACCTTTAAACTCGAAGATTCTAATTTTGATTTTGATGAAACAGGATATACTTTTGGATTTCAATTTATTCATCCCTTAGGAACTTCTGATAAACTATCGTATCTAGTAAGAGCTGGTGGAATTTACAATCATATTGAAATTGAAAACAGTAATGGTGCTATTGTAGAAGATTCGGGTCATGGCCTGGGTTGGGAACTTGGCGCAGGAATTAATTACGAGTTAGGAAGTAACTGGTATTTTAGACCACAAATAGGCTATCGTGCACTCTCCAGAACTATTGAACTAGGCGAAATTACTTCCAATATTGATATTAATTACTTTGTATTTGGTGTGGGTATTGCAAAAACGTTTTAAAACTGAATCATGAAATTTGCTCTTTTTCTTACCCTAGTACTACATGGCCTTATACATTTAATGGGTTTTGTAAAAGCATTTGAATTTGCACCAATAAATCAATTAACTCAAAGCATTTCAAAACCAATTGGAATGCTTTGGTTGTTCACTTTTATTCTATTTGTTGTAGGAGCTATATCGTTTGTATGGAAAAAAGATTGGTGGTTTTTTGTGGCCATTATTGCTGTGCTTCTCTCACAAACCCTAATTGTGATGTTTTGGAAAGATGCCAAATTTGGCACTATTCTTAATAGTATTATTCTTTTGGTAAGTATTTCGGCTTTTGGTAGTTACAATTTTCATGCAATGGTTAAAAAAGAAATACATACAGTGCTAGTAAACAGTTCAAAGCATACAAAACTACGCTCTAAAAATGATCTTCATCAATTACCAAAAATTGTTCAAAAATGGTTAAAGAGTTCCGGAGTTGTCAAAAAACAAAAGGTGGTTTCTGTAAGATTAAAACAAACGGGAGAAATGCGCACCCAACCAGAAGGAAGTTGGATGCCTTTTGTAGCTACACAATATTACGATATTGAACAGCCAAGCTTTATTTGGTTTACCGAAGTAGAGGCATTTTCAAGCATAAAAATGGTTGGTCGTGATAAGTTGTACAAGGGTAAAGGTGCAATGCTTATAAAATTAGCATCTTTAATTCCAGTGGTAGATGAATCTGATCATGAACAAATTAATTCGGGTACCATGCTTCGGTTTTTAGGAGAGATTTGTTGGTTTCCTTCAGCCGCTTTAAATGAGTATATAACTTGGGAAAGTATTGATGCAACTTCGGCAAAAGCGACCTTCACGATGCATCAAAAGAGTGTTTCAGGAATTTTTAAATTTGCAATAAATGGAGATTTGGTTTCGTTTGAAGCGGATCGTTTTTATGGTGGAGGAAAGAATGCTAAACTTGAAAAATGGCTGATTGCTGTTGAAGATTATAAAGTTTTTGAGGGTATTAAAATCCCTTATAAATGCCATGTAACGTGGAAACTAAAGGATGGGGATTTTAACTGGTTACATCTTGAAATTGTTGACCTACAATATAATCTTCATGAAATTTATTAACGATTAAAAATTCAGCCTACAGTTAACATGCAATGAAAACATTCATAGTAAATAAAGCTATTGAAAATGACGTTCTATATGGTAAAACAGAATTATGAAACATTGGTTGAGAAGCAACTTAAAAAATTAGTAATACTCTTTAAAAATCATAAATCAATAAGTCTATGATTTGGTTGATGTTTAAGACATAGGTCATTAAACTAATAATTCATATTAAAAAAGCCTCCACTACTGGAAGCTTCTAAATTTTAGTTGGCAATAAGTCTAGTAATACATTATAAAACTACTAATTCTATTGTTCCTACATCTTGTGTTTGGCCCACCAATACTTTTATATCTTCTATTTCATAATTGACATATCCTTCAAGTGCTATCTCAATTTTATAATCAACCGGCATTAAACCCTCAAATATAAAATATCCTTGCTCATTCGTAGTTGTGGTCGCAAAAGGTTCTTCTCCTTCAACAGCATCAGATCTATACAATTCTACTAGAACATTATTCAAATTAACCGCTCCTTCCAAATCATCATTAGCCTTTTCTGCTGTGACAACTCCTTTAATACTTCCGGAATTTGCTTCTGATTCTACCCGTATTACAGGTTTTAGGATATACTTTTCTGAACCTGTTTTAACAATTGATTTTTGAACATCCCAATCTAAAACGAACGTATACGAAAATCCTCCTTCTAATTCGGTATTCATATTTAGCTTTAAGCCTGATTGCTGAGCACTAGGCGTAGTAAGTTCTAATGGTTCACTAGGCAATTCATCATCTCCCTCAACAACAACTGTATTTCCATCTCCGAGAATTAACCTAATTTGCTTTAAGGTACCTGCTGGAATAAGTTCATTGGACAGTACAAGGTTCACCCCACCAATAAGGTCGGTTAAATCTACAAATTGTGCTCCTTCAAAACTCTCAAAACTTTTCCATCCTTCTTCATCTTCTGAACTGTTATATTGAACATCAACAATATGAACATTTACCTCTAAATAATCACCTGGAGCATCAATTAATTTTAATTGAACCCTCGCTGTATTATCTGTTTGATCGCTATCGCTACAACTTTGAAAACTTAAAATTGTAACTATTAGTAGGGCAAAATAACTTGTTTTTTTTAAAATCATTTTTTTTCTGAATTTTTAATTAAAATTTGGGTATTAACTTGTTTATGTGATAAAAATACGAATAATTACATATGCATATCAAATGTTCAACAACTGACAAGTCAAAAACCCTACCAATTGTTTTTATTTTTTTTATCTAACCTAATTAATAGTTTTCTTAACTAGAAAATATGAGAAAGGGTAATACGTCAAGTAAATAAATTATAAGTATTCGGATTAGGAGTTTTTTTTATAGGTTCAAGAAACTCAAAAAAGGCTTTGGCTCCAATTGGCTTCTTGCACTTTTCGCTAGGCCTTAGCATTATTTTTACCGAAAGTAAAATAAAAGGTAGTACCAGTCCCCTCTTCGCTTTCTAACCAAATAGCGCCATTGTAGTAGGTGATGATTTTTTTGACAATAGATAGTCCAACACCCGAAGATACCCCTGTGCTATCTAGTTTAGTAAAAACCTTAAATATTCTTTCAAAATAGTCCGATTTAATTCCAATCCCGTTGTCCTTTACAAAAAACTCATAATAGCCTTCTTTTTCAATTGCTCCAATTTCAATGTGAGCTACTTCCTTGTCATTGTAGTGAATGGCATTTTGAATTAAATTCTGGAAAACTTGTCGAAACCTCCAAGCATTACCATATATCGTGGGTAGTGTTTTCTGGATGTTTATGGTCACGTGACTCGGCAATAAAATGGTTTGCACCACTTCGTTCAACAGGATATTAAAATCAATAAAGCGATCTTCTGATTCTAATTTATCTATGGTAGAATAATCTAAAATTCCCTTGATTAAAAAATCCATTTTTTCTACATTAAACAATACTTGATGTAAAGGTTTTAAGGCGTTTTCATCCAGTGCTTCCTTATGATCTTCCATAAACCAATGTACCAATGAATGGATATTGATCAGGGGTGCCTTTAAATCATGCGACACCACATGGGCATACTCATTTAACTCCTCATTTTGTTGGGATAAATTTTTAAGCAATTCTTCTTTTTTATTTTCTTGTGCCCTTATCTGTTCTTCATTTTCTTTTCTTTGAATTACATTCACCAGCATGTTGGCGAATACAAAAAGAATATCTTTTTCATTTTCTTCATACCTATTTATTTTGTGAACCGCATCAAAGCCAATAAACCCGATTAATTCTTTGTTTTTAATCTTGGGGATGGTAATTAAACTTTTAATGCCTTGTGGTTCTAAAATAGCACGAAGCCCTTGCTCACCATCTTCGGGTAAAAGACTCACATCTTCCACATAAAAGGCCTGCCCTTGCCTATGCGCATCGAGCCATGGGATAATAAAATCGGTAGGTATGTTTTGTAAGTTGGCTATTTCGGGTGCTATTCCTTTAGCGCACCATTCATAGGTGTTTGAGGTGGTATTGTCGTCAAAATTATAAGAAAAAATATAACTCCGGTCAGCACCCACAAATTCTCCAATTTGTTTTAAGGATTTTCTGATTAGGGCATCAATATCCGTTAAATCTGAATTGATATAAGTGGTAGAAATGCTTATCAATAAGTCTTGAAAGCGCAGCTGCCTTTCAATAATTCTATCTTTAACGAAACGTTGATCATCCGTGTTGGTATGGCGCTCTCCGTTTTTTATAGCTTCTTTGCTAACCTCTTGCTGTTCCTTTTTGATTGTCATGTTTAGGTTTTGAGATGAAAAAGTAGGCTATTTTTCATGCTGCGAAGATACTATTTACAGACTTAACCTACAAAATGTAAAATATAATCTGTATAATTTCGCCTTTACCCCTTAAATGTACTATATGGGGCATCGGTGTTGGTAGCTTCAAAAACCTGAAAATATGACTGATAGCTTAGCAAAAACGGTGCAAGCTCTCCTTCATTTCTATTTCAGTTCAAAGACCATACAATGCTGCCAAGGTAAATTGTCCATATTTTCTACAAGTCTAAAACCTGCTGTTTTGAATTCTTTTACCGCTTGTGCCTGGGTCATTTTATGAATAATTTTGATGGGAATGTTGGGGTCTTCGCCGCGGTATTCTATCAAGAAAATTTTACCTTTTGGTTTTAATGCTTTTTTTATAGCTAAAAGCATCTCTAGCGGATACTCAAATTCGTGATATACATCTACCATCAATACTTTATCAATACTGTTTTCAGCTAAGTTCACATCTTGCTCACTTCCTTTGACCAAGTAAACATTTGTACTTTGGTTACGCTCTTTTTGATAGCTCATTTCAGCCAACATTTCTTCTTGAATGTCAACACCATAAACGGCACCTTCGTGAATCACGGGTGCTATTTTAAAAACGTGATATCCAGATCCGGCGCCTATATCGGCAATAACATCGGTAGCTTGTAGGTCCAAGTTTTTTAATAGCTTAGAAACACTTTCTTCTTGCTCACGTTCTGGTCTATTGAGCCATTCCATGCCTTGAAAGCCCATAACATGGGCAATCTCCCTTCCTTGATACCACTTTCCAATACCGTTCGGGTCATTGCGTTTGTAGGTATATGTTGCATTTGAATCGGTAGTAGGAGTCTCTTTTTGTTGGCTCTTACAGCTTTGCAAGGGTAGCATCAGGGCACTACACATAAGCCCTAGAAAAGCTTGTTTTACCGAAATTATACGTCTGTATTTTTTATTCCTTAAATTCATTTCCATGTTCTTTATTTTCTATTCTAATAGCAAATTGTTTTGAGTACACCCCGTGCAGTACAAAAATACAAAAGCTTCGAGTTGCTTTTATTTTTGATGGCTTTTTAATTGATCGATTTTCAAAAATGCCATAAAGTCGATTTGTATTGAATATCTTAAACAAAAAAACAGCCTCGTAAAAATTTCTGAGGCTGTTTTTAAAACTTTAGAACTCGTTTTTTATTTTAGCGATTTCATATCGATAACAAATCTATATTTTACATCATTACTGGTGACGCGCTCGTATGCAGTATTGATATCTTGCATGTTGATCAGCTCAATATCACTCGTAATATTGTGTTCTCCACAAAAATCTAGCATCTCTTGAGTTTCCTTAATACCACCTATTAAAGAGCCAGCAATACGCTTACGACCCATAATAATGCTACCACCATGAAACGGCTTTAAAGGTTCTACTGCCCCTACTAAGACCATGGTTGCATCAATTTTAAGCAAACCTAAATAGGGATCCATTTCGTGACCTACGGGTATGGTATTTAATATAAAGTCGAAGCTTCCTTGATGCTTTTTCATGTCGTCTTGGTCTTTAGAGACTAAAACTTCATGGGCACCTAATCTTTTGGCATCTTTTCCTTTTTCAGGTGATGTCGTAATCATGACTACATGCGCGCCTAAGGCGTTGGCGAACTTTACGCCCATATGCCCTAATCCTCCAAGACCTATAACCCCTACTTTATCTCCTTTTTTTACCTTCCAATGCGTTAAGGGAGACCATGTAGTCACCCCAGCACATAACAAGGGCGCTGTAGCCGCTTCGTCTAAGTTTTCTGGTATGCGTAAAACAAATTTTTTATCGACCACTACAGCGGTTGAATAGCCCCCGTAGGTTTGCTTCCCATCCATATGTGGATTAGGGCTATTGTACGTAAACGTAGCTCCGTTTTCACAAAATTGTTCTAAATCTTGTGCACAAGAATTACAGGTTTGGCAAGAGTCTACCATACACCCTACACCCACTAAATCACCTACCTTATATTGGCTAACGTTGGCCCCCACTTCGGTGACACGACCAATAATTTCATGTCCTGGTACAACTGGATAGGTAGACCCTTTCCAATCGTTTCTTACCGTATGGATATCACTATGGCATACACCACAATAGGTGATATCAATTTTTACATCGGCTGCCCCTACTGCTCTTCTTTGAATGTCTAAGGGTTTTAAATCTTCTGTTGATGCCGTGGCACCATAGGCTTTTATCGTCGTCATACTTATGCGTTTTTTAAGGTTACTTTTAATACTATTTCTGTTTGCAAAACTTTAGATACAGGGCATACTTCTTTGGCTTTATGTGCTATTTGCTGAAATTGTTCTGCATCGATATTTGGCACATCTCCTTCTAAATCTAAATTGATTTTGGCAATAGTCCCGTCTTCAAAGCTAACGGTAGCTGCTACATTTAAGCTTGTTGCCGTAAAATTAGCTTCGTTTAATAAGAAGCTTAATTGCATGGCAAAACAACCTGCATGCGCTGCTCCAATCAATTCTTCAGGATTAGTTCCCTTTTCTCCATCCTCAAATCGGGTATGGAACGAATAAGCGGTATTATTAAGAACTTTACTTCCAGTGCTGAGCTTTCCTTTTCCATCTTTTCCACTGCCTTTCCATTCGGCATTTGCTTTTCTAGTAAATTTCATTTGTTTTATATTTTATTATTTATACTTCTTGTGCTACTGCCTTAGGATAATCGGTGTACCCCTTCGCTCCTGTGGTGTAGAAGGTTTCTTCATCCCATTCGGCTAAGGCTAAATTATTTTCAAAGCGCTCCACTAAATCCGGATTAGAAATATACAATTTACCATAGGCTACCAAATCCGCTAGACCTTCCTCGATGATTTTATTTCCTTTTTCTTGATCGAAAGCGGTATTGATCATTAGGGTGCCTTGGTATAAAGGTCGGAAATGTTTTGCAATTTCTGTTACGGCGTAAGGCACTTCTGAAACATCTGAAAAAGGTTCAGATAGGTGTACATACGCCAATGCGTAGTCGTTTAATTTTGAAATCAAGTATTCAAAAGTGGGAATGGTTTCCTCATCCATAGTCATCCCGAATAAGCCATGTAAGGATGGATTAAAACGTACGCCTATTTTTTCCTGAGGAATTACTTCTTTAACAGCCTCTAAAACTTCAAAAAAGAAACGCGTTTTGTTTTCCATACTGCCTCCGTATTCATCAGTTCTTTTATTGGAAGATCCATTAAAAAACTGATGAAATAAATAACCGTTTGAAGAGTGTATTTCTACGCCATCAAAACCCGCTTTTACGGCATTCGCAGCTGCATTCTGAAAATCTTTGACCGTGGTTTTAATTTCCTCAAGGGTCATTTCTTTCGCGGTAACGGTATCTTTAAAACCTTCTGGGGTGAACGATTTGGCATTCGGATTTAAGGCCGAAGCAGATAAAGGCAATTCCCCATTATGAAAATCAGGATGCGACATCCGGCCTACGTGCCATAATTGAATAAAGATTTTTCCACCTTTATCGTGTACGCGCTTTGTTACTTTTTTCCATCCTTCTACTTGGGCCTCGGTATGGATGCCAGGTGTATGGATATAGCCTACGGCCTTTTCAGATACTTGAGAACCTTCTGTAATAATTAAACCGGCTGATGCTCGCTGCTCATAATACAAGCCGTGTAAGTCATCTGTGGGCACATTGCCCTTGTTCGCGGCTCTACTTCTCGTCATGGGTGCCATAACGATTCTGTTTTTTAAACCAATGCTTTTCGTATACGGTGTTAGTAAATTTTGTTTGCTCATGTTTATTGTAATTTTTTGGTTAATAATTCCGCGACTTTTTCAGAGGACGCCGGGTTTTGACCTGTAATTAATAATCCATCTTCCACAGCATAAGGCTGCCAGTCTCCTATTTTAGAGTAGATACCACCATTGTTTTTTAACATATCTTCCAATAGAAATGGAACCACCTTGGTTAATTGTACCGCTTCTTCTTCTTCGTTGGTAAATCCGGTTACTTTTTTTCCTTTGACTAAAGGTTCATTAGAACTATTCTTTACATTTTTTAAAACTGCTGGTGCGTGACATACAAAGGCAACAGGTTTTTGGTTGTTGTAAAAGTCCTCTATCAATGTAATAGAGTTTTTATCTTCTACTAAATCCCACAAAACACCATGACCACCTGGATAAAAAACAGCATCATAATCTTCTTGTTTTATCGTTGCTAATGGGTGTGTGTTGGCTAGTTGGTTTTGTGTGGCCTTGTCCTTATCGAACCTATGCGTTGCCGGTGTAGCGGCATCGTCTGAAGCACTGTTCGGATCTATGGGCGGGTGGCCTCCTTTGGGTGATGCCAAGCTAACTTTATGTCCTGCATCTGTTAAGGTATAGTAAGGTGCTGCAAATTCTTCAATCCAGAATCCAGTTTTATTTCCTGTGCTCCCTAAGGAGTCATTGCTTGTCAATACAAATAGTATATTTTTCATGTCGTACTTTTAATTTTTTGAATGAATTCAAAGTTATGACACTAAAACATCAATTTAATTGACCTAGATCAATTAAGATAGCTTTAACTTTTTAGTTTTTTTCGCACTCTACTTAGGTTTTCAGGCGTTACTCCTAAGTAATTGGCAATATCATAGTTGGGCACTCGGTCTTCTATAAAAGGATACGCATTACAAAATTCAATGTACCGTTCTTGTGTGTTTTTTTCTTGGGAAGATAAAATTCGTTTGCGTTGAGAAACAAAAGCTTTGGTCACTAGGATCCTAAAATAACGCTCAAAAATTGGGGCCTCTGTATAAATTTTTTGAAGTTGATCGTAATTAAGGGACAATAATTCTGCATCTTCAATGGCTTCGATGTACAAATTTGAAGCTATTTCATTGTAAAAGGCATCAAAATCACCAATCCACCAATTTTCAATGGCAAATTGAATAATATGACGACCTCCTTTAACATCGATATAATACGCTTTTAAGCAGCCTTTTACCACAAAATATTCATGCTTTACATGGGTACCTGGTTTTAATAAAAAATTTCCTTTGGAGACAGAAACTTCTGTAAGCACCTCCTGAAATAATTGTAAATCCTTGGCTGAAGGCTGAATAAGGCTTTCAATATGTTTTATAATGGACTGATGCATAGTACAAAGATGCTATTTTGTTTGGCTTTTCACAATAGCACCCAGCCAATTTTAGTGCTTATTTAAAGTTTGAGTATCGTGAACTAAGGGGTTAAGAACAAGATCCCACAAGATATTCTCCTGAAATCTCAATCCATAGGAATTAGTTCGAATGTTTCACGACGAATCCTTATCTTTACCCCTTACTTTTTGGATTAAAACTAGTGCAACAAATAAAAGCCTACTTAGAAAAAATTGCCACCATCTCTGCATCCGATTGGGACTTTTTTATGTCTAAATTAGAACGACGGGTAATTCCTAAAAAATCGATTTTTCTGCACCTGAATGAGATTGAAAATCACATCTCTTTTATAGAATCGGGTGTGGTTCGTTTGTTTATTCCCAAAGAAAATCCGGATAAAGAAATTACTTTTGGTTTTAGTTTTAAAGATCAGTTTATCAGTGCCTATGACTCATTTTTAACACAATCTCCTTCAGCCTATCAATTGCAAGCCCTTACCGAAACTACGATTTTAAGCATTACGTATTCTGATTTGCAGCTCGTCTATAAAACCACCCAACTAGGAAATTTAGTGGGTCGCTTAACCGCTGAGCGCCTTTTTTTAATCAAATCAAAAAGGGAACAAAATTTATTGAACCTAACCGCAGAACAACGCTATGTAAATTTGTTTAAAGAGCGTCCAGAACTGTTAAAAGTAATCCCTCTAAAATATATCAGTTCTTATATAGGTGTCACTTCGCAAGCCTTAAGCAGAATTCGAAAGCGGGTTTGAAAAGCTGTTGAAAGTCGAAGGTCTATTAGTTTACAAATTAGAGCCAAGACCTAGGAGGCAGAAGCCAAGAGCCAAGAGGCAAGAGGCAAGAATCAAGACTGAATACTTTATATTTATACCACTAAATACGCTAAAAAATTCAGTCTAGCCTTTTGGTTTTTAAAGCGTAGCGGTCTTGAATCTTTCTTAATTAATTGATTTAGGTTCATTGTTTCACTCTGAACATCAAATTATCTTTGCAAAAAAAAAGCTATGTTGATTGTTCTATTTGTTGCCGTACTCTGGTATGGAGGTTTGTTTTTTCAATCCTTTTTTTTACACAGGTATGCGGCGCATCAGGTATTCACCATGTCTAAAACCATGGAACGGATGACCTTTGTTTTAACTTGGATTTTTCAAGGACCCAGTTATTTAAGTGCCTATGGCTACGGCATTATGCATCGCATGCATCACGCGTATACCGATACCGAAAAAGACCCACATTCTCCCTCTCACGATGACAACTTATTTGCGATGATGTGGAAAACAAAAACCGTATATCAAGATATTAATACCCAACGTTTAGCCATAGACCAACGCTTTACTAAAAACGTACCCCAATGGAAAGGCTTTGATGTTTTTGCAAGCTCTAGGTTTTCTAGACTGTTATGGATATTAGCGTATATCTTATTCTTTGTTTTCTTTGCAACGGCTTGGTGGCACTGGTTATTATTACCGGTGACCTTTTTAATGGCACCCATTCATGGAGTTATCATTAATTGGTTTGGACACATTTATGGTTATGTCAATTACACGATGAAAAACACAAGCAAAAACCTCTTTCGTTTTGATTTTTTAATGATGGGCGAAGGCTATCACAACAACCATCATAGGCATGCTAACCGAGCCAATTTTGGCGTAAAATGGTATGAGATTGATATCACCTATTTAATTATTAGAGTATTAGATGGCTTGGGCCTTATTCGATTAAAGCCTGTTAAAGTTAAAAATCAGTAGGTTTCCGCTAAATGTCCCTAGCCTTCCCTCCGCAAAACCTCTAAAGGCGAACTGCGTAAAACCGTTTGGATGTTGCTAAGCCCTATGACTAAAACTAATGCTGTAATGCCTGGTAAAAACACTAAAAACGGAATCGAAGAAGGCATAAAGGGCTCTTTAAAAACAAATAATGCCAAACAAAGGCTACTCACTAAGGCTAATAAAATACCCACTAAACTCCCTAAAAGTCCTAAAAAAACATATTCTAAGGCCGATATTTTTAAAATTTGAGTGTTTTTAGCCCCAAGTGTTCGCAGGAGCACACTTTCTTTAATGCGTTGGTATTTACTGGTACGAACCGAACCGATTAACACAATAATCCCCGTAAGAATACTAAAAAAGGCCATAAAATTAATAATCCAAGAAACTTTATCTAAAATATCTTCCACGATGGTAAATACTTGCCGCAAATCAAGTACAGAAACGTTTGGAAACTGTGCCACCAAATCGCGTTGCAAATTCGCAGATCCTACTTCGTCAGGTACTGCCGTAGTGATGACCCTAAACTGTGGTGCTTGCTCTAAAACACCTTTGGGAAAAACTATGGTGAAATTAGGTTGTAATTGCGTCCAATCTACACTTCGGATACTACCGATAGTTGTTTCAAGCAATACTCCTTGAACATTGAAAACGAGTGCATCACCCACCCCTAATTTCGCGTCACGCGCGATATTATCTGAAATAGAAATCACCACAGGAGCTCCTTTGGGCAACTCGGATGTCCACTCCCCTTCTAAAACCTCTTCAGAATCTGCTAGTGTATCGCGATAGGTGGTTCTAAATTCATGTCTTAAAATCCACCCCCCCATTTCTCGAACAGAATCTTGCCGGATATCATTCACCAATCGACCTTTTATTTTGTGCACCCGCATGGTAACAATGGGAATACTACTTAAAACCGGTAGATCGTCATCTGTGAGTCGCTTTTCGATGGCATCGCGCTGATCTGTTTGCACGTCTAGAATAATCATATTGGCATTTTCTGCCGTTTGACCTATTTCGGTTTTAGCCAATAAAATATCCTTGGTAAAGTAGAGCGTACTAATTAAAAATGTGCCTAAACCAATCGTTACCACGAGCACTACAGTCTGGTTATTAGGTCGAAATAAGTTTAACAAACTTTGGCGTGTTGTGTACCCAAAACGTTTGGGAAAATGGCGTTTAATCAACTTCATAAACCCTGTGGCAATAAAGGCTAGGGTTGCAAATGTCACCAGCGTACCCGCCACAAAACTCAAGGCGTAAAGCGCGTCTTTTAACAACCAAAACGAAAACAGAAACAGGAAAAGTAAAATGAGGCCCAATACCATAAATCGCACTTTAGTTGGGCCTTGTGATGCTTCTTCATCTACTCGGAGTACTTCTAATGGGGAAACATACCAAGTTCGCAATAAAGGCAACAAAGCAAATAAAACAGACATAAATAATCCTAGAAAAACTCCTATCAAAATGGGTTGTATTGAAATACTTATTTCTACCGTAAAAGGTAAAAATTCTTGTAAAATGTAAGGAAAAAGCTCTTGAAGTGCCACACCTATGAGTGAACCTATTAAACCACCAACGATACCTATGCCTGCAATTTGTAGTAAGAAAATTAAAAAACTCTGCTTTCGAGAGACACCCATACATTTTAAAACGGCGATAGATTGTAATTTTTCTTTGATGTAAATGTGCACAGAACTAGCAATACCAATGCAGCCTAGTAATAAGGCTATAAAAGCTGCTAAATTTAAAAATTTACCTACATTATCATAACGTCTGCCCAAGCGCTGACTTGTACTTGTATGTGTATCTAAATCGGCATTTTCCGCATCTAAAAGTGGCCCTATTTTAGCTGCAAATTGGTTTAAATTGAGTGAATCGGAGGCCTTATAAAAAAATTGGAATTCCTTTCGACTTCCAAATTGTAAGAGTTCTGTAGCTTCAATAAGACCATTGGGAATAATCACCGTAGGTGCTACAGAAGTAGAAATTGCAGTACTTCCCGGAATGGCTTTTAGAGCACCTGCAATGGGCAAGGTAAGTTCACCTACCTTGATCGAATCACCTGCTTTAATGTTAAACTGTAGCATCAAGGTAGCATCAACTAATGCTCCACCTAACTCCTGATAAGCTACTGATGCTGAACTAGGTTCGGTATCAATAGTTCCATAAAAAGGAAAAGCTCCTTGCAGCCCTCGAACCTTGACCAATTTAGTGCCTCCATTTTTAGGGAAGGCAATCATAGACACAAAATTTACTTCTTGAGCGTCAGGTTTTAAAGAGTCGATAATTGCTTGTGCTCTCGGGGTGGGCTCTTGGCGACTGTCTATAATATAGTCTGCCCCCATCAAAGCTTTCGACTGTCGCTGAATGTTATCTTTTAAATTAGTACTAAACAATTGAATGGAAACGACTGCAGCTATTCCTAAAATAATTGAAGCCATAAACAATAAAAGTCGTACCCTACTCGCCTTGGCATCGCGCCAAGCCATTTTAAAAAGCCATTTGGTATGTTGATTCATAAGTGTGGTCGCTATGCTTACAGTACTCCTGTAGTTTGATTGGTTAAAATTTGGCCGCCTTTGAGTCGCAATATTTGCTGGGTTCTATTGGCTAAATCTAAATCGTGAGAGATAATTACTAAGGTAGTGCCTGCTTCTTTATTTAAATCAAACAATAATTGGATGACTTTTTCGCCTGTTTCTTCGTCTAAGTTTCCCGTTGGTTCATCCGCAAACAAAATAGAAGGGCTGTTGGAAAAGGCCCTAGCTAGTGCCACACGTTGTTGCTCTCCTCCTGAAAGTTGCGATGGATAATGGTTAAAACGCTTGGCTAAGCCCACTTTATCTAATAATGCCATACTTTTTTCTCTTGCATCTTTTGCGCCTTGCAATTCTAAAGGAACACTCACATTTTCTAAGGCTGTAAGGGTAGGCAGCAATTGAAAATTTTGAAAAATAAATCCCACTTCCTTATTTCGTAATTGCGCGCGTTGGTCTTCATTTAGGGTGCTTAAGTCTTGACCACACAGTTCAACGCTACCCGCATTAGGTGCATCCAAACCAGCACAGAGGCCTAGTAAAGTTGTTTTTCCACTTCCAGACGGACCAATAATGGAGAATGTTTGTCCTTTTTCTACTTCAAAGCTAATGTTTTGTAATACTGTTAATTCTTTTTGACCACTGGTATAGGTCTTTTCTAAACCAGTAATCTTTAATATCTTTGGCATATAATTTTTAATTAAAATGACACCTTATGTCAAAGGCTGAAAATAATCAATTGAAGGCAAATTTACCAACTTCACTGCACCCGATATTCTTAAAGTTTTGTTATTTTACGATGGCACTATTCCTGTTGTCTTGTGGAAATGATAAAAAAGAACAAAATTCTTCTGATGCCGATACCAAAGAAACAAGCGCAGCTACAACGAGTACCAAAACGATCCTTTGTTTTGGCGATAGCATTACCGCTGGCTACGGACTTGACGATACGGATGATGCATTTCCCGGACTATTACAAGAAAGAATTGATTCTTTAAATTTAGCATACACGGTGATCAATTCAGGCCTCAGTGGCGAAACTACCGCTGGCGGAAGAAGTAGAATTGATTGGGTTTTGAATCAAAACATCGATATTTTCTTGTTAGAATTGGGAGCGAATGATGGACTTCGAGGTGTACCGCTTTCAGAAACTCGTGCCAACTTACAAGCCATAATTGATGTGGTGCAAGAAAAGAGTCCTTCAACAACTATAATTTTAGCAGGAATGCAATTGCCACCGAATATGGGTCAAGACTATACGACAGAATTTAAGCAACTTTTTGCCGAACTCGCTAAAAATAATGATATCGCTTTTATCCCTTTTATTTTAGAAAACGTCGGAGGCATTGCAGATCTTAATCAAAGTGATGGCATTCACCCTACCGAAGAAGGCCATAAAATAGTAGCTACTACTGTATGGAAGGTTTTAGAGCCGATGTTGTAATTTGATATTGATCTAGCATGTCAGTTCAAGTGATTTTTGAGAAGTGAAACGAAATAAAATTGTATCGAGAACTCTCGTTATAAGAAAGCATCTTGATATAAATTATTTTTCCGCTATCGTCTCAAAACAATTCACGTAAACTGACATCAAGCCTTAATTTTTTTTGTTTGCCCACTAGTAACATCCAAGTAGCGCTGAGCTCGTCGAAGCGCGTTCAACCATTTGAGAAGGTCTTCGACAGGCTCAGTAGGACACTTTAGTCTTCCTTTATCATTGTACAACCCAATAATACTTTTCTAAACTTTTGACTTTTGACTTACCAATCAATAGGAAAATAGTCTTTTAAAAACTTTCCTGACCAGTGTTTCCCAGTGTTGATACCATCAAATAAAGGATCTAGTACCCGTGCAGCGCCATCGACAATGTCTAATGGCGGTTGAAAATCTTGTTCTTCTTGTTTCTTTTTTGCTAAGGCGGCAGGATCTTCATCGGTAACCCAACCCGTATCAACGGCATTCATAAAAATACCTTGTTTTGCTAAATCACCAGCTGCAGTATGGGTCAGCATATTTAAAGCTGCTTTTGCCATATTGGTATGTGGGTGGCGCGATTCTTTAAAAGCACGGTGAAACTTGCCTTCCATAGCGGTGACATTAATGATATGTTTTTGTCCGGTATGCGTTTTTTTCATCACTTCTGCCAATCGGTTACACAATACAAAAGGGGCAACAGCATTTACCAATTGCACTTCAATCATTTCTGTAGTTTCTATTTCGCCGAGTTTTAGGCGCCAACTATTGGTGTTACGTAAATCTACCTGTTGCAAATCAGCATCTAATTCTCCTTCTGGAAATACTTCTTTTGCTACCAATGCCTTATCAAAACTGTAGGGAATTTGAGATAGTTTGGCAGAAGCTCGTAATCCGATACCGGGCTCAGGACCATGCCAAGTGACGGGCATATTCTGGCTGGGCGATGCTGATGCGGTTAGCTGTGCTAATTCTTGCAAACAACTAGAATGGTCTTGTAATAATTCTTGTGCAAATTTAGGAAGTGAGGCGATAGGCCGCTCTTCATTGGCCATTAAATGATGATAAAAACCCGCTGGTCGGCGTACGGTTTGGGCTGCGTTATTAATCAAAATATCTAAATGATTGTACTGCTGCGCTATAAAATTACAGAAGATTTCTACACTTGGAATATGACGCAAGTCTAAGCCATGAATTTTTAAACGATGCCCCCATTCCATAAAATCAGCCTCTTTAGAGAAACGCAAGGCAGAGTCCACAGGAAAACGTGTGGTCGCAATAACCGTGGCTCCTCCTCGTAAAAGCATTAAGGTAATATGGTAGCCAATTTTTAAACGAGAACCCGTAATAACGGCTGTTTGACCCTTTACATTGGCAGACTGAAAGCGTTTGGCATAGTTAAAATCACCGCATTCAGAACACATGGTATCATAAAAATGATGCAATTTGGTAAATGCTGTTTTGCAAACATAACAATTACGAGCTATGGCTAATTCTTGTTGCTCCTTATGCGCCAAATCTGCCGCTTGTAGTAGTTTTGGAGCAGTAAAAATATGTGCTTCTCGAGCATTGCGGATACCGGTTTCCTTGCGAGCTACCCGATCTCTTTTATCTTGTTTGCGTTTTTTAGCTTTTTGTGCATCTTTTTTACGTCGTGAAAATTCGTCTCGGTTAGGCCTAGAAAACTGCCCTGTTACTTTGAGCAATGCTGTTCTTTGTGCTAAAGGAATATCAAAAATCTGATCGGTATGCGCTACTAACTGCCCTAAGATGGCTATGCATTTCTCAATCTCCTCAGATGTTATTGCTGGTTTCTCGTTATTCAATGCTGCAGTGTTAAATTATTTTTTGTGATGTATACCTTGGCTTATGGCTGCCGTGTTTTTTAACCTAGGTAAAAATCATTTAGTAAGATTTCTTCCATCGTTATATACAAACCTAGATGTATTATTAAGCCTGACCAAGTGCGTTTTACTAATTTGTAAGGTCTTCGACAAGCTCAGACAGCCATTTTGCTGTTCAATTGTCTACAAAATTAAATGATTTTTTATTTTTCACCTTCTAAAACAGTAATGCGTACTTTTTTATTCTTCAGTTTGGTATTGCTTAATTTCCGTACGAGTGTATCAGCCAAAAGCTTTGGAACTGCCACAAAAGCGCAATCATGCTTTAATTCAATTATCCCTAATTGCTCTTTAGCAAGACCACCTTGTTTTAAAAATAAACCGGCAATATCCCCTTTAGAAATTTTATCTTTTCTGCCTCCAGAAATAAATAAGGTTTCCCAATATACAGGTTTTTGGATGGGTTGTTTCGAAATATCAGCAATAGCTGTTTCTGCTATAAACTCCGGCAGAGCCTGATCTTTCCATTTTAATACATAGGCCGTACCTTCTGCTTTAACACGTGCAGTTCGTCCATTTCTATGTATAAATTCTTCTTTGTGAATCGGCAATTCATAGTGGATAATAAATTCCATTTCGGGTACGTCAATCCCTCTAGCAGCCAAATCAGTAGCCACCAGTAAAGGATAGGTACCGTTTCTAAATTTTAATAAAGATCGTTCACGCTCTTTTTGCTCCATACCTCCATTAAAATTTCCATGTGGAATGCTGTGTTTCGTTAAAAAATCGCTTACCGTCTGAATACTATCTTTTAAATTGCAGAATAGTATCCCTTGTTGATTTCCTAAATGACCTAGTAAAGCTAATAAGGTTGTTAGTTTATTTTTATCTGGAGAAATAAGAGTTTTAATCGTTAAGCTAGACGCTTTGCTGTCTAAATAATTAAGAATATTTGGCTTGGTCAACCTCACAAATTCAGGAATGCTAACCCCTTGTGTAGCAGATGTTAAAATACGTTTATCTAAAGCATTTAAATCTTTTAATATTTCACGCATCTCATCTTCAAAGCCAACTTCTAAAGATTTATCAAATTCATCTAAAATAAGCGTTTTAATATCGTCTTTAGTGAAACGTTCGTTGGTGAAATGATCATTTATACGCCCGGGAGTACCGATTAAAATAGCGGGTGCGTGTTTTAATTCCATTTTATCTTTAGACATTGCCCGACCACCATATACCGCATTTACTTTGTAACCAGAACCCATGTTTCTTAGTACTTGTTCAATTTGTATGGCCAACTCACGAGAGGGCACTAAAATTAAAGCTTGAATGTTTTCACAATTCGGATCTAAACTTTCAATTAAAGGCAAGGCAAAAGCAAGTGTTTTCCCTGTTCCTGTCGGAGAAAGAATTATCGTATTCGAAGTTTTCGGAATACTAGCCAAAGCCTCCAATTGCATCGGGTTTAAGCTCTGTATTTGTAGTTTGTTTAAAATTTCGGCTCGTGATTTTTGGGGTGCTGCCATACCTATTTCTTTTTCTTTAGGGCTACGGATGCTTCTTTTGGTAGCACACTGCTGTGATGTTCTAAATAATTTGCTAAAACCTTTTCGATTAACTCTTCTTTCGTTAAATGATGAAAAATTGTTTTAATCTTATTTTTAAAATCGTCAGAAACCTCCCGATTGGGTTTCGTTTTAAATATTCTGGTGGCCCACAGCAAGGTGTTCGTTTCTTCAATACGTGCAGCAGATGCCTTTTTTATTTTTTGAAAACTAATTCCTAATTCTTTTTCAAAAACCGGAATATCGGCTTCTTCTTCGTGCTGAATAATGGTTAAGGAAAGTCCGTTTGCTCCTGCCCTAGCCGTTCTACCACTTCTATGCACGTATAAATCATAAGTCTCAGGTAAATGATAATTTATGATAAATCCGATATTTTTTACATCAATCCCTCGAGATGCCAAATCGGTGGCTACTAACAGCTTTAAATGCCCGTCTCGAAATTGTCCCATCACTCGATCTCGGATGGCTTGCGTTAAACTACCATGTAGCGCTCCGGAAGAAAATTTATTGATGGCTAAATTTTTGGCTAATTTATTTACGGCTGCTTTTGTTTTGCAAAAAATAATACCTTGTTCGCCTTCTCTTGAGCTTAAAAAATGGAGTAAAACGTCTAATTTTTCAATAGGGTCTACCACAATATAGTGATGATCGATGCCTTGGTGACCAATAGTTTCCATATCGGCTTCTAAATGCATCACATTTTTATTCAGGTAGTTTTGTACTAATTGTTTAATAGCGCCTGGCATGGTTGCCGTAAACAAAAGAGTTCTACGCGATTCGGGTAATTCAGCTACAATTGGGTCTAAATCTTGCTTTAAAGCCGTGACCATTTCATCTGCTTCATCCAATACCAAATACGCCACATTTTTAAGGTTAATGGCTTTTTTTTGAATCAAATCGACCAAGCGACCGGGTGTCGCCACAACTACATGGGTAGTGCCTTTGAGTTGTTCTATTTGTGGTTTTATGGGTGTTCCTCCACAAATAGCAGTAATTTTTATGGCTGAACTATGTTTTGAAAAAGAAACTAAATTGGCATAGATCTGTTGGCCTAATTCTCTCGTTGGTGCCAAGATTACAGCCTGTATTTGAGAGCTATCCGTAGCTATTAATTGTAATAAGGGTAATCCGAAAGCAGCCGTTTTGCCTGTTCCTGTTTTAGCTAAGGCTACAATATCTTTTTTAGCGTTAAGGACTAGTGGTATTGTTTTAACTTGAATATCTGTTGGAATCGATATAGCTAAATCTGTTAAACTTTTTTGAAACGCTTCGCTAACTCCTAACTTTGAAAACTTTTTAGACATAAAATAATTTTCGACAAAGATAGTTAGACTTTTATAGGGAATAGCAGGTATTTTATTTGTTATTGCTTGGAAACAATAAGTTGCTATAGAACCTTCTTCAGTAACAAGTAGTTTTAATGCTCTACTGAATCCCCAGAAGATGAACTCTCAATAGTTTTTATCAAAGCCAAGGCAGCCGTTTCCCCAGCAATCATGGCTGCATTTAAAGAGCCATTTAAGAGATAGTCACCCGCTAAAAATATATGATCTGTGAGTTTTATATCTTCTTCTGCCAGGCTATTTTTTAAACCCTTTAAGGTAGGAAGTGCCTTGGGAATGGTATAGTGTTTTACAAAAGTTAGTGCTGTAATTCCACAATACCTTTCCAAATCTTGCTGTACTTTTTCAATTAGTGCTGCTTGGCTAAGTTGATGGTCTTTTACCACGGTTACGGAAAGCAGCTCGTCTGTTGCCCTTGTTCCTGTTTCAAGACTGCTGTGATAAAAAATATTATTGATTAAAGCCAACTCATCCGCAACTAAACCAATGAGTGGTTTTTTAATGATTCTTTTTTTTGCCGTAAAATATAAGGCATCACAATGCTTCCAGCGTACTTTATGTTCAAGAGGTTTGGGCGTTTTAAAAAGAGGTTCGGTGGCAATTATCGCATAATCAAATTCTTTTTCAGTTCCATCAGATAAATTTATTTTGGTATCTGTTAGACTGGTAATTGTTGAATGATATGATATTTTAGACGTGGTCAACGAGGCTAACAATTGTGCAGGAATAGCTGAGATTCCGTTTTTTGGAAGCGTGGCAAACCCCTCGCCGAACATTTTAAATACAAATTGAAACATGCTGCTGGAAGTAGCCAAATCAGGTTCTAAAAAAATTCCACTAAAAAATGGCTTAAAAAAACCGGAAATCATATCAGAACTAAATCCTTGTTGTTCTAAAAAAGCCAAAGTGCTCATTTCATCTTCCGCAAAAATCTGATCCAATGTTTTGGTTTTTAGGGATAAACTTAAACGTACTATGATCAGTTTATCTTTTAAATTTCCAATGGAAGAACTTAAGGTGGGTAACAAGAGTGAAAAATCTCGGAGTGGGTCTCCTAAAATCTGTTGCTTTCCATTTCGAAAAATGACCGCTCCAGGCAAGAACTTTTGCAAGGCTAGTTTCTCTAAGTCCAAATACTTTTGAACCATGGGGTACGCCTCTAAAAGTACCTGAAACCCATGATCTAACTGGTAGCCTTCGATAAGATCGGTTTTTACGCGCCCTCCTGCGGAATCTGTTTTTTCATAGATCGTAGCGCAATACCCATTGGCTTCTAATACTTTTGCAGCCATTAAGCCACTAATTCCTGCCCCTATGATGCTAATTTTTACATTGCTTTTTTCCATGCTCTAAAAATAATAAATAATCAATCCCTTGCGCTTCAATAAGAGCAGGATATTTTACGCTTTTAAAATGTTTTAGCATTAATTCAAGTATCTTTAACACCGCTATGAGCTTTTACACTTTTTTAATTTTTTTCTCGGCTATATCTTTTGCATTTTTCGGCATGGGCTGCTTTATAGCGCCTCGCATGAAAACGGAGTTTTTGCGCTACGGGCTATCAAAACAACGAAAAATTGTAGGGGTATTACAACTTTTAGGAGCTATGGCTTTGGTGATTGGCTACTACTTTAGCCCTATACTCATCGTGGTCTCCGCGAGTTGCCTTACTTTACTAATGCTGCTTGGATTTGGAGTGCGTTTAAAAATTAAAGATTCTATAGTACAATCTACACCCGCTTTGTTCTACGCCTTTCTCAATGCTTACATTGTCTACGAGCAATGGGTTATTTTGTAAAAATTAGGATGTCCTTGATGTTGGCTATAGGTAAGAAATGACCAAACACATACTAAAAAATAAAAAGGCCGGAAAAGATTTTTTCAAAGGATCTTTAACTTTAAGATGCATGACAATCGACCCTAAAAGTAAGGCAGCCAAACCTAAGGCCGCTATTTGTTGTAATTCTGGATACCAAATTGAAGCTAAAAGACCTATGGCTAATGCCACCTTTAAGGTACCTACAACATAGCACATCCAGATCGGAAGGCCGTATACTTTGAACTCTTCTATTATAGTTTTGGCATTACCTCCACGCCATTGGGTAGGTTTGTTGTATTGCAAGAGCCAAACATTAAGGATGCTAAAGGCAACGATGCATTGTAATGCTATTGTGATGTATTGCATAATCGGTTATTTTTAAGGTTATATATTGAATTAATTTTTAACTATATTTTACAAAAAAGCCATCACAAAAAAATTGTAATGGCTTTTTATTTACTTTAAAAAAGTTTATTCTGGCATCACTACAGTATCAATAGCGTGGATTACGCCATTTGAAGCAGCAACGTCGGCCATAATAACTTTAGCCATTCCGCCTTTTGCGTCAGTTAACATTACGCTTCCATCCTTTAAAGATAGTGAAATGTCATTACCTTGTACAGTAGTCACAGTAAATTTCCCGTTATTACTATTAATAGCCTCAATAACCGCTGAAGCACTAAAGTTACCTGAAACTACGTGGTATGTTAATATTCCTGTTAAGGTGCCTTTATTTTCTGGCTTCAACAAAGTTTCAACAGTACCTGCTGGTAAATTTCCAAAGGCATCATTGGTTGGAGCAAATACCGTAAAAGGACCTGCACTACTTAAAGTTTCTACTAATTCAGCAGCCTTAACCGCAGCAACTAAAGTTGAAAAGTTTTCGTTTCCAACAGCTACTCCAACAATATTAGGAGTTTGATCTACAACCGTTGCCATTTCTACTTCTGCAATTTCTTCAGATACTTCTTCTTTAACTTCTTTTTTTGTTTCTCCGCAAGACATAAATAAGGTTCCTGCTAAGGCCAAAATACTTAATGTTTTAATTGTTTTCATAATTCGTTTTTAGATTTTAGTTCTTTAATACAGGGCTAAGATACTATTATTATTTTATTGTTTAATCAATTTAACAAAACATTAAACAAAATAATGTATTTACGTCAATTCTAACCGCAATAGCGCTAAAAAGGAAACCTTATATTAGGGAGAAGGATTAAATTCGTATGGTTTCACTGCATGTTTCGGCATTACGAAACTTTATGAAGCTATTTATTTAACTCATCAACATGAATCATATAGGTTGCAATGGCACCTAGTTCTTCATCTGAAATATTCTTTAAAAAACCTTTGATGTTTGCTTGCATCATGGCTCTTTGCGCAGCCGAGGCTTCGACGATAGGGTCGGCCTCTCCTTTTAAAAATGCAACAATACTTCCGTTTTCCTTTTTATATACCTTCATTATTTCTTTGACAGAAGGCCCGATAGTGCTTTTGTGTACATCATGGCAGGTAATGCAGGTTTTTTCGGAAAAAAGTCTATTTCCTAAAAATATTTGTGAGTCTAAACTTAAGGCACCACGTACCAGCGTAGGTTCTGCTTCTTTAGTTTCCGTTTTTTGATCGGTATTACAACTTTGTAAAGCAAAACATAGTAGAAAAAGAGCTAAGAAGCGCATACAACTCATAGTATAAAGATATAGCTAATTAAAGATACTCAAATTTAATAGGCTATTCTGTATCTCTTGATTAATTTTAAGAACCTTTTGTAGCTCTAAAGGACCGATTTTTCTACTCTAAATAAATCTTTTCTATTTCTAACACAAAATTTTCTTTGGTCTTATTTCCTATTAAAATAGCGATTTCTTCTAGTAGTTTGCCATTAAAATTAGGTCTGTTTAACCTATTTCCTCTAAAACTGGGGAAAAAGTTTGTCAAGGCAATTTTTATAGTTTGCCAATCTCCCGAAGTTTCAAAAGTTGAAATGTAAGAGTAGCGATGCGCTGTATCATCCTTGATTCTAAATTGATAATTTTTACCATCACCTTTTATTTTTAACACCATAAAGCTATAAGCAGAGGCGTCAATAGTATCAAAATTATAGCGAACGGATGAAAAACCACCATTATTTTCTGTTCGCACCGTACCGTAATATTCAAGGTTACCAGCATCATTTATTTTTGTGTTACCGCTTGACAAGCCTCCCATAACACCATCGTCAACTACAAACCAATTGTTATTCCTAGGTTGATTTTTAGCATCATATATAAGCCTCGTGTTGTCTTGGGACATCAGTAAAAATATTAAAATTAATGTTACGCTCTTCATCACTTAAAAATATAAAAAAGAAAAACAAGGCCTGTTCCTTAGCAAAACATCGGTGTTATTGAGATTTAACTTTAGGCTAAATCTTCTGCAATTAACTGATCTTTCGAAAGCCCTAAGGCATATAAATCTGACTGTATGGCTTTCATCATTGGCGGTGGGCCGCATAAATATACCTTTTTAGACGTATCTAAATTATATTTTTGAAGGAAATCTTTATCGATTCTTCCATGTGGGTGTGCCTCCGTTTTTTCTTTAGATAAAATCGTATGGAAATTTTGACCTAACCAAGTTTTCAAATTATTCTTGTAGATAATATCTTTCTCTGTTTTATTCGCAAAAATTAATTTGTGACCCGATAATTTGTTTTTTCTATTTAAATCTTTTAGAATGGCTATAAATGGGGTAATTCCAGCACCGCCAGCAATAAAGGTACCTTCTCCTTGATACTTAATGGCTCCCCATGCATCACCCATTAAAAAGCTGTCTCCCACATTTAGATGCGCTAACTCATCTGTAACACCCTCGTGTGACGGATACATTTTTATGGTAAATTCTAGCTCATTATCATCTGGTAGGCTCGTAAAGGTAAACGGTCTCTTTTCATCTCTCAGTCCGTCTTTATCTATAGCCAATTCTGTGGCTTGGCCAGGAGTGAAGGTAAAGCCTTCGGGCTTATCCGTAATGAGATGCAAAACATCGTGAGTTAGGTTTTCTATTTTTCTTATGATTATTTTGTGATTCATTTGTTATTTTTTAAAGGTATTCATTTTTTTAATGATGTCTTATACTATCTAGCGCTTTACCGATGAGCATATCGCCAGAGAGGATTTCGAAACTTGTATTCTGCGCTGCATCATCGTGTAACATTCTTGTTAAAACTTGAGCCACGTCTTCTCTACTAATAGAGCCGCTTTTATTCAAAGAAGTTCCTATTTCAATTTTTTGATTGCCTCCGTCGTTGGTTAAGGCCCCTGGGCGTACAATGGCATAGGGTACTTTACTTTGTTTCAAATATTCGTCAGCATGGTGCTTAGCTCTTAAATAGTCTTTGAGATCAGAAGCTTTTTCAGGTTGGTCTGCACCTATAGAACTCAGCATTACAAATTTTTTAACTGTATTGTTTTGTGATGCATCAATCATTTTTTTTGCCCCTTCTTGGTCTATTTCTACCACTTTTTTTCCTCCAGAGCCTGCAGCAAAAATAACTTTATCAATATGATTTGTTGTTAAAGATACGTCGCCTTCGAGATCGGCTAGTACTGTTTTTACCTGTTGCTCAGAAAAGTCTTTCACCTGACTTTCTTTTCGAACCATGGCTATAGGCTCAAAATAGGTTGAAGCTTTTAAAAGTTGTACAATTTTTTTTCCTGTGGTGCCAGTGGCTCCCACAACGAGTATCTTTTCCATAATCTTACTTTTTCGAAAGGTATGGACAAGCGTGTCGAGATATTAATTCAATATCATTTAAAAGTGACTCATACAAAATGAGTCGCTTTTAAATGAATGGTTTTTTAGTTTAAAACCCCAAATTTACCTGTATTATAATCATCAAAAGCTTGAATGAGCTCTTGTTGTGTATTCATGACAAAAGGGCCGTGTGCGGCGATGGGTTCATTCAGCGGCTCACCGCTTAAAACTAAAATGATACAATCTGTTGCCGCTTCAATGGTCAATGTATCACCGTCAGATTTGAACAAGGCAAAATGGTCTTCAAATACTTCGGAGTTTTCATTGATCATAGCATTACCCTCAATCATCACTAAGGAGGTGGTGTAATTTGACGGAAAACTTAAAGTGGTTTTTGCTCCTTTCTTCAACTTTAAATTTAACATAGAAATCGGAGAAAATGTGTTTGCTGGTCCCTTTTCTCCTTGAAATTCCCCAGCAATTACTTCTACAATTCCTTCATTATTTGGCAATAACACTTTTTTTATGTCAGCATTAGCAATGGCTTGGTATTTAGGCTTAGACATCTTGTCTTTTGCAGGCAAATTTACCCACAGCTGAACCATTTGAAATTCGCCTCCTTTTTTGCTCCATGCTGTTTCGTGAAATTCTTTATGTAACACCCCTGAAGCGGCCGTCATCCATTGCACATCACCTTCACCAATAACACCTCCTCCTCCAGCGCTATCATTATGCTCAATACGCCCTTTATAGGCGATCGTAACCGTTTCAAAACCTCTGTGTGGATGTACACCTACACCTTTGGGTGTGGTTGTTGGTGGAAAATTATATTTTGAATTGTAATCCATCATAATAAACGGATCCAATCTTTTCATCGTGGAAGAACCTGGAATAAAATTATGCACTCGAAAGCCATCGCCCACAAAATGCGGTGTTCCGGGTTTTATTATTTTTTCAATGCTTCTTAATTTCATATCAATAGTTATTTAAGATTATAAAAATACTTGAAATTTAGGTATTCAGTGTCTTATATATAGTGGTTGTAATTGGTCGAAACCAATGGTAGATAATTACAAATTTGCAGGGCTAATAATATTATTTTTTTGAAAATAAATTAATTGTAGTATATTTGTTAACCATTTGGTTAAACTAAATAGTTAATTTTGAAAAAAGAAAAGAATCTAAACACTGAAAATCAAATTTTAGAAGCAGCAAAAAGTGTGTTTCAACAAAAGGGCCTAGATGGTGCTAGAATGCAAGAAATAGCCGATAAGGCTGGGATCAATAAAGCAATGCTTCATTATTATTATAGAAGTAAACAATTACTTTTTGAGGCTGTTTTTGCTAATGCCTTTATGCTATTAGCACCGCAATTAAATAAAATTTTAAACGCTGATTCCAGTATAGAAACAAAAATTAAAAACTTTACAGCGAATTATATTTCATTTGTTAGCCTGCATCCGTATCTCCCAAATTTTGTAATTCAAGAATTGCATAAAAATCCAAGTTTTGTTGAAAAAATAAAGTCTAAAAGTGATTTTCCAAATCTGGCTAAATTCAAAAAACAAGTGAATGATGAAGTTCAACAAAACATTTTAAAACCTATTGATGCAGAACAACTATTCATTAATATTTTGTCTTTAAGTGTTTTCCCTTTTATTGGAACCCATTTGATAAAAGCTTTTATTGATGTTGATGACGATGGTTTTCAAAAAATCATTGAAGAACGGAAAACGGCCGTGGCTGCTTTTATCATCGCATCCATAAAAAAATAACAGCTAAAGGCCCCTAATGGGCTTTCAATTTTATAATGACAAGTGAACTAATTGTAGTACACTATCAGAGCTACAGTCGAATTTTATACCGATGAAAAAAATAATTTTTATACTCCAATTTCTTTTGTCATTCTCTGTCTTTTCTCAACAGAAAATTACTTTACAAGAATGTTATGATTTGGTGCAACAGAATTATCCTTTAGCACAGCAAACTATGCTACTTGAAAAACAAACCAATTTTTCATTAGAAGCTTTAAAGACCGAAAAATTACCGCAATTTGATCTAGCATCGCAAGCTACCTATCAATCGGATGTCATAGAAGTTCCTATACCGAATAGTAACATTACGCCGTTAAATAAAGACCAATATAGAGCCACGCTTAATGTACATCAATTGATTTATGGTGGCGGACAAATAAATGCCGCTTTAAAAGAAAAAAAAGCCGATTTATTAACCAAACAAAAACAGATTGAAGTCAATTTATACGGCTTAAAATCACAAGTAAATCAATTGTATTTTTCTATCTTATTAGTTCAAGAAAAAGAATTTATCTTGAAGGCAAAAAAAGAACAATTACAAGAAAAATTATCCGAAGTACAATCAGGGATTAAAAACGGAATGATCCTTCCTTCTTCAGATAAGGTTTTACAAGCAGAGTTATTAAAACTGGAACAAGCATTCACTAGCTTAAAATTTCAAAAGGAAAATTTATACGATACCCTTTCTGCTTTGTTAGGAATACCATTGGATACAAATATATCACTTGATAAACCAATGATTTCAATAAGTTCTAAAGATGAAATTCAACGCCCTGAAATTGCTTTGTTCGATTTTAAAAAATCCCAAATTGAAGCGTCGGAAGAATTACTTACAAAACAAACGGCACCTAAACTTATGGGTTTTGCTACTGGTGGTTACGGAAATCCTGGCTTAAATATGCTTGACAATTCATTTCAAGGCTTCTACATAACAGGCGTAAAACTAAATTGGAAACTTTTTGATTGGAATGCCGTAAAAAAGAAACGTGATGCCTTAGCGGTCTCTAAAGAAATATTCAGCAATGAGGCTGAAATATTCGATTTACAAACCCATATTGCCTTACAAGACCAACAAAAAGAAATTGAAAAATTAGAAGCTTTTATTAGTACCGATTCCGCCATTATTGCCTTGAGGAATGAAGTTCTTGAAACTACAGCGTCTCAATTAAAAAACGGGGTTATTACTTCTTCAGTTTACATTACCGAGCTTACCAATTTGTATGAAGATCAAAATGCATTAAGCACCCATAAAATTGAATTATTATTGGCGAAAGCAAATTATAATACAATGAAAGGAAATTAAATATTAAAAAATAAAAATGAAGAATAGTATAAACAATATAGGTATTAGCATCCTTGTCACTACCCTACTATCCTGTGGAAACGGCAATGATAAGGCAGATGGTTACGGTAATTTTGAAGCCACTGAAATTACAATTTCAGCTGAGAATACTGGAAAATTAATGCAGTTTTCGGTTGAAGAAGGTCAATTCCTGGAAAAGAACGCGTTTATTGGTTTTATTGACACCATACCGCTACACTTAAAACGTGAACAATTAGTAGTTTCGAAAGCACTTATTAGTTCAAAATCAAAAGGAGTATTATCACAAATTAATGTCTTAAATGCACAATTGAAAACAGCAACTATTACGAAAGAAAGAACAATAAACCTGATTCAGGACAATGCAGGAACACAAAAGCAATTAGATGATATTACAGGGGAAATTGAGGTTATCAAACAAAGAATGAATAGTGTAGAAATTCAGAATGGCCCTGTGGTTAATGAATTAAAAAATATTGATGTTCAGATGGCTCAAATAAACGATCAGATTGCGAAAAGTATACTAATGAATCCTGTTACAGGAACGGTACTTGCCAAATATACAGAACCTCATGAAATTACCACTTTTGGAAAACCACTTTATAAAATAGCCGATTTAAGTACTATGCAGTTGAGGGTTTACATCAGTGAAACACAATTGGCAAATATAAGAATAGGGCAAGAAGTGAAGGTGAAAATTGATGCTGCTGATAGCATGAAATCATATACAGGAATTGTTAGCTGGATTGCCTCAGAAGCAGAATTTACGCCTAAAATAATACAGACAAAAGAAGAACGCGTTGCGCTAGTTTACGCCGCAAAAATCGATGTTAAAAATGATGGAAGTTTAAAAATAGGTATGCCAGCGGAAATGTGGATCAATGAAAAATTATGAGTATTGTCGTATCAAATATATCAAGATCATATCAAAACGTAAAAGCCTTACAAGACATTTCTTTTGAAGTAAAGGAGGGAGAATTATTTGGACTTATTGGTCCTGATGGTGCTGGAAAAACTACTTTATTTCGGATTTTAACCACGCTTTTAATTGCCGATCAAGGCAATGCTAAAGTGACAGATTTTGATGTGGTAGATGACTATAAAAAAATTCGAAATAGTGTGGGTTATATGCCTGGTAAATTCTCTTTGTATCAAGATTTAACGATCACAGAAAACTTAACTTTTTTCGCTACAATTTTCGGCACCACTTTCGAGGAAAACTTTGAATTAATTAAAGAAATTTATGTTCAAATAGAACCTTTTAAAAACAGAAGAGCAGGAAAACTTTCGGGCGGAATGAAACAGAAACTAGCTTTGTGTTGTGCGTTAATCCACAAACCTAAAGTCTTGTTTTTAGATGAACCCACTACTGGTGTTGATCCTGTTTCTAGAAAAGAATTTTGGGAAATGCTGAAACGCTTACAAAAAAAAGGAATTAGCATTTTGGTTTCGACACCTTACATGGATGAAGCTGAACTTTGTGATCGAATTGCACTGATTCAAAATGGTAAAATTTTGGAGATAGATACCCCACAAGTTATTGTAAAGCACTACCCCATGCCTATTTATAATGTCAGCGCTAACAATATGTATCATTTAATAAAAGCTTTAAATGACTACGAGCATAAGCATAGTGTGTATCCTTTTGGTGAATTTGTTCATTATACAGATACTCGTAATACATTTAATCCGAAAGAATTAAGGGAGTATTTGGTAACTAAAAATTTATCGAACATAACCCTAAAAAAAACAGTTGCTACCATAGAAGACACTTTTATGGAACTCGCAAAATAATATCCTACGAGGCATAAAAAACCCTGCAGATATACATTAAAAAAAATGAACAAGGTCATACAAGTAGAGGGATTAACAAAAATATTCGGAGATTTTACTGCGGTAAATGCCATTACTTTTGAAGTGGCAAAAGGGGAGATTTTTGGTTTTTTAGGGGCTAATGGGGCGGGAAAAACTACAGCAATGAAAATGCTAATCGGAATTTCTACACCTAGTGCGGGAAAAGCTATTGTGGCTGGTTTTGATGTTTTTAAGGATGCAGAAAGCATTAAAAAGAATATTGGCTATATGAGTCAGAAGTTTGCCTTGTACGATGATTTAACGGTACGAGAAAACATTCGTTTTTTTGGCGGAATTTATGGGTTAACTAAAGCTAGAATTAAAGAAAAATCGAACTTACTGATTAATGAATTGGGACTTTCTGAAGTCGCAAATTCGCTTGTAGGTTCTTTGCCTTTAGGATGGAAACAAAAACTAGCATTTTCGGTATCGCTTTTACACGACCCTAAAATTGTTTTTTTAGATGAACCCACCGGAGGCGTTGATCCTATTACGAGAAGACAGTTTTGGGAAATGATTTATAAAGCGGCTGACACCGGTACTACCGTTTTTGTGACAACGCATTATATGGATGAGGCTGAGTATTGTGATCGCGTGTCTATTATGGTCAATGGTAAAATTGAAGCTTTAGATACCCCCAGGAAACTTAAAGAATTGTACCATGTGACGAATATGAACGATGTTTTCTTAAAGCTAGCAAGAGGATGAAACGATTTATAGGGTTTGTAACCAAAGAGTTTTATCATATTTTTCGTGATAAGCGATCGCTTTTTATTCTCTTTGGAATGCCCATTGCTCAAATATTACTTTTTGGATTTGCGATAACCAATGAAATTAATAATGTAGATATTGCTATTCTCGACCACTCGAAAGATGCAACAACAAAAGAAATAATTCAAAAAATTAAGGCCTCAAAATATTTTAGCATTCAACAATTTATCGAAAAAGAATCAGATATTGAAGCTGTTTTTAAAAAAGGAAAAGTAAAAGCCGTCTTAAATTTTGAACAAGATTTTGAAGCTAAACTAGGGAGTACACATAAAGCAACAGTTCAAATTTTAACCGATGCGACAGATCCTAACACGGCAAATACGATTGCCAATTATGTGAACGCTATAATGGCAAACTACCAACAGGAACGGAATGCAGGTATTGCAATTCCTTTTCAGATTGTTGCGCAAACTAGAATGGTGTATAATCCTGAAATAAAAAGTGTTTTTATGTTTGTTCCGGGCGTTATGACCATTATTTTAATGTTGGTTTCCGCCATGATGACATCTATTTCTATTACTAGAGAAAAAGAATTAGGGACTATGGAAATACTTTTAGTATCGCCCTTAAAACCTTTTCAGGTAATTGTAGGTAAAGTTGTTCCCTATATTTTCTTATCAGTTATTAATGCTATTGTTATTATTGTTTTGAGCATTTTTGTATTTAAAATGCCCGTAGCAGGAAGTTTCTTTTTGCTGGGTTTAGAAAGTGTTTTGTTTATTATTGTGGCTTTAGGCTTAGGCATTTTAATCTCTACCATTTCTGCCACACAACAAACGGCAATGATGATTTCGTTGATGGGTTTAATGTTGCCTGTTATACTTTTATCCGGTTTTATTTTTCCCATATCAAGTATGCCTTTGCCCTTACAAGTCATCAGTAACATTATTCCTGCTAAGTGGTTTATTATCATCGTAAAAGCCATTATGTTAAAAGGTGTCGGCCTTCAATTTATATGGAAAGAAACTTTGATTTTAATAGCCATGGCGCTCTTTTTTATCGGATTGAGTGTGAAGAAATATAAGATAAGGTTGGAGTGAAATTGGTTGTTGGTTGTTCGTTGTTCATTGATGGTAAAAATAAGAAAAGAGAAGAGATAATAGAAAAGAGAAAAAGTTGTCGGTTGCTCGTTTATGGTTGTTTGTGAAAAAAGTCTAAAATTAAGAGTCTTAAGCTTATTCCAAAATAACCTAAAACCCAACACGCAGAACCCAATACCCGTGAAAAATGAAAACAATACGATACATCATCCAAAAAGAGTTTAAGCAAATCTTTAGAAATAAAGGCATGTTGCCTATAATTTTTATTTTACCCTTATTACAACTTATTATTTTATCCAATGCGGCTACTTTTGAGGTGAAAAATGTAAAATTTGGATACATTGATAACAACCGTACCTCTACGTCAAGGGCTTTAGTCGAAAAATTTAAGGCTTCAACCTATTTTGATGTTTTGACGGTCTTTGAATCACAAAAGAAAGCTAATGAAGCAATGTTAAGGGGTACTATTGATGTGGTACTAGAAATTCCAAATCACTTTGAAAAAGACTTAGAGACTAAAAAGGCAAGTGCAGTCGGGCTAACCATAAACGCCATTGATGGCGCCGCTGCTGGAGTAGAAAGTGTGTATGTACAGCAGATTATTCAAAATTTTAATAAAAGTATTTCTTTGAGTGCTATGCAATCATTAAACGGACAAACTAAGCCTTTGAGTATTGTCAGCATTCCATCATTTTGGTACAACCAGACCTTGAACTATAAAACGTTTATGGTGCCTGGTATTTTGGTGCTTTTAGTCACTATGATTACTTTATTCTTATCCGGAATGAATATTGTTCGTGAAAAGGAAATGGGTACTTTAGAACAGATTAATGTAACTCCCATTAAAAAAAATCAGTTTATCATCGGAAAATTGTTTCCTTTTTGGGTTATTGGTTTGGGCTTGTTAACCATTGGATTAATCATATCAAAACTAATTTTTGATATCCCCATAGTAGGTAGTTTAGGCTTAATGTACGCCTATACATCCATTTACATTTTAGTGGTTTTAGGCATCGGTTTATTTATCTCTAATTCTACCGATACCCAACAACAAGCCATGTTTATCGCATGGTTTTTTATGGTAATTTTTATTTTAATGAGTGGTTTATTTACCCCTATTGAAAGTATGCCGCCATGGGCACAAACCCTTACTGAATTTAACCCCATCAAGTATTTTGTTCAAGTCATGCGCATGGTTATGCTTAAGGGAGCAAGTTTTAATGATATTCTACCACAGTTTTTAAAAACCCTACTCTACGCGCTAATTATGAATGGCTTGGCGGTTTGGAGTTATAAAAAAACGAATTAAACAGGACAAAGAGTATTTACAAAATCTTTTATCAATTTAAATTAATCATAGGAACTTCAATGGCTAAAATGCGACTTCCTTCGGATGCCTGCACACTAATGGATTGAGTTTCCCAAACTCCTAATCCATCCCTTTTTTCTAAGCTTTCATTTTCTATTATAACTGCACCATCAATTAGAAAAAAATACACACCATTTCCTGGTTTTTTTACATCGTATTTTAAGGTGGTTTCTTTCGTTATATCAGCTAAATGAAACCAGGAATCTTGATGAATCCAAACTCCTTGTCCATTTTTATTTGGAGAAAGAACTTGATAAAAGGTGTTTTCATTTTTTAGGCCATCCATACTAATTTGATCGTATCGAGGAGTTACATTTTGAGCCTTAGGAATAATCCATATTTGAAGGAATTTTACAGGAATATCCTGATTCCTATTGTATTCACTATGTTGAATACCTGTTCCCGCACTCATGATTTGTATATCGCCCTGTTTTATTATTGTAGAATTACCCATGCTATCTTTATGTTCTAAGTCTCCCTCAAGAGGTATAGAAATAATCTCCATATTTTTATGCGGATGTGTGCCAAAACCTTTTGCGGCACTCACATGATCATCATTCAAAACTCTTAAGGCACCAAAATGAATTCTTTCAGAGTTAAAATATTCTCCAAAACTAAAAGAATGGTTAGAACGTAACCACCCAAAATTGGCTTCACCACGAGTTGCAGCTTTATGATGTACTAGTTTCATTTGTATTTGTATTTGTATTTATATTTTAAAAAAGATTGGTTTTTCAAACTTTATAGCAAATATAAGTCGTCTTATGTACCCATGAATTGATCTAAGATAAGAAATATAATCTAAAATGGTTCTTTACAGTTTCTTTATAAAAATTACTAAATACCTAGCAATGAGTCATGTAAAAAATAATGTATAGGGGTATACGTTGCTGCATACCTGAAACATTTAGATAAATTCTGGATATAATCATTTTTAAACGGTCCTTACCATTGATGCTTGGTTTGATCATTACATGTAGGAGACATTTGGCGACAGGAATCTTTAGAATTAATAATGAGTTTGTAGTGAAAGCTACCATTGCTCGTCACAAATTAAAATTCTCAAGCGATTAAATTCACTCTCCAATAATTTTGATTTATTATTGACTGTAGTAAAGCTACTCGATAGGTAAATTAAAATATATTTTTATTTAACAACATAAATACTCAGTAATAAAAAAATATAGGCTTTTAAATGCGCTGACACCTATTCTTCTGAGCTCTTTTCTCTAAATTAAAGAGACTAGAAAACTATTTTGTTTCGTGGATGCCTTAAAAATTCGTTAAAACATATTATAAAAAGAATGAACATTCATTTTTATGTGTAGTTTTGCAGCCAAAATTATGTTATGGCTAAGCTTCAAAAAAGTATCGATAAAAAAAATGCCTTGGTAAAAGCTACCATAGCATTAGTCAACAACAATGGTTTTCATGCAGCGCCGATGTCTAAAATTGCTAAAATGGCTAGTGTTTCTCCGGCTACAATTTATCTCTACTTTGATAGCAAACAAGATTTGGTAAATAAAACTTATTTAGCGGTTAAAACAGCCTACACCCATTTTGCTTTTGATACCTATACTGAATCCATGCCCGTAAAAGAAGGATTTGAAATTATTTGGAAACGTATTGCCGATTTTAAATTGAAAGAGCTTGATAAGGCCCTTTTTTTATCGCAATGTGATACTACACCGATGATTGATGAAACGAGCCGACAAGAGGGCATAAAACACCTGCAACCCCTACTCGACTTATGGAAAAGAGGAAAAGATGAGAACATTATTAAACCAATTTCAGACTATCTTTTATACGCCTATACTATAAGTCCTTTATCCTTTCTTATGTTAATGCAACAGCGAGAGGCTTTTAAAATTACGAAAGATACTATTGAGGAGGGATACCAAGTTGCTTGGGATGCTATTAAAATTTAAAACTATATATAAATTAAAATTAAAACATCATTACATGGAATTATTAGATAAATTAAATTGGAGGTACGCCGCAAAAGCTATGAATGGCGATAAAGTTCCACAAGAAAAGGTCGATAACATTTTAGAGGCCGCTCGTTTAGCACCGACATCAAGTGGTTTGCAACCCTTTGAAATATTTGTGATTACCAATCAAGAAGTTAAAGAAAAAATCAAGCCTGTGGCCTGGAATCAATCGGTCATTACAGATTGTTCTCATTTGTTAGTATTTGCTGCTTGGGATACCTACACGGCCGATCGTATTAATACGATGTTCGATTTAACCAACGAAGTTCGTGGTTTTAAAAATGAAGGCCGGGAAAATTACCGTCAAATGTTATTAGATAATTATCCTCAAAAAGATGCGGAAGAAAACTTTAATCATGCTGCAAAACAAGCCTATATTGCTTTTTCACAAGCCATTGCTGCTGCAGCTTTTGAAGGTGTAGATGCTACACCCATTGAAGGTTTTGACCCTGCTAAAGTTGATGAAATTCTAGGTCTTCGTGAAAAAGGCTTACGAAGTGCTGTTTTATTACCACTAGGATATCGGAAAGAAGAAAAGGATTGGTTGGTAAACTTAGTAAAAGTGCGAAAAAGAACTGAAGATTTAGTGACTGTTATCGACTAAAAAGAGAATATAAAAACAGTGCTATTTTTGAATTTAAACTCACCAATTTTAATGGGTGAGTTTTTTTATGGATCTTACAGAAAAGTTTTAGATTTATACTTTTAAAGTCCAATGAAAAAACACCTACATTTTAAGCTCTATAAACCTTTAGGTGTTTTGAGTCAGTTTACATCGAATGATGCAAAAGAAGCAAAACAAAAGCAATTTTTAGGTGATTTATATGATTTTCCAGAGGGCATTATGCCTATTGGTCGATTAGATGAAAAATCAGAGGGATTGTTATTATTGACTACCGATGGCAAATTAAGTGATCAAATCAATCAATCTGGAATAGAAAAGGAATATTACGCCCAGTTAGATGGCAAAATTACTCCAGAGGCTATAGAAATACTTCAAAAAGGAGTTGAAATAGGTTTTGCCGGAAAAAAATATATCACCAAGCCTTGTCATGTTTTTCCTTTAGAAGAAGATCCTAGTTTCCCCGAGGCAGATAAAAAATTAAGAATAGGCACTCACCGCCCTAATTCATGGATACGCATCACCCTAACTGAGGGTAAGTTTCGACAAATTCGTAAAATGACGGCGGCAGTTGGTTTTCCAACCCTACGTTTGGTACGCGTCAGAATTGGAAATATACTTCTGAAAGATATGACTGTGCGTGAAGTGGCTCCCATTACCATCAAAGAAATATTGGGTTCATCTTAAACTAAAAACAGACCTTAAGCTAAGGAACTATCCATTTAATTTTAAGCCTTACTTCTTTTACTTCTCAATTTATCTCTAAACCGATCATAAATAACTAGCTTCTTTTTCGTATTGATAAAATACACGCCTGTTAAAAGAATTGCTGCGGCTATGATCGATTGAGTGGTTAATTGTTCGTCTAATATGTACCAACCTAAAAATAAGGCGATGACAGGATTTACATAGCTCGATGTTGCTACTTTTTCTGGAGAAACCGTTTTTAATAAAAAATTAAATGCTGAAAAAGCCACGATACTCCCAAAAATAATCAGCATCGCCATAGAAAATTGTACGGGTCCGCTCCAAGTGTTGGGCCATGTCCAAACTTCTCCTAAAAATAAACTTGCAGTGGCCAAGGTAATACCAGCAGTGATCATTTGATACGCCGTATTGACCAAGTAGCTTTCTGGTAAATCTACTCTTGATACAAACAAACTACCCGTGGACCAAGCTATCACACAAAAGAAGATGATGATCATCCCAAAAACAGCGTCCTCGCTTTGTATGACCTGTTTTTGACTGACTAATAAATAAATGCCTAAAATACCTAAAATTACGCCTACGAACGACATGGCTTGAATTTTCTTACCGTCGACCACACGCATCATAATCAAAACTAATAAGGGCATTGCAGCGACTTCCAAAGCTGCAAATCCACTATCCACATATTTTAGTCCCCATACGAAAACACCATTCCCAAAAGTAAGAAATAAGAAACCAGCGATACTGCTATTGATAAATTGACGCGCAGTTATTTTTATGGGGATATCGGTGATTTTACAAATTGCAAATATTAATAATCCGGCACATGTAAAACGAATTCCAGCCAGCATATAGGCTGGTAATTCGGTAACAGCTATTTTATTTAAAAGATATGTAGATCCCCAAATAACATAAATAGCAAAGAAGGCAAGGACAATTAAAACAGTATTAGTTGGTTTTGCCATGATCTTTTGCTTACTATAAAATCAGTAAAAAATAGTTGATTATGCTTCTTGAAGTGTTTTCTTAGACTTTCTGTATAAATAACTATTAAAAATACTACGCTTTGCGAAACGATAGGCTTTTGGAGAATTAATCAACTTTACATAAATATTTTTTGGAACCCCAAAGTATTCATAGGTGGTACCGTCTAAGAAGGTAACTTCTAAAAGTAAACCTTTATGTTGAAAATCTAAAATTCCAGATTCGGTAGTTAGTTTTGTATATTCTTCTAAGTTGGCTGCTTTCGTTTCTGGAGCTATACTTACTAAAAAATGATATCCATCAATGATTTGTCTGCTTTTAAGTTCAGCAACTTCTTTCTGCTCATCACCATCTTGAAATTTATCAGGATGCCATTGTTTAACCAACCCACGGTAGGTATTTTTTAATTCTTTTAAGTCGATTTCTTTTTCAACAGAAAACAGTTTTTTGTATTCAGCTACTCGTTTCATTTTGCTTTTTTTATTCTGGGCGCGAAATTACATCTTAAATTTCATTTAAACAGCATTTTAGCAAAAATCATATTAGAATTATAAAGCTCAAATACTTTAGGGTATACCTATTCAACAGCTTAGCCACTAGACTAATTTTTCTTTGAAAAAAGCCATGGTTCTTTCCCAAGCTAAATCCGCCGCAGGCTTATCAAATCTGGGAGTACTGGTATTATGAAAACCGTGATTTACATCTGGATAAAAATAGGCTGTATACGCTACGTTATTTTCTTTCAATATTTTTTCATACGCTGGCCAACCCTCATTAACTCTTGTATCTAATCCTGCATATTGCAGCATCAAAGGAGTTTTTATAAGCGCTGCTTCCTCTGCCGTGGGTTGCCCTCCATAAAATGGAACAGATGCTTTTAAGTTTTGAACTTTTACGGCCATCATATTCGAAATCCAACCTCCAAAACAAAATCCTACGACACCAATTGATCCATTACAATGTTCATGATTGCTTAAGTAATCGAATGCCGCAATAAAATCTTCTAACATTTCATCTCTATTTCGTTGTCTTTGCAATGCTCGACCATCATCATCGTTTCCAGGATAGCCTCCTAGCGGAGATAGGGCATCTGGAGCTATGGTGATAAAACCATCCAGGGCTGCAATACGACCAACATCTTCAATATAGGGGTTTAATCCTCGGTTTTCGTGAACAACAATGATACCTGGCAACTTGCCTGTTGTATTTTCAGGTTTCGATAATAAGGCCTTTATAGCACCGCCACCTTTTGGTGAATCATAGGTAATGTAATCAGAGTTTAACCTCGAATCGTCAGGTTGTACTTGAAGGGTTTCTAAATATTTGGGACTCATAAAACTCAATAAAGAAGCTACGGTTATGCCGCCAACAGCATAAAGTGATAACTTTTCTATAAATTCACGTCTTTCTAATTTATTATGCGCATAGTCGTCGTAAAGGTCATACACCTCTTGTTGTATATCTTCTTTCTTTAAGTTTTTCATAAGATTTTTTTTAATACGAATTTCAAGGTTAATCCTTGCCTTTTTAAATAATTATAGCCTAAAGTTATTCATTTAAATCGAGATTTAGCATTTTACACCTAGGTATACTACTCTTTTTTTTTAAAATAAAAATCTAGTAAAAATTTCGAATACCATTCGTAAAATTGCATTTTATCATGATTTATGCGCTTTGCACCTTAAAAAATTTAAGATTTCATAGGATTTTCGGAATTTTAAAAATCAGAACTATGTTATTATGCGAAAATCTTTACTCTTATTTGTTATTCTACTTCTTACCATAGCCTTAGTTTCTTCTACGGGAATTATTTAATTAAATCCAAATTTCAGCTCATCCTCAAAGAACATGAAGCTCCAAGGATTCTTATTCACTCCCCATTAAAGCAAAAAAATAATAAAACGGTAGCATTTTAACCCTACCTATGAAAGTCTTTCTATTACCTATTAATGATCACTATCTAGACAAACTTTGGGTCACGGTTCCTTATGATATAAAATAAGGCCAAGCTTAACCACAAAAAAAGCCGACACTGATGTCGGCTTTTTTTATGATCTATAATTTTTCCGCAAGAACTTCGAAACTTACATATATACGCTTCAAAGTTCATTAAAGATGAGGGAAAAATAATAATTAAATACCATTATTATGATTCAATTCCTACCACCTCTAATTCAAAAGTCAATTCTTGACCTGCAAGTGGATGATTGGCGTCGATAATAATTGCCTCTTCTTGTACTTCCGCAACCCTAAGTTGACGTTCCGTTCCATCAGGATTTTTAGCCATAAGCCCCATACCCACTTCTGGTTTTATTTCTTCAGGTAGTTCCGTTAAAGGTACTTTTTGAAATAATTCTTTTCGAATTTCGCCGTAAGCTTCTTCGACAGGAATTACCACAGTTTTCTTTTCATTTAACGCCATGTTTATTAATCCGTTTTCAAAACCTGGAATTAAACTTTGCTGACCTAAAGTAACTTGTAGCGGTTCTCTTTCCAAAGAACTGTCAAATACTTGTCCGTTTGTTAATTTTCCTGTGTAATGTACTTTAACAGTGTCGTTTTCTTTTACTTTACTCATAATTTTGCTATTTGTAATTTTCTACATCTAAACTTTTGCAAACTTATGGCTTGTAAAATGGTTCAAAGAAAAAATAGCTATATTTTGGATAATCTTAACGTTTGATTACCCTTAAAAAGTAAAAGAGCATAAAAAATCTAATTTTTATGCTCTTTTTTGAATTTAACTAGCTACAATTTTTGCTGTAGGATCTAGATCATTAGGAATTCAATAAGCTAAAGCTTATAAAAAACAGCGGTAGAACCAGCATCACAACTACTTTTTATTCGAGTTTACTTATTCCTGAAGTAGTTCTAAGCCTTGGTTTATTCCCTTTTCAGCTGCCGGAACCCCTCTATCCATCCAAACCGGCATTGAGGTACCTTTCAAATAATAATCAAAAAACTGTGCCATTCGAATATTAAAATCTTTTCTATTTTGCAATTTTAATGGCCAATGGGGTTCTCCGTTGTAGTTTAAAAACCAGGATGGTTTTCCTAATCGACGCAAATTCACAAAGAATTCAATGCCCTGATACCATGGCACATGACCATCGGCATCATTATGCATAATTAATAAGGGGGTATTTATTTTATCCATATTAAAAATAGGAGAATTCTCTACATAACGCTGTGGATATTCCCAAGGGGTACCTCCTATTCTACTTTGGGTATGCTCGTATTGAAACTGCCTGCTTAAGCCTGTCCACCATCGAATTCCGCCATAAGCACTAATCATATTAGGTACGGGAGCTCCTGCTTCGGCTGCTTTAAAAATATCGGTCTTAGTGACTAAATAGGCAATTTGGTAACCACCCCAGCTATGACCTTGAACACCAATATTGTCTTTGTCGATAAAGCCTTTTTCTATTAAAGACGTAACTCCTGAAATAACACAATTAAACGCACTTTCTCCTGGATAGCCTACTCTATATTCGATATCGGGTACAAAAATTACATAGCCTCTACTCGTGTAAAAACTATAATTAATTGATGATCTTCCTGCTATAGGTGTTCTGTGGGAATTTAAGCCATCTGAACTACGCTCATAGAAATTAACAAGCATCGGGTACTTTTTATTGGGATCAAAGTTTTCTGGTTTTACCAATAAACCCGTAAGTTCAATGCCATCTAGGGAAGTCCAATTTACCAACTCAATTGTTCCCCAATTGTACTCAGATTGTTGCGGATTGGCTTTACTAATAAGACTGATGTTTTTAAAAGTGCTATTGCTTACCCGTAAATCTGGAAATTCTTTAAAGGATTCTTGTGTAAATAATAATTCACCAGATAAACGTGCTTTAGTTGGGTTAGAGTAGCGATAAGAGCCTGAAATTAATGGGGTAATTTTTTTAGATTTAGGATTGAAAGAAACAAAACCTGCATCTTTACTTTGCTCACTAAAAGTGCTGAGCAGCCAGTCTACGCTTTCATCTAAAAATCGTTCTTCTCGGTCTGTTTTTACATAACGATATCTTGTTTTAGTAGCTCTTCCATTAGTTAGTTTTATACGTTCTGCTGTTTCTGGATTAAATTTAAAAATATCATAGCGATCATAAAGGATCAACCATTGATCATCTTTTGTAAATCCTGCGCTACCGTAAGATGAAGGATAATCAGGCGAATCATTTAGTTCGTCCGAAAACGCTAATCCTTTCGTTAATTCTGTATACTTTTTGTTGCTAAGCGTGTAGGTAAACCAAAGGGTATCCATTGGGTTGTACCCATAAATATATTTAGCATTGGGGCTTATCCCTGCTGATGTAAATTTGTTTAGTATTTGAGTTGTTTCTCCCGTTTTAGTATCGACTATCGCAAAGTCTTTAGCGCTGTTACCTGTCCATTGGCTTTCTAAATCATAAGGTGCTGAAGTAGCCACCAAAGCGAATGCTGCATTGCCCTCATTTCCCAATTCGGCATTTGGAAATTTTGTTGTTCCTAACTGTACAAGTTTATTTTTATTTTTTAAATCTATAAGGGCTTTATAGGACTTTATCGTGTCATTTTTTACCTCTAGCTCTTGAACAGTATAAAGTCTGGGCTCATCATAGGTCCAAACCTCTACATTAACGATTTGATCATCCGTTAAAAGTGTGTCTTTGATAATAGGTGGTTGTGCTAAACCAAAAAATAATTTGGATTCATCTTTAGAAAATTCGATATCGCCATAGGAAGAAACAAGATAGTTTTTTGGAGCATTAGCTGTACTAATGATTTTTTCGGCCTGTGAATTCCCTTCTTTAAAATAATACAATTCATTAGCTCTAAGCTGTACTTTAGTGGTATCGGTATCTACAATAAAACCTAAATTTTTACCAGACTCACTTAATGAAAGTTGGTGAAATTTTGCCTTTTTCGCTTCATAGACTGTTTTGGTCAAGTTTTTATCAAGATTTATAAAGACAACGCGCGAAAGATCTTCTGTATCCTCCCCTGTTGTTGTATACGCAAAATACTTCCCTTTTTCGGCAAAACTATGGCTTGTTACAAACTTAAGGGTGTCCTCAACCTGAGTCATTAAATTAAGTAGCACTAAATGATATCCATTTTCTTTGCTGACTTTTTTGAGTTTCTTAGATGCCCCAGATTTTGTAACATTACTAGTATCTGTTGCCTTTTTTTCTTTGTCCGTTTTTATATCTTCTAAATAATAGGCCAAATAACCCGACCATTTTTCGGGCATGGTATAGGATTTTACATGGGGTATTTTTGTTAAACGATTTGAATTTAAATCGTAAATACCTAAAGTATCTTTAGGCATTTTATCTTTTTTAGTTTTGCGTTGCTTTAGGGCCGTGATACTATCGGTCCAGGCTTTTATGGTAAAGGCTACAAATTTAGAATCATAGCTAAAGTTTCCTTTTTCTCCCCTGGCATATTCAAAAACTGAATTCCCATTAGAAGTTTTTAATTTTAAGGTTTGGTCCTTCTCTCCTTGCTGTAATCCATAAACAACATAAGATCCATCCGGTGAAATACCTTCGTTTTCAATGGTATTCCAGATTTCAAGATCAGCATGATCCAGTACTTTCTTTTGAGCATTTAAGCAAAAACTACTCAATAGTAACGACGTCAATAAAAATGTTTTCATAAGGTTTTTGGTTTAATGTTTTAAAGATACTATCTATACAACACTTTTCAAATTGCTTTTTAAAATAAAACTAATTTAAAATTATTACTCCCAATATATTGATTATCAATATTATAACAGTTTAATAACCCAATAATCTGTTTAAATACCTATAAAATAGTACCTTTTATTACATAGTACTGTAACAAAATACAAAGTACTTCGTCTTATACTTGTAAATCAATCTAAAACAAACATCATGAAAATAGTAAACAAGCATCAAGTAAATCAAACATTAGAAGCATCAACAAGTAGAATCTGGAACCTGAAAAGAAGGTATCGATAGTGCATTAAAAAATTAAAACTTACATCAATTCAATCTAAAACAAACATCATGAAATCATTGAACAAACATCAAGTACATCAAACATTAGAAACATCAACCAGTAGAATCTGGAACCTGAAAAGAAGGTATCGCTAGTGCATTAAAAAAATAAGACTTACATCAATTCAATCTAAAAAAAACATCATGAAATCATTGAACAAACACCAAGTACATCAATCATTAGAAGCATCAACAAGTAGACTCTGGAACCTGAAAAGAAGGTATCGCTAGTGCATTAAAAAAATAAAACTTACATCAATTCAATCTAAAACAAACATCATGAAATCATTGAACAAACATCAAGTACATCAAACATTGGAAGCATCAACAAGTAGAATATGGAACCTGAAAAGAAGGTATCGTTAAATAAAAAAATCAAAAAACAATCATCATGAAAATTTTAATCCATCCACAAAAAATAATATCCAAACGAAACAGCCGATGCATAGAAATCATTAATTCAAGAAGAATTCACTTTTTAAAGTTTAAATATGACCATCAATACCAAACCTATTAATTCTACCAAAAAAGCAGTAGCTTCATCACCTACTGCTTTTTTCTATTTAAAGATAATACCTATTCCTCTGGCGGATATCCATGAATTTCTTCAAAAACTTCGTCAAAGTTTTGACGGAGGTATGCGTTTAGTTTTAACTTATAGTCATCCTTTAACCATTTCAAAAAATTAAAAGTACTTCTGCTGATACATTTTGCATAGCTTGCGATACGGTTATCGATATCAACATCTAAAATTTTGGCTAAAGCTAGGGCATCGTAAACATCTTCACTATTTTCAATACAGATTTTAGCGTGCTGTTCTATAGAACGCTCTAAAACAACCTTTGAAGATTCTCCTTTAAAAGTAGCCTCCGTATATACTTCCTTTATATCAAAATAGACCTCTTCAGATTTTGCAAATTGAACCCGTATTTCTTCTGGCATTTCATGCCTAAATTCACTTTCTATATCTTCATCATTTTGAAGTCTGTCGATATAAAAGTTAGGTGATTTAAAAATCATCTGCCAATCTAAATCTGCACCCCAAGGGCCAAATCGATAGTAGTTGTTTCCTAAATCAATCACTTGAAAGCTCGATTTATTATTGAGAATACGAGAGCCCCTACCAATCATTTGATAATATAAGGTCAATGATTTTGTTGCTCTATTTAATATAATGGTGTCTATGGTTGGTTCATCGAAACCTGTCGTTAAAATACTCACCGAAGTTAAAATAGCGTCTGGGGTTTCTTTAAACCACTTTAAAATTTGTTTACGTTGCTTTTTCGTGGCCGTATTGTCTAAATGCATCACTGGAAGACCAGCAGCCTTAAACGTATAAAATATTTGGATAGAAGTATTGATACCATTATTGAAAATCAAGGCCTTTTTACCTTTAGAATGTTTTAAATACGCTTGGAGCGTTTTATCTAACATTGCCGGGCTTGTATACAAATCTTCGGATGATTTTACCGTATAATCTCCATTTGAACCGACCTCCAAAGAAGTTAAACCCATATCGTACTGAAAAACTTCAGCACGTGCTAAAAATTCATTTTCAATTAATGCTCCAATAGACTCACCAGAAATTAATTCATCATAATTGTCTTTCATAGGGAGTTCCTTACTAGAACTCAAAGGTGTAGCGGTTACACCGAGAATAAAAGAGTTTTCAAAGAATTTGAACAATTTGGTAAAGGAATTGTAATGTGCTTCATCAATAATCACTAAACCGATATCTGAAATATCTAATTTATCATCATTTAAACGATTATTCAAGGTTTCAACCATGGCAACAAAGCAAATATATTGGTCCTGATCGTCTAAATTTGCCTTACTATTAACTACTTTATTGGGCACACCAAAACTAGTCAACATTCCTGAGGTCTGATTGCACAGCTCCACACGGTGGGTCATAACCAATACCTTTTTATTGTGATTTTTAAGGTATTGACGAACCATCTCAGAGAAAATTACGGTTTTTCCTCCTCCAGTGGGTAATTGATATAATAAGTGGTAATTATCCGCTTCAGTATCGAACTTCTCAAAAATCTTTTGAATAGCTCCTTGCTGGTAACTATAAAGTTCTTTATCTGTTTTTCTGTCTTGCAATCCTATTGCTGTCTCCGTCATACTATCTTTTTCAAGGGGGTCTGCAAAATTAAGGCGTTTAAAAGGCTAATGCAAAAAAAGTTTATAAGTAAATTTTGAAACTCAAAAATTCTGATTTCTAGTCACAAAAATGTTATGGGTTTTCTCCTTTATATATTTAAGACAGCTTTGATGAGTAACTGCGAACTAGTACGAACAATGACACCTAATTTTTAGCTAATTTTCGTAAGGCTACCCATTGTTTCAACATATCTCTAGAATCACAAGCAGGGTATCCTAGGACTGTTTTGCCAGCAGCAACATCGCTAACCACTCCAGAACCAGCACCTACGGTAACTCCAGAATGTAGGGTGGTGTGATCATTTATGGAAGCACTACCGCCAATAATAACGCCATCCCCAAGGGTAACAGAACCCGCCAACCCACTATGGCCAGCCATGATACAAGAACGGCCCATCACAGAGTTGTGGCCAATCTGTACTAAATTATCTATTTTGCAGCCGTCACCAATAATTGTTGAACTGAACTTTCCGCGATCTACACAAGAGTTCGATCCAATTTCAACGCCATTACCAATAACTACATTGCCAATCTGTGGAATCTTAATTAAACCCCTGCCGTCAGGACTAGGGCGAAAACCAAAACCGTCTGCACCGATACTCACATTGGTGTGAAAAATACACTGATGACCAATCACGGTTCGCTCTCTAATGACGGTACCTGACCATATAATACAAGCATTTCCAATAGTCGTATCATCCATAATGGTGACATTAGGGTAAACTACCGTGCCATCACCTAAACTCACATTTTTACCCACATAACAATTAGCGCCTATTTTTACGCCTTTACCTATACGCGCTGTTTCATGAACAACAGCCGTTCTATGTATTTCTTGTTCAAACGTTGGGAGTCCTGGGTCAAATAACTCTAATATTTGCGCCATGGCTAAATCGGCATTTTTAACCTTTATCAAAACTCTACCCTCACCTGGTTCTAATTCTATTTTTTCATCAATCACAGCCGCAGTAGCCTTGGATATTTCCCAAAGTTTTGCATATTTTCGATTGCCTATAAAAGTAATATGATGAACACCTGCTTTTTCTAGCTGCTCAGGAGCACTTATTTTATGACTGGTGTTCCCTAAAATTTCGCCGTTTAAAACAGAATTAATTTCTAATATGGTATACGATTTCATGCCTGGATAAAATTTTATTAACTAAATATGGATAAAGATACACTTTAGAAATTATTCTGTTAGTGCCTTTGCTATCAATTTATCCTCATTTTTTATATCATTCAGTACCTTTTTAAGGGTCAAAAAACCAAAACAATTGAAGTAGCCTAATTTTAAAAAAAAACAAAAGCTTAACCTGTACGTGTTTCACACTTTACAAACACTCTTAATGACATGTAAAACAAGGCATTAACTCATTACTGAAAATTTTATAAAAAATCTGTGTACCTGATACCTAGATTGTATTTCTGCGCCTAGTTTTGATCACTTCTTGTTGCGTCTATTATAATTTTTATCACCTCGAGTTTTAGGCTTTGAATACTTTTTGGCTATAATTCTTTGGTAAGAGCCTCCCTGATTGGTTTTTTTATTTTTTTCAGATTTTTCGTGAAAACTTCCTTGCGATTCTAAGGTGGTTTGATCAGGATTATCTGCTTCAAGAACTCTTGGACGTTCTTCTGGTCTTAATTCTTCTGAAATTTCTACCTTTGGTGGCATCTTCATCAAAGGAATTTCATAATCCATTAAAGCTTCAATAGCTTCTTTATCAGAGGTTTCCTTTTCTGTAAACAATAAAATTGAATTTCCTTGATGTGCTGCCCGACCCGTTCTACCAATTCGGTGCATGTAATTTTCAGGATAATTAGGCGTATCAAAATTAATGACATGGGTTATTTTATCTAAATCTAAACCACGCGCCATGACATCTGTGGTTACTAAAATTCTATTTTTACCCTCATCGAATTGGCGAATAGAGCGCATTCTATAGTTTTGGGTTTTATTAGAATGAATAACACAAACTTCGTTAGAGAAGGTTGCTTCAATGGACTCAAAAACCACATCCGCACTTTTTTTGTTCGAAACAAATACGAGTACTTTTTGAAACGTATCTTTATCTTTTAATAAGCGAATCAACAGATTTACTTTCGTATAAAAATTAGGTACGGCATAAGCCGATTGTGCTATATTTTCTAAGGGGGTTCCACTAACCGCAATAGAAACTTTTTCTGGCACTGTAAAAAAATCATCAATCAAGGCATCCACATCGGTAGTCATAGTTGCTGAAAACATAATGTTTTGCCGCTTCGTAGGTAATAGTTCAAAGATATTAGTAAGCTGAAATCGAAATCCTAAGTCCAGCATTACATCGACTTCATCAATCACTAATTTTTTAATTTCTTTTAGCTTAACCGCTTTGCATAGCGCTAAATCGTATAAACGACCGGGAGTAGCCACCAAAATATCCGTGCCTTGAGCACAAAATTGTTTTTGTGTATTCATGTTCGTACCGCCATAAACACCCAAAACCCTGACATTTATATATTTGGCATAACTTTTAATATTTTCCACCACTTGAATGACTAGTTCTCGCGTAGGTACTAAAACTAAAACCCGAGGATGTATTTGCTTAGAAAAGGTCAATTCGTGCAACAATGGCAACATATAGGCCATAGTTTTGCCGGTTCCCGTTTGCGCAATGCCCACGATATCTTTTCCAGATAAAACCACGGGAAAAGCTGCCTTTTGAATAGGGGTAGGTTCCTTAAAACCTAAATCTTCAATGGCGTAATTTAATTGCTTTTTTAAATTAAAATCTTCGAAAGAATTCATGAAAAATCTCATTATTTTGTCGCAAAGGTAGCGTATTCTATCATTTCAAATAGAATACAGTGCTTTGAGTGTTTGTAAATTGTTCATGAAAGCACTATTCTCATCGTTTCTACAGGTTTATTTTCTTGTAACTTTACATTTTTAAGTTCTATGTACATGCCCAAAACAAGCTATCATACACAATTGCTACCTACATTAAAAAAATATTTTGGTTACGATACTTTCCGACCACAGCAGGAAGAGATTATTAACGCTGTTTTAGAGAAAAAAGACGGTTTAGTTATTATGCCCACTGGCGGTGGAAAGTCTGTTTGTTTTCAGGTGCCTTCGCTTATTTTTCCCAAAACAACTTTAGTTGTTTCTCCTTTAATTGCCTTAATGAAAGATCAGGTTGATGGCTGCAATGCTAACGGAATTGCTGCCGCCTATTTTAATAGCAGTCAATCTTCTGAAGAGCAGCAAGAGATTGTTTCTCGCGTAGTACAGCAAGACTTAAAACTACTCTACGTAGCTCCAGAAAGCATGGCATCACTCTCCAATATTATTAATGAAACCTATATAAGTTGTATTGCAATTGATGAAGCGCACTGCATTTCGTCATGGGGTCACGATTTTAGACCATCCTATCAACAACTTGGTTTTTTAAAGCAGCAATTATCTAATACGCCTATTATTGCTTTGACCGCAACAGCTGATAAGGCTACACGTTCAGATATTGTAGCACAATTAGGAATTCCGGATGCAAAACAATTTATTAGCTCTTTTGATCGAAAAAATATAAGCTTAACTGTTCGCCCAGCGGATGGTCGAGTAGAACAAATTTTAAATTTTATAGCGAAAAGGCCCAATAGCTCGGGGATAATTTATTGTTTAAGTAGAAAAACTACAGAACAATTAGTCGCTAAATTAAAATCAAAAAAAATTAATGCTGAGGCCTATCATGCGGGCTTAACTTTTAACGAACGAACTAAAGTTCAGGAAGATTTTATTTTTGATAAGACTAAAATTGTGTGCGCTACGATTGCTTTCGGTATGGGAATCGACAAGTCGAATGTACGTTGGGTTATTCATTACAACATGCCAAAAAATATTGAAGGCTATTATCAAGAAATAGGAAGAGCTGGGCGAGACGGAGTCGCCTCTAACGCCCTACTCTTTCATAGTTATGCTGATGTGATTCAACTGCGAAGATTTGCCGAAGGAGCTTCAAACGAAGAGGTTCAAATAGCTAAACTAGAACGTATGAAACAATTCTCGGAAGCCACTACCTGCCGACGAAAAATTTTATTAAGCTATTTTGGCGAGCTATTAGCAGAAAACTGTGGGAATTGTGATGTCTGTAAAAGTCCTCCTCAGGTTTTTGACGGTACCATTATCGCCCAAAAAATACTATCCACGGTAGCTCGTGTCAAAGAAAATGAGGCTATTGGAGTTCTTATAGATGTGCTACGAGGTGCTAAAAACGCAAGCATTTTAGATAAAGGCTTAGACAAGGTAAAAACCTATGGTATCGGGCAAGATATTTCATGGAAAGATTGGCAACATTACATTATTCAATTGATAAATCTGGGCTATGCAGAAATTGCTTTTCAGCATCATAATGCCATCCATTTAACCGAATTTTCTAAAAATGTGCTATTTCACAAGGCAAAGGTGTCGCTAACAAGACCCATGGAACTAAGCGAACAAATAGGCTATCCTAAAGAAAAAACGAAAAAAGTTAAAAAGGAGAAAAAAAGTAGCGAATTATTTGAACGCTTACGACTATTAAGACATAAAATTGCCTTAGAAGAAAACATCCCTGCGTATTTGATTTTTAGTGACGCCACTCTTCAAGAAATTGTTGATGAAAGACCTATAACAGATGATGATTTTATTCATATCAGTGGTGTAGGAAATAGAAAGTTAGCTGTTTATGGCGCTGATTTTATGAATGAAATAAAAGATTTTAATCAGGAAAAAAATTCTAAAAAAGCCAATACCCACAAAGTAACCTACGAACTTTACCAGCAAGGCTTAAGTATTGATGAAATTTCTGAAAAGCGAAACTTAAAGTCTACGACAATTTTTTCACATATTGCTAAATTATATTCAGAAGGTAAGCCCATCAATATTTACGATTTTGTAAGTCCCTCAGAAATTGAAGAGGTAAAAAAAGCAAAAGTACAACTGGATAGTCCACCGGCTTTAAAACCCTATTTTGATCACTTTGAAGCACAAATTGATTATTTTAAAATTCGCTTAGCACTGGCTGTAATTGAAAAAGAAGAACAGTCCTAGTCTATATATCGAACTTTAAAAATAAAAGCAGCACTTGATGTGGGTCTATGGGGGGCGGCATTATTTTTTAATGCTCCCAAACAAAACTAGTCAGAAGCCTTTAGTAGGTACTGGGAGCGCATAAAAAAACCGCAACAAAGTGCGGTTTTAAACATTATTATCTGCGAAGTTTAAACTTTTTTAACACGAACAGCATTCATACCTTTCTGTCCTCGTTCTAGTTCAAACTGTACCATATTATTTTCTTTAATTTCCTCTAAACATCCATTAATATGTACGAAAAACTTTTCTTGGGTTTCAGTATCTTTAATAAATCCATACCCTTTAGAATCGTTAAAAAACTCAACTCTTCCTTTACGTGTAGGATCTACTTCCTCATCACTTTCTTCCTTTTTCGGTATACCAAGAACGATGCTTTCTGCATCTACTTTTACTTTTTTAGTTGGATCCGGAGGTGTATCTACTAAATGTCCGTTTTCATCTACGTAAACAAACATGCTATCTTGTTCACCGCTTGCTTTACGCTGTTCTTTCTTCTTTGCCTTTTCTTCGCGCTTTTTTAAACGCTTTTTTTCTCGTTCTTTTTTACCAAAGGTTTCTTGTGCTCTCGCCATTCAAAATTTAAGTTATAATTAATATAAGACCGCTTGTGAAAAGCTGTCGTGAGGTTATTGAAATTCCGAATGAACACTTGGTACTCTAAAGTTGCCGAATATTTTTATAAAGAAGTTGCAATAACGCGCATTGTAGCTCGCTTTTGTAGCCCTACAATACTTATGCAAATATAGGAAGCTTTTTTTGATTTAAAAAATAGAAAATTACCCGCAATAAATTAAAAATCAAGAAGTTTTAAATTTGTATGCATACCTAATCTAATAATCAATTCCTTAGCACTACCTTATAAAAAAATTCTAGGTCCCTAAGCATTACCAAAGCCTAAACTCCTAATTCTTATTACGATCTACCTTATTAAATTCGTTGATCATAAAAAAAGCCCAAAGCACTACACAAATAGTTATAAATATAGAAAACCAAAATACGATGTCGTTACCTTCCATTTGTGACTAGTTTTATGAAGATGGCAACACCTAAAAGTGTTGGGGCCCACAGCCCTATAAAAATAGCATGTTGCTCACGCCCACTCAAAAATAAATATTCTGATACTATAATTATGAGCGCACAAATCGCAAGAAGAAATAGATTAGGGGTTCCTAATTTTTTAAAAAAATTCATTAATTTAAAGTTTATTAACGCTTCTAAATTAAGGAAATTTTTCTTTTAATTTAGATTTATTTCAAAAAAGTAGCTATAAGCTTACTACTGCCCATTTTGCTATTTTGTCGCTTCGCAAAATCTCTTGACTTTGACCCTCATGGGTTTAATGGTGTACCTAATCCCACTTGGCTTACTGTACTTGTGTACATGTGCAACCAAAAAAATAACTTATCACAGTTCACCGTAAACAAATGATTTTGTTTTGGTTTTATTTGGTAAATTTGAATCAGTGCCAAATGAAAATCATTCCCAAAAATACTGTATTGAATAAAATGAAATATGATTACATCATCGTAGGCAGTGGCTTCGGAGGTTCGGTTAGTGCTTTACGTTTAGCTAAAAAAGGATACAAGGTTTTGGTGATTGAAAAAGGAAAGTGGTTTGAGGCTAAGGATTTTCCCAAAACCAATTGGAATTTTAAAAAATGGCTTTGGATTCCAAATTTGCGCTTCTTTGGAATCATGAAACTTTCTGTTTTTAAGCATATCGCCGTACTTTCCGGTACAGGAGTTGGTGGTGGCTCATTGGTTTATGCCAATACCTTACCTACGCCCAAAACTGCTTTTTTCAAAACGGGAAGTTGGTCAGCGTTAAACGATTGGGAAAACGAATTAAAGCCTTATTATACTAAGGCATTACAAATGCTTGGGGCGGCCATAAACCCTGAATTATATGATGGTGATTTAGGTTTAAAAAAAGTGGCAGAAGATCTACATATCACTAAAAAATTTGCACCAACCCGAGTCGCTGTTTTTTTTGGAAAACCGAATCAAACACAAAAAGATCCTTATTTCGATGGCGAAGGACCAGAACGTTCAGGTTGCGATTTCTGCGGGGCTTGTATGACTGGTTGTAGATACAATGCAAAAAATACACTTGATAAAAACTACCTCTTCCTCGCACAAAAATATGGTGCAGAAATACGTTCCGAAAATGAAGTGGTTGACGTAAAGCCGATCGATACTACTGACGGCTCTAAAGGTTATCAGGTTTCCTTTAAAAGCAGTACAAAATTTTTCAGAAAGCAAGAAAAAATCGAAACTAAGGGAGTTATTTTTTCTGGTGGAGTTTTAGGCACGGTTAAATTACTATTGAAACTCAAAGAGAAATCACTTCCTAATTTATCCGATAGGTTAGGTGAAGATATCCGCAGCAATAATGAAACTTTGGTAAGTGTTACAGGTTTAGATAAAAATAAAAACTATTCGAAAGGCCTTGCCATAGGAAGCATTTTAGATACAGATGAAAATAGTCATCTCGAAATTTGTAGGTATGGTCAAGGATCCGATGCCTGGAAGCTGGTACACCTACCCTATGTAACTGGAGCTACCGTAGTTGCGCGATTTTTTAAGATGCTGATAAAATTTCTTAAACATCCCCTTGCTTATTTTAAAGTATATTTTGTTAACGGTTGGGCAAAAAATACGGTTGTATTACTTTTTATGCAAACTCTTGATAGTACCTTAAAATTTAAACGAAACGCTTTCGGACGTATGACATCAAGCATAAGCACGGGTAAAGCTCCCACACCTTTTATCCCTAAATCGATACAACTAGTAAAGGCCTACCGTAAAGCCATAAAGGGAGTAAGTACCTCTTTCGCTGTAGAAACCTTGGCAGGCATACCTTCCACAGCCCATATTTTAGGAGGTGCGGTGATGGGTACGGATAAATATACAGGGGTGATTGATAAGGATAATAAAATTTTTGGCTACAAAAATATTTATGTAATCGATGGTGCAATGATCTCAGCAAATCCAGGTGTAAATCCATCATTAACCATTACAGCTATTGCTGAACGAGCCATGGATCAAATACCTGATAAACATGAGTTGCCTGAACCTGCTAATTTATACCATTGAATCCCATAAAAATAAATTGAACTAAATGAAGTATATCACTAAAACGCTGAAGGTTATTTTACTAGGTATACTCGTCATCAGCCTAGCCTCTATTCTATTGTTCGGTCATCGTGATATTCCACTAAAGGAATTAAAACCAAGGTATGCCAATAAGGCATCATCTTTCATTCCTATAAATGATATGGATGTTCATTTTCGTGATGAAGGTAATCGGGAAGACTCTATTCCCGTTGTGCTCATACATGGTACAGGCTCTAGTTTACACACCTTTGATGTTTGGGCAGATAGTCTAAAGAAGACCAATAGAGTGATTCGCATGGACCTTCCGGCTTACGGATTAACAGGTGCTTTTCCTGATCAGAATTATTCTATGACAAATTATATAGTTTTTCTAAAGGATTTTTTGAGTGCTTTAGGTGTTAAAAAATGTATCCTGGCAGGAAATTCTTTAGGAGGTCAGATAGCCTGGAATTTTACCCTTGAGCAACCAAATACGGTTGCTAAACTAATTTTAATTGATGCGGCAGGCTACCCTAAAAAATCAAAGAGCGAGCCGCTTGCCTTCAAAGTGGCAAAAACGCCAGTTCTAAATAAAGTACTTACTTATATTACGCCGCGTTTTTTAGTTAGAGCTAGTGTTGAAAATGTATATTTTAACACGTCTAAAGTTACTGATTCACTGGTGGATAGGTACTTTGAACTCACCCTTAGATCGGGCAACCGACAAGCTTTTGTCGATAGGTTTAAAATGTCAGAAGATGCCAGTTCCCTTACCAAAATCAAAGACATACAACAACCCACATTGATACTCTGGGGTGCAAAAGATTTATTAATACCTGTACAGCATGCCTATAAATTTCAAGAAGATTTACCAAATGACACCCTGGTTATAGTAGACAATACGGGCCATACGCCCATGGAGGAGAGTCCGTTAGAGAGTTTAATTCCAGTAATTAATTTTATACATAAACAGCATGTCGGAAATGACTAAGACTACCCTAAGCCCAAGGAACCTCTAGGCCCCACGTGAATGTATCACAAGAAATTTAAAGTTTAGAAAACCGCTCTTAAAAAAAATTACAGTACCTTTTACAACGCAAAATCTAGCATGGGGTGCAGTAAAAAATTAAATTAAAAATAATCTTCACCAAATTTTATGAAAACTGAAAGTAAAGATCAAGAAAAACATCAAAAAGATTTAGAGAAAACATCGAACGAAATTGACAGTGGTACTAAGTACCGTGATATTTTGAGTCGTGTGATTCATGAGGGTGAAGAGATTTTTAAAATTAAAAACAAAGCGATTAGCTTAAGTGCTCTTATTGCAGGTCTTGAAATAGGCATCAGCTATCTTTTGATTAGTACCCTCTACTACTTGTTATCTGGTAAAATAGCAGAGGATAGTATTTTTAAATTATTCAGTGTTGTGTATCCCGTTGGTTTTATCTTAGTGGTTTTGGGGAAATCAGCACTCTTTACCGAACAGACTTCTGTATTAGCTTTACCCGTACTCAATGGTCAGCGAAATATTTGGGAGTTATTGCGTATTTGGGGTCTAGTGATCCTTGGAAATGTTATTGGTGGTATTGTCTTTACACTGTTTATAGGAGTTCTTGGGCCTAATTTAGGTTTATTTACACATGATACTATGGTAACTATTGGTGAGCATGTGCTCAAACCAGATTCTTGGGTTCTTTTTTTAAGTGTTATTGTTGCTGGCTGGTTAATGGGATTATTGAACTGGTTGCTGAATAGTACCAAAAATTCCCTTACCCGTATTGTGTTAATTTTGATGATTACAGGCGTCATAGGCTTTGGAGGTTTTCATCATAGTATTGTGGGAAATATTGAGGTATTTGGAGCCTTTTTATATTCAGATACCATCACGATTTTAGATTATCTGTTATTTCTATTTTTAGCCTTACTGGGTAATGGCATTGGTGGTGCAATAGTCGTAGGCCTTTTCAAGTATAGGGTTTTTGAATCTAATTACGCTAAATAAATGTACGAGTACAGGTTTTGGCTCCTAATTTGGGCAAAAATAGAGTTTATCCGAGCCGCCGGGTCAAATTGAAATTCAAAAAAGAATAGGACTAAAATTATCATCAAAAAAAATACATCATGAAATTAACCAATGCTATGCTTCTTTTTTTAGTTGTGCTGATACTGAGTTGTCGAACCAAAAAGGAAGAAAAAAACATAGAAAACCTAGGAAAAACAGAAAAATTCACAACGAAAGATTATGCGGATTTAGTGACTTTATTTAAAGCTTGGAGAACCTTTGAAAAACCACCATTACGAGATGACGCTCCGGATTACACTGTTGAAACCTTTGAGAAACGATGGCCAGAGTTTAAAAATTTACAGTCGCGCTTGCAAGAGATAGACACCACGAATTGGTCTGTAGAAAATAAAGTAGATTGGATGCTAGTCTGGGCCGAAATGAACGGCTATGATTTTAATTATCGCATTTTAAAACCTTGGACTCGTGATCCGGCTTTTTATAAATCGGTTTGGTCCGAAAGAAGTGATGTGCCAGCACATGAGGGGCCCACCCATCACGGAACTACAGAACTATGGACCTATTCCTTTCCTTTGTCCACCCATGAAAGACAAAGATTTTTAACAGATCTGAAAACCATTGCTCCCTTAAATGCGCAAGCGAAAATTAATTTAACAGGCAACGCTAGAGACTTGTGGGTTACCGGTATTAGGGATATTCAATCGCAGCGTGAGGTGCTCAACACCTTAAAAAAACAAGCTGATATAAAAGATGATGCCGAATTAATGGCAAGTATCGATGAAGCCATACGGTCAACAGATGATTTTGTTTCTTGGCTAAAGGATGAATCTGAGGCTAAAGATGGTCCTTCAGGAATTGGAAAAGACAATTATACCTGGTATTTGCAAAATGTACACTTGGTTCCTTTAACCTGGAATGATGAAGTGATGATTCTTAAACGTGAGCTCGCGCGCGCATGGTCTTCATTGAAATTAGAGGAGCACAGAAATAGAAAGCTACCCGAATTAGTCGATGCAAGCTCTCCAGAGGCTTATGATAAAATGGCAGATGCCGCTGCCAAAAGTTTACTTAATTTTTTAGAGCAACAAGATATCATTACTGTGAAGCCCTATTTTGATCCTGCTTTACGGGAACATTTGGGTGCTTATGTGCCACGCGAAAATAGAAACTTCTTTTTAATTGGCGAACACTACGATCCTAGACCTTTATATTCTCATTTTTACCATTGGTTTGAATTAGCCCGTATGGACCTTGAACCACACAAAAGCGAAATTAGAAAAGGTCCCTTACTTTATAATATTTTCGATTCTAGAAATGAAGGGACCGCCACAGCGGTGGAAGAAATGTTTATGCAGGCTGGGCTGTACGATGATAGCCCAAGAAGCAAAGAGATTGTATATATCATGATAGCCCAACGAGCAGCGCGAGGCTTGGGTTCCTTATATGCCCATGCCAATGAAATGACTATGGAGCAAGCTGGAGGTATTCACAGCGAATATACCCCTCGCGGTTGGATGAAAACTGAAAAAGAATTACTCATTTTTGAGCAACATTTATACTTGCGGCAGCCTGGGTATGGAACAAGCTATATAACGGGTAAATATTTATTAGAAAACACATTGGCTGATTATGCTAAACTACAAGAATTAAAAGCTCAACCCTTTGTTTTAAAAGATTTTTTTGATACCCTAAATAGTATGGGTAACATTCCTATTTCCTTAGTGAATTGGGAAATGACTGGCTCAAATGAGCAATTAAAGATGATCAAAAATTAAAAAAACATATCCTAGACCAAGTCCAAACTTTAAAAAGTAAAAGAGTTGTATGTTTTGGAAGTTATAGAAATAAGAGCCTAAATTGTACTATGATAGCTCCACTATAACCAACGCTTTTTATTTTTCACATGCGAGATACCATGGCAGGATTGTTTTATGCGCTATATGGACTCAACGATTGGCTGTTTTGTATTTTTTTTCTACTCGTTTTCATACGGCTATCCAAATCAAAAGAAAAGAGCTAAGGTCTGTTGTACTTAAATTTGGTATTTGATGTATGCTATGGGAATTATGAAAGCTAGACCTTTAATTTGTCTCTTAGCCTTTCATACTCCTCCCACGTATCGATATCTACAGATTTTTCTTTGGGATCGATACAGGCTACATTTTTGGTGTTTATGAGGTATTTAGCCCCTGTATCTCCAGTCAAGTTTATTAAATCATCAAAATATTCCTTAGCAAAAATTGCGGGAACACCCTTGTTATTTGGGTATTTCGTAGCGATTATTTTTGTGGTATCACATTCGTACTCTTTTAGCATTCTCCCTAGAAATGGAGCGTCTATCAAAGGTTGGTCGGCTAATAGTATAAAAACCGCATCATAAAAATTTAGACTATTCAAATGAGTAATGCCAAACGCAATGGAGGAGCCTAAACCTTTTTTCCAATGTTCATGTTCCAAAATTGTGATTTCTTCTTCCTTGATATGCGATTTAATAAGAGCTGTATTAGCGCCTAAAACCACAAAGACATCGTGTTTAGTTACTTTTTTAGCTTCGGCTATGGCATGCCCTAATAAGGTGGTGTGCTGCCAGGGTAGCAATTGCTTTACCTTATCCTTCATTCTAGAAGAAGTACCTGCTGCTAAAATTAAAATAGCCACTTTTTGCATTAGTCCAAAATTCCTTTATTCTTATCCTTTAAAGATTTTGGCACTTGATTCCTCGTGACTGCTAATATTTCGGACAAAATAGAAACTGCTATTTCCTGAGCGCTTATGGCACCTAAACTGAGTCCTGCAGGTCCATGTAGAACATCAATAAAACTAGCACTAACATCAATAGCTTGCTCTAAAAGCTCTGCTAGCAGTTTTTCGCGTCGGTTTGAAGAACCTAACAAACCAATATAAGCGGGTGTGGTATCTTTTAATGCCTTTAAAAACAATAGATCTTTGGCGTAACTGTGATTCATCAACACGATGGCTGTCTGGTTGTCAATGCCTGTACCTTGGTACTGGTCTGGTGACACCACTACTAATTTCGAAATTCCTGGAAAATTTTCTATTGTTTTTCCTTCCAAAGGATGTGCAATGACTTGTACGTCCCAACCCAAATGGCTTGCAAATCGGCATAATTGTACCGCATCGTGTTCCGTACCAAAAATAAGCAGTTTAAAACAAGGTAACATGCGTTGTTCAAAAACTTTTAGCTCAGTATTTACGGCATGTTTTATACTCACTGGAAGGGTTGTTGTTTGAAATTGTACTCTAGTTCCAAACCCAATTTCACTGAGGTTTTCTTTCTTATAAAATGAGGAAATTTTAAAATTTATCCTATCCTCAATAGTACTATTAAAAGTGCTTATAAATAATTCACTGGGAGCAAAAGGCTCTATCAAAATATATAAAATTCCCTCACAACCCAAACGAAAGCGACCGTCATAGGTCATAATTTTGGGGATCTCAAGTTCAAAAACGCTTGCGGCCTGTCGCTTGATTTCCTTTTCCACGCACCCCCCACTCACGGCCCCTATCATGTTTCCATTTTCTAATAGCAACATGCGAACGCCTGGTTTCCGATAGGATGAGCCATCGAGGGCGACAACAGTTACTAAAAGTGATTTTAAGCCATTTTTTTTAGCTAGTTGATGTTGTTCTACTAACTGAATAAACTCATGCGTCATGTAATAGTTCTTTCGAAATGTTCAAAATTACCCAATAATTTCCTGTGGCATTGCTTTGAGTAATTCTGGATATTTTGAAAAAGGCTGATTCAATAATCTTTTCCCTGTAGCCGCTTTAAAAGCATTAGCCACAGCCGCTCCTGCTGGCGGTAAGGTAGGTTCACCTAGCCCTGTTGGTTCAAAACTATTTTCAATTAAATGAACATCAATTTCAGGAATTTCATTCATTCTAATTAAGCGATATCGATCAAAATTTTGCGCGTTGGGCTTGCCTTCTGTGAACGAGAAATCACCATACATCGCATGACCAATTCCATCAATAATACCTCCTTGTATTTGGTTTTTTGCTCCTAGTGGATTTACTACAATACCACAATCAACAACACAAGTCACTTTTTTTACAACAGGCATTCCGTTTTCAATTTGAACATCTGCCACTTCTGCCACGTGCGTATTATGACAGTAATAGGCGGCAAAACCTTGGTAGGTATTTGACTCCTTTTTACCCCAGTCTGATTCTTTTACTGCTTTTTTAATAACCGCTTGCATGCGTTCTGGAGAATACTGAATACGCTCGTCTGTAGTGCCTTTAACTTTTTCGAGTAAATCTAAACGCAACTGAATTTTATCTACTTGCATAGATTCCGCTAATTCATCAAAAAAACTTTGCTCAGCAAAGGCTAAAAAGTTTGTGTAGGGTGCACGCCATGCGCCCGTGGTAATATTACTTTGATAATTAGCCACATCTACCTGATAATTTTCTATGGCTCCCGCCGGAAAAAAATTAGGGATTAAGCCGTACATGTTACTGTTAATAGCCGCTTCTTTCAATTGATAGCCGGTAATTACACCATCTTTAACAGAAGCCTTTATTCTATATTTTATAGCAGGACGATAAATTCCGTCGGTCATGTCATCTTCTCTAGAGAAAACTACTTTAACTGGTAATTTTGAAAGATTGGCAATTTGTGCTGCTTCTACGGCAAAATCGCCGTACAACCGTCTGCCAAAACCGCCGCCCATTCTCGTCATTTCTAAATGAACGTCTTCAAAAGGACGTTCTAATTTTGCTGCTATCCCTTTCGCTGTACCTTCTGGAGTTTGAATGGGCCCTACTAAATGAATTTTTTCAGCAGTAACGTGAGCAAAAAAGTTCATCGGTTCCATACAATTGTGTGGTAAAAAGGGAGACTCGTAAGTGCGCTCTAAAACCATATCTGCTCCTGCAAATGCCTTGGTGATATCACCATCCTTACGAAGGGTCTTAAAGGAATTTCCATCGAGTAAATTCATTAATAAGCGGTCGTGATCTTCAGTACTTTCTAAATTTGTATCGGTTATCCATTCTGCTTTAAGTGCCTTTTTCGCCTTCATCGCAGTCCAAGTATCTTTGGCTATCACCGCTATTTTATCATCAAAAGAAATCACATCTAGAACCCCCGTAATGGCGCTGGCTTCTTCAGCGTCAAAAGAGGCTAATTTTTGACCAAAAGCGGGTGGTCTCAATACGGAAGCATATACCATTCCCTCAGTCTTATAATCTAGACCAAATAGTGGTTTGCCTGTAATAATTTTATCTATATCAACGTTTCTTGCATCCGTTCCAATGATTTTAAAGTCTGCAACATCTTTCAAGGCCACATTATCAGGAACTTCTAATTGTGCCGCTTCTTTGACAACATCACCATAGCCTAATGTTTCTCCTTTTCCATTTGTAATAACACCTTCATTGGTAGTACATTCACTGGCATCCACACCCCATTTTGCAGCGGCGGCATTGATCAACATTTGGCGAGCAGTAGCTCCTGTTTGCCTAAAAGGCTCCCATGCTAGGCGAATGGAATTACTTCCACCTGCATATTGATTTTTGTAATTATCAGTATCTAATAGTCCTTGTTGTACAAACACCTTATCCCAGGCAACATCTAACTCTTCTGCTATAAGCATAGGCATAGCGGTTTTTACGCCTTGCCCAATTTCTGGATTGGGAGAAAATAAAGTGACCATGCCATTATCTGCAATTTTTATAAAGGCGTTAAAATCATTGAAATTTAATTTTGAAATATCAATAGGCGGAGTCACATTGTCTTTACAAGCTGTAAAAAAATTAAACCCTATTAACAATCCACCACTAGCTAAACTTGATGTTCTTATAAATGCTCTTCTATTAAAACGTATTGAGGACGACATAGTACTTTTTTTTAAGTTGAAATATTAAACCATTTTCTTAGCTGCTACTGCAACCGCTTGATGTATTCTGGTGTAGGCCGCACAACGGCAAATATTGCCATGCATGGCATTTTTTATTTCTTGTTCTGTTGGAGACGTATTGGTTTTTAAAAATGCTGCTGCCGTCATCATTTGTCCTGATTGACAATACCCGCATTGTGGAACGTCAACTTCTTTCCATGCTTCTTGAACAGGATGCGAACCATCTTCTGATAAACCTTCAATGGTCGTGACTTCTTTACCATCTACTTGTGCCATAGTAATACTACAACTACGAACGGCGGTCCCATCTAAATGTACGGTACAAGAACCGCATTGCGCAATTCCACAACCATATTTAGTACCTACAAGATCTAAATGATCACGTAAAACCCATAATAAGGGAGCATCTTCACTAGCTTCAACGCTGGTAGTTTTACCGTTTAAACTCAAGGTGTATGTTGGCATGATTTCGTTTTTTTATTAAGAATATACTATTTAGCCTTAGCAAGATATTGAAAATATTTAGGAAATTATGACTTCTTTACTACAAATTGCTATGCTTTAACATTAAACTTTAATCTAGAAAGATAAAAATAGCCCTAGTATTAACATTGTTTAACATTTTTTATTCAAAACAATTATAATTTTGTTTTAAAATAAGCGTTTAACGCTTGAACTATTAAATAGATGAAAATGAAATTAAATATGAAATCGCTCTTATATGCTTTAAGCTTTATTTTTCTTGTTTCCTGTGGAAACGCTGAGGATGATGTTTTTTTTAACGGAGGAGGAAATACAACAGGCACTGACTTGGGGCAAGGAAAACCTGTAGATAAATGTCTAGATTTAGGCACCAACCAACTTACACTATCGATACAAGATCAATTTACGACCTTACCTGGCAAGGTATCGGTCTTTTTTAGGGTATCAGATACCGAGGGCAATCCTATATCTGGATTAACGGCAAGCCAATTTACGATCTATGAGCAAGGAAGAAACGATGCTTGTTTCAATAGAATTTCTACTTCTGAGTCCAAAGAAAGAATATCTCCAAATGCACAGATTTTTAATAATAATACCTTATTAGTTTTAGATTTAAGTAATAGTGTATTGAGTAGTAGTTTACAGGAATTAAAAACAGCCTCAGTAAGTTTTATCAATAACGTGATGCCCACCACCGAAAGCCCTGCGGTTAAAATGGCCATTTATTGGTTTGACGGGGAAAACAAATTACACTTATTAAATGCCCTTACGTCTTCCAAAGATCAGTTAGTTTCTGCTATCAACGGCATTACGGATACTATAAGTAAAGATCCTTCCACAGATTTATACGGTGCAGTGATTAAAGCTACGGATATTGCTGAAAAATTAATTAATGAAACCAAAAATAGAGACCTGATTAGTGCAGCATCCGTTGTTATTTTTACAGATGGTACAGATCAGGCTTCACGTTTTACCGAAAAAGCAGCTTTAGATAAAGTAAAAAACGCAAACTTAAATATATCGTTCTTTAGTATTGGTTTAGGTGGTGAAATTAATACTGATGTTTTAAAAAGTATTGGAAAAACAGCAAGTGTTTTTGCAGGGAACAAGGCAGAATTAGAAACTACCTTTAATAATATTTCCCAATTGGTTTCTCAACGTGCTAACAGCTTTTATCTTTTTGAATACTGCAGTCCTAAACGCGACGGTAGTGGTGATAATAATTTAGTTATCGAGGTCAACGCCAATGGAAAGAAGGGTGCGGTTCAAACGAAGTTTAGTGCCAATGGTTTTACGGGTGGTTGCGAATAAACCATTTTTTAGTACTTCCTACAAAAGGCTATTCTCACGAATAGCCTTTTTTTGTAGTTGAACGTCTTTTTTTGTCATTTCATCGTAAATAGTCTTAGAGAATATCTAAAATTTGAAATTATTTAAAATTAAAAACATGAAAAGATTATCAATTATTGCTACCGTAAGCCTAGTCGTATTTAGCTCTTGTGTATCCAAGAAAAAATACGTGGCATTAGAGTCTGACTTAAATGACACTAAAAGTAGATTAACGAAGACTCAAGTTGAAAAAGAAGATTTAGAGTCAAAAATGGCTAAAATTGAGGCACGAGTAGCTGACTACAATGAAAAAATCAACTCTTTAAAAGAAATTAATGACAATCAACTCACTTCTGTTAATGATGTTGCTGTTATGAGTAATAACACCAAAGAAAAGATGAGAAAAACCTTAAGTAAGGTAGATCCTGCTCTTTTAGCCAATGCGACTACTTCAGAGGATTCGATTAATGTTGCTATATCGTACAATCTTAAAAAGTCTATTGCTGATGACGAAGACGATGTCAATATCAATATTGACAAAACAGTAGTGATGATTAATATATCGGATAAATTACTTTTCAATAGCGGAAGTTACCAGTTAAGTACAAAGGCAAACACCATTCTTCAGAAGATTGCAGAAGTCATTAATTCTGAGCCTAGTATGGAAGTTATGGTTGAAGGCCACACAGATGCCAAAACCATTAGTACAGCCATGTTTCAAGACAATTGGGATTTAAGTGTCAAAAGAGCTACCTCTGTAGTGCGTTTGCTTCAAAATAAATACAATGTTGCGCCAGAAAAAATGATTGCCGCAGGACGAAGTAGTTATATGCCTTTAGTTGAAAACGATTCTAAAGAAAATAGGTCTAAGAATAGAAGAACTAAAATTGTTATTATTCCTAATTTAGATAAGTTTTTTGCCTTATTAGATTCTGATACTTTATAAAAACAAGGAAAAAAAATGCTAAAACAGGACTGCTAAATTGCAGTCCTGTTTTTTTTTATACCAACACAGAAATAAAATAAACTGTTTTAAGTAGGGTTTTTAGCCTTTAAATTGTTATATTAGAAAGGAACCCTAAATCTTTTTTAAGAACATAACCATCCAAAACCGCTATAGAAGAACATTTAAAATTGTGAGTTATGTATGTCATGAATCAAATTATAGAACAAAGTGCACTACAAGGAATGCCTTCTTGGTTAAAGGCCCTTGCCATCGCCATTTTACTTAGCGTTATTAGTTTAATACTAATTACCTTGATTATGCTATTAAAAGATGGCGCCACAACAGTCGTCAACTATGGTTACCTGTACAATAATTAATTTTTACTTTAAAATTAATGCATTTTTAAAAAAACCTCCTTCACCTTCTTCATCCAATAAATGGATAAGAAATCCATTCACCACAGCATATTCTAATACGCCATTTTTTTCTAAGAAAAATGTAGGGTTGATACCGACATTTAAGCGCAAATTTTCAACTGCTTTAAATTTTGTGGGTACCATATGTAATGGCAATGGAGAAGCTACTACATCTTTCGGTATTGTTTCAACAGGAATATATACAAAACCTTCCTTTAAAAGTTGCATCGCATCAAGTTGAAAGAAGTCTGTACTTGTTTTTAAAACTGTGGGGTAAACTTTTCCCGCTTTTGCGGTATATCCTTTTGCATTAAAGGTATCGTACCCGTAAAAGGTAGATAAATCGCCTTGATCAGAAATTGTACTTCGATACCAAAAATCGGCATTTCCTTTTTTATCTACTTCATTCCTATGAATTCCTACATCTAGTGTATAGGTTTCACCTAATAAAGAATAACTCAAATCTTCAATTTTTAAATCGAATAATTTTCTATCATTCTCTGGAATTTTTTCGTAATCAACAATATCAATGTTTTTATAACCCTCGTTTGAAATGGTATAAATAGCAGATAAAATTGAAACATAATTTAATTTTCTAATTTCTTGTTTTTCAGCATCTCTATAGAAACCTCCTGATTCAATTAAAATAGCACTTGTCCCCCATTTTTGAATATTATCTCCAAAAGCTCTGGGTTCAAAATCATCATTGTACCTGCCCACTTGCCCAGGTGCATATTTTTGAATAATGCGATTCATAAAAACAATAATTTTCATCGCATTACCCCGCACCTCATTAATATCTTTTTCATAATTAAATGCCGGTGCTAAATAAGAAACCGTCGCGGGTTTATTTGTGTTTTCCGCGTTGTAGTAGGTACTTTGATCGTGCAAATTAAATCCGAAATCAGCATCTAAACTATCACGAACCCTTTTTAAGGTTCTTCCTTCGGGAGATTGTAAATCAAGAGCATCACGATTAATATCAATACCTAAGGTATTTCTTCTGGTAAATATTTCGGCTCCGTCAGGATTTAACATAGGTAAAAAATGAAGCGTTACACTGCTTAATATGTCTTCCTTTTCGGTCTTAAAATCATCACTTTCTAGAAAATTTAAAATATCGAAAATAGCCTGAGTCGCGGTTGGTTCATCACCATGCATTTGGGACCATAGAAAAACACTAGTAGCACCAGAACCAACACTGATTAAGGATAATGAACGCCCTTCAATAGAGGTACCAACGTTTTGAACTGTATACCCTTCCTTAGTTTTAAATTGTTGTATTAAGGCTTGAATATCATTATGCTTTATCCTTCTTTTATTTAAAGTTGGTTCTTTAAATTTATCGTAGGTATCATATAGCGCAGAAGTGATATCACTTTTTGGATCGGCAGAAATTACCTTTTCTTGACATGATAGACTTGTTATGACGGTCAAGGTTAAAATGAATACTATTTTTTTCATGGTATTTTAAGTTTTGTTTTGTGGAGTTACAGTGGGGCTTTTGTTTTTTACCTGCACTTTTTAAAGAGCAGCTTAGGTGTTTGAGAAAAGGTTGGTCATGAGTTTTTGAATTTTTTGAGCTAAAAAAATAAAGCACAAACCTATCCATTAAAATCTGGATTTTATAAACTTAGCTTAGCGTCTTTTACATCACATCAGAGCGGCCTCTACAAGTTTAATTTGTTGGCACTGGCCTAAACTTTAATTTTTTAGTAGCCTTGCGAACTTTTTCCATAAATTCTTCTCCTGGATCTGTTTTGGTAGTTCTATAGCTCTCATTTTTTTCTAACCAGAGTTCGTGTCCCTCAAAATTAATGTATTCATAATGACCTATCAAATACTCAATATCATATTTCGAATTTAAATAGTTCACAAGTTTAATATTTGCTTTTAATTGGGCCTTGGTTAGAGGAGTATCTTCAGTGCCTCCAACATTTTCTATGCCGATAGCGGAATGATTTAAACCAATTACGTGACGTGCCATATGCGTTTCTGGCATCAATCTATAAATAGTACCATCTTGACCAACTAAAAAATGAGACGACACATTAAGCCCACTAACATTTTCTAGATCAGGTCGCCAGTTTGGTAATTTTGTTTCATAAAAAGCTTCATAGGAGTTTTCAAGGCTAGCAATTGCTGTCCAATGTAACACGATCATTTTAGGAACAATTTCTATATGATCTTGAGTAATCCCATACCTATTCAATAAATAGTCTTGGGTTAATTGTTCTCTTTCTTCATTGAAAATAATGGGTTTATCCACAATACTTTTTTGTATTCCGCAAGATGTTATTAAAACAAATAGTACTAAATAAATGGCTGATTTATGCATAATTTAATCTTTTCATATCGGTTCCTATAGCTAAAAAAGAAGAGCTAATTTAAACAATTTTAGTTCCTAAAAAATAGCAAAATAGCTTCATAATTATAGATTTTATGGTGGCGTAACTTTGTGCCAAAATACACGAACTAAAGGCGCTAAAGGCGCTGCTTTCTACTTATATAGGGCCGGTGTTTAGAAATTCTATTTTATTTTTTAGAAGGCTCTACGGTACTAGAATCTTTGTCTTTTAAATAAAAAATAGTGAGTTTTTTTCTTCCCCATTCTCTGGCCCTTTTTTTATCCTTTCCCATGTAAACATCAATTTTGTTTCGATGTCTAAAGTGCATTTTATCTTTCACAAGAAAAGTATCAGGAAAGGTATCAATCCTAACCATGGTATTGTAGGCTAATCCATTTCTCATTAAATCACGAGAAACAGCGATAACTTTCATACCCGGCCTAAGGGTATCTCCCCAAGCGGCAATTGAAGGGTTTATTGCTGTGGTTTGTGAAGGCAATGAATTATACGCCGTCACTGTGACCTTTAGGGATTGCCAATCGTGAAGGTCTAATTTTTGTTTTTCTTGCTCCGCACAACTGATACCAAAAATAAGCCAGAGAATAGCAGCAAAAAATTTAATAAATCCTTTAGAAAGATTACGTACCATACCATCTAAAGTACGTTATTTTAATCTATTAGAAAAAAAGCTTTTGTAGATTTCATTTTGGCGAATTGAGTATATTTATCAAAATAAAAAATACGGATTAATGAAAATTATTAAAAGATTACTACTTATACTTGTTATTGCAGTCGCGATTATCGCCTATTTTAATTATCCCAAGCTCAATTTAATCTCAGGTTTTGCCTCTAAAAATATGGCTTCCAGCGTATTTATTGCCGATAGGAGTCCCGAGGCTGTTCGCGATGCCGATAATGATATCCCATTAGTGAAATTAGCAGAAGTAACTGTTTCTGAGAATAGTGCTACAGGCAGTGTTTACGGACTAATGGAACGCAAAAGTATGTACCGTGAAGGATTAGGTTGTGTACTTGTTAACGAAGATTTTGATAGCACAGCGCCCTATTTAAGACCCAATAGAAATATTTTTAAGAACGACTTAGATTTTCCCTATGGCGATACAATGCCTAAAGATACCATCTACGACAATGTAAACTACCCTAAACTAACAGCTGCTATTGCCAATAGTTTTTCTGATCCGGAAATTAAAAAAACAAGAACGGTTCTGGTATATCATAAAAACCGCATTATAGGAGAAAAATATTTAAACGGATTTGATAAAAACACACCCATTCTAGGTTGGTCTGCGACTAAAAGTATAATGGCAACACTTTATGGCATTTTAGAATATCAAGGCCGTATAGATTTAAATAGTCCGGCGCCAATACCGGCATGGCAAAATGACGAACGCAAAAACATCACGTTAAATCATTTACTTCGAATGCAAAGCGGATTGGCCTGGGAGGAAGATTACACTAAAATTTCTGATGTCACGAAAATGCTATTTTTAGCGACAGATATGACTACGGCACAAGCCGACAAAGAAGCCATAGCAAAACCAACGGAGGTATGGAATTATTCTTCCGGCACCTCTAATTTATTGACTGGCATTTTAAGAAAACAATTCAAAACAACTCAGGAATACTTAGATTTTCCATATGCGCAATTCATTGATAAAATTGGAATGCATTCTATGCTGCTGGAAGCCGATATGGCGGGTAATTATGTAGGCTCGTCTTATGCTTGGGCCAGCACACGTGATTGGGCTAAATTTGGAATCCTTTACTTAAATAAAGGTCAGTGGAATGGCAAACAGTTATTTGACGAAAAATGGCTGAAGTACATCACCACGCCTACGGCACATTCTAAAGGCACCTATGGAGGTCATTTTTGGTTAAATGCTGAAGGTAAATACCCTGATGTACCTAGAGATATGTTTTCTGCAAATGGTTTTCAAGGGCAGCGTATTTTTATTATTCCCTCTAAAGATTTAGTCATCGTTAGAACCGGACTCTCTGAAGAACCCGAGTTCGATATGAATACTTTTTTAAGTGAAATTATCAGCGCTATTGATTAAAAGATACTGAATACCAGTATAGTTCATGCTATGTAAAACTAGCATCATGACGTTATTTGTTTCTTGAAAAGCAAGAGCCATTTCATTGTACGATGAAATTTTTATACCTCTACTTGTTGAATAGCTGAAGGAATCACTCTGGGAAATATCAAAATTTATAGAATAAACCACATATATGAGCTACTTCACAACAATAGTTTCGTAATGAAAAGTGTCCTGTTTAAATTTACAATGTAATAAAAAAGAAGTTAGTTTTTCATTTTCATATAGTGTTCTCGTAAAAAGAGCTTTATCTACTAGATAAAGCTCTTTTTTTATTCAACAACCAAAAATATTGGTCTTTACCTGGTTGAGGCTATTTTAAAAATTTAGGCCAAAGTAAAAATTTCTGCATTGGCCATAAATGAATCTTGCATCCGCTCCATGCGATTATCAAATTGCGTAGAAAAAACTACATATTGACATTTTTCTAAACTCTCTGGTGTTCTCAAGAGATCCGAGAAGGTACTAGCTTTTGATAAAAACTCAGCATCTTCTACCATAAAAAGCTTTAGCTTTCCTAAATTAATACTATTTAAGTAAAAAATCTTATTTAATCTTTTAGGAGTAGCGATGACCACATCTACTCCGTCGTAGATATCGGCACGCTGATCTTCTATATTTTGCTCATCATAGGCACAATACACCCGAATAGACATTCTTTTAGTGTATTTCTCAAATTCTGCCGCTAAAGTTAAGGCCGCTTTTTTGTCTTTTACAAAAATTAAAGCCCTCGGCGCATCTTCAAATTCTTTGCATTCTAATTTTTGAAGGGTAGCAATGATAATTGCGGTAGTTTTTCCCGCATTTTCTGGTGCAATCCCAAAAATACTAGCACCACCTTTAATTTTTGACAATACACCTTTTTGAAAAGCCGTATAGCTTGTAATTTGGTGCTCTGACAAAGCCTCTTTTAGTTCTGGTTGTAATTTTTTATACGACATAAATAATTTAATTCAGTGGGTTCAGTCATGATCAATAGCATTAAATTGACTTTTACCACAACTTTTAGGATGTTGACAACAATTGTTTTAAACTATTGTGTTGCTTGAGTACCTTTACTATGTATTAAAAAAGAATAATAGTTTTTCATTTTCATATAGTGTTCTCGTAAAAGGCCTAATCTTAATTGATTAGGTCTTTTTTTATGAACAGTTATCTGTAATAGATAGATAACCCATTAAAGTGTACAAAATGGATCACCGTATTCGTTTAGCCTAGGGAATCCATTTATTTTTTCCAAAATCTGGTTTGCGTTTTTCTAAAAATGCATTTCTACCTTCTTTTGCTTCCTCGGTCATATAGGCCAATCGTGTGGCTTCACCTGCGAAAACTTGCTGCCCAACCATACCATCATCGGTTAAATTCATAGCAAACTTTAACATTTTTATAGAGGTCGGAGATTTTGCTAGAATTTCTTGAGCCCATTCATAGGCCGTATCTTCTAATTTGTCATGTGGAATCACTGCGTTGACCATCCCCATTTCAAAGGCTTCTTGTGCCGAATAATTTCGGCCCAAAAAGAAAATTTCCCTTGCTTTTTTCTGCCCCACCATTTTTGCTAAGTACGCAGAACCATAACCGCCATCAAAACTTGTAACATCCGCGTCGGTTTGCTTAAAAATAGCGTGTTCTTTGCTCGCTAGGGTTAAATCGCACACCACATGTAAACTATGCCCGCCCCCAACGGCCCAACCTGGAACCACCGCAATTACAGCTTTAGGCATAAACCGTATTAAGCGTTGTACTTCTAAAATATTTAAGCGATGCATACCGTCTTCCCCAACATAACCTTGGTGTCCCCTAGCCTTCTGATCTCCACCGCTACAAAATGAATAAATACCATCTTTTGTAGACGGACCTTCTGCGGAAAGTAAAACAACGCCAATGGAAGTATCCTCCTGTGCATCGTAAAAGGCTTGGTATAATTCGCTCGTTGTTTTAGGCCTAAAAGCATTTCGAATATTTGGTCTATTAAAAGCAATCCGGGCTACGCCATCACACTTTTTATAGGTAATATCTTCGAATTCTTTTACCGTTTGCCAGGCTATTTTTTTCATTTAAGGACGAGTTTTATTTCAATAGTTAAAGCTGTTATCAACTTAGGTATGTAAAGGTAAACAAGTGAAAGTGCAAGTGCAAGAGCAAATGCCAAATTCACTTTAAACAAAAGAATTAGGAATAGACAGGTTAAATTAATTTTAAGTCTTTGGTATAGGTAGGTGTGCTAAGGACAAATAGTTTGCTTGCACAAAGCCTTAAATTTAGTTTAGGGTGCCAATCGCTCTATTTTCCAATCCATGTCTTTTAAGGTATACCTAATACGATCATGCAAACGATTAGGTCGCCCCTGCCAAAATTCTATAGAAACAGGTTTAACAATAAACCCTCCCCAAAAATCAGGGCGCGTTATTTCTTTAGATGCATAGGCTAGCTCTAATGCTTTTAGTTTAGATTCTAAAACTTCTCTCGAAGCAATAACACTGCTTTGGTTAGATACGATAGCACCTAGTTTACTGCCGTCTGGCCTAGATTCGAAATACCCATCAGATAAGTTTTTAGAAATTTTTTCTGCTTTTCCTTTAATGATGACCTGACGTTCCATATGGGGCCAGAAAAAAGAAATACAAACATTGGGGTTATGGGCAATAGCTTTTCCCTTTTCACTTTCGTAATTGGTATAAAAAATAAAACCTTCATAGGTATATTTTTTAAGCAAAACCACTCTACTCTTTGGAAATCCATCAAGTCCAATGGTCGAAATGGTCATAGCATTGGGTTCATCAACCCCTTCTGAAGCTTCAGTTTCATAAAACCATTTTTGAAAAAGTTGCATAGGGTTATCCCCTATGTTTGATTCTATAAGTTCACTTTTGTCATAGGTTTTCCTATAATTGCTTAAATCTTTTTGCATAATTCATCCGATAAAGAACAGGTAACAAAGTTCAACAAAAGATAGCTAAACAAGAAGTGTTTCATACAAATTCTCTTGTAAAGAGTACATTTTATGAAAAATCGAAAAGCTTACCATCATCTGCTAAAAGTACGCTATCAAATATTTCGACAGCCTCCTCTTTGAAAAGGTCTATAGATGCATAGCGCGTAGAATAATGCCCTAATATTAACTGGCCAACATTCGCTTGTTTCGCAATTAATGCCGCTTGTTTAGCCGTAGAATGTTTTGTTTTTGGCGCTAAGTCTTTTTGGGATTCTAAAAAAGTAGCCTCATGGTATAGTACATCCACCTCGGCTATTAGAGGAACTATATCTGGTTTATATGCTGTATCACTACAAAATGCATAACTCTTAGGCTTGGGAGGATCAAAGGTTAAGGCCTCATTTTTTATTGTTCTGCCATCGTCCAAAACAATATCTTTTCCGTTTTTTATATTTTGAAAATAACATTTTTCAATGCCATAGGCGTTTACGATATCAATATCTAATGTTCTAGGAGCTAATTTTTCCCTAAATAAAAATCCGTTCGTATACACCCTATGGGACAATGGAATAGTGGAAACACTCACCTTATCATCTTCATAAATTAACACTGACTTTTTACTGGTTAATTCGTGGAAAACGAGCTTATAATTGGTGTACGAGTTTCCTAATTTCAATAATAAGAGAATGGCTTCCTCAATACCTTTTGGGCCATAAATATGCATTTCCGCATCTCTACCTAGTAGGCGGAAGGTAGAAATTAGCCCTGGCAATCCAAAAAAATGATCCCCATGTAAATGTGAAATAAAAATATGATTGATTCTTGAAAAACGAATTTTATGCTTTCGTAACTGTACTTGAGTGCCTTCACCACAATCAATTAAAAACATATGGTTTTTAATTTCAAGTACCTGAGCGGTAGGGTTTGTAAGTGTGCGCGGTGTTGCCGCATAGCAACCAAGTATGGTTAATTTCATGAAGTAATTAAAAAATGAAAATTAAAAATTGAAAACTAAGTTAATTTAAACTTGATTTTGAGGTTTTTACAATTGAAGCCAGTAATTTTATGATTTGAGTACAATGGTCGACTAGTCTATTAAATATACTTTCCTCCAAATAATCTGATTGATAGAGCAATTCCAACCAATATCTGGTCTCATTAGCTTCTTTTAAGCCTATCATCATTTTATGAACAAAGTCTTTTTTACTTTCAGCGTGCTCAGCTTCACGTACCATAGCGCCAATACTTGTTCTTGAGCGAATTAATTGCTTTGTTAGAATATATTTTTTTTCTTCATTTTAAATATTTTTAACCACTTCAATAATAGCTAAAGCAAAATCAAAACTTTTTTCACCTACTATATTTCGCTTAGTATTTTCTATTTTTCCTTTTCCATTTTCCGATTCAATTTTTCATTTTGAATTTTCAATTAAAGTCCAAGGTCCCGTTCAATTTCCTCCATTTCAATAATGTCTTTGGCCTCTTGAATGCTTGGCGCCAAACTAATTTCATCAGGCACATCATCATACGAGACAATTTCCGTTACTAATACCAAAGATTTATTTGCTTTTTTATGCTTATTTGAGAGTTCTAAAAATTCTAAAATATCATTCTTAGTTAGTTTGGAAAATGAGAAAAGATTAATAATCAAATGATCATTTTTGATCTTATTATAACCATCATTCAAATTTTCTATAAAAATTTTTATCGTTGCTTTTTCTTGGTGAACAATCGTCGTTGTTCCATCTGAGTCAAAAATCATACGTTTCTATTTTATTTTTGAAGCTAATAAATAAATAACTGCCATGCGAATTGCAACACCGTTTTCTACTTGATTTAAGATAATAGATTGTTTGGAATCTGCAACATCACTGGTAATTTCTACACCTCTATTGATAGGACCAGGATGCATGATCACAATTTCTTTGTCCAGACTATCTAATATTTTTTTTGTGACCCCATATTGCTGCGTATATTCTCTGGTCGTTGGAAAGTAGCTAATATCTAAGCGTTCATTTTGAATGCGAAGCATGTTGGCTACATCGCACCAGAGTAATGCCTTTTTAAGATTCGGTTCTACCGTGACCCCTAAAGATTCTATGTGCTTAGGTATTAATGTTTTGGGGCCACATACTTTTACATTAGCTCCCTGTAATTTTAAAGCAAAAATATTAGATAAAGCCACTCTAGAATGAAGAATATCCCCAACAATAACTACATTCTTTCCTTGAACACCCCCTAATTTTTCACGTATAGAATACGAATCTAGTAAGGCTTGCGTTGGATGTTCGTGTGCACCATCACCCGCGTTTACAATAGATGCTTTAACATGTTTGGACAGGAAGATGCCTGCACCTGGATTTGGATGCCGCATCACGACCATATCTACTTTCATAGACAGGATATTATTTACAGTATCTATTAAAGTTTCTCCTTTTTTTACCGATGATTGTGAGGCCGAAAAGTTGATAACATCTGCGGATAATCGCTTTTCTGCTAATTCAAAAGATAATTTGGTTCGGGTACTATTCTCGAAAAATATATTAGCGATGGTAATATCACGCAGTGATGGTACTTTTTTAATTGAACGGTTGATGACCTCTTTAAAGTGATCTGCGGTTTCAAAAATAAGCTGAATATCTTGCTCTTTTAGATATTTGATGCCTAACAAGTGTTGCACACTTAACTCGCTCATAGTTGAATTTTCTAGGTATTAGGTACTTCCGTTTTTGTATTCACTAAATATATGGCATCTTCTCCATCATTCTCTTTCCACATCACTTTTACTTTTTCATTATTTATAGCATCGACTTGCCGCCCTCTGTAATTAGGTTGAATCGGCAAATGCCTGCTAAATCTTCTGTCAATTAAGGTGAGAAGTTCTATTTCTAAAGGGCGTCCAAACGATTGTATGGCCGTAAGGGCGGCACGAATACTGCGTCCTGTATACAAAACGTCATCAATAAAGACTACGTTTTTATCCTCTATTAAAAAATTGATGTTGGTTTTGTTCGCCTCCAAGGTTTTATCTCCTCTTCGAAAATCATCGCGATAAAAGGTAATGTCTAAAAACCCTAAGTCGATATGCTTTACACCATATTCTTTTTTCAATATATCGTTTAGGCGTTGTGCCAAAAAAATACCGCGGGGTTGAATCCCGATGAGTACTGTATTCTTAAAATCTAAATGATTCTCTAAAAGCTGACAAGCCAAGCGATGCAGAATAATATGTATCTCTTTAGAAGAAAGCAATAGTTTTTGACTCATACTTCGTGTGTGTGATTACAAAAGTATCAAATTATCTGTTAAAAATTGTTACTAAAGTAATTTTCATTTAAAAGGTTTTGGAATCTAGGGCTAATTATTTTTGGTAAGTTTGGCCAAATCTATTTGTATCAGCGTGACACAAAATACATCAAATAAAATCATTAAAACCCAAGAATTTTGTTTGTTAGACCTTGTATTCTAGTGTGCTCGCTATCCTTTTCAAAAAATAGTACAAAAAAAACCCGAACAAATGAATGTTCGGGTTTTTAAATTAGGATGAAATAAAGGATTAATTCTTTCCTTCCATTTTATCTTTTAAGGCTTGTAAAGCTTCGTTAGCATCCCCTAAAGTTGGTTTTGCTTCATCAGCTTGTGCAGCCGCTTTCTTAACAGCAGCTTTTACATTACGTTGCTCTTCTTCTTTAAATAAAGCAGTATGACTTGCTACAACTCTCTTGAATTCTTTATTGAATTCAATGATTTTAAATTCAGCAGAATCACCTTTCCCTAATTTAGAGCCATCTTCTTTTTCTAGATGACGGGTAGGTACAAATGCTTGTATATCTTCATTAAAATCGATCGTTGCTCCTTTATCCACTACTTCTGCAATCGTTGCCGTATGCGTTGTGTCTAAAGCAAATTCTTTTTCGTACTTATCCCAAGGATTATCAGTAGTTTGTTTGTGACCTAAAGATAATTTACGTCCTTCTACATCTAATTCTAATACTTCAACTTCCAATTTATCACCAACAGTTACAAATTCTGATGGGTGCTTAATTTTCTTAGTCCAAGATAAATCAGAGATATAAATTAAACCGTCAATACCTTCTTCTAATTCTACGAAAACACCAAAGTTAGTAAAGTTACGTACAATACCTTCGTGCTTAGAACCTAAAGGATATTTAGTGGTAATATCAGTCCAAGGATCTGGAGTCATTTGCTTAATACCTAATGACATTTTACGATCTTCACGATCCATTGTCAATACTACAGCTTCAACTTGATCACCAACTTTTACGAAATCTTGAGCAGAACGTAAATGCGTAGACCATGACATTTCAGAAACGTGGATTAAACCTTCTACACCTTCTGCAACTTCAATAAATGCGCCGTAATCAGCAATAACTACTACTTTACCTTTTACTTTGTCACCAATCTTTATTTCATCAGATAAAGCCTCCCATGGGTGCTTTTCTAACTGCTTAAGACCTAATTGAATTCTTGATTTGTTATCATCAAAGTCAAGGATTACCACATTTAATTTTTGATCTAATTCAACAACCTCATTCGGGTGGTTAATTCTAGACCAAGAAAGATCTGTAATGTGTACTAAACCATCAACACCACCTAAATCAATAAACACACCATAAGAAGTAATGTTTTTAACAACACCCTCTAGTACTTGTCCTTTTTCTAGTTGACCAATGATTTCTTTTTTCTGTTCTTCAATATCAGCCTCAATAAGAGCTTTATGAGATACTACTACGTTTTTAAATTCATGGTTGATTTTTACTACCTTGAATTCCATAGTTTTACCTACATACTGATCGTAATCTCTAATTGGCTTCACATCGATCTGAGAACCTGGTAAGAACGCCTCGATTCCGAAAACATCGACAATCATACCTCCTTTAGTTCTACACTTCACAAAACCATTAACGATTTCTTCTTTATCATGAGCAGCATTTACTCTATCCCAAGCCATGATAGTTCTGGCTTTTCTGTGTGATAGTACTAATTGTCCACTTTTATCCTCACGGATATCGATAAGCACCTCAACTTTATCGCCAACTTTTAAGTCTGGATTGTAGCGAAATTCATTCAGTGAAATAACACCTTCAGATTTTGCATTAATGTCGATAATAGCTTCACGGTCTGTAATATAAACTACAGTTCCAGTTACTACTTCTTCATCCATAGTATCCACAAAATTCTCTGCAACTAATGTTTCAAACTCTTGGAGTTTTTTATCATCAACTTGCTCAATACCTTGTTCGTACTTTGTCCAGTTAAAGTTTTCTAAAAATTCTTGAGGATCTTGTACAGGTGCCTGTACTTTTGCTTCAGTAGCTTCTACAGTTACTTCAGCTTCTTTTTTGTCTTCAGCCATTTGCTGATTAATAATTTGTATTTTGCAGCCTTACAAGAGTTCAACTAGTACTACAAAAGAATTATACATTATTTTTTTCTACCTTTTTTCTCTTGTTTCATTTAAAAAGGAGTGCAAAATTAAACATTTTTTATGAGATTACCTACATATTGATTGTCAATAATTTATAAGGTCTTTTCCTATCTATTATTTCTCAATATTTAGTACCTTTAGAAGTAATTATTAATCTTTAAATACAAAAAACAGATGAGCGTAAAAGCTAAATATCAGGGCGTTTTACAATTAGGAGAGCAACTTGGAATTAAGAACGGAGATATCTCAGAGGAGGCTGGAATATTAAAAATTAAAGGTGAAGCCGCAACTCCCTATGAAAAAAATCTTTTATGGGATAAAATTAAAGAACTTGGTGGTGAAAATGCCAAAGACATAAAAGCAAATATCACTGTGACTGATGATGCTGTGTTTCATAGACATATAGTGAAAAGTGGAGATTCTTTAAGTAAAATTGCCAAACATTACTATGGAGATGCCATGAAGTATAAACAAATTTTTGAAGCGAATACCACTATCTTAAAAAATCCAGATGTTATTCATCCAGACCAGGTTTTAGTAATTCCTAACCTGTAAAACACTTTAAAATTCATAAAAAAAAAACGTCTGAAATTCTTTTCAGACGTTTTTTTATGGATCATAAGTTTCAATAAGACTGTACTATTTTAATGGACTTCAATGCGCTATGGTCATTTAGGAAATCTCAAAAAAAAAGACCGTCTTTTAGAGACCGTCTTTCATACTATTATATAAACTTAAAAAAGTGTTAGTCTTGCTTTGCTTCAAGTTTCGCTTTTTTTGCTTCTTTTCTTTCTTTCAAAATCTCCAAAATATTACCACCTACCCAATAAGGGATAACAAAAGTCAATAAAAAAATCATGAGCCAAAAACCTATGGTCAATATGGTTATGAACGCTATAAATCCTAAATATTGGTCAAATTCAAACATAATATATTATTTATGCCACAAAGATAGTTTGAAAATGATGAATTCTACAAATGAAAATCAAAAAAAATCTATAAAAATATTCCATTCGATGTAAATAAATTGCGAATACAATATCTTTGTAACACATTTAAATAAAGCATTATGAGTTATAGAATAGAAAAAGACACGATGGGCAAGGTTGAAGTTCCTTCTGATAAATACTGGGGAGCTCAAACAGAGCGTTCGCGAAATAATTTCAAAATTGGGGCACCTGCATCTATGCCTTTAGACATTGTCTATGGTTTCGCCTATTTAAAAAAAGCTGCCGCATACACCAACGAAGCATTGGGCGTATTGACTAAAGAAAAAAGAGATTTAATCTCAACAGTTTGTGATGAAATTTTAACAGGTAAACACGATGATCAGTTTCCGTTGGTGATATGGCAAACAGGCTCTGGCACTCAGAGCAATATGAATGTAAATGAAGTCATTGCTAATCGTGCCCATGAATTAGCAGGAAAAATTATTGGAGAAGGTGATAAAACCATTCAACCTAATGACGATGTAAACAAATCGCAATCGTCTAATGATACCTTTCCTACAGGCATGCATATTGCCGCCTATAAAAAAATAGTCGAAGTCACCATTCCTGGTATTTTACAATTAAGGGAAACCTTACAAAAGAAGGTTGTTGAATTTAAAAACGTTGTAAAAATTGGTCGCACCCATCTCATGGATGCTACGCCACTTACCTTAGGGCAAGAGTTTTCTGGTTATGTTTCTCAGTTAGATCATGGAATAAAAGCACTTCAAAACACCTTACCTCACCTTTCTGAGCTGGCTTTAGGCGGCACGGCCGTGGGAACAGGATTAAATACGCCTGACGGTTATGATGTTTTGGTGGCTAAATATATTGCAGAATTTACGGGATTGCCATTTATAACAGCAGCTAATAAATTTGAGGCTTTGGCTTCTCACGATGCAATTGTGGAAAGCCACGGTGCTTTAAAACAATTAGCAGTGGCTTTAAATAAGATTGCCAATGATATTCGAATGATGGCTTCTGGTCCACGTTCTGGGATTGGAGAAATCATTATTCCTGCAAACGAACCTGGCAGTTCTATCATGCCGGGAAAAGTAAACCCTACGCAGTGCGAAGCTTTGACTATGGTTTGCGCACAAGTAATGGGTAACGATGTTGCTATTAGTGTTGGTGGTACCCAAGGCCATTATGAATTAAATGTTTTTAAACCTATGATGGCGGCCAACATCTTACAATCTGCAGAACTTTTAGGTGATGCTTGTATTAGCTTTGATGAAAATTGTGCTGTGGGTATTGAACCTAATCACGAAGTTATTAAACAGTTATTAAATAATTCTTTAATGCTTGTGACGGCTTTAAACACTAAAATAGGCTACTATAAAGCAGCCGAAATTGCCAATACAGCGCATAAAAATGGAACTACCTTAAAAGAAGAGGCTGTTAACTTAGGCTATGTAACTGCCGAAGATTATGACAATTGGGTTAAACCAGAGGAAATGGTTGGCAGTTTAAAGTAAAACTTGTTTTACAGGCATAAAAAAAAGGGGGCATTACGCTAGTAATGCACCCCTTTTTTAGTTTATGAACTGTAGTGTACTATTTTAAAGCGAACTTACTTGTTCCTAATAGTTTAAGTTTGTTATCATAAACATTGACCATATAGTTTCCTTTTTGGAAATCTCCAGCTGGTTTATTTATAAAATCACATACATCCAAGGTTTTGTTTTCATAGTAGAACGCTGTTGCTTTGCTATAGGTTACAGAAGCTCCAGAATCAGCTGATTTTGAAAAACTTTCTCCTAAAACATTGCCTTGAGGATCTAAAACTTCAATATAAAATTCTTTATCTCCTGCTTGTGCAATAGCATTGTTTGTTAAGGTAAAACAAACTTTGAATTTATCTGTAGAACCAGCTCTTTGTGTAGATACTAATTTTCCACTATTACGCTCCTTTACTGCATCTACAGATAATTTTGAAATATTTAAAGCGGAACCTCTTTCAACAGCATTGGCTAATTGTGTATTTTGAACGACTAAAGAGTCATTAAAAACAGTCTGCTTTTCTAATTCAACAAAAGTACTGTCTCTTTGCATCACTAAGGCACTGTTAGATCGTGTTAAAGAATCTACTTTTCTGATTAATTGCTGTCTTTCTTTCGTTAAAATACTTACTTGACGTCTGTACTTTCCTAAAGCAGCAATATCTAAACGCATGGTTTTAACCGAATCAATATACTTTGCGATATTGTCTCTTGCCGACACTAATTCGTCATTGGTAAGATTACTTTCTAAAATTGCTTTGTCGTATTCCGAACGTAAGCTTGTCAAATCTTCTACTACCAACTCTTTCTCTTTGTTAAGTTGAATGGTATTGTCTTGTTTTTCTTTATACAGACTTACTGTATATATTACTAAACCCACCAACAATACTAATAATAGACCTGCGACTACTTTTAAACCGCTATTACTTTTAGTTTCTGTCATAATTTAAAAAAATTAATTGTTCCTTTTTTAGTTTTCTTCTCTCGAAGTGTTTGTTTGTATTTGATCTATATACGTTCTAATTTAAAGTTTAGATTTTTTGTTAAAAATTAATTGCACTGATATTCTATTTTTTTTTAGCCTTATGAAGTAACGCAATGCCATTATTAGGTATTCCCTAGCTTTCAAAAAAATACCTCAAGGCTGCAAGTGCATGCATAAGTCTTCAAAAAAATAAAGCAACGACTTGTTTTATAAAAATTGGACTAGGTGATTTTTTCCTATTCCAATTCCGCAATGTTCATATCGTAGGCCTAAATTAATTGGACTAAAATCTAGCTTCGATGAGATAAAAAAGGCAAATGGAGTAAAATTATCTTGATTTCAGACTCAAAAATTGCACGTGGGTTATATCTTTACAAAAAAATTAACCTGTAAAAGAAATAACACGAACAGCACCAATCGATTTAGAAAAGTTGCTATTCAAATAAAACTTTTATCAAAAAAAAAAAAAAAAAAAAATTTATAAAAAAAGTACTTTATGTAAGCTTAGCAATGCTTCTTTTCATTGCTTGCAAGGAAACAAAGAAAGAGGAGGCCACTTCTGAAATGGCCGATACAACAATCACAACTTCATCCGCTTCCGATGCACTAACGATTAACCCCATATCGCATGCCACGGCTGTTTTAGAATGGGAAGGAACTACCATTTATATCGACCCCGTGGGCGGAGCCAAAGCTTTTGAAAATCAAAAAAAACCAGGTTTAATTTTGATTACCGATATTCATGGAGATCATTTTAGTTTAGAAACTCTAGATTCATTAGATACCTCTATGGCTAAAATAATAGTTCCCCAAGCAGTGGCCGATAAAATGACTGAAAAATACAGGGCTCAATTAGAAATTTTAAATAACGGGGACTCCAAAATGTATAATGAAATAACTGTAGAAGCTATCCCTATGTATAACCTCAGGGAAGAAGCGCTTAATTTTCATACCAAAGGCAGAGGAAATGGCTATATACTGAGCATGGGAGATCAGCGCATTTATTTTTCAGGGGACACCGAAGATATTCCAGAAATGCGTGCTCTTAAAAATATTGACAAGGCATTTATCTGTATGAACTTACCTTATACCATGACGGAGCAAAGTGCGGCGAGTGCAGTATTAGAATTTAAACCAAAAGAAGTATATCCTTACCATTATAGAGGTAATCCTGATGTAAGTGATGTCTCTAAATTTAAAAATCTTGTGAACGAAGGTGATGACACTATCAAAGTTATTCAGTTAGATTGGTATCCGGATGCGGAATATTAAAAAATTGGAACGACTGATTAAGAAATCAACAGCACAAAAAAATTGGAGCTTGTATACCATTTAATCAGAATTTAAAATAGCACTTTTACAGCTACAAAAAACGGTCAACTTGAATATGAAAGTTGACCGTTTTTATTTTTTAAGAAACTAATTTTACCTATCTAATCAACTTCTTATATTTAATACGTTTCGGCATTAAATCACCACCCAAGCGTTTCTTTTTGTTTTCTTCGTATTCTGAGAACCCACCTTCGAAGAAATAGACTTCACTATTCCCTTCAAAAGCAAGGATATGGGTGCAAATTCTGTCTAAAAACCAACGGTCATGAGAAATCACCACTGCACAGCCCGCAAAATTTTCTAAACCTTCTTCTAAGGCTCGTAAGGTATTTACATCTAAATCGTTCGTAGGTTCATCTAAAAGTAACACGTTACCCTCTTCTTTTAAGGTCATCGCCAAATGCAAACGGTTACGTTCTCCACCAGACAAAGCACTTACCTTTTTATTTTGTTCACTCCCTGAAAAATTAAATCGACTTAGGTATGCACGAGAATTTACTTGCTTCCCTCCCATCATGACCAATTCTTGCTCGTTACTGAAATTTTGCCAAATTGTTTTTTCTGGGTCTATGTTCGAGTGACTTTGATCCACATAGGCTATTTTGGCAGTATCTCCAACAATGAATTCACCTTTATCTGCTTTCTCTTCGTTCATAATCATTCTGAAGATGGTGGTTTTACCTGCTCCGTTGGGACCAATAACACCCACAATTCCGGCCTGTGGTAATTTAAAGTTTAAGTTTTCATATAGCAATTTATCGCCATAAGCCTTGCTTACACCAACAGCTTCAATGACATTAGTTCCTAAACGTGGGCCGTTAGGAATATAAATTTCTAGCTTTTCGTCAAGTTGCTTTTGATCTTGACTCATTAACTTGTCATAATTATTTAAACGCGCCTTTTGCTTGGTTTGGCGGCCTTTCGCGCCTTGGCGTACCCACTCTAGCTCACGCTCTAATGTTTTTTGACGTTTAGAAGCTGTTTTGCTTTCTTCGGCCATACGTTTCGACTTTTGATCTAACCAGCTAGAATAGTTTCCTTTCCAAGGAATGCCTTCTCCCCGATCCAATTCTAAAATCCAACCAGCTACATTGTCTAGAAAGTATCTATCATGCGTCACGGCAATGACAGTACCTTTGTATTCCGCTAAATGATGCTCTAACCAATGAACCGATTCTGCATCTAAGTGGTTGGTAGGTTCATCTAACAATAAAATTTCAGGTTCTTGTAATAATAATCTACATAAGGCTACACGTCTGCGCTCTCCACCCGATAAATTCTTTATAGGCGCATCGCCATCAGGAGTTCTCAGCGCATCCATAGCTATTTCTAGTTTAGTATCTAACTCCCAAGCGTTTGAAGCATCAATTTGATCTTGAAGTTCTGCTTGTCGAGCCATCAACTTATCCATCTTATCGGCATCAGAATATACTTCTTCTATTCCAAACATGTCGTTAATTTTGTTGTATTCCTCAAGAATGGCAACCGTATCAGCAACGCCCTCTTTTACGATTTCTAGTACCGTTTTACTTTCATCTAATAAAGGTTCTTGCTCTAAATAACCTACTTTATAGCCAGGAGAGAAAACTACATCACCTTGGAAATTTTTATCAACACCAGCAATGATTTTTAATAAGGTAGATTTTCCAGATCCATTTAAACCTAGAATCCCAATTTTAGCACCATAGAAAAAGCTTAGGTAAATATTTTTTAGAACGGGCGTATTTGCCGTTTTATATGTTTTTGTAACTCCAGACATGGAGAAAATTACTTTTTTATCGTCAGACATTTTTAGTTATTCGTTTTAAGTTTTACGTGATATTTTTTTAGGCTTAGGTAGGGAGTGAAAAATTAAAAGAGAAATTTCAAAATTGAAATAAATTAAAATTCAAGGGCTAAGCACCCAAATTTCGATTTTGTCTTTACTATTTTTCATTGACCAATATACCCTTCTCCGCTTTCATAAATACACAGATGATCTTTCTTGTATTAGCTTCAAGTCGGGTTTTATTAAACCCTACCCTTTAGCGCGTTAAAAACCCATGCGACTGCTAAAAAGCCTATTCCAACAGCGGCAAATCCATACCCTGCTACTTCGTAATACCTAAAGGCTCCAAGTGCTATTAAAGAGAATCCTACAAAAATCATTATCCAAGTAGCCCACGCCAACACCGTATTCTTATTCATTCCCATAATTTACTAGTTATTTAATCAATTAGTAAGGTCAAATATCGGTAATTTAATAGAATTTAGCTCTCTCAAAAAAACAAAATTATTTCTCAAACGGAAAAATAACTCCTGTTATTCCTCTAATTTCATCCAATAATCCTATGATATCTAAACTGTTTTGATGGCTCCAGAGTTTACTTTCTAGCTGATTGTTTCTCAAACAATCGTGTACTTCTTCTATTTCGTAATAATAACCTCTACCTGTAGTGGGTAAATTAAAATGTTCCGTTGCTCCGTCTAGTTCTAAGGTATAGCCTTGCGCTTCATGCCATCTTGAGTCTAAGAAAATACTCCCTTTTGTACCCGATATTTCAGCTTCTATTTTCGATTTAGAATTTAATCCACTATACAGTAGCGCTTGTGCCTCGGGATAATCGAACAAGATACTCGTTTGCATTTCAATTCCTGTTTTAAAAAATTTAGAAGATGCTTGTATTTGACTAGGTTTTCCCAAAAGCAAATACGATAAGAAAACAGGGTAAATTCCAATATCCAATAAGGATCCACCTGCCAAGTCCGGGTTTAAAAGTCGGTTTGTTTCTTCTCTGTGCAAGGCCGGAAAAGCAAAATTAGCATGAAGGTATTTTATTGCTCCAATATGTCCGCTGTCTAGTAATTGTTTTACTTTCTGAATTGATGGGTTAAATCGAGACCATAAAGCTTCCATTAAAAAAACATTATTTGCCTTAGCCGCTTTAATCATTTTTTCAACCTCAAGGCTATTGATTCCTATAGGTTTTTCGCACAGCACATGTTTACCATGGTTCATGGCCTCTATAGCAATTTCAGCATGAAACGAATGAGGCGTGGCAATATAAATAACATCAACTTCTTGGCAGGTAAACAACTCTTTATAGGATTCAAAATAATTTTTAGATTGGTATTGCTCTGAAAATGCTTTTGCCTTTTCAGCATTTCTTGAGGCTACTGCGATTAAATGAGCATCTGTATTTAAAAGCAAATCTTTTACAAAATGATGCGCTATACTTCCTAAGCCTAAAATTCCCCATTTTACTTTATCCATCCTATGAACATTTGAATTTACACAAAGTTAATCCTTATCTTTATGCTTCCAAAAAAGAAACTAAAGCATATATGGACATTAACTTTAACAAAAACGAAGATCACAATAAATTACTTTTATCTGACTTAAAAAAAAGACTGGCAACAGTAAGTTTAGGAGGAGGAAAAAGCAGAATTGAAAAGCAACATAAGCAAGGAAAATTAACAGCAAGAGAACGTATTGATTATCTTTTGGATGATGGCGCTGATGCCATTGAAATTGGTGCTTTTGTAGGTGACGGAATGTATGGCGAACATGGTGGTTGCCCTTCTGGAGGTGTTATTGTAAAAATAGGATTTGTTCAAGGAAAACAATGTATCATTGTCGCTAATGATGCCACAGTGAAAGCTGGAGCTTGGTTTCCGATCACCGCTAAAAAAAACCTAAGAGCACAAGAAATTGCCATAGAAAACAAATTACCTATTATTTATTTGGTCGATAGTGCTGGTGTTTACCTACCCTTACAAGATGAAATCTTTCCGGACAAAGAGCATTTTGGGCGTATTTTTAGGAACAACGCTATTATGAGCAGTATGGGAATTACTCAAATTTCTGCGGTTATGGGTAGTTGTGTAGCAGGTGGCGCGTATTTACCCATTATGAGTGATGAAGCCTTAATTGTGGATAAAACAGGTAGCATTTTTTTAGCAGGAAGTTATTTGGTAAAAGCAGCCATTGGAGAAAGTATTGATAATGAAACCCTAGGCGGTGCTACAACCCATTGTGAAATAAGCGGTGTTACCGATTATAAAGCAAAAGATGACGTCGATGCCTTACATACGATTAAAAATATCATCAATAAAATAGGCGATTTTGACAAGGCGGGTTATAACCGTGTTGAAGCTAAAAAACCAAAGGAAAATCAAGATGATATTTACGGAATTTTACCTAAATCGAGAAGCGATCAGTATGATATGCTTGAAATCATTAAACGTTTGGTAGATAATTCCGAATTTGAACAATATAAAGAGGGTTATGGAAAAACTATTTTAACGGGCTATGCACGAATTGATGGTTGGGCCGTTGGTATTGTCGCCAATCATAGAAAAGTAGTAAAAACCACCGCTGGTGAAATGCAATTTGGAGGCGTAATTTATTCTGATTCAGCGGATAAAGCCACGCGATTTATTGCCAATTGCAATCAAAAGAAAATTCCGCTTGTATTTTTACAAGATGTTACTGGTTTTATGGTAGGAAGTAAAAGCGAACATGGTGGCATTATTAAAGATGGTGCAAAAATGGTGAATGCCGTAAGCAACTCTGTTGTACCGAAGTTTACTATTGTCATCGGAAACAGTTATGGAGCAGGAAATTATGCCATGTGTGGCAAGGCGTATGACCCACGGTTAATCGTCGCTTGGCCTAGTGCTGAATTGGCAGTAATGAGCGGAAATTCAGCGGCCAAAGTATTGTTACAAATAGAAAAAGCTTCCTTAGAGAAAAAAGGGGAAAAAATAACCCCTGAAAAAGAAGCCGAATTATTTAATAAAATTAAAAGCCGTTACGACAATCAAGTTTCACCTTATTATGCAGCGTCACGATTATGGACAGATGCCGTTATAGATCCGTTAGATACAAGAAAATGGATTTCAATGGGGATTTCAGCAGCGAATCACGCACCTATTGAAAAACCTTTTAACTTAGGTGTGATCCAGGTTTAAGAAAGCTTAATTTATAGGCTACGTAGCTTGTTATAATTTTTAATTGGTTTAGCCTATCAGGTGAATCATAAGCGTATCGCTTAGTAGCACTGGAGAATTAATCCATCAAAATTGCTTCAATTTTTTTATTCCAAAGTAATTGCTGCTCCCTATTTCTTGAAAAATTGGTTTCGGCATCATACACGTTTTGAAAGTCATTTAACTCCCTATTCACTTGCTGGTAAATGGCTTTCATCTCGGCTTGTGACTTGTGGGTCTGAAGAGCTTTGGCGAAACGCTTTCTAAGAATTTCAGCATATACTTCGGTAATATCAAAATGCAACTGTTCGTGACTTAAAATTACCTGGTCACATAGGGCAGGTCGAAACCATGACTTTTGAGGGTAAAAAAAAGAGTTCACTTCAAAATCAACAGCCACAACCTTATTATTTTCTTTAGTCGTTGCAATCCGGTACGTTAATCCACTGGCCGTTACCGCTGCTGCCCTATTGTTTTGAGGTTTTCCTTTAAAATCTGACCAACTGAGTCGCTTTTGCTTTTCCCACAAGATGGTTTCTTCTTGAATTTCGTTAGAAATCAAGAATACAAATAATGCGACTAAGAAGAACTTTAGCAATCCCAAGAAAATGAATTATTTTTTTTGTTAACTGATGGTAAAGTACAGCGCTCGGGCATTGCGTGCGATACTATTTTGAAAATTTAAAGCCGAGCATGGGGCTTTCGCGCTCCCTAAGGCAAAACAAACTACCAAAGCTTTGGCCTACATAAAATTTTGAAATTAAATGCCCATCTGCTGGCATGTCGCAACTAAACTTGCTTTTAAAGCTATAGCTATACTTTTACGCTCTATTTTTCAAGTTTACGCAACCCACCCAAGATAGCCCATGCTATTTTGCTTCTTTTATCCACATATTATCATACATCATGATATAGGCTCCTGTATTGTAATATCCTTGCGATTCCTTTTGCACATAATTGTATTTTGAATTGCTATAGCGCGTTTCCCCTATGTTTTTAGAAGCTTCAAACAAATTATTTTTATAGGCTAATTTTAACAGAACATCCATGGTAATGTCAAAACCTTTATGAGCGTATTTATCCGGTGATTTGCCGTTGTTCATTTTCATGTAAGCGCGCTCAAAGGCGTCATTTTTATCTTCCCCCTCCATCGTTGGGTAGGTAAAAGCTAAGTTTGATAAATGAGAATGATTTATTTTTTCATCGTCATACGCTTTGTTTTTATTGGTCGTAAAAAGTCGTATTTTAATCTTATCGGTTTGTGAAGCGTTTAATACAGAAATTACACTATTTACCGTACTAAATTGATCCGTTTCTAGGAAAACCCAGTTCTCTTCTGTCGAAGATAGTAAGGCTAAAATTTTGTCTTTCATGGCAAATTTCTCTACTAAATTTAATGCTTTTGCCTTTGGAAATTCATTTAATAAAAGCTTTTTCGTTGCCTCATGATCTTTATCAGCAATAACTACAATATTTTCTGAAACTCTTTTTTCTTTAATAAAAGACAATAATTGCTCCCTTAAATTGTCTTCTGAAGGAACCGCATAAAAAACATTGGAAAGGCTAATATCACTTTTGGTATGAATGGGTGCAATAAGCGGAACTTGATAAGGTAATACGCGGACAGCTACTTCCTTTAAAGATTCTGGATCTAAAGGACCAATTATAGCGTGGGCATTTTTTAATTCGGACTTTAAAACTAATTCTTTGGTTCTGTTCATGTTCCTTTCTGTGTCAAAAACCGAAACATTCACAGAAAGTCCTAATTTTTTTATGGAATCTAAGGCTACTAATGCACCACTGTACAGCGCTAAGCTCCAGTTGGCATCTTTTCTACCCTTTAAAGAGTCTTTTGCTCCTTCAGAATTATTCACATTGATCAGGTCTAAGCGAAAAGGAAGCATAATGACTAAATTAGGCTTAAACGCCGTGTTCATTTTACTTATTAAATCTATATTTTCAATAATCAAAGAATTTTTAACCACAAAATTACCTTCATTTGCTTTTGGAATTTTTAAAATCATTCCTGCCTTTAATCCCGTTTGGAGTTCTGGATTTAAAGCAAGTAACTCTCGGTAACTTAAACCCAATTTTCTTGTGAGCGAATATTCCGCTTCGCCAGGTTTTACTTCATAAAAATTAAAATTTTCTGTATTGACAGCCTCATTATTTGCTGTTTTTTGTGGTATTCTAATCACCATTCCTTCTTGAAGTCCGCGTTCTTTAACTTCAGGGTTTAATTGTTTTATCTCATTTTCTGTAACTCCAAATTCGCGCTCCAAAGCTAAAAAGCCTTTTTTTGCGGGAACGGTGTACGACATAAATAATTGAGAAGTTTGATTTTCCGTGGTACTTCCGGCGAGAATCGGTAATCGTAACTTTTGACCTGCTGCCAAATAGGTATTGTCTTTAGATAAATCTGGATTTAAAACTAAAAGACTATCCATAGAAATTCCATACCTGCTCGCAATAGAAAATCTATTTTCTTTTGGTTGAACCGTATATTCTTCAAAAAGAGAGTCATCAACAATAGTTTCTTTTACCACTATTTTTCTAAACTTAGGAATTTTTAAGGTCATTCCCTTTTTAAGTTGTGTGGCATATAATTCTTTGTTATACCGTTTAATAGCATCTTGACTTACTTTAAAACGCTCCGATATTCTAAATAAATTATCTTTCCGCTTCACTTCATAGGAAACAAAACCAATAGGCTCTTCTTGCGTTAGTACTGTTGTAGTTGTGTTCGTAGTCTCTTTAGGCAGAGCATCGTTGATAAGAGTAGCTTTTGCCTCTAAATTAATCACCAAAATAGTATTCAGTTTTAATTCGTTGGCATTTTTAACTTCTTTATTCAAGTTTAAAATACTCTCGGGACTTACATTATATTGTCTCGCAATACTTTGAATCGTTTCCCCTTTTTTTACAGGATGCGTCGTAAATTTTTGAGCAAAAGCTGAAAAACTAAAGAGTAACAGTGCTAAGGTTAGCATATAAAACTTCACAAATACTTTTTTCATTTTTATCTTTCTATATTTAATGCCTTATCGCCATGGTTTGCCCAAGGCTTCCTTAAACCAAACAAATTATTCCCATTCAATCGTTGCAGGTGGTTTTGAACTTATATCATACACCACCCTATTTACCCCTCGAACTTTATTGATAATATCGTTTGACGTTTTTTGTAAAAACTCGTAGGGTAAATTTACCCAATCGGCAGTCATACCATCGGTACTTTCCACAGCTCGCAAAGCTACACATTTTTCATAAGTTCTTTCATCACCCATAACACCTACACTATTTACGGGTAAAAGCATCGCTCCGGCCTGCCAAACTTTATCATAAAGTCCTGCTTCTTTTAATCCATTTATAAAAATAGCATCTACTTCTTGTAGAATTGCTACTTTTTCTCTGGTAATATCTCCTAGAATTCGTATCGCTAAACCAGGTCCTGGAAATGGGTGCCTACCCAATAATAAGGGGTCAATCCCCATACTTGCACCCACCCTGCGCACCTCGTCTTTAAAAAGCATACGTAAGGGCTCAACAATACTCAATTTCATAAAATCGGGCAAACCACCAACATTATGGTGGCTTTTAATCGTCGCTGAAGGTCCGCCTGTTGCTGACACCGATTCGATGACGTCAGGGTAAATAGTACCTTGTGCTAGCCATTTTGCGTCTTCTACTTGATGCGATTCATCATCAAAAACCTCGATAAAGACCCGACCAATAATTTTACGTTTTTTTTCTGGATCGCTTTCTCCTGATAATGCATCCAAAAAACGTGCCGAAGCGTCTACACCTTTTACATTTAGACCCATTCCTTCGTATTGTTTTAAAACACTTGGGTATTCATCTTTACGCAATAAGCCATTATTAACAAAAATACAATGTAAGTTTTTCCCAATAGCCCTATGCAATAACATGGCTGCTACCGAAGAATCAACACCACCAGATAGGCCTAAAATAACCTTATCTGTTCCTATTTTTTCTTTTAATTGGGCGACTGTAGTTTCCACAAAAGAATCTGGCGTCCAAGTTTGAGCCACACCTGCAATATTTACGAGAAAATTTTCAAGTAACTGTTTTCCATCGGTAGAGTGGTATACTTCAGGATGAAATTGAATGGCGTAGGTTTCTTCGCCTTGAATTTTAAATGCCGCATTCTCTACGTCATGTGTACTTGCAAGCTTAACCGCACGGGTTGGCAATACTTTAATAGTATCAGAATGACTCATCCAAACCTGACTTCCTTCACTAATTTTATCAAAAAAGGCTTCATTAGGTTTTACAAACGACAGTTTTGCTCGACCGTATTCTCTTGTTTCGGATGGGGCCACATTACCACCTTTAAAATGTGCTAAATATTGCGCTCCATAACAAACCGCTAATAAGGGTTTTTTACCTTGAATTTCTGACAAATCAGGATGTGGAGCATCAGCCGCCCTTACTGAAAATGGAGACCCTGAAAGAATTACAGCCTTATATTCAGAAAGGTCCTCTGGAAGGTGATTGTACGGTTTTATTTCACAAAAAATATTAAGTTCTCGAACTCTTCTTGCGATAAGTTGTGTGTATTGAGAACCAAAATCTAAAATCAGGACGTTATTTTGCATCCGCAAAAATAGTAAATTGAAATTTTTTGAAAAGCTTCTTTTGATTATATTTATACAAATATTTTAACTAGCGTTAGTTTCGCCTCTTTTATTTGAATACCTAGGGTGATTTATGAATATTTTTTCGAATCTTTAACACGATATTCTATGACTGAAAAAATATTTGATGCGATCAAAAACGAATTTAAAATAAGTCTTACCAAAAAAAATCATCCGTATAGGTTAGCGACTTTAGGAACGGTTGGCCTAGACCATATGGCCCGATTAAGAACCATAGTGGTACGCGATATTTCTAAGGATTTAACAGTAACTTTTTATACAGATAAGCGATCAAAAAAAGTAACGCATATTCAAGAAAACAATAAGGTGAGTTTGCTTTTTTATAATCCAGAAAAAAGCATCCAATTAAAAATAGAGGGAATTGCAGTCCTGATAAAAAATCCAGATATATTGGAAGAACACTGGAGAAACATTAGTGAACGATCAAAAAAAGATTATATAAGCTCTAAAGCTCCGGGCACAGAAATCACAGGAACTGAAACCATTGAATATATCAATGAATCTCACCATTTTTGTATGATTGCCATTGCCCCCAAAAAAATTGAATACCTAAAATTAAATACCGATAAACACTTTCGCATTCGGTATTCTTTAAGCCATGAAAACTGGAATGGCATTTTTTTAGTTCCTTAAACCATAGTAGCTAAAATATCAGCGATGTCCTGTTCTGTTGTATCTGGATTGATAAAACAAAACCGAGCTACCGTCTCATAAGTATCTCCTTGTTTCCATTTGGTAGGAGTTACTAAGGCAAATCCCTTATCGTGATTATCGTAGGTCCAATTTCTATAATCATTGGGAGACCAACCAATTCGTCTAAAAAGTACACATGACAAACTAGGCTCACGAACTAACTCAACTTGAGCTGCGTTTTCTATTAATTTTCCGGCTAAATTGGCTAAAGAAATTCCCTGTTCAACCGCCCACTTGTATTTATCTATTCCATGCATGGCCAAAGAAAACCAAAGTGGCATGCCCCGAAGTCGTCGGGTTAATTGAATTTGGTAATCTGCAGGGTTAAAACCTTGGGCACCTTCATCTTTAAAAATATCTAAATAAGAACCTTCTTGGGAATGAGCGGCTTTTGCTAATTCAGGGTCTCTATATAAAACGGCACCACAATCATAAGGAGAAAACAACCATTTATGTGGATCAATTGTGATACTATCTGCCATTTCTATTCCGTTAAATAAATGTCGCACAGAATCGGCCACCAAAGCGCCACCGCCATAAGCCGCATCTACATGAAACCAAAAATTATGAGTTCGACAAAAAGTTCCGATACCCTCTAAATCATCAATGATACCGGCATTGGTGGTCCCTGCAGTAGCGACAATCCCAAAAATTCTGTTTTTTTCATCGTCTGATAAAGCCTGTAATGTTTTTTCGATATCTGATGCCTGTAAGCTATCTTCGGTAGGTACCAACAGCACTTCTGCATCCATCACTTTTGCCATAGCTTTAACCGATGAGTGCGCCCCTATAGACGTTAAAATAATTCCTTTCTTATGCTGATTCTCGGATTTAGTGCGCCAAAATTCGCGTGCGGTAACCATGGCAGATAAGTTTGCCGCTGTTCCACCACTCGTAAAAACGCCGAAAGATGTACGGGGCATTCCTGTTAAGGATACCAACCATCGCATGGCTTCATTTTCACAGAAAATGCCACCTGCTCCTTCCATCCAATACGCGCCGTGAATACTTGATGCTGAAGTAACCAAATCGAACATAATAGCCGCCCTAGTGGGCGAAGCCGGTACAAATGCCAAATGTCTTGGATGATCGATAGGCACAGTGGCTTTTACCAAGACATCTCGAAACAACTGAAAAGCTTTTTCTCCACCAATGCCTTTTGCCGTAATTGTTTCACCCACCAAAGCTTTAAGCTCTTCCTCTTTTTTTGGTTTTCCTAATTCAGGAGCTGAATTGGTAATACGATTGATGGCGTATTTCATGACGTCTAAGGTCATTTCTACTAGTTCAATATCAATATTGTGCATATGTGTATTAAATTTTTTGTGGCATAAAAGCCTTATGTACTGCCAACCTAATCTTTCGCGATAAAAAACAAGCTGTCATAGAGCATCAAAAAACGATAACTACAAAGTCCTGTGACAACGGTTTTAAATGTGTACTTAATTCAGGAAGTAAGGCATTGCCGTACTCTAGGTAAAATTCAGAAAAATTTGTTTGGCGTTCCTGTAAAGATCGATTTGGAAAAAGTTCGTTTTGAATTGAAGTAATTCGAATAACATGATCTTTTAACTTACGCTTTTGCGCTTTTAGCAATCGCTTTTCCAAATGATCTAGTCCTTTTATTTGTTTAATTTCTTGAGCTTTTACGGCTCCTAAGAACGACTTATCGGTTTGTTCTGCCAAATCAAATAAGGCACTAAACTGATTTTTCAACTGTTCTTTTTGAGCACTAAAGTCAATATCAATATTCGAAATTTCACGTATTTTTTTATTGATTAATGCATTTTGTTTCAGAAATAAATGAGCGGTTGAAAGCCCTAATTTTGTTAATTTATCATGTTGCTTTTCGGTAATTAAAAGTGCTGAGTTACGCAATAGCAACATTGGAAAGCTAACATTTACGGCGTTAAAATACCCTTTAAGCTCTAACCAATACGCGAGCTCTCCACCGCCTCCAATATAGCACAGATTTGGCAAAATAACTTCTTGATACAAAGGCCTAGTCACCACATTTGGAGAAAAACGCTCAGGATGATTATTAATTTCTACTAAAATGGCCTCCTTGGTAAAACTGAATTTTGTATCGTTTATATAGAAAACCCCATTTTTTTCAATTATTCGCTCCCGAACTCCATCAATTAAATAAAAGTAATTAATTTCTCTTGGGTTCACTTGAATTTTATACTCCTCAGAAATCTCGTTTAGGTCTTTTATTGTTTTTGAGACTTCAGAAAAAGAAGTGTTCTCGAATAGGTCATCTGTAATAAAAGGAATTAACAATTGTTTCAATGCGGCATCATCACCATCAACAATCACTAATCCGTACTCAGAAAATAAGGCATTGGCTAAATAACGGGTAGCATCTGTTAAATTATCATTTTTCAAATAGGCCTCTGAAAATAAATTTTTCAAATAAGTTGCATTGGTACTCGTACCCAATTCTGCAGATAAATTTTCAAAAACTTCTTCAAGACCATTTGTAGACAATCGACCAACACCCCCCGAAGCCGCTTTATTCCATTGAATTTTTTTGCCATTAAGATTAAAATAATTGATTTCCTCAAAATCATGATCCTCCGTTGCCATCCAGTAAATGGGGACAAAATTGTAATTTGGATATGCTTTTTTTAATTCTTTAGAAAGGTTAATCGTAGAGATAATCTTGAATAAAAAATACAAGGGTCCTGTAAATAAATTTAACTGATGTCCTGTCACTATAGTGAAGGTTTTTTCGTCTTTAAGGGCACGTATATTTACTTGAGTAGCATCACTTAATGCTAATTTGGCGTTTTGTTTTTCTAGTGCATCTGCCAAAACAATTCTCTGTTTCTGGGAGAAACTGGCAGCCTTTTCTTTTATTTGTGCTTCAAAGTTTTCCTTTTTTGGAAATCTATTAAAAAAAGGAGTAAGCGCTGTTTTTTCTTCTAAATAATCACAGATTATTTTAGAAAAATAACCAGTTTGTTTAAATGGGATTCCATCAAGTTTCATAGATAAGTTTTATTCTTATAAAGATAAAATGCTTGAATTTTATCCGTTTGAAAAATTACATTAGGTTCTTAATTTAAATAAAAACAAAGATAGCCATATTCAATTTGATTATTTATGATTAGTTTTATGTTTTAGAAATACATAAACGAATGAAAAAACTTTTACTTCTTATAGGTTTTCTTTCCTATACCTTTAGCATTGCACAAAGTATTAAATCTCCCTCTGAATTTTTAGGATATGAATTAGGTTCAGCATTCTCTAGACATCACGAAGTGGTTGATTATTACAAATATTTAGCCGCCACACTCCCTGATCAAGTACAATTGGTAGAGTACGGTAAAACCAACGAAAGAAGGCCTCTACTTCTTGCCTACGTTTCTTCAGCGGAAAACATCAAAAATTTAGAAAATATCCGAACAGAACATTTAAAAAATACCGTTGGCCAAGGTAGTCCAGATAAGGCCATAGTTTGGTTGAGCTATAACGTGCATGGTAACGAAAGCGTAAGCACTGAAGCCTCTATGCAAACTATTTATGATCTTTTAACCAATCGTAAAAGCTTGCTAGAAAATACTGTTGTTATTATTGACCCTTGTATTAATCCTGATGGCCGTGATAGATATGTAAATTGGTATAATGAAAATAAAAATACACCCTACAATGTAGATCCCAACAGTAAGGAACATAACGAAGGTTGGTTAAGTGGCCGTGCAAACCATTATATGTTCGATTTAAATCGGGATTGGGCATGGCTGACACAAGTAGAGAGTCAACAGCGCTTAAAAGTTTATAACACTTGGCTACCTCATGTACATGTAGATTTTCATGAACAAGGCGTAGATGCCCCGTACTATTTTGCACCTGCGGCAGAACCTTACCATGAAGTAATTACAAACTTTCAGCGCGATTTTCAGGTAACGATTGGTAAAAACCACGCCAAATATTTTGATAAAAATGGTTGGTTTTACTTCACTAAAGAAGTTTTTGACCTTTTTTACCCAAGTTATGGCGACACCTATCCTCTGTACAATGGTGCTATTGGAATGACCTACGAGCAAGGTGGTAGTGGACGAGCTGGTTTAGGGGTTTTAACCCGTATCGGCGATACCTTGACCTTAAAAGATAGAATTGCACACCACTTTACAACTGGGGTGTCTACAGTTGAAGTAGCCGCCGGAAATGCACAAAAACTAAATGAAGAGTTCAAGAAATTCTATACCGATAAAAATCACAAATACAAAAGCTTTATTTTAAGCGGGCAGCCTAATAAATTAGATGCTTTAACTAAACTTCTAGATTTACATCAAATTGAGTATGGTTGGGCTAGCAACGCCAGTATAAAGGGCTTTGAATACAGCTCAGGTAAAATAAAAAGTTTAAAAACTAATGGCCCATCTTTAGTGGTTTCAACAGACCAAATCAAAGGTACGCTAGCGCATGTTTTATTTGAACCCAATGCCAAATTAAGCGATTCATTAACTTATGACATCACCGCTTGGTCTTTACCCTATGCCTACGGATTAGAAGCCATAGCCTCTGAAACAAAAGTAAATACCACTATTGAAAACAACACTTATTCGAATCTAAATAATCGTATTTCAGAAGACACTTATGCTTATTTATCGAACTGGAATAGCATGCAGGATGCCCGTTTTTTAGCAGATGCATTAAAAGAAGGCATCAAAGTTCGTGTTACCCAAAAGCCCTTTTCCTTAAATGGTAAAAGATATGAAAGAGGGAGTTTAATTATCACTAAAGCTGACAATAGAAATAAAAAAGATTTTATTACAGCCCTTGAACGTATTTCAATAAAAAACCAAACAGCATTAACCCCCACGACAACTGGCTTTGTGGATAAAGGAAATGATTTTGGATCTAGTAGTGTCGCGATAGTAAAGAAGCCTAAGGTAGCGGTACTTTCTGGAGAACCCACAAGTACATTGCAATTTGGTGAAATTTGGCACTTTTTCGAACAGCAATTACAGTATCCTGTGACGGTTCTTCACGACTCAAAACTATATGCCACAGACTTAGAAGGCTATGACGTATTAGTACTACCAGATGGTTGGTATGGAAGTTTCTTAAATAGCGATAAGCAAAAGGAACTTAAAAAATGGGTAAAAGAAGGTGGTAAATTAATTGCCATGGGCGGCGCCATCAATGGTTTAGAAGGAAAAGATGGTTTTGGGGTAAAAACTAAAGAAGTTAAAAAAGACAGCACCAAGACAGTTGCGCTACAAACCTATGATGAATCTGAACGTGAGGGCATAAAAAACTTGATTACAGGCGCTATTTTCAAAACAAAAGTTGATCCTACACACCCATTAGCTTATGGCTATAGCGATACCTATTTTAGCTTAAAACTGGGAAGTGACAGCTTTGATTATTTAAAAGATGGAACTGTTGCTTATCTTGAAAAAAATACAACACCAGTAGCAGGTTTTGCGGGTAGTGAAGCCAAAAAGCAAATAGCAGAAACCATGGTTTTTGGTGTTGAAAATTATGGCCGTGGACAGGTAGTGTACATGGTTGATAATCCTTTATTTAGAGGTTTTTGGGAAAATGGCAAACTGTTCTTTGTCAACGCCTTGTTTATGGTGAATTAGGCCCTTATCAAATTGACCTGATTTGAGCAAGGCCTTTTGGTTTTAGATTTAGATGTACTTAAAAACTTAGGCATTCAGCATATAATATTGCTTTTAGGTTAATTTTTTATGGTCTAAAAGCCTTTCTCTAATTGAGGTACACCTTTTTTATCAATTACATATAGTAATAGTAACTATTGATAACGCTGATAAACACCCATTGCGGTACTTATCAGCGTTGTGAATAGTAAACATCAATACTCAGAATAAAATTTTTTTGATTTAGACTAGGGTTTAATTGCCAAGTTGACTTTTTACTCTTGGAATCAACAGTAATTCTGTTTGGCGACCATTGACAAATCTAAAACCGTTTTCACCGTAAAACCCTGCTTCTTCCAGCATAATTCGAATATCTCTATTCCATTCAGGAACGGTGATAGTTGTATTTAGTTCAATGGCATATACGGTATTTTGACGTAAGGGATAGTTTTCGCCATCGTCTTTCATCACTCCACCCTGTGAATCCCACATACCAATCGTAGTGCCTGCAGAATGCCCATAAGAGCCAAGAGGATGCGTATAAATAGAAGGTCTCAATCCCGCCGCTTTTGCCTCTTTAAGTGCCTTTGCGAGGATTTCATTTCCCGTTTTACCAGTGATCATATTTCGAGTTAAAAAATCTTGTACTTGATTCCCAGCTTTTAAGCCTTCTATTAAAAATTTTGGCGCTTCTTTTTCATTAGGCCTTAAAACATAAGCCAACTCTTGACAATCGGTGTTTAAGCGTAAATAGCTTATTCCGAAATCGCAATGCACTAAATCTCCAGGTAAAATTACCATATCGTCAGGTCTACCGGAAAAAGAATATAAATGACTTACCAATGCTTCACTACTTCGTTGCACATCTACTGTGGGGTGAAACCAAGTTTCTAGACCTAAATCAGTTACTTTTTGGCGCATCCACCACTCTACTTCAGTGGTTGTCGTAATTCCAGGAGTTATCACTTTTTCCGAAAAAGCCTCGGCAATTATCTCGTGGGTAATAGTCACCAGTTGATTGTAAATAACCATTTCTCTAGGTGTTCGCGTTTCAATCCACCGTACTGCCAATTGTTCTGCAGAGACTACTTTAGCATGGTGTTTTTTTGGAAGGTATTCTAAAAATTCATCGTAATCGGTTTTGTCTAATCCATCGGCAATATTGTGATCTTTAGAATAGTTGAGTCCAATTTTAGTAGGATTGCGCTCTTCAATCAATTCTATTAAACGCTTCCATTGGTCAGGTTCTTTTTCTTTATCCCAAGCCGAAACAATATTTTCACCAACATTATACCTTGCCACCGCTAATTTTTCAATAGTATTTTTGCTTTTATTGCGATAAAATAGCAGGATAGTTCTTCGCCGTGCATTTAACCATGTTGCTGGAAGCATGGTTCTCAATACAGGATCTTCGTTGTATTCTCTTGAGATGACAATCCACATATCGATACCGGATTCATCCATTAAATTCGGCAATAGCTGGTTAAAACGTTCAGAAAGTATTTCATCAACAACCATGGCACGCTGTTCTTCCGGTAAAATATGTTGGGCTAAGGCCCCTAAAGTGTACAAAAAGCTAAGGGTAAAAAGTATGTTTTTCATTGAAGTTGTATTTCGCAGCTGAAAATACAAAATAACTTCTAACAAAAAAGTGCCCGAAGGCACTTTTTTAAAGACTACTATCGGCGGTTTTCACCAAGCGTATAAATTCAGCTCGATATCCTTCTGTGTCATTACCCTTTCCTGCGGAAGCTAAAGACAACACATCATTCAAATTGGAATGGTTAAGGTATTGTGATTTGCGTAAATGCATACCAAAAAGAGCTACCGAAGAGGCAAATTTAAAATCAGGAGACATTTGAGTTAGTGAATTTTTAAAAACCTCCACCATTTCGATACTTTTATCTTCGTTTGGTTTTTTATACCTGAATTTTACCGTAAAAAGTTCGTCTGACAAATCAGTTTTACTTGTTTTATCCGTGTATTTTAAATCGGCTACTTCTTTTAAATAATCACTTTTAACACCTACTGGAATTATTTCGTACAAGGCGGTAACGGTATGCCCACTGCCTAATTCACCTGCATCTTTGGTGTCATCAACAAAATCTTCATCAGCTAATATTCTATTTTCGTACCCAATTAAACGGTAGCCTTGAACTTTTGCAGGATTAAATTCTATCTGAATTTTTACATCTTTAGCAATAGTGTATAAAGTAGCTCCAAACTCTTTACCGAATATCTTTTGAGCTTCTTGCATCGTATCAATATAGGCATGATTTCCATTTCCTTTATCGGCTAGTTTTTCTAACTTAGTATCTTTATAATTTCCCATTCCAAAGCCTAAAACAGATAAAAACACTCCTGATTTTCGTTTTTCTTCAATTAAGGTTTCCATATCTTTATCGGAAGATGCACCCACATTAAAATCGCCATCCGTAGCCAAAATAACTCTATTATTTTTATGGGCTTTAAAGTTTTTATCGGCCAATTTATAAGCCAATTCAATGCCTTGTCCGCCTGCCGTAGAGCCTCCAGCCTGCAAATTATCTAAGGCTTTTAATATTTTTTCCTTTTGATTTCCGCTTGTTGGTTCTAAAACAACACCTGCTGCTCCTGCATACACTACAATTGCTACTTTATCTTTTTCTCTAAGTTGGTTCACTAATAATGTAAAGGCGGCTTTTAGTAAGTGTAATTTATTAGGACGATCCATAGAACCAGACACATCAATTAAAAACGTTAAGTTAGATGCTGGCAACTCTTCATTCAGATAGGATCTTCCTTGTAAACCAATGCGCACCAATTGCGTTTCAGAATTCCAAGGTGTTTTGGCCGCTTCTAAATTGATAGTAAAAGGATGTTCTCCAGTGGGTTGCGGATAACTATAGTCAAAATAATTAAGCATTTCTTCAATTTTAACAGCGTCTACAGGAACTTTACTACCATTATTAATAAACCTTCTGATGTTGCTATACCCAGCTTTATCAACATCAATAGAAAAAGTTGAAAGCGGATTTAAGTTGACTTTCTTAAAAGTATTCTCTGTAATTTGGGCATAATTTTCATCAAAATCAATCTGGTAGTTCCCTTTTTTTGTGCTAATCACCACACAGCCATTTTTGGCGGAAGACCCGAATAACTTTCTAGCTTTTGCTCCTTTAAATACATTTATCTTATCAATTGTTTTTGGATCTAAATTAGCCACCACAGCATTGTTTATAGCTTGAATCGGAACACCATCTACAATATACAAAGGTTGTTCAGCAGTTGATATACTGGCAGCTCCTCTAATTCTGATTTCAGTAGATGCACCAGTATTCCCTGAAGTATTTGTAATGTGAACTCCCGCTACCTTACCTTGTAATTGCTGGGCAATGCTATTATGATAGGCATTCGTTTTTTGCTTTTTTAGTTGTGATGCTGAAGGCATTCTGGTTACCGAACTCTTCATATAATGAGTTCTACTTGTAACTCCATAGCCAACAATTACAACCTCGTCTAAAGCTTGAGCATCTTCTTTGAGATGCACAAGAATCAGCTCTTTATCTTGGACTGTGATTTCTTCACTTTTATACCCAATATAGGAATAAACAAGTGTTGCGCCATAGGCAGCCTTGATCGTGTATTTGCCATCAAAATCTGTTTGTGTTCCGTTTTTAGTTCCTTTTACTATAATAGAAACTCCAGGTAACGGATCGCTGCCATCGGTTACGGTTCCTGATATGTTTTTAATTTGCGCTTTGGTAGATAAACTCACAAAAGCTAAAACGAATACTAGTATATAATTTTTCATAATTTTTAGTTTTAGTTAGGGTTCGTTAATACATAATTACTTGCTGCCACATCGGTGGCTACTTTGATGCTTTCAATGTCATTAGGGTTTATGGCATTTAAAATACGAGCATCATAGTACCTAATTCCGTCTATGATATACAGGGTATTCCTATCCCCACGGATTGTAAGTGTTGGCGTATTATCTAAATTTGAATCAATATTACTTATCTGTACGCCTGGAACGTAACTGATGATGCGATTATAAAAGTCTTGAGGAAGATTTAAATTAGCGGTGGGTACATCGTAAATTTTAAAAGGAAGGTTTTCGTAATTTTTATGGTGAACTAATTCCTCTGCATCTTTAGTAGTAATTAAAACTACCCCGTTTTTACCAGCATCGCCATAAATTGTTAAGTCACTATTTTCTTTTAAAACATTTAAGTCTGCCATATTTACTGAATGAATAGTAGACAGGGAATCATTAGAAAGTATTTTCCCGTCAACCATAAATAGTGGTTTAAAATCTGCTATACTAGCACCACATCGCATACTAAGGGATGTTTTTGTTTTCGGATTTACCTCTTGATGTAAAATGACATCAGTTGCGGGTCCTTGAACACTTTCTTGTGCAGAACTTGTCCAGAAAGAAAAGAGAATTACAGGAATTAAAAATAAATGTTTCATGTTCTTTAGTTTTATGTTTACCGTAAAACTAAGAGACGAACAGGATTTTTAAAATTAGGAATTAGGGAACCTCACCCTTTAGTGAGTAAAGTTTACTTTATAGCTAAGCTTAAGGTTTTAGAACGTTGTAATTTACCGTTTTCAGTTCGTATAAATTGTTCTAAGCAGAAGATTTCTTTTGGTTTTTCGAACTTCGTGAGACTTTTTAATTGGCCAACTGTTGTTTGTATGGAAAGCACGTCAACGTTACCTTCAATAATTAACACCAATTTTTCACCCAGTACCGGATCAGGAACCCCTGCAACAAAAAACGGATGCTTTAAAATGGTATGGAGTTTTGCTTCTATAGTTTCAGGATTAAGTTTTACGCCGCCAGAATTTATAAGGGTATCAAACCTTCCCAGCCATTCGAATTGAGAGGCTGAAATTAAATTCACCACATCATTGGTGATGACTTCTTTCTCTGAAATTTCTGGAGCGTATATCACCAAGCAGTTTCTGTCATCAATTTTTAATTCTATATTCGGCAAAGCTTCAAAGTAAGAAGCTTTTTTTGGGGCATGGTTTACTTTTTTTACGGCAATATGGCTGATCGTTTCGGTCATTCCATAGGTTTCATAGACCCTTGTTTTTTTAGTTTGAATTTTTGATATCAGCCTATTTGAAAGCGGTGAACCACCTATAATGAGGGTTTTAAAATGCTTCATTTGTAACAGAGAATTCTCTAATTGTAGGGGAATCATTGCTGCAAAATCATAATCGCCCTTTATAGCTTGAACGGGATTTGAATCAGGGTGTACATACTCTAAATGCAAGCCTAAAACCATGGCTCTAACGAGCATCATTTTACCTGCTATATAGGTTGCTGGCAAGCATAATAAAGCCCTATGAGTTGGTTTTAAATCAAAATATTTTCCTGTAGCCAAAGCAGAATTGACCATGTGCTGCTTCTTTAATTTAATTTTTTTCGGAACACCTGTTGACCCGGATGTGGATACTTCAATGAATTCAGAGTCATCTACCCAATCTATTAAAAAATTACCGATGGCTACTTCAAAATCTTTACCTTCCTTTATTAAACTATAAGCAACTTCTTTTAAATCTTCAAAAGAAAATGAAATTCCGTTTAGTTGAAATGCGAGATGGATATTTTTTGATGTAATCATAGTTTGGTTTATAGATTTAAAAATTCTTCTTTATTCAATACTTTACCCGTTAGTTTTTCCTTCCAATTAGTCCATTTGTAAATTTTAGCAAAAATTAATAACAAAATAGGGTACACTACTAAAACAGGAATTAGAACATCCCAACCCAAGGTAGGTTGTGAAATATCTTTATAAAGTGAATCTGTTTGAAATGCCGTCCAATCTGCTGTTAATAATAAAGCACCAATTAAATTATTCCCCGCATGAAAACCCAATGCTAATTCTAAGCCTTCATCCATTAAGGTTATAATTCCAAGAAAAAAACCGGTGCCGATGTAGTATACCATAATACCATAGCCAAGTTTTGTAACTTCTGGATTTGCAATGTGCATTACGCCAAATAAAACCGAGGTGATAACGAGCGGCACCCATTTATTCTTAACCATTAAACCTATGCCTTGCATCATATGACCTCGAAATAAATACTCTTCAAAACTTGTTTGTAGGGGTATTAATAACATCCCTACTACAACCAAAATAAAGAAAGGCACTGGTTTAAAGTTAAAAACGAAATCCTCTGGTTTTAAATAAATATCTATACCTGTTAATATAATTGTAATGAATCCCCATATGCCAAAAGCGAAAAAAATTCGTTTCCAATCAATTTTTTTTCTAGAAGTCGTCAGTGACCGAATAGACTGTTCGTGTACTAATTTGGTCCACCCTAAAACCACAAACAGCCCCAAAACCAATGGAAATAAAACCATCACAAATACCGTAGTGGTCCCTAATTGCGCTATGAGTTGTTTCATACTATCTTCAACGCTTATGGGGGAAGCTATGGTAGCTAAATAGTTCATGACAATAAAAAGAATAAACCCTACTGGTAATATCCAATACTTCCACAAACCAGCACTACCTTTATATCCTTGTTCTATATACATATTTCAGTTATTAAATTCCTTGGCCAATTTTTATCATTTTTATATAAAATAGTTCCATTTTCCACGGTAAGGGGACTTTCAAAATTATTGGTAAACAAGCTGCCTGTACCTAAACCTTGGGGTAAATTAGAATTTAAAGTATAGGTCCATTGCGTTATGGCATTTAAACCAATATTGCTTTCTAAGGCGCTGGTAATCCACCAACCAATATTATTTTTCTCCGCAAGAGCGATCCATTCTTGACATCCTTTAAAACCTCCGACAAAACTAGGCTTTAGAATAATGTATTGGGGTTGTATGGTTTGTAACAGGTCTGCCTTTTTAGCATAGTCAAAAACCCCAATTAATTCTTCGTCGAGTGCAATAGGCAATGCTGTGCTTTCGCATAGACTTTTCATTGCTTTAAAATTACCTGGTTTTATGGGTTGTTCAATAGAATGCAAATCGTATTCCGCTAATTGCTGTAGTTTCTGTAATGCATTTTCAGGACTAAAGGCACCATTAGCATCAACTCGAAGTTCAATTTGGTCTTTAGTGTATTGTTTTCTTATGGATGCTAATAGTTTTAGTTCTGTTTTAAAATTAATCGCTCCTATTTTCATTTTAATACAAGAAAAACCTTCGGCTAGTTTTTCTTCAATTTGTTCCAGCATAAAACCTTCATCCCCCATCCAAATGAGTCCGTTTATTTGAATCGGTGCTTGGTTTCTCGTAAAATCTGAAGGGAATAAATTGAAAGGATGTTCGGCTTCTAAGGATAAAAATGCTTGTTCTACTCCAAATTGAACACTAGGATACTCGAGTAACTTTTGCCATAGCACCTCTTTTCCTAAATGTATATGAGCACAAGTCCATTGCAGTGTTGCTTCATAATTTGTAACATCATCTACGCTTAATCCACGTAAAATACCACATTCACCGATTCCAAATTTAGAATTATTTTCTAGGATAATAAACCAGGTTTCTTTTTGTTTTAAAATGCCACGTGATGTACCACTAGCCCTTTTAAAGTCAAGAATATATTTTTTATAAGATGCTTTCATAGTTTGTAGGCCAAATTTAGCTATATTTTAGCTCTTAAAAAGCATCAAAACACATGAAGTCAAAAAAAGTAGTTTGGATCACGGGAGCATCCTCTGGAATTGGTGAAGCCTTAGCTTATTTATTCAATAAAAATGAAAATAAGATTATTATATCGGCAAGAAATATAGCCGCTTTAGAAAAGGTGAAGAGTAATTGTAAAATTCCTGAAAACTGTTATATTCTACCTTTAGATGTAAGTAATTTTAACGAATTACCTGAAAAAACCACTGAAGCTTTTAGAGCTTTTGAAAGTATTGATGTTTTAATTAATAATGCAGGTGTCAGTCAACGTTCCTTAATTGTCGCTACGGAATTTGAAGTGTACCAAAAACTAATGGAAGTAAATTATTTAGGTACTGTAGCCTTAACAAAATTAGTACTACCCTATTTTATTCAACAACAAAGTGGACAATTTGTTACGGTGACAAGTTTAATGGGTAAATTTGCTTCGCCCTACCGTTCTGGGTATTGTGGTGCTAAACATGCCTTGCATGGTTTTTTTGATGCCCTGCGAATGGAGCACGAGAAAGACGGATTAAAGGTAACTTTAATTTGTCCTGGATTTGTACAGACTAATGTGGCAAAAAATGCCTTAACAGCGGATGGTAGTGCTCAAAAAAGTGAAGACAAGGCTACCGCAAATGGACTGCCTGTAGCTGTTTTTGCTCAAAAAATGAAAAAGGCGATTGATCATCAAAAGTTTGAAGTGTATATTGGTCAAAAAGAAGTTTTTGCCGTTTACCTAAAACGTTTTTTTCCAAAGCTTCTGCATCGAATGGTGTTGAGGAGCACCGTACGATAATGATCTACAAAATGATCGACTTTCCAATATCCAATAGGTAAAGTTTTTTATTCACTTCTTTAAATTTTTCTTTTGCAAGTTTGTGGTCTATTTTTATATATCCGAAAGTATCAAAGTGATAGCCTAAAACAACATCACAGCCGACAAAATCAGATGCGATTACCGCATCATCTACACCCATGGTGAAATTATCACCAATCGGCAAAATAGCTAAGTCTAAAGTAAAGGTCATGGGAATCAATTGCATATCATAAGTCAAAGCAGTATCACCAGCGATATATATATTTTTGTCATCTGCAGTTAAAATAAAACCCCCTGGTTGGCCACCATACGTGCCATCAGCGAAAGAAGAGGAATGTATTGCGTTTACATATTTAAGAACTCCAAAATTAAAAGTCCAATTTCCGCCATGGTTCATGGGGTGCACTTTAAAACCTTTCTTTTCGTAATAGGTAGTTATTTCATAATTACTTACAATAGTCGCATTTGATTGTTGAGCAATGGCTTCTACATCTAAAACATGGTCTTGATGGGCATGTGTGAGCAAAATAAAATCGGGATTAATATCAGAAATACTGACCTTATTTTTTGCTAGCTCGTTACCCGAAATAAATGGATCAACCAGTATTAAAGCTTTGGTGGTTTTTATTAGTAAGGTAGCATGCCCTAAAAAGGTAATTTTCATGATAAAATTTTTTACTATTTGGTATTTAAATCAAAAAAAATAATACTTATTTAAAATTAAACCAAAAACGCACACCTTCCGATACCTTATCAATATTCATGGTAGATTGTAGTTGGTTTACCAAACGATTCATTAATCGAACACCCATAGAAGCATCGGTTCTATCTTCCATATTATCAGGGAGACCTATACCATTGTCAGTGTACTCAAAAAAGCCTTGTTGATCACTATTTTTGCGAATGTGAATATAAATTTTTCCATCTTCATCGTCATCGGGAAAACCATATTTAAAAGAATTTGATACCAGTTCGTTCAAAATTAAACCAAAGGGGATAGCCCTATCAATATCTAATTCCACATTTTCGGCATCAATAGTTATGTTAATTTTATGTCCGCCTTTTTTGTAGACAGATTGTATGCTATTCACCAGACTTTCGATGTAGCCTTGCATTTCGATCACTGATAAATCATCATTTTGATATAATTTTTGATGAATCAATGCCATAGCTTTTACCCTGCTCTTCCCTTCTTCTAAAGCTTCGATAGCAGCTTTACTTCGGGTATTTTTAGTCTGTAAACTCAATAAACTAGATACCATTTGTAAATTATTCTTCACTCGGTGGTGAATTTCTTTTAATAAAGAATCTTTTTCAACCAGGGCAGCTTCAATAATATACTTTTGTTTTACGATGATGCGTTGTGCTTTAATACTGCGCAAATACGCATACACTAAACCTGCAAAACCTAATAAGGTAAATATTAATGAAATAAAGATGGCTGTGATTTTTATATCTAAAGCCTCCATTTCACTACTCTTTTTAGCTAAATCTTCTCGAGATTCCATAAGTTCAGCTCTAGAGCTTTCCAATTCTGATTGAACTAAAGTTTCTAACTGCTGACCCGTAATTACTTTTTCCTTTGTAGCTATAGAGTCTCGGACACGGATATTTTTTTTATAGTAGAATGACGCCGCCTCAAAGTCTTGTTTTTTATCATAATAGGCTGCAAATAATCTATTTCGTTTTAAAATATGACTGGCTTCAAAATATCTAAAATCTTTTTCAAGTAATAGCAGCGCTTCTTCTAAATTATTTGTTTGTAATTCAGAATCGGCTAAGTAAAGTGCGTTTTCAATTAATTCTGGGGAATAGGCACCCATTCGGTATTCGTTGAGCATCTCGATACTCGTTTTTAAAATAGGAATAGCCTTGTCAAAATCTTTTAAGTCAGCATAGCATCTTCCTAGATTGCCTAAAATTTGGCCTTTTAATAAATAGGCTTTCACCAGATCATTTTCAGTTTTTACATTTAAAACATCATTAATGTATAAGTTAATAAATGACTGTGCATCCTTAAATTTAAGGATTGCTGGGGGTTGTTTATTATCTAACCATAAGTAAGCACCTATATTATTGTTATATTCTGCATTTTGAAAGTAGTCTTTAGGATCGATGGTTTTACTAACCTCTTGAATATACTCGTCCATTGCCTTTTTAGGAATGCCCAAATTAGAGTATATATCATAAAATGTAATATTTTCAACAAACCCCAATTCTTTTTTTTCTTTTCGAATTTCTGTTTGTTTCATGTATAATTTTAGCTTAGAATAATTACGATCCAAAAGTTCTAAAATTATTTTTTTGCGTTCTAAAGGTATTTTACTGTTTGACTTGTACAAATCATTTAACCAATCAACACTTTTAGAAAATTCACCAAGGTCATAAAAAACTTGACTTTGCATTATTTTGTAATCAAAAATAGAAGCAGAATCTTTACGTTGAGCAGCCATTGCAGCATATTCTTCTAAAGTTTTTTTCCAATCAAAGGCTGAATTTTGATTATACCTGTTTGGCGTATTAAAAAAAAGTTCAAACCTGTCTTTAGAATTCGTTTCACTCTTAAAAGTGGTGTATGGATTATTTTCTTCCTCTATGGAGTCTTGACCATAGGCCATAGACACCATTAGAAAGCTTATAAAGAAGACGTAGTACCCTTTTATTTTGAACAATTTATTCAATTTATTTTTTATTTTGTTTTTTCCTTTTCAAAGCCATTTCAATTCGTTGAGCAAAAATAGCTATTTAAAAGAAAAACTGGTCACTAAGGTATCAAACATAAGCTATAACAGGCGTTAAATTAAAATATTGTTGTAAACATAAATATTTGTGTGGTATAGGTATTTAAAACCTAAATAAAGCAGTTTACTTTTCTCTTGTAAAATCAAAAAAAAACACCCTAACTAATCATAGTTAGGGTGCTATCTTAAATAGTATCGTAAAAATCCCAACCTGCGTCGGGATAAGCGATGCACAGCTTTTCGTTTACAACGAAAAAGGTTCTCTGCTTACTTTACTTCTTCGAAATCTACATCTTCTACGTTATCGCCTTCTGCTGCATTTGCGCCTGCATCAGCAGCATCAGGTCCTGGAGCTGCACCAGCTTGTGAATCGGCTTGTGCCTTGTACATTTCTTCAGAAGCTACTTTCCAAGCTTCATTTATTTTATCTAAAGCTGGTGTAATTAGCGCCAAATCTTTAGCCTCGTAAGCCTTTTTCAAATCTTCCAAAGCATCCTCAATTGGTTTTTTCTTATCATCCGATAATTTCTCTCCAAATTCTGTTAACTGCTTTTCTGTTTGGAAAATCATCCCATCAGCTTCATTTAACTTATCCGCAGTTTCTTTTGCTTTTTTATCAGATTCCGCATTTGCTTCAGCATCTGCTTTCATTTTCTTGATTTCTTCTTCGGTCAGGCCTGAAGAAGCTTCAATTCTAATATCCTGCGTTTTATTGGTCGCTTTATCCGTTGCAGAAACTTTGATGATACCATTGGCATCAATATCAAAAGTTACTTCAATTTGTGGCACTCCACGTTGTGCTGGTGGAATTCCATCTAAATGAAAACGTCCAATGTTTTTGTTGTCTGCTGCCATTGGTCTTTCTCCTTGCAACACATGAATTTCAACGGATGGTTGATTATCTGCTGCTGTAGAGAATACTTGTGACTTTTTAGTTGGTATTGTGGTATTGGCTTCAATTAGCTTTGTCATGACACCACCCATAGTTTCAATACCTAGAGATAATGGCGTAACATCTAACAACAATACATCCTTTACATCACCTGTTAATACACCACCTTGAATTGCAGCACCTACGGCCACAACTTCATCAGGATTTACTCCTTTTGATGGTTTTTTTCCGAAGAATTTCTCAACAGCCTCTTGTACTGCAGGGATTCTTGTAGAACCACCTACCAAAATAATTTCGTCGATATCACTCTTCGATAACCCTGCTGCTTTTAAAGCTGTAGCACAAGGCTCGATAGTTCTTTTTACTAAATCATCAATCAACTGATTAAACTTAGCTAAAGTCAAGGTGCGTACTAAGTGCTTTGGCCCACTAGCAGTAGCTGTAACATAAGGCAAGTTAATTTCTGTTTGTGCTGAAGATGATAACTCAATCTTCGCTTTTTCAGCTGCCTCACGTAAACGTTGTAATGCCATAGCGTCATCACGTAAATCGATGCTTTCATCTTTCTTAAACTCGTCCGCTAACCAATCGATAATTTTCTGATCCACATCGTCACCTCCTAAATGCGTGTCGCCGTCTGTTGATAGTACTTCAAAAACACCATCCCCCAATTCTAAGATAGAAACATCATGTGTACCACCTCCAAAATCAAAAACAACTATTTTTTGATCTGTGCTTTTCTTATCCATACCATAAGCCAAAGATGCAGCTGTTGGTTCATTGATAATACGCTCAACAGTTAAACCTGCAATCTCACCAGCCTCTTTAGTGGCCTGTCTTTGTGCATCGTTAAAATAAGCTGGAACAGTAATTACTGCTCTTGTCACTGTCTGACCCAAATAATCTTCTGCAGTCTTCTTCATTTTTTGAAGAATCATTGCGGATAATTCTTGAGGTGTATATAAACGGCCATCAATATCAACTCTTGGTGTATCGTTGTCGCCTTTAACTACTTTATAAGGTACTCTCTTTGCCTCTGCATTAGACTCAGAAAATTTATTACCCATAAAACGCTTAATTGAATAAATCGTTTTTGTTGGGTTGGTCACAGCTTGTCTTTTGGCAGGATCTCCTACTTTAATCTCGCCACCTTCAACAAATGCAATAACCGATGGTGTTGTTCTTTTTCCTTCTGCATTTGGGATAACTACTGCTTCATTACCTTCCATTACAGAAACGCAAGAGTTTGTAGTTCCTAAATCTATTCCTATAATTTTACTCATGTTCTATTTTTATTTAATTATTAGTTTTTTTATTTTACAATTCTCTAATAGTCAAACAATATGCCAAGCAAAAAAAACTGACAGGTTGTCATTTTTAATTTTAAAATAAAATAAATAGTAGCATTATCTTGCCATGATTGACATTGTTGTGCAATAAAATTCGGCGAGACAGTATCTAAAAAGAACTATTCAAATTCTAGACCTAGGCATTCATGACATGGTACTTTTTGAATCTTCGAAATAATTTTTCTTAATGGAGTGGATAGTTCTTTTTAAGAGAAGCTTCACCCGACAGCGTAAATCCCTTACATCTAAAGAGGTATAAAAAATATTAGTTTTATTTTATTTTAGCCTTCTCCTCAATCCATTTTGCCATGTATTTGGTGCTTTGTAAGCTTTGATGCCGCAATAAAGAACCTATAAAGTTAAATTCTCTGTGTTTTTTTAAATCCTTTAGAATTTTGCTGATTGTTATTTTTAGTTCTTTTGACCAACCTACCGTATCAAAATTACGGGTTACTATTTGATAGCCGTTTTGTTGTGCCTTCAAAAATTGATCCTTATCTAAATACAAGGAAACCGCTGCATTTGCAAATGCCTCGGTATCATCAGCGATTAGGCCATTAAATGCTAAGCCATTGGTCATCCCTTCAACTCCAATGAGCGTGGTAATACTTGGCGTACCAAAGCACATGGCATCTAAAAGCTTCGCTTTTTGTCCTGCTCCAAAGCGTAAAGGCGCAAGATTTATTCTGGCCTTCGTAAACGTTTGTTCTAAGTCTGTCGCAAATCCAGCTACGTAGAAACCTTCTTTAGGTTGGTGCATTTCTTGAATTTGCTGCGATAAATAGGCACCGTAAATAAGTAATTTACTGTCTGGAAGCTGTTGATGAATCAAGGGCCAAATCTCTGTTTTTAGCCATTTAACCGCATCTATATTAGGTGCGTGTTTTCCATTTCCGATACACATAAAATCTCGACGTTCTTCAAAACTTGGATATGCATCTAGTACTTTTTTTGATGTTTTTTGAACCATAAAAGGCAAATGGAACAGTATACTATCGTCTATTTTCAAAACATCCTTGAGTAGGCTTAATTCATAGCTTGATATAATTAAGGACATATCACACCTGTAAATACTGGCTATTTCTCTTTTTGTAATATCGTTTTCGAGCCAGGCCTGAATTGTAAATGGTATGTTCTTTTTAAAAGCCTCTGAACGTGAAATTCTTAAACTATGCAAATCTTCGGTGTCTAAAATTCGCATTGCATTTGGTACTTGTTCTGATACCCGCCAACCAAATTGCTCCTCGGTCAAAAAACGATCAAAAACAACAATATCAGGTGCTAAGTCACAAATAAAAACATCAAAACTTGAGCTATTTAACTCTATAGGCAACCTTTTTACGTTGAACTCATCTAAAGCAAAGGAAAGTTCAGTTTCTGCTGCTGTACTTGCAAAAACAACCTGACAACCAGTTGTTGAAAAGAAATGTATTAATTGTAACATTCGAGTTCCAGCTCCTGTAGATGGCTCTGGCCAATGAACTCCTATAAACAGTACTGTGCTCCTGTTTTGTAGCATAGCTATAATTTACCAGAAAACTTTTGAGAAATTTTTAAGCGTAATTTGCGCTCATAATCTTCGGCGAGCCATTCTTTATAATTTTTAGTATTATTCATAATACAATACGAATACAAGCGCACTCGATACTCAATATCATCTTTTAATTTTTTTGCTAAAATTCGAGCGTCAAATACATCTTCACTATTTTCGATGCAGATTTTAGCATGTTGTTCAATACTTCGTTCTAAAACTAATTTAGACTTTAATCCTGCTGCGAAAACTTCTTTGTATTCTTTTTTAATATCGAAGTTTAACTCCTCAGATTTTGAAAACTTAGCCTTTAGCTCTTCAGGCATTTCGTACACAAATTCGCGCTCAATATCCTCATCATTCTTAATGTTTTCTAAATAAAAATCAGGAAACAGAAAAATTTCTTTCCAATTTATGGGCGCATTCCACATACCAAAACGAGCCACATTATTTCCCATATCTATCACTTTAAAAGTGTTTTTATTGGGTAATATACGGGAACCTCTACCAATCATCTGAAAATATAAGGTAAGCGATTTTGTTGCTCTGTTCAATAAAATAGTTTCTACTGTTGGCTCATCAAAACCGGTGGTTAAAATGCTCACCGATGTTAAAATAGCATCCGGGGTTTTTGAGAACCAACTTAATATTTCCTTGCGTTCTGTTGCGTTATTTTTATTATCTAAATGACGAATATTGTAGCCTGCTTTTTTAAAGGTTTCATACACATAAAGCGAGGTATTAATACCGTTATTAAAGATTAATGTTTTAGTGCCTTTTGCGATGTCTTCATAGGCAGAGACCAATTTACTCAGCATGTTAAAGTTCCCGTACAATTCATCCGATGATTTCACCGTATAATCTCCCCCAACACCAAGCTTTAATGTTTTAAGACTCACATCACGATGGTAAACCTCTGCTTCAGCCAAAAACTTTTTATCAATCAACGATTGAATAGATTCCCCGACAATTAATTTTTTATAATGATCTTTCATCGGAAGCTTAATATTAGAACTCAAGGGCGTTGCCGTTACTCCTAAAATAATTGCGTTTTTAAAATATTTAAATAGTTTTCGAAATGAATTGTAGTGTGCTTCATCTATAATAACAAGACCAATATTATTAATCTCAACTTTATCTTCTTGTAACCTGTTGTTAAGGGTTTCGACCATAGCCACAAAGCACATATAATCGTCTTGGTCAACAAGCTCTTTAACACTGCTGTTAATAATTTTATTTTTTACACCGAATCCTTTCAGCATTTTTGACGTTTGCACTCCCAATTCTATTCTATGGGTAAGGACAACTACTTTTTTGTTTCTTTCCGTAATAAAACGCCTTGCTATTTCAGAAAAAACAACAGTTTTACCGCCTCCCGTTGGTAGTTGATACAATACATTCACATCTTCAGGAGATTCATTAAAATACTCAAAAATGGCATTCAAATCTTCTTTCTGATACTGGTAAAGTTCTTTTTCTGATGTCTCTTTTTCTAGTTTCAAAGGCAATTTTAAGCGTTAAAAAGTTAGTTGATGTTTTAAAAGTTTAAAACCAAAAACCTCAATCTTGCAAAACTAGCAGAAATTTAGGGTAAAATCGAATTTGCAGCCTAGAAAATAAAAAATTAGTAGCCTTTATTTTTTGAAACAAGATGAAAAAGCGGCAAACCAGCTTGCATGCGCTTGTAGTTTTCTACAATTTGTGGCACTACAGAATTGGTATCGGAAACACTGGCGTGGTGCGGTGTCATCAGTACTTCATCCAAATTCCAAAAAAAATGATCTTTGGGCAGAGGTTCTTCATGATACACATCTAAAGAGGCTCCCGAAATATGCTGCTTATGTATAAAATCTTGTAAATCTTGATCCACTAAATGACCTCCTCTAGCCACATTAATCAGATACGCATTTTTAGGAAGCTGGGCGAACAAATGTTGATTTAAGATACCCGTGGTGGCCTCGGTTAAGGGAAGTAAACACACTAAAACATCAGAACCGTTTAAAAAAGGGTTTAATTCATTATTTCCTGCATAACTTTTGATGTTTTGCAATTCTTTGTGCGAATGAGCCCAACCCTGCACTTGAAAACCAACTTTAGCTAAGTCTTGCGCCACTTGAGTTCCCAGGACTCCCAAACCCAATATACCCACACGTACATCTGCAATTCGTTTGTAGGGAACAGGTTTCCATATTTTTTTTGTTTGATTTACTTTGTACGAATCTAAGCCTTTCAAATAATTTAAAATAAGGGCTAATACATGTTCAGACATGTCAATGGCTAATTGGCGGTCAACCACCCGTGTAATTGGAAGAGCTAGCGGAGCCGAGGGATCTTCAAAAATAAAATCTACTCCAGCACCCATCGATGCTAAATAAACTAAGTTTGGATATTTTTTTAAGCTCCCTATTGGATGTTTCCAAACCAATGCCATTTCAACTTTTTCTTTGTCGTGAGGTTCCAAATAACTATAAACCTCTAGAGTAGCGTCATGGCTTTGAAGTGCTTTTTTCCAAGATTCTATTTTATCGTCTTGCCTAATTATTACAATACTCATGCCTCTTTTATTTCGGCTAAAGCTACAGAAAAATCTTCTAAATAAGACCATTTTTGGGCTGTTGCTATGGTATAAATTTTTTCTATACGCAGGCCATAGTCCGCTATAAATTGATGGTAGACTACATAGTGAATGACTTGTTGATAAGATCTCAACATACTTCTATAAAACACATCATTTACATTTTTTTCTTCCGAAAATGATTGACAAATTTCTATGCTATACAACATCAAATCTGCAATTAAAAACGGGTTTACACCTAAAACTGTAAAATGCTTTATGTACTTCTGAGCCAAGGAACGCCTGGCTCTAGGTTTTTTACGTCGAATAGGAAAAAACTCATTGCTTATTTTAACTTTGGCTTCCTGAATCCGCTTCTCTTCTTTTGGATTGAATATAAAATCGTAATATTCTTTTACTGCAGGAAAACGGTTGTAAAGATCTAACAACTGAATTTCAAGTTCTTTTTTTGGCAAAGTGGAAAGGTAGTTTTTTAAGGCTTTTTTACTCATACAGTCAAAGATACATTTAGTTCAACACTAAGAAAAAATATGATTGGAGTTAAAATTCGCCTGAATACTCTTTTTTGTTGCCGAATCAGAGCTCCAAATGAAATCAACAAAAACACTAAAACCATAAACTTTTCACAAAATACCATCTATTTTCTGATTTCGCTTTGAAAAGTCATTTATAAAACGTATTATGGAGAGGATAAATACACAGCAATATATGAGGCAACTAAAGATTATTAAGCAAGTTACGAATAGAGAATCAAAGTCATTAGACAAATACTTGCAAGATATCAGTAAAATAGATTTAATTACTGCAAATGAAGAGGTTGATTTAGCACAAAAAATACGTGAAGGTGATCAATTGGCACTAGAAAAATTAACTACTGCCAATTTACGTTTTGTGGTATCTGTAGCGAAACAATATCAAAACCAAGGATTAACCCTACCAGATTTAATTAATGAAGGAAACGTTGGTTTAGTAAAAGCCGCAAAGCGTTTTGATGAAACTAGAGGTTTTAAATTTATTTCTTACGCTGTTTGGTGGATTCGCCAATCTATATTGCAAGCCCTTGCCGAACAATCTCGAATTGTGAGGCTACCTTTAAATAAGATTGGGTCAATCAATAAAATAAAGAAAGCTTTTTCTTATTTAGAACAAGCTCACGAAAGACCCCCATCTGCTGATGAAATAGCTAAAGAGTTAGAAATGACAGTTAGTGAAGTGCAGCAGTCTCTGAAAAATTCAGGAAGACATGTATCTATGGATGCTCCTTTAAAAGAAGGAGAAGATTCGAACTTATATAATGTTATTGGTTCTGAGGAATCACCTAATCCAGATCGAAAATTACTTCAACAATCGCTTAATATCGAAATAAATAGGGCCTTAGAAACCTTATCGCAGCGTGAGGCCGATGTTGTTAAATTGTATTATGGTATTGGAGATCAGCACTCAATGACTCTTGAAGAAATAGGTCAAACTTTTGACTTAACGAGAGAAAGAGTGCGTCAAATACGAGAGAAAGCTATTCGTAAATTAAAACATAATTCACGTAGTAAAATTTTGAAAACCTACTTAGGTTAAATTAAAAAAACTTAGAAAAATAAAAAGGCTCGCAAATGCGAGCCTTTTTATTTTCTTTTTCTATGAATGACTAAGTTCATTAATATTGTAATTTCCTAAAATTTCATTTAAATTATTAATGAAATTCACATAAGACGTGTTATCTTGATTCTTGTTTGCCATACTATTTTATTTTATGATTTGGGATTAAAAAAAATCTAATTCTACTAATTCGTTTAAACTTAAAATTTCATTTAGGTCATTCAAGAAGGAAAGGTATTCCTCGCCGTAGGTATCGTATAACATATATAAAATTTGATTTGGTTAATTTAGTTTTACAAGATAAACTTATACTAATAGTACGAACGGTACAATATAATGTGGTGAATGATTAACATTTTGTTGTGAAATCAATTATTTATCGAGCTTATCATTAAAACTAGTCGCTTGAAGCGGATTTCCTGAGCCGCACCATATGCATTAAGCCAGAGCCATAGGTTTTCAAAATATGCTCTTCGTTACAAATAGCTATATGTACTTTGTATCTTTAGCCCTACTCCTTCGATTTAAAAACAACAACACCGACATACATCGCTATTGACTACTCCTAAATGCAACTTACAGTGAGGCTCTATTGGCAAAAAGAAAGTTTTATAGCGCTGTAACTTCCTACAAAGCAAGATCGAACTCAATTTCAAAAACATCACAGGCTAAAGATTTAGCTGGCTGTATTTCTAGTTCTTGCAAAAGAAAACAAAACTCTAATGGCAAGACATCCGCAGTATTGGGTATTAATTCTATTTCCATTGGATCCAGGGCTGGTACATCTTCTTTCTTTGCCCTAGGAGCTGATGGCTCAAAGATTAGACTACTTTCATTTTTTCGAATAAGCTGTTTAGGCCTACTCCCTTGTTTTATAAAATTTTCATCATCATTTAATCTTTTTTGAAGTTTTGCCTTGGCTAAAATTGCAGTACTCCGAATTTGAACATTAAAATGATCCGTTAAACTCTCTAAAAACCTAAGCTCTTTACGGTCACCCATCGCGTGAATTTCTTCCAAAAGTAATAGCTTACAAGCCTCATCGCTATGTTCAAAAAGCGATTGAAAAATACTTGGATTATTCGTTTTTAACGGTTGATTTAAAGTACTTGCTATGCTCTCATTGGGCAGTACATCAGCCCGTGTTTTTTTATTTTTTGATGCTAAGGCTCGCCTTTCTTTCGTTAGGTGCTGTTCTGTGAAGCACTCTAGAGTGGGCAGAGCGGTATTTTTTTTACCAACATTTAATGAACTATTTTCTTTCGGTATAAATTCAACATCAGAAAATAAAAAAGCATCAATAATTTCAACTTTTAATACCTTGCTTTTTTTAGAAAATTCAACTTTTGCTTTACTTGGCTTTATTTTAAAAGAACGGGTAAGCCTGTCGTTCTTTTTTTCTTCCCTTCCCCAATTAGTTGGCTGCTCGTTTTTTAAGTATATTTCCGGTCGCATCCAAAAATTAGTATAAGCCTGGTTATACCCTATTCTTACTATTCGATCCATGAGGTTAAAAGATATGAAGTCTCGATGGATTCGTTTTAGTATAGAAGCTAGAATGACTAATTTTTGAGTAATGAAATTATTCACTTTTCCTTGTATCTTCTGATGTTCTTGATCCACCCTAGGCTCATGACCGCGAAGTGCGGATTGTTTTGCAGGGATAATATTTTCAGGTCTTTTTTTAAGGTATAGAGATTTAAAAGAAAAAATACATAAAGAATACAAGGCTATTAGAATGGTAAATAACACACTTAAATCCCAAAGGATATTTGTGTGAATTTTTGGAACATGAATTAAAAAATAGGTGCTTAAGACTTTAAGTATCATTATAATTTTACAGTTTTTGATGCATTTATCCTATTGTTTGGTTTCGATATCAAGTAATGCTCCTATTTTTCTTAAACTAGCATACCTTATTCCATGCCTTAGCTTTTTAAAGTAGGTAACCAAAACACTTCTATTATAAAGCCTCGTCTTGAACTACCTTAAATTTTTGCAGTCTTGTTAGGTTAAAAGGTATTGTTCTTGAATTCTTCCAAGCTTTCTTCAATAGCGCTTTCTACGCTAGGATATTCTTTGGTGAAGCAATCGTACAAGAAATTTAAATATTTAAAGTCAGGTTCTTCCTTACAAATAAAATGCATCTGTTCTACAATGCGATAAAGACTATGAGCCTGCATCATTTTTAAACTTGCTTTAAGTTTGTGCGTACTAAAGCGAATACCTTCTATATTTGAATTTTTTAGGTCTATTTTAGTTTTTCCCACAAATTCTACGACGTTATTTTTAAATAGCTGAATGAGCTCTTCCAATAGGCTAGTGTCTTGCATACACTCATGAAATAGAGCTTGCAAATTAACGTCAGGGGCAACCGTGTCATTTATTTTAGAAATCAAGGCGTTTGTATTTTTAGACATGTTCGTGGGTACTTTAGTACTATTATTTTTTATTTTCTGTAATAATTTTATGGCATCAAACGGTTTTAATACATAATCATTGATGCCGTTTTCCTCACATAATTTTTTATCTAGTATTGAAAAATCAGCTGTTAATGCTATTATGGGTATGGAGCTGATTTTAAGATTTTTATGATCTCTAATCATTTTTGAAATAACAAAACCACTGGTCTCGGGCAATTGTAAATCCATAAGAATTAAATCAATTTTCTTAGTTTCTAAAAGCAACAAGCCATCTTTAACGTCATCAGTTACAAAAGATTTGCACCCCCAAGACTGTAATCTATTCTGTATTAATTTTTGGTTCATGGTATTGTCTTCAAAAACCAAAATTGAGAATCCTTTTAATTGTTCTTCAACTACCAAACCTTGCTCCGTACTAACCATCGGTGTAACTTGAGCATTGGTATTTATGGTATAGGGAATTGAGAAATTAAAGGTTGTACCCACATTTACTTTACTAGAAACGCTAATATCACCACCTAACGAGTCTAAAAGGTGTTTTACAATACCTAAACCTAAACCAGTGCCGCCATATTTTTTTGAAATATTAGCATCGGCCTGCTGGTAATAATCGAAAATTGTACCTAAACAATTTTCAGCGATACCAATTCCAGTATCCTTTAGGGTAAAATTTAACACCAGACTATCATCTTCTATTTTACTAGCTTCGACGTTTAAGAATATGGTGCCCTTGTCCACGAATTTGATGGCGTTCCCCAATAAATTGAGTAGTATTTGTGATAATTTTGAAGGATCACCAAGTAACCCTGTTGGAATAGTGTCTGCTATAGAATAACTAAAGCGAACCTCTTCATTTACAATCAAGGTTTTACATAAATAACAGACATCTTTAACTAAATGATGCAGGTTAAAATCTACAGCCTCTAAATTTACAATACCAGATCTTGTTTTTGAATAGTCTAGTAATTCATTAATAATGGTCATTAGTGTTTTTGAAGCAGATTTAATAGCCATTACATTTGAATGTTGGGCTTCTGACAATGAATCTTCTAATAGTAATTCGGTAAAACCAATAATTCCGTTTAATGGAGTTCTAATTTCATGGCTTACCCTTGCAATAACAAGTGCCTCGGACTCTTTTGTTGCTTTCTTTTTAATCTCATCATCATCTAAAACTTCTTTCGTCTCAAAACCAGAAGAAGTTTTTAGCTCTAAATTATTCTTAAACTTTTGAAAATGTTTTTTAATCCGAGTAGCCTCATCAGCAGTTAGTTCTTCAAAAGAAAAGCTATTAAGTTTTATTTCTAAATCAGAAATTTGAGAAAGTAGTTCGTTCGATTTCAAGGTCAGCAGTTAAGTTTTGAGTGGTATAGGTAGTTCTAACTAGCAGCACATCCCTATACCTATTAATATATCAGGATAAAGATGGGTTACGTCTGAGTCGATAGCAATAAAATGTTATCTGAACGGCTATATTTGTTGTGAAAGACAACAAATATGAAGTAAAAGAAATTCTATGCATTTTTTCTTTAAATGTATTTTTAATCGTTAAAACAACTTTTTACTCGCCAATGTACCAGATACGCGCGAATTAAATACACATAAATTAAAAGATAAGAGATCTACAATAACTTTTTTATAGCGAAATCTATAGGTTTAAGCAAGGCTTCAAAAAAACATGGCCCTAGCCTTGATAAGTAAACCAAGCACCGAATTAGACCAATCCGTGTCATGGTTGCACTATCTTTTAGGAGTAATACTTTGCTTTTTTGAGTTACGAGCGGTTTTCTACAAAGGTCTTAAATAAATTGTGGCTCTGTGAGCCTTAAAGATAATTGATTCATGGGCATTGTGTTTTTCAAAAATCATTTTGACTTTTCTTCTGATCTAGATTTAATTCATAATTTTCACTGACACCAAAAGAAATAAGGCAGCAAAAAAAATCGTGCTGAATAAAAAACAGCCATTCTAAAGGAGGCTTATGTTCATAAAACCGTTAAAAACTAAACCATAAATACCCCTAACCATGGCGAATAATAAGTACTTTTAAAAAAAAGATGTTATGAACGATAGAGAAATAAAAATCATAAGTCTACGTCCCCTAATTTCGTCGGCGCAGGTAAATGAAAATACTACTTCAGAGGAAAGTTTTCAAAACACCACATTGCGACCTATTCTGAAATTACAAAATCCAATTTTTATTGCCCTTTTTAGTCATTATATAAAAAAACATAAAAATAAATTCTATTCGCTTAGTTTAGAAAAGCGATTTGAATACATAGAAAATGCCATCCAAAAAGATATAAAATTTAGAAACTCACTCAAAGGTGTTATTATAGGTTTATTTAGCTTAGAAGAATATGAATTATACCTTCTTAATTCTTCTTCCTTCAACAAACGCATGATGAAAATGCTTGTGGAACGTTTAAAAGACCAAATCCAAATTTTTGAAAATCAAGCTTTAGTGTAGTAAGGACTCCCCGTTTAAATCGGTAGTCAAAATATCACTCATCAAGTCAAAATACGGTCGTATAGCTACGAAGGAATTTAAAATTTTATCCGAAAAATCAGGAGAAATCACCTCTTGATCTGTAAATTTACGGGTGAAAATAAATTGTTTTTTTCGAATTAAATCAATGTTATGGTGTTCTTTATCAAAACCTTTTGGAGCCGTTTTTAATTCTTCACCCTCTAAATTTCCCCATATTTTTTGGAAATTGGGTTCCGAAATAAGGGTCCTAAATTCTTCGGCATCTAGTTCTAATTCTTTTCGAATTCTGAATAAATCTTCTTTGTTAGGATCCCAAAAGCCAACGGCAATAAAACTATCACCTGGTTTAAGATGCATATAATACCCCCCACGCAATTTTGCGCCATTTCTAATAAAAGAACCTGCTATATGTGATTTGTAAGGTGTTTTGTCATTAGAAAATCGCACATCACGATAAATTCGAAACATTTTTAATCTTTCTATATCGTCATATACTTTTAACTTTTCAAAAATGGAGCTAAAAACTTTTTTGACTAAAGCTTCGTGTTTTTTAAATTCAACTTTATGGGTGTCAAACCATTCTCTGTTATTATTCTTCTCTAAAGTTGATAAAAAGTGTAACACTTTTGTTGGTATGGTAGCCTCTGACATAAAATGACTTTTGTAATCTAATTCACCCGAAAGTTAACTATTTTCAATGAATTTAGGCCTTGTTTTAGATGAGAACTCTTAAAGAATTACATCTAAAAAAAACTTTTAAGCACTAAGTTCGTTACATCATTTTAAACGGGTAGATAGCACGTTTAAAAGGCAAAATAGTTCAATAGCTTAAAAAGTTTAAAGGAGTTCCGTAAGTAAGCTTTAAATTATTGACTAATTTTATAATCTATTATTACAATTTATGAATTCAAAATCGATTATTAAAAAAATAAACGCCCACAAAAATCAGCCAAACCTCAGGTTTCGGCTCAAAAAAAGGGTAGAAGAATTTACAGATAAACTTTTTTACACACTATTTGATATTGAAACTCCAGTTGAAGAGAATCTTGCGCTCCTAGAAAAGCAATTCGATGAATTGGTCGCATTAGGCTGTTGGGAAATTGAAAAGCCTTGTAAACAGATTTGGGAAAATTATGTGGTACAACTTCCAGAAATTTTAGAAAAACTAAATTTGGATGCCGAAGCTTTTGTGAACTGTGACCCTGCATCCTCTTCTATTGAGGAAGTATATTTAGCCTATCCTGGATTTTATGCCATCGCCATCTATAGATTAGCCCATGAATTATATGTGAAAGGTTTTCCTTTAGTGCCTCGATTAATGACAGAATATGCTCATCGCCAAACTGGGGTAGACATAAATCCTGGCGCACAAATTGGAAAGTCGTTCTTCATAGATCATGGTACGGGCGTTGTTATAGGTGAAGCGGCCATTATTAAGGATCATGTGCGAATTTACCAAGGGGTTACATTAGGGGGCCTATATGTGGCTAAAAACCTGCGACAAACCAAAAGACATCCAACCATTGAAAGAAATGTAACGATTTATGCCAATGCCACCATTCTTGGAGGTAAAACGGTTATTGGAGAAAATTGTATTATCGGTGGAAATGCCTTTATAACGTCATCAGTGCCTGCAAATTCTACGGTGTATCACAGTCCAGAAATTAAAATAAAAACCAGCCCCAATGTCACATAGTATTTTAGACTTAATAGGAAATACGCCCTTGGTCTTGTCGCGTGCTTTAAATACAAATCCAAATATAAAATTGTTGTTTAAACTCGAAGGTCATAATCCAGGAGGAAGCGTAAAAGATCGAGCGGCCTTACATATGATTAAAAGTGCGCTTGAAAGAGGTGACATTACAAAAAACACCCCACTGATTGAAGCAACGAGTGGTAATACGGGAATTGCTTTAGCCATGATTGCTGGCATTTATGGCTTAGCCATCGAATTAGTAATGCCCGAGAATTCAACGATAGAACGGGTGCAAACCATGCGAGCTTATGGGGCTAAAGTAACCTTAACTTCGGCCGATGTCGGTATTGAAGGTGCCAGAGACTATGCCGAAGCCAAAGTGAAAAATGAGGGTTTTTATATGCTCAACCAGTTTGGAAACCCCGATAATTGGAAAGCCCATTACAAGAGCACAGGTCCTGAAATTTGGAACGATACCCAGGGAGAAATAACCCATTTTGTTTCCTCCATGGGTACTACAGGTACCATCATGGGAACCTCTACCTATTTAAAAGAAAAAAATAAAAATATTCAAATTGTCGGCGTACAACCTACAGATGGTTCAAGCATTCCGGGAATTAGAAAATGGCCAAAAGAGTATTTACCAAAAATATTTGATGCTTCAAAAGTAGATCAAGTGCTTGAGGTGAGTCAAGAAGAATCTGCCCAAATGGCTTTAAAGTTAGCCAAAGAAGAAGGTATTTTCTCAGGTATGAGTAGTGGTGGCGCGGCAACAGCTGCCTTAAAATTAGCCAGTACTTTAGAACGTGGTGTTATTGTTAGTATTGTATGTGATCGGGGTGATCGGTATTTATCATCGGGCTTGTTTGACGCTTAATTATAACCATTTTTTAGATTTGAAATAAAATAGCATGCCGATAAACATTAAAATCATAACACCCCAAACTATAGGGTAGCCATAGGCTGAATGTAATTCGGGCATATGGTCAAAATTCATACCATACACGCCTACAATAAAAGTCAAGGGAATAAAAATAGAGGCCATGATGGTCAATACTTTCATGACTTCGTTCATTTTATTGCTCATATTGCTCATGTACATTTCCATTAAACTCATAGACATTTCCCTATAAATTTGAAGGCTTTCATTAATTTCTACACAGTGGTCTAGCACATCTCGTAGAAATAGCTTGGTATCACTTGAGATTAATGTGCTTTGGGTTTCTACTAAGCGACTTACAATCTCCTTAACGGGTGCAATTTTTCGACGTATTTTCAGGACTTCCTTTTTTAAATCCTGAATTTTATGGGCTACCTCGGGGGTAGGATTATCATACACGGCATCCTCTAAGGTTTCAATGGTGTTGTTGATATGTTCTAGGATTGAAAAATAGTTATCTACCACCGCATCTAAGAGCGCAAAGAACAGGTAATCAGCACCCCTAGTTCTAATGCGACCAGATTTATTTTTAATACGATCTCGAACACTATTAAAAACATCATCTTTTAATTCTTGAAAAACAACTACCGATTTTTCAGTGAGCACCATAGCTAAATGCTCACTGACAATCTCTTCATTTTCATCTAAATAAAGCATGTTGAAAACACCAAAAATATAGGTGTCGTACTCATCTATTTTAGGTCTCTGTTGAATGTTAACGGCATCTTCTAATACCAAAGAATTTAAACCCAATAATTTTCCAAGGTTATCAATATACGCTTCATCACTTATTCCAGCAACGTCAATCCAAGAGGTAAGGTTTGAGTTTTGAGCGTCTTTAATAGCCTCTAAAGTTTGAGGGAACACGAAGTCTATGGAATTCTCATCATAATTAATAATAGAAACCGTGGTTACAGAACCTTCTCGATTTCCTGTATAGGTTACTGTACCTGGAGCCTTATTCATTGTCTGATGCAATTTTGAAGGCCGTTTTAGTCTTTGTTTAAATTTTGGTTTGTACGCTGCCATGAATGGAAATAAAAATTTTCGATTTTTTAAAAGTACTTAAAATATTATACATGCATAGTCCTATTTAAAAGTAACGCCATTTAATAATAAGCCCGAACCCGGAGCCACAAATGGCAATTTCACTTCGCTTTCGAGACTTAGCGAATGGGCTACCTCCTCTAGCGTTAATTCGCCTTTGCCCACCTGCACTAAAACACCCATAATCATCCGAATCTGATAGCGCATAAAACCTTCTCCTATAATCTGTAAGGCGTAGCTCTTTTCTGGAAAAAAACTAGCGCTTAGTATTTCATTTGGCTTAATTTCACATGAAGTAATAGTTCGTATAAACTTTGTATTTTCTTGAGGTCTAGCAGTGTAAGATTTAAAATTATGTGTTCCTTGAAATAAACTTGCAGCTTGTACCATCAAGTCGATAGCTAAATCATCTAAAAAAGTTACAAGGTATGGTGCACAGAACGGATGGCTTTTTTCTCCATAAGAAAACAAATAAATATACTCTTTTTCTTTCGTATTTTGAATGATATTAAAACGCTCATCGACTTCCGAAATCGTTAAAGCTCTGATGTCTGGAGGTAAGTTTATGTTGAATTCATGTAAAAAACTTGAAAGGTCTGTTATAGGTTCATCCTCTAAAAACAATTCAAAAACTGCTTCTAAGGCAGATACTTTTGCATCTGTTCTTCCTGCACCTAAAACCTTAAATTTTCGATTAGAAAGTACGTATTTAAGCGTCTTGATCAGCATCGATTCAATTGTTTTTTGACCAGGTTGCTTCTGCCAACCACTATACCGAAAACCTAAAAATTGTAGGGTAATAATGTAGTAATTACGCTGTCGCTGCATTGAAAAATTTCTTGGTAGACAAAAGTACTATTTCTTTAAAAATTAGGACAGTAATCTATTATTCTTAAAAATTGATATTTTGGTAACCTAAATAAATTACTTAATTCAAATTGGCTTTTTGGTTTTTTACCAAAAGACAAAAATTTTAGATAGGATAATCGAGAATGACTAAAATATAAAATTACTTTATATTTATTAGAAAAGCTTAAATGCCTATAATTTAATTCAAGTGATGGTAAAGAAATAAAATGTAGTTTTACCCAATGCCTTTTTGGTATGAACTATTTATATTTTTAGTACATTAATTTATTTTTTTTCTAAAATCATTTAACTCTGAGCTATGAAAAATACAGTATTCTTAGGTATTTCAATGTTATGTTTAAGTCATTTATTAAATGCTCAAGATTTTACTTATCCTAAAGGGATATATATGTCCTTTGAAGAGATTTTAAAAAAAGAGCCCTCAAATTCAGCGAGCTTAGAAATTATTAAAAGAAGTAATACTGATATAAAAATGAGTGGTGGGAATGATTACAAACTAAGGTCAAACGATAAATTGATTAGCAATAAAGATATCAGAAAAGATTTTTGGGGATATTCCAAAGGCGACACCCTATTCATCAATTGTTTTCAATATGAAATACAACAAGGATATACACCCCTACTAAGTGATGGTAAATATTTGGTAATAACGGCTGGCTTATCCTCCAATCTGGATATGCAAGAATACCAACTCCAGAATAAAAAACTATTAGGTGCTTATTTTGGCCCTGTTGTAGGTGGAATACAGGGCGCAAAACTTGCTATGCTACGCTTTATATACGTGATTGACAAAGAGACAAAAACGGTAAAAACTGTTTCTCCCGATTATTTAAAAGCACTATTGCTTAGAGAACAAGACCTCTTTGTCGCTTACCAAAAAGAAGAAGAACCGGAAAACCCAAATATCATCATGAAATACTTGTTACTTAATAATAAAAAATAATTACTTCCTATTCCATAAAAATAGCTTTTAGATTTTTAAAAACAAGCTTACTTGTTTTACAACAGACCTTAATCTACTTCTGATTTAAGCAGCATACCTTGAATTTTCCAAGGTCAATTTACGTTGGACAACTTTTCGGTATCCATTTTCAATTTCTAACTTTATATTTAAGTCGTATTTAAAACCCATCATCCGTAATCTCTACTTTCTTTACGTCTCCATATTTTTTAGCTAACTCCCCTATCTCCGAGGCTTTGCCTACGAGTACAAACTGAAAATTATCTTTTGGAAAATAGGTATCAATAAGTTCTTTAGATTTTGCCAAACTTAATTCGTCTACCTGCTTGGTAAAGCTGTTGATGTAGTTTTCATCAAAATTATATACAAACATATCGGTCAATAAGCTCGCTAAAGCACTATTCGTTTCATAATCCGGTGGAAACTGTCCCTTTACATAGTTCTTCGCAGAGCTCAATATGGCTTCATCTAAACCTTTCTTATGCAATCGATTATAGGTTTCTAAAGCTAAATCAATAGCTTGTTCTGTGGTTTCGTTAGCCGTAAAGGTACTAATCACAAAACTGCCACCCACTTTATACGGATTAAAGCTACTTCGTGCGCCATAGGTTAATCCAGAATTTACACGTAATTCGTCATTTAACCAAGAGGTAAAGCGACCACCAAGGATGGTATTGATTACGCTAATACCCACAAAATCGGGGTTATTTCTAGCAGTCCCTGTACCACCAATATAAAATGTAGTTTCTGATGCGTCCTCTTTATTAACCAATAATACCCTTGGTTTTTCTACCGAGGGAAATGCACCTAAATTTACAGTAGGAACACTACTTCCTTTCCAAACACCAAAGAGGTCTTCTAATTGTGCTTTCATAGTTTTAGTGTTAAAATCCCCTACCACTGCAATGGCTGATGCCGAGGGTACAAAGTGGTTTTTATGAAAATCTACAATGGCTTTTTCTGATATTTTTTGAATAGATTTCTTCGTTCCCACTTCTGTGTTTCCATATGGGTGTTCACCAAAAACAAACTGATTGTAATAAGTACCAATAACAGAACGTGGACTTTCTTTCATTTGATCCATTTCTACTAATCTACGACTTAGCATTTTATCAATTTCATCTTTGGGAAAAGTAGGATTTAATACCACATCTTTTAGAATAGCTAAAATTTGCTGTTGGTCTTTCTTTAAAAAAGAAGATGCTATAAAAGCATTCTCTTTACCTGCCCCTGCACGAATAGAAGCACCTACAAATTCGGTATTTTCTTCGATGGCACTTTTCGAATAGTTTTTACTTCCCAACAACATGGCATCAGCAGTAATGCCAGCCAAACCAGCTTGCTCTTTACTATCGTAAATAGCACCTGCCGGAAAAACAGCTCGAAACTGTATTAAAGGAACCTCGTGCTGCTCCATTAAGTAAATGGTGAGTCCGTTTTTTAATTGAAATTTGGTGTAGTCTGGTAATTTAAAAACATCTTGTGCGAAATTAGGAGTCACAAAGAGTACGGTGGTTGCTATAAGTAATAGCCTTTTAATAAATTGATTCATGGTATATCTGGTTATAGGATTATTTGGAGTCGCTTAAAATTTCTAGTTCGTTATTTTGTAAGACACCAACGGTTCTATTTTTTTTAGTAAAATAAATTTTAGCAACGCGTTTAATATCTTCAAGCGTTACTTTTTCATAGGCATCTGGAGCTGTATACATTTTTTTATAATCTCCGAAATACAACTCATAGGTACCTAAAGTGTTACTTTTACCATCGATAGTTTCAAGGGTTTGATAAAATTCCATCAATTTTTGATTTTTTACTTTTTGAAGTTCTTTGGCTGTAATTCCGTTTTCCATAACATCGTCTAAAACACTCAGCATACCTGCTTCTAGTTGACTGGCATTTACATCTTGATTGGCAACGCCATAGATATAAAATAAATTAGGATCAAAACTTTCCGGCATATAACTGAATACAGAGGTTGCTAATTGATTTTCATCCACCAGGTAGCTGTACAGCTTACTACTTTTTCCATTGCTTAGAATAGAATTTAACACATCTAAAGCGTAGTAATCTGAATGCTTGGTCTCTGGAACATGGTAGGCTAGTAATACGTTAGGGGTGCTTACTGGCTTATGTACCATGACTCTTTTTTCACCGCGTTGCTCTGGTTCTACAGTATGTACTTTTCTCGGGGTTGCTTTTGAGCTTATGGGTTCAAAGTACTGTTTTGCTAATTTCTTTACACCCTCGAGAGTCACGTCACCTGAAATTACTACCACCGCATTATTTGGCGCATAGTACGTATCAAAATAAGTTTGTAAATCTTCAATGGTCCAATTTTTTATGTCAGATTCATACCCAATAACCGACCAGCGATAAGGGTGTGCAAAAAAGGCCGTAGCTTTTACTTCCTCACTTAGATTTCTAAAATTTGAGTTCTCTAATCCGGTACTGCGCTCGCTGAGTACCACCCCTCTTTCACTTTCAACCATTTTTGGATCTAGGGCTAAATTTCCAATACGGTCAGCTTCTAAATCAAAAATAGTTTCTAGGGCTGAAGATGGAAACCAATCCGTATACACCGTGACATTTTCGGTCGTATAGGCATTATTACTACCTCCTGATGCTTCCATCGTTCTATCGAATAATTTAGGGCCATATTTCTTAGACCCATTAAACATCATGTGTTCAAAAAAGTGAGAGAGTCCGGTAATTCCCGGGTATTCGTTTCTAGAACCCACTTTCCAAAATAGGTACATATTGGCATTAGGAATGCTGTGGTCCTCTAAAACCATGACCTTCAATCCGTTGGCCAGTGTAAAACTTTTTACATCTTCTGCCTTACTTTGTGCATGTAATAACACGATGCATTGAATGGCAAGTATTGTGAATACTAATTTTTTCATTTTAAAATCTATTTAGTTTAAAATAAAGGTAAGAATATGATGCAATACAAGAACTAAAATTTATAAAAAATGACGAAAAAATACTGATCCTGCAGTTCATAGACTTTTTCACCACAACTTTAGGACAGTTCTCAACATTGCGTGTATTTTAACGATTTGTTTCAAATAAATAAAACCCTGCTTCGTTTTTAATTTCGAACGGTCCCCCATGGCCTTGAAACCTACTTTATGCATTTAATATTACGCCTTTTTCCCCTAAGGATGCTACTTTTAATATCAGCAGTATTACTGCTGGTATTAAATGTATTTAGTTTTTACAGCTTATTTGTAAATACATTTTCTTTTTCCAAAATTCAGAATTATATTTTTCCATTCCTGACTAGTGTACATTTTTTGTATTTGTACCTGCTCTGGAGAAAAAATAAAAATTCAGAATCTTCAGATGTTTCCCTAAGAAACATAGAATATATACTCTATTTTATGTATATGATTTACATTTTTAAATTTGCGGAGTATGTGTACCGCTTTTTAAAATTTACTGATTATACCGATGAGATTATGCCGGAAAACTTTATTTGGATGGGTACCTTTTTAATTATCATGCATTGTCTGTTATTGCTAGTAACACCTTTAACTTTTATTTCTAGAAAAAAAATTATCGGAAAATATAATTTTGATGAATTACATGATCATTTGGATTCATGGAAATAAAAAAATCCCAATGAAAACCATTCATTAGGATTTTTTAAACTTATTTTAGAATCGAATTATAAATCACTTAAGAAACTACTATACAGGTCTTTAAATTGAAAACCTTCTTCAAAACGATGTTTATTGAGTTTTTTGTGGGCTACTAAACCCCAAAGCAGCAACTCCTTTAAAAAGTAAATATCATCTTTAGGGTAATCCGGTTGATGGTCTTTTATCAATTGATTTAAAGCAGGGATTTCATCTAAAGCACGTTTGTATTCTTCGTCCGTATAATCGTCTAATAGTTCAAAACCTTCACCTTGAAAAAACCAATGTAGTAATTCGTCATAAATGGTTTCTTCTCCTTTTTTCTCTAACTTATTAATTTTAGGAAAAAAGTTTTCAAACAAGGTTTTTACGGCGTCATCAATCAAAATTTCTGCTACACCATCGGCACCTTCTTGCTCGCCCTCATACACCAATTCTATTTTACCAGTAATGGAAGGAATAATTCCTAGAAAATCACTCAAACGCAAAGTTGTTTTTTCAGCTCCATTCAATAAGGCTCTACGTTCTGCGGTACTCAATAAATTTTCGAAAGCGGTAATACTAGTTCTCGCACTTACCCCACTTTTGGCATCCACATACTCACTTTCGCGGGCTTCAAAACTAATTTGTTCCAGTAAATCTTTAGCTACGTCTGGCACGTAAACAGCATTGGTTTGCCTTAGGTCTAACTTTGACTCTTGCTCCGTTATTTTACGAGCAGTAGCGATATCATCAGGATAATGTGTTAATATCTGCGAACCAATTCTATCTTTTAGGGGTGTTACAATACTTCCTCGGTTGGTATAATCTTCTGGGTTGGCCGTAAATACAAACTGCATATCCAAAGGCAAGCGCAGTTTAAAACCACGGATTTGAATATCGCCTTCCTGTAAAATGTTGAATAAAGAAACCTGAATTCTAGCCTGTAAATCGGGCAACTCATTAATCACAAAAATACAACGGTTTGCCCTTGGAATCATTCCAAAATGTATAACACGATCATCGGCATAAGATAGTTTTAGGTTTGCTGCTTTAATAGGGTCTACATCACCTATTAAATCAGCTACGGTTACATCTGGCGTTGCTAGTTTTTCCGAAAAACGCTCATCACGATGTAACCAGGTAATTGGGGTAGCATCCCCTTTTTCTTTGATGAGTTCTATAGCATAGCGAGACATGGGTGCTAAGGGGTCATCATTAATCTCTGATGCCGCAACAACCGGAATGTATTCATCTAACAAATTAACCATCAATCGGGCTAATCTGGTTTTTGCTTGCCCTCTTAAACCTAATAAATTTATATTATGACGCGACAAAATAGCTCTTTCTAACTCAGGAATAACCGAATTTTCATACCCCCAAACTCCTGTAAACGTTTCTTCGCCCTTGCTAATTTTTTCTCTCAGATTATCTCTAAGTTCATCTTTTATGCTTTTGCTTTGATACCCAGCTTTTTTTAATTCTCCTAGTGTACTAATTTCTTTATAATTCAATTTCATTTTTTTTGTTTGTTGTTTGTTAGCTGTTGTCGGAAATTTGATTTGTATCAAGTAAAAAACAAAGACCTGACGACAATTTTTTATTTTAATTTCTTCTTCCTATTTGCTTCATAATCCTCAAAAATCATTTCTCCTAAACCTTTTAAACCCGTAAAAAAAGCCTTGCCCTTATTAGCTTCAGTAAAGTGACGTATAAACTGCATTAAATAGGGGTCTTGAGCAATCATAAAGGTAGTAATAGGAATATGAAGCTTTCTTGCTTGGCGCGCCATGTTATAGCACTTTTCAACAATATAATCATCCAATCCCACACTGTTTTTATAATAGGTTCCGTCTGGCATTCGAAGGCAACTAGGTTTCCCATCTGTAATCATAAAAATTTGCTTGTTGGTATTTCTTTTGCGCCTAAGCATATCCATCGCCAATTGTAAACCGGCAACGGTGTTGGTATGATAAGGCCCTACTTTTAGGTAGGGTAGATCTTTAATGGGAATAGGCCAAGCGTCATTACCAAAGACTAAAATATCTAATGTATCTTTAGGATATCGTGTTGTAATTAACTCAGCAAGAGCCATGGCCACTTTTTTAGCTGGTGTTATTCTATCTTCGCCATATAAAATCATACTATGACTAATATCAATCATTAGAATAGTACTCATTTGAGCTTTGTAGTGGGTATCTTCTACAACTAAGTCGTTCTCAGATAGTGAAAAATCGCCAATGCCATTATTAATTTGCGCATTTTTGAGACTTTCAGTCATGGAAATATGGTCTAAACCATCCCCATATCGATACTCCCGGAGTTCTCCTGTATGCTCATCGCCTTGCCCTGATTTTCCTGTTTTATGGTTTCCGGCACCACTGCGCTTTAATTTACCAAAAATCTGATCTAAAGCGCGTTGGCGTATCAAGCGTTCCATTTTTGCTGTCATGGATAAGTTCCCTGAGCCTTCTCCGCTCTCCTCTCCTTCTTTTCCAGCATTAGGATCATCTTTAAATTCTTCACGCAAATAACCTCTTGCCTTTAAGTCTTCGATAAAATCATCAATTGTATACGTTTCATCTGTCAGTTCGTACTCCTTATCTAACTCTCGCAACCAATCAAGCGCTTCATCTACGTCACCAGAGGTGTGTGTAATGAGTTCTTGAAAAATATCAAAAAGTTTTTCAAAGGGAGTTAGATCTGGAGCTTCATAGGTTTGAAACCGGAATCCTTTTCTTATATTCATAGCCATAGTATAAAAATACGATAATTAGAAAAAGAAAGCTTCCTGTTTTACGAAATCTTAACGCTTTATTATAACTTTAATATAATGGAAGAACAACAAATAAAAGGCTTTTTGGATACCCCTGCACTTTGGGAGGGAGAATTATTCGGTGTTGATCAGTTTCAACTTCCCAACATCGACCTTACTGGTTTTGTTGCTCAGCCTATTCCGCAAAATATTCGATTAGGACATCAAGTAGAGCATCTTTATTATCAAGTATTGCATCATCATAAAAGGTATCAGGTTTTGCTTTTTAATCAACCAATAAAAAGTGAATCCAGAACTATAGGTGAAATTGATTTTATAGTTCAAGATACTGAAACCAATAAGCTTATACATATCGAATTGACCTATAAATTTTACATAATTGATCTGTCGATACCAGAAAAAATTAATCAGCTCATAGGCCCCAATAAACGAGACTCTTTCGCTCAAAAAATTGAAAAAATTAAGTACCAGCAGTTTACACTATTACAAACTAATGAAGCTATACAAACTTTAGAAGATCTACATATAGACACTACAGACATTAGTTCAAGAACTTGTTTTAAGGCGCAGCTCTACGCTCCTTATACCTCGAATAAAATAGACATACTACCTTTTAATAACAATTGTATTTATGGCTATTGGCTTGGTTTTCATGATTTTGACACTATTGAGTTTCACCATCACTTGTACTATTTACCGACAAAAAAAGAATGGATCATTAGGCCTCATGAAAATGTAACCTGGCACACACATCAAGAAATTAGCATAGAAATTAAGAAAAGGCATATGCAACTAAACTCGCCCATGGTTTGGATGAAAAAATACAATCAATCATTCGAAAAATTCTTTATCATCTTTTGGGCGTAAACAATATAAAGGTATTCTTTTCGTTTGTTTAAGGTTCATCTTTAACAACAACAACCCATGTCTAAATTTGCCATTTTCTTTACCTTGTTTGCCTGTATTATTTTATCGGATACTAAAACCGAATGGGATACTATTTATACGCAAGCAACCTACGCCTTGAATCACTCTAAAAAAGCACTTTCATCGAACAATTTTGATCATCAAAAAATGTATTCAGAAAAAGCATTAAAGGCCTATGAAAAGATTGCGGTACTGCTTGAAGGATACGAAGATGAGGAGTTTCAATTAAAAATAGCAGAAACCATTAGCGATTTAGAGCATGCTGTAGATGCGCCAGATTGGGATAGGGGTCGTTTTTACACCAAACGAGTGTATGAAAAAACGCAAGATTTAATCACTGCTCTGGATCAACGATCTTCCGATGTTGCTAAAATTGACCAAAATTAGGTGCTATCCCTAAGCATTAGGGCTTTTTTACGATGAACAAGTTCTTTTAATGTCTTTTCTTAAGTACTTCCTCAATATCTCCTAAAGTAAATCCTTTGGCTTGGAGTAGAATTAAATAATGAAAAAGTAAATCGGCACTTTCGTCTAAAAATAGATGGTCATTATTGTCTTTTGCCTCAATCACAACTTCTACAGCTTCTTCACCTACTTTTTGGGCTACTTTATTGATCCCTTTTCTAAAAAGTGATGCCACATAGCTGTCTTTATTCTCAGGATTGTTTTTTCTGTCTTTTATAATTGCTTCTAATTCGGTTAAAAATCCAAATGAACTTTGGTTAGCCTCTTGCCAGCATGTATCACTTCCTGTATGGCATGTAGGCCCCATAGGATTAACTGAGAGTAACAAGGTATCGTTATCACAGTCGTTTTTAATACTCACCAGATTCAAAAAGTGACCACTCTCTTCACCCTTTGTCCATAAGCGGTTTTTAGTACGACTATAAAAGGTAACCTTATTAGTTTCTATAGTTTTATCAAAAGCTTCTTGATTCATGTAACCAAGCATCAATACATTTTTTGTGTGGGCATCTTGAATGATGGCTGGCACTAATCTGTCTGGGTTTTTCGTAAAATCTATCTTCATAATTTCGTTATTCGTTGACGGTTGTTCGTTTACAGTTAAAATTTATAAGTAGTTTAAGGTCTTGGGTCTAGGGCAAATTATTTGCACTCTTCTAATTGCTTTTTATTTAAGTTCAGGTTTTACCTTGAACTTGATGTTTGTCTTAATGCTTTAGACTTCTAACTTTGTACTTTTCAAATTCTAACGGCAACTCCCTGTTGTTTTAGTTCTTGTTTCAAGTTTATAATGTCTATTTCTTTAAAATGAAAAACACTTGCTGCTAGGGCCGCGTCGGCTTTGCCATGAATAAAGGTATCGCTAAAATGTTGTATCGTTCCTGCTCCCCCTGAAGCAATAATCGGAATATTTAATTCTGTAGACAACCTTGCCAGTGCTTCATTAGCAAAGCCATCTTTGGTTCCATCATGATCCATCGATGTGAAAAGAATTTCTCCAGCACCCCGCTGCTCTACTTCCCTAGCCCAATCAAATAACCGAATTTCAGTAGCTTGTTTACCTCCTACTAAATGAACAATCCATTCGCCATTAATTTGTTTTGCATCAATAGCCACTACAATACATTGCGAGCCAAATTTCGCAGACAAATCGTTTATCAACTGCGGATTTTTAACCGCCGATGAATTTATAGATACCTTATCCGCACCATTTTGTAGCAAAATATCAACATCTTCAACCGACGAAATGCCTCCACCCACTGTAAATGGAATATTTACTTTTTCTGCTACCCGATATACTAAATCTGCCAACGTTTTACGACGCTCTTCCGTGGCAGAAATATCTAAAAAAACCAATTCGTCTGCTCCAGCTTTTGCATAAATTTCTGCTAATTCTACTGGATCACCAGCATCTCGTAAATCAACAAAATTTACGCCTTTTACTGTTCTACCGTTTTTAATATCTAAGCAAGGAATTATTCTTTTTGTTATCATGATTGATTGTTGTTCGTGGTTGCTAAAAAATGGTATAGGATTTTCAGTATATCCTTGACTCTAAAATTTGAAGGCATCCTTAACAATTTTTAGCTATTCAAAATAAACGCTTCCAACTGTTTTAGACTGATTCTGTTTTCATAGATGGCTTTCCCTATGATTGTTCCTTCACAACCTAATTCGGCCAATTTAGGTAATTCGTCAAAGTCCGATATTCCACCGGAGGCGATCAAATGAATCTTATTCCCTTCTACCGGAATTGCAGTTTGTTTCAATATTTTTTTGTATAATTTGAACGAAGGCCCCGCTAACATTCCGTCTTTGCTAATGTCTGTGCAAATAACAAATACAATTCCTTTTTCTTGATAGTCTTTGATAAACGGAATTAATTCTTGTTTTGAATGCTCTTGCCAACCCGAAACGGCAATTTTTTCATTGAGGGCATCTGCGCCTAAAATAATTTTCTCTGCTCCATAAGTTTCAATCCAGCTTAAAAACAGCTCCTTATTTTTTACAGCAATACTCCCACCAGTAACTTGATCCGCTCCGCTATTAAAGGCAATTTGTAAATCCTTGTCGGTTTTTAAACCTCCACCAAAATCGATTTTTAAGGTGGTCTGAGAAGCTATTTGCTCCAATACTTTGTGATTTACAATATGCTGATTTTTAGCACCGTCTAGGTCCACCAAATGCAAATATTCAATGCCATGAGCTTCAAACTCTTTAGCCACCTCTACCGGGTTCTCATTATATATCTTTTTCGTAGTATAATCACCTTTCGAAAGGCGTACACATTTACCGTCAATGATATCTATAGCTGGGATTATTCTCATTTTATTAAAAATATTAGGTATTAGGTAAACGTTTTTTTTAATCGTTAAACTTCTTGATCCAGATCAGTTCAATTTTAGTTTCATTGGTACTTATTTATTTTACTTCTGGGTATTCTCTAGCTAAACCAGCAGCTTACTTTATAGTTTTATTCTAAACTAGCTTAGGCTTAAGAAATTCAAAAGTATCTGCTCACCCATCGCGCTACTCTTCTCGGGATGAAACTGGGTGCCATAAAAATTATCTTTATGTAAGGCAGCACTATACTCAATTCCGTAATCCGATGTGGCAATAGTATGTTCGCCTAAGGGCGCATAAAAACTATGTACCATATACATATATTCGTTTTCTGAGATACCCTCGAACAAATCAGATTTTAAATGCTTAATTTGATTCCAACCAATTTGCGGTACTTTTACTTGATTCGAGAACTTTAGGATATCGAGATCAAAAATACCTAATCCTTTGGTATTCCCTTCTTCAGAAGTAGCGCACATCAGCTGCATCCCTAAACAAATACCTAAAACAGGTTGTTTAAGTTGAGGAATTAAGCTATCTAAGCCACTTGTCCTCAGTTTCTTCATAGCACTACTGGCTTCGCCAACCCCGGGAAAAATTACTTTATCGGCTGCTAAAATTTGAGCTACGTCACTACTTAAAACAGCGTCAAAACCTAGGCGTTGTATCGCAAACATTATACTTTGAATGTTTCCTGCTCCGTAATCAATGATGACCAAGCCACCCTCGCCTCCCAAGGGAGCGCTTTTACTTTCTTTAGGTTTATCTATATTCATAATATTTTCGTCATAAATAGGCTTCGTTTTACATGAGTTGGGCTTAGTACCTATAACTCAACTACGATACCCACATCAAGAGGACTTTTTCTCAGTTTTTTTTACTTTTCATTATAAAAAAGAGGTATCGTTATAAATTCCTCTTTCGGGAGTTAAGGCTCTTTGTTTTACAACATTCCCTTTGTTGACGGCAATATCATCTTGTCAACATCGCGTTTTACGGCAACTTTTATGGCTTTCGCAAAAGCTTTAAAAATAGCTTCAATTTTATGATGTTCATTAGTACCTTCGGCCTTTATATTCAGATTCGCTTTTGCACCGTCGGTAAAAGATTTAAAGAAGTGATAAAACATTTCTGTAGGCATCTCCCCTATTTTTTCCCGCTTAAATTCGGCCTCCCAAACCAACCAATTTCTTCCTCCAAAATCAATCGCTACTTGCGCTAAGCAGTCATCCATTGGCAAACAAAACCCATAGCGTTCTATCCCTAACTTGTTTGATAATGCCTTATGAAATACTTCTCCTAATGCAATCGCTGTGTCTTCGATTGTATGATGCTCATCAACCTCTAAATCGCCCTGTACTTGTATGTCTAAATCCATCTGCCCATGACGCGCTAATTGATCTAACATATGATCAAAAAAAGCTAATCCTGTTGCAATACTACTTTTTCCTGAACCGTCTAAGTTAATTTTTATCTGAATGTCTGTTTCATTGGTTGTCCTACTTATTTCAGCAACTCTATCGCGTAGTTTTAAAAACTCATGTATTTTCTTCCAATCATTGGTTTCTAGTGCAATTAGTGTTTCTAACTCATTCCTTTGAACGCTTATTTCATCCGTCCCTAATTCCGTATGATCATTGATAAAAATACCTTTTGAACCTAAGTTTTTTGCTAATTCAATATCCGTTAAACGATCACCAATCACATAAGAGTTTGCCAAATCATAGGTTTCAGAAAAATACTCCGTCAACAAGCCTGTTTTTGGCTTACGCGTCTCGGCATTTTCATGTGGAAAAGTTCTATCAATCACTATCTTATCAAATACTACCCCTTCATTTTCGAAAGATTGAATTATAAAATTCTGAACAGGCCAGAAGGTATCTTCAGGAAAAGAAGCTGTTCCCAAGCCATCTTGATTGGTAATCATCACAAGTTCATAGTCTAATTCTTTGGCTATTTTACCCAAGTAGGTAAAAACATTTGGATAAAAAATTAGTTTTTCAAAGGCATCTACCTGCTCGTCACCCGGTTCTTTAATAATCGTTCCGTCTCGATCTATAAAAAGTACTTTTTTCATATGTATTAGACTTGTTTCTAGTGCTCTATTTATAATTAGTATTTTGTATTAAAATTGTGAAATTAATTTCAAAGCTGAAATCAATTTTACATTCTCTTGCTTAGTTCCTACAGTAAATCGCAAGGTGTTTTCACATAAAGGCTGATTTGTTCTATTGCGAACTACGATTCCCAATTTCAACAATTGTTGATAACGATTTGTGGCATCATCCACTTTTGCTAAAATAAAATTCGCATCTGACGCAAATACGCGCTGCACGAAATTTAATTCCTGTAAAGCTTTGGTTAAAAGCGCTCTTTCAGACAAAATTTCAGCTACTTCTGATTGTATCGCCTCTACGTCTAAAACTCTTTCTAAAGCCCTTTGCTGCGATAATTCATTTACATTATAGGGTGGTTTTATTTTATTTAGAATGGCTATGATTTCTTCGGAGGCAAAACAAATTCCCAACCGTATGCCAGCCATGCCATAAGCTTTGGATAAGGTTTGAGTAATGATTAAATTATTATAATTTTTTAATTCACGCAACCAGCTTTCTTCCTTCGAAAAATCAATATAAGCCTCATCAATGACTACTAAACCCTTAAATTCTTGAAGTAAAGTAATCACTTTATCTTTTGCAAAACTGTTGGCTGTCGGGTTATTAGGTGAACACAGGAACAATATTTTAGCATGAGCGTCTGCTTCCTTAAGAATTGCCGCTACATTGGGCTCAAAGTCTAAGGTTAAGAGAATTTCTTTATTCTCAACATTATTAATCCCTGCCAATACATTATACATGCCATAGCTGGGTGGTAAGGTAATAATAGTATCTTCCTTGGGCTCACAAAAAGCCCTAAAAATTAAATCTAATACTTCGTCACTACCATTCCCAAAAAGTATATTCTCAGGCTTTACCTCTTTCTGCTTCGCTAAAACAGCCTTTAAATTACGCTGTTGTGGGTCAGGATACCGATTAACCCCATTTTCAAAAGGATTTTCGTTAGCATCTAAAAAAATCATCTCAGAACCATCCGAGACATATTCATCTCGTGCTGAAGAGTAAGGCTTTAAACCCCTTACATTTTCTCTCACGAGCTTTTGTATGTTGAACTTATTCATTTTTTAGGCTGTTTAAACGTAATGTAACCGCATTTTTGTGTGCTTGCAATCCCTCTGCCTCTGCCATTACTTCAATAGCTTCGCCAATGGTCTTAATCCCTACTTTAGATATCTTTTGGAAAGTCATTATTTTCATAAAACTATCTAAGTTAACACCACTATACTGTTTGGTATAGCCATTTGTTGGTAAGGTATGATTGGTACCTGAAGCATAATCTCCTGCACTTTCTGGCGTGTAATTACCAATAAAAACAGAACCTGCATTTGCTATATTTTCTAAAAAAGAAGCCTCATTTTTTACGCAAATAATATAGTGTTCAGGACCGTACTCATTAATTAATTCCTGTGCAACAGCAGCAGTTTCCACATAAATTAATTTACTATTGGCCATGGCCTTTTGAGCAATTTCTTTACGCGGCAAGTCTTTTATTTGTTGCTCAATTTCTTTTTCTACAGCTTCAAGTAAAACTTTAGATGTACTCACCAATATAACTTGACTATCAATACCATGCTCTGCCTGACTTAATAGGTCTGACGCCACAAATTCGGCCTTGGCACTATCGTCTGCCATCACGAGCAGTTCACTTGGCCCTGCAGGCATATCTATGGCAACACCATATTTCGTTGCTAATTGTTTAGCCACAGTGACGTATTGATTTCCTGGTCCAAAAATTTTATAGACCTGAGGTATGGTTTCGGTTCCAAAAGTCATGGCCGAAATAGCTTGGATACCCCCTACTTTAAAAATTTTAGTCACACCGCATAAATGTGCCGTATACAAAATAGCAGGATGGATCTTACCTTCTTTATTTGGCGGCGAACAGAGTACAATTTCCGTACAACCCGCAATAGTGGCAGGCACCGCCAACATTAAAATAGTAGAAAACAAAGGTGCTGTACCACCAGGAATGTATAAGCCTACCTTTTGAATCGGGCGTTTCTCTTGCCAACAGTGCACCCCAACAGCGGTTTCTACTTCAACCTTAGCTGTTTGCTGAGCTCCATGAAATATTTCGATATTCTGTTTAGCTAAACTGATAGCGTCTTTTAGAGGCTCTGAAACAAGACCTAAAGCTTCATTAATTTCAGCTTCTGACACCAGAAATTTATCCAATACGATTCCATCAAATTTTTGTGTGTATTTTATAAGGGCCGTGTCACCCTCTTTCTGTACTTCCTCAAAAACTTGATTCACTGTCATTTCAATATCAGCCACCGATTTTGTGGGTCGCTTTAAAAGCTGAGACCAATCTTCTTTCTTTGGGTTATATATTTTATTCATGTTAGAAATTGAATTAAAGAACCATTTTTTCAATCGGGCAAACCAAAATGCCCTCTGCACCCACTTGTTTCAATTCGTCAATAACTTCCCAGAACTTATCTTTGTTAATTACCGTGTGCACAGAACTCCATCCCTCTTCGGCCAATGGCAAAACTGTAGGACTACGCATACCTGGCAACAACTTTAACACTTCTGGCAACTTGTTGTTTGGAGCGTTCAATAGCACATATTTGGATTGTCTGGCTCTTAAAACAGATTGAATTCGGAATTGTAATTTTTGTAATATTTCTTTTCTTTCTTCTGTAATTTTTGGAGAAACTGCCAACACAGCTTCGCTGGTCAACATAATTTCTACTTCCTTTAAATTATTTTTAAAAAGTGTACTTCCACTAGAAACAATATCACAAATGGCATCCGCTAAACCTATATTGGGTGCAATTTCAACAGAGCCACTAATGATATGCAAATCGGCCTTTACGCCTTTGGTAGCTAGATAATTTTTAACGGTATTGGGGTAGGAAGTGGCTATACGTTTTCCTTCAAAATCTTCTACAGAAGTATATTTCATTGCTTTAGGTACTGCCAAGGAAACTTTGCACTTCGAAAAACCAAGTTTCTCAGCAACGATAATATCTTCCCCTTTTTCTATTAAAACATTTTCTCCAATAATAGCTACATCAACCACTCCATCTCTTAAATATTGAGGAATATCACCATTTCTAAGGTAAAAAACTTCCATAGGAAAATTTCGAGATGACGCCTTTAATTGATCCCTACCGTTATCTATAGAGATCCCACAGTCTTTAAGAATATCAATTGATTCTTCGTTTAAACGCCCTGCTTTTTGAATTGCAATTCTAAGTTTCATATCAAATAGTTTTATGTTCATTCCTGTGAAGCCAGGAATCTTTTTAATCTTCGTATACGTACTAATTTCAAGTTAAAAAATTTTGCTTTAATAGATTTGCGTCTTCAAGGAAATGACAATACTAAAATTTAATTAAAAAACCCGTTTGATTGCTCAAACGGGTTTAAAATTATGTTGTAACACAGTACAATACACTTTTACCTCGCTTGATAGCCAGTATAAAAATGATGATGATGTGCTGTTCTATTTCTCATGATGATGCAAAAGTAAAAATATTTTTAATGATAAGAAACTAAAATTCTATTTTTTAACAACATTTATTGATTTTGCAAAAATTAAAGACTAGTAATTAATTGTTTCCTAATATTATTGGCATTCCACCATCGCCACCTCCTATAATTACTACTTTAGAATTTGGAGATTGTGATAGTTTTAAAGTGGCGTCAATACCCTTGTCTTTTAAAATTTGATCATTTAAAGAGGCGCTCAGAATTCGGTTAGCATCAGCTTTACCTTGGGCTTCAATAGTTACTTTTTCAGCTTCTTTCTTTGCGGTTACCAAACGGAATTCATATTCCAAAGATTCTTGCTCTTGTTTTAGTTTACGCTCGATAGCATCTTTAATGGTAGGTGGTAAAGTAACATCACGCACTAAAATTTCATTTAATTGAATGTATTCATCTTTAACAATTTTTTGAGTCTCGTCAAAAATTTCTTGCTGAATAGCATCTCTTTTACTGGAGTATAATTGCTCGGGAGTATAGCGCCCTACAACAGAACGAGCAGCAGATCTAATGGTAGGTAATAAAACTCGCGTAATATAATCTTCTCCTTTTTCTTGATGTAATTTTCCTAATTGACCACGAACAGGCTCAAACCAAGCTGAGGCTTCCAATTTAATATCTAAGCCATTACTCGATAAAACATTCATTTTTTCTAATACTTCTTGCTGTCTTACTTCATAAATATATACTTTATTCCAGGGGGCTACTACGTGAAAACCTTCTCCTAAAGGTGGCTCATCTGTAACAACACCACCGCCAAAAGTTTTATACAACACACCAGCCTTACCTGAGTCGATGGTGACTGCTGATTTTGAAATTAAAATTACTAATGCGATAAATACAACTACTACGGGAAGTGCAATTTTGGGCAATTTGTCCATACAATTTTTTTTAAGTTAATCCATTAAATTTTCTGATAAACCATTCTGCAGAAAGCGCAAGAATGATAAGCATCAATACGATTCGAAAATCAATCAAAGATACAACATTTTCGTTGCTTTTCTGTACTGGTAAAAACCTTAAATTGCTATTTAATTCTGTAACTAGGGCACTTATTTGTGTGGGAAAAAACAATTGCCCATCAGTAGCTTTTGCCAAACGTTCAAGTTTGTTGTAGTTGGTGGCATTAAATTGTTGTTCCATATCAAAATCTACTATTTTGAAATTTCCTGATTTTGACAAATTGGTATTTGATACCTTCACCACAAAAGAATAATCCCCTGGGCTTAGACCACTTAAATCTGCCTCGTAATTACTAGCCTTGACAAGCATGGGTATTTCCTTGCTATTATTTAATGTTAAAACCACTGTGGCATTGGCATCAAAAACAAAGGTCTCGTCAAAATAGGATGCGGTTACTTTTGCCGCTGAAGCACCTTCATAAATAGGTTCATAGCGTATCGTTAATCGGCTTTTATTTTTGTTGTCTGATAAGTAAAGTACTAATTGGCCAATGAATTGATCAAAATTTTCAAAACTACCCTCATTCCTAAATGATTGTAAACGCCATTTCCAAATTCCTTCGCCTAAAAATAGTGCTGTTTTTGAACCTTCAAGATCAGAAACAGCCAATACCGGGTTTTCCAAATCTACGCCTCTAATTTGCATTTGCAATAGCGTTTGGTTCGCTCCTAAAAAGCTTAGGGGTCCAGATTTGGTGACCAAGGGAGGAAAATTATCTACTTTAAAATCACTGGTATCATAAAGACTAAACGCCAAATTTTTGGTTGGAAATACTTCCTGTACAGGGTAGCCTGTTTCAATTTGAAACGACTTTTGAATACTATTTAGAAAGTTAAGATCGGTTTTTGGGCCTTCGATGACCAGAGCGCTTGCGTTTTTGTTTTGAATAAATGTAAATACTTCTTTAAAAGAAATATCGGGTTGATAAAGTATAAAAATATCAATTTTATCTAAATCTGATATGCCATCTTTAGGTGTTAGGATGCTTACCGCTCGTTGTTCGTTGCTTTCTATGGCCTTTTTTAAAGCGCCAATATCTGGATGTGGGATAGTTGAAATTATGGCAATATTGGTTTTTTCATCGATCACCTCCACAGCCACTGTTTTTGAATTGTTAGCGGTATTTTTTTCATTCGCTAAAATTCCTGCGTTGAGGCTTATTGTTTTTACTCCTACAGAATTTGCCTCTAAAAAGGTCGTAATTCGTTGTGATTTTTCCACAGCGCTCAATTGTACTTGTTTAGAAAACACTTCTTTTCCATCCATGCTGATCCGCACCGGGATTGTTTTGTTTTCCTGACCTTGATAACTGACAAAAAACTCAATAGGAAATTTATTTTTTAAAAAGGCGTATTTATTGCTATTTACTTGATGTATAAATACATCTTCATACTGCGTTGTATCGCCCATAGCCATAGCATATACCGGATATTTTAAGCGACTGCCATAAAATTCATAGTCATCGCCAATAGTTTGGTTTCCATCGGAAAGTAACACTACTGCGGTATTCGTCGTGTTGTAAATATCTGAAATAGCACTCAAAGCTCTGGAAATATTGCTGTTTTTTTCTTGAAAATTTAGACTATCTAAAGCCTGTAAATCTTCACCAAAACTATATTGTTGAATTGCAAATTTCTCTTGTATACCTGAATTTGATGTAATTTCCTGTATACTAGTTTCTATGACATTTTTTGACTCCCGAACAGATGAAGAGTTATCTACCAATACCACTAAGTTGGTCTTTTCAAGCGTGCTGCTTTTTTTGGTGAGTTTCGGATTTATAAGGAGCACAAACAATCCGAACAGGGCGATAAAACGAAGAAAAGAGAGGTAAACGATAGTTTTTCCTCCCTTTTTATTTTTGTAAAAATATTGAAAACCAACTATCGCCAAAGCTACTAAGGCAGCCAAAAGTAGTAATAGTAGGGATTGTAATTGCATCATTAAAAAGGGTACAAAAATTAATTCGACTTAGGTCAGCATGCCACCATCAACATTTAAAACTTGCCCTGTAACATAGCCCGATAAATCTGAAGCAAAAAACAAACAAGCATTGGCTATATCCTCTGGAGATCCACCTCTTTTTAATGGAATTCCGTCTCTCCAACCTTGCACTACTTTCGCATCTAGCTTATCGGTCATTTCTGTTTCAATAAATCCCGGTGCAATGGCATTGCAACGAATATTACGCGAGCCTAATTCTAAAGCGACAGACTTGGTAAACCCAATCATACCTGCCTTAGAAGCTGCATAGTTGGTTTGCCCAGCATTTCCTTTAACACCCACCACACTACTCATATTAATAATGGAGCCTTTGCGCTGCTTTAACATCGTACGTTGTACCGCCTTTGTCATATTAAAAACAGATTTTAGATTGATATCAATGACCGAATCAAAATCTTCCTCAGACATGCGCATGAGTAAATTGTCTTTAGTAATTCCTGCGTTATTAATCAACACATCAATAACACCACCAAAATCTTCTAAAACGCTAGCGACTAAAGCTTCTGAATCGGCAAAGCTGGCCGCATTGCTTTTATACGCTTTGGCTTTAACACCTTTAGCCGTTAATTCTTTTTCTAAAGCTATAGCAGGTGCTTCGCTAGAACTATACGTAAATGCCACATTTGCACCGTGATCCGCAAATACTTGTGCTATTCCTGTACCTATACCTCTACTTGCTCCTGTTATAATTACGTTTTTACCTTCTAATAGTTTCATCTGTTTACTTTTATAATTTGTATACTATGTTCTAAATACGCTTTGCTAGGTCAACCAAAATGTTAGCCATGGCAATTTCAATTTTCACTACTGTATGAGCTTCAAATTCAAATATACCTTTTGTTTTATATACTAACGAAAAAAATTCCGTCTAAACTGAAACATTTTCAGAATAAACGGAATTATATGTATTAGAGTTCACCCTAAGTTTACCCCATAACTTCTTTTACTTTCAATCCTATTTCAGCAGGAGAATCTACGACGTGAATACCACATTCTCTCATGATTTTCTTTTTGGCTTGTGCAGTATCATCACTACCACCGACAATAGCACCAGCGTGCCCCATTGTTCTTCCAGCAGGAGCTGTTTCTCCAGCTATAAACCCTATAATTGGTTTTTTACTACCACTTTCTTTATACCATTTGGCAGCATCAGCTTCTAATTGACCTCCAATTTCACCAATCATCACCACACATTCGGTTTCAGGGTCATTGATTAATAATTCAACGGCTTCTTTTGTTGTTGTTCCAATAATTGGATCACCACCAATACCAATAGCTGTTGTTATCCCTAACCCTTGACGCACAACTTGGTCTGCAGCTTCATAGGTTAAGGTTCCTGATTTTGAAACGATACCTACAGTTCCTTTTTTGAAAACAAAACCTGGCATGATGCCTACTTTGGCTTCTCCTGGAGTTATAACCCCTGGACAGTTAGGCCCAATTAAACGACAATCCATACCTTTTATGTAGTTGGCCGCTTTTACCATATCTGCCACAGGAATACCTTCTGTAATGGTAATAATAACTTTAATACCCGCGTTTGCAGCCTCCATAATCGCATCTGCAGCAAATGCTGGCGGTACAAATATGATAGTGGTGTCAGCACCTGCTTTTTCAACAGCTTCTAAAACTGTATTGAAAACTGGTCTTCCTAAATGTTCTTGTCCGCCTTTACCTGGGGTTACACCTCCAACAACGTTAGTGCCGTACTCGATCATTTGTTCTGCATGAAAAGTACCTTCACTTCCTGTAAAACCTTGTACAATTATTTTGGAATCTTTATTAACTAAAACACTCATGTTATATCTGTATTAATTATTGCTTTGCAAAAATATAGCATTGAAAACAATTACTAAAGTATTTCTTAAGCTTATTTACTTTTCAATTTTTTTTAAAATTTCTGGTATTCTTTTTACGTGGGCTAATTGTTTTAGTTTTTCCCTTGCTTCCTCAGCTGGACTCCCAAAATAAGTTTTACCCCCTTCTAAAGATTTTGCGATCCCAGATTGGGCCAATACCACTGCTTTTTTACCTATGGTGATAGCACTCGTAACGCCTACTTGCCCCCATAGGGTAACCTCATCTTCTACAATAACGCAACCAGCAATCCCTGTTTGTGAGGCAATTAAACATTTTTTACCAATAACGGTGTCGTGCCCAATTTGAACTTGATTGTCTATTTTTGCCCCTTTTTGTATCCTTGTATCGCCTGTGACCCCTTTGTCTATAGTGCATAGTGCACCAATATCAACATGGTCTTCAATCACTACCCCACCTCCCGAAATTAATTTATCAAAACCTTCCGGGCGATTTTTATAGTAAAAGGCATCAGCGCCTATCACTGTTCCCGCATGTATGGTGACGTGATTTCCGATGATGCAATTGTCATAAATAGACACGTTCGCGTGTATTAGACAATTGTCACCAATCACAACATTATTTCCAATAAAACAACCTGGTTGGATGATGGTGTTTTTACCAATTTTAGCCGAAGCTGCGATGGGTAGAAGTGCCTTCTCAAAAGGTTTAAAGAAATTCGTCAGCGTATTAAAATCACGAAACGGATCATCAGAAATTAACAAAGCCTTTCCTTCTGGACAAGCTACTTTTTTATTGATTAAAATAGTGGTGGCTTTCGAGTTTAGCGCCTTTTCGTAATATTTTGGATGATCTACAAATACAATATCACCCGCTTCCACCACATGAATTTCATTCATACCCAGAACTTTATAATCTTCATCGCCGATATATTCCGATTGAATGATGCTCGCAATTTGACTTAAGGAATATGGAATTGGAAATTTCATTTTTATTGTTGATTACTATTGATACTATTTTTACCAATTAAATTGATGTTCCACTATTAAACAACGAGACTTGTTGCATGTTTAATCAACTAATTCTATATGCTTATATACCTATAATCTAGTTGTTCATAAGTTGAGTTGCTTCCCAAACAATTTCCTTTGGAAATTCTCCAAAATAACTTAAATATTCTCCATTTTTAGAAATTACAACAAAACTAGAACAAGGATAATGATTATCGAAAAATAATCTTTCAACTATTCCTTCAGGATCTTTTTTCCATTCTAAAATTCCATCATACTCTTTTAATCCATCACTATCTTTATAGATATAAATTGGTTTTACTTGAGCGATTGCATGTATACCTTCTTCAAGTTGTAAGTACCACATTTGAATACTTTCTTTATTCCTCGTTCCACTACGGTTACAAGAGTCTTTACCAGGATAATAAATAATAACAATTGGTTTGTTAGGGTCTAACTTTTGGTTTAGTTCCTTTTCAAACAGTAATTCTAATACTTTTTTGTCATTTATTTTACCCTCCTTTTTTCTTAAAGAAAGCTTTTTGTGATGAATAGAATCACCAGTTATAACGAATAATTTATTTGTCGTCCGAATTCGATTAAACTTTGATTTACTTATTTCTAAGTTATTTTCATCAAAAAACTTAGTATTATTTTTTCCCTTCTTCGTCGAAGAACAGGAACAAATTAAAATTCCAAAAATTAATGTAAATAGGACTTTTTTCAAATTCTTTGCAATACTCTTGGCTCAACAAATTTATAAAATAACCAATTGTCAAATTAAACAATTACTCCTTCACTCTTTCCATGTAAGAACAGCTTGCTGTATCTATTTTAATTTTATCGCCTTCATTAATAAATAAAGGTACGTTTACCTCTGCACCAGTTTCTACTTTCGCTGGTTTTGTGGCATTTGTAGCCGTATTGCCTTTAACACCCGGTTCTGTATAGGTTACTTCTAACACAATACTTGCTGGCATATCTACCGATAAGGGCATAGCATCTTCTGTATTAAAAAGCACCGTTACGATAGTACCTTCTTTTAATAAATTTGGGGCATCTAAGGCACTTTCTTGTAAGGTAATTTGATTATAATCATCCGTATTCATAAAATGATACGTTTCACCTTCTGGATAAAGGTATTGGTACGACCGTGTTTCAACCCTAACATCTTCAATTTTACTACCTCCAGAAAAGGTGTTGTCTAAAACTTTACCAGTAGTTACGCTTTTTAATTTTGTTCTTACAAAAGCAGGACCTTTTCCAGGTTTAACGTGTAGAAATTCAATAATTTTAAAAATATCGTTATTATAACGTATACATAATCCTTTTCTAATATCTGATGTTGATGCCATTTTTTGTTTTTAGTTGATGGTTATTTGTTTTCGGATCTTCGTTTTAATTGTTGACGGTTCGTCGTTAAAAACTAAACTCCTAAACATACATATTGATACACTTTTTTTTGCACTTGTACTCTTGCCCTGAACGGAGCCAAAGGCATATTTTAATTGGTACTAAAATACCCTTTCATAATGCCTCGTTGTGAATCTCTTATAAACTGAAGAATTTCATCACGTTCCGGTGTTGCCTCCATTTCAGCCTCAATAATTTGCACTGCCTGCGAATTGTTATAGTTTTTCTGATACAGAATTCTGTAAATATTTTGAACCTCTCTTATTTTTTCAGAGGTAAAACCACGCCTTCTTAAGCCTACGGAATTTATCCCTACGTATGAAAGTGGTTCCCTGGCTGCTTTAACATAGGGTGGTACATCTTTACGTACTAAAGAACCTCCAGTAACAAAAGCATGCTGCCCAATAGATACAAATTGATGCACAGCTACTAAGCCTGCCAAAATAACATTGTCACCGATGGTTACATGGCCTGCCAAAGTTGAATTGTTCGAAAAAATACAATTATCGCCTACCAAACAATCATGAGCTACATGGCAATATGCCATAATTAAACAGTTTTTGCCAATGACGGTTTTCATTCGGTCTGAGGTTCCTTTATGGATAGTAGCACACTCTCTGATAGTTGTGCCATCACCGATAATTACGGTTGTTTCTTCACCTTCGTACTTTAAATCTTGGGGAGGTGCAGAAATTACGGCACCAGGAAAAATATTACAATTTTTACCAATTCTAGCGCCTTCCATGATGGTTACGTTAGAACCAATCCAAGTTCCATCGCCTATGATTACGTTATTATGGATCGTCGTAAAAGGTTCAACGACCACATTTTTAGCAATTTTGGCTCCTGGGTGAATATATGCAAGTGGTTGATTCATGCTATTTTGATTTTACTATTTGTGCCATTAATTCTGCCTCACAAACTAATTTATTGTTTGCATATGCATAGGCTTGCATATGACAGATTCCTCTACGGATGGGTGTGATCAAACTACAATGAAATATCAAGGTATCGCCCGGAAGCACTTTTTGTTTGAACTTTACATTATCCATTTTCATGAAAAAAGTAAGGTAATTTTCTGGATCTGGTACCGTGCTTAACACTAAGATCCCTCCTGTTTGTGCCATAGCCTCAACCTGCAAGACCCCTGGCATTACGGGTGCACCTGGAAAATGACCAACAAAAAAATCTTCATTCATGGTCACATTTTTCATCCCCACAACATGGGTGTCCGAAAGTTCTATAATACGATCTATCAATAAAAAAGGAGGCCTATGCGGTAGTACTTCCATAATTTTATGAATATCCATCAACGGAGGTTGATTTAAATCGTATTGCGGAACATTATTTCTTTTTTCAAACTTTATAATTTTCGATAATTTTTTAGCGAATTGCGTGTTGACAAAATGCCCTGGCTTATTCGCAATTACCTTTCCTTGTATTCTTGAGCCTATCAAAGCCAAATCTCCAATAACATCTAGTAATTTATGTCGTGCGGCTTCATTCGGGTGATGCAAGGTTAAATTATCAAGAATGCCGTTCGGCTTAATAGATAATTTTTTCTTATTGAAAGCTTTCTCTAGCTTTTTCATGGTGGCATCCGAAATTTCTTTATCCACATAAACGATGGCGTTATTTAAATCACCACCCTTTATCAGTCCATTTTCAAGAAGCATTTCGAGCTCGTGTAAAAAACTAAAAGTTCTCGCTGAAGAAATCTCTGTTTTAAAATCAGATAACCGTTCTAAAGTGGCATTTTGAGTGCCCAAAATTTTTGTCCCAAAATCGACCATAGTGGTCACCTGATAGACATCAGAAGGGATAATCGTTATTTCACTGCCCGTTGCCTCATCTTTGTAAGAGATCACTTCTTTTACCACATAGACATCGCGATCAGCTGCTTGCTCTACCACTCCAGCTTTCTCTAAGGCTTCAACAAAGAACTTAGAAGAACCATCCATAATGGGGGGTTCAGGACTGTCTAGCTCAATTAAAACATTGTCAATTTCAAGACCTACTAATGCGGCGAGCACATGCTCTGAGGTCTGAATTTTAACCCCTCTTTTTTCTAAATTAGTACCCCTTTGGGTATTGACCACATAATTAGCATCTGCCTCAATTATGGGCTCACCTTCAAGATCTACACGCTTAAAGGCATAGCCATGGTTTTCAGGAGCTGGTATAAATTTCATGGTTACATTTTCTCCAGTATGCAATCCTACACCTGAAAGGGTAACCTCTTTCGCAATTGTTCGTTGTTTCTTGTTACTCACGGCCAATCTTTTTTTCTAATTCATTAATTCTATTAACTATCTTCGGTAAATTCTTAAAATGTACGTAAGACTTGTTGAAGTCCCCGTAGTTTATTGCCGGGGAGCCTTGAATGATCTCTCCGTCTTTTATGTTTCTACCAATACCCGACTGTGCTTGTATTCTCACTCTATTACCAATGGTAATGTGTCCAACAATACCTACTTGTCCGCCAATCATACAATGACTTCCTATTTTCGCTGAACCCGCAATTCCTGTTTGAGCCGCAATGACTGTATGGGCTCCAATTTCAACATTGTGCGCAATTTGAATTTGATTATCTAACTTCACCCCTTTTCGCAATATCGTTGAGCCCAAAGTAGCTCTATCGATAGTGGTTCCTGCACCTACATCTACATTATCTTCTAGTATAACGTTGCCTGTCTGTGGTATCTTGGTAAACTCACCGTTTGCATTGGGCGCAAAACCAAAACCATCTGAACCTACAATAGCACCACTGTGGATTACACAATTATTGCCAATTACAGATTCTGAATAAATTTTAGCCCCCGCAAAAACAATGACATTATTTCCCAAAATAACATTATCCCCTACATAGGCATTAGGGTAAATCTTTACTTTATCACCAATTTTTGTGTTTTCTCCAATATACGCAAAAGCCCCCACATAACAATCACTGCCGTATGTTGATGACGCATCGATGTAAGAAGGATTCTCAATACCTACCTTATTGTTTTTTACTTGATTGTAATATGCTAATATTTTTGAAAAGGATTCATAAGCGTCATCTACTTTAATTAAAGTAGTGGTTAATTGATGCTCTGCTACAAAATCTTTATTGACGATAGTCACCGAAGACTTCGTTGTATATATATGTGGTGTGTACTTAGGATTAGCTAAAAAAGTTAGCGAACCCTGTTCACCTTCTTCAATTTTTGCTAATTTATCAACAGCAATATTTGGATTACCTTCAAGTTCTCCTTCTAAAATTCCTGCAATTTGACCAGCTGTAAATTTCATAAAGGCAAAAGTAACAAAAATAGTTAAACAGAAAGTTTAGGATAACACATATAATACTTTCTTATTTTTTTTGAAAGCATCTTTAGGTTAAGTTGATCCGATGCTTGCACCACATCGGTAATTTTACCATTACTTTTTAGAATTCGAATAGGCTGATTTTCCTCACTATACGCCTGATTTTCTATGAGTCCAGAGAACACAAAGTAGTTGGCTTCATGCGCTGTAAGCTTCAAGGTATTCATAATGGTCTTGCGGTGTTTATGCAGCCTTTCTTCGTTAATGGGTTTGTTTTTTATTTTTATGTGCAACAATTTTCTATTGATAATCATCGTACAGAGCATCGATAAAACGATATCTTGAGAGTTTTGCCAAGCTTTGATCGCTGCTAAAATATCAACATCATCTAATTGTGCAAATAAATTTAAATCGTCTTCACTAAAATTAGCTTTAGTTACTTTATGGCTTATAAAAAATAATAGCGCATTACTACACTGCAAAACCTCCCCTTTGGCGAGTAATTCTTTAGCTCTTTGCAAAACACTGATTAACAATTGTTCCGCAACGATACCCGTTTTATGAAGGTATACTTGCCAATACATAAACCTACGAGCCATTAAAAACTTTTCCACGGAGTAAATGCCCTTTTCTTCAAGGACTAAATGGTTATCAACTACATTTAACATGGTTAATAATCGTTCTGAATTTATGTTACCCTCCGCTACTCCTGTGTAAAAACTATCGCGTTTTAAATAATCTAGTCGATCCACATCTAGCTGACTAGACACTAACTGATTTAAGAATTTTTTTGGGTGTTCTCTTTTGAAAATAGCGATGGCGGTTGTTAAACTTCCGTTAAACTTTTTATTGAGCATTTCCATGTACAAGAGTGAAATATGCTCGTGACTCACACCAGCTACAATACTGTTCTCCATAGCGTGGGAGAAAGGTCCGTGACCAATATCATGCAATAAAATAGCACATAAGAGTCCTGTTTCTTCTTCAGGAGTGATATGAACCTCCTTAATTTTAAGGACTTGTATGGCTTGCTGCATTAAATGCATACAGCCTATGGCATGATGAAAACGGGTGTGATGTGCACCAGGATATACCAAATACGAAAGTCCCATTTGAGAAATTCTTCGCAATCGTTGAAAACTAGGCTCAGCAATGAGGTTAAAAATTAAATCGCTGGGGATATTTATAAATCCGTAGATTGGGTCATTGAAAATCTCAAGCTTTTTTGACTTTTGCACTATTCTTGTTTTTGTATAGGTTGACTAAGTTTGTCAAAGTTATAGAATTGATTTTAAGAACGCTGATTTAAATGTATTTTTGAAAAAAAATTATTTAACATCAACATTCATTGAAAATGACTAATTTTTTAAATAATTTTTTTTGGCCTCATTCAGAACGCTATGAAAACAGTTCTAGATGATGCAAAATAGAGGTAAATAGAATTAAAGTAGCTTGTTAATGCTGATCAAAGCAAGGTGAAAAAGACACATTAAAGTGCCTCTATGTATTAAACTAACTACGAATCACTAGAAAAAAACATACATGAATACAATAAACATACTGTGGGTTGATGATGAAATAGATTTATTGAAATCGCACATTATATTCCTTGAAAGCAAAAACTATACGGTAACCACCTGTAAAAGTGGACAAGAAGCATTAGAAGAAGTTGCCAAAACTAGATTTGATATTGTATTCCTTGATGAAAATATGCCTGGAATTTCGGGATTAGAGACCTTGACAGAGTTAAAGGCAATTGATGCCACCCTCCCCGTAGTGATGATTACCAAAAGTGAAGAAGAGTATATTATGGATGAAGCTATTGGTTCTAAAATAGCGGATTATTTAATAAAGCCAGTGAACCCCAATCAGATACTCCTCTCCCTGAAAAAGAGTTTAGACAATTCGCGCTTAGTTTCTGAAAAAACAACCTCGAATTACCAACAAGAATTTAGAAAAATTGCGATGGACTTGTCGATGGTGAACTCGCATACAGAATGGGCCGAGTTGTACAAAAAATTAGTTTCTTGGGAATTGCGCTTAGAAGAAATTGAAGATTCTAGCATGTTCGAAATATTAGAATCTCAAAAAGTAGAAGCCAACAACCAATTCGGAAAATTTATAGATAAAAATTATGAAGATTGGTTTACAAATGGGGACGGACCCATACTTTCCCACACGGTATTTAAAGAACTCGTAAAACCAGAGTTAAAAGAACAGCCCACCTTATTAGTGGTTATTGATAATCTACGTTACGATCAATGGCTTGCTTTCGAAGATGCAGTAACGCCATTTTTTAAAAAGAAAAAAGAAACTAATTACTACAGTATTTTACCAACGGCCACTCAATATGCCAGAAATGCTATTTTTTCTGGCCTGACCCCTTTAGACATGGAAAAGAAATACCCCGATTGGTGGAAGAATGATACAGAAGATGGCGGTAAAAATTTATTTGAAGCTGAATTTTTAGGGACACAATTAAAACGCCTAGGCTTAGACCTTACTTGGGAATATCATAAAATTAGTAGTCTAAAACAAGGTAAAACCCTATCACAGAATTACAAAACCCAAAAGAAAAACGATTTAACGGTGATCGTTTATAATTTTGTAGATATGCTTTCGCATTCTAAAACGGAAATGGAAGTGATTAAAGAATTGGCTTCTAACGATAAGGCCTATCGCTCTTTAACTCAAAGTTGGTTCAAAAATTCTCCCCTGTTAGAAATTATACAACAAGCCCAAACCATGGGTCAAAAACTAATCATTACCACAGACCACGGTACTATTAACGTTAAGCAGCCTTCGAAAGTGGTAGGTGACAAAGAGACCAGTTTAAATTTGCGCTATAAAACAGGCCGAAGTTTATCCTACGAGAAAAAAGACGTGTACGAGGCTAAAAAACCATCAGATGTGTATTTACCAAGTATTAATATGAGTAGTTCATTTATTTTTGCGAAGAACGATTTGTTTTTTGCCTATCCTAACAATTACAATCATTATGTGAGTTACTATCGAAACACCTACCAACATGGCGGAGTATCTTTAGAAGAAATGATCATTCCTTTTGTGGTTTTGGAGCCGAGGTAAGATAAGCAGCATATGATAAAACAATACACCCAAAAGCAACTACCTGAAATAGCGAAATACATTATCAACACGGCTAGCCATAAAAAGCTTTGTTTTCACGGCACGATGGGTGCAGGAAAAACAACACTCATTAAAGCAATTGTTAAAGAGCTTGGCAGTCAGGAAGAAGTAAGTAGCCCTACCTTTGGCCTTGTAAACGAATACCACAACGCCAATGGTACTGTTTTAGGCTATCATTTTGATTTTTATCGCCTACAGGATGAAGATGAAGCTTTAGATTTTGGTATTGAAGACTATTTATATGGCGATACTTGGGTATTTATGGAATGGCCTGAAAAAATTGGCTCCTTACTTCCAGATGATGTTAGCCATGTTTATATTGACATTATAGATGAAAAAACAAGGCAACTTGAAATGGCATAACATGGCACGCTAAGTTTTACAAAGTACTACAGGGTTTTTTTAAAATTTTTAGCGGCATTTGAACCTAAAAAGGCATGCTAAAACTAATCTAGTGCTGAACTAGGATACGCCATACATGGGTAGTTTTTAAACCAGCCAATCACCGATATTTTTATTGTATAATATTCGATGAACTGCATTTTTTTCGATAAAATGTTTGTTTTTTAGGGTAAAAGGTATATTTTTATCGTTCAAATACAAAAAATTAGTAATTTTTTTCCTACATTTGACTTGAAAATGATATTAACTTAAAAAAACCAAATTAAAATGAACACTAAAAAAGCCTTTTTTGCATTCGCAGCCGTAGCTTGCTTTGCATTTACATCCTGTACTTCTACAAGCGCATCTGATGATGCTGTATATGAGAATGACTCTATTGATCAAACGAAAATTAAAATGCCTACAAATGGTATAGATCGAACTAAAATAAAAATGCCTGCAAACGGATAATAAAAAAAAATAAGTTATTTAAAGAGTTTCTATATACTAGAAACTCTTTTTTTTTGTTATAAGATTGTGTTAAGCTCCATATTAATTATTAAACATGGTTTTAAAGACAGATAAAATAGCTACCAAAAAAAAATCAAAAAGTATACTTTTCGGAAGTTTAGTAGCATTAATCATTGCTATTTCTCCATATCTATTCTATACCTATAATTATTTTCCAAAGGGAAAATTTTTAGATTTTTATTTTTTTGTTTACGAGAGTAAATATCAGGAAAGTATCGTTATGGTGATGTGGCTAGCCATGAATAAAATAATTCCAATTATTTTACTAATACTTTGGTTTTTTACCTGTAAACATTGGTGGTATCACATCATACTCATTCCAATAGCAATGTTTAGTTTTCAATTAGTATCTCAGATAAATGAAGACAGATATTTAGATGAAACTGAAATTTACTGGTTAATTCCCATTATGCTGGTTATAACCCCTTTTGTTTATTTTATTCGTATTAAACTCTTTGATAAACATGTTTTAGGTATTGACCTTGATGCCATGGATGCAGAACTTAAATCTTATAAAGAAAAAGAGCGCTTACAAAAAGAAAAAGAGGATCAAACGACCTTAAATCAGCCTTAGGCCCCGTACCTGTTGTACCCCTAGGCATTAAAAAGCACTATTTTTTTTAAATAGGGATTCCCTAATAAAAAGTTGTAAATTTGTGTGTCTACTTTGCTTTATAAAAAGTAGTACGCCATACATAGCCTTATCATTTACAACTTGTGTATCCTAATTATGATTCAGCCTAGTTCACCATTCAGCAAACAACAGCTACTTCCACAAGAAGAAACTTTAGAAATTTTACGGCAAAAAGGAGAGCTTTTTATAGGCATTCCTAAAGAAAACCAATACCAAGAAAAACGTATTTGCTTAACACCAGATGCCGTGAATGCCATTACTGCAAATGGACATCGAATTTTGATGGAAGCTGGTGCTGGAGAAGGGGCAAATTTTTCTGACATAGACTACACCAATGCTGGAGCCGAAATTACCCGTGATACCAAAAAAGTATTTGGCTGTTCTATTTTATTAAAAGTAGAACCACCAACCTTAGCCGAAATAGAGTTAATGAATCCGCAAACGACATTAATTTCAGCGCTGCAAATAAAAACCCAATCTAAAAAGTATTTTGAGACCTTAGCTAAAAAACGAATTTCCGCAATTGCTTTTGAATATATAATGGACGACGATGGAAAATACCCCGCCGTACGGTCATTAAGTGAAATTGCCGGAATATCATCGGTACTTATTGCCTCTGAAATTATGGCAAATACCAACAAAGGAAACGGACTCATGTTTGGAAACATTAGCGGTGTTCCTCCTGTTGAGGTGGTGATTATTGGTGCAGGCACCGTTGGAGAATTTGCGGCAAGATCAGCTATTGGCTTAGGTGCAAATGTGAAAATTTTCGATAATTCAATTACCAAGCTTAGAAATATTCAGGCGCATTTAAGGCAAACAGTCTACACCTCTACCATTCAACCTAAAAATTTACTAAAAGCTTTAAAACGTTGCGATGTGGCCATAGGGGCTGTACGAGGAAAGGATAGGTCTCCCGTTATTGTCACCAAGACTATGGTAGAATCGATGAAAAAAGGAGCCGTAATTATTGATGTAAGTATCGATATGGGAGGCTGTTTTGAAACCAGCGAAATCACTAGCCACGATGCACCAACAAAAGAAAAATATGGAGTGCTGCACTATGCTGTTCCAAACATTCCGTCGCGTTACCCTAAAACAGCTTCGATATCTATAAGTAATATATTTACTCCTTACCTTTTAAAAATCGGGGAAGATGGCGGTATAGAAAATGCCTTGCGTTTTGATAAAGGCTTGCGAAACGGACTCTATTTTTACCGCGGAATTTTAACCAATAAATCGGTGGGCGAATGGTTCGATCTTTCCTACAACGATATTAATTTTCTTATTTTTTAAATTGTATACATGTCATTCTTAAAACGATTAAGCTTCTTCATCTTCGGTCTCTCTATCGGAATCGTATTTTTAGTGTTCTTTTTTCAGAATAAAGCGAAAGAAACCGGTACTGAGTTTTGTTATTTTCCCAACTGTAGGGTTTTAAAAGACATGCGATCTAAAGCGTACACCTACTCCGATGAAGTAACTCAGCTGATGGCTTCAGGGGTGACAGACTCGGTAAACATCAAAGCTTTTTTTACCAATGGCGATGTCGATTTTAAAAATAGTGACACAAAATCTGAGCCTTGTAGAACGTATAAAATAGTGCACGAAACCAAAGAAAAGGGCGTTCAAACACTTACCGTTACCAATTGTCCTAAAAAAATAATAATCGAAAAGATAGAATAAGGTTGCTTGTTGGTTGAAGATGTAAAATTAAACTATCTCATACAGGAAATTTTCAAGTATGTAAAGCAAGAAAGTCTAACCTAATACTTTTTACTCATGCCTAACACCCAATAATCAACACTATTCTAAGAAACATTTAAATAGGTAAGCGTTTAAAAACTAAGCACTACCCTCTTTATTACATCTTCCTTCTTTTACGTTCTTGCTTCAATAAAGTAAGTTCTCTGCTGGTTTGTCCGGCCACCGATGTGTTTTCTTCTGCCCTTCTAATTAAATAAGGCATCACATCACGAACAGGTCCAAAAGGCAAGTATTTAGACACATTGTAGCCCCTTACCGCTAAATTAAAAGAGATGTGATCACTCATTCCGTATAATTGTCCAAACCAAATATTTTCATGATTAGGGGCTATGGTCTTTTGAGTCATTAATTCCATTAATTTAATGCAACTTAGCTCATTATGGGTTCCCATGTAAATGGCCATAGACTCTAAATGATTCATCATGTAGGCTACTACCATATCAAAATTTTCGTCAGTGGCTTGTTTAGAACCACAAATGGGCGTTGGATATCCTTTTTCTTGAGCCCTTTCATTTTCTTTTTCCATATATGCACCGCGTACCAGTTTCATTCCGATCTTAAAACCTTCTTTGCTTGCTTTTTGTTCGAGCTTTTTTAAATACTCTAATCGATCCCAGCGATACAGCTGTAAAGTATTGAAAACAACAATCTTCTTTTTATTGTATTTCATCATCATTTCTTCCGCCAAAGCATCAGCTGCATCTTGAATCCAGCTTTCTTCCCCATCAATTAATAAGGCTACGTCTAAATCATAGGCTTTTTTGCAGGTTTTATCATAGCGTGCAACCACCCTATCCCATTCTGCAGTTTCATCTTCGGTTAATTCCTTACCTGCATTGACCTTTTTAAAAAGTGAAATTCTACCATAACCGGTTGGTTTAAATACAGCAAAGGGTATGGCTTCTTTTTCTTTGACAAAATCTAAGACTTTTAGCACCATTTCAAGAGCGTCATCTAAAGGATCTTCCGAGTCTTTGCCTTCTACCGAGTAATCTAACACCGAAGAAACACCTTTAGAATACAGTTTATCTACAACTGGCATACAATCTTTTTCATTTACGCCTCCGCAAAAATGATCAAAAACGGTAGCTCTAATTAAACTTTCGACCGGTAAATGCGCCTTTATTGCAAAATTTGTCATTGTGGTACCTATTTTAACCAAGGGCTCAATAGAGATCATTTTAAACAAAAAATAAGCACGTTCTAGTTCAGCATCAGTTTTTAAAGCAAATGCAGTTGCTGTATTCTCAAAAATAGAATTCATTTTTAGTAATAATTTAATGAATCAAAGATAAGTACTGAAAGTGTATTCTTATAACTAAAAATAGTCTTTATTTTGCAAGTCATTTATGGCTTTAGTCACAAGCATTTGATAAGTAAACATGATAAGATTTTTGATAATTTATTTGGGGAAGTCTATCAAAAAGAACAATTTTAGCGTATGAAATCAATTATTTCTTCTACTTGCTCCGTACATTTTAACGAATTGGCGTACCAAGCTTTAAATAGTCACCTAGCAGAAAAAAATTATTCTAAGATTTTTATTTTGGTCGACGAAAATACACACGACGCCTGTCTAGCCCCCTTTATGGCTGAAATTACAGGGGACTATGTGTATGAGATTATTGAAATTGAATCTGGCGAAATCAATAAAAATATAGCAACCTGCACACAAATCTGGGAAATATTATCAGAATTAGACGCAGATCGCAAAAGCCTGATGATAAATATTGGTGGGGGTGTTATTACCGATTTAGGTGGTTTTGTGGCTTCCACATTTAAAAGAGGAATTGATTTTATTAACGTACCCACTTCACTATTAGCCATGGTAGATGCCTCAGTAGGTGGAAAAACTGGGGTGGATTTAGGAAGCCTTAAAAACCAGGTAGGTGTTATTAACCAACCTGTGCTAGTTTTAGTGGTTTCGAGCTTTTTACAAACTTTAGAAGACCGCCAAATACAAAGTGGTTTTGCCGAAATGCTAAAACATGGCCTTATTAAAGATGCTGCGTATTGGGAACAATTAAAAACTTTACAGAGTTTCGATACGATTGATGCACTTATTTATCATTCAGTTGCCATAAAAAATGAAGTGGTACTTCAGGACCCCACAGAGCAAAATATCCGTAAAATTCTCAATTATGGGCATACCTTGGGCCATGCCATTGAATCTTACTTTTTAGAAAGTGAAGAACATGAGCTTTTATTACATGGCGAAGCTATTGCTATTGGAATGATTTTAGAAGCATATCTTTCCTTTAAACTAACCGGCTTGCCGAAGACTGATTTAGAAGACATCAAAACTACGTTTTTAATTCACTACCCTAAAGTTGCATTTAGCCCAAGAGATATTCAACAAATACTACAACTTTTAAAGTTCGATAAAAAAAACTCTCACGGAAACGTTAATTTTGTGCTCTTAAAAAGTATTGGTGAAACGATCCTAGATATCAATGTAGCTCAAGATGTGTTAGAAGAATCATTTGCTTACTACAAAGTTTAAGAGGTTCATGCACTAAAAAGAACAGTTTTACAACTCTGAGTTAGAGGTCTTAAAAAAATAATCTAGTTTAGGTATAACTAAAAAACCAAACTATGTTACGTAAAATTGTAGATTACAAAAGGTTAAGCCACGAAGTTGCATTACAATTAATTGAGTCCTATCCTGACGGATATGGAGATTCTGATATCATTCAATTTAAAAACATGCACGGTGAGCTTATTGAAGCCGTAGAAGTAAAAACCGATGACATTCTTTATCTTGTAAAGATAAGTAAGAGTCTTTCTAATTTTATCGCAAATTTTGATGACATCATAGAGAAAGAACTAGAAAACAAGATGATTCCTGAAGTAGATAGTGATAGTCCAAAGGCTATTGATTTAGTCTTGGAAAATGAGTATGATGGCAACGAAGATTATGATTAATTACATATATCGTTCCTTTAAAATTCTTAAATGATGCCTTAAATGGCCTGTCATAATGAAGCCTGCTGCGGCAACGCTCAAAGGAGAATTACTTGCCTCTCCTCTTTTTAAAAGCACTTCTTCATTGAAAGAATCGAACAAGGTAATGCTCGCATTTCGAACTGCATTAAACTCATCTAAAAGATCTGCTATATTTCGAGTATTAGCATTGGCATTGACCACATATTCATCTTGATCAAAACCCGGAAACGATGTTTTATCATTCCTTGCGATACAAAGGGCTCTATATTGAAAAATACGTTCAGTATCAATGATATGAAGCAAGACCTCGGCAACGGACCACTTACCTTTTTCGTAGGCATAGCTAAGTTTATCCGCCTCCATGTTGCCCATAAAGTTTCTAAAAAAAACCAGATCATCTTTTAGGGCTTTTTTTAAGTCTTCCTCTTTTAAATAGGCAATATACGTTGCGTAATAGGGATTATAATCTTCCTTTTTTAAATCTGAAATTTTCATAGTACTTTATTTTTTAAACAAAAAATCCTAAACATTTTGGGTTCAGGATTTTAAAAATTGTCATAGCCTTCTGGTATTACATTTCATTAAAAATAGTGTGCATCAAACGTTTTTTATCGTTGATACTTTCTTCTAATGAAATCATCGTTTCTGTTCTGCTTATCCCGTCAATATCATCAATTTTAAAAATGATATTTTTTGCATGGTTGGTATCTTTAGCTCTTATTTTACAGAAAATATTAAATTTCCCTGTCGTAATGTGCGCCACAGTTACATTAGGAATTTGATTCAAACGCTCTAAAACAAATTTAGTTTGATGTGTTTTTTCCAAGAAAATACCCACATAAGCAATAAAAGAATAGCCTAATTTTACATAATCTAAGGTTAACGAAGAACCCTTTATGATACCTGCTTCTTCCATTTTCTTAACACGTACATGTACTGTACCTGCCGAAATTAAAAGTTTTTTGGCGATATCAGTAAATGGTGTTCTGGTATTGTCTATTAACATATCCAGAATTTGGTGATCTATTTCATCTAATTTTACTTTTCCCATGTTGAGCGTATTATTTGGTGCAAAAGTAACGAATTAAGAAATTAAACTCAATAAAAGTTTAATTATTTTAACAAATATGTAAAGATTTAATAGTATTCAAAAAAATTATTCAACAGACAAGAGTAAATTAAAGACTTCTTTGTTCGTTTTAAGGCTCATAAATTCATCATCCACCAGACAATTAAAGGTTTGGTGTCCAAAATACCCCTCTAAACTACCCCGCTGTGCTATTTCCGGGATGAACTTTAGTGTTTGATCGACTAGGGTTTCTTGAAACAAGATACCTATATCGGTGCCCGATGAAAATATGGGATTGATGAGGTCTGCATTCTTTATCAGAATATCATAAAATAGTTTAGCGTTTTCCGGTATTTGAAAATATTCGTTTTGAGCGTATGCATCGATATTGGCAGCTCCTATAACCTCTACAGCCTTTAACAAGGCACAAAAAATATAAATTCTGGTTTCTTCCCGCGCATAATCATTGGCAAAATGGCCCGACTCAAATAAAATTGTAGGCGTATGTAACATTTGAAACGTATCTCCTACGCAATTGGCGTTAAAACTATCATCATACCTACCTATTTGATTGGGGATATAGCGTTGTAGTTCTTGAGTCATGGCTACTATAAGCTGCATACTAATGGCTCTTGATGCTGATATACTTCGAAGCTCATCATGTGAGGGAGCAAGAAAGGACACTGTCGCTGGTTTTCCGGTGGCCCCAACATTAAAAATGGTACGTTGGTCATGAAGATTAAAGCAGTAATTTGGTTTAAATGTGTCAAACGCATCTCGAAGTATGATGCTTTCTGGTTGCGTCCTGGTCTGTGCATCCCTATTTAAATCTACCTGGTTGGCGTTCACGCGAGTGTAGACTTGAGCACCATCCGGATTTAATATAGGAATGACCTTAAAAGTACATTGCTGTAGTAAGGTGGTTGCCAGATCGGAGGATGCTTGGATGAAATTGATAAAGTCAAGAACAGCCTTGGTCGTCGTCGACTCATTTCCGTGCATTTGAGACCACATGAATATTTTAGTAGGCCCAGATCCAAAAGTGACCGATTTTATCGCTTTGCCTAAAACAGACCGTCCAATTGTTTCTACCAAAAATAAATCTGACAACTCATCTAAAAAAGGAAAAATATGGTCATTCGTAAGGTAGCGCCCTTGAATGGTTTTTACCTTAATAGCCTCTTGAATACGTTTGTAATTCCTCATGAGTTCTTTAAAATTTAGGAACAAAAGTAAGCTCTATTTTATTTACAATTGTAAACTACTAAATATACAATTGTAAACAAACAAAGCCCTAAATTGCGCTATATTTTATACATTTGTAAACAATAATTTAACAGGCCATGCTTAAAATTTATACTAGTTATTTATCTTATTTATTTTCAATCATTTAAATTAGTTTATCTAATATGTAAGTTTAAACTATTATAACTAATAGATGACATGAAATGGCTCAACTAGGCACTAATACTCCAGAAAAACAATGACAATGGTAAATTCAGAAGAGTTTATAAAAAGAATTGAAAAAATAGTAGACTTTTACAGTTTAACCGCATCTTCTTTTGCTGATAAGATTGATGTACAGCGCTCTAGTATTTCACATTTACTATCAGGTAGAAACAAGCCAAGTTTAGAGTTTGTACTGAAAATAGTAGACAACTTTACGGAGGTAAATTTATACTGGCTCTTATACGGAAAAGGGTCTTTTCCACATAAAGAGGAAAAACAAAATACACCTACTCCAATAAAAACGAGTGCAAAAATTTCAGAAGAAAAATCGCTTACAAAAACAAATTCCAAAAAGAATGTCGAAAAGGTCATTCTTTTTTATGATGACGGAAGCTTTGAAAGTTACCATCCCTAAATCCATTCAAAACAAACTATAGATTAGATCCTTGTTGTAGTACAAGCCAGAAAAATTCTTTATTTTTGCACCATGGCAAATCGATTATATATCAGTGTTTTTTCCTTGATTTTTTTAACAGCATGCTTTCAACCAGAGCGCAACTGCGAAAGCTACAAAACAGGCGAGTTTACTTTTGAATACGAAGTAGATGGTGTTTTAAAAAAGAGCAACTTTAAAAGAACGGAGCAATACAGTATAGAAAGCTATGAAAATGTAATTGACACGGCCACTGTGCGCTGGCTAAACAATTGTGAGTTTGTTTTACAGCCTAGTGATAAGGGAACACCTATTCATTACAAAATACTCGCTACAAGCTCAGATTCGTATACGTTTGAATACGGCTTGGTAGGCAAAACAAACAAAGGAAAAGGAGTTGCCATAAAGGTTGCCGAATAGCTTTCAAGATTTTTATCGTTTTGAGGTTTTGCTTTACGGCTTCAAATGACTACCAACTCATCCTTACAACTCCTTCTGTATGTTTTTTTAAGCCTAAAAAGCAGTGCATTCGTTGAACTTCAAAAAACCACGTATTAGGAATTTATAGGTTCACCTAAAAAACATAGGGCACCTTGCCATGTAAGCCAACAGCATCTCAATGAAAGTTTAACCCACTACCTTTAGAAATGAATAGTCAAAAGCATGTTTAAATTACCAAAGCTTGTTGAAGTTACATCGCTTTGAATCCATAAGTTTTTTATAAAAAACCAGAGAAATAAACACAGTAGTCGTTATTTTTGGACACTTAATTGAATTAACTATGAATTGGTTTTTACTCATTATTGCAGGATTATTTGAAGTTGGTTTTGCCTCATGCCTAGGAAAAGCAAAAGAATCAACAGGGCTTACCGCTACCTATTGGTATTTTGGATTTCTTATTTGTTTAACGATAAGCATGTTGCTCCTCGTCAAAGTCACCCGAGAACTACCCATAGGAACCGCTTATGCCGTTTGGACTGGGATTGGTGCGGTTGGCACTGTGTTAATGGGCATATTTGTTTTTAAAGAGCCCGCAGATTTTTGGAGGTTATTTTTTTTAACCACTTTAATTGCTTCGATTGTAGGTCTTAAATTGAGCGCTAGTTAGGCCTACTATAAGCCATTTCAGGATTTACTGATTTTTGCTCTTTAAACATTCTTTGCTGCTGTTTTACAGTCATAGTACTGCCGTCATGACTCCAGCCAGGAGGGCCAAAGATATACATTAGTTTATGCGACAGTTTAGGCGATTTTTTTAAATCATTCCAAATATCCTTAAACTCGTGAGTTAAAATAACCATAGGGTTATTAGAATTAGGCGCATGAATCACGCCGTACTTTACATCAATACCATCATCAAGTGGCAACCAGGTTCCAAACATTCTATCGAAAATATTCAAAAATCCACCGTGATTTTTATCTAAATATTCTACATTCTGAGCATGATGCACCTGGTGCATGGTATGCGTATTCATAAATTTCTCAAAAATGCCCAATTTTGGAAGTAAAACGGTATGTAATTGAAATTGCCATAAAGCCTCAATACCTAAACAAAATACCACCATTTCTGGCGGAAAACCAATCGCAGGCATCCACATGTAAAACAAAGGTTTATACAAAAGTGTAAACCAACCATTGCGAACAGCGGTTCCTAAATTAAAATTATCAGAAGAATGGTGTACAATATGCGCAGCCCATAAAATTCTAATTTCATGGTTGGCCCTGTGAAACCAATAATAGGTAAAGTCGTCTGCTAATTGGCAGAGTACCCAAATATACCAAGCATACCCAAAAGAGGCATAGCCTAAAATATTCATTCGCACTCCCCCAACTTCAGGGTTAAAAAGTTCATAGACTAAGGTAAATATAAAGATAGCTGAAACCACTTTTAACAAAGCAGCAAGTATGGCTGAGCCCACACCCATAAATCCACTTGCAAATAAATCTTTCCAATCGTATAAATCGTGATGCTCCTCGTGGGTTTTACTGTAGGTTAATTCTAATAAAATAAAAATAATAAAACAAGGCGCACCGTAAACAAGGGGGTTTGTTAAATCCATAGAAATTCAATTTTTTTCTAAAAATACTACTATTCACTTTAAAATAATAGTTTGTTTAATCTTTTAAATTATTTTCTAGACTCTCTAAGTAATTTATTTTGTTCTTCCAGAAGTTTTTCCATGTTCGAAAGTAGCTGAATATCTTTAGGTGTTTCTACCGCCGTATTTTTAGGATCTTCAGATTTTGATTTAAACCTATTAAAAAATTTAATGACAACAAAAATGGTGAGCGCGACTATAAAAAAATCAATCACAACCTCTATCAGTTCTCCATAACCAATAGCCACTTCTTCACTAGCCTCTGAAGCCTCTCGCAATACATACTTTTTGGCCTGAAGATTTACATCGTCTGTAAATAAAGATAAGGGTGGCATAATAATTTTTTTTACCAAAACATTGACCACACTATTAAATGCGGTTCCAATGATGATACCGATAGCCATATCCATTAAATTTCCTTTTATGGCAAAACTTTTAAACTCTTTAAGAAAACTCTTCACTTTATACTATTTTTAAAATAAGGTAGGCTGACTGTCATCATCATTTGGTTTTTTCTTTTTGGAACCTTCCACGACATCAGAACCAGCATTTTTACCTGTACTTTTTTCTTCAGAAACAGCCTCCTCATCGATAACCTCAATATCGTTTGTTTCAACCACTTCTTCTTCAACATAGGCCAAAGATGCTAAAGCATTCAAGTTTTTAATCTTATCCGAGGTCAATTGATTTCCTAAAGCTTTTATTCCTTTAATCGCTATAAAATCTTCAACATCAATAGTTTGATTAGGTTTTGCGTCTTTTCCTTTCTGCTTTGCAAACTCTAATTCTACAACAGGTCTCCAATCGGTAGACACCAACTCTAAAACTGATTTAGGGTGTTCAGAAATAAATAAATCTTCTCTATTTTCAGATTCAATTAAAAAGCGTTTTACATAATACCGCTCTTTTTCTCCATCGTAGTAAATAGCCGATATAGGCTTATCGGGATTCCATTTTTCTAAGACAATCATATCTTCTTCAAAATGCGCCGTTAGTTCTGGTGAAATTGTTTTGGCAATTCCTTTTTGCGTTACAATTAGCAATAAATCTTCGCCCTTAAACTCACCTAACAATTCTCCTCTGCCATCCACATTTAATCGGCGCACCACTTCATCAAACCAAATTTTTCTAGGTTTTAAGGTTGAGACTCCTTTTTCTTTTAACTCTATTCGCTTCACTGCATATTTTGTAACAATATTGCCCTTTGATGCCCTGCCTTTGATTAAGACATCTGAAAAATCAAGATCCCATTTCAGTTTCTTGATACTTCCCGCTTGCCGCAAAAGCACTGTAACTACTTCTGCTTCTCCATTGGGGTTTTCAGAAAAATACAGCACGTCCGAATTCGCATTTCCGTTGGTTAAATCGTACATTTTATCTCTCGTAATGCTTGTTACATTAAACCTTTTAATATAACTGGGCCCATTTTTACCATCTTTATACACCATGTTATAAATGGTCCTCTTGTCTTTTTTCTTAAAGACAGCCACATGAATAATATTTTTACCTACAAAAGTTTTAGCATCCACTTTGGTCACCATCATTTGTCCACTTTTGGTCATGATGATAATATCATCGATGTCACTGCAATCATCTACGTATTCATCGCGCTTCAAAGAGGTCCCCACAAAACCTTCCTCTCTATTCACATATAGTTTCGTGTTTCGAATAACTACCTTGGTAGCCTCAATATCATCAAATACTCGAATCTCAGATTTACGCTCGCGACCTTTACCGTATTTTGCTTTTAAATCTTTAAAATAGGCAATCGCAAAATCTACCAAATGCGCTAAGTTGTGCTTTACTTGCGCTATTCTTTCTTCAAGACTATCAATAAGTTGCTGTGCTTTGTCAATATCAAACTTCGAAATGCGTTTAATCCTAATTTCGGTTAATCGCACAATATCATCTTCGGTTACCACACGCTTTAAATGCTTGGTGAAGGGAGCCAATCCTTTATCGATAGCCTGAATAACGCCTTCCCATGTCTCCTCTTCCTCAATGTCTCGATAGATGCGATTTTCGATAAAAATACGCTCTAAAGAAGAAAAGTGCCATTGTTCTTCCAATTCACTTAATTGCACTTCAAGCTCTCGCTTTAGCAGCTCTACGGTGTAATCTGTAGAACGTTGTAACATTTCAGTGACGCCAATAAACAGTGGTTTATTATCTTCTATTATACAGCCTAGAGGCGAAATTGAAGATTCACAGGCCGTAAAGGCATACAAGGCATCTATAGTTTTATCCGGTGACAATCCGGATGGCAAATGAATTAAAATTTCTACATCTGCAGCGGTATTATCCTCTATTTTTTTAACCTTTATCTTTCCTTTATCATTCGCTTTTAAGATAGAATCTATTAAAGTAGAGGTGTTCGTACCATAGGGTATTTCATTTATAACCAGTGTATTCTTATCTAATTGAGATATTTTGGCACGGACTCTTATTTTTCCTCCTCTAAGTCCATCATTGTAGCCAGAAATATCTATAATACCTGCCGTTGGAAAATCGGGATAAAGGGTAAATTTCTGCCCTTTTAAATATTTAACAGACGAATCTATAAGTTCTATAAAGTTATGTGGCAGTACTTTGGTCGAAAGTCCCACGGCAATACCTTCCGCTCCTTGGGCTAATAACAATGGAAATTTAACCGGTAAATTAACGGGCTCTTTTTTACGGCCGTCATAAGAAGATTGCCATTCGGTTATTTTAGGACTAAAGACAACCTCTAAACCAAATTTAGACAATCGAGCTTCAATATAACGCGATGCTGCTGCACCATCACCTGTTAAAATGTTACCCCAGTTCCCCTGCGTGTCGATTAATAAATCTTTTTGACCTATCTGCACCATGGCATCGGCAATACTAGCATCTCCGTGCGGGTGATACTGCATGGTATGGCCTACGACATTGGCTACTTTGTTGTACCGACCATCATCAAGCTCCTTGAGCGAGTGCATAATTCTGCGTTGTACAGGCTTAAAGCCATCTTCAATAGCGGGTACAGCGCGCTCTAAGATGACATATGAGGCGTAATCTAAAAACCAATCCTTGTACATGCCCGTTACTTTCGTAAGGGAATCTTGTGTTGTATCTTGCGATGCTAAAGGTTCTTGTTCGTTTGTGTTTTCTTCGTTCAGCTCTTCGTTCTCTTCCATTTAGAAAGACTCGTATTACAATGGTTTATAATTAGTTAGATTCTATAATATCTAGCTCTACTTTAAGATTTTCAATGATAAATTTTTGGCGATCAGGGGTGTTTTTACCCATATAAAACTCTAACAAATTCTCGATAGACATATTTTTATCTAACATTACAGGTTCCAAGCGAATGTCGTCACCGATAAAATGCTGAAACTCATCTGGAGAAATCTCCCCAAGACCTTTAAAGCGAGTTATTTCTGGCTTTCCAGATAAGGCTTCTATCGCTGCTTGTTTCTCTTCGGGACTATAACAATAAAAAGTTTGTTTTTTATTCCGAACTCTGAATAATGGGGTTTGTAAAATGTACAAATGATTCTCTTTAATTAATTCCGGAAAAAACTGTAAGAAAAACGTAATCAACAACAAACGAATGTGCATCCCATCGACATCCGCATCGGTAGCAATAACAATTTTGTTATACCGTAAATCTTCCATAGAATCTTCTATGTTTAAAGCGGCTTGCAACAGGTTAAATTCTTCGTTTTCGTAGACAATTTTTTTACTCATTCCGTACGAGTTTAAGGGTTTACCTCTAAGGCTAAAAACGGCCTGCGTATTCACATCACGTGATTTGGTGATAGATCCCGAAGCAGAATCTCCCTCCGTAATAAATAACGTACTCTCTAAATAGCGATTGTTCTTAACATCCCCCAGGTGTACCCGGCAATCTCTAAGTTTTTTATTGTGTAAGTTCGATTTTTTAGCTCTGTCTCTTGCTAATTTTCGAATCCCAGAGAGCTCTTTACGCTCTTTTTCTGCCTGCATAATTTTCCGCTGCAATTTTTCTGCGGTATCAGGGTTTTTGTGCAAGTAATTATCGAGTTTAGTCCCAATAAAATCATTGATATAGGTACGCACCGTCGGGAAATTCCCGCCCATATCAGTAGATCCTAATTTTGTTTTGGTCTGACTTTCAAAAACAGGCTCCGTTACTTTAATAGCTATTGCCGATATTATAGACTTGCGAATGTCGGAAGAATCATAGTTTTTACCGTAGAAATCACGAATAGTTTTAGCAATAGCTTCTCGAAAAGCCGCTTGGTGCGTACCTCCTTGCGTTGTATTTTGCCCATTCACAAACGAGTGGTATTCTTCGCTGTATTGCGTTTTACTATGGGTAATTGCCACTTCAATATCTTCCCCTTTTAAGTGAATCACTGGGTATAACATATCGTCTATGTTATTATTATCCTCAAGAAGATCTTTAAGTCCGTTTTCTGAAGTAAATTTTTCACCGTTAAAAACTATGGTTAATCCTATGTTTAGATATACATAATTTTTAAGCATCCGCTCTATGTATTCATTGCGGTACTTATATTTCTTAAAAATAATTTCATCCGGAATAAAAGACACTTTAGTACCTTTTCTTTTGGTCGATTCTTCAGGTCCAATTTCCTCCACTAAATTTCCTTGATGAAATTCAGCGGTCTTTAATTTATTCTCTCGAGCCGATTCTACCTTAAAAAAAGTGGACAAGGCATTTACTGCTTTTGTTCCTACACCATTTAATCCGACCGACTTTTTAAAGGCTTTTGAATCGTATTTACCACCTGTATTCATTTTAGAAACCACATCAACCACTTTGCCTAAGGGAATTCCACGACCATAATCGCGAACCGTGACTAAATTATCTTTAATGCTGATATCAATGGTTTTTCCCGAACCCATTACAAATTCGTCAATACAGTTATCAATGACTTCTTTTAAGAGAATATAAATACCGTCATCTGCCGACGAACCATCGCCAAGCTTACCAATGTACATTCCAGGACGCAGACGAATATGCTCTTTCCAGTCTAGTGAGCGAATATTATCTTCGTTGTATTGCGTATTTTCTAACATATGTGGATTTTCTTCGAAAGAGTCGCTAATATAGCAAGTGTAGCCCAAAGATAAAACTACAGCCACCGAAAGTAATCAACAATAAATAAAAGACTTTTGTTGATAGTTCATGGCAGTCAGCGGGGAATAAACAACTATTTCTTCTGAAAATATATGATTTTAAGCATTTTTTTGCGCTATTAAAAATCTTAACTTAGAGGTGAATTATAAATAAACTTTCTATGGAGTTTGTAGATTACTATCAAATTTTAGGGCTTGAAAAAAAAGCAAAAGCTGCTGAGATTAAGAACGCCTATCGAAAAATGGCTCGTAAATACCATCCTGATTTAAACCCCAGTGATGAAAAAGCTAAAGAAAAATTTCAACAAATTAATGAGGCTAACGAAGTGCTGAGTGATCCTGAAAAACGGAAAAAATACGATAAGTTTGGAAAAGACTGGCAACATGCCGACGCCTTTGAAAATGCTGAGCGGCAGCAACGATCAAGTCGAAATCAAACCAACTATAGCTCTCAGGGATCACATGAGCGAGATTTTTCTGATTTTTTTGAATCCATGTTTGGCGGGCAGCAATCGAGCACAGGTCGTCAGCGAACTACGCAGTTTAAAGGGCAAGATTATAATGCCACCTTGAATCTAAATTTTAAGGATATTTTAAAAACCCAACAGCAAGTCATTGATCTGGGCTCAAAAAAAATTAGGATTACCATCCCTGCTGGGGTTGAAAACGGCCAAACCATAAAAATTAAAGGACAAGGAAGCGAAGGACTTCATGGAGGTCCTAAAGGTGATTTATACCTTACTTTTCAGGTAAGTGAAGACCCCATTTACAAACGCTTAGGGAACGACTTGTATAAAACAGAGGAAATTAGCTTATACGATGCTATTTTAGGGAAAGAAGTGCTATTTGAAACCATCAATGGAAAAATAAAAGTAAATATCAGCCCAGAAACCCAGAGCGATAAAAAAATAAAAATTAAAGGAAAAGGACTTCCCGTGTATAAAAAAGAGGGCGTTTTTGGTGATTTATACATCACTTTAAAAATTAAAAATCCCGAAAATTTATCGGAAGAAGAGAAAAAATTATTTGTTGAACTTTCTAAATTGAGAAACTAATGGCAACTGAAAATTATATTTTAGTGCAGTTATATTGCACTCAAACCAAAATAGAACATAGTTTTATTAGCAATCTAAACGAGTACGGCTTTATCAGCTTAACAACGATTGAAAATGAAAGCTATATTTTAGAGGAAGAAATCACAGAGGTAGAACGAATTCGCCGTTTACATTACGATTTAGGCATTAACTTAGAAGGCATTGATGCCCTAAACCATTTAATGCAAAAAATTGCGAACTTAGAAAAAGAGAATAGGATTTTAAAACAAAAGTTATTGTTGTTTGAAGCTTGTTAAGGTAACCATATTTCAATGTGATAATTTACCATTTTAAAATGTAACAATTTGAAGGTGTCAAGATTTGAAGATAAAATAGTGTACCAATTTATGAATGTCATCATCTGAAAATACACCCATTATAATGGTCTAAAAATCGAACAATTCCAATATCCAAAGAGTTAACTATACAACTTCTTCCGTTTTACAGAAACTAAGCTAACTCCTAATATCACGATACACATGCCTAGTACTTGCAGTGAGGTGATTCGTTCATCTAAAAAAATAAACGCCAAGACAATAGTGGCCACAGGTCCTAAACTTCCAAAAATAGAAACAGTAGATGCCCCCAGTCGTTCTATGGCCGCTGACACTAAAAAAGAAGGAATCAAGGTGCAAAAAATAGCCATCGATAAACCTAATAGGTAAACTTCTTTTGGGTACTGAAATAAATCATAATTTCCTTGCCATAGAAAGTGAATAGCTACTGCGATTGTAGAAACAATCATGGCATATGAGGTGAATTGTACCATTCCAAATTTGGGTATCAACCAACCGCTTCCGACCAGATACGACGCATAGGTCACCGCGCTTAAGAAAATTAAAAAACCACCCAACCATAGCTCTTCACCCTGTAGACCAATTTCATCCCAAAAAGCAATAAAAACACCGACATAAGTAACACCTATAGCTATGAATTGATTTTTAGTTAGCTTCTTTTTAAAAAATAGCCAAGAAAGTAAAACTACGATGGTTGGATAAATAAATAAAATAATGCGCTCCAAGCCAGCTTTCAGGTATTGTAAACCCATAAAATCGAACAAACTAGCCATATAATAGCCAATGCATCCGAAGAAGAGCAACCAAAGCCAATCTTTTTTTGTTATTGCTTTTGGCTGTGACGGTTTTTTCCACAAAGCAATGGCCAAGTAGAACGGAAAAGAAAATACCATTCTAAAGAGTAATAAAGTCAGGTAATCTACTTGATATTCATAAACGAGTTTAACTAAAACAGCCTTGGCAGAAAAAAGTATAACGCCGAAAATGGCACAAATAACCCCAAAACTTGCTGCGGATGATTTTTTGAACAAATTATTTTATTGTTAGTTGTTAATTCGCAGTGGTTAGCCTTATTAAAAAAAATCAGAATTTTATTTCTGAACCTTGCTTTTTAAGTTCGGATAAGAGTTCCCCCTATGGGGTGAGGTGGCTTCGCCTCTACACATTAAATCTAAAGTGCATTACATCACCGTCTTTTACAATGTACTCTTTACCTTCTACGCGCATTTTACCGGCTTCTTTTACCTTAGCTTCGCTACCTAAAGCAACATAATCGCTATAGGCAATGACCTCCGCTCGGATAAATCCTTTTTCAAAATCGGTATGGATCACACCCGCTGCTTGTGGCGCTGTAGCTCCTACTGGAATGGTCCATGCACGCACCTCTTTAACACCTGCCGTAAAATAGGTCTCTAAGTTTAACAATTTGTACGCGCCGCGAATTAACTTGCCAGAACCTGGTTCTGTCAATCCTAAGTCTTCTAAAAACAGTTGACGCTCTTCATAGGTTTCTAATTCGGTAATATCAGCTTCCGTACCTACCGCTAAAAAGATAACCTCTGCATTTTCGTTGGCCACATTTGCTTTTACCTGATCCACATAAGCATTACCGTTTACCGCAGACTCTTCATCTACGTTACACACATACATGACAGGCTTATCAGTAATAAATTGTAAGGGATGCACAAACTCTTTGCGGTCTTCCTTTGTAATTTCGATGGCTCTCACCGATATACCAGCTTCTAAGCCTTTTTTTATAGCCAATAAAACCGATTCTTCTTTTTGAGCTTCTTTATTACCCGTTTTAGCTGCTCTTTTTACTTTTTCTAGCTTTTTATCTACAGTTTCTAAATCTTTCAACTGCAATTCCATATCGATCGTTTCTTTATCGCGAATAGGATCTACAGAACCATCAACATGCACAATATTGTCATTATCAAAACAGCGCAACACATGTAAAATAGCATCGGTTTCACGAATATTACCTAAAAACTGATTTCCTAAACCCTCGCCTTTACTGGCACCTTTTACCAAACCGGCGATATCAACGATCTCAACAGTTGCAGGTAAAACACGCTCAGGGTTTACCAATTCTTCTAGCTTTTGTAATCTTGTATCGGGAACGTTTACAACCCCAATATTAGGCTCAATAGTACAAAATGGAAAATTTGCGCTTTGTGCTTTTGCGTTGGATAAACAATTAAATAAAGTGGATTTTCCCACGTTTGGTAAGCCTACGATTCCTGCTTTCATTGCTAGCTATTTTTTTATATTCCCTTGCTTAAGGAAATCTTTTTTATTTGCGAGTGCAAATATAGTTTTACTCTCACGAATATAAGATGCTTTTAAACAAAAAAATCCTAAGGCTAAGCTCAGGATTATATTTTGAAGGCAAATAAAAATTATTATCCGTTTGGATGCATAAATTTTTGCTTTCCTAATAAGGTTTCTTCCGATTCTACATGACTATCATCAGGCACACAACAATCTACCGGACAAACAGCTGCACATTGCGGTTCTTCGTGAAAACCAATACATTCCGTACATTTATCTGGAGATATATAATAAATCTCATCACTAATAGGCTCTTGCACGACGTCTGCATCAACTTCTTTACCACTTGGTAACACCACTTTCCCTTTTAATGAGGTTCCATCGCTATAACGCCATTCGTCTGCGCCTTCATATATTGCAGTATTCGGGCACTCTGGTTCACAAGCACCACAATTAATACACTCGTCTGTTATTATAATTGCCATAATTTTCTTTTTCTTTTATGCTGAATTAAATTCAGTATCAATACTTTTGTGCAAAGGTAAAACCTAATACAATCCTATACAAATATAATGACAGACCTGACAACAAGAATAGAAGCTTTTGTTAAATTGGGTAGTTTTTTTAAAGATTTTTGCCATTCAGCCGCTAAAATTGAGAATAACCTAATCCATGAAAGAGCTATTTTTAATGAGTTCGAAGAAAAAATAAGTTTAGCAAAACATAAAAATGGCTGGTTTAACCGAGAAAATATTCTGTTTAGCCTTGACTCTTGGTCAAAAGTTTTGAACCAAGAAAATCTTCAACATTGGATCGCTCCTTATAATTTTGTGCCAAAGCTTGAGGCTAAAAGGGTTGCTTTAATTATGGCGGGTAATATTCCCTTGGTTGGATTTCACGATTTTCTTTCGGTATTAATTACTGGACATAAGGTGGTAGTGAAACTATCTTCAAACGATACCGTATTATTACCCTTTGTCGCTGACCGCTTAATTGAATTTGAACCAAGTTTTAATGATGCGATTCTTTTTAAGGAGGGTCAATTACCCAGTTTTGATATGGTAATTGCCACGGGTAGTAACAATACCGCACGTTATTTTGAACATTATTTTAAAAATAAACCACACATTATTCGAAAAAACAGAAATTCGGTTGCTGTTTTAACAGGAACCGAATCTCAAGAACAATTAAAGGCTTTAGGTGAAGATATTTTCCGGTATTACGGACTAGGATGTCGAAGTGTATCTAAACTCATGGTTCCCCACAATTATGACTTCGACGCTTTTTTTAAGGCCATCTATGCGTATCATCCGATCGTAGAGCAAGTAAAATATGCTAATAATTACGATTATAATAAAGCGGTATACTTAATGAGCGAATTTAAATTATTAGATAATGGCTTTCTTATCTTGAAAGAAGATAAAAGCTATGCCTCACCCATCGCATCACTTTGTTTTGAAAAATACGAAAGCCTAGCTGCTGCCCTAGTTCAATTGCAGGCCGACGAGGAAAAAATACAATGTATTGTGGCCAGTGGTGTGGTAAAAAATGAAATACCCTTTGGAAAAACACAAGTACCTAGTTTAAATGATTATGCTGATGGTGTTGATACGATTGACTTCTTGTTGAAAAACTCTTAGAATTTTAGTTAGATTGCCCTTAAAATCCCTTAAAAATTAAGACCTTTGCAACTTTAAAAAAGTATATCCAATGAAAAAACATAATTTTAGTGCTGGCCCATGTATTTTGCCACAAGAAGTTTTATTAAAAGCTTCAGAAGCGGTTCAAGATTTTAATGGTATGGGATTATCACTAATCGAAATATCGCATAGAAGTAAAGAATTTATTAGCGTCTTAGAAAAAGCAAGAGCCCTTGCTTTAGAGCTTTTAGATCTTGAAAACAAAGGGTACCAGGCTTTATATCTCTCTGGTGGGGCTAGTATGGAGTTTGTTCGTGTGGCTTACAATCTTCTTGAAAATAAAGGAGGATATTTAAATACAGGTACATGGAGTAACAACGCCATAAAAGAAGCCAAAATTTTCGGTGAGGTGGTTGAAGTAGCCTCTTCTCAAGCAGAGAATTTTAATCATATTCCAAAAATGTTTGGTATCCCGAACGATTTAGATTATCTACACGTTACCTCGAATAATACTATTTTTGGTACGCAAATGAAAACATTTCCAAACACAAAGGTGCCCTTGGTCTGTGATATGAGTTCTGATATTTTCTCAAGAGTCATCGACTTTTCTCAATTTGATTTAATTTATGCTGGGGCACAGAAAAATATGGGTCCTGCAGGAACTACCCTTGTCATTGTTAAAGAAGAACTTTTGGGTAAGGTAAGCCGTCAAATACCTAAAATATTAGACTACAGCGCTTATATAAATGCAAAAGACACCATGTACAATACGCCTTGCGTTTTTGCTATCTACGTTTCTATGTTAAACTTAGAGTGGTTAAAGAAAATCGGAGGAATTAAAGCCATTGAAGAAATCAACGAGAAAAAGGCACAATTAATCTATTCTGAAATAGATTTAAATCCTGTTTTTCAGGGTTTTGCAAAAAAAGAAGATAGATCCATCATGAACGCCACCTTTACCCTTACCGATGATAAATTAAAAGATTCTTTTGATGCCTTATGGAAGGAGGCTGGAATTAGTGGAATTAATGGACATCGTTCCGTCGGTGGTTATAGAGCCTCTATGTACAATGCACTGCCTATAGATAGTGTGGGAGTCTTAGTTGATGTCATGAGCGAAATGGAACGAAAAGGATAATAAAATAGAGGGTAGTTTTTAATGGGTAGTCGTTAGAATTAAAATTTCACTTGACTTGTACTACCTACTAACCACTAGCTACTAACAACTAAAATAAATGAGAATATTAGCAAACGATGGCATTTCCCAAGTTGGCATTGAAAAATTAAAACAAAACGGATTTGAAGTTTTAACGGTACATGTTGCCCAAGAACAATTAGCAAATTATATAAATCAACACAACATAGAAGTTCTGTTGGTTCGCAGTGCCACCGAAGTAAGAAAAGATATAATAGACGCTTGTCCCGACTTAAAACTAATTGGTCGTGGTGGTGTTGGATTAGATAATATTGATGTTTCATATGCAGAACAAAAAGGAATTCCTGTTATAAATACGCCTGAAGCATCCTCAGACTCAGTAGCAGAATTGGTTTTTGCGCATTTATTTGGAGGTGTACGATTTTTATATGATGCCAACCGAAACATGCCATTAGATGGCGATAGTAAGTTTAAAGAGCTAAAAAAAGGATACGCTAAAGGAACAGAATTAAGAGGAAAAACCTTGGGTATCGTAGGGTTTGGAAAAATAGGACAAGCAACAGCAAAAATTGCATTAGGAATAGGCATGAAGGTGCTCTACCACGATGTTGAAGTTGCCAGCAAAACCTTGACCTTATCCTTTTTTGACGAGCAATCCTTATCCTTTACATTGAAAAACAGCCCAAAGGAAGAAGTTTTGAAAAATTCAGATTTTATATCCTTGCATGTACCCCAACAAAAGCAGTATATCTTAGGTAAAAGTGATATTGACTTAATGAAAGATGGCGTTGGCATTATAAACGCAGCTCGCGGTGGGGTTTTAGATGAGGTGGCCTTAGTCAACGCATTGGAATCAGGAAAAGTAGCTTTTGCAGGCCTTGATGTATTTGAATCCGAACCAAACCCTGAAATCAGAATTTTAATGCATCCAAACATATCTTTAACACCGCATATTGGAGCGGCCACATTAGAGGCACAAGAAAGAATAGGTTTGGAGTTAGCGACAACCATTATTCAATTGTTAAAATAAGGCTTCCAAATTCAGACTGATTTTACTTCTTTTTTGTACCTTGAAATACTATTATTAACCAAAACAATATACATGTCAGGATTATTAGATTTATTGAACAGCCCAACGGGCAAACAATTAATTAGCGGCGTGGCTGGTCAAACAGGTCAGTCCGAAGGTAAAACAGGAGAAGTATTAAGCATGGCGATGCCTTTAATTTTAGGTGCCATGAAGAAAAATGTAGCTTCCCCACAAGGCGCGCAAGGCTTGATGGATGCATTACAGGGAGATAAGCATAATGGCAGTATTTTAGATAATTTAGGTGGCTTATTTGGAGGTGGTGTTGATGATAGCGTCATGAAGGATGGTGCCGGAATTCTTGGACATGTTTTTGGAAATAAACAAGTGAATGTAGAGAATGCATTAAGTCAAAAATCTGGGGTTGACACAGGCGCTATTGCCGATATTTTAAAAATTGCAGCACCTATTGTCATGGGCTTTTTAAGCAAGCAAACTGCTCAAAGTAATGTGAATGACGCTGGGGGTATGAACACACTCTTAGGGAGCATGTTAGGTGGGCAACCACAACAAAACCAAAGCCTTATTACCACTTTATTAGATGCCGATGGCGACGGCAGTATTTTAGATGATGTAGCTGGCATGGTCATGGGTACCACTAAAAAGAAAGGTGGTTTAGGTGGCTTACTAGGAGGGCTATTTGGCAAATAAGCTTTTTTGAAATTAAAAGGGAAGTCGAACATATGTTCGGCTTTTTTTGTACCTTATAATTTCGTAACAGCCCTTTAAAATTTAGAGGGGTAAATTTTTTAAAATGAAAAAAAACTTGGTGTATACAGCGGTTGTTTTGCTTTGCATTGCAATGATAAATTACAGTTGCTCTAGTTCAAAAAATACACTACAAACCACCGACGATGAAAAAATTGCTTTTAATGAAACCAAAGGCGATACCATAACTATTGCTAATGAAGAAACTGAGTATGAAATAATCATTATTGAACCTGGTTTTAATTTTTGGCTTCAAAGTGTTGCGCGACCCGAAGGCTTTCATTCACAAAGTTATTTAGAAAGTAGAAATAATATTTGGGTTATCGAATGGAATCAACGTGTGTTACAACCACAACGTTATGACCCAAATTTATATGAACTTAGCATCAATTATGAGAATAACATAGATTATGGCTACGACGTAAATTACAAATTATATAATTATTTTATTTACTTTCAAAGGAAGTACAATCAGCGTCTTGGTACTTTTTTTCCCCGCCTTTAAACGCTATTTAGGTTTACCGTACTATTTCTTCTAAGCTTTTGGATCCATATACTGCAAAACCTTGCCAGCTACACGAAGAAAAAAAGGTGAAAATCAAGAAGAAAAAAATAGGAATTTAGCAGCTTGAATAGGTTTAATTGGCCTCAAGAATTATATCTTTGCAAACCATTAAATGGTGGTATGGAAAAATTAAAAGAGCGTTGGGGGATTGAATCTAATTTTAGCATTCTAGTGATTTTACTAGTTTTTGCCATTACAGGCAGCTCGTCTTTAAAGATTGCCAGGCCTTTATTAGAATATTTAGGCTTTACAAGAGACCTATTTAGCCAAGCATGGTACTTTTCAGTACTTTATTGGACCATCCGTATTCTTGTTATCTTTCCCATCTACCAAGTGTTACTCATATTTTTTGGCTGGCTTTTCGGGCAGTTTAAATTTTTCTGGAACATGGAAAAACAAATGTTATCTCGAATAGGCCTAGGGTTTTTGTTTAAATAAATGAAACCAACCCACGCTAATTGGCGTTCCTATAAAATACGGCATAAAGTACATTAATTGTAAACGCCTTTTGATTTTTTTCTTCACTTCACGCGAATGACCTTATCTTTTCCTGATGTCTTAAAAACATAGGTATATATCCACATTAAGGTAAATGATGGTATAACATCTAGACCCGGAACTAATTCTTCTATAAAAGTAACGATACCAGCAGCCTGACCTATTTTTCCTTTATAAAGACGTGTCATCAACCAGCCTGAAATTGGTGCCCAAATGAGGTCTGAAAACTCTCCAATACCAGGTATAGCAAAGGACAACATGCCCAATGCATCGAATAATAATCCTAAAAATAGGTTTCTTAATTTATGATCTTTTTCTTTTGTGCTTGTCATAATATACAATGAAGTAATCCAAATTTTATAGGTCAGGTGAAAATTAGACATTTTTTTGGTTATTTAAAAACTTCTAAGAGCTGTATAGCCTTGCTATCAAAATTAAAATTGGTAGGGAAGCTCAAGTTTCAGCCTGCATTACACATCTTAAATGTTCTCAATTACAATTGCTTCAGCGAAAATTCAAAATCAAGTTCAAAAAAAAATCTCAACCAAAAGTGTTGAGATTCTTTTTACAATTAGAAAACTCTATGGTTAAGAAAGTCTAGAACTTACTAATTTTAAAAATTCATTTCGAGTTTCTTGCTTTTCAAACTGGCCTCTGAATCCAGAGGTTGTAGTTACAGAGTTTTGTTTTTGAACTCCGCGCATCATCATACACATATGCGAAGCTTCTATGACTACCGCGACCCCTTTAGGCTTCAGTGTTGTGTTGATACACTCCAAAATATCATGAGTTAAACGTTCTTGAACTTGTAATCTTCTTGCAAAAACATCAACCACGCGTGGAATTTTACTCAGTCCTACAATATGTCCGTTTGGAATATAGGCAATATGTGCTTTGCCGAAAAAAGGCAACATGTGGTGCTCACATAACGAATACAGTTCAATATCTTTTATGATCACCATATCATCATAATCTTCCTTAAACATGGCTCCCTTTAGTATTTCTACTGGGTCTTGTTGGTACCCTTGTGTTAAAAACATCATAGCTTTTGAAGCTCTTTCTGGAGTTTTTGCCAAGCCTTCTCTCGTAACATCCTCTCCTATCTCACTAATGATACTAGAATAGTTCCCTTTAACCTCATCCCTAATTTCAATATTGTATTCTTCAAATTTTCTATATGGCGCCATTTATTTTTCTTTTAATTAAATTCTGTACCTATCCAAGTACCTAAGATGTATTTTGTTTATTCTTTATTAATTATCGTTGAACAAAAATACAGAAGATTTTCGCAAATTAAATTAAAATTTCTATAAAAGTTTAAAAATAATTCAAACCCAGTATTCCATCCTACTCGACTTAGTAGAAGTTAAAAATTAAAACTTACACGAAGGACGCTAAATTTACATTTTGCTATGTCTTTGGTAATATGTAATTTCAACATTTTAATTGAAAAAATGATTGAGGCTAAAAATATTGAAAAATTTTACGGGGATTTAAAGGTATTAAAAGGGGTTGATCTTCATATTAAGCAAGGTGAAGTAGTTTCGATTGTAGGGCCATCTGGGGCTGGAAAAACTACGCTGTTACAAATTTTAGGTACTCTTGATCAACAATCGAACAAGAAAGAAAGTCAGTTGCGTATTAAAGATACAGACGTCACTTTATTATCGGATAAAGACATCGCGAAATTTAGAAATGAACATATTGGTTTTATTTTTCAATTTCACCAATTACTTCCTGAGTTCTCCGCATTAGAAAATGTGTGCATTCCAGCCTTTATTAAGAAAACATCTAAAAATGAAGCTGAAAAACGAGCTAAAGAACTTCTATACTTTTTAGGTTTATCGCATCGCTATCATCATAAACCTAGTGAACTTTCTGGTGGGGAACAACAGCGTGTTGCCGTGGCAAGAGCTTTGGTGAATAACCCAGCTGTCATATTTGCAGATGAACCTAGTGGAAATCTGGATACGGAAAGTGCTGATAATTTACATCAACTTTTTTTTAAACTTCGGGATGAATTTGGGCAGACCTTTGTTATCGTTACCCATAATGAAGAATTAGCAGATATGGCTGATCGTAAACTGACTATGGTTGACGGTCGTATGATCGATGCCCTATGATCAATGAAATTTGGAGTTTCTTTAAAAATCCTACCTATGACCCTTATACAGACTTAAGCTTAGGAGAAAAAGCCATTATTTTCTATAAAATTTTAATTTTAGCCATAAGTTCCAGTTTTATTCTAGGGCTAGCCGTGGGTGGTATTACTGCTGTATTAAAGATTGATTTAGGTACGCATAGTGTTGATGAAATGCTGGCAACGTATTCTATATTATTGGTCTTTTTATTGGGGATTATTATAGCTCCGGTAGTAGAAGAGTTAGTATTTAGAGCACCATTAGCCCTATTCAATAAAAGTAGTTATTTTAAATTCGCTTTTTATGCTTCTGTCCTACTATTTGGTGCGGTTCATTTGTCTAATTTTGAACTTTTCACCGAATACCTTTGGCTCGCTCCCCTACTTGTTGCTCCGCAAATTTCTGCTGGTATATATTTGGGTTTTATTCGCGTAAAATTAGGTCTTCAATGGTCGATTTTATTACATGCCGGTCATAATGCAATTTTATTTTTACCATTCCTTCTATTTACCCTATTTGGAGAAAGCCCTACTTCATGAAAAAAGCAGACTTAAAATTATTTTTAGACGAAAAAGTGGTTCAATACAACCACCCTAGTTTTTTAGAAAGTGACCCGATACAAATACCACATAGGTTTACTAAAAAAGAAGATATAGAAATCAGTGCTTTTTTAACCGCAACCATTGCTTGGGGTAATAGAAAAAGTATTATTGCAAACGCTCAAAAAATGATGTCGCTCTTAGAAGAGTCTCCTTATGATTTTATTATCAATCATCAAGAAGGTGATTTAGCACGTTTCGACAGCTTTGTACACAGAACCTTTAACGGTGAAGACGCTTCTTTTTTTATTAAAAGTTTAAAAAATATCTACACAAATCACAAAGGACTAGAAGCTGCCTTTAAGGCTCATCTTCAGAACAACACCATGCAACCTGCAATCTCTGGTTTTAAAGAAACCTTTTTTGAAATTCCCCACCCTAAAAGAACAACAAAACACGTTTCAGACCCTTTAAAAGGCTCGGCGGCTAAACGTATCAACATGTTTTTACGGTGGATGGTACGTGACGACAGTACAGGTGTTGACTTTGGCCTATGGAGAAGCATTTCTCCTGCCGCCTTATCCTGCCCTCTAGATGTACATTCTGGAAATGTCGCTAGAAAATTAAAATTATTGAAACGGAAACAAAATGATGCCAAAGCACTGGCAGAACTTGATACTACCCTGCGTAGCTTAGATCCATTAGATCCTGTGAAGTACGACTTTGCCTTGTTTGGGTTAGGAGTTTTTGAGAAATTTTAGCCTTTTTATTTTCAACTGGTGTAACAGGTACAGTGATTTTAAGAAACGTAAAGTAAACATTTACCGCGAGTGGCGCAGCACACATGTTATATGCTATTAAAACCTTGAACGCCAATCGGAAGCTTTTAAGGAAAAGAACGCTGTGCAATAAAAAAGATTTCAAACGGAAAATTGATCCTAAAAAACTAATTTTTAAAACGGCAACTCCCGAACAAATGATCCCAACAAAAAGGAACATAAAAACCAATATACAAGAAGAATTCAGAATCACTATGATCGCTTTAATGGTGACTATTTTGATATTATTTCTGCTATTTTAGACCATGATAGCTTAATATTGTAGTATTTTGGTCTAAAATAAAAAATTTTCTATGGGCTTAAAAAATTTAACTCTCATACACGCTGCGCTGGTTTTTGGTTTAGTGGCTTTTGGCGCCGTCAGTTACTTTTATGGCGTAGGTTTTGTAGGCCAGTTTGAGGTCACTGGTGATTTGTTTATCTACCTCATTCCAATTGTAGCGATGCTTGGATATTTCGGAAGTAAAATAATTTTCAAAAACCGATTAGCAGCCATCAAAGCAACGGAAAGCCTTAGTTCCAAACTTGTGAGCTACCAATCAGCTTCAATCGTAAAATATGCCTTAATCGAAGGACCTGCTATTTTGGCTTTTTTTATTTTTATGGGTAATGGGTATACCCTTTATTTTAGTATCGCAGTTTGTTTAGTTCTTTACCTAGCGGTACAAAGACCTACGAAAGATAAACTGATACAAGATTTGAATTTGAGCCCTAAAGAACAAGCTGAACTTTAGCTTTATGAAAAACCTGATTTTAAAAATTTTAAGTCTTAGCTTAATGATGACAGCAACAGCACAGAGTCAAGATTGGCCCAATGTTGAGCGTTTTAGCGCTGACAATAAAAAAGTAGGATTGCCGGCCGAAAATGAAAATAGAGTAGTTTTTATGGGTAATTCTATTACCGAAGGCTGGATAGCGTATGGAGACCCAAAGCTTTTTAAAGAAAATCCATACATCAATAGAGGTATTAGTGGGCAAACAACACCACAAATGTTAGTTCGTTTTAGAGCTGATGTGATAGCCTTAAAACCAAAGGCAGTAGTCATTTTAGCAGGGATTAATGATATCGCAGGCAATACCGGCCCGTCAAGTCTAGAAATGATTCAAGATAATTTAATTTCTATGGTGCAATTAGCACAAGCAAACAATATCAAGGTAATTTTATCTTCTATTTTACCAGCAAATAAATTTAATTGGCGACCCGATGTATATCCTGCTGATCAGGTCATTAAAATGAATATCTTCATAAAAAAGTACGCTGAAGAAAATAAGTGTGTGTACATAGACTATTACACTCCTATGGTCGATGATAAAAAGGGATTGAAAATTGAATATTCAGAAGACGGGGTCCACCCCAACAAAAAAGGATACGCCATAATGACTCCTCTTGTACAAGAAGCTATTAGTAAGGCACTTAAAAACAATTAAATAAAGCTACAGTTTAGGCATGCTAAATCCTTTAGTCAGTATTATAATACCATTTAAAAATACCGAAGACTATATTGAAACGTGTTTTACTTCGATCTTAAATCAAAGCTATTTAAATTTTGAAGTTATAGCAGTCAACGATCATTCGACAGATACTAGTGCAGCGATTGTTCATGGGTTCACCACTAAAGACACTCGATTTAAACTATTTGAGGCTAAAAATTCAGGAATCATAAGTGCATTGCAACTAGGTTATTCAAAAGCATCTGGAACTTTGATTACCAGAATGGATTCTGATGACATCATGACAGCTACTAAATTACAAGTGATGGTTGATGCACTTTTGCACCACGGAACTGGACATATCGCTTTGGGTCAGGTGCAGTATTTTGCCGAAAACGGCATTAATGAAGGGTATGCGAACTATGAAAAATGGCTTAACCGATTAATAGAAAATGGAACTAATTATAGGGATATTTATGTGGAATGCGTGATTCCTTCTCCATGCTGGATGGTTTATAAAACAGATTTTGACCGCTGTGATGGCTTTAATCCTACCACCTATCCAGAAGACTATGATTTGGCCTTTAGATTTTACGAACAGGATTTAAAATGTATCCCCTGTACCGAAGTTTTGCACTTATGGCGCGACTATAGCACCAGAACTTCAAGAACTAGTGAACACTATGCTGAAAATTACTTTTTAGATTTAAAATTGTATTATTTTCTTAAATTAGACCATCAAAGTGATCAAAAATTAGTGATTTGGGGCGCTGGAAAAAAAGGAAAAAAAATTGCACAACTACTTATTGAAAAAAAAATAAAATTTGATTGGGTCTGTGACAATAACAAGAAAATAGGAAAGCATATTTACGACGTAGAGATGCAATCATACGAAACGCTACACGATACCAAACGATCGCAAATAATAGTGACCGTAGCCAATAAAAAAGAGCAGAAAAACATTAAAACCTTTTTGGAAAAAGAGCAGAAAATAGCCCAAAAAGATTATTTTTTTTTCTGTTAAACTATTCCTCACTCAAATCAAAACCAAATCAATTATAATACTATATCATGGCTAAAAAGCAATATCGGGTGTATGTTATTGAATTATCGAAACGTGTTTTTACACAAAACACAAAATTTCGCTTAGCAAATCCTCAATTTAATGGTGTTTTAGAGTGTTTATATGTCGGGATGACCTCCAAAACGCCTAAAGAACGCTTTGAACAACACAAAACTGGCTATATCAATAAAAAGGGTCATAAACTTTCTTCAGCTATGGTAAACACTTATGGCAGCTACCTACGGCCAAGTTTATATAATCATATTCCTGCCATGAATACCAGAGAAGAAGCCTTAGCTATGGAAGAGCAGCTTGCCTTAGAATTGCGCAGGAAAAGGTATGCCGTTTGGTTCAATTGAATTTCAGATTCCTTCGTTTACTATTTTTATATTTTTTAGTCAAAAAAGATAGCAGCGCAAATCACCACCAGGGCCTACCCATGGTAGCCAATTAAAATACCTTCATTGGTCACAAATACCTTGTTCGTTCTGCACACATTTTTTAAGTATATTTGCCAAACAAAACAGCGGAATGCAATTTAAACATCCAGAAATTCTTTGGGCTTTACTACTACTTTTAATCCCTGTTATTGTTCATCTTTTTCAATTAAGACACTTTAAAAAAACAGCGTTTACCAATGTAAAGATGTTGCAAAAAGTGGTTGCAGAATCACAAAAAAGTAAATCTTTAAAAAAGTGGCTTTTATTAGTTGCAAGACTATTTTTATTTACCGCTTTAATCATAGCGTTTGCACTACCTTTTTTTGCAAATAAAACGGCATTACAAGAAAAAGAAACTGTGATTTACCTAGACAATTCTTTTAGCATGCAGGCCAAGAAAGGAAATACCTCTTTGCTCGAAAACGCAATTCAAGAAGTGCTAAAAAATGTACCCTCAGACCAAAAAATAAGTCTTTTTACCAATAATCATAGTTTTAAAAAAACGACGTTTAAGGCCATTCAAAATGATTTTTTATCCTTAAGCTATTCAGCTGACCAGCTTTCGTTAAGTGAAATTGAATTAAAAGCAAAAACCTTATTTGGTAAAAATCAAAACACTAGAAAAGAATTCATTGTTATTTCTGATTTTCAAAAACAGGAGAATACAGGTGGTTTTTCAGAAAGTTCAAATCTTGAAATACACCTGGTAAAGCAAATGGCTGATGAACTTTTAAATGTAGCTATTGATAGTATTTTCATCCAAAAAGAAAATGGTGATAGTGTTGAAATTAACGTACTTCTATCTTCCAATGAAAGTTTAGAAAATACGCCAATAGCAATTTATGATGCTACTAAGCTGATTGCAAAAACTGCTGCGGTATTTGATAAGAATAAAAAGGCCATGGTTAGTTTCTCATTACCTGCCAATGAAACTATTTTAGGACGTATAACGCTATCTGATCTGGGGCTTGATTATGACAATCAATTTTATTTCACCTTGAATAAAAAGGATAAAATAAAAGTTTTAGTCATCGGTGAGGAAGCCACATTTTTAGAAAAAATTTACACGGATGATGAATTTGAATTTGAAAGTGCTGCTTTAAAAAATTTAAATTACAGCAGCATTGAAAACCAGAATTTAATTGTTCTAAACGGTTTAGAGGCTATTCCAGAGCCCTTAATACAGGCCTTAGTTGCATTCTCAAAAAACAAAGGAACACTTACTGTTGTACCGAATGTATCAAGTAACATCGATTCCTATAATTCTTTTTTGAAAAACTTTAATACCACACTAGGTCCATTTAATAATTTGAACCAGGAAATCACCAGCATAAATTTTAATCATCCACTGTATGCTAATGTTTTTGACAGCAAGGTGACTAATTTTCAATATCCCGGCACCACACATTATTGGCTCCTAAAAACAAAGGCATCTTCGATACTCTCGTTTGCCAATGGAGACCCATTCTTAGCGGGTGAAAAAGGATTTTATATATTCGCCGCTTCTTTAGATCCTGACAAGAGTACCTTTAAAAACTCACCCTTAATTGTCCCCACTTTTTATAAAATGGGTTTTGAAAGCTTAGAACAGCAACAACTATATACAAGCATTGGTGCAAATATGACTTTAGATATTCCAGTGCAATTAGCGAAAGATGCTATTTTAAAAGTTGCCAAAAACGACTTTGAGTTTATACCACAACAACAGCCTTACGCGAATAAAGTTGTTTTGAATTTTAGGGAAAATCCTAAAGAAGATGGTAATTATCTCATAAAAAATAAAGAAACCATCTTAAAACAGATCAGTTTTAATTATCCAAGAGCCGAAAGTGATCTCGTTTTTATAGCTGACAATACTTTGAATGGCAAAACAAATCAGACATCAATAGCAACTTTATTTGAAAATTTAGAAAAAGACAATACGATACGTGAGCTATGGAAATGGTTTATTATTTTAGCAGTGCTATTCGCTTTCATTGAAATTGGTATTCAAAAATTTTTTAAATGAACATACTTTTAAAAGCAGCCAAAATAATCGACGCCTCTAACCCTGAACTTCATCTTAAAAAAAGAGATGTTTTTATTAAAAATGGTGTTATTGAGGCTATTGCTGTTCACCTAGAGCCCGAAAAGCAGACGAAAATTATTCAGTTAGATCATCTACACATCTCTGTTGGATGGTTTGATAGTAGCGTATCGTTTGGAGAACCTGGTCACGAAGAAAGAGAAACTATTGAAAACGGCCTTTTAACGGCAGGAAAAAGTGGTTTTACAGAACTAATTCTAAATCCGAATACGAACCCACTACCCGACTCTAGCGCCGATATTGTATTTCTAAAAAGAACTTCGGAAGGCAAAGCAACCCAACTACACCCTTTAGGAGCTTTAACCGTAAAATCGAACGGGGAAGCATTAGCAGAGCTTTTTGATATGCAAAATGCTGGTGCCGTAGGGTTTAGTGATTTTAAACAGCCTATACATAATAGTAACCTCCTAAAAATAGCCCTGCAATATGCGCAAGGATTCGCTGCTCTAGTGTATTCATTTCCTATGGACACCCAAATTGCGGGAAAAGGCATTGTCAACGAAGAAAAGGCTACTACTTCCTTAGGCTTAAAAGGGATTCCTGCCTTAGCTGAAGAGTTACAAATTGCAAGAGATTTGTTTATTTTAGCCTACACCGGTGGAAAACTACACATCCCTACAATTTCTACAGCAAATGCTGTAAAACAAATTGCAGCCGCTAAGAAAAAGGGTTTAGATGTAAGCTGTAGTGTGGCCATTCATAACCTGTATTTTACAGATGACCGTTTAGAAGATTTTGATACAAATTTTAAGCTTATGCCGCCACTTCGCACGAAGAGCGATACGAATGCGCTACTAAAAGGCTTAAAAGATGGCACCATAGATTTTGTAACTAGTGACCACTTGCCGCTAGATTCGGAAGAAAAAATTATCGAATTTGACAATGCTGCTTATGGAACCATTGGATTAGAAACTGCCTTCGGAATTTTAAATCAGCTGTTTGATTTAGAAACGACGATTATGCTATTAACCAAAGGAAGAGAGCGCTATGGTTTAACAAGGCCAAAATTAGCTCAAGGAGAAAAGGCCTGCCTAACCTTATTTAATCCTGAACCAGATCATTTATTTACGAAAGAAAATATAGTGTCAACGAGTAAGAATAGCGCATTTATTGGAGAAAAGTTGAAAGGAAAAGTTTATGGCATCATTTCTAATAATGAACTGTTATTTTAACTACTTTTAGCTTATAAATTTACAAGACAACAACCTTAAACCTTTACACCATGGAGCAATCGACTAGAGAAGCAGGAAAAACAATGGCCATCATTAGCTATATAACGATAATTGGCTTACTCATAGCATATTTCTCAAATCAAGGAGCTAGTAAAAATGAATTTGTAAGTTTTCATGTCGGCCAATCCTTAAGAGTTTGGATACTTTATATCATCCTTGTCGTTGGCGGCACATTATTTGTCATGATCACAGGTATTGGTTTTTTTAGTTATTTACCGTACTTAGGCTGGGTTTTGGCCATATTGGGTATCGTTAATGCCATGAATCTTAAAGAAGAAAAACTTCCTATTATTGGCAGCGTAGGAGAAAAATAATTAGATCATCCAGTAAAAAAAGGCTTCAAAATATTTGAAGCCTTTTTTTTGTGCATTTGCTGCAGTAATCCTAAATTTGAAGTATGGATAAACAAGACAAAAAAATAGCTATTATTTCCTATTTTACAATTATTGGTGCTGTGATCGCCATCAGTATGAATAACGAACCCAAGCACGATTTTGCTCGGTTTCATACACGTCAAGCCTTTGGTCTTCATCTACTTTTTCACGCTTTTGCCTTGTTTCTAAGTCAATGGTTTAGCCAATATGCTTGGTATGGACTTTATGTTTTTTATCTGATACTTTGGGGCTATGGGTTCACCGGGGCCATCAATTATAAAAAACAAGAAATGCCCATTGTAGGCCCACTTTTTCAAAAATGGTTTACGTTTATCCAATAGCTCGTCTTTAGCACTAGTATCTGCTAGCTTACATTCACTACTTCAACTATTTACTATTTCATAAAAATGCAAACAAAAAATTTATCGCTTTATCACATCATAAAACCTTCAGCTTTAAAAAATCAAGCCACTCCCGTACTTTTTATGCTGCACGGCTATGGTAGTGATGAAAATGATTTGTTTTCGTTTGCGAGTGAACTACCTGAAAATCTTTGTATCATCTCAATTAGAGCACCTTACGCCATGCAACCCTATGGAAATGCTTGGTATGCTATAAATTTTGATACTGAAAAAGGAAAATGGAGTGATGATGAACAAGCAAAACTTTCAAGAGATAAAATAGCTTACTTTATCACAGAGGCTTGTGAAGCCTATAGTTTAGACCCTACGAATGTAACTTTATTGGGTTTTAGCCAGGGGACTATATTGAGTTATGCAGTGGCTTTATCCTATCCTGAAAAAGTAAAAGGCGTCATTGCGCTTAGTGGTTATATCAATGAAAATATTTTAGTGGAAGGGTATGCCACGAACGATTTTAGAAATTTAAACTTTTATTGTTCTCATGGTTCCGTGGATCAAGTGATCCCCTCAGCGTGGGCAGCAAAAGCACCAGAATTTTTAAACAATTTAGGTGTAAAAAATACGTATGAGGAGTTTCCCGTTGGGCATGGAGTTGCCCCACAAAACTTTATAGCCCTTAAAAAATGGCTTTTGCATCATGTAAAAATGTAACCCTTGCATAAGTCTAAAAAGGCTTAAAGTAAAATACACCTATTCCAGGGATGAAAAAAGCTTCTTAAAAACCTATGAACGCTTCATTTTTTTGACGCTCCAGGGCATTTTACTTGTGAATAGGGTTTAATTACTCCTGGTGTATAATAAATGGTCATGTAACGAAAAATCAACGCTAAGATCATCTTTAAGTTCATATTTTATCAATAGTTCACCCCAGTATTGTCCGTCTGAAAAATCGGTTAATATCCATTTGTGATTTAGTATTTTAATTTTATTAATTTTAAAATCTCCATCCATACCTTCGTAAGGCACTAAAGGATTATCACCTTTACTTTCATTGGTTTCTAATAATTTATCTGCAATGTATCTCGAAACATTTTGAATGTTTAAATGCTCGTAATACGCCAAGGCATCATCATTATTTTCTAAAGAAAAATATTCAATCTCTAACATTTTTAAGTGCAATTTCTGAATAGAATCTTGAAGAGCAACTTTTTCGACTTCTAAAGCTTGAATTTTACTTGACGTATCTTTTACCATCGTATCTGCGCTGACAAATTGATACAAAGCGATAAGGGCTGCAAAAACAAAGAGGTATAAGAATATTTTACTTTTCATAGGTACTTATTTTGTTCGATTACTAGTTAAACGGTAATTGTTAAATTATCATATGCCAAATACACATTTTTAGGCAACTTTTTTTGAACCTCGTCATGAAAGCCTAAATAATGACTTATATGGGTAAAATAGGCCTTCTCCGGATTAATTAGTTTTACAAAAGCCAAAGCCTCATCCAAATTAAAATGCGAATGGTGTGGTTCTTCTCTAAGGGCGTTAACCACCAAGACCTTTACTCCCTTGAGCTTATTTACTTCTTGAGGAGCCACTGTTTTTACGTCGGTTAAGTAGGCGAAATTTTTAAATCGATACCCAAATACCTGTACTCTATTGTGGTTGACCTCAATGGGAACCACTACTGTATTCCCTAATTTTAAAGAGGTATTATTTTTTACTTCATGAATTTGAACAGAAGGAGCACCCGGGTACCTGTTTTCATCAGCAAAAATATAATCGAACCTTACTTTTAAGGCGTCAATAACGCGTTTATGAGCGTAGATAGGAATGTCACCTTGCCTAAAAAAATAAGGCCGTATATCATCAATACCAGCGGTATGGTCCGAGTGTTCGTGTGTAAAAAGAATACCGTCTAATCTGCTAATGGGATTTTTAAGCATTTGTTGCCTAAAATCAGGACCACAATCAATAACAAAATTATAGTTTTCCCACGAAATCAAAACAGATACTCGAAGTCTTTTATCCTTACTGTTCTCACTTAAACAAACGGGATGTTTACTTCCAATTACTGGAATTCCTTGTGATGTTCCTGTTCCTAAAAAAGTAATTTTCACCGGTTCTCCTTTTTACATCAAATTTATAACATTATTTATTTATTAGCTTGTGCATTCTTACTAACTTTGCTGCAAAGAATTAACAATGGCTTCTGTTTTAAAGAAAGATACCGTATTTGAGAATATCCCCTCGATAAAATCAAAAACACTTAGAATAAATTTAAACCCGGACATTTATGGTACCTTTTCTGAAATAGGTGCCGGCCAAGAGACTTCCGGTCATTTTTTTAGGTCAGGAGGGGCTTCTGGTACCATAGCGAAGGCTATGAGTGCCTATGACAAGGATTTTAGTGATGCCATTTACGGCATTGAAGAAGATGGAAGGTACGTAACCCAGGCTCGATTAAAGAAAATGTTGAGCCATGAGATGACCAACATGGAAGACCGGATCAGCCGAAAAAAACATCCCGATCGTTTATTTTTTTCATACGCCAATACCGTAGCCACTATTGATTTTTCAAAAAGGTACAAGGGTCACGGTTGGTTAGGAATTCGATACCAATTAGATCCTACCCAAAAAGAGTATGACGAAATAATTCTGCACGTGCGTTTTAAACAAAACGAGGCTCGCCTACAGCAAGAAACGCTAGGTATTTTAGGGGTTAATCTAATTTACGGGGCCTTTTACAAGCATGATCAACCCAGAAAAATTCTTAAATATCTTTACGACCATTTAGATAAAGATACTTTAGAGTTAGACATGATTAATTTTTCAGGTCCTAATTTTAAAAACGTAGATAACAGGTTAATGAGTTTACAACTCATTAAAAACGATATGACCGATGCGGTTATGTTCGGCCCTGACGGAAACAACTTGCTACCTGCCGCCATTCTTTATAAGAAAAGTATTTTAGCCTTAAGAGGAAGTTTTCGTCCTGTTACTAAGGTAAATATGGACATGCTCAAAAAATCGTATGATATTTTTGTTCGTGAACAGAGCGTAGAGGAAGAAAATACAATCGTTATTTTTGAAATCACCTTATCAAATTTAAAAGCTTCTGGTGAAATTGACGAACAAGATTTTATGGATAGAGCCGAACTCCTCTGTTCTCTTGGCCACACGGTAATGATTTCGAAATTTCAGGAATATTATAAATTGGTAGAATACTTTAGTAATTATACCAAAGCCAAGATTGGTTTAACCATGGGCGTTAATAATTTAATTGATATTTTTGACGAAAAATACTATCGCCACTTAAGCGGAGGTATTTTAGAAGCCTTTGGTAAGTTATTCTTTAAAGATCTAAAGGTATACCTCTACCCCATGAAAAACGAAGAGACTGGTCAAATCATGACGAGTAATAATGTAAAAGTACACCCACGTATGAAAGAGTTATACAAATTCTTTAAATACAACGGAAAAGTGATGGACATTATTGATTATGATCCTGAAATATTGCATGTATTTTCAAGGGATGTTTTAAAGAAGATTATAAATCATGAAGAAGGCTGGGAAAAAGTGTTACCTGAAGGAATTGCCGAAATAATTAAAGAAAAAGAACTTTTTGTTCGGAAAGAAATTTAATAAAATTAGTATAGGAAAGTCTAAACGTATCCTTAAAAAATGGCTATCTAATAACAAAAGATAGCCATTTTTAGTTTGTTCAAATAACAATTTAAGTAATTATATCTAATTTACTGAAGTTCAATAGTATACATTTTAATACTATATTAAAAATTATAACAATTGGGCTGCGTGATCTTTTGTTTTTACTTTATCTATGACCTTAGTAATTATACCGTCTTCATCTATAACAAAGGTTGTTCTGTGGATGCCGTCATACTCTTTTCCCATAAATTTTTTGGGACCCCAAACCCCAAAAGCATTAATAACACTAAGATCCTCATCAGCTAAAAGAGGAAATGGAAAAAAATATTTCTCACTAAAATTAGCTTGTTTTTTCTCTGAATCTGCACTTACCCCTAACAATTCGTATCCTTGAGCTTGAAATTCTTCGTAATTATCTCTTAAATTACAAGCTTCAGCAGTGCAACCGGGCGTATTGGCTTTAGGGTAAAAGAAAACGATTAACTTTTTTCCCAAATAATCATCACTGTTGATAATGGTTCCATTTTGATCTTTTGACATAAAACTGGGCATCTTATCCCCTACTTTTAATGTTTGCATAGCTATTTTTAATTAAATTCGTTCCTTGTAAAAATACAAATTCACTTTTTATATTGCTGAACTTTAACCATACCTTTTACACATTCGTTGATAAATTATACAAATGACTAAAGCCGAAAAAGTTGCTTTTACCATAGCCACACTCAAAGAACTATATCCCACAATTCCGGTTCCTTTAGATCATAAAGATCCTTACACCCTGCTAATTGCCGTTTTACTTTCTGCGCAAAGTACCGATGTTCGGGTAAATAAAATAACTCCTTTGTTATTTGAAAAAGCAGATAACCCGTTTGATATGATAAAATTATCGGTAGATGAAATTCGCGATATTATTCGACCGGTTGGCCTTTCGCCTATGAAATCTAAAGGAATTTACGGATTATCAAAAATTTTGGTAGAAAAATATGATGGTATTGTACCAAAAAAAATAGAGTTATTAGAGGAGTTTCCTGCCGTGGGTCATAAAACAGCAAGTGTCGTGGTATCACAAGCTTTTGGAATTCCAGCTTTTCCAGTAGATACACACATTCATAGACTTTTATACCGTTGGGGGTTTAGCAACGGAAAAAATGTTGTTCAGACCGAAAAAGATGCCAAACGATTATTTCCTAAAGAAATTTGGAACGATTTGCATTTACAGATTATTTGGTACGGTCGCGAATATTCACCAGCCAGAGCTTGGGATTTAGACAAAGACATTATTACTAAAACAATAGGAAGAAAAAAAGTACTTGAAGACTATTATAAAACTAAAAAGAGCCGCTAATAGCGGCTCTTTTTAGTTTTTAGTTTAAGTTATTCTCAAACTGCATGTCGCCATAATTGACAATATTCAGAGATTTAGAATAATTCATCAGGAACGTTATAGTTTCTGGACATGCTTTCGCCAATTTGCAGGCATTTTGATTCTCAGAGTAAATTTTTTCCATATTAAATAGTATTGTTATGTTAAGATAACGACACTATTATTCAAATATTGTACAGTTCGACCTACTACCGATTAATTCGTTAAAACGATATTGTTCTTCTCAATGACCTTTCTAAGGTTAATTAAAGCGTATCGCATTCTGCCTAAAGCAGTATTAATGCTAACTCCCGTGTTTTCTGAAATCTCTTTAAAGCTCATATCGCGGTAAATACGCATCATTAAAACTTCTTTTTGATCATCAGGTAATTCTTCAATCAGTAAATTTAAATCACAATCGATCTGATCTTTTATAATTTGTTTTTCAACGTTTAGTTGATCGTCACCTATCACAGAGAAGATATTGAAATCATCATTCCCTTCGAACATAGGCATCCTTTTGTTTTTTCTAAAGTGATCTATCACTAGGTTATGCGCAATTCGCATGACCCAAGGTAGAAACTTACCTTCTTCACTGTACGATCCTTTTCTAAGTGTTTTAATCACCTTAATAAAGGTATCTTGAAAAATATCTTCTGTGATATCCCGATCTAAAACTTTAGAATAAATAAAGCTAGAGATTCGCTGGTTGTGTCGGTTGATTAGAATTTCAAGAGCTTTTTCTTCGCCGTTGATATAATTTTTTACTAAAACTGAGTCATCAATCTGTAGTTCCATACAAATTACTTTTTTGGGTTAAAATTAGGGGGTCCTCTCCTTTGACGGTTTTGGACTTTTACTAAACTAAAATTTTAAAAAGTAATTTTGCTGTATAGGCTTCTGTGTTTTTATTATATGTCAAATATACCCAAATAAGACACTTATAAAAAAAAGTTTGTTGTGATATGCAATATTTTTGATGTTAAAACGTGTATTCTAGTGAATGAAGTCTTCAAATCGTATCTTTGCGCTCTTTAATTACGAGTATGACTGCTATTTTAGATGTAAATCCCAAAGAAAATATAATAATAAAAGGAGCAAAACTCCACAATCTGAAAAACATAGATGTAATTATCCCAAGAAATAAGCTTGTTGTTATTACTGGCTTATCAGGTTCGGGTAAATCTAGCCTTGCTTTTGATACCTTGTATGCCGAAGGGCAGCGTAGGTATGTAGAAAGTTTATCTTCTTATGCAAGGCAGTTTTTAGGTAAACTAGACAAACCCAAAGTTGACTATATAAAAGGTATAGCACCAGCCATTGCGATCGAACAAAAAGTAAATTCTACCAACCCCAGGTCTACCGTTGGTACGAGCACTGAAATTTATGACTACTTAAAATTGCTCTTTGCACGCATTGGCAAAACAATATCTCCCGTATCAGGTAAGGAGGTTAAAAAACATAGCGTAAGCGATGTGGTGAGCTATATAAAATCGTTTCCTGAAGGCACAAAATTACTGTTACTAGCTCCTATTGTTATTCGTGAAGATCGAGATGCACTCAAATCTCTTCAAATATTTTCACAACAGGGGTACGCGCGTATTAAATACAAGGGAGAGGTAATTAAGATTGATGATAACATTACCGAAATTGACAAAGCCTTTAGTTTAGTTGTTGATCGTATTATTACAAAAGATGATGAAGACTTTTACAATCGATTAGCTAATGCTATAGATACAGCCTTTTTTGAAGGTAAAGGCGATTGCAGTATTGAAATTTTAGAAACAGGAGCGCAGACACCATTTAGTAATAAGTTTGAAATGGATGGTATGAAGTTCTTAGAACCAAACGTACATCTTTTTAGTTTTAACAATCCTTATGGCGCTTGCCCAAATTGTGAAGGTTATGGCGATGTCATTGGTATTGACGAAGAATTAGTCGTACCCAATACCGCATTATCGATCTACGAAAATGCAATTTTCGCTTGGCGCGGTGAAAGTATGAGCTTTTATCGTGATCAATTGGTCAATTCAGCGCACCAATCTAATTTTCCAATACATAAACCATGGTACCAGCTTTCTGAAGAGCAAAAACAGTTGGTATGGGATGGAAATAGCTATTTTACTGGATTGAATGATTTTTTTACCATGCTCGAAGAAAAAAGTTATAAAATTCAGAATAGGGTCATGTTATCTCGGTATCGAGGTAAAACTAAATGCAGTGTTTGCAAAGGGAAGCGTTTACGTAAAGAAACAAACTATGTAAAAATAAATGGTTTATCTATTTCTGATTTAGTGGAGCAACCCATTGATGAATTGATACTTTTTTTTGACACCATCCACTTAAATGAAACTGATACTAAAATTGCATCTCGTTTACTCCTAGAAATAAAAAGTAGATTAGGATTTTTGCATAAAGTAGGACTTAGTTATTTAACCTTAAATAGAAAGTCGAACACCTTATCGGGTGGTGAAAGTCAACGAATAAATTTAGCGACCTCATTGGGCAGTAGCCTTGTAGGTTCTATGTATATTTTAGATGAACCTAGTATTGGCTTGCATCCAAAAGATACCGAAAATTTGATTACGGTATTAAAATCGCTCCGTGATTTAGGCAATACGGTTATTGTAGTGGAACATGATGAAGATATTATGAAAGCTGCAGATGAAATTATCGATATTGGTCCAGAAGCGGGAACCTTGGGCGGTCATGTGGTAGCCACAGGAACAATGGCTAATATTTTAGCATCTTCTTCACTAACCGCACAATATTTGAATGGAACCTTAGAAATTAAAGTACCACAGAAACGACGCGGCTATCAAAATTACATTGAGATTATTGGGGCACGAGAAAATAATCTCAAAAATATAAATGTAAGCTTTCCTTTAAATGTACTTACCGTAGTGACAGGAGTTTCTGGCAGTGGAAAAAGTACTTTAGTGAAAAAACTGTTGTATCCTATTATATTAAAAGAAGTAGGTGGTTATGGCGAAAAGGTTGGACAGTTTACAGAGGTTAAAGGAAAATATAGCGATATAAAACATGTTGAGTTTGTAGATCAAAACCCTATTGGTCGCTCTTCTCGTTCTAATCCTGTTACCTATATTAAGGCCTATGACGATATTAGAACCTTGTACGCTTCTCAAAAATTAAGCAAACTACGCAATTACCAAACCAAACATTTTTCTTTTAATGTAGACGGCGGTCGCTGTGAAAAATGTAAGGGTGAAGGAGAAATTACCGTAGAAATGCAATTTATGGCCGATGTACATTTAGAATGTGATACTTGTAAAGGCAAACGTTTTAAGAAAGAAGTGCTCGAAGTAAAATTTGAAGATGCCAATATCGATGACCTTCTCAATATGACCATTGATGACGCCCTAGCCTTTTTTGAAAAACACCAACAGACCAAAATCTATAAAAAATTAAAACCGCTACAAGATGTTGGCTTGGGCTATGTTACTTTAGGGCAATCCTCCTCTACACTATCCGGTGGCGAGGCGCAGCGAATAAAGCTTGCTTCATTTTTAGTCAAAGGGACCACTAAAGAAAAAGCGCTATTCATATTCGATGAACCCACAACCGGACTCCATTTTCACGATATTAAAAAACTTTTAAAATCGTTCAATGCCTTGATAGAAAAAGGGCACTCCATAACCGTCATCGAGCATAATATTGATCTTATTAAATGTGCCGATTATATTATCGACTTAGGTTTAAGCGGTGGGCAAAAAGGTGGCGAACTCATTGTACAAGGTACTCCAGAAGAGGTCATTAAAAATAAAGTTTCTTATACCGCGAAGTATTTAAGGGAAAAATTGAGCTGAAGATTTGCAGAGGTTTCATTCCTATAAGCAGCTGAACTGCTTGGTGAAATTTAGTAATGTAGCAAGGCAGTTTGGCGGTATTAGTATCAAAAAAAACACATAAAAATACATCCTTTCAGCGATCAACACACCAGCAAGACCTATTATTTTTCCTGAACTTGAAAAGAACATTTAGCATTCAAAACCTAAGACCTAAAAAATAAACATCTAATAATCAATAACTTATAAGTAAATTAAATTTCTGGCACGTTGTTTGCAATATACTTATCGAATGTAAATAGTTGCATTCGATAAATATAAAACCTTATGTCATGAGAAATTTAATACTCCTTTTTTCAGCGCTATTTTTGAGCACCTCTGGTGCCATGGCTGTTAGTTTAGATGATAAGGTTGCACCACGCAATGCTTATAACAACAATAACTCCTTTATTTTTATAGAAGACGGAATCACATTTTCGGTGTATCCGGATGGTGAGTTTGATTTTTATATCGAAAACAATGCAGGTGTAAATGCTAACGTAAATTTTGGACGTACCAGTATCACCTTTAATTCTGGTTTTGACTATAATCCCTATGTTCAATATGACGATTTTGGGGCTGTTATACAAATAGAAAATGTTCCTGTATTTTACGATTATTATGGTCGTGTAACTCAAATTGGAGCTATAGATATTCGTTACAATAGAAATAGAGTATCTCGTTTAGGCGGAATGTATGTTTATTATGACCATAGAGGATTTTATAACAATCATCGTGGATTTATCAATATTTATAATAGATCATACGTATATCGTCCATTTCACAGGTATTTTGCAAGACCTTCAATTGGTTTTTGTTTGGTGAATATAAATCCTTATAGAAGGTTTTATCAGCCTGTACGATACACCTACTACCGTCCATACCGTTACAATACGCGTAACAAGTATGCAACAATAGGTAGAGAACATAGATACAATAATGTACGTACCTCAAGGGCGAACGTTTACAGAAATGACAACAGAGTAGCTGTAAGAAGCACGAGTTCAAGAAATAAGGTTTCAAGAAATGATGGCTACCGACTTTCTAATAATGATTCTAGTAGAAAATCAGTAAGTAGAAGTTCATCGAATGCTAATAGAAATGAAGTCGCTAGAAACAGTACTTATAGAACAGCTGATGCCTCAAATCGAAATGCTAGCAGATCCATAGAAAATTCTAATAGTAACGCAAGAGCGTCCGCTAACCGGACAACCGCAACGAGAGAAAGCGCAAGAACTGGTAGCAATAGAAATTCAAGTGTACCTAGAGCATCTAGTACTCCTTCTAGTAGAAGTGTTTCGAAAAGAGAAGTAACGACAACGCCGAGAAGTACCACTGTCACGAGAAGCAGTACTACGACGTATAGAAAACCTGCAAGTAGTACCAATAGAAATTCAAGTACTGTGGCTAAAAGAAGTACAACGTCTAGAAGTACAGCTGCTTCACCAAGAAGTTCTTCGTCAAAAAGCAAAACAGTTAGTACAAGAAGTTCTACAACAAAAGTAAAGAGTAGTTCTCCTGCAAGAACAACAAGAACAGCGACTGCTTCAAGTAGCAGAAGTTCTAGAGGAAATTAAAAATAGTTTTTAGGTTGGTTAGTTGTAAACCCCGTAGCGAATAATTTATTCCTACGGGGTTTTTAGTGTCGGTATTGGTGGTATTTTGATAGGGCTATCAAAACAGTTTAGTGCACATTTCACATTGTATCTTCTACCATTCTTAACTTCTAAGACAGCCATTACAATCCCAAATGAAGTTTGTCATGATGTACACCTCTTAAGCCTTCGTTTCCCAAAAAAAACCGGACTCACTTTTTAAGGTATTTTGATAGTATGATGTACATATCTTCAGACCATTTAAATTTATACAAAAACCCGATATATATAAGTACAACCAAGCTGCTTTTTACACCTATATTCACCAAGGGGTGAAACGGGAATGAAATAAAATAAAATACGATTCCCATAAAACAAAGTAAAACAAGCACTTTAGCTAAAGCTGGTGTAAACGGAACGATACCAAAACGCATTTTTACAAAAACCAACTTTACGGTGTTGTAAAAGAGTAATGCTGCAAACGATGCGTAAGCCGCACCCAATAAGCCATAAATAGGGATCAACCATAGATTTAAAAGTATGGCAAGTAGTGCAACGACAACACCCATCATCAAAAGGGTCTTATAATAATCTGAATTATACAGAATTGAATTATTGTTGCCTATAGCCGCATCAAACACCTTGGTTAATCCTATTAAAAAAACAACTAAAAAACCCTGACTATAGGCAGGATCTAATAGTTGATACAAATCTTCTAGATTCATCATGATCAGCACAAAGAATAAGCCCGAAATAATAAAGAGCGTTAAAGCACTTTTATGATATAGTTTTCTTAATCCTTCAGCATCATTATTATTTAAAAGTTCGGCAGTAAGTGGATAGGTTATTTGATGCATAGCCCTTGAAGGTACGGCAATGGCGGTTGCCATAAAAATAGCGACACTATAATAAGCAACATTATCAATTTTGATAAATTGATTTATCATTACTTTATCTGCTTCAAATAAAACCACAGCAACTGAACCGCCAAGTATAATTAAAACACTATATTCAAGAATAGTTTTAGCGTTTTTAGGAAAATTAAAATCGATCTTTGGGAAGCGTAATTTAAAGGCATATAGCTTCATAAGTACTGTTCTAAGAATATAAAGCACGACTAATGCTTTTAAAAAAGTAGCAACAGTTATCCAATCAAGATAAACGCCCACTAATAAAATAGCAACTCCGATCCGAACAAAAACTTCTTTCATAAAATTGCCGAATACTGATTTCATATGAACACGAGACCAGGCATAGAAAACCTCAAAATAGGCCATCGCCATGCCAATCAAAAAAATATACCAGACATAATCTTTTACAATAGGATTTTCTTTAGATATAAAATTGCCGATAGTAGCATTAGCAAAAAAAGCAATAGCCATAATAGGCAAGATCACCAGTAGAGGCATAAATAACATCATGGTTAAAAAACCATCACTATGCTCCGATTTTTTAAACGAAGAAAAATATTTTACCAAGGTATTTGGCACACCGAAAGCCAATAGAGGCATTAGTAAGGCCGATGCTGATAAAATTACCCCCACTAATCCATAATATTCTGCTGAAAGAAATTTAGTGTATAAAAACAAGGTATTTATCGCACCAAAGCCAAAACCAATATAGGTAATGACGGTATTATTCAGCGATTGTTTGAATACAATGCCCATTATAGTTCTGTTGCTAATTTTTTAGTGAGCGAATGTCTGCTATACATTTCAATATTTTTTGACTGTACAGTCAGCTGCTTATTTTGAAAAGCTTGAAACCAATGTACCACTAATTTTTTCAAATCCTCTTCTCCACTGTAGTTAAAAGTAGTACCTGAATGGGTGGCTTTAATAATAGATGCTACATCCCAGTCATCTGGCCCAATCGCTAAAATTGGACGCTTTGCGGCCATGTATTCAAATAATTTACCAGGAATGATCCCTTTTGTTTCTGGAGCGTTAATTTCAGCAAGGAGTAAAACCTGGGATTTGCGTTGAAGTTCTAAAGCTTCGTCATGAGACACATAGGGCTTTAAGACTACATAAGGCTCAAGGCCATAAGCATTGATAGTTTTCAACACATCATCACTAACTACCCCTATTAAATTTAAACGAATAGCTTCTTTAAAATCCTTGTTTTCCTGAATAAGCATCGCTAATACTTTCCACAAATTCTGTGGATTTCTACCCGTTAATAGGGAGCCAATATGGGAAATCGTAAATTGAGGATCTAATACGGCCGTACCCTTATAATCACTATCATAGCCATTTGTAATTACCGTAATGGGTTGTTGCGTAATCGCTTGAAACTCTTTTTTAGTCGTTTCACTAGTGACTATAATTTTATCAGCCGAGTTTAAAACTAAGGCTTCAAGTTTTTTATGCTTCCTTTTGGACGTGTTGGTCAATTTTAATTTTTTATGGTAGCCAATGGATGTCCAAGGATCTCTAAAATCGCTAATCCATGAAATAGCCAAGCGCTGTTTTAATTTTAGCCCAATTAAATGTACACTATGCGGGGGACCTGTAGTAATGATAGTGCCAATTTTTTCATTTTCAATAACTTTAGCTAAATAGGCTACTGAAGGCTTTACCCAATATTTACGGGCATCAGGAATAAATAAGTTTCCTCGAACCCATAAAAGTAGTTTTTCTAAAAAAGATTGATTTTTTGTTTGAATAATCCCTGAACTGATGCGTTTCGTTTTTTTTGACGATAAAAAACGAGCTAAACCGTAAGGCTCAAAAATAGGCTGTTTGTATATTTTTATGCCTTCGGGCATAGCCTTTATCAAGGCATGGTCTACAATAGGGTAATTTGGATTTTCAGGAACATACAAAATAGGCTCAATATCAAAATCTCGCAAATAGGTCACGAATTTTAACCATCGTTGTACTCCAGGACCTCCGGCAGGAGGCCAGTAATACGTGATGATCAATACTTTTTTCATTATTCCATAGCTTTTTTACGAGTGCGCCAAAATGAAAAGCCAATAGCCATTAAAAGTAAAAGCCCTAAAAGTCCTGTGCTGGCTAAAACAATGGTAGAGCCTTGCTGAATTACTTGGGGTTCGAACTTAAATTCTATTTTGTGTTTTCCTTGTGGAATTTCTAAAGCCCTTAAGGCGTAATTAACTCTAAAATGTGGTTTTAAAACACCATCTATATAAGCGTTCCATCCTTTTTCATAATACATTTCAGAAAAAACAGCCAAGCCTATATTTGAATTGGTAGCTTCGTAAATTAAATGATTAGGTCGGTACCTTGTCAGTGTTATTGTAGCTAAAGAATCGTTTTGATATTCAAAACGCTGAATCGAATTAAATTTAGCGGTATTTACTACCGCCGTATTTTTAGTATCTACATCTTTTAAGGCTAAAATTTCTTCATTTGCAGAAGTCACTTTTTGGACTTCCGTAACAAACCAAGCATTCCCATTCGCGTCAGGGTTCATGGCAGGGTAGGCATTTCCATCCTGATCTTGTTGTATCACATATTTTACATTCAACATGTTCAATACATTAATATTGCCCATGTAAATATGAAAATCAAACAGGTCTTGCATTTTCGCAGGTTTCGCTGCATGATACCCGCCAATAGATTGATGGTAATAAGAGGTACTTGCACCATTTAGGCCTTCTGCCGGATTATAAACTCTAAAGATGCTTTTATCTTGTTTTAACTCCTGATCTACAGGTGTTTCCGGAAACGGTGATGCCATTACCTTAGATCGAACAAAATCGTCCTCATTGACATAACGTTTGGCAACGCCCACTAAATCAAATACCACTAGAAGTCCGACTAAAAGAACCAATATATTTTTATTGAATTTTTCTTTGATAAAAAACCACAGCACTATTGCCGTTAAGAGCACATAGATTAAAGAGCGAAGGGTATCGCTTGTATAAACCGCTTCACGATCTAAACGAATCATCGTCATTAACTCATTGCCGTAATTTTGCTCTAGAAAAGGATCACTAGCACCTTCAAAATGAAATAAACCTTTGCTAATAAAAATCAATATCCCCAATCCAAAAGTAATGCTAAAGCTTATTTTCAAGGCTTTTAGCTTCTTGGGTTTTTCAATGGCCGTATCAAATAAAGCGGCCAAAGCCAATATGGCCAATATAGGCACACACAGTTCTAAAATTACCTGTATAGAAGATACCGCCCTAAATTTATCGTACAAGGGAAAATAGTCTATCATAAAATCGGTTAACAGGCTAAAATTCTTTCCCCATGATAAAATTAAAGACATGATTACCCCCCCTAAAAGCCACCACTTTGCCTTTTTTTGTACTAAAAACAACCCTAAAAAGAAAAGGAAAAACAATACTGCACCTACATAGGCCGGGGCTGAAGTTCCTGGTTGATCACCCCAATATAGGGGCATACCACTGGTAAAATCTAATGCTTTTGATTTTGAAATTCCTTTTTCGACCAGAAAATCGAAGGTTTTAGATTTTTCACCTAAATCTTCATTATTAGAGCCTCCAAACATTCTCGGCACAAAGAGATTTAGTGATTCTGTAATCCCATAACTATATTGGGTAATGTATTCTTTACTTAAACCACCTGTATTTACCTTCTCAGATCCATCAGGAGTTATGGTTAATTCGCTTTTACCACGAGTACTCCAGTCTGCATATTCTTTGGTAGCCAATAAGCTTGTAGCATTGGTCGCAATTCCTAAAACAACAGCTACCAATAAAAGGGCTACCGATGTAATAAAATGTTTAATTTGTTTTTTACGTAGGGCATCAACCAAATAAACTATGCCTAGGATCAATACTAACAGCATAAAATAATAAGTCATTTGGTAGTGATTGGCATTTATTTCCAGCGCCATAGCCAAGGCAGTCAAAATAAAGCCCCAGACATATTTTTTTCGAAATACCAAAACAATCCCTCCAAGTAGCATGGGAAGGTAGGCTATCGCATGCGCTTTGGCATTATGGCCAACGCCTAAAATTATTATTAAATAGGTAGAAAAACCAAAGGCTAAAGCCCCTAAAACAGCCAGTCGATAATCTACTTTTAGACAAGATAATAAGATGTAAAAGCCTAATAAGTATAAAAAAAGATAATCTGCTGGTCGAGGCAAGAAACGCAAACTTAAATCTAACTGCTTAATGTAATTATGTGGATAATGTGCCCCTAACTGAAAGGTGGGCATACCTCCAAAAGCACTATTGGTCCAATAAGGTTCTTCTCCTGTGCGCTTTTTAAATGCAATTTGCTCTTGCGCCATTCCCGTATACTGGGCAATATCGGACTGGAAAATAACTTTTCCTTGCAAAACAGGCGTAAAAAATGCCAAAGCTGCAACAATAAAAAAGGCTATGGCAAAAAAATGTATTAAAAAAGCTTTAAGAGTATGCTTCATCAGGTTGGTTGGTATTTATTTGAATTAAAGGCATTTTAAAAAAGTGAAATTAGTCAATTTCTTCAAAATCTATATATTCCCCTACTTTTTTTGAAGACTTAGGATTTTTAGAAGTTTTTGATTTAATAATGACATCACCTTCTTCTGTGGTTTTTGTTTGCCGTTGGGCATCAAAGCCTTCAAATTTTTCTCTAAAATGCTTCTCTGCCTTTTTACCGGCATAATTCAATATTTTAGGTGCAAAGATTTTTAGCAATATTTTAATTGCATAATATACTAATAGTATGATTAAAATCGTTGTAATAAAACCCATGTTACTTTAAAAATTAATACCAAAAATACGATTCTAAGCGTTCATTTTAACCTAGCAACTCTTAAAAAAATAATAAAACCGCTAAAGTAGCCATGTAATTATTTAAAATTTATATCTCCAAGCAGAAAGTATACAAGATATAATCACAACCATCATTTAGGCTTAAGACCTAAGTAATATTTAAGATTTCTCTAAAAACGAATCATGAAAAACTTTTTATTTTTAATTATTTTACTTTTTACGTTCATTATTCAAGCACAATATACAGATGTTATTAATTCAAACCGACCAGGACAATCGGTTAGTGCATATGCCGTTGGGCGAAATGTGCTACAGGTAGAATTTGGTGTTGGGTACGAGCAGCAAGAACATACCGTATTATTAACAGATGCCTCTATTTGGAACACCGAACTTGCGCTGCGTTATGGATTATTATTTGAAAAACTAGAAATCACTTATGAAGGTACTTTTCAAAAAGAAGCTATCAACTATCAAACCTCACAAACCGATGCCTCCTTTACTGATTTTACCAGAAATCGATTAGGTCTTAAATATTTAATTTATGATCCTTTTAAAAATGAAGAACGCAACAAGCCCAATTTATTGAGCTGGCGTGCAAATCATAAATTTAAATGGAGTAATTTATTACCCGCCGTTTCATTGTATGCCGGTGCTACGTTTGTATTAGGCGAAAACCCCTATTACCTTGGAGATCCCATAGCTTCTCCCAGAGTTATGCTGGCAACACAAAGCAAAATTTCTCCGAGAGTAGTTTTTATATCGAATATCGCTTACGACCGTATTGGTACAGAGTTTCCTGAAATGAGTTATATTGTTTCGCTCACACACGCTTTTCGGAATCCTAAATGGAGTATCTTTTTAGAGCAGCAAGGCATAAAAAGTGATCGTTACGCTGACGCCTTATATAGAACAGGTATAGCGCATTTACTTTCTAAAAACTTACAGGCTGATCTTACCTTTGGCGGAAGTTTTAAAGATACTCCAACCCGTATGTTTGGAACCATCGGAATGTCATACCGACTAGATAACCACGTTGATGATGTTAAACCTATTGACGAGCAAAAAGGAGGACAAAATGGTCAAATTGGAAAACAATCCATGACTAAAAAGGCCCGGAAAGCCAAAAAAGGTAGCGGTGCTGAAGATGTTGATTTAGGACCCACAAAAAAGCAACTCAAAAAGCTAAAAAAAGCAGAGAAAGCGAAAAATAAAAATGGTGAAATTGATTTTTAAGTATAGGTACCTCGAAATAAAACATTTTAATGAAAACCCTAAAAGTTCATTTTCAAAGCTTACTAGCTTTAAAATTAAACCGTTACCAGACCAATTTTTTTTAATGAATTGATTGGTTTCGAAAACCAGAATAACTCAAAATCTTCGAATTTTGAATCAAAGTCAGCTTTTATAGCTTTAAGAAAACATGGCTTATTTTGACTTAGTGTCCATAAGGGTAAATTTTGTACCAACCACTCCCCTTTTTCTTTATCTAAAGTGGTTTGAGTACTGTTTCTATTATGGTGAAATATTAGTCTAAGTACTTCCCAAGTCTGTCCTTTTTTAGATTTTGTGTATATTTCTTGTTGTGGCAAACTTCCCAACCAAATTAGCTTTGCCGTTGGTTTTATTTGATAATCCATCGCTGTATTCAAGCATGCTGCAATAAAGTCCGATTTTATTTGTGTTTTCGGAATCTTAAAATCGAACCAGTTTTGTAATGCTGTTTCAAAACCAATTCCATGCATGTAATTAAAGAGCGATTTTTTTAATCCAAAACTAAATTTGGAATGATCTATGCCTGTGGCATCCTTAAAATCAATGTCGTTATTCGCGAAGGAGATTTCCTTTACATCAGGTACTATGCCGTATTCAGACGGATTAATTCCTATCGGGCTATGTGCTGTTAGTGCAAATTGATGCCAGAAACCGGATTGCAACACGCCCACTTCAAAAAGCTGACGCACCATTTCTAAACTATCCACCGTTTCCTGTATTGTTTGTGTAGGGTAGCCGTACATTAAATACGAATGCACCATAATGTGTGCCTCCGTGAAATTACGGGTTACCTGAGCCACTTGAGAGACCGTAACACCTTTATCTATTAATTTAAGTAAACGATCCGAAGCAACTTCTAGGCCTCCAGATACCGCAATACAACCAGAAGTCTTTAATAAATAACACAAATCGGCTGTAAAGTTTTTTTCAAAACGAATATTCGTCCACCAGGTAACCACTAGCTTTCGTTTGATAATTTCGATAGCTAAAGCTTTCATCAATGACGGTGGGGCCGCTTCATCGACAAAATGGAATCCGTTTTCGCCGGTCTGTGCCATGAGTTCTTCCATCCGATCCACTAAAATAGTTGCGGCAATGGGCTCATATATTTTAATATAGTCTAAGGAGATATCACAAAACGTGCATTTTCCCCAATAACAACCATGGGCCATGGTTAATTTATTCCACCGACCATCGCTCCATAAACTATGCATGGGATTGGCAATTTCGATAACAGAAATATAGGAGTCTAACAGCAAATCAGAATAATCCGGAGTACCCACCTCACTCTGTTTGTAATCGAGTTTCGTAGTGTTATTTTTGTAAACAACGCACCCGTTTTCTAAAACAAAAGTGCGTTTAAACTGCTGCTCAGAGACCTTGTCATGTTGAAGTGAAGCTACTAAAAGTTCCATAGGCAATTCACCATCATCTAAGCTAATGAAATCAAAAAACTCAAAAACGCGTTGATCTGTTAAAGAGCGCAATTCCGTATTCGGAAACCCACCACCCATGGTTATTTTTATGCTTGGATGGTTTTCTTTCAGGTATTGTGCACATCGAAATGCACTGTACAAGTTACCGGGAAAGGGCACAGAAAAACCAATTAGTTTGGGTTGTACTTTTTGAATGGTGTTTTCAAGTAAGCGCAGTGTTATTTGATCAATGTACGTCACATCATCTTGTAAAAAAGCATACAATTCATCAAATGAGTTGGCGCTCCTTCCTAAACGCTCAGCATAGCGACTAAACCCGAAATTGGAGTCTATACATTCCACTATAAAATCTGACAAATCCTCTAAATACAAGGTAGCTAAGTGTTTGGCTTTATCCTGTAAACCCATTTCTCCAAAAGCCCAATCTAAATCATCTAATTGCTGAAAACGAGCGGCTTCCGGTAAAAAACCTTGGGTGCAAATCTGTCGCGCCAAAGTTGGATTGCTTCCTTGTAAAAAAGCGATGACAAGTGAAATGGTCTGTATATACGCATCTTTTAAAGCATATATTCGTTCACAATTCTCAGAAACTATGGTCCTATTTTCGAAAGCAAAAGTGAATATATGTTCTAATTCTTGCTTTGAAAACAACGCTAAGAGAACCTCAATTCCTAAATCGGACTGAAAGCAAGAAATTTGTTTCGTATTCAAGAAACCTTTCAAATAGGCCGTTGCTGGGTAGGGCGTATTTAATTGTGTAAAAGGTGGCGTGATGAGTAAAACGTCTTTCAAATTCAGGAATAAATAGTATTGTAAAGATAATAGATTAAGCCAAGGATACTTCCTTTTTAAGAATTTCGGCAACAGCACTTCGGTAGGCTGCGGGATTATTTGCTTTTTTTATGGCTTTATAGGCTTTTTGAGGGTCAGAGAACGATTGTGCAAAGAATTCCCAAAAGCCTAACATTTTCATTTTTATTGGAGTTGGTCCTGATAAAAATTCATCGTACTGCTGGTAAATGGTATCGTGAAAGGCTTTAAATAGTTCAATTCTTTCAGCAGGGTATGCTTCTGTATCTGCCTTTATCATACTTGGCAAAAAAGGATCGGAAATAAGGCCACGCCCAATCATAAAATGATCGATACTAGGAAAGCGTTCTTGCATTTTTTTGAATTGTGCCACACTTGTAATATCGCCATTATAATATAATTTATGACTGGTATTTTCTATACAGCGTTGAAAAGCATCTAAATCTACCCCTCCTTTATACAATTGCTTTCCAATACGGGCATGGATGGCAATATTTTTAATCGGATATTTTTCTAACACTGGAAATGTGTCTAAAATTTCACTACTATTTTCATATCCCATTCGCATTTTCATCGAAACTATAATATCGGTTTCGGCATACACTCGATCTAAAATATGCTCTATTTTATCGGCTTCTTTTATTAATCCCGAACCCATTCCGCGCTTGGTAACCATGGGATATGGGCAACCTAAATTCCAATTCAGCTCTTTATAACCTAAGTCTTGAACATACTTTACGACAAACAAAAACTCATCTGCATCATTTATCATTACTTGTGGTATGACATTTAAAGTCGTGTTGTTTTCTGGTTGCAAATCGCGCTGATAAGACGATTTTATGAGCAATTTACCATCTAAGCGAATGTAGGGTGCATAAAAAGTGTCGATTCCGCCAAAAAATTGCTGAAAAGCATTTCGGAAGCGAAAATCAGTGAATCCCTGAAGTGGTGATGATAAAAGCGTAAAACTCATAGATCAAAAATAAAAAGCAAAGATAATGCTATAAGTGTTAAAGAAAATAGAAAAAAGACAAGAGACAAGAGACAAGAAACAAGAGACAAGAGATAAGAGACAAGAGACAAGAAGCAATAGGCAATAGGCGATATACTATCAAACAAAAAAATCTAAACTAGTAACCCCCCAAACGCATAAACATTTCTTAAGCACAAATCAAAGTACTGAACTTTAAATAGTATTTTTGATAGCACAAAACAGCAACAATGATTTTTATACAAGAGGTAAGCAACAAAACCGATCTAAAAAAATTCGTAAAATTTCCGTTTTCTTTATACAAAGACTCTCCGTATTGGGTCCCTCCTATCATTGCGGACGAAATGGAGACCTTTGATAAAGATAAAAACCCTGCTTTTAAAGATGCGGAGGTTACTTTATTTTTAGCCTATAAGGATAATGTGCTCGTTGGTCGCGTTGCTGCCATTGCCAATTGGATTGAAATTAAGCAGCAAAAAGTATCTAAAATGCGATTTGGCTGGTTCGATTTTATTGATGATTTTGAAGTCACAAAAGCCTTACTAGACAAAGTAGAAGCTATAGGAAAAAAGCACAAACTAGCCTATATGGAAGGGCCTGTAGGGTTTTCAAACCTTGATAAAGTTGGGGTGCTCACCTATGGTTTTGACCAGATTGGCACCATGATTACCTGGTACAACCACCCCTATTATGTAAATCATTATGAAAAACTAAACTTTATAAAAGAAAAGGGCTACATAGAAAGTAAATTTCCCTTTGCCAATGCAGATCCCAAATTTTATGCGAAGGCTAATGAGTTAATTAAAAAAAGATACAAGCTTAAACCATTAAATTTTACAAAAACCAAAGATGTCATGCCATGGGCAGATAAGATGTTCGATTTGTTTAATGAAAGCTATGCATCACTTTCTTCTTTTGTACCCATTAATGCCGTTCAAAAGGCTTATTTCAAGAAAAAGTACATTAGTTTCATCAACCCTGAATACATAAAGTTTGTTTTAGATGAACAGGATAATTTGGTGGCTTTTAGTATTGTAATGCCTTCCTTCTCAAAAGCATTGCAAAAAGCCAATGGTAAATTATTCCCGACAGGCATTTTTCATTTATTACAAGCAAAAAAGAAAAGCAAAGAAGTTATTTTTTATTTGATTGGTGTTCTCCCTGAATATCAAAATAAAGGCGTAACCGCCATCATATTTAATGAATGTTATGAAACCTTTACCAAAAAAGGTATTGTAGACTGTGTGAGAACCCCTGAATTAGAAGATAATTTAGCGATACAACAACTTTGGAAAAACTTTGACCCCGTTGTTTATAAACGCAGAAGTACATACAGAAAGGAGCTAAATTAAATTCATACCGTCTAGGACGCTGCATTTGGACTCAAGAGCTCGCTAAAAGAATCTAGACTGATGTTCGAAGCTACATTAGGTTGGCTCCTCTAAAAATTGCAAAAGTGCTATTGCTTTTTTAGCATCAGCTTCATGTACTTTTAATTGAATACGATTAACCCCCCAGCAGTAACGCCCCATGACTTTATAGAGCCCATTAGTTCATTTTCAACAAATACTTCTAAATCGTTATCTAGCAAAATGTTTTTTGCGTTCATTACTTGTTCATATTAACCTTTGAATAAAGTTGCCATGATGAAGGGGTTTGGTTTTTTATATTTAAAAAAATATCCCAAACACTAAACATAGTATTTGGGATATTCAAATTTATCAATACGCCTATTTATTCACCCATAGCGGCTGCTACGGCTGCAGATAATCTTTTATACGTACCATTTTCTAAACGCTCACGAATCGCTGAAAAAGCTTCTAAAGTAACTCTAACATCTTCTAAAGTGTGTGTCGCTGTAGGAATCATACGTAATAATATTAATCCCTTCGGAATTACTGGATACACCACAATAGAACAGAAAATACCATGATTTTCACGTAAATCTTTTACCAAAGCCATCGCCTCTGGGATACTACCGTTTAAATATACCGGAGTAACACAACTTGTGGTGGTACCAATATCAAAACCACGTTCTTTCAATCCGTTTTGTAAGGCATTTACATTCTCCCATAACTTATTTTTAAGTTCTGGCATGGTGCGAAGCATATCTAAACGCTTTAATGCTCCTTTTACATAAATCATCGGTAATGATTTAGCGAACATTTGCGAACGTAAATTATATTTTAAATAATCGATTATTTCTTGATCTGCGGCTAAAAAAGCTCCTATCCCAGCCATAGATTTTGCAAAAGTGGCAAAATAAACGTCTATACCGTCTTGAATACCTTGCTCCTCACCTGCTCCTGCACCTGTCTTACCCAAAGTACCAAAACCATGTGCATCATCCACTAAAAATCTAAAATTGTACTTTTCTTTTAAAGCAACAATTTCTTTTAGTTTTCCTTGTTCGCCACGCATTCCGAAAACACCTTCAGAGATCACTAAAATACCTCCTCCGGTTTGTTCGGCCATTTTGGTAGCACGTTCCAAGTTCTTTTCTAAACTTTCAATATCGTTGTGTTTAAACGTAAATCGTTTACCCATGTGCAAGCGAACACCATCGATAATACACGCGTGTGCATCTACATCATAGACAATAATATCGTCTTTTGATACTAAAGCATCAATACATGACATGATTCCTTGGTATCCGAAGTTCAGCAAATAAGCAGCTTGTTTACTAACAAAATCCGCTAACTCTTGTTCTAATTGTTCATGAAAATCAGTATGACCACTCATCATACGAGCCCCCATAGGATACGCTGCTCCGTATTCAGCTGCTGCATCGCCATCCACTTTTTTAATCTCTGGTAAATTCGCAAGTCCTAAATAATCATTTATACTCCACGTAAGTACTTCCTTCCCTTGAAATTTCATTCTATTGGAAATTGGTCCTTCCAGTTTTGGAAATACAAAATAGCCTTCAGCTTGTGAGGCCCATTTTCCTAATGGTCCTTTATTCTCGATTATTCTTTCAAATAAATCCCTCATGTACACAATAATTTACGGCAAAAGTAAAGATTTTTGCGATGTATTCATAAAAATATGAACACAAAAAAAGCAGGAGACCAAATAGTTTCCTGCTTTTGTTTCATTTTTATAGTTAAAACTTATTTTACAAACTGAATTTCTTGTGTTTGCTCCACCGTTTTGTCCTCTAAGAAACCTTGATTTTTCATCCAATCATCACTGTAAATTTTACTCATATAGCGAGACCCATGATCTGAGAAAATAAGTACGATATTACTATTTTCATCAAACTCACCCTGAGCATCAAGCTGTTTTACGGCCTGAAGTGCAGCTCCACTAGTATAGCCTACAAACATGCCTTCAGTTCTGGATATTTCACGTGCCGAATGTGCACTTTCTTCGTCAGTTACTTTTATAAATTTATCAATGACATCAAAATTAGTAGCAGTAGGTATTAAATTTTTACCTAATCCTTCAATGCGATACGGATATATCTCTTTTTTATCAATCTCCTTGGTCTCGTGGTATTTTTTAAGCACCGATCCGTAGGCATCAACACCAATAATTTTGATGGCAGGATTTTGCTCTTTTAAATACTTAGCAGTTCCTGAAATAGTTCCTCCTGTACCACTGGCCGCCACTAAATGGGTAATTTGACCATTGGTTTGTTTCCAAATTTCAGGACCCGTGGTTCTGTAATGTGCCTCGGTATTTAAGGTATTAAAATATTGATTAATGTATATACTGTCGGGTGTTTCTTCATGTAAACGTTTCGCCACTTCGTAATACGACCTTGGATCTTCTGGTGCTACATGAGCAGGACAAACAAACACATTTGCACCCATAGAACGCAACATATCAATTTTATCAGGAGAAGATTTTGAACTTACTGCCAAAATACATTTGTACCCTTTTATAATACTTACCATTGCGATACTAAACCCTGTGTTACCTGAAGTAGTTTCTATGATGGTACTTCCTGGTTTTAGCAATCCCTTGCGTTCTGCTTCTTCTATTATAAAATGTGCAATTCTATCTTTTGCAGAATGCCCAGGGTTAAACCCTTCTACTTTAGCGTAAAAGTTACCGGTGAAATTTTGAGCTACTTTATTTAATTTTACTAATGGTGTGTTTCCTATTAGTTCTAAGATGTTGTTGTGAGCGTTGATCTTATTCTCCATAGTTGGCTATAAGTTTTAACTTATTGGTTTTGCGTTATTTTCAATAAAAACCAATATTTAAAGTGCAAATTTATATTTTTTTTTCGATTAATCGATTTTCTTTTCCAAATCTAGTAGAAAAGCGTATTCTTTTGCTACCTCTTTTAAAGCTTCAAATCGCCCAGATGCACCACCATGACCGGCATCCATGTTAATATCTAAAAGCAATACATTAGCATCTGTTTTTTTGTCTCTAAGCTTTGCTACCCACTTGGCCGGTTCCCAATATTGTACCTGAGAGTCATGCAATCCGGTTATTACCAACATATGCGGATACGCTTGCTCCACAACATTATCATAAGGGGAATACGATTTCATATACTCATAATAGGTTGCTTGGTTTGGGTTGCCCCATTCATCGTATTCTCCTGTGGTAAGTGGAATGGAATCATCAAGCATCGTCGTTACTACATCCACAAAAGGAACAGCGGCTATCACGCCATGATATAAGGCTGGTTGCATATTGACAATGGCCCCCATCAATAAACCTCCTGCTGAACCTCCCGAAGCATATAAGTGATTGGGACTCGTATATTTATGTTCAATTAAATACGTAGAACAATCTATAAAGTCGGTGAAGGTGTTTTTCTTACGTAATAACTTCCCGTCTTCATACCATTTTCTGCCTAAGTATTCACTACCTCGAATATGAGCAATAACGTAGATAAAACCTCTATCTAGCAAACTTAAACGCACGGTTGAAAAAGAAGGATCTAAGGTATACCCATACGAACCATAGGCATATTGTAATAGCGGACTAGAACCATCTAACTTGGTGTTTTTGTGATACACCACGGACATTGGAATTTTAACACCATCCCTCGCTGTAGCCCAAATGCGTTCTGATTTGTAATTGTTTTTATCGAATTTACCGCCCAGAACTTCTTGCTCTTTTTTAATATCCTTTTCTTGTGTTCGCATATTAAAATCGATCACTGAACTAGGCGTTGTTAATGAGTTATAGCCATACCTTAAAATTTCGGTATCAAAATCAGGATTGGTACTCGTATAGGCCGTATAGGTTTCATCATGAAAAGGTAAAAAATAACTTTCTCCGGTATCCCAACGTACTATTTTTATCTTGTTTAATCCGTTTTCACGTTCCGAAAGCACATAATAATCTTTAAAGATTTCGATGTCTTCTAACAAAACATCTTCTCGATGGGGAATGAACTCTTGCCAATGGTCAGACGTAGTTTTGTCTTCCGCAACCTTCATTAATTTAAAATTGGTCGCATTATCTTTGTTGGTCAGCACATAAAAATTAGTCTTATAATGCACTAATGAATACTCTAAGCCACGTTCACGAGGTGAAAACACCGAAAAATTGGCCCCCGGCGTATCAGCTTTAATAAATTGGTATTCAGACGTTAAAGTACTGGAGGAACCGATAACAATGTATTTTTTTGACTTTGTTTTGTAGACAAACGTGTTAAATGTTTCATCTTCTTCATGGAAAACCACCACATCATCAGCAACAGGAGTCCCTAAAACATGCTTGCACACCGTATCTGAACGCAGCGTAACCGGATCTTTCTTCGTGTAGAAAAAGGTTTTATTATCATTTGCCCAAACGGCTCCTCCTGTAGTTTTTTCTATCACATCTGGGTATATTTCTCCGGTAATTAAATTTTTGACTTTTAAAGTATATTCCCTTCTTGATACGGTATCGACACCAAAAGCAGCTAAGGTATTATCGGTACTCACCGCAATACCACCAAGACTAAAATAATCAAAACCCACTGCCATTTCGTTGCAATTAAACAGCTCTTCAGCAACTGAGCCAGGCAAATCTTTAGTCCTAGAATAAATGGGGTACTCCTTCCCTATTTCGTATCGGGTGCTATACCAGTAGCCATTTAAATGGTAAGGCACAGAAGAATCATCCTCTTTTATTCTCGACTTCATTTCTTCAAAAAGTGTCTTTTGAAAAGCCTGAGTATGCGATGTCATTTTATCATAAAAGGCCTTTTCCTCCTTTAAATAAGAAATAACACTGGAATTTTCTCTGTCATTTAACCAATAATAATCGTCAATCCGAATATCCTTATGGATTTCTAGTTTTTTTGGTATCTTTTTTGCAATTGGAATGGAAATCTTATTCATTTTTGTTGTATCACTTTTTAAAAGAAGTTGCAAAACTAATGCTTAATGAAAAAAGAATTACTTTTTTGAAGGTCGATATCATAAAAAACATTTTTATGCACCCAATTTAGTAATTTTGAATTATTCAAAAATTTTAAATAAAAAAATATGTTTGGAGATATGATGGGTATGATGGGGAAATTAAAAGAAGCCCAAGAAAAAGTAAAAGCGACTAAAGAACGCTTAAACACTGTTTTGATTGATGAAAAATCGAATGACGATAAGGTGAAGGTTACCCTTACCGCCAATCGTGTATTAAAAAACATCAGTATCGATGACAGCCTGTTGGAGGATAAAGAGCAACTTGAAGATTACCTTATTTTGGTTTTAAATAAGGCTATTGAAAAAGCCAGCAAGGTCCATGAAGTTGAACTTGCTGCAGCTGCAAAAGAAGGCATGCCCAATATTCCAGGAATGGACTCGTTATTTAAATAGCTCTTGAGCTAGTTAAAACAAACTTCATGAAAAAAATAGTGTTTTTACTTATGTTTCCCTTATTATTAGGCGCTCAGGAAGCCGCAAAAGAAAAGGTTAAAAACAAATGGATAACAAGCTACGACCTAGCGCTGACAAGGGCAACACAAGACAAAAAGAACGTTATTGTTTATTTTACAGGAAGTGATTGGTGTATGCCCTGTATTGCACTCAAGAGAGATTTTTTTGACACCCCTGCTTTTGATCAATACGCCGAAGCCTACATTTTACTTTACATAGATATTCCCAGAAATAGCGATTTGATAGCTGCAGATGTATTGAAACAAAATAAAGAATTAGCATCAAAACTAAATAAAAAAGGGGCTGTACCTATGCTAAAAATCATTAATGAAGATGGAAATGAATTAGATGCTATAACAGGCTATAGCATGAATGCCGACATAAAATACCACACTAAATTCTTGGATAAATACATAAAGTGAACCTATAAAGCCTAGTGTAGCAATGACCAATACTGAAAAATAACAAGTTTGGGCTTTAAAATTATTTTAAGCTGATGAATTATTTCACTACTTTACACTTAAAATTACCACTATGTTAAAAATTGAAACACATCACCAAGGGGATAGTTATTTTGAATTAAAAAACAAGAAAGGAGAGGTTTTATTTAGGAGTATTCATTTTGAAAATGAAACGACTATGAAAAATACACTTTCGAGCATCAATACCACTTCAAACAAAATAAAGCTATTTGAACGAAAAACGACCCATGAAGGTTTGTTTCAATTTACTTTAAAGAATAATAAAGGGCAAACCATTGGCCAATCAGAAAATTATAGTTCTGAAGCGGGTATGGAAAACGGCATTAAAAATCTAATGAATAATTTATAGTCTTTTTAAAATCTTCATAAATTCTTCATGCATGGCATCTGAATAATCTAAATGCGTTACAATTCGCAATTTACCTTGCCCCATGCCTATAATGTGCACGTTATTCGCCAATAACTTCTTTAAAAAAGCATCTGCACTAAGCACGTCTTCATGAATTTCAAAAATTATAATATTGGTTTCAATAGGCTCTACTTTTTTTATAAAATTTAACTGCTGCAATAGGGCTCCAATTTCTTTCGCTTTTAAATGGTCTTCCGCTAAACGATCTAAATGATGATCTAAGGCATAATTGGCGGCAGCCGCTAAAAATCCAGCCTGACGCATACCTCCGCCCAGTACTTTTCGAACCCGTAAGGCTTTTTGCATGATTTCTTGGTCACCTACTAAAACTGAACCCACCGGGCAACCCAAGCCTTTACTAAAACATATACTAATGGTATCGAATAAATCTCCGTATTGTTGCGTAGTTTCGTTTTTAGCTATTAAGGCATTCCATAATCGGGCACCATCTAAATGAAAGCCAAGTTGATGCTCATCGCAAACCGCTTTGATTCGTTTTAACTCCTCAAAATCCCAACAAGCACCTCCCCCTTTATTGGTCGTGTTTTCTATAGACACTAAGCTCGTAAGAGGACTATGGTAAAAATCGGGCGGGTTTATCGCTGCTGCTACTTGCGCAGCTGTCATCATGCCTCGTTCGCCATCGACTAACTTGCACGACACGCCACTATTAAAGCTCACCCCACCACCTTCATAATTGTAAATATGCGCATACTTGTCACAAATTAACTGCTCTGCAGGTTGGGTATGCAATTTAATAGCCGTTTGATTGGCCATAGTACCACTTGGAAAAAAAAGCGCGGCATCTTTATTAAAAAGCTTGGCCACACGCTGCTCTAAGGCATTTATAGAGGGGTCTTCTTTAAAAACATCGTCACCAACTTCGGCGTTCATCATGGCCTCTAGCATGCCTGGGCTTGGTTTCGTAACCGTATCGCTAATCAAATTTATTTTCATGGGATATGTACTATATTGATTCTTTTAATTTTTTTTTAGAAAGTCGGCGGTTTCAAGAGGGCACAAGGCCGTACAAAATACCTAAAAATAGTATCCTATACGTTCCAAATACCATCGTTTTTTAATGAAAACACCCCATACCTATCGGTGATCCATCAGGGATAGTGGCAACCGGACTTATCGTAAATTTTTCTGGATGTTCTTGAAATTGCTGAATGCGTTTTACCCCTTCAAAAGAGAACAAGTCGCTTTTAGCTTGCAATTTTTTCATTACTTCATTCAACTTATAATTTGCAATTGCATTTACTTGCGATAGTACTTTTTCTTGAGCTGCAAGATTCATTAGATGGTGCAAGGCTCTATAATTTATCGCTTTTTGTACTTCATCTATATACTTATCTTTATTTTCTTGACGAAATAGGGTATTAGATAGGACCTTGTCAATGAGCTGTTCTAAACCCAAATTGTTGTCATCCAAACTTTTTTGAAGTACAAGTCGTGAAGCTCTTTCGGGATTGAACATAAATTCTAGCGTCATATCTGCGCTAGTTTCAGCTGCCGAAATAGGATCAAAACCTACCCCCATTCTTCCTTTCATCGACTCTCTACTTCTTGCATACCCAAAAGCTCTAGGTGGAAATAATGCCAATTTATCTTTTGGAATTGCAATCACTTCAGCATCGAGTGTATTCAATAGACTATTTAAAGCTTGATGTTGTGTTTTAGCATCTAAAACCTTTACCACCTCTTGATTGTCTCCTTTGATGGCATAATTGTACTCGAGTCCTGCTATTTGTTTAGCCACTGCCTCTGTTTGGTACCTATGGAAATAAAATAAGGGCACAAATACATCTTCTAACACAGTATAGGGTTCCCCAGTCTTAATATTATCGATCGAAAAATTAGCCATAGCCAATTTTCTTATTTTTAAAACCTCATCTAACTCTTCCCCTATGTTGGTACCATTGTCCCAAAGATGTGCTAAGGCATGCGCACTACCCGCTGGTCGGGCATCTTGATCCGTAATATATCGCAGTCCCTTCTCTGATGCTTTTTCTAGAATAGCGTTGAGCCCTTTTTCCTCAGTGGCCTCATCCTTAAAATCAGTATAGGAATAAGCTACAGTAACTTTATCCCAATCACCAATAGTTGCGGTATAGGCATTGGAAAAATTGATTTTACCGTTTTTAATGTCAAATTGAGGGTGCGGATAATCCATCACCGAAGCTTTATTGTTGGTACTTGCTGCATAATTATGTGCAAAGCCTAGGGTATGTCCTATTTCGTGCGCTGATAACTGTCGGATCCTCGCAATGGCCATAGCTAACATGGGTTCGTAATTATCGTCTCGCTCTTTAAACGGAGTGTCCATTAAAGCTTGGGCAATTAAAAAATCTTGTCGAATTCGCAAACTTCCTAAGCTCACATGACCTTTTATAATTTCACCGGTTCTTGGGTCGGTTATACTGCTGCCATAGCTCCAACCTCTGGTGGAGCGGTGAACCCACTGAATCACGTTATAGCGAACATCAAGCGGATCCGCATCGTCGGGCAACATTTTTAATTGAAAAGCGTCTTTGTAGCCTATAGCCTCAAAAGCCTGGTTCCACCAGCGACCGCCTTCTAATAATGCAGACCGTACTGGTTCAGGAGTGCCATTATCTAAGTAATAGATGATGGGTTCCACCGCCTCACTCATTTTTTCTGTTGGATTTTTTTTCTCTAAACGATGTCTTGTGATAAACTGCTTTAAGATAGGCTCCTGCACAGGAGTGGAATAATCATAATAGGAAAACGGATAGGATCCACTTCGAGGGTCGAAGACTCTTTTTTTATACCCATTATCTGGTAAGGCTATAAATGAATGATGCTGAGCAACAGTAACTAATCCCGAGTTTGGGCTTACAGCGCGTATTTCACGTCCTTTTGCATCACCTTTAAAGGTGAGTATAACATCAAACTCCGTATTTTTGGGGAAGTTTTTTGTGCGGGCTAAATCGAACGCACTTTTAGACTTATCTAAGCTATAATTCCCTTGCCCTCCGCTTTGTAAACGCGAAGCTACTCCGTGGGTGTCTTGCATTAAAAAATCGGTAATATCTATAATGTATGTACCCTTTTTTTCTTCTTCAATTGGAAACCCAAAAAGAATAGAAGTGGCAAAAGCCTGCTCTACCGATTTTTTTTCCAAGGCATTGTCGGTTAGGGCTCTATATTTGAGGTTGGGTTGCACTAAAAGTAATTTATTTCCTGCCTTTTTAAAATAAACCACTTGTTCATTCCCTAATTGTCCGCGATCTAAACCTATATCATTACTACCGATACCGCTACTTAAAGAATACACATAAAGAAATTCTGTATTCAAATCGGTGACTTCCAAATAAATTTTATCCGTTTTTACATCGTATAAATAATTAAGAAATCCATCAAACTTTTGAAAGGCTTTACTTTTCTCTGAAAATTGTGGAAATACAGAAAAGACAATACTAAATGCAATTAAAAATACGCTAAAAGACTTGTTCATATATGAAGTTTTAAAAACATAAAAATAGTTAAAAATAGTTAGATATGAATCAGGCAACTTTACAAGTTATTTATTTTATGGGAAATTATAAAAACACTCATCAGTTCAACAAAAGAAGCTTATTTTTGCTTGTAAATTAGAATATAATGACAATTACGACAGACTTATATAAAGGTCTTTTAGATCGCCTTGGTGCGTTAAGGAGGTATCTTTGACGTTGATGCCAAATTAATAGAAATTGAAAATGAGCAAGAAAAAACCCTAGCTCCAGACTTCTGGGATCATCCACAAGAGGCTCAAGCTCACATGAAGTTCATACAATCTAAAAAACAATGGGTTGATGATTATCATAAGGCTGAAAATCTTGTGAAAGATTTAGAAGTCTTGGTAGAATTTCAAAAGGAAGAAGCAATTTCTGAAAAAGAAGTAGAAGCTCACTATGAAAAAACTTTAGACACTCTTGAGAACTTAGAGTTTAAAAACATGCTTTCTGAAGAAGGTGATGAACTATCTGCCATACTTCAAATTACCGCAGGGGCAGGTGGCACGGAAAGCTGTGATTGGGCTGCTATGCTCATGAGAATGTACATGATGTGGAGTGAAAAAAATGGCTATAAAGTTAAAGAGCTTAATTATCAAGAAGGCGATGTCGCAGGAATAAAAACTGTAACCTTAGAAATTGATGGAGCGTTTTCTTTTGGATGGTTAAAAGGCGAAAATGGGGTTCACCGCTTGGTTCGGATTTCTCCTTTTGACAGTAATGCCAAGAGGCATACATCTTTTGCATCGGTCTATGTATACCCCCTAGTAGATGATAGTATTGAGATTGATATCAACCCAGCGGATGTAGAAATCACAACAGCTAGATCTAGTGGTGCAGGCGGTCAAAATGTAAATAAGGTAGAAACTAAAGTACAGTTGACGCACAAACCATCAGGCATACAAATTTCTTGTTCTGACTCTCGTTCGCAACATGACAATAGGGCTACAGCATTAAAAATGCTTAAATCACAATTGTATGAAATTGAGCTGCGGAAGAAATTGGAAGCACGTCAAGAAATTGAATCTTCAAAAATGAAAATTGAATGGGGCTCTCAAATTCGGAATTATGTGATGCACCCTTACAAACTGGTTAAAGATGTGAGAACCGCAGAGGAAACAGGTAATGTCGATGCTGTTATGGATGGCAATATTGATCGATTTTTGAAAGCCTTTTTAATGATGATGGGTCAGAAAGAAGAGGATTAAAAGTTTACAATACCAATGTATACCTGTTCTAGTTGATTAATTTGAAAATATATTGATTTGAAGATTTGACAATACACCCTTACTAATGGTTCGATGCAAAAATAACATTCACTAAAATGCATCAACCAATCCACTAAGCTACTCATAAACTATTTTAATTTTTAAAAGCTATTCATCCAAAAATCTCAAAGAAAATGATAAAAATATACCATAACCCAAGATGCGGCAAATCACGTGAAGGTTTAGCTATTCTTGAAGCCTCTGGAAAAAAATTTGAAGTGATCAAGTATTTAGATCAAGCACTTTCAAAAAAAGAACTTCAGGAAATTTTAAAGCTTTTAAAAATTCATGCGATAGATCTAGTTCGCAAAAATGAAGCTATTTGGAAACAGCTTTATAAGGGAAAAACACTCACAGAAGACGAGCTTATAAATGCTTTTATGGCCCACCCAAAATTAATAGAAAGACCTATAGTGATACACAACAATAAGGCAGTTATAGGTCGACCTCCAGAAGCCATTAAAAAAATTATTTAATTCTTAAGAGTATTCAGTTCAGCAGATCATTTTTTTTTAACAAACTTTTAACCAAGTACAATTAAACCTTAGAGCGAGTTTAAAATCAAATAACATTATTATGAAAACATATAAAAATATTTTATTGCTATCATTAATTTTTGTTTCTGTTATCGCAGAAGCACAAGGCCAGTATGGTAGAGGCGGAATGGGAAGACAAAGAAATACTATGCCTCAGACCAATACGCAAGAAGCGCCAAAACCATTGACGGCCGATGAAATGGTAGATCAACAAATGCCAACAATTTCAGAAGCCTTAGGTTTAAATCCGTTTGAAGAAGCAGTTTTAAGAACTACGCTTACGAAGTATATCCAGAAAAGTATTGAACTACAAATATTAAAGCTACCTGCTGAGAAAACCCAGGAGGCTATGCAAAAAATTATACAAGAGCAAGACGAGGAGCTAAAAGCGAACTTAACTGAAGAACAATACGAAGCTTTTACAGAGCTTCAAAAAAATCGTTTTAAACCAAAGAAAAAAAAGAAGAAAAAAACCAAAGATTAATTACAACTACGTATGAGAAAACTATTTCCTGTTATTTTATTTTTAATAACTTTTATCACTTTCGCACAACAAAATAATACCATTAAAATATCAGGAACTATTCTAGACCAAGAAACTGGTCAACCTCTAGAATATGCAACATTAGTTTTACAAAATGCTGACGATCCTTCAAAAATAAACGGAGGAATTACTGATGCCATGGGAAAATATGAAGTGGAATCTATGCCCGGCACCTACAATATTAGTCTTGAATATATAGGTTTTAAAACCTATAAACTGGCCAACCAAAACCTCACCAAATCTACGAACCTAGGTACTATTAAATTAGTGCCAGATGTTTCACAACTAGAAGGCATAGAGTTGGTTGGAGAAAAAACAACGGTTGAGATTCGGTTAGATAAAAAAGTATATAACATTGGTAAAGATTTAACCAATAGCGGAGCCAATGTAAGCGACGCCTTAAATAATGTACCGTCTGTTACCGTAGATGTTGATGGTGCTATTAGCTTAAGAGGTAACGAGAATGTAAGAATCCTTATTAATGGAAAACCTTCGGCTTTAGCCGGGTTTGGCTCTACCGACGCCTTACGATCATTACCTGCAGATGCCATCGAAAGCGTAGAGGTTATAACGAGCCCCTCTGCTCGGTACGACGCAGAAGGCACCGCTGGTATTTTAAATATCATCCTTAAAAAAGAAAAAACCTTAGGTTTCAATGGACAAGTGAACACGACCATTGGATACCCAACAGCTAGCCAAATAAATAGCAATTTAAATTTAAGAACCGATAAATTTAATATTTTTAATACGCTTGGGTATTCTTACCGTGAATCACCAGGGAATGGATTTTTTGATAATACTTACACCAGAGGTGATTTTAGTAGAATAATAGAAGACAGAGAAATTGAACGCGAAGATCAGGGCTTTAACGGTAATTTAGGTCTTGAATACTTTATTACCGATAAATCATCTATAACGGCTAGTGTTTTTGGGCGCTACTCTGATGGGGCTGATCTCACAGAAAATGACAGTAAGCGATTTACAGACATCACTATTGCGAATCAAACTTTTAGATCTGAAAATCAAGAAGGAGAAGATAAAAGTTTTCAATTCTCTTTGAATTATACGAATAATTTAAATGACGAAGGGCAAAAACTAACCAGCGATTTTCAATACTCTACCAACAGTGGTAATACCCTTACGACCATCAATGAAAGTAATGTTGTTCCAAATAACGACTTGTTAGCTCGTGAGAATATTTTTGAAGACGACCAGCAAAGAGAATATTTGCTTCAATTAGACTACGTTCTTCCTATGGGAGAGGCGCAATTCGAGGCTGGTTATAGAGGCGACTTTGAGCAAAGCATTAATGATTATCGATTAGATACTTTAAATCAAGTTTCAGGCAATTTTGAAACCAATTTAGATTTGACGAATAAATTTACGTACGACGAAAATGTAAATGCATTTTACTCCCAATACGGTAATAAATTTGGTAAATTTTCATTTTTATTGGGCTTGCGTTTAGAAAATACTCAATTGAAGGGTAAAGTAGAATCTGACAATGACTTGGCAGCCCTTCAAGAGCTTTTGGGGGATGAAATTGACCTAAATTTCAATAAAAATTATTTAGGCTTGTTTCCAACGATGAATATGACCTTAGAATTAAACGAAATGGAAAGTTTAACCTTAGGATACAACCGACGTATCAATAGACCAAGAGGACGTTTTATTAATCCCTTCCCATCTAGATCGAGTAGAACTAATGTTTTTCAAGGGAATCCAGATTTAGATCCAGCTTACGCAAATGCCTTCGATTTAGGCTATTTAAAAAGATGGCAAAAATTAACCTTAACCTCATCGGTGTACTATCAAAAAGAAACCAACTCTTTTGAGCGAATTCAAGAGGAAACTGGAGAAGTTACATCGGATGGCATCAGAATTATTCGCTCCATACCTATTAACCTCTCTAACAATCAACGTATAGGAGCTGAAGCAGGTGTATTATACAATCCAACAAAATGGTTGCGTTTAAATGGTAGTTTTAACTTTTTTCAATTTGAAACAGAGGGTACTTTTAATGCCATTGATTACGGTGCAAAAAACACTAGTTGGTTTTCGCGTTTTAGCTCAAAGGTGACGCTTCCTTCTAAAATAGATTGGCAAACAAATGTTTTTTATAGAGGACCCTCTGAAAATGCTCAGACTAGAACTGAAGCCTTAACTTTCGTTAGCCTGGCCTTCAGTAAAGATGTTTTATCAGATAATGGAACGATTACCTTCAATGTTAACGATGTCTTTAATTCTGCCATAAGAAGGTCATATACTGAAACCGATTTTTTCACTTCCGACAGTGAATTCCAATGGAGAGTGCGTCAAATTACTTTAGGATTTGTATATCGATTTAACCAACCAAAAGGTAAAAAGCCCAGAAATCTACCTAATAACAATATGGATGACGGAGAAGGTGAGTTTTAATGCGCTCTGAACATAAGTATTGAAAAAATCGCCTAAACATATAGTTAGGCGATTTTTTTTAGTTTTTACCCTAATGAAATAAGCTATTGTGATTAAAAGTACGGTCACAATTTAAATAAAAAAAGACGCTTGCTAGGCTAGTCTCTTTTTAACCTATCTCAATAAAACAATGGCTAAAGCCCTATGTTCAACATAATTTCATGGGTGCCGTTTTCTATATATCGAATGGAATTTTGCAAGGTAGACTCGTACGCGTAACCTAGCTTAACATTTTTTGAAATATTAAAAATAGCGAGACCACTAATACTTTCATCTACTCTGTAGGCCGCTCCAAAATCAAAACTCTTATTAAACGCTATTAGTCCTGTTATATCAACAGATAATGGAGAAGCATCTACATAGCGTAACAAAACGCTAGGTTTTAAGATGGTATTTTCACTTAATGGAATATGGTAACCCCCTGCCAAATAAATATGTTGCCGATCTGAGCCTGTTCGTGCAATGCCATCATCTTGGGCTAAACGATCATTCGTTAAAATTTTTGGAATAGAAAGCGATACAAAATAATCTTCATGCTTTAAATAAGCACCGGCACCAAAGTTTGGATTAAACCTACCGTTTAAATTCATTAAATTTGGATCTTGTTGAATCCCATAGGTAATAAGACCGTCAGTATTTGCATTATACGAATTAAATCCTGCTTTTAATCCAAGAAACAATTCTAAACTCTCTGATAATTGCAAGCGATATGAAAAATCTGCTGCTACTGAAGTCTGTTTCTCAATAAAGGTTTTATCGCTAATGATGGATAAGCCCACTCCTGTATTTTTACCTACCGGTGTGCCAAAAATAAAACTTTGGGTTTCAGGGGCGCCTTTTACATTAGACCATTGGCTTCTGATGTTTAGCCCCAAATTTGTAGTTTCATTAGCACCCGCATAAGCCGGGTTAATTAAATTCATGTTGAACACATATAAGGTATAATTAGGATCTTGTTGCGCTGCTACTTTACAAAGCGCCAATAACATGAATAGCACTATTATTTTTGATATAAATTTCATTTGGTATGTTTTGTTTTATTAATAATTGATAAAGATCCAACCTCGTAATGGTGCTGTACCATTGCCTAAGTCTATGACATATAAATAAGAACCAGCTGCTAGCATATCACTGTTCGTTTTAACGCGACCTGTCCAGTCGTTTTGGTAATTACTTGTCATAAATACCTCATGTCCCCACCGGTTATAAACACTTACTCTGTTATTTGGATAGTTTGTAATGCCTGGTATCATCCAAGTATCATTAATACCATCGCCATTGGGTGTAAAGGCTTGTGCAGGAACGAGTAAAGCTTCTACCGGTTCAGACACCTCTTCTTCCTCAGCTTGTAAAAAACTTGTAGGGTCTAATGGATCTGTGTTGTTGGCTATTTCTGTTTCATCTGAATCTCCATCATTATCATCATCTGGATCCGCATTATTCCCAATTCCATCACCATCGGTATCGGTATCTTCTGTAGGATCTAATGGAAAAGCATCGTCTGTATCTGGAGTACCGTCATTATCATCATCCGTATCCACATTATCGCCCGTTCCGTCACCATCGGTGTCCGTATCTTCTGTAAAATCTAATGGGAAGGCATCATCCGTATCTGGAGTACCATCATTATCATCATCGGTATCTGCATTATTCCCAATTCCATCACCATCGGTATCGGTATCTTCTGAAGCATCTAATGGAAAAGCATCGTCTGTATCTGGAGTACCGTCATTATCGTCGTCGGGATCTGCATTATCTCCAATACCATCCCCGTCCGTATCCGTATCTTCGGTAGCGTCTAATGGGAAGGCATCGTCCGTATCTGGAGTACCATCATTATCATCATCCGTATCCGCATTATCGCCCGTTCCGTCACCATCGGTATCCGTATCTTCTGTAGGGTCTAATGGGAAGGCATCTTCCGTATCAAGAGTACCATCATTATCATCATCCGTATCCGCATTATCGCCCGTTCCGTCACCATC
>CAXBCN010000003.1:0-322121 GCA_963974535.1 uncultured Cellulophaga sp.
TGAGCAATGGATTTTGAATCCATCGTGTCTACCAATTCCACCACTTCGGCATACTTTTTTTCCCTTCTCAAATTTGGATTTTGAATCCAGCGCGTCTACCAATTCCGCCACTTGAGCAATTAAAGTGCAAAATTATAAAATAAATCCATTTTTCAATCAAAAATTAAACATTTATCTACTCGTAAAACAAATAAATTTCTAAATTTGCACTCCCTAAGAAATTTTAGGAGTTAATAAACTAAAAAACAATCGCTTAACCATGCCTTATCAAGTACCAGAACCTAAAATTTTTGCGTGTACCCAAAGTACTGCTTTAGCCGAGAAGATTGCAAAATCTTATGGTACCGAGTTAGGTAAGGTTATTTTTTCAAGATATAGCGATGGGGAGTTTCAACCATCTTTTGAAGAATCGGTGAGAGGTACACGGGTGTTTATTATTGGATCTACCAATCCAAGTTCTGAAAACCTAATGGAAATGCTATTAATGCTTGATGCCGCAAAACGCGCATCAGCCAGGCATATAACCGCTGTCATGCCGTATTTTGGGTGGGCAAGACAAGATAGAAAAGATAAGCCTAGAGTACCTATAGCGGCTAAATTAGTTGCTAAAATGCTAGAGGCAGCAGGAGCAACTCGAATTATTACCATGGATTTGCATGCAGATCAAATACAAGGATTTTTTGAAAAACCCGTTGACCACCTTTTTGCGTCAACACTTTTTCTTCCTTACCTAAAAAAATTAAACCTAGACAATTTAACCATTGCCTCACCAGACATGGGAGGTTCTAAAAGAGCTTATGCGTATTCAAAAGCGCTTGAATGTGATGTTGTCATCTGTTATAAGCAAAGGGAGAAAGCGAATGTAATTTCTGTTATGGAACTTATTGGCGATGTAAAAGGTAAAAATGTAGTATTGGTTGATGATATGGTTGATACCGCTGGAACCTTGACAAAAGCGGCTGATTTAATGATTGAACGTGGTGCTTTAAGTGTGCGTGCTATCACGACTCACGGACTCCTATCAGGTGATGCCTATGAGAAAATCGAAAAATCTCAATTGTTAGAATTAATCATTACCGATTCTATTCCATCAAAAAAAGACAGTAAAAAAGTTACCGTACTCAGTTGTGCAGATTTATTTGCTGACGTAATGGACCGGGTGCATAACAACACCTCCATCAGTTCAAAATTTTTAATGTAAGCCTTCCCCATAACTGGCAAAAAAGCCAGCTATGACCTCAACAAAGGAGAGGTAAAAAAAAAGAATAATTAATAGTTAAATATAAATAATGAAGTCAATTACAATTACAGGATCTAAAAGAGAAAGCGTAGGCAAGAAAGCAACAAAAGCCTTACGTAATGCTGGAAAGGTTCCTTGCGTACTGTACGGAGGGGAAAAACCATTACACTTTTCAGCGGATGAACCAGCATTCAAAAATTTAGTGTACACCCCAAACGCTCACACCGCAGTGATTGAAATAGAAGGTGGCGCTACCTATGACGCTGTTTTACAAGACATTCAGTTTCACCCAGTTACAGATGCTATATTGCATATCGATTTCTATCAGTTATTTGCTGATAAAGAAGTTACTATGAATATTCCTGTTCGTTTGGTAGGTAATTCTCCAGGGGTTAGAAACGGGGGTCGTTTATTATTTAGAAAGAGAAAATTAGCCATCAAAGCCTTACCGGCTAAATTACCAGATTTCTTTGATGTTGATATCTCTAAATTAAAGATTGGCGGCACTATTGCTGTTGAAACTTTATTAAATAATGATTTTGTCATTTTACATCCGGACAGTACTGCTGTTGTTCAGGTGAAAGCTGCTCGTAATGCAGTTGTTGCTGATGATGAAGATGAAGAAGGAGAAGAAGGTGCTGCTGAAGGTGCTGAAGCTTCAACTGAAGAGTCTGCGGCAGAATAAATTTATTTTATCGCATTCCAAAAGCATCCTACACGTAAAGTTAGGATGCTTTTGTATTTTTATCGCCACATGGTTTCTTGACTTTTTAGTACACCTGAGCATTTCACAGGTTATCCACCGAAAACAGTCTAGGTAAAGCTTATAGAGGTTCTTAAAGGTTTTATAGCCACCTAGAATGATACTGGGTGGTTTCTATATAAAAAATCAAAACCTGTTTTTAAATTCATGTAAAATGTTTGGTATTTTTAAATCGCTTTTTAGTAAAAACAATAATTCTTCCGAAGAAATAGCCCCTATGAAAAAATATCTGATTGTAGGATTGGGAAATATTGGACCAGAATATGCCCAAACCCGACATAACATTGGTTTTAAAGTTCTTGATGCTTTAGCCAACAAAGAAAATTTAAATTTTGAAACGGTAAAATTGGGGGATGTTTGCACCCATAAAGTAAAAGGGCGTAGCGTTCTATTATTAAAACCGTCTACCTATATGAATTTGAGTGGCAAAGCTTTAAAGTATTGGATGGATAAAGAAAATATTCCATTAGAGAACGTTCTTGTCATTACCGATGATATTAATTTAGATTTCGGCACTATCCGAATTAAAACAAAAGGGAGTAATGGAGGGCACAATGGCTTAAAAGATATTCAAAACACTTTAAATTCTTCGGAGTACAATCGATTCCGATTTGGAGTAGGTGCTGATTTTGGCAAAGGAAAACAAGTAGACTATGTGCTTGGCAAATGGAACGAGGAAGAAAAAACAGCTCTTAAAGAGCGTTTAGAAAAAGCTACTGAGGTTATCAATTCTTTTGTGCTCGCTGGCATGAGTACCACGATGAACGCGTTTAACAATAGTTAAAATAAAATTACAAGACTCTAAAACTATAGACGCCAGAACTAGAAGAATTTCCTGCTTGGTCTATGGTTTTAACACTCCAATAATAAATCGTATTTGAAACCACAGAAACCTTGAATTCTTGCATAGATGCACTGGTTGTTCCTGTGACTATCAGGGGTGGATTAAAGTCTGAAAAATACACTTCATAAAGCTCAATATCGTTATCGACATCAGCACCTTGCCATGTTAAGGTAACTTCATTATTCAAGTCTTTCACGACAGACACTCCAGATAAGGGTCCTAAAATTTTGGTAGGAAAAGGGGCTCGTGTTGTGAGGCTACCCGCATTAAAAAAACGCCATACCTCACTTCGGGCCGTTTCTGTTACCATGGTATTCTCCGAAACTACACTCCAAGAATAGGGCACCCCTTTGACCAAGGGTAATTCAACAGCGTTTTGGTTTGTATTTACCATTTGCGCTGCATTGGTATTTAAATTTATGACTTGTAAGGAATAGCGCTGTGCATTAGCAGCTGCTTCCCATTGAAAGTTTATTAAACGGGTGTTTTGATTCATATTTTGACCCGTAGTGCATTCCGAATCTTCTAAAGGGAAAATCAGTTTAGCAGGGGCTGGGTTTTTGGGCTCGTCTTTAGAACAAGCCATCAAAACATAAAAAACACTAAGTAGCACTATTCTTTTCATGAAAATTAATGTCTAGCAAGCCTAGGTATCAAAACGGTACTAGGTGTTCGCATTTGTTATTCCTTAATGAGTTTAAACGTTCCTTGTAAAGTACTGCCTGAAAGTTTTACAAGGTATATACCTATGGGCAGGTTATCAATAGCTATAGGCAAGGACGTTTGTTGCTTTTCTGAAAAAATAATTTCTTTGACTAAACTGCCGTTCATCGCAAAAATTTGCAGCTGTGCATTGTACATTTCCGTACCTATAAATAGGTTTGTTATGCTCTTGGCTGGGTTTGGATATAAAAATGGTTGATCACCCACAATAAATGTTTTTTCATAAACCCCTTGACAGGCTAAGTCTGTTGCTACTTTTAAGGTGTTGATACCATTTTCAAGTTTCAACGAAAGGTTTTCTTGCGTAATTTGTTGCGTAACGCCATTTAAAGTGAGTACATATTGTGATGCCCCAGCTAAAATTAAATCTACTTCTTTTCCATCTGCGGTAAGGTTGGCGCTTACTGATAATTCGTCGGGCTGGGTAATAACAAGATCAAAACAATACTCCTCGTAGCTTATGACGCCATTAGTGCCTATAATACAGAGGGTATATTCTCCAGCAAGTAAATCATTCAACTCATAATTTGTGGTAAAGCTATCGCTTACATTGACTCCGTTTCCTGTTACAAATACGCTATAATTTAAACCCATTATGGCTTCAATTTGAATAACCCCATCATTATTATCTCTACACGATTCGCTTTGCACACTCACAGCAAAATTAGTGGGTTCAAAACGATATACTGGACATCCCTCGGTATTCACCTCTTGCCCCATGGCAGTGCCGAGACATAGATCATCACCATCATCATAAACCCCATCATTATCTTCATCCGGTCTAAATTGTCCTTCCACGCACAGGCGTATCCCAAAACTGTTTAAAGCACCCCCATCACCTCCAGCATTATCTTCTATTTCTAAAACCCAATCGCCTTGTGACGACTCTCCTTTAAAAGACGCTAAGGACCCTAAGGGCCTCACTATCCCTGAAATTGTGGGTGTGGTACCACATACAAAACTAGCTGCATTCCCATCAAAAGTAGCATTGATATTTCTATTATCTCCACAAGAATTAGAGACTAAAACCACTTTTGTTCCTTGGGGTGATGTCAAGGTAATTTTAAGGTCCGCTAGATAGCTGTGGCTTAGGTTTAAGTCAACATTTATAGCTGCCACTGGTAAATCTTCAGTAAAAGAAATAGTGGAGCTAATGGTTGGTGTGCCAGAAGCACTTATGGTGATGGGTAAATTACCTGCAAATTTATCCATACAAGCAATCGAAGGTGTTGTAAAACTGAAAGGGGCGTTAAAAAGCCCTTCTCCACAATTGTTTTTAGGTTTTACGCGCCAATAATAGGTGGTTTCTGGTAATAAGCCGTTGGCCTTATAGGTATTAAAAATTACTGTTTCTGAAATGAACATGGTCGTAAAAGCCATATCGGTGGCAATTTCAATATCATAGGCTGTACTTGTAGGTACTTCCTCCCAAACAAATAGTTGATCTACACTCGTATTGCTTGCCATATCGCTTGGTGTAGTAAGCACCACCGGAGCAAATACCGTATTGTAAACACCCAATTGCAAAGGCACTTGTTTTGTACTGCTTGCAGCCGTCGCAACAACTTGCAAGGGATACAACCCTACAGCAATACTATTGGTATTGGATAGTGTAAGAGTAACATTGGTATTGTTCGCCGTTACTGTACTCGATGAAAAAAAAGCACTCAAGCCTGAAGGCAATCCAGTAAGACTAAGGCTTACCGTTTCAGAAAAAATGCCATCAGTTTCGTAGCTAAAAGGGATGACCAAATCGTTAGGCTGACAAACATCAAAGGCTAATTTTGAAAAATTCAATACCATCGGGCTCGCGCTGATACTAAAATTAGCACTATTTACGGCAAAAAAGATGTTGTCACTGGCCTTCACCATCAATCGAGCTTGACTGGTCACTTCATTAGGTATCAAAATATCATGAGCTCCGTCATTTTTAATATTTTCTGCCACGATAATGGGAAACGTTTGTCCCCCGTCGGTTGATAAATAAATATCGACTTCTGCCGTATTTATGGGTGTTTGGTTCGTATTGGCAACATCCCATGAAATGGTTTGAACCGATCCGGCTTCATAAGTAACTGCTGTATTTTGAGAAAGTACTGAAAAAGTACCCAAATTATTCACCACATCGACCTTTAAGGTCGCAGCCGCCACCTGCCCACCACTACCATTATTATCCCGAACCGTCAAGGCAAAATTCATTTCTCGTTCCACATTCGATACCGTCTCCCAAGCCGAGTTTATCGTTGGATTACTTTGCGTTAAATTACCTTGAATTACTCTGGATAATTTAGGAAAGTAACGACTGGGGTTGGTGCTTGGTTTTTGAGATCTAAAATTTGCACCACTCGGATTATCAGGCCCAAAAGTGGTATTGGTAACTACACCGTCATCTATCTGCTCCCAACTATAGGTGAGCACATCGCCAGGGTCACTATCGCTTGCATTCCCTGAAAGCTGAAAGGCTGTACCCTTTGGAATGGTATAATTAGTTAAAGGCTCAATGACTGGTGGGGTATTGGTCAAATTTACCTCAACAGCGCAATTAGTCAGCGCTAAGTTTGCCGTTATTTGTTGAATGCTGTAGTAATGAAAATAGTCTTGCCCATTGGGTGCCACATTATCAGCGCCTGCAATACCAGCATATCCCATAATGGTAGTTCCGCTCCCTGGCTCTGCTTGCACTAAAGTACCTTCAGACTCGAAAGACCAGGTATGGTTTGCCCCTAATTGATGGCCCATTTCATGCGCAACAAAATCGATATCAAACAAATCGCCCTCGGGAACTAATGCCGATGAAAAAGCACTTCCCTTTTCCGCATCTCTACAAATAGACCCAATAAAACCAGCATCTCCAGCGTTATTTGCACGATTAAAAAGATGTCCAATATCATAATTAGCTGCACCTATTACCGAGCTAAATACGCCCTGAGCCTGAGCGTTTAAATTTCCAGAATAGGGGTCACTAGTGGCATCAGAATATATCACCAAATCTGTATTGGATACCAACTCTAACGTAACCGCTAAATCGGTTTCAAAAACCATGTTAATCCGGGTAAGCGTAGCATTTATGGCAGCTAATGCATTAACTACCGTACCCCCGTGGTACTGCGTATACTCTCCTGTGGCCGAAATAGCCACTCGGTATTTTTTAAGTACCTGCGTATGCACTAATGAGGGTTGTGGCGCTAGAATACTACTAGAAATAGCATCTTCTGTTTCACAGATAAACTGTTTATCTACAAGGTCTAAGCCATTTCTAGCATACACAACATAGGCCGAGCCATCGGCTGTTTTTTGCATAAAAGTCGACTGCTCCGAGTTTTTATCAACCATCATACTCTGAACTCCGTCTGGAGAAACACTAAAGCGAATTTGTTGGTTGGGATTCGTGACACTTGTGCCCTTATACGATTTTATTTGAGGATATTTCGCTGCTAGTTCAGGAGAAAAAACGGTCGCTTCTTCTACCTTAAACCCTTTAATTTTACCTAATTCGTCTGGAAAATAAATTACTTCAGCTACTTTTGAGGTCGCTTTATTCTTTGCTAATCGCTGCTTAAAATTGCTGTCTTGAAGTTTAAATACTCTAGGATTCTTAATAGACAGCTTTTCGGCGGTGCTTAAAACTGAAGTACTTTTTAAATTCGATTCTTGCCAGTAATCTTCTTGAGAAAACCCACAAAAGCCAATAAAAAATATGGGAATTGCAAAAAGTAAACGTAAGTTTGCTGTCATTAAATCTTTTTAATAAACTATAAAAGTAAGCCTTTTTATTATTTTATTTTCGTGGTAACTATTCAAAATATAAGTAAATTCGATAAGGAACATGCTACCGCTGTAACCATTGGTACTTTTGATGGTGTGCACATTGGGCATAGAAAACTTTTAAGTAGGCTCATGAATGATGCCAAACTTTTTAACCTAAAAAGTACAGTACTTACTTTTTTTCCACATCCTCGAATGGTTTTACAACACGACGCGGAAATAAAGTTGCTCAACACCATAGCTGAAAAAGAACAGATTCTAGAACAAATAGGCTTAGATTATTTAATGATCCATCCTTTTTCGAAAAAATTTTCTAGACTATCTGCAACAGAATTTGTGGAAGATATCTTAGTAAACGGTTTACACTGCAAAAAAGTCATCATAGGCTATGACCATCGTTTTGGACGAAACCGCAATGCCGATATCAACGATTTAAAAAATTTTGGCAACACTTTTAATTTTCAAGTCGATGAAATTCCTGCCCAAGAAATAGACGATGTTTCTGTAAGTTCTACAAAAATTAGAAAGGCCTTAGCAGAGGGCGATATTAAAACAGCTAATTTATATTTAGGGTACCACTACATGCTTACAGGCCTAGTCATTAAAGGTAAAGGTTTAGGCAGGCAACTCAAGTATCCTACGGCAAACATTTTTATCGAAGAAACCTACAAACTAATTCCGCTAAAAGGTGTTTACGTGGTAAAAAGCCAAATAAACAAGACTACAGTTTATGGGATGATGAATATTGGTTTCAACCCAACCGTTTCGCATACAGACAGCACTACTGCTATTTCAAAAGAAAGCATTGAAGTGCATTTTTTTGATTTTAATGAAGATGTTTACGGGCAAAAAATTCAGGTTTCTATTTTAGACCGCATCAGAGACGAACATAAATTTAAATCGCTTGAGGCTTTAAAAACGCAATTGGCGAAAGATAAAGAAGCGGCTTTGAAAATTATATCTCAACAGCCCCTCCCTTAAATCTCCTCCCAACAAGAGTGTAGCCTTGCGCATCGCTTGCAAACACGTATGCTATGCAAAGGACTGGTGAAAAAAAATAATTTTAAAGTTCTTCTCTTTAGACCTGTGCTGAGCATAGACCATATATCCTAAGGGCTGGGCGAGGACAAACAAAGAATATTTTGCCTACTTAAAAATAAAATAATTACTGTAAATTTGCAGGCTTAAAATACAATTCCATGTTACAGCTAAATGCTATTCGAGAAAACAAAGAGGCTTTTATAAACGCCTTAAAAAAGCGTAATTTACAAGCTGATACGATCATAGAAAATGTAGTACAACTCGATGAAAACAGAAAAGCTACGCAAACATTACTAGATAGCACCCTAGCTGATGCGAACAAATTATCTAAAGAAATAGGCGATCTTTTTAAAACTGGAAAAGCAAAAGAAGCCAACGATTTAAAAGAAAAAACAGCCAATTTAAAGGAGGCTTCAAAACAATTAACCGACGATTTGAGCCGCATAAGCACAGAGCTTCAAAATGCCTTGTATCAAATTCCAAATATCCCCCACCCATCGGTGGTTGCTGGAAAATCGGAAGAAGATAACGAGGAAGTTTTTAAAGAAGGTACTATACCTACGCTTTTTGATGGCGCTTTACCGCATTGGGAACTGGCTAAAAAATACGATATCATCGATTTTGAATTGGGGGTAAAAATTGCGGGAGCTGGTTTTCCCGTTTACAAAGGAAAAGGTGCTCGCTTACAACGCGCTCTGATCAATTATTTTTTAGACAAAAATACCGAAGCGGGCTATACCGAAGTGCAAGTGCCACACGTAGTCAACGAAGTATCGGGCTACGGTACCGGGCAATTACCGGATAAAGAGGGGCAAATGTACTACATGCCTGAAGACGATTTGTATTTAATACCGACCGCCGAAGTACCCGTGACCAATATCTTCAGAGATGTTATTTTAAATGAAAAAGAGTTCCCGATTACTTATACTGCGTATACCCCTTGTTTTAGACGCGAAGCAGGTAGTTATGGCGCACATGTGCGTGGTTTAAACCGCTTGCACCAATTTGATAAAGTAGAGATTGTTCGTGTAGAACACCCTGAAAATTCATACCAAGCCTTAAACGGCATGGTTGAGCACGTAAAAAACATATTGCGTGAACTAAAACTACCCTACCGTATTTTGCGTCTTTGTGGTGGTGATTTAGGCTTTACCTCCGCCCTAACCTTCGATTTTGAATTGTTTTCAACCGCACAAGACCGCTGGCTAGAAATTAGCTCGGTGTCTAATTTTGAAACCTACCAAGCCAACCGCTTAAAATTGCGTTATAAAGATGAAAACGGCAAAAGCCAGTTGGCACATACCCTAAACGGAAGCGCTTTAGCCTTACCGCGTGTGTTAGCGGGTATTTTAGAAAATTACCAGACCGAAGATGGGATTACAATTCCAGACGTGCTAGTGCCCTATTGTGGGTTTGATAAGATTGGGTAAAAAGCCTCCCCTAACCCCTCCATGAGAGGGGAATTAAAACCTTACAATTTATACGATACTGAAAACATCCAAATTCTTGGAAGTATAAAAATACGCTGATCACTTATAACAAAGTCTGAGAAGGAATTACGGTTTTTAAAATTAGCACCAAAAACATTCGTGCCGCTGAATTTTAAAGCCCATGGACTTTCCTTAAACTGATAAAATAATGAGGTATCTGCTATTTCGTAGTTATTTTGTTGGTTATTATTATCTTCATAAATGGTTTTTTGGTAGTTAAACTCGAATATAAAACCATCAAAAAAATCATAATCTAAACTGAAGCTTGGACTGGTATTTGTAAATTTTGAAGTATTGGACTCCGAGGTAAATGTATTATACCCCCTGTTTATACCTAATTCTACATTAGGGAGTTTTTTAAAACTAGTACTAAGTTCTACACCATAGTTTTGGGAACGGTTTTTACTTTTAAAAACCTCGTTATTGATGATTTGTTGGTAATCATCGAATGAAATATCAGTATTTAAAGTGAGTTTTATTTTTCCATATTTTTTCGTTACCATGGCGTTCGCCAGCCATCTTTCTTCGGGATTTTGTAATAGAACGGCGGTATTAAACTGATTAATACCTTGTATTTGTGTTTGATTGCGAACTGCTTCAATCGCAGAATTGTACGTAATACTCGAAAAAATAGTTAATCCGCGAAACATACTAAATTTAGTATATGATAAACGTGCAGCATGGAAAAGTTCGTTTTCTAGGGTTTCATTGCCTCTAAAAACAGTGTTATAATTTACCAATCTAAATTTATTAGCGTACCTATCAGCAGCCGCAATGGTACTTTTTAAATTATAATTAAATTTAACATTCCCAAAACCACTAAATTTAAAATCCGCAGACAAATCGGGCAACCAAACCCATTTGTTGATACTGTTTATATTTTCTTGAGCGATGGTCCAATCATAATTATGTACGCTAATACCGTATTTACCAGTAAAAATTCCTACTTGAAATTTATGTTGCACGCCTAGATAAAAGTCGTTAACCCCATACGCTAAATCGTTATTAAAACCAGCAGCTCCAAAATCATTTACAACACCAGTACTTAAATTTTGAACATCGAACGTAGTATAATTTTCTTTTAACAGATTATTCCCTATGGTTGTATATATATGATGGTCTTTGTTCAGCACCCAGTAATGCTTAAAGACTAACTCAAGGTTATTAAATCGCGTATTTTTTAGCTGTTGAATATTGAAAAAAGTATAATCTTCTAAAGGAATTAATCCTGGTAAAATAGGTAGAGTTGTTAACCATAAACTATTAGGGTCTGCTTGTTAATACTGATAATCCGCAGTAAAGGAAGTAGTATGGTTTTTAGAATACTTCTTATGCCACTCTAAATTTTGCTTTATTTGTGTGGCCCTGTTGTTTAAAGTGGTATTTAGCGTATTCTGAGCGGTTGATGTGTTAGAAATTAAATTACCAACATCGGTGGTATTGTTTGTTTTTACAAAACCTGAATACGAAATGTCTTCTTTACTCGTTGGTTTATAGTCTAAAGAAATTTTTGAGAGTATAAAACTCTGGTTACTATTTTGAGTATTTATTGTATTTTCTAACGTATTTGTTTCGTCCGTAATATAGTTATTTAAAGTTTCTACGCGAGTATCATTTTTGGTGTTTGATGCGATGCCATAGCCTGTAAAGTTCCATTTAGCATTTATGGCTCTTGAAAAATTAAAAGCACCGAATTTGTTTTGGCCTGTTACAAAATCTTCATTGTTTAAAAACTGTGCTAATGTGCTATTGGATAAACTAAAACTTGAGCTAGGATTACTTATCATTTTTCCAATGCCTCCTTCAAAATCTATATAATCGCTGAACGTGAACGACTTTACACCAACATCATTAACATCACCTATAAAATTTACGGTTGTTTTTGGGCTATAATAAAAGATATTCTGATGCGCCAAATAACGGGTGTCTGCACCCAGGCCTGCTTCCACGTCACCAAACAGAAAGCGTTTTTTATTCTTTTTAAGTTTTATATTTAAGGCTAACTTTTCGGAACCCGATAAGCCTTTTAAAAAAGCTACTTCATTATAATTGTCAATAGCATCAATACCTTCAACAGCATCGGCTGGTATATTAAGAACACCTAGCTTGGTATTCCCTCCAAAAAACGGTTTATTGTCTACCAATAAGGTGTTTACCTTTTTACCCATGACTTTTACGCCACCGTTTTTATCGACTTCAATTCCTGGTAATTTTTCTAAAACATCTTTTAGCTTACGTTCTGTCCCTGTAACAAATACTTTAGGGTTGTAGCTAATGGTATCTTCCTTTACCGCTACAGGAATATTTTCGATCACAATCACTTCATCTAACAAGTTTTCTGCTGCTATTAAAACAATGTTTTTTTCTTGGTCTGCAGAAAGGGTAATTCTAAACTCAAACGGACTAAAACCTAAGTAGCTTATGGTTACATCATAAGCTTCATTGGGCTGTAATTTTAACTGGTATTTACCGTTAGCATTTGTAATAGTAAAAAGCATTTGTAAGTCATCAGAAACTGGGCGCGCTAAGACATTAGCACTTTCGAGTGGTGTATGTATACTATCCTTTATGACCCCGCTCAAGGTACTATTTTGGGTCCATACTAAATTTTGTAAGAACACGGCAAACCCAATAAAAAATACATATTTTCGCATTAATTCTCAAAAACCCCTTTTGCCTTTTCCCGCCATTCGGCGTAGGTTATTTTTTTACCCCTAGTGGGCTTTTCTATGGGTGCAAAATCAGAACTATTTAAGGTTATTGTGGTGGCATTAAATACATATTTATCAAGTTCTAATGCTAAAATTACCCCTGGCAGACCTTCAAAGTCTTTAGGACCAAAAGGCAAAGGGATTTCTAAAGTATACCAAGCAATAGGTTTTATTTTACTAGCACTATTATTATTTACAGCTTTATAACAGGTATATTTTCCTATTTTTTTGCTGTCCTTTAAAAGTTCCCATTCTTTTTTTTCTTGAATAATTCGCAGATTTTCTCCTCGTGAACTGCCAGCAGTAAAAAGTTCATCTTGATCAGAATAATATACTTTTTCTGAACCTGCACCAATATAAGTCAAAATTGTTTTTTTTTCAGATTCGTTCCTTAGGTGATCTTCGACACTGTATATAGCTTCTTTTTTTGTAAATTTCAGGGTAGATACTACATCTATAGCATCTTCATAGAGCCATAATACTTCTTGTAGTTGAGCGTTCGTTTTAGCTTCCTCCTTAAGTTTTGTCAGCTCCATTGGAGGCTTTAGAGAAACTACATATGTAATTGTTGCATTCTCAAAATTTTGTGAGAAGCATAATGTGCTTGCAAGGACAAATAAGGCCGTAATTTTTTTCATAGCGCTATTAAATCAAGTAAAAATCAATCATTGTTGCTAAAATAATTAAATAAGGTCAACTTTAATTGCACGAAAACCTTAGACTTTTAAAGGTTTTGATCTTAAAATCCAGTTATTATAAGTATTTTCTTATTTTATTTAATATTTAAAAAAAAAGAAACTTAAAAAACTATTTAATGCTGAGTTCAGACCATCTCAACATTATTCCTACATTCTCCGTATATTTGATAAAAAAGTTAGCTTGAAAAATATCCTATTTTTTATCGCCTTTTTTAGTATTCACTTTGCCTTTGCCCAAGATTACTTTTTGGCGAAGCAATACCTTAATGATGGTGATTTTGATAAAGCGGTAGTTTTTTACGAAAAACTAGTGAAAGAAAATCCCAATCGCGGCGATTTTACCGAAGATTTAATTACCTGCTACCAACAGCTCGAGCGCTACGATGAAGCAGAAAAAATATTGCTCAAGAACACCAAAGGGAATCGGGTACATCCTATCTATTATGTGGAACTTGGTCGTAATTTTACGCTTCAAAATAAAAATGAAGAAGCAGAAACCTATTACGACAAAGCGATTAGCACAATTCCAGAAAACCCAAATTTTGCCTATAGTGTTGGTGCTCGCTTTCAAAAATACACCCTGTTGGGCTATGCCGAAAAAGCCTTTTTAATGGGTATGGAAACCAATCCGGAGTTAGATTTTAATTTTCCCCTAGCGCGTATTTATGGGGAGCAAGGAAAAATAGAAGACATGTATGTTTCCTATTTAAATTTACTGCGTAATGGGAGTACCTCTCCCTCTAGCGTATTGCGAAATATTGATGATTTTATCACCACCGAAGCCGACAATGAAAACAATAGCATCCTAAGAAAATTACTGCTCAAAAATGCCCAAAAAGATCCAGATATTTTATGGAACCAACTTTTAAGTTGGCTTTTTGTGCGTCAAAATCAGTTTAGTAGTGCTTTTACACAAGAGAAAGCCATTTACAAACGTTCCGATATAAGCTCCTTAAGCCGAATTGAAGATTTAGGAAAATTAGCCAATGAAAACAACGCCTTTGATATTGCCAAAGAAATATTTGAGTTTATCGTAGAAAAAAGTAAGGATAACGAGATGACCTTGAAAGCGCAATTGAACTTAATAGACATTCAGTTACAAGATAAAAGTGCAGCCACCTTGGCCAGCGTAAGTAGTTTTTTTGAAACCTTGATGGCCAACTATGGGAATAGAAATCAAACTTTAGCCTTACAAATCGCCTATGCTAATTTTTTAACTTTTCAACAAAATAACCCTGAAAAAGCTATTGCAGTTTTGAAAAAATCGCTCGAATTACCGCTCAATAATTACAGTGAGGCTTATGTAAAAATGACGTTAGGCGATATTTTGGTCTATGATCAAAAATTTAATCAGGCTTTAATATATTTTACGCAAATTCAACAAAACTTAAAGAACGATGTTTTAGGGCAAGATGCCCGTTTTAAAGTAGCGCAAACTAGTTTTTACAAAGGAGATTTTGATTGGGCGCTTACACAACTAAAAGTACTCCGAAGTTCTACCTCGCAATTGATAGCCAATGATGCCATGCAACTCAGCCTACTTATTTCAGACAATTCACTAGAAGATTCCACTCAAACAGCACTAAAAATTTACGCCAAGGCCGATTTATTAGCCTATCAGAATAAAAATAAAGAGGCTATTGCCACCCTAGAGCGTATTTTAAAAGAACATAAAGGCGAAAAAATAGAAGATGAAGCACTGCTAAAGCAAGGTGAATTATTAGAAAAAGAAAATGATTTTGAAGCAGCTCGCTTTAATTATCAAAAAATAATAGAATTTTATGCCGACGGCATTTTAGCGGATGATGCTTATTTTGCTATTGCACAGCTTTACGAAAACCAATTTAAAGATCCCATCAAAGCTAAGGAAAGCTACGAAAAAATTATTTACAACTATCAAGACAGTTACTACTTTCCCCAAGCCAGAAAAAACTTTAGGCGCTTACGAGGAGACTCCATTGAATAGGTTTTGGGCACTGGGTAATGGGTATTGGATTTCTGATTTCTGGCTTAAACTCAAAAACCAATGAATGATACGCAACGCTCGGCATGAAGCGCTAGGCTTTGCAAACAATTTCTACTTAAATCGTAACATTTAACACCCAAAACTTTTACCTTATACGTTTTCCATTTGAACTTGACACTTGCACTTGTACTTGATTTTTTTAAAACTACCTTTGTGCAACATTAAATCTGAAATTCGAAACTTTTTAAACCCTTCTCAATGTACATCTACAACGTAACCTCAAATATTGACGAATCAATTCACGAACAATGGCTTTCATGGATGCAAAAAACGCATATTCCGCAAATGATGGCTACAGGAAAATTTACCAGTGCTAAAATGTGCCGCGTTTTAATTGAAGAAGAAATGGGCGGTTTTACCTATTCGGTGCAATATGCTACCACATCAAAAGATACCTTACAAAAGTATTACGAAGAAGATGCGCCCAAGTTGCGACAGGACAGCATTGCGCTTTTTGCAGACAAAATGTTGGCATTCAGAACAGAATTAGAAATTGTTAGTGAGTACTAAAATTTAGTGTGCTCCAAAAACCACTTCAGTTTTAAAACTACGCGCCTTTACAGATCCAGAAATACGCTTTAACATGGCAAAAAAAACATTCAAGAAAAATTTCAATACGGCTAAAAAATCAAAAGATCAGAGTCCGGTTAAAGCAAAAAAACACTTAGGCCAGCATTTTTTGAAAGATGAAGATATAGCGCATCAAATAGCGACTACACTTACGTTTAAAGGCTATAAAAACCTTATTGAAATTGGTCCCGGAACGGGTGTTTTAACAAAGTATCTTTTAAAAGAACCGATAGATTTGGTGGCGATGGATCTTGACTCGGAGTCTATCGTGTATTTAAATCAAAGTTTTTTATTGGAGCATCCTGAGTTTTTAGGGCGAAAAAATAAATTTCAAGTATTGGAGGCCGATTTTTTAAAGTATGATGTGAGCACACTATTTAACGGCGAACAGTTTGCGATTACAGGTAACTTTCCGTACAATATTTCGACACAAATAGTTTTTAAACTTATAGAATTAAAGGCCTTAGTTCCCGAATTTACAGGTATGTTTCAAAAAGAGGTAGCCGCCCGTATTTGCGAAACAGAAGGCAGTAAAACCTATGGCATTTTATCTGTTTTGGTGCAAGCTTCTTACGATGCTGAGTATTTATTTACCGTACCCCCTACTGTTTTTGATCCTCCCCCTAAAGTAGAATCTGGGGTTTTACGGCTAACACGAAAAGAAAATCAAAATATAGGTTGTGATGAAAAACTACTTTTTAAGGTGGTCAAAACCGCTTTTAACCAAAGAAGAAAAACCATTCGGAATAGTTTAAAAACCTTTAACCTTTCTGATAGTCTCAAAGAAGATGCTATCTTTGACAAACGACCAGAACAATTATCGGTCTCAGATTTTATTGCCTTGACGAATACTATTGCCCATGATACCGTTTAAACTTACAGAAGAACTTATAGAAAATATTGAAACGCTCATTGCTGAACAAAGCGATGCAGATCTTTCTGTTCTTTTAGACGAAATTCACTTTGCCGATGTTGCTGAAATTGTCAACGAATTATCTGAAAAAGATGCAACTTATTTATTTAAACTTTTAGATAGTGATAAAACATCGGATATTCTTACCGAGTTAGATGAAGATGTTCGAGAAAATATTTTAGGTAACCTGTCGGCCAAAGAAATTGCTGAAGAGCTCGACGAATTAGATACCGATGATGCTGCCGATATTATTGGCGAGCTTCCAAAAGAACTGGTTCAGAAGGTAATTTCAGAAATTGAAGATCGGGAACACGCCAAAGATATTGTGGACCTTCTGCGGTATGACGAGAACTCAGCAGGTGGTTTAATGGCAAAAGAATTAGTAAAAGTTAATGAAAACTGGAACGTGCTTACATGCGTTAAAGAAATGCGCTTACAAGCCGAAAACGTAACGCGAGTGCACTCTATTTACGTAGTGGATGATGAAGATAAGCTCAAAGGCCGTTTGTCTTTAAAAGACTTGCTCACCACTTCGACCAAAACCCATATCAAGGAAATTTACATTCCAAAGGTAGATTATGTAAATGTGAATGAAAAGCCCGAAGAAGTGGCTAAAATTATGTCGAAATACGATTTAGAAGCCATTCCGGTTATCGATGAAATTGGGCGACTTGTGGGTAGAATTACCATTGATGATATTATTGATGTGATTCGAGAAGTAGCCGAAAAAGATTATCAATTAGCCGCAGGTATTTCTAAAGATGTAGAGGCAGATGATAGTATCTGGGAACTGACCAAAGCACGTTTGCCTTGGTTACTGATCGGAATGTTTGGCGGTGTGGGTGCTGCTAGTATTATTACCAGTTTTCAAGGTGCTTTTGTAACCTTCCCAATTTTATTAGCCTTTATTCCACTAATGCAAGCCACGGCTGGTAATGTGGGGGTACAGTCCTCAGCAATTGTGGTGCAAGGTTTGGCCAATGATACCATTAAAGGTACCATCATCGGTAGATTACTCAAAGAAATGTTATTAGGTTTAGTGAATGGTTTAGCACTGGCCTTGGTATTTATTTTAATAAGCCATTTTGGCTTTAAAACCTCGTATTTAGTATCGTTCACCGTAGGTTTAGCACTTATTGTAGTGGTCATAAATGCAGCCGTCATTGGTACTTTTATTCCCATTTTTTTAAATAAAAGAGGTATTGACCCTGCCATTGCAACAGGACCATTTATCACGACAAGCAATGATGTGATCGGAATTTTAATTTATTTTTCGATCGCAAAGCTTATATTAGGGTTTTAAGTGCAACAACAAATGACCGCTAACTACCAATAAATTTTTATCAGCCCAACAAGGATAGCCACAAAATACCAGATTAAACACACGAATTTCGAAGAGCCTTCATTGTATTCATCCTTCGTTTTTCAATTTTTTTTTTTACAACTTTAGCCTTAATTTACAACACAAGTATGATCAAGAATATAGAAAACATAGAATTAGAATTTTTAACCATTGATGACTATCAGGCGCTTAAATCGGCCATGATAGAAACCTATCCCAATATGGCCAACTCCTATTGGAAAGAAAATCTGATACAATTATTAATCAATGAATTTCCACAGGGTCAAGTGGTGATAAAAGTCAATGGTAAACTCGCAGGTTGTGCTTTATCATTGCGTGTAGATTATGTACAATTCGACAGACCCCATACCTATAAAGAGGTAACCGGAGACTACACGTTCAGCACCTTAAAAAAAGATGGTGACGTGCTCTACGGCATTGAAGTATTTATCAAGTCCGAATTTAGAGGCCTGCGATTAGGAAGGCGCTTATACGATTACAGAAAAGAACTTTGTGAGCGTGAAAATTTAAGGGGCATCATTTTTGGAGGTAGAATTCCCAATTACCACAAATACGCAGAAAAATTATCTCCCAAAGAATACATCGAAAGTGTAAAACGCAAGGAAATTCACGATCCTGTACTTAATTTCCAAATTTCGAACGACTTCCACCCCTCTAAAATAATGAAAGGGTATTTAGAAGGGGATGCCGCATCAAACGAATATGCGGTATTGTTAGAATGGGATAACATCTACTATCAAAAAGTAAATACCAAAGCGGCCACCAAGAAAAAAATTATCCGTCTAGGCTTAATTCAATGGCAAATGAGGAGCTATAAAAACTTAGATGACTTGATGCAGCAAGCGGAGTTTTTTATCGATTCTGTTTCTGGTTACCGTTCAGATTTTGCCTTGTTTCCTGAATTTTTCAATGCGCCCTTAATGGCAGAAAACAACCATTTAAAAGAGTCTGACGCCATTCGTGAACTGGCCAAACATACGGAGGAGATTGTTCAAAAATTTTCAGAATTAGCTATTTCTTATAATATCAACATCATTACAGGGAGCATGCCTGAAATTAAAAATGATTTGCTGTACAATGCAGGTTATTTATGTAAAAGAGACGGTACTACCGAACGTTATGAAAAATTGCACGTTACCCCCGACGAGGCCAGAGTATGGGGTATGCAAGGGGGATCATCCTTTAAAACTTTTGATACCGATTGTGGTAAAATTGGCATCTTAATTTGTTATGACTCCGAATTTCCAGAACTAAGCCGTTTATTAGCCGATGATGGAATGGACATTTTATTTGTACCTTTTTTAACCGATACACAAAATGGCTATTCTAGAGTGCGCCATTGCGCACAAGCCAGGGCTATAGAAAACGAGTGTTATGTAGCCATCGCCGGTAGTGTTGGCAATTTACCTCGAGTAAATAATATGGATATTCAATACGCGCAATCGATGGTATTTACACCCTGCGATTTTTCATTCCCAGCGAACGGTATTAAAGCCGAAGCAACACCCAATACCGAAATGATTTTAATTTGTGATGTTGATATTGATTTGTTGCGCGAATTAAACCAGTTTGGAAGCGTAAAAAATTTAAGGGACCGTAGAAAAGATTTGTTTGAATTAAAGAAGAAATAACTGCTTGGCTGGTTCCGGAAATTAAAGAAAATTTAATTTTGAATACCCTACTTTTAGCACAAGGGAATAGGCTAAACCTACCAATCCCAATATTTAAGGGCAAAAAGGGGAACCCACGTTGGTTTGGAACATGCTAGAGCATTTAAATTGTAAACACCTAATTCTGAAATTAATTTAATTAAAATGAAGCCCATCAACCTAAAAGAAAAACACGCCTTATTTACAGAAACATGGCATCCTCGGCAAATAGCGATTGTTGATGATATGCAAGTAATTTTAGCCAAATTACAGGGCGAATTTGTTTGGCATGCACACGATAATGAAGATGAACTTTTTCAAGTATTAAAAGGCACGCTTTACATGCAATTTAGGGATAAAACCGAGGTGGTGCGTGCAGGAGAACTTATTGTAGTACCTAAAGGCATTGAACACTGCCCAAAAACAGAAAACAACGAAGTGGTTGAAGTGTTACTTTTTGAAAAGTTAACAACGGTACATACAGGAAACGTACAACACGAACGAAGTCAGAGCCACTACCCAAAAATATAAGGTATGATGAGAATATTACATGTAGATGTAAATCACCCCCTAATTATTGAACAATTTAAGGAACTAGGGTATACGAATGATGAAGATTACAGTTCATCAAAACAAGAAATTGAAGCAAAGATTCATTTGTATGATGGCATCATCATTCGCAGTAGGTTTAGCATTGACCGCCCTTTTTTAGAGAAAGCAACAAAGCTAAAATTTATTGGTCGCTTAGGGGCTGGACTGGAAAATATAGATACTAATTTTGCGAAAAGCAATGCTATTTTTTTAGCCGCAGCACCGGAAGGCAATAGAAATGCCGTTGGTGAACATACCTTAGGCATGCTTTTATCACTTTTCAATAAATTAAACAAAGCTGACAACGAAGTTCGCGGTGGCAAATGGGACAGAGAGGGCAATCGTGGGGTAGAACTCGATGGAAAAACTGTTGGGATTATCGGTTACGGAAATATGGGTAAGGCTTTTGCCAAAAAATTGAAAGGCTTTGATGTTGAAGTGCTTTGCTACGATCTAAAAGGAGGCATTGGCGACGCTAATGCAAGACAAGTAGGTATTATGGAGTTAAAACAAAAAGCTGATGTGATCAGCTTACATGTGCCTCAAACCAAAGAAACTATAAACATGGTAAACTTAGAATTTATTCAAAGTTTTCAGAAAAATATTTGGCTTTTGAATACTGCCAGAGGTAAATGTGTGGTCACCGAAGACGTGGTGACCGCTTTAAAATCAGGTAAAATTTTGGGTGCCGGGCTTGATGTTTTAGAATATGAAAAAGCCTCTTTTGAACAGCTATTTGAAACCACGATGCCGGAAGCTTTCAACTACTTAATACACGCCGAAAATGTACTTTTAACGCCACATGTAGGGGGTTGGACGGCCGAAAGCAAAATTAAATTAGCTCAAGTAGTCGTAGATAAAATAAAGAAACAGTTTGCCAATGACATCTGATGCGCTAACACCAGAAGCCTATATCAACGAACTGCCAGAAGATCGGCAATTCGCAGTCTCGAAACTTAGAGAAACCATACTTGATGCACTTCCTAAAGGGTTTTCAGAAGAAATGAGTTACGGCATGTTGGGCTATGTAGTTCCTAAAAGCACCTATCCCGATGGGTATCATTGTAATCCTGAATTACCCTTGCCCTTTATAAATTTAGCATCTCAAAAAAATTTTATTGCACTATATCATATGGGGATTTATACCGATAAAAAAATCTATGATTGGTTTGTTGCAGCATGGCCAAAACACAGTAAGCGCAAATTAGATATGGGCAAAAGCTGTATCCGTTTTAAAAATTTAGAAGCTATTCCTTATGCTTTAATTGGAGAATTATGCGCAAAAATTAGTCCCGAAAAATGGATAGAAACCTACGAGAAAAACATTAAAAAAAATGAAAAATAGAGTTACTGGATTAGGGGGATTCTTTTTTAAAACAGAAGATCCTGATAAAATAAAAACGTGGTATAAAAATCATTTGGGTTTAAATACAGACCAATATGGCTGTACTTTTTGGTGGAAAAATAAAGAAGGTGAAGATTGTTCTACACAATGGAGTCCCATGAAAAACGATACTTCTTATTTTGAACCTAGTACATCATCCTTTATGATGAATTTTAGGGTCGAAAATTTAGAGGAACTGTTGAAAACTTTAAAAGAAGAGGGGGTTACTGTAATTGGAGAAATAGAAACACACGATTACGGTAAATTTGGATGGATTTTAGACCCCGATGGCAACAAATTAGAGCTTTGGGAACCTATAGATGCGGCATTTCTTTGATATTAAAATTATCATTACATTTACGACAGTAATAACAACCAAATACTTAAAACAATGTCAGAAGAACATAAAGATTTAGGAGATAAAGCAGAAGATGCTTTCGATCATGCAAAAGAAGCAACCAAGGATTTTGCTGATGATGCCAAAAAAACAGCCCATGAATTTACCGATGGTGCCAAAGAAGCTTTTGGTGGCGCTAGTGGTGACAACAAGAAAATTTTAGCAGGTATTTTAGCTATTGTTCTAGGGTCACTTGGTATTCATAAGTTTATATTAGGCTATCAAAAAGAAGGTATTATACTATTAGTTACTTCGGTTATTGGTTACGCTACGCTTTGTTTAGTTGTTGGAAGTTTTATTTTAATGGCTACTGGGATTATTGGTCTTATTGAAGGCATTATCTACTTAACAAAATCTGATGCGGAATTTTACAATACCTATCAAGTAGGCAAAAAACCCTGGTTTTAAGCAGGTATTTTTAATTTCATAAAAAGCCAAATTAGTTTTGATTTGGCTTTTCTAGTTTTAGTTCTTTTTCTCTGGAACATAATCCAAAGGCAATAAATCTGCCACCCTTTGTTTTCCTAGTATTCCTCCAAAAAAAAGTGCTTGTGCTGGAGAAAAATTTCCATAACTATCAATATAAAAAGTAGGTTCTTTAACTTCAATGAAAGATTGTTCTTGACCATCATACAGCATACTTAATTTTGCCGTTTTTTGCGTAATCTTTATAAAATTCTCTTGAGGTTCCATCTGATATTCTGAGTAGGGATCAATTTGAAAACTACCTTTAAAGATTTGAAATTTTTCCTCCTGTAATCGCTTTTTTGATAAAGAACGCATAAAATGAAGCGGCGATCCCAAATAGGTTTCTAGCCTATTTTTTAAAAACCTTTTTTTTATATTTTTGGGATTCTTTTCTTGAAAAAATAAACTGCCAGAGGTATAGGTCCATCCCGAAGAAAACAAGCGCTCGCCTCCCCCACCAAAATTAACCTCAAAGTCACGTAGCGTATAGGAAATAGCGTAGCCTAAATAATTGTTTTGTATTTGAATTGGAACTTCAGCGAATGCATAAAGACTGTTTTTATTCTTATTAAAATATAGGCGAATAGCATCTTCATTCTTAATCTTAGCGTTCAGACCCGCTATGGTTGAACCTAAAAACTCACGTCTAAAAATGTTCAATTTTTTCTCTCTACTCCAAGTATCGGGCTCTAAAACTATTTCATTTAATTGTACGGCATTTTCTTTTAGATAAATAGCCCCTAGACCGCCAGAAACATTTTCAAATAATTGTGAGGTGTAGCCTATAAAACTAATGACTAATGGGGAAGATATTGGGTTTTCTGTAGCTAAACTAAAAATACCTATTTCATTGGTTACAGTGCCAATACTAGTACCGTCATAAAAAACAGAAACCCCCTCTAAGGGCTCTTTGCTCATAAAATCAAATACGGTACCTACTACTTTTTGTTGTGCAAATAAGGATGTAGGTAAAAAAAGTAAAAAGCCATAGAAAAAAACTTTTCTAGTCATTATTTAGATCTTGCCCGTTGGCTAATTTACGTTCAAGTTCAGCCTGAAACTCTTCCATCACAGGTTTTACGGTGCTTTCCGGTAAGTCTGCAATTTTAATGTACATAAGGCCGTCGACAGAGTTATTAAAAAGTGGATCTACATTAAAAGCCACAACTCTTGCGTTCTGTTTTATATATTTTTTAATCAATACCGGTAAACGTAAACTCCCTGGTTCAACTTCGTCAATTAAGCGGTCGAACTTATTTAAATCTGCTTGAGTTTCATCGAAAACAAACTCCTTATCAGCATCTTTTAATTTTACTTTAAACTCCTTTTTAGGGTGTATATATTGCGCAACATAGGGATCCCAGTAATGCGATTTCATAAACTCAATCATCAAAGACTTAGAGAAATTTGAAAATTGGTTGCTAATACTGACCCCACCAATTAAATACTTATGTTCTGGATAACGAAGCGTGGTATGCACAATACCCTTCCATAATAAAAACAAAGGCATAGGTTTTTGTTGGTATTCTTTTACAATATAAGCTCGGCCCATTTCGATAGACTTGCTCATCATGGGAAATAATTCGGGTTCTACTCGAAATAAATCTTGAATGTAAAAACCATCAATACCGTAGGCTTTGTAAATTTCAGAACCTAAGCCCATTCTGTACGCTCCAACAATAGCTTTTTCGGCGTCATCCCACAAAAATAAATGGTGATAATAGCTGTCAAACTTATCTAAATCGATAGCATTATTGGTACCTTCACCTATTTCTCTAAATGTAACTTCACGCTGTATGCCTATCTGCTGAAGTATGTAGGGCATATCTTTTTCTACGGCTAAAAAAACTTCGTAGTTTTTACTTTGCAGTAACCTACACTCTTTTTCTCGCAGTTTAATAATTTCTTCCTCAATAAGCTCAGGCCGAATGGCAGAGGCTATTTTTTTTGGTGCTTTCGGAATTTTTAGGGATGTTGGGATCTGCTCTCTAATTCGTTCTGTAAATCGATCTTTCTGATATACATTAGACAACATGTAGGTTTTTCGCCTTAGAAGTTCGGTATATTCTTCTAGTGTGATTTGCTCTTGTTGTGCTTTTACCGAAATAGGTTGTCCTATTCTTACTTTTATAGGTCTATTTTTCTGTGTGTATACCTCTGAGGGTATTTTTGCGGTTCTAAAGACATCATTCATTTTCGCCAAGCGGTAGAAAAACCTACTGTTCTTGGCGTGAAAATAAATAGGTACTACAGGCACTTCCGCCCGTCTTATTAATTTAATGGCTGCTTCTTCCCAAGGCCGATCTACAGTTAACTTATCGTCTTTATAGGTAGAGACTTCTCCAGCAGGAAAAACACTTAAAGGATGCCCATCTTTTAGATGCTGTAAAGCGGTCTTAAACCCTGCAAGACTACTCTTGGCGTTTTTATGACTTTCAAAGGGGTTTACCGCAATAATATGGGGATTTAGAGGCAACATTCGTTGTAAAAGAAAATTTGCCATTATTTTAGAATCTGGCCGCTGGCCTAGCATTAAATTTATTAAAATAACACCATCGATGGCACCTAGAGGATGATTAGAAATAGTAACATAAGCCCCATCTTTCGGGAGCCTTTTTAAATCATCTTCCGGAATTTCAAAATCTATTTCGTAATGCTTTAAAATGGCCTCCGTAAAGTCTTTAGCCTCTAAATGCTGTATAGAATCATAGAATTTATTAATGCTAGAAATTCTGGTAAATTTCATGAGAGACCATCCAATGAAAGTCCCCATAAACCCATACTTTTCTAAATTAATTGCTTTCGCAACTTCTTTTGCAGTTACTAAACCCATAATTCTCAGCCATTTTTGCTGCGCTAATATAGCAAAAGCTTATAGGGCAAGGACTATATTTAACAAATAAATTAAAATAGAGGCACTACAGTTCCGATAGCACTGCGTTGTTTATTTTACCACAAGCTGAACCGTTTCTTTACCGCGCTGTTCTAATAAAATTTCTTTATCCTTTTGTAAAGATGTAATTGCTTCGGTATCAAAATGCCTAATGGTGTATAACGAAACACCTTCTTGATGAACCACTTTAAATTTGCCTTTTAAGGTATCTAACAAGTCGTTAAGTCTACCAAATTTATTATCAAAACAAACAGAAAAACTAATAGCAGAATTCTGAATTAAATCTACTTTCATTTTATGATCGTGTAGCAATTTAAAAAGCTGACTTATATTGTCTTCTACAATAAATGAAAAATCTAAAGAAGATAACTTCATCAATACCTGATTTTTTTTCACAATAAAACAGGGTATTTTTGGCTCAATTCCTATGCCTTTTCCAACCGTAGTTCCTTTATCTAAAGGATGAATAAATGATTTTACATGTAGCGGTATTTCTTTACGCTGTAAAGGTTGCAAGGTTTTAGGATGTATGACTGATGCGCCATAAAAAGCCAGCTCTATAGCTTCTCGATACGAAATTTGATTGAGCAACTGAGCATTTTCAAAATATCGTGGATCGGCGTTTAATACACCAGGCACATCTTTCCAAATGGTAACTTCAGTGGCATTTAAACAATAAGCTAAAATTGCTGCAGAGTAGTCAGATCCTTCACGGCCTAAAGTTGTCATAAAATTATTATCATCACTCCCTATAAAGCCCTGTGTAATATGTAATTGCTTTTTATCAATGCCTTTGCTTATATTTTCTTGTGTTTTTTCCCATTGGATAGACACATCCCGATAATTATCGTCAGTTTTGATAAATTCACGAACATCTAACCAGTTATTTTTTATCCCTATTTCATTAAAATAGGCACTAACAATGGTCGTTGATACTATTTCGCCATATCCGATCACCTGATCATAAACAAAATTGTATTTGGGCGATTTGTTCCAGACTAGAAAACCTTGCACCTCATCAAATAAGCTTTTAATTTTTTTAAAGATAGGGTGTTTATCATTCTCGAATAAATCCATTAAAATATCATTATGATACTTTAGAACCTCGTGAATTGCCGAGGAAGTTTCTGTTTTGTCCTGAAAATAGGTATTGACAACATTCTCCATGGCATTGGTGCTTTTGCCCATGGCCGAAATGACCACAAGGGTATTTTCATACCCCACTTTACGCAGTACCTCAACTACATTTTTAATACCAGCTGCATCCTTAACTGAGGCTCCTCCGAACTTAAAAATTCTCATATGTTACGTATATAATTTTGTATTCCTTTTTCATCTAAATGTACTACATCCCAATCGCGCATCACATTTGCCCCCTTACTTTCATAGAACGCTATTGCAGGTTCATTCCAGTCGAGAACTTCCCAATTTATTCGTTTTACGCCTAAAGCATTTCCATAGCGAATAACTTCGTTCAGAAGGGCTGTTCCCATGCCAGTACCCCGCATTTTTTCGGTCACAATTAAATCTTCTAAATGCAAGGTAGGTCCTTTCCATGTAGAATATCTTGGATACACTAAGGCTAAGCCCATTATACCTTCTGAAGTTTCTGCTACAAAACATTGAAACAGTGGGGTAGCGCCAAAGCCATCTTTTACTAAATCTTCAACACGAACTTCAACAGCATTTTCTTCTTTTTCAAAAATGGCTAACTCATGAATTAATTGCAATACTTGCGCCATGTCTTCTTTCGTTGCTTTCCTAATAGAAAATTTCATCTAATTACTATTTTAAGGTTGAATCTGTAAACCTCAGATTTACAGACGACTATAATTTAGACCTCTTATTTTGTTACAAATATAACATAAAGTTATAAATCTAAAAATTGAATTTGAACGAAAACGTTATAGTTTCACAAAAAAGTCGATATTTGTACTTTATAAAACAGTATAACCATGACCAGACAATACAAAACTCTTGGAGAGTTTATTATTGAGCATCAAGATTCTTTCAAATATTCATCAGGAGAACTATCTCGACTTTTAAATGGGCTAAGACTCGCTGCCAAAGTAGTGAACCATGAAGTAAATAAAGCGGGATTGGTAGATATTATCGGAGAAGCAGGGGATACTAATATTCAAGGTGAAAATCAACAAAAACTAGACGTTTTAGCGAATGAAAAATTTATTCAAACACTAAAAAAACGTGAAATAGTTTGTGGAATAGCTTCAGAAGAAGAAGACGATTTTATTCGCATCAACAGTTTTGATAACAATCATCAAAACAAATATGTGGTTTTAATAGACCCTTTAGATGGTTCCTCTAATATTGATGTGAACGTTTCTGTAGGTACTATATTTTCTATTTACCGTCGTGTTACTCCTGTAGGTACACCGGTACAATTAGAAGATTTTTTGCAACCTGGCATTAATCAAATTGCAGCAGGTTATATTATTTATGGCACCAGCACCATGCTGGTGTATACTACGGGTGATGGGGTCAACGGATTTACGCTGAACCCAGCCTTAGGCACCTTCTACTTATCACACCCAAATATGAGTTTTCCAGAGACAGGTAAAATTTATTCTGTCAACGAAGGTAATTATACGCATTTTCCACAAGGAGTTAAAGATTATATAAAATATTGTCAGCAAGAGGAAGGAGATAGACCCTATACCTCACGCTATATTGGATCTTTAGTGTCTGATTTTCATCGAAACATGATTAAAGGTGGCATTTACATGTATCCAAAAAGTAGTGTTGCATCAGAAGGCAAACTCAGATTGCTTTATGAATGTAATCCTATGGCCTTTATTGCAGAACAAGCGAACGGTTTGGCCAGTGATGGTAAACGACGAATTATGGAAATTGAACCTACGGAACTGCACCAACGTGTTCCGTTTTTCTGCGGAAGCCGAAAAATGGTCGAGAAGGCCGAGGAGTTTATGAAGTAATTAATAATGGAAAGTGGAAAGTGGAAAGTGGAAAATTAGGTTTTTAGATTATAGAATTTATTGAAATCTTCAAATCTAATTCTCCATTTTCAATTATGCTATCGTTTCAACAGATACAAATAAGCCTCAAAATCTATTTTTCCAGAAAATATAGCAATAGATTTAAGGATAACTTCATCTGCTTTTTCAACCGAATACCCTAGTCCAATAGCATATTTGCGAACTAAGAGTTTTTCTTCTTCGTCAATTTCATGATCTGCGAAAACAATTCTAAATAAATCGAATAAGCGCTCCAAACGCTCCTCCGAGGTCGATGGCGGATTGATGGCATATTTATTTTCAGCACGCATTACTTCTTGGTATTCCGCATCGGTAATATCTAATTTTCTAGCAAAACGATCAAGCATTACTTTTTCTTGGGGGTTTACTTCCCCGTCAACCGCTGCTAATGTAGCTATTGCCGCAAAATGTGCTAAATTTCTTCTATGTTCTCCACTACTATATAAATCTACAATCGACATAATTTCTTTATTTAATACAAGCAAAGATAATTTTTTTTGAGTATTGCATTCATTGAAAACGTGTTTTATTTTATCGTTTTTTTACTCAGCGCAGCACCTCACATACCGGGAACCATGCCCTAAAAATTTAAAAAAAAGATATAGAAAAAAGCGCCTAGTTTCACTATCAAATTTTCGTAAATTGTGCGTGCTATGACAAAACCTTTACTTGAATTCACGGATAAAGGCATTTATTGCAGTGCGGCTAAAGTATATTTAGATCCTTGGAAGCCCGTCGATAAGGCCATAATTACCCACGGCCATGCCGACCATAGCCGATGGGGTCATAAAACGTACATGACACACCCTCACAATATCCCCATTATAAAACACAGGCTGGGCGACATTTTGGTCACAGGAAAAGCCTGGGGCGAAACCTTTATGATCAACAATGTAAAATTTAGCTTACATCCTGCCGGACATATTATTGGCTCTTCCCAGGTAAGGGTTGAGCACAAAGGTGAGGTTTGGGTATTTACAGGGGATTATAAAACAGAAAATGACGGTATTTCAACACCCTATGAGGTGGTGAAATGCAACACCTTTATTACGGAATGCACTTTTGGACTACCCGCTTTTAAATGGACACCTCAGCATGAGGTGATGAATCAGATTAACGAATGGTGGGCCCTCAATAAAGCAGATGGAAAAACATCTATTTTATTTGGCTATAGTTTAGGTAAAGCCCAACGCCTATTAAAGTATTTAAATCCGGAAATTGGAACTATTTATACGCATGGTGCTATTGAAAATATGACTGAAGTTTTGCGCCCTTTGGTGAATTTTCCTAAAACGAGCTTAATCACGGCTACCACTAAAAAGCAAGACCTGCAAGGTGCTATGGTGTTGGCACCACCAAGTGCTCATGGCAGCACCTGGATTCGGAAAATGGTACCTTATGTTACGGGTTCGGCCAGTGGATGGATGGCCTTTCGCGGTGCCCGAAGAAGACGAGCCATAGACAAGGGTTTTGTGCTCAGTGACCATTGTGATTGGAATGGTTTACTCACAAGTATTAAAGCAACAGGCGCTGAAAAGATAATCTGCACCCATGGGTATACCGATATTTTTTCCCGCTATTTAAGAGAAGTGGGCTATGATGCTAGAACTGAAGAAACACAATATGGGCAAGAAGAGACTGAGGAAACAAAGGAAAAAACAGCGACGGCATAAAACCTATGAAGAATTTCGCATCCTTAATAAAAACCTTAGATAGCACCAATAAAACAACGGCTAAAGTCGAGGCTTTGGCTCGGTACTTCGCTAACGCAAATGATGAAGACAAAGTTTGGACGATTGCCATTCTATCACACCGAAGACCCCCCAGACCTGTAAACACCAGCTTGTTGAGAACTTGGGCAGCGGAGTTTGCTCAAATTCCATTATGGCTTTTTGAAGAGAGTTATCATATTGTTGGCGATTTAGCAGAAACCATTGCTTTGGTATTTCCGTCTTCGCCGCAAAGTACCGAAAAAAGTTTGACTAGCTTTTTGCAGGAAATGATAGCTTTAAAAAAGAAACCTGAAGCAGCCAAAAAAAGCTACATCTACGAGAATTGGAACCTCCTCGATTATTATGAACGCTTTGTGTTTACCAAGTTGATTACTGGCGGTTTTAGAATCGGTGTAAGCCAAAAATTGATGACCAAGGCCTTATCAAAAACTACGGGTATTCCCGAAGATATTTTGGCCTATAAATTAATGGGTAACTGGGATCCAAATTCGATCAGCTTTCAAGCTTTGATTTTAGAAAAAAACGAGAATGATTACCTCTCGAAACCTTATCCTTTTTATTTGGCCTACGCCTTAGAAAATAAAGCTGCCCTTTTAGGAGATGTGAACGATTGGTCGGTGGAACACAAATGGGACGGAATTCGATCACAGACCATATTTAGAAATAATGAACTCTTCGTCTGGAGTCGCGGCGAAGAATTAGTCACCGATAAATATCCTGAGTTCGAAAATTTGGTAGGCATTATTCCTAATGGAACGGTCATTGACGCTGAAATTTTACCCTATTTAAATGAAAATATTGGCACTTTCAATGACTTACAAAAGCGTATTGGTCGAAAAACAGTTTCTAAAGCCTTGCTCAAAAAAGTTCCTGTGATTCTGAAAGCTTATGATGTATTAGAATGGCAAGGCAAAGATATTCGAAACCTACATTTTACCGAGCGAAGAAAAATTTTAGAACACATATGGCAATTGATAGAAGACAAAAACAAAGCTGCAGCAAATAGGTTAGTCTTGCCTTTTAAGGTTTCTGAAACAATGACTTTTGCTACTTGGGAGGCTGTTGCACAAGAAAGAGAACATGCCAGAGAGAAATTTAGTGAAGGTTTAATGTTAAAACGAAAAGACTCTCCTTACTTAGTGGGACGCAAAAAAGGCGATTGGTGGAAATGGAAAGTAGATCCACTAACCATTGATGCTGTTCTTACCTACGCCATGCGAGGTCATGGTAGGCGAAGCAACCTTTTTACCGATTATACCTTTGCCCTTTGGGATGAAGATGAAAATGGAAGCAAACAACTCGTTACCTTTGCAAAAGCCTATTCAGGACTCACGGATGCAGAGTTTAAAAAAATAGATGCTTGGATTAAAAAAAATACGCTAGAACGTTTTGGTCCCGTACGAAGTGTTACGCCTTATCATGTTTTTGAGATTGCCTTTGAGGGGATTGCCTTTTCGAAAAGGCATAAAAGTGGAATCGCGACACGTTTCCCCAGAATTCTAAGATGGCGCCAAGATAAAAAAATAGAAGAGGCAAATACCTTGGAAGATTTAAAGGCCCAAATTCCGAGCTTGTCTGCCGAATAGGCAGGTGAAGTGAAGGCATCTGTTGAACTATAAACAAATGAATAAAAAAGTGCTCTACGCCTTTTGCAGACAGCGGTAAACTGTGCTCGTACTATGACCAGAGAAGAATTATATACCCTAGCTGAAAATTGGTTTCACGACCAAAATTGGACGCCTTTTCAATTCCAAAAAGATACTTGGAAAGCATTCTTACAGGGTAAAAACGGATTGTTAAACGCACCAACGGGCAGTGGAAAAACCTATGCGCTTTGGTTTCCTATTATTTTAAACTACATCAAAAACAATCCGGAATATAAAACCAAACATAAAAAAGGATTAAAAGCCATTTGGATTACGCCACTCAGAGCATTATCCGAAGAAATTCGTCAATCGGCAGAACGGGTTGCTGCCGATTTAGGCACGCACATGACCGTAGGCATTAGAACCGGAGATACGACGACAAAAGAACGTACCGCCCAGAAGAAAAATATGCCCGATTTGTTGATCACCACTCCTGAAAGCTTGCAATTATTACTAGCTTCCAAGGGCTACGCAAAAACCTTTAAAGACTGCTCTGCTATCGTAGTCGATGAATGGCATGAACTTCTCGGCACCAAGCGTGGCGTGCAAATGGAACTGGCTTTATCGCGATTAAAAGCAGTATCGCGAAAAATGAACATATGGGGTATTTCAGCGACCATTGGCAATTTAGAAGAAGCACGTGATGTGTTGTTAGGCTTAGAAGAAAGTGCCAAAAAATCGGTTTTAATAAAAGCAAAACTCGATAAAAAAATTACCGTAAAAAGCATCATCCCTAAAACCATGGAAACTTTTCCATGGCGCGGACATCTGGGTTTACACCTGTTAGAAGAAATAATACCCATTATCAATGCGAGTAAAACTACTTTGTTGTTTACCAATACGCGTAGCCAATGTGAAATATGGTTTCAAAAAATCTTAGAAAAGCATCCAGAATACGCAGGAGATATTGCCATGCACCATGGCAGCATTAACAAAGAAACCCGTGTTTGGGTAGAGCAAGCCATTCGCAATGGTAGTCTTAAGGCCGTGGTGTGTACCTCTAGTTTAGATTTGGGTGTCGATTTTGCCCCGGTAGAAACCGTCATCCAAATTGGCGGTCCCAAAGGCGTAGCTCGTTTTCTGCAACGTGCAGGCCGCAGTGGCCATAGCCCAGGCAAAGAAAGTGTCATCTATTTTTTACCAACCCACGCGATGGAATTAATCGAAGCGTCTGCCCTTCAACAAGCGGTAAAACATACTGTGGTCGAAGATCGCATGCCCTATTTAAATAGTTTTGATGTTTTGCTGCAATACTTAACCACCTTAGCCATTTCAGACGGATTTTATCCTAAAGAAATTTATCGCGAAATAAAACACAGCTTTTGTTACCAAGGCATCACCGAAGACCAATGGCAGTGGCTTTTGAATTTTTTGGTAATGGGTAGTCAAAGTTTGCAAAGCTATGATGAATATAAAAAGATAGACGTTGAAGCCGATGGTAAATTTGTAGTCCATAACAAAGGTATTGCTATGCGACATCGGTTTCAAATTGGGACCATTGTTGGCGATGCGAATATTATTGTAAAATATCAAAAGGGGGGCTATATCGGCAGTATTGAAGAGTTTTTTATTTCCAAATTAACACCTGGAGACGTATTTACCTTTGCGGGTCGCAATTTAGAGTTTATACGCATCAAAAATATGGAAGCCCATGTGCGTAACTCTAGCAAAAAGACGAATAAAGTCCCAAGTTGGATGGGGGGTAGACTTTCGTTTTCTGCTCAGATGTCCGAATTATTAAGGGAAGAATTGTACAAAGTCGCCTCCCCTAGCTCCTCCAATACGTTGACCACGCTCAGCACAAGCGAAGGAGAATTAAGTACAGAATTAATAGCACTTAAGCACATCTTTGACAAACAACGCGAAGAAAGCATCGTTCCAAAACCTAAGGAATTATTAATTGAAACCTTTAAAACTCGTGATGGCTATCATCATATTTTTTATCCGTTCGAAGGGCGTGGCGTGCATGAAGCCATGGGGAGTTTACTGGGGTATAGAATAAGCCTATTGGCACCCATTACTTTTTCACTAGCCTTTAATGATTACGGATTTGAATTACTATCTGATCAAGAAATTGATATGCAGCAGGTTTTAGACAATAATTTATTTAGCACCGATTTTATGTTGAGCGATTTACAAAAAAGTTTAAATGCCACAGAAATGGCGCGAAGATCGTTCCGAGATATTGCCGTAATCAGTGGCATGGTTTTTACCGGCTACCCCAATAAAGGCATTAAAATGAAGCACTTGCAAAGCAGTTCTCAATTGCTATTCGATGTTTTTCGCGATTACGAAGCCGATAACCTATTATTTCAACAGGCGTTTACCGAAACTTTTGAGCATCAATTAGAACAGGGTCGTTTAGGCTTAGCACTGGAACGAATTGCTGAACAAGACATAGTTTGGAAAGCCTGTAAAAAGCCTACACCCTTTTCATTCCCCATTATTACCGACCGTTTGCGAGAAAAATTATCAAGTGAAAAACTAGCAGATCGCATTAAAAAAATGACTGCGATTTTGATGAAGTAAGTACAGCTTCTTTCTTTCAAATGACTAATTTTGTTCCAATGACACAAACCACCACCATCAACCAGCAAACCTTTATCATGCACTGCGCTGGTGCCCTATTTTGGCAAGAAAAAGAAATTTTGATGGTGAGTGATGTGCATTTGGGCAAGGTATCGCATTTTAGAAAATTTGGCGCTGCTGTTCCTCAAAAAGCCATTGCCAAGAATTTTGAACTATTACATGAAGTACTTACTATTTTTAAACCCAAACAACTATTTTTTTTGGGGGATTTGTTTCATTCGTCTCTAAATCAAGAGTGGCTCTTATTTAAGGATTGGGTACGCTCCCAAAAGTTAAAAATTACATTAGTAAAAGGCAATCACGATATTATTGCAGATGAAAATTACAGGGCCATTGGCATAGATTGTATTGACGAATTGCTTTTAGATGGGTTTTTATTGACCCACCACCCTGAAGAAAGACAAGATTTTTTTAATGTCTCTGGACACATTCACCCTTCGGTAAAACTAATCGGAGCTGGAAGGCAAAGCCTAAAACTCCCATGTTTTTTTAAGAGCAAAAACCAACTAATTTTACCGGCTTTTGGCACTTTTACAGGAACATATACCCTAAAACCTTCTGCGGAGCATCAAGTTTTCGCGATTACTAAGGATTCGGTATTTAGGGTGAATCTTACTTTTTAGAGGATTCAATGATCCGATGCTTACCTCAATGCTATCCTATTAATTCGAGTGTTTTTCAGAAGAAGAAAAAAGTTATTATGTAATACCATTAATACGTATTTATATAGAGTTTAAATTTCCCACCTAAAATCATCGTAAATTTACCTAAAACCTCAAAACCATGAAAAAACGACTCGCAATTTTAAATGTATTTTCTGTAATCTTGGTCATTGCAGTAAACTATATTTCGCAAGCCTTGCGACTTAATGATACTACAATTGGCGAAATTAGTCGGGAATATGAAAATTTATTCACCCCAGCGAGTTATGCTTTTGCGATATGGGGACTCATTTTTTTATCGCTATTTGCCTACGTCATTTTTCAAATAAAGAGCGCATTTTTTAGTGATACAACTTCGGAGTTTATTGAACAAACCGGCTATTGGTTTTTGATAGCAAATATTTTGAATTCACTTTGGGTCATTGCTTTTGTTTATGATTTTACAGGTTGGTCTGTTTTAATAATGTTGGGGATTTTATTTTCGCTGATCAAAATAATCTTAAATACCCATATGGAACGTGGAACGGCATCTCTTGCAGAAAAAGGGTTGGTTTGGTGGCCGATTAGTTTATACAGCGGTTGGATCGCGGTAGCAACTATTGCGAACATATCGGCTTACTTGAGTAAACTCAATTGGGAGGGTAGTTTTTTAACAGAAGTACAATGGACTGTAACCATGATCCTCATCGCTTTAGTTTTAAACCTACTCATACTTTTTAAACGTACTATGTGGGTTTTTGCCTTGGTTGGGGTTTGGTCTTTGTTTGCTATTTATGTGCGCCACCAAAATAGTGAGGAAACTATTGCGACTAGCGCTTTGGTTTCTGCGATCGTTTTAGGGGTTCTGGTTGTTGTGCATAGTATTAAAACTATTCTAAAAAACAAAAGGCTTACCGAAAAGTAAGCCTTTTGTTTAGTTGCTATTCTATAATAATCCTATGCGTTTCTTCTAATTCTTTGGCTATTATTTTTAAAATATAAATACCTTTTTTTAAGTCCGACACATCTATTTTTTGAATATCACCTAATCTTGAAAACTGTTGTTGGATTACCAATCTACCTTCAAAATCATATAGGCCTGCAATAATAGGAATTTCTTGCAGTTCTAATGTTTCTAAAATTGGTCTTTTTTCTAAGCTATTTATGCTACTTACGTTGTTAACTGTAATGTTTAATTCTGTATCTGCCGGACTAGGGAAAATCGCAAAATTATTTTGACTGCCACCACCACCTGAGCAATTTTCTATAATTTGAACATAATATTCTAACCAGTCTGAAAAACCGCAATCATTATTCACTCGTACCTTAAAAGCAATGTAATTATAAGGGGGCGTATACATTAACGATACGATTACTTCATTGCCTTGAACAAAAAGGTTATGATTGTTTGTAATTTTTTGTGCCTCTAATATGGTTTGGTTATTGCTACCAGAAATATTTACGATAAAGGTATTATTAAGAATTGTATTCTCACCACGACAAATCGTCAAATCTTCGTTAATATCGTAACTTAGTTGCGGAGAACCTACAAACATACTTTTCGATAAAGTTATTGTTTGATTACACGCATTACTAATTAATGCAGATATGGTTATTTCTCCACTACCGGAACCATTTCTCTGTAAAACTAAACTCGTATTATTTTGGCCTACAATACTGACCAAACTACCGCCTGTAACACTCCAGTCGGTACTTGAACCGCTTGGAAAATTAGCCAATGAAACTGTGGTTGTTCCACTACATAAAGAATTAGCGGCACTTATGGTTGCCGTTGTAGTAAATGGAGCACGAGTTACAGTACTTGTTCTGGTTCCCTGTGATACCCCATTAATAAAAGGCGTTACTATAACAGAAGATGGTAAGGTAGTGCCCGAATTTGGTTGAAGCGTTTTTGAAGTTGCCGTTGCACTAAGTTGCGACCACCCATTATGACTCCATTGATAGGTAACCACTGCACCACTTGGTATATTGGCTGGTGTAACCGTAAATGTTCTTGAACTAGTATCGCCACAAGGTAAAGGTAACGTTGTTGGCGATAAGGTAAAACTTGGTGGATTAGTTTTAGTAATTGAATAACTGCAAGCTGTTTGATATTCAATATTTCCACTAGATTTAAAAACAGCGAATAAAGTGCCCCCAGAATTATTGAAATCTGTTTGACTCATAGTAATATCTGCACTTGTTTGAAAATTTGTTACAAAATTAACAGGTTGTATAGTTGTATTGCTTCTTTCAATTCTAGAGCCAGATGAACCAATTGTATAAACAAATAGGTTACTTGTACCAACAACTTGATTTTGTTGCTTACTTAAATTTATAGTAAATTGAATGCGTACCGTCGCGTTAGTACCAAAAGCAATAGTTCCGCAATTACTTATAGGAGTACCACTTATATAGCTCATATTCGAAATTGATACATTTACCTGACTATAAGTAGTAATTGCAAGTAATAGTATTACAATTAACTGTACTTTGTTAAAAGTTTTTTCATTTGATTATTTTTTATGTTATTTTTCTAAGTGTATTTGAAAACCTAATCCTAAGCTAAAAATATTATACTTCGTCGAAGAATTAAGATTGTTTAAACTGTAGTTTACTGTCATTTCTAATGCAACGCTACTATTAAAAAACAATACTGGACCAGCTTTGAAATCTAAAGCAGTACTGTTATCGTTAGCATTATTATTGGCGAAATAACTATATCCAACATGCGTTAAAACATTTATTCTATTTTCAGCTTTCAAAAAATAATATCTAGCATATGGCCCAGCACCATAACTTAATACGGAGCTACCATTTTCAGGTTTATTATATGCAAAAAGTGGCGCAATTCCCACTGCAAATTTGTCTATCATGAAAAATCCTAAATTTGGTCTTAACTCTAACCCTAATGAATTACTAGTCATATTATTATCTTTAAGTTGAGCACTATAAAAACTGCCAGTACCACCTACCATCCAATTACCCTTAGTAATTTGTGCATTAGTGGTTAAAAAAGAAAAAAGTGTAATTATAAAAATGAGTATATTTTTCATTGTTTTATCTATTTAAAAATTAATAATGTGGTATCGTTAAATCACTAACAACATAAATTTTAAGAATGCTGTTTTATGTAATAAATAAAAATACCGAATAGTGTTTGTTGAAAATTTAGTTGACTTCACCCATCCATGAGTAACCTGTCAGAAGAATTTTTTATGATCGTATAGTGTAAGAATTATATTGCTTAAATCTAAAGTTAAATTTTGATAAGTGATACGAAAGTCAAAAAATAAATATTTAGTTCTTTTAAGTAAAAAATGCTCGTACTTGAAGGTTTGTCATTTAACAAGTATCTTTATATTTGCACAAAATTATTCCGTTGCCCCAAAATAACATTCAACAAATCTATGCACAGTCCCAGCCTTCGCTGGAATTGCAGAAAGCTATTGCCAATTTTGAAAAAAACAATCAGAATTTAGCTTTAAAAGGTCTGGTAGGTTCTTCCCTTTCTTTTGTTTTAGCCGATGCTTTTAAGGCTGCCGACAAACCTTTTTTAATCATTTTTAACGATAAAGAAGAAGCTGCTTACCATTTAAACGATTTGGAGCAATTAGTAGGAGAAAAAGAAGTGCTTTTTTATCCTGGTAGTTACCGCAGACCGTATCAATTAGATGAAACCGATAATGCCAATGTGCTGTTGCGTGCAGAGGTTTTAAACCGCATCAATTCAAGAAAAAAACCAGCGCTCATAGTGACGTACACCGATGCGCTTTTTGAAAAGGTGGTGACAAGGAAAGATCTAGAAAAAAACACCCTCAAAATAAAATTAGAAGATTCCTTATCCCTCGATTTTTTAAATGAGGTGTTGTTCGAGTACAAATTTAAAAGAGTCGATTTTGTTTCAGAACCGGGAGAATTTTCAGTGCGTGGTGGTATTGTCGACGTATTTTCTTTTTCAAACGATGAACCTTATCGCATCGAGTTTTTTGGAGATGAAGTAGAAAGCATTAGAACCTTTGATGTAGAAACCCAACTATCAAAAGAGAAGATTGGTAAAATTACCATTATCCCAAATGTAGAGAATAAGTTCTTAAACGAAACTAGAGAGAGTTTCTTAAAATATATTGCCCAACATACGGTTATTTTTAGCTCAGATTTAGACCTACTTTTTAGCCGCTTAACGCACTTTTTCGAAAAGGCGGAAGAAGCTTTTAAAAAGCTAACTACAGAAACCCAACACGCCGCACCAGCAGCATTGTTTGTGGATGCTGATTTGTTTAAAAAAGAAGTTGCATCGTTTCATATATTGACCACAGGCAATCAAACGGCCGGGTTTGATTTTAAAAACATCCATTTCAATACCAAACCACAGCCCTCATTCAATAAAAAGTTCGATTTATTGATAGAAGATTTTAACCACAATCATAAAAAAGGCTACAGCAATTATTTATTTTGTGCTTCCGAGCAGCAGGCGAAACGTTTTCATGATATTTTTGAGGAAATTGGCTCAGGAAAAGTGCACTATAAAACTATTGTTTTCTCATTACATCAAGGTTTTATTGATGATGATTTAAAGCTTGTTTGTTATACCGACCATCAAATTTTTGAACGCTATCATAAGTTTCATCTCAAAAATGGCTATGCCAAAAAGCAGGCCATTACCCTAAAAGAATTAAACCGCTTAGAAATCGGCGATTATGTAACCCACATGGATCACGGTATCGGAAAATTTGGTGGTTTACAAAAAATTGATGTCGAAGGTAAAAAGCAAGAAGCCATAAAATTGGTTTATGGAGATCGCGATATTTTATATGTGAGTATCCATTCACTGCATAAAATATCAAAATTCAACGGCAAAGACGGTGCGCCACCAAAAATATATAAATTAGGATCAGGCGCTTGGAAAAAAGTAAAAGACAAAGCCAAATCGCGCGTTAAAAAAATTGCCTTCGATTTAATTAAAATTTATGCCAAGCGTCGCCTTGAAAAAGGGTTTCAATATGGCCCAGATGGCTATTTACAAAATGAATTGGAGGCCTCGTTTATTTACGAAGACACCCCCGATCAGAGCAAGGCTACCGAAGATATTAAACGCGACATGGAAAGTGAACGCCCCATGGATCGCCTTATTTGTGGCGATGTAGGTTTTGGAAAAACTGAGGTGGCTATCCGTGCGGCTTTCAAAGCAGTTGCCAACGGAAAACAGGTGGCTGTTTTAGTGCCGACGACCATATTAGCGTTTCAGCATAGCAGAACTTTTAGCGAACGCTTAAGTGATATGCCGGTAACGGTCGATTATGTAAACCGGTTTAGAACAGCAAAAGAAAAGAAAGAAACACTAGAAAACCTTGCCTCAGGAAAAGTAGATATTATTATTGGCACCCATCAGCTAGTCAACAAAAATGTAAAGTTTAAAGATTTAGGCTTATTGATTGTAGATGAGGAACAAAAATTTGGCGTAGCGGTCAAAGACAAATTAAAGTCCATCAAAGAAAACGTCGATGTGCTTACCTTAACCGCAACACCCATCCCAAGAACCCTACAATTTAGTTTAATGGCGGCCAGAGATTTATCCGTAATTAATACTGCACCACCAAACCGATACCCTATTCAAAGTGAAGTAATTCGCTTTTCCGAAGAAACCATTCGCGATGCGATAAGTTACGAAATTCAACGTGGCGGTCAGGTGTTTTTTATCCACAACCGCATTGAAAATATCAAGGAAGTTGCAGGTATGATTCAGCGTTTGGTGCCTGATGCTAAAGTGGGTATTGGTCACGGACAAATGGAAGGTAAAAAACTAGAAAACCTGATGCTTGCTTTTATCAATAGTGAATTTGATGTGTTGGTGTCTACCACCATTGTAGAAAGCGGCTTAGATGTAAGCAATGCCAATACCATTTTTATCAATAACGCCAATAATTTTGGTTTAAGTGATTTACACCAAATGCGTGGTCGTGTAGGGCGAAGCAATAAAAAAGCCTTCTGTTATTTTATAACGCCACCCTATGATGTGATGACGAACGATGCTCGAAAACGAATTCAGGCTTTGGAACAATTCACCGAATTAGGGAGCGGTTTTAATATCGCCATGAAAGATTTAGAAATTAGAGGTGCTGGAGATTTATTAGGGGGTGAACAAAGCGGATTTATTAATGATATTGGATTTGATGCCTACCAAAAAATCCTCACAGAAGCTGTTGATGAGTTAAAAGAAAATGAATTTAAAGATTTGTACGAGGAGCTCGAAGGGCACCATGAAAAAGTGTTCGTAAAAGAAACCCAAATTGATGCCGATTTTGAATTGTTATTTCCTGACGATTACATCAATAATATTTCGGAGCGATTAACTTTATACACCGAATTAAACTTAATCAAAGACGAAGCGGCTTTGCAAAAATTTGAAACCGAATTGATAGACCGTTTCGGAGAACTGCCCATTGAGGCTGAAGACTTATTGAATTCGGTTCGCATAAAATGGATTGCCAACAGCATTGGTTTAGAGAAAATTGTCATGAAGCAAGGTAAAATGATTGGCTATTTTATTGCGGATCAACAGTCTGCCTTTTACCAAAGCACAGCATTCACTAATACACTACAATTTGTACAAACGCATGCCAAACACGGTAAAATAAAGGAAAAACAAACCAGAAACGGACTTCGATTGCTTTTAGTATTTGAAAATATCCACTCGGTTGATAAAGCCTATTTGGCTTTGCAGCCTTTTGAAAAAAGTGTTCAATAAACAGTAAGCAGTAAGTAAAATTAAAAATTTAGGACGCGAACTGTTTTTAGTGAATTTTATTGCTGAGAAAAATAAAACTGGTTCAGTTTTTGTAAAATAACTCTTATGAAAAAAATATTATCCATTTTACTAGCTTTATACGCATTACAAGCAAGTGCACAACATACTATTTCAGGTAGCTTCTCACCTGCAGAAGAGTATAGCTGGTTAATCGCCTACCGACTTACGCCTGATGCCCAAGTTTATGTTGCGGATAGCGCCATTAAAAATGGATCTTTCACCTTGAACCTTCCAGAAGATGCCGAATCGGGTATGTACAGAATTGTCTATGCAGTACCTCAGGAAGAGTTTAATTTTGATATTCTTTACAATGCTAAAGAAAATATAGTGATTGATTTTGATGCTAACAAGGGTCTTGGATTTACCCAATCAGAAGAAAATATCTTACTCAATACATATTTAGCAGAACTAGCACAAATAGAAGCAGAAATTATTCAGTTTTACTCGGCACAAGAAACCGATACGACTACTTTTAATTCGGCAACGAAAAAATTAAAAGCGCATCAAAATTTGTTCGAAACGAAATCTGAAGGTTTGTTAGCCCATAATTTTATTAGATCAAACAAACCGTACATTCCCACCAAATATGAGCCTGTTCAAAAATATGTAGCACACAAAAAAGCAGCGTATTTTGAAGCCATTGATTTCAGTAATCCAGTGCTACAAAGCTCAGGTTTTTTAACCGATAAAGTTTCTAATTACGCCTTTACCGCACTATCCTTAACACAGCAAACAAAAAAAGAAACGGAGGATGACATTATTAAAAATATTGCCCATTTTAGCTCTATTTTAAGTGATGTAGCCTCCGTTTTTAAATTTTACTTGTACAACGACTTATGGAAAAACGCCATCGCTTATGACTATAATGAAGTTGCTGATTTTATCTATTCCAAATACCTTAAAGAACTTGCAGAAACTACCAACCATCTCGACATAAAAACGGCTATTGAAGCGCATAATCGACTTCGTCTGGGCGAAATAGCGCCAGAAATGGTTTGGAAAGACGGAGGTAATGAAAAAAGTTTGCGCACTTTAGAGCCCTTTGAGAACTATATTTTAATTTTTTGGAGCAGCACTTGTGGACATTGTTTAAATGAACTACCTGCATTACATAAAGAATTGAAGGGAAATTCAAGCCTTAAAATTATTGCGGTAGGATTAGAAGACGAAACAGAAAATTGGCAGATCGAATCAAAAAATTTACCGAATTTTGAACACCTTATAGCATTAGGCAAGTGGGATAGTGCCTATGCTAACCTATATGATATTAATGCCACCCCAACCTATTACATTTTGGATAGCGAAAAAAGAATTATTGCAAAACCTGAAAATGATAGAGCGCTCGTGGAGTTTTTGGAAAGCAAATAAATTAGAAATAGAGTTCCTCTTTAGCGCATAGCTATGGGGGGATATTAAAGTAATTTTAAATCCTTGATGGTTTTAAAGGCCACATCTACTTGATCATCATCGACCAAAATAGTAAATTCATTGGTAGTAGAAATCACCTCGTACAGGATGATGCCTTCCCAAGCAAGGCGCTGAAAAATAAAGTAATAAATACCGGGAACAGTGACATTCTCAGAGGGTAATTTTACAGTAATCGAGGATAAATTTTCTGCCTTTTGAGTACAACGCTCTATTTCGAATAAGGTTTCAACGGTTTTATCTAAGCTATTGCTTACCACAATATTTAGTTCGTTTACACCGCGAGAAGAGGTATAAAAAACCTCCTTATCTTTATTAATTTCCTTTAATAATAAGCGTTGATTTTCAAGAATTGAATCTGAAAGTAAAAAGGTAAAGTCCGTTAAGGAAGACCGTACTGTAATCTCTCCTATATTTTTTAAAACCTTTACAATTTTATGAGTAGCTCTATACTCTAAATCATCTGAAAGCCTTTTCAAAGCCATAACTATCGCTCCATTGCGAATATCTTTACCTAATTCTTCCTCAATTTCAGGAAGAATAATCCTTGAAAGTGACGTAAGATTAATAATTCCTTGTGCTAAAGCACTTTGTAAAAAAGGTTTCTTTTTTATATAGTGTTCTACAACAGATGATATGGTTTTCATTAGATTAAATTAAAGATTTCAAATATAACAATTTGTTATAAATTAAACAAATTGTCTAAAAATGATAAAAAGCATCTTCGATATGATCTATTTTAAACGATCCGTTCCTTTTAAAAATGGTTATAATATCAAACCGTACGTCTACATCTAACTTTTGCTCTACAACATAATGGTCAGCTGCCAAAACCAATAATTTTCTTTTTTTCGGAGGAATTAAATCGTTTAAATCATCCATAAAATTCGTAGTTCTAGACTTTACTTCTACAATAGCTAAAGTAGCCCCCTTTTGAGCTATAATATCTACCTCAGCTTTTAAAAATCTATAGTTCCTATATTTAATTTGGTAACCATGTTTAATTAAATGGGCTACGGCTAATTGCTCTCCTACTTTACCAAATTCATTATGTTCTGCCATTTTTTAGATAAGAATAGTACCAAATTAATGTATTTCGTCGAAAATATATGTTTTTTGGCGTCTAAAACACTGATACTTACGTAATTTTATTTGAATTATTGAGTTATAGTAAAAGCTGTCGACAATTACGAATAGCATTTTTACAAGGCTTAATACCCCCAAAGCAAACCTAAATTTGAACTAAACGATTAAAATATTATGGAATATTTTATCAATTGTAATACTTCGCCACTGGCGGAATATACAACGCCTTTAGATAGGCAAAAAATACAACATTTATACCGAAGACTTGGTTTTAGTGCTTCGGTTGCTACGGTTAATCAAGCCGTAGGTACTACAGCATCTACTTTAGTTAATAGCCTAATCAACGAAGCTGTTAACATGCCAACTTTGCCAGCACCCCCTTGGGCCAACTGGACAGGCGCAAATTATCCTGAAGATGATGATTTACGCAATAGCACCATTAATACCCAATTCCGAAGCATTAGTCTGGACTACGCAAAGTCACTTTTAGCAGACAATCTTAGGGACCGATTGAGTTTTTTTTGGAGCAATCATTTTGTTACCGAATTAAGAGTTTATGACGCTCCTCCTTTTTTGTTTGAGTATATTACCTGCTTGCAACGCAACGCTATTGGTAACTTTAAAACATTTGTCAGTGAAATTGGACTAACCAATGCCATGTTATTTTACCTAGATGGCGCTTATAACAATAGCAACAGACCCAATGAAAATTATGCTCGTGAATTGTATGAGCTTTTTACCTTAGGGGAAGGTAATGGGTATACCGAGCAAGATATTGTGGAAACAGCCCGAGCCCTAACGGGTTATGTAGAACGTGGAGAAATTCGTTGGACACCAGTTACTTTTAGAGCCGATAGGTTTGATGCTGGCTCCAAGACTATTTTAGGCCAAACCGATACTTTTGATTACGATGGCGTCATAGACAATCTTTTTGCCCAACGAAGTACGGAAATAGCCACCTTTATTTGTAAAAAATTATACGAATTTTTTGTACACCCCGATTCCACAGATCAAGCTGGCAATGCTGAAACCATTATAAATGGTATGGCAGCAACCTTTGTAACCAATGATTTTAGAATTGCCCCAGTTTTGAGCCAATTATTTACAAGCCAACACTTTTTTGACGAAGAAGCTATTGGGGTCATTATAAAAAGTCCGTTTGATTGTTTCTTAAACTTGATCAATGAAACTGGTTTTACAGCCCTAGACAGTACCATAGAAACTGTCATCAACTATAGCGATCAATTGAGTCAGGAGCTTTTTAACCCCGTAGATGTGGCAGGTTGGCAACGAAATAGATCATGGATCAATACTAATTTTTTAATTGGCAGATGGCTTAGTGCCGAAGCGCTCTTAGAAGTTTTTTGGAATGAGGATAAGGAGCAATTTAGAACATTTGGTATCGAAGTTACAGGACCCCAAGGGGCAACGACACACAACCCTGATTTGGTAGCTCGAGCTATTATTGATAAAATATTACCCAAAGGCTTGTTAACAGAACAAGATTATACCACGGCGATTGTTTCCTTCAGGGCATTGTATGAAGATAACAATATCTACGAGGATGAAAACCCAACAAACCCAACTTGGACGATGTTGAATTTTGATAATACCCCAGAACAAGTATATCTATTACTGCTGTACTTAGTAAGACAACCTGAATTTCAACTAAAATAAAACCTACAATTATGTGCGATACCCACCATACATCACCCCATAAAGGCAAAGAACATGAAGGTCATGATTTAGAGCATAAAGCATGGAGTCGACGTTCCTTTTTGCAAGCGCTAGGAATTGCAGGTTCAGGAAGTATGCTTCTCGGTAGTCAATACTTAACAGCCTCGGCGCCTTCTCCGCTGACCGCAGCGATTAGTATGGCCGAAACAGACAATATTTTAATACTTATACGATTAAATGGCGGTAACGACGGCCTAAGTACGGTAATCCCCATTCAGCAATATGAAATGTATGCCAATGCGCGTCCTAATATTTATATTCCGGAAAGTAAAATATTAAAACTAACGGATGACTTTGGCGTGCCATCCTATATGAAACCATTAGAACCTTTATGGGGCGAAGGCCAATTTAAGGCAGTACATGGTGTGGGGTATCAAGGACAAAGCTTATCGCACTTTACCGGTTCAGATATTTTTGCAAATACCGATCTCAATACCACCGGTTTCTCGGGAGAACCCACAGGTTGGATGGGTCGACATTTTGAAGAATTGTATCCTGATTATTTAATAAATCCACCAGAGGCCCCAGCAGCCATTCAAATAGGGAATTTTGGCAATTTAGTTTTTGAAGGCCAAGAAACCAATTACGCTTTTGTAACGAATAATATCAATCAGCTAGAACAAATTGCTGAAACAGGATCACAGTACAGCCTAGAAGAAAGTTTGTTTGATCAGTGTATGTACGGAGATCAATTGCGATTTTTAAGAGGAATGACAAACACCACTTTAGAATATGCAGGGAAAATTTTCGATGCAGCGCAAAGAGGACAAAATCAAGTAGAATACCAAAATAATAGCTTTGCAAGACAACTAAAATTACTTGCCAGATTAATTAAAGGGAATTTAGGCACCAAAGTATATATGATTTCTATGGGTGGTTTTGATACCCACGGAAATCAACCCTTGGCGCATGAACGCTTAATGACGAATTTGTCAGTTGCGGTCAACAACTTTTATGAAGATTTAGCTTTTACCAATCAAGATGAAAAGGTATTAAGTATGACTTTTTCCGAATTTGGAAGAAGAATTTTTGAAAATGGATCGTATGGAACCGATCACGGAAAAGCAGCTCCTACTTTATTTTTTGGTTCTGGATTAAACGGAAGTGCCTTCGTAGGTGAACACCCATCTTTAGAAGACCCTAACGAAAGAGGAAATTTAGAATATACTATGGATTTTAGAGACCTGTATGGTACCGTTTTAGCGGAATGGCTTTGTGTTCCCAGAAATTTGGTAGAGCTACACCTATTGGGCCATCCGTATAAGGCAATAAACCTAGGTTTTAATTGTAGTGGTGAGGTCTTTGATGATATCGCTTATGATGATAGTGATCCAGTTATTCCAGATGGTCCAGAAGACCCAATTGCTATTGATCCAACCCCTGAACTTTTAAATGCCATTGTTCACAAGCCTTTTTATCCTACAGAAAAAACGCCACATATCTATTTAGAAATGCCATTCACAGCACACGTAGATATACAATTGTACAACATCCTTGGGCAAAATTTAGGAACCGTGTACAATGAAATGATGACGCAAGGCAGCATCGAAATAAATATTCGAGAACGCATGCCACAATATTTAGCGACAGGAAAATATATTTACAGAATTAGAGTTCAAGATAAAAAACTCAGTAAATCCGTAATGGTCACTTAAAAACAACAGCTTAACTTACGAAAAAGTCCTTTTAGTTTGTCATGGTAAAATGACATTTTAGAAGGGCTTTTGTATTTCTCAAAATGTTCCGGAATCCCGAGAAAAAAATCTTTATTTTTGTGGACTAATTACAGAATTCGATGTCCGAAAAACTTAAAAACCCATCTCGATATACCATCACTGCCGCACTCCCCTATACCAATGGTCCTATTCATATTGGGCACTTAGCAGGAGTATATGTTCCCGCCGATATTTATAGCCGGTATTTACGCTTAACAGGAAAAGATGTGGCTTTTGTATGCGGTAGTGATGAACACGGTGTGGCTATCTCCATGAAAGCAAAAAAAGAAGGTATTACTCCGAAAGAAGTCATTGATACCTACCATGCCCTTATAAAACAATCGTTTCAAGATTTCGGAATTACCTTTGATAATTACTCTAGAACCTCTGCTCAAATACATCATGATACCGCATCTGAATTTTTTAAAAAAATGCATCAAGATGGTGATTTTATAGCAGAAACCACGGAGCAATTATACGATCCTGAAGCCCAACAATTTTTGGCCGATAGGTATGTTACGGGGACTTGTCCTAAATGTGGCCATGAGGAAGCGTATGGAGACCAATGTGAAAACTGTGGTTCTACCTTAAATGCTACGGATTTAATACATCCAAAATCGACTATTTCTGGCGCTGTACCTACATTAAAAGAAACAAAACATTGGTTTTTACCTTTAGATAGGTATGAAGATTTTCTAAAAAAATGGATATTAGAAGGGCACAAAAACGATTGGAAATCTAATGTGTACGGACAGTGTAAATCTTGGATTGATGACGGACTAAAACCAAGAGCAGTAACGCGCGATTTGGATTGGGGCATTCCGGTACCCGTTGAAGGTGGTGAAGGCAAGGTGTTATATGTTTGGTTTGATGCGCCTATAGGGTATATATCTGCTACCAAAGAATGGGCAGCTCGTGAAGGCAAAGATTGGGAGCCCTATTGGAAAGATGAAAATACCAAATTGGTACATTTTATAGGAAAAGACAACATTGTTTTTCATTGTATTATTTTTCCGAGCATTCTAAAAGCACAAGGCGATTATATTCTGCCCGATAATGTGCCTGCCAATGAGTTTTTAAACTTAGAAGGGCATAAAATATCAACCTCAAAAAACTGGGCGGTTTGGCTACACGAGTACTTGGTAGATTTTCCAAATATGCAAGATGTTTTACGCTATACCCTAACAGCCAATGCACCTGAAACAAAAGATAACGACTTTACTTGGAAAGATTTTCAAGCTAGAAATAATAACGAATTAGTTGCCATTTTTGGGAATTTCATAAACAGGGTAGTCGTGCTAACCAATAAATATTACGAAGGGCAGGTACCCCCTGCAGGTATTTTCACTAAGGTTGATTTGGAAACCTTAGCTGAAATTAAAAAATACCCTGAGATTATTAGCAGTTCTTTAGAACGGTATCGCTTTAGAGAAGCGGGCCAAGAATTAATGAATTTAGCGCGTTTAGGGAATAAGTATTTAGCAGATGAAGAACCTTGGAAAGTAATTAAACAAGACGAAGAACGCGTAAAAACCATTATGTTCGTGGCGCTTCAAATTTCTGCTGCTTTAGCCATTTTAAGCGAGCCATTTTTGCCATTTACTGCGTCAAAACTTAAGGCTATTCTCAAAAGCGAAAACAACAATAGTTGGGCAGATGTTGGCACAAAAGACACCTTAATCGCTGCAAATCATCAAATTGGTCAGGCTGAATTACTATTCTCCAAAGTAGAAGATGAAACGATACAAGTACAATTAGATAAATTAGAAGCTACTAAAAAAGCGAATGAAAACGCTAACAAACAAATCATGCCACAAAAAGATACCATTACCTTTGAAGATTTTTCAAAATTAGACCTACGTGTTGGGACCATCATAGCAGCTGAAAAAATGCCGAAAGCTAACAAGCTTTTAGTTTTAAAAGTAGATACAGGGATCGATGTAAGAACTATTGTCTCTGGCATTGCCGAAAGTTTTACCCCGGAAGAAATCATCGGAAAAAAAGTAACGGTTCTAGTAAATCTTGCTCCGAGAGCCTTGCGCGGGGTAGAGAGTGAAGGTATGATTTTAATGACCGAAAATACAGATGGAAAATTAGTGTTTGTAAATCCTGATGCAGCAAATATTGGGAATGGAGAGACTATTAATTAAATTATCTATATCGTATGCCCTTAGTCCAGTACGTATTTAAACAAACAAATCTTCCCGAAAAAAGCATTCAAAATACTATTGAACTTTTGAATGAAGACTGTACCATTCCTTTTATATCGCGCTATCGAAAAGAAAAAACAGGAGGGTTAGATGAAGTGCAAATTGGCGACATTGTAAAGTTTAAAGAGCAGTTCGAAGCCTTAGAGAAAAGAAAATTAGCGATTATTAAATCGGTTGAAGAGCAAGATTTGTTAACGGTTGAACTTAAAAAAAAGTTTGAACAAGCAACAGATTTAACTTCTTTGGAAGATTTGTATTTACCCTTCAAGAAAAAAAGAAATACCAAATCTGAAATTGCAATAAAAAACGGCTTAGAGCCTTTAGCAAAAATCATCATGGCGCAAAATAATGACGCTATTGATGTTATAGCCTCTGATTATTTGAATGATGCTGTGGTCAACGAAGACGAAGCCATTGAAGGCGCACAACATATTATTGCCGAATGGATTAATGAACATACTGATGTTCGTAACCAATTGCGCCATCAGCTTGAAAAATTAGCACAAATAACAACCAAAGTTATCGGCACTAAAAAAGACGATGAAAAAGCGCAAAAATTCCGTGACTATTTTGAGTGGAGCGAAGCCCTAAACCGTTGCCCGTCGCACCGATTATTGGCTATTTTACGTGCTGAAAATGAAAAATTTATCCGTGTAAAAATCGAAATTAATGATGAAATTGCTTTAGAAAAAATAGAAGAGCGCATTTTTAAATCTAGAAATTCGAGCACATTTTATCTAAAAACGGCGATAGAAGATGCCTATAAACGCCTACTCTACCCTTCTCTAGCCAACGAAACTTTAAAGTTAGCGAAAGAAAAAGCCGATGCGGATGCGATTCAGGTTTTTTCGAAGAACTTAAAACAATTGCTTCTTGGTGCTCCCTTGGGCCAAAAACGAATTTTAGCCATTGATCCCGGCTTTAAATCGGGTTGTAAAGTAGTTTGTTTAAACGAACAAGGCGATTTAATTCACAATGAAACCATTTACCCTCATGCCCCACAAAATGACGCTATAGGCGCCATAAAGAAAATAAGTACTTTAACCGATGCGTATAAAATTGAAGCTATTGCCATTGGTAATGGTACCGCTTCACGAGAAACAGAACATTTGGTAAAACGTATTCATTTTAAAAATCCTATCGAAGTATTTGTCGTGAGCGAGGCAGGAGCATCGATCTATTCGGCATCTAAAATTGCCCGCGACGAATTTCCTAATTACGATGTAACCGTTAGAGGTTCGGTTTCTATTGGACGAAGATTGGCTGATCCCTTGGCCGAATTAGTAAAAATAGACCCAAAATCAATCGGAGTTGGACAGTATCAGCACGATGTAGATCAAACAAAATTAAAAACATCCTTAGATACCGTAGTGGAAAGCTGCGTAAATTCGGTCGGAGTGAATATTAATACGGCGAGCATTCCCTTATTGAGCTATGTTTCAGGCATTGGGCCAAAATTAGCGGAAAATATTGTAAACTATCGCAATGAAAATGGAGCTTACACTTCAAGACAAGACATCAAAAAAGTACCTCGCTTAGGTGGAAAAGCTTTTGAGCAAGGGGCTGCTTTTTTGCGTATAAAAGATGCCACAAACCCACTTGATGATTCTGCCGTTCATCCTGAGCGCTATGGCTTGGTACAGGCTATGGCAAAAAATAAAGGGGTATCCATAAAGGATCTTATTGGCAATAAAAAAGCTTTAGAAAGTATCGATCTAAAAAATTATTGTACCGAAGATATTGGATTGCCCACCTTAAAAGATATTATCAAAGAATTAGAAAAACCCGGTTTAGATACCCGTGAAAAAGCAAAAGTGTTCACCTTCAATCAAAATATAAAATCAATAACTGATGTACACGAAGGACAGTTATTACCTGGGATTGTAAATAACATTACCAATTTTGGATGTTTTGTTGATATTGGGATCAAAGAAAGTGGTTTAATTCACATCTCAAACCTATCCGATTCTTTTGTAAAAGATGTAAATGAACATGTAAGCTTACAGCAACAAATAATCGTCAAGGTCTTAGAAGTTGATGTACCTCGAAAACGCATTCAATTAAAATTGCACACATAAAGCAAGGCTTTAGGCTTTAGGCTTTAGGCTTTAGGCAAACAAAAAATAGTCTGTACTCAAGGTTGGGAACTACTATTTTTAATGAAAACTATTTTAAATCAAAAAACACCAAATTGTTAAAGATTGCTTATCATCCTATCTATAAACATTCTTTACCCGAAGGGCATAGGTTTCCCATGTTGAAATATGAGTTGTTACCTCAACAATTATTGCATGAAGGCACCTGTGCACCTGCTAATTTTTTTGAGCCTGAAATTCCGAATGACAAATACATTTTAGCTGTACATGATCCGGAGTATTTCTATGATTTATTAAATATAAAAATACCCCCTAAAGAGGCCCGAAAAATAGGTTTTCCACTTACCGAAGATTTAGTGGAACGCGAACGTATCATTGCTGATGGAACGATGAAAGCTTGTATGTATGCTCTAAAATATGGTATCGCCATGAATATTGCTGGTGGCACACACCACGCTTATTCTAACAAGGGCGAGGCCTTCTGCATGCTCAATGACCAAGCTATTGGCGCTCGCTATCTTCAATCTAAAAAATTAGCCTCAAAAATTTTAATAGTAGATTTAGATGTGCATCAAGGCAACGGAACGGCTGAAATATTTAAGAATGATGCTTCGGTGTTTACCTTTTCCATGCACGGGGCTAGTAATTATCCTTTTAAAAAGGAGGAGTCAGACCTAGATATCGCCTTAAAAAAAGGGACAGAAGACAAGGAATACCTCAGCACTCTAAAACAAATTTTACCTAAATTAATCGAAGAATTACAACCTGATTTTATTTTTTACCTCTGTGGTGTTGATGTTGTGGCCAGTGATAAATTAGGCACACTCGCACTTACTGTGGAAGGGTGTAGAACGAGAGATGAATTTGTATTAAAAACCTGTTTCGACCTTAAAATTCCTTTGATGTGTAGCATGGGTGGTGGGTATTCTAAAGACATCAAAGTCATTATTGAATGCCATGCCAATACTTTTCGCTTAGCGCAAAAAATTTATTTTTAACTCCTTTTTTTAGACCGGGTAAAAGCAGTATCTTAGGCAGTTAGAACTTTAAACAACTTAAAAATGAAACAAAACAAACTATTTAGCCTCGTATTCTTTATTTTATCTTTTACTTTTGGTTTTGCTCAAACAGCCGCTGAAACTGTAGATAAAATAATTGCTGAAGGCACAAACAATTCACAATTAGAAGTTTTAGCGCACGAGCTGATGGATGTTGTTGGACCAAGACTAGTTGGTACCCCACAAATGAAACATGCGAATGACTGGGCTATTGAGCAATTTAAAGAATGGGGCATTGATGCCCGTATGGAAGAATATGGTAAATGGCGCGGTTGGCAGCGTGGTATTACCCACGTTGATTTAATTTCACCACGTGTAGTGAGTTTAAGCGGAATGCAATTGGCTTGGAGCCCAAGCACCCCTAAAAAAGGCATCACAGCTGAAACCATCCTCATTCCAGAAGTAACAGATTCTTTAGCTTTTCAGCGTTGGTTGCCGAATGCAAAAGGTAAAATTGTATTGGTCTCTATGGTACAACCCACTGGCCGACCAGATTATAATTGGGAAGAATTTGCTACTCCTGAATCTTTCGACAAAATGAAAAAGGAGCGTGAAGAGCTTACAAAAGCTTGGAATGAACGCCTTAAAAAAACAGGCTTTAGTTCTAGAGATATCAATCAGGCTTTAGAAAAAGCAGGTGCCTTAGGCATTATTCAATCGCGCTGGTCTAACGGTTTTGGAGCGAACAAAATTTTTAGTGCCAATACCAAAAGCATACCAGTAATTGATCTTTCTTTAGAGGATTACGGGCTTCTATACCGATTAACAGAAAACGGAAGCAAACCACAGCTAAAAGTGGTTGCCGAATCAACAGAATTAGGGACAGTTCCAACATTTAATACCATTGCAGAAATTAAGGGAACTGAATTACCTGATGAATATGTGATCTTATCTGCACATTTTGATTCTTGGGATGGTGCTACAGGAGCTACCGATAACGGTACCGGAAGCATAACAATGATGGAAGCAGTTCGGATCTTAAAAAAGATCTACCCAAACCCAAAGCGTACTATTTTAGTGGGACTATGGGGAAGTGAAGAACAAGGTTTAAATGGTTCTCGCGCTTTTGTTGAAGACAACCCAAAAATTATTGATGGTGTTCAAGCCGTATTTAATCAAGATAATGGTACTGGTCGCGTAGTTAACATTTCGGGACAGGGCTTTTTGCATGCCTATGATTATATTGGGAAATGGCTAAATGCAGTTCCTAACGCTATTTCAAAGCATATAGAAACTAGCTTCCCAGGCTCACCAGCTGGTGGTGGTTCTGATTATGCCAGTTTTGTAGCTGCCGGTGCTCCTGCATTTTCTTTGAGCTCTTTAAGCTGGAGTTACTGGAACTATACTTGGCACACCAATTTAGATACCTATGATAAAATTGTTTTTGACGATGTACGTAACAATGCTATTTTGACGGCTATTATGGCCTATATGGCAAGCGAAGACGACAGCAAAACCTCTCGTGAAAAAGCAGTGTTACCCATAAATTCAAGAACTGGCGAGCCACGTGCCTGGCCTACCACTAGATCTCCAGAAAGAGATGGTGGAAAAATAGACTAGAGCGCATACATTATAAAAACAAAAAGCCCTGTAATTTACGATTACAGGGCTTTTTAAATTAAAAAGAGCCCAGATCAATCAAGACCGAGCTCTTTTACGAGAACACTATATGAAAATGAAAAAAATTATAATTAACTAACTCATTTCAAAGATATAAGCTCTTTATGCCTTGCCAAAACAAATGATGTGAATCGCTACAAAAGTGTGGTAAGGAGTACAAATCTTGTTTTATTTTAATTCTAAGTGTTGCTTCAATACTAAAAAAGTTGGAAGAAAATAAGTATCTCGTATTTTATTGGTGCTTAAATTTCATTGAAATCAATTTCAAAATCAATGTGTTTCTATAAAAATAATCTACTTTGGGAATATTCATTGTAGACTATCCCTTATTTATTTCTTCCTTAAAAAAAATATAATGTAACTTTAGAAACCATAAATAGTTTACTAGTTCCATTTTTTATGAGTCAGCACAACACCAGAAACATATCCGTTAGAGGTAATCAAGATTTCAATACCATTAAACTAGGAGCTCCTGTAACGGTAGCAGCAGGGCCTCTAGGAGTAAAAGAAGCCTTAAGGCACTCCTTTAAAGAAATGGGGGTCGTACGTGCCATGGGCGCCTTGCTAAAAATGAATCAGGAAGACGGATTTGATTGTCCAAGTTGCGCTTGGCCTGATCCTGAAAAAGCCTCAAAATTTGCAGAATATTGCGAAAACGGAGCGAAAGCCCTTGCTGATGAAGCAACCACAAAACATATTGACGCCCATTTTTTTGCACAACATTCCGTTGAAGAACTATCTACATTAACGGATTACGAGTTAAATAAATTTGGCCGGTTGGTAGCGCCTTTAATTCTTAGGCCTAACAGCATTCATTATGAGGCTATCTCTTGGGCAAAGGCCTTTGAAATGATTCGTGATGAATTGAAAAGTCTAGATTCTCCAGATGAAGCGATTTTTTATACTTCTGGCCGTTCCAGCAACGAGGCTGCTTTTTTATATGGCATGTTTGCAAGAGCATTAGGAACAAACAACCTACCCGACTGCTCAAATATGTGTCATGAATCTAGCGGAATAGCCCTAGGAGAGACCTTAGGAATTGGCAAAGGATCTATTAAGTTAGAAGATTTATATGAAGCAGAGCTGGTGCTGGTCGCCGGACAAAATCCAGGAACAAATCACCCACGAATGCTCTCGGCTCTAGAAAAATGCAAGGCCAATGGAGGTAAGATAATTAGCATTAATCCCTTAGAAGAATCAGGACTTGTTAATTTTAAAAATCCTCAAAAAATAAAAGGTTGGATTGGAGCTTCTGTCGATATTGCAGACCTTCATTTACCCGTTAAGATTAATGAAGATATTCCTTTAATTAAAGCCATCTTAAAAAAGTTATTTGATAAGAGTAAGCAAGACAAAACTATTTTTGATCATGACTTCATCAAGACCTATACCGATGGTTACACCAACTTAGTAGCAGATTTAGAACATTATGATTTGGCTAGTTTGATACTACAATCTGGTGTTTCTGAATCTAAAATAGACACTGCAGTTGAACTTTTAGCCCATAAATCTAAAATTGTTGTATGCTGGGCCATGGGCTTAACACAGCATAAAAATGGCGTTGCCACCATAAAAGAATACATCAACCTCCTCTTGGTAAAAGGCGCCATTGGCAAGCCAAATGCTGGTACCTGCCCCGTTCGTGGCCATAGCAATGTGCAAGGAGATCGAAGTGTTGGTATCATGCACTTTGTAGATAAAGATTTGAATGAAAGGATTAAGAAGCATTTAGGCTTTACACCTCCAGATAAAGAAGGCTTTGACGTAGTAGGCACTTTAAAAGCGCTACATGATGGTAAAGCCAAAGTATTTATGTGCTTGGGGGGTAACTTTTTAATGGCTGCTTCGGACACAGAATATACCGCTAAAGGACTTCAAAACTGCAACTTAACTATACAAATAAGTACTAAGTTAAACAGAACACATTTGGTTACGGGAAAAACAGCTCTAATCTTACCCACCTATGGCCGTTCTGAAAAAGATATAAAAGAAGGTAAAGAACGCTTTGTAACTATCGAAAATAGCATGGGCCGTGTTAGGCAATCGAAAGGTGTTTTAAAACCTGCTTCAGAGTATCTAAAAAGTGAACCGGATATTATTGCCGAAATGGCAACTGCCTATTTTAATGGCCATCATTCTGTAAACTGGGATGCGCTTGCTGGTGATTATGATCTAATCAGAAATACTATTGATACGGTTGTTAAAGGCTTCGAAAACACCAATGTAGCATCAAAAGGCGTTGGCTATTATTTGCCTAATAATGTACGGAACCTAGATTTTAGCATGCTTCCAAATGGTAAAGCCCAGTTTAGCATCAATAAGATAGCGGTACATCAGCTAAAAGAAAACGAATTTATGTTGATGACGATTCGTTCTCATGACCAATTTAATACCACTATTTATGGATTAGACGATCGCTATAGAGGTGTTTATAATGAAAGGCGAGTACTCTTTATGAACGAGGCCGACATGAAAAAATGGAACTTAGAAAAGCTCGATGTGGTGAATATTTGCAGTAATTATGACGATACCTTGCGCACCGCCTATAACTTTAAAGTAATTCCGTATAAGATTCCATTAGGTAATTTAGCAGCTTATTTTCCTGAAACAAATACGATAGTGCCTTACAATCATTACGCTGATAAAAGCAAAACCCCTGTCAGCAAATCAATTAAAGTGACCGTGCATAAAGTTAAATAGCATCACCTATTTCTCAAAAGCATGAAATTTAAACTTTTGACCTCCAACAGAGGCATCTGCCATTAAGCCTGCTTTTGGCAAGGCAAAAACAGCCACACCATCTTTATATTTAGCATTAAAAGCTAATCCTGAACGTACCGCAACAGCTGATGCTTCTGCAGCAAAAGAAAATTTTCCTTCTTTAAAATCATTTAAAGTCTCCTTGGTTTCAAAAAATATAACTTCAATAATGGCCTGCCCTCCTGCTTGAAAACCTATATTTAATTTCTTTAAGTCGGCCATTCCTATTTTTTTCCCAGCCTCAAAAACAACTCCATTCCCAGAAGCAGCACCGATAATAAATCCGCCTTTCCCTACATTAGGAAAAATAACATATCCTGCCGACGCATCAAAAAAAGCTTGAAGACCTTCATCTGCTTTTAAAAGCATCACTTTAGCCTCGACAGCATCATCAATTATTTTTTGATCTTTTACTGTTTGGCCTTGTGCCGAAAAAACAGCTAATATGATGATCACAAATCCTAGGTGTTTTATACTTTTCATAATTTTATGTATTTAGTGTAGTCTATATACGCACAAACTTAGTACTCTTGATTTTCAAGAATACTAAGTTTGTGTTAAAGATGTACCTTTTAAATTTACTGAAAAGCTGGTAATCCCGTAATGTCGGCTCCTGTTATTAATAAGTGAATATCATGTGTGCCCTCATACGTAATGACACTTTCTAAGTTCATCATGTGACGCATAATGCTATATTCTCCCGTAATACCCATACCTCCTAAAACTTGACGTGCTTCACGTGCTATAGTAATCGCCATCTCCACATTATTACGTTTCGCCATCGATATTTGAGCCGTTGTAGCCTTTCTTTCATTTTTAAGTTGTCCTAAACGCAGCGCTAACAATTGGGCCTTAGTGATTTCAGTAATCATTTCAGCCAATTTTTTCTGTTGTAATTGGGTTGCGGCAATAGGTTTTCCAAACTGAATTCGCTCTTTTGCGTAGCGTAAAGCCGTATCATAACAATCCATCGCGGCTCCGATGGCTCCCCATGCAATACCGTAACGTGCAGAATCTAAACACCCAAGTGGCGCTCCTAGTCCCGTTTTTCCGAGGAGAATATTCTCCTTAGGTACTTTTACATTATCAAAAATAAGCTCTCCTGTTGCAGATGCTCTCAAGGACCATTTATTATGTGTTTCTGGCGTAGTAAAACCTTCCATACCGCGCTCAACAATTAAGCCATGAATTCGCCCTTCTTCATTCTTTGCCCACACCACAGCGATATCAGCAAAAGGAGAATTAGAAATCCATAATTTAGCGCCGTTTAAAAGATAATGGTCTCCCATATCTTTGTATTTGGTTTCCATTCCACTGGGGTTAGAACCGTGGTTAGGCTCTGTTAATCCAAAGCAACCCATAAATTCTCCAGTAGCTAATTTAGGTAAGTATTTTTTACGCTGTGCTTCGTTTCCATAAGTAAAAATAGGATACATCACTAAAGACGATTGTACCGATGCTGTAGAACGAACTCCACTATCGCCGCGTTCAATTTCTTGCATAATTAACCCGTAGCTTATTTGGTCTAAGCCTGCTCCGCCGTATTGTTCTGGGATATAAGGTCCAAAGGCGCCTATTTCTGCAAGGCCACCGATGATTTGTTTAGGAAATTCTGCTTTCTGGGCATACGCTTCTATAATTGGAGAAACATCACGCTTTACCCACTGCCTTGCGGCATCACGAACTAGTTTATGTTCTTCAGATAAAAGGTCATCAATATTGTAGTAATCAGGGGCTTCAAATAAATCTGGACGCATAGCTTTGTCTTTTTACCAAAGATAATTAAAGATTTATAACAGCACAATGCATCAATGTTACATTTTTAAATAAAAATCTTTCGTTAGTGCAATATACTCATCTGTAAAAACATGGCGTTCATTTTCTATCACTAACTCATCCGAAACCAAGGCCTCTTTTTTGAAACTAAACGCGATAAGACTTCTTTTGGTTTCCGAATCTTTATGCCCCTTTACTCTGGTAATTCTTATAGGAAAAAGCTTTTGACTTTCAGCAAACGCTATAAAGCTAACTTCCTCTTTGAAAGGGATCACGGTAGAAAAAATACCTTCTGGAGCCAACAACTTAGAAACACCGGAAAGCAATTCATCAAATGGTAAAGATGCGTTTTGGCGTGCTGTGTCTCTTGAAGCATTACCACTGCTTACCGCCTCCGAATAAAACGGCGGATTGGAGACCACCACACTATACAGGTCTGACTCATCCAGAGTTTCAGCGGTATATTCATCTACAAACTCATCAAACCCAGCGTGAAAACAAAATAGCCTGTCGGCCCAAGGAGAATTCTCAAAATTATCCGTACACTGCTCAAAAGCATCATCATCTACCTCAATGGCTTCAATATTCTCTGCAGCACTTCGCTGAGCTAACATTAAAGCAATCACACCTGTACCTGTGCCGATATCTAAAATAGAAAACGTGTTTTTAGGCAGCATAGCCCAAGCACCTAAGAGCACGCCATCAGTACCAATTTTCATAGCACACTTATCTTGATGTAACTGGAATTGTTTGAACTTGAAAATACTCATATTAATTTCCAATAAGGATAGAACTAACTAGATGAACCCATAAAACCTTTAATTATCCATATACAAATCAACCAAACCTTCTGGTGTAGTCACATGTATGGTTTTGAGCTCTCGATCTACTTTGGTAATAATTTGATCGTTTATGGGTATAAGTAGTTCTTTTCCGTCTTTTTTAACCTCAAATAAGGCTTGTGAAGTAGTATCATTTACACTCTCCACGACGCCTATATCGCCGTGAACACTATCTAAAAGTGTAAAGCCTATAATTTCATGGAAGTAAAATTTAGTACCTGTAAGTTTTGGCAATAAGGTTAAAGGTAAATAAATCTCCGAACCCATAACGCGGTCAGCATCCGATTCATTGACTATTTCTTCAAAGCGAACACGAAGTAGTGTTGATTTATGAAGGCTAGATTTTTTAATAAAAAATGGAACCAGATTATTTCCTAAAGAAATAAATACTGATTCCAAATTTTCGTACTCTTCGGGTTCATCCGTATCTAATTTAATTAGCACTTCACCCTTAAAACTATATTTTGAAACGATTTTACCTAAGTAGAAACAATCCGACTTTAGCATATCGTTCTTTAAAAATTACTCTTTAGTTTCTGTATCAGCAGCAGGAGCTTCTTCGGCTGCAGCTTCAACTTCTGGAGCCGCTTCTTCAGCAACTTCTTCTACTGCAGGAGCAGCGGCAGCGGCTGCATCAGCAGTACGCTTTTCGTTGACTTCTTTTTCTGCTTTTAACGCAGCAGCTTTAGCATCAGCCTTAGCTTTATCTAAATCACCCACTTTAGAACCTACTATTTTACCTTTTTCTTCTAACCAAGCATTGAATTTTTCTTCTGCTTGGGCTTCAGTGAAAGCACCTTTACGAACGCCACCTTCTAAATGATGCTTTAAAAGCACTCCTTTATACGATAAAATACGTTTGGCTGTCTCTGTTGGTTGTGCACCGTTGTTTAACCAAGTTACTGCATGATCAACGTTAATTTCGATAGTTGCAGGGTTGGTATTAGGATTGTAGATTCCTAATTTTTCTAAGTATTTACCATCTCTTTTAGCTCTTGCATCTGCTGCAACTACCCAATAGAAAGGTTTTCCTTTTTTACCGTGTCTTTGTAATCTAATTTTTACTGGCATATCACATTAATTTGTAGGGTGCCCGACCCTTGATTATTAATTCAATTGTTTTGCTTTACTTAAAGCGGGTGCAAATATAGTTTTTTTTTATGATCCTACAACAGCTATTTACCAATAAATGAAAATTAGCGGTGTAAATTTTAAGAGCTCTCAGTTTCCTTTATTTTCAACTTATTTAGAGGCAATAATCGCCAAAGTTTGATCTATCCAACTCTTATCAACGTCTAAGCGGCTATCAGGAACTACCCCATTACCTTCATAGGCGAAAAATTTAGCATGAAAATCCATATCTGTCGGCATGACATCAAAGAATTTTGAGGGTGTCGTATAGCTGCGCCCGTAATTAAATCCGTAGCTTATAATCCCCCAGGTAGTCTGCCCTAAATGCACTGCTCCTTTAATTTCTTTTAACTGAACCGTGAATTGCTCTCCATTGCTTCCCGTAAACTGGTTGGTCAAAATATAAATTTTAGCCCCGCTCTTTTTAAATAATTTATAAAAAGGATCAGACAATTTTTTACTACCCCCTCTATTATTTCTTAGATCTACAATAATGTTTGCGACATTAAAATTGTCTTTGTTCTCTTCATAAAAAACATCAGCTTTATTTTTATTCGAACTTCCTCTGTCGAAAGTACCAAAATGAACATATGCTGTATTTTCGTTGATAGCTTTATATTCCCAATCGCTATTTTCTTCTGGCACAAGAGAATAATCTTTCGTTTTATGGTCCTTTACTAAGTTAAACAATCTGCCATTTTCAAAAGCAATACTTTTAATATGGTACATTTTTTTAGTGGTCACATAATAACTCGCAATATCAAATTGATGAGTACTACGCTTTCTTACATGCAAATACACCTGACCTGGCGTCCATATTGCTAAGTTTGATTCTAGAATTACACCCTCATAGGCATCGTCACCTATAGCGTAAATGCCAACGATAAGGTCATCTCCGTAATAATAAATTCCTTCAAGGGCATCTTTTGGTTGACGCTCGAGTGTGTTTCTTAATTCCTTTAAATTAGTTGTTGTGCTAGGATGATTGGCAAAGTCAGAACTTGCGATAAATTTAGCCACCGCTATACTATCCTTAGCGCTTTCATTGGGTAATGGGATAGTGTTCGATAAAACAGTAGCATGAATATCCGTCAAAGTACCCATCATTTTATTCAGCAATAAATAACATGTATACACGGCTAAGGGCTCATTCATTTGCGCCGCTATAGCCTTGTACTGCTCCTGAAAAAAAGCTTCTCTATTTTGTTTTTTAATTTGATGCTTATAGGAGGGCATTTCTTTCATCTTCACGATCAAAAAGTCTAAGTCTGTTTTACAATCGCAGGTTGCTATTTGACCATAGGTAGTTACTGATAAAATTGTCGTAAAAAAAAGACTAATTAAGGTTTTCATAGGTATTTGGTTTTAGATGATCAGCTGGTAAAAACAGCCTAATTATTTCCACAAACATATTCTAGAAAAAACTATAAAACCATTATATAGGCACGTTTGGGGCGAAATGATACTACTTTGTGGTTAAATAAAGTTATAATTCAATACCTAAATTTTTAATCGTTGATTTTACTTGTGATGCGTATGTTTTCGATACTGGAATTTTTACATGTGCGGCTAACATAATATGTAATTTTCCGTTACTCAAATCCCATCGTTGAAAGTGTACTGGATTAATTAAGTACGATCTATGTGTACGTACTACAAAAGCTAAGTCTTTTTCAATAACCGAAAGTTTATTTCGAATCAATTGTTTCTTCACCGCATCATTCACAAGATAGGTTACTTCTATATAGTTGTCATCTGATTTTATACTAATAATGCTTTCCTGAAATAAGCGCAATCCTTCGTAAGTTCCTTCGCCGTGTATGATTATTTTTTTATCCTCCAGCCTTTTATTTTTGTATTTACCAATCGCCCAGCGACTAATAAAAACAATAGGAATAACAGCAACTAAGGTAGGAAGGTAAATACCTGTGATAAAATAAGATAGACTATATATATTTGGTTCATTCGGAACAATAATAAATACATAAACAGATCTAGATAAAACCAAGCCCAACATCATAAAGAAAAGTAAAAAAAAGAACTCACTTTGTAGGGTCCAGCTTCTGTGACCAATCTTAAAAAGCCATTGCTGAAAAGGAAGCATGATCAGATAAGCAAACCCACCTGCAATACCATAAAAAGGCAAATATGCTAATTTTTCAATAGTGCTAATTTCACTAACATTTAAAGGCTCCGTGAAATAGAGAAAAACAAAAATCCAAAGGGCAAGACCTAAAGCTAGATACACATGGTGTAGCATTGATGCATCAAATGGATATTTAATTTTAAGCAAAAAAGTAGTTTTAAAGGGGAAAAAGTACAATTGTTTTGTGCTAAAACCAATTTTTTGTTTCGTTAATAACTCCTAGCAATTACATTTTTTCTCCCAAACCCTTTTTACTAGTTTTATAGGCTTGTTTTTTACACTCAATCAATTTAAACAGATTTCCGTTTTCACGGGAATTAAAAAATATATATGTTTTTAATCTTCGATACCGAAACCACAGGATTACCCAAAAACTGGAACGCGCCTTTTACCGATGTAGACAATTGGCCGCGCTGCATACAAATTGCTTGGCAGTTACATGATGCCATGGGTAATTTAGTGGAGCATCAAGATTATTTAATTCAACCTGAAGGGTTTAATATTCCTTATGATGCGGAACAAATTCACGGAATTTCTACGGCTCTAGCAGAAAAAGAGGGAGTGCCGATGGCCGAAGTTTTAGAAAAGTTTAATGCCGCCATGGCTAAAACTAAATTTATTGTTGGTCAAAATGTTGGTTTCGATTTAAATATTATGGGTGCTGAGTTTCATCGCCTAAGTGTTGAAAATCCATTGCAAGAACTACCTGTTTTAGACACCTGTACAGAGCATACCGCATCGCTTTGCCAATTGCCAGGTGGCCGTGGTGGAAAATTTAAGTTGCCTACCTTAACAGAACTGCACGAATACCTATTCGGCGAACCTTTTGGCGAAGCACATAATGCTACAGCCGATGTGGAAGCGACTACACGTTGTTTTCTTGAGTTAGTGAGAAAGCAACAATACACGCTAGAACAGCTAGATGTTCAGCCTGATTATTTTAAGAATTTTTCTGAGGCAAACCCAAAAGAAATTCAGTTAATAGGCTTAAAGCACATCAACCTAAAAGAAGCGTCAAAAAAAATTGCAGATGCTCTTTGGGAATCAGCTACTGGTGGTATTTCTAAAGCAGAAATTAAAGAAAACGTAAAGACTTTAGAAACGGCAAATTTTGCACATTTACACAATCATACCCAGTTTTCTATTTTACAATCTACCATTAGCGTTTTAGATTTGATAAAGGCTACTGCCAAAGCAAAAATGCCTGCCGTAGCTATTACTGATCATGCAAATATGATGGGTGCTTTTCATTTTGTTAATGGGGTCATCAATCATAACAAAGCAGTTAAAACACGTAATGATGAAAACGAAATTCGTCATGAAGCTACAAAAGAAGGGCGACTCGAAGAAGGAGAAGAACCTTTGCATGAATTTATCCCCGAACAAGAAATTAAGCCTATTGTTGGGTGTGAGTTTCAGGTTTGTGAAGACCACACGAATAAATCCCAAAAAGATAATGGCTACCAAGTAGTACTGCTCGCTAAAAATAAAAATGGCTATCACAACTTGGCAAAAATGTCTTCTATTGCCTTTATAGATGGTAAATATTATGTTCCCAGAATCGACAAAAAAGTAATTGAGCAATATAAAGAAGATATCATAGTACTAACAGGAAACCTCTATGGAGAAGTGCCTGCTAAGATTTTAAATGTAGGAGAAAATCAAGCCGAAGAGGCTTTGCTTTGGTGGAAAGAGACCTTTGGTGATGATTTATATATAGAAATCATGCGCCATGGTCAAGAAGATGAAGATCGCGTAAACCAAGTATTACTTCAATTTGCAGAAAAGCATCAGGTAAAGTTAATTGCGACCAACAACACCTATTATGCAGAAAAACAGAACGCTCATGCGCATGATATTCTATTATGTGTAAAAGACGGTGAAAAGCAAGCGACCCCTATAGGTAGAGGCCGCGGTTATCGGTACGGCTTACCCAATCAAGAATATTATTTCAAGTCTTCAGACGAGATGAAAGCCCTCTTTAAAGATATACCAGAGGCCATCACCAATATTCAAGAAATCATCGATAAGGTAGAGACATTTACCCTTGCTCGAGATGTATTGTTGCCTGCTTTTGACATTCCAGAAGAATTTCAGTTTCCAGAGGATAAATTAGATGGAGGAAAACGCGGTGAAAATAAATTTCTGCGTCATATTACCTACAAAGGAGCAAAAATTAGGTATGGTGAAATTACACCAGAAATTGATGAACGGCTAGATTTTGAACTTAAAGTAATTGAAAAAACAGGCTATCCGGGTTATTTTTTAATTGTAGAAGACTTTATCAGAGCGGCACGGGCTATGGATGTTTCCGTAGGTCCTGGTCGTGGCTCTGCAGCAGGCTCTGCGGTAGCCTATTGTTTATGGATTACCAATTTAGACCCTATTAAGTACGACTTACTTTTTGAGCGTTTCTTAAATCCTGACCGTGTATCAATGCCCGATATTGATATTGATTTTGATGACGAAGGGCGTGGTCGGGTGATGGATTATGTCATCAAAAAATACGGTGCTAACCAAGTTGCACAGATTATAACCTATGGCACCATGGCCGCAAAATCGTCTATTCGCGATACAGCCCGTGCCCTAGATTTACCCTTGGGAGATGCAGACCGCATCGCCAAATTAATTCCCACGATGTCTAAGCTGAATAAGATTATGCATATCGATGTGGAGCAATTAAAGAAGAAATTTAGGGCTGATGATATGGAAAACATCTATCAGTTATTAACTATTTCTGAAGGTGATGGTTTAGAAGCAGAAACCCTTAATCAGGCATATATTTTAGAAGGATCTGTTCGTAATACCGGTATTCATGCCTGTGGGGTAATTATCACTCCAGACGACATCACCAAGTTCGTCCCTGTTGCCCTGGCGAAAGATTCGGATATGTATTGCACGCAGTTTGATAACTCGGTCGTGGAGGAAGCTGGCTTGCTAAAAATGGATTTTTTAGGCTTAAAAACCTTAACCCTAATCAAAGACACCGTAAAAATTGTCAAGGCAAAACACGGTATAGTACTCGATCCAGAAACTTTTCCTTTAGATGATGAAAAAACCTACGAATTATTTCAACGTGGTGAAACAGTAGGTATTTTTCAATACGAATCTCCCGGCATGCAGAAACACATGAGGGCGCTAAAACCCACTGTTTTTGCCGATCTTATCGCCATGAACGCCTTATATCGACCAGGGCCTATGGAGTATATCCCAAGCTTTATTGCCCGTAAACATGGGGATGAAGAAATTGAGTACGACTTGGATGCCATGGAGGAGTATTTAGCTGAAACTTACGGGATTACGGTGTACCAAGAGCAGGTGATGTTGCTGTCGCAAAAATTAGCAGATTTTACGAAAGGTGAAGCTGATGTTTTGCGTAAGGCCATGGGTAAAAAGCAAAAGTATGTTTTAGATAAAATGAAACCTCAATTTATCGCACAAGCCTCGGCTAAAGGCCATGCAGAAGATAAACTAGAGAAAATTTGGAAAGATTGGGAAGCCTTTGCCGCCTATGCTTTTAACAAATCGCACTCCACCTGCTATGCTTGGATTGCCTACCAAACTGCTTATTGTAAAGCGCATTACCCTGCCGAATATATGGCTGCCGTACTGAGCAACAATATGAATGACATTAAACAGGTAACCTTTTTTATGGAGGAATGTAAGCGCATGGGACTTGAAGTGTTGGGACCTGATGTAAATGAATCGTACTACAAGTTTTCTGTAAATGATCGTGGAGCTGTTCGTTTTGGCATGGGTGCTGTAAAAGGCGTAGGTCATGGAGCGGTTGAAACTATTGTTGAAAACCGCAAAAAAGATGGTCCTTACAAATCCGTATTTGATGTTTCAAAGCGTATTGATTTACGCGCGGCTAATAAAAAAGCATTTGAGAATTTAGCAGTTGCCGGTGGTTTTGATTCCTTAGGAAATACCCACAGAGCTCAATTTTTTCATGACGAAGGCGATAACATTACCTTTTTAGAAAAAGCCATAAAGTATGGCGCAAAATTTCAAGAAAATGAAAATTCGAGCCAAGTGAGTCTTTTTGGTGATGCTAGTGACGTACAAATTCCAGAACCTATAGTGCCCCCTTGTGAGGAATGGGGAACTATGGAAAAATTACGTCGGGAAAAAGAAGTTGTAGGGGTGTATATCTCTGGTCATCCTTTAGATGATTTTAATTCAGAAATTAAAGCCTTTTGCAATGCAGGCTTATCACACTTAAACAATCTTGAAAGTATTTTAAATCGAGAAGTTTCATTTGCCGGCGTTATTACCGATGTTCAACATCGAATTTCTAAAAACGGAAAAGGATGGGCTGCTTTTACCATGGAAGATTATACGGACACATTTGAATTTCGAATTTTTGGAGAAGAATATTTAAAATTTCGTCACTTTTTAATGATCAACTCTTTTGCGTACGTAAAAATATTTGTGCGCGAAGGATGGGTAAATCGTGAAACAGGGAAAAAAGGAGAACCAAGAATGCAATTCAATAGTTTTATGCTCTTGCAAGAAGTTATGGAAACCTATGCAAAAAAATTAACCATTAAACTTAATATCGACAGCCTAGATGAAGCCCTAATCCATAATCTAAAGGATACTATTCGCTTGCATAAGGGAGATCATTCTTTGAATTTTGTGGTGTATGAAATGCAAGAAGAGATAAAGGTTGATCTGATAAGTCGCAAACAAAAAGTTCAGATCTCAAGTGAACTCTTACAAAGCTTGGAAGAACAAGAAGTGCTCTACAAATTAAATTAGAGCGGCTTGTTCAATTCTATTCAGTACTGACCCTAGACCTCTAGCAATCCCCTCTGCTACCCTGTTATACTCGAACAAAGAAAGCTAAGGCTATGAATACACAATGTATACTACTATTTTCTAAAGCGTCTATTGTTGTCCGTTGGGCATAAAAAAAGACGCTTTTTTTAGGTATAAACCCCAAAACTAGACTTTTAAAAAACAATTCAACTGCTTTAAAATCAAAGGTATACCTTGCTAAAAAAATTCTATTCGGTAAACTCCAAAAAATTTTGATAGTATTACTATTATTAGTTAAAAGTATCACAATCTTTTATGCGTGTTGTGTTAATAGCCTTAAATTTGTTGAACTTTAAATTCAATACCCTGTTTTCTTTTAAAAGAAAAGTGTCGTTAGAACATAAGTTTAACCCTTAAAAATATTATACCGATGAAAAAACAACAACTATTTTTAGCAGCCCTACTACTAGGCCTCGTAACGATGTCATGTAAAGAATCAGCCCCTGAAAAACCTGCCAACGGTACCGAACACAGTTCAGATTTAGAACAACATAATATACGAAGTATCATGACAGCTGAGGAGCAAGCCAGTATGTCTCCCGATGAAATTATAGGAAGATTAAAAAAAGGCAATGAAAACTTTGTAGCTAATAATTTAACCACCAGAGATCACTCAGAGCAACGCAGACTTGCCACGATTGGCCAATACCCTAAAGCATTAGTACTATCCTGTGTAGACAGCAGAGTGCCTGTTGAAGACGTTTTTGACTTAGGTATTGGTGATATTTTTGTAGCTCGCGTAGCCGGAAATATTGAAAATGAGGACATCGTAGGTTCCATGGAATTTGCAACAGCGGTGGCCGGATCTAAAGTGATTATAGTGATGGGCCATACCTCTTGCGGTGCCGTTTATAATGCCGTTGATGGCACTGACGCAGGAGCTATGGGCATGGCATCATTGCAAAAACTTTTAGATGAAATTAAACCTGTAGTGGTAGCCGAAAATGGCGTTGAAATCAGTTCAAAAAACAAGCCTTATGTAAATAAGGTGATTACCGAAAACGTCTATAAAACAGTTGCTGACATTAGGCTTACATCGCCTACAATGAAAGCCATGGAAGATAGTGGTCAAATAAAAATTATTGGAGCCGTTTATCACATGGAAACTGGTAAGGTTGAATTTTTATAAGTTTTAGCTCTTGGTTGATTTTAATGAAGAGATACGCGTTTTTTTAATTTAAACCTCCATAGAGGCTCTAATTCCCAAGAAGGCCATTACATTTAGCGATCACTGCGTATCAACCTCAATAGAAACCTATGAACATAAGTTTAGCTGATACTACAATAGTCAAAACGAATGTAATCATAGTAAGGAAAAAGTAAAATATTTGACTAAATTTGCATAATCAATAAAAGTAAACAAAATGGCATTAGAAATAACAGACGCAACTTTTGACGAAGTTGTCTTAAAAAGTGATAAACCAGTAGTTGTTGATTTTTGGGCAGCTTGGTGTGGACCTTGCAGAATGGTAGGACCAATTATCGATGAGGTGAGCGATGAATATCAAGGCAAAGCCGTTGTTGGTAAAGTAGATGTTGATGCGAATCAAGAATTCGCTGCGAAATATGGTGTTCGTAATATTCCTACCGTATTGGTATTTAAAAATGGAGAGATTGTAAGCCGACAAGTCGGTGTTTCTCCAAAAAAGGTGTATACCGATGCTATAGATGCTGCGATGTAAACCTTACAATATTTTAATTCTAAAAAAGGTTTGGCGCAAGTCAGACCTTTTTTTGGTTTTTAGACTATTTTTTATTAATTGTCGAGGTATTCAGCTAAGAAAAGAAAGATATAATTGAAAAAAAAAGAAAATATGATCACTTGGAAAGATGTAATTAGTTTTTCAGTAAACGGTAGTCCTAAACCTGATAAAAGAGTAGAAAAAACAGAAACAGAGTGGAAAAATAGGTTAACACCTGAGCAGTTTAAAATTACTAGAAAAAAAGGTACAGAAGCACCACATTCGGGAGCCCTTTGTAGTGCTCATGAGGCCGGGAAATACAATTGTGTTTGCTGTGATACTCCCTTATTTGATTCTGGGATAAAATTCGAATCTGGCACAGGCTGGCCAAGTTTTACCCAACCTATTAAAGAAAATGCGATAAAATATCATAAAGACAGCTCATTCGGGATGATTCGGGTCGAAGTGCTATGCAATACCTGTGATGCGCATCTAGGACATATTTTCCCGGACGGACCAGAACCTAGTGGCTTACGCTATTGCATAAATTCTGAATCCATGACTTTACAAACCAACGAATAACTACCTTGTTTTGATTCAAAGCTATTTTAGTTTATAGCCTTTAAAACTACAGTGTACGCATAAAAAAATGAAACAGTATAGTAAAGCATATTTGGGTGGTGGCTGTTTTTGGTGTCTTGAGGCTATTTTTAGGAAATTAAAAGGAGTCGATAAGGTGGTTTCTGGATTTTCAGGAGGTAATGTTCCCGGTACACCAAGCTACAAAGAAGTAAGCTCTGGAAAAACAGGTCACCAAGAAATTATAGCGATCACTTTCGATCCTGAAATAATCAGTTTTGAATCCTTGTTATTCGTTTTCTTTAGCAGTCACGACCCCAGTGTTTCTCAAGTGCAAGGGTTTGAATATGGGAGCCAATATTCTTCCGTACTATTTTACGTGGATGAATCGCAACAAGTAAGCGCTAAGGCCATTATTACTGACCTATCCTCTAGTCTCAGCACACCAATTTTAACAGTAGTACGCAGATTTGAAAGGTTTTTTCCGGCAGAAGATTATCATCAAAATTATTATGCAGAAAATAAAAACCACGCTTATTGCAAAACAATCATTGAACCTAAATTAAAAAAAATACAAGAATTATATACAGACCAATTTAAATAGCGGTTTAAAAAAATTATATTTAAAACTTAATAACATAGTATCAAAAAATGGAAAATTATAAAAAAGCATACATAGCAGGCGGATGTTTCTGGGGAATGGAAGATTTATTTCGAGTACGACCTGGAATTATGGATACAGAGGTGGGTTACATTGGTGGCGAAAATGAACATCCGACCTATCCTAATCATCCAGGCCATGCCGAAGGTATAGAACTTACCTACAACCCGGAAGAAACAAATTTTAGAGAAATTTTAGATTACTTCTATCGCATTCACAATCCAACAACCGTTGATCAACAGGGTAATGACTTAGGGTCTAGCTACAGGTCAGCGATATTTTTTCAAAATGAAGAGGAGAAATCAATAGCTAAAGAAATTATTACTATTGTTGAAAATACAAACCGTTGGGGAGGCAAAATAGTCACTACTTTAGAACCTTGGACCAAGTTTTGGCCTGCTGAGCCAGAACACCAAGACTATTTAGTAAAAAAACCAAATGGCTATACCTGTCATTTTGAAAGATTTGGCACCTTTCTGTAGCCTGTAAACTAGCGCTAAGCACAAAACAAAGAATAGTCTCGCAAAATTCAAGAGATTAAAATATATTCATTGACTGAAATTCAAGAAATAGGGTTTGGAGGCGGGTGCCATTGGTGTACAGAGGCTGTCTTTCAAAATTTGAAAGGTGTTGGCCATGTACAACAAGGTTGGATTGCTTCAACCGGAACAAACGAGGCATTTTCCGAAGCGGTTTTGGTGAATTTTAATACGCAACAAATAAACCTTCAAACCCTAATTGAAATTCATTTACACACGCATAAAAGCACATCAAATCACAGCATGCGAAAAAAATATAGGTCTGCTGTGTACACTTTTACGGAAGCTCAGAAAAAAATGGTTGAAGGCCTAATAAAAAAACTTCAAACTGATTTTGATCAACCCATCATTACCCAAGTACTGTCTTTTGAAGCATTCAAATCATCCGAAGAAGGCGTGAAAAATTACTATATTAAAAATCCAAAAAAACCTTTTTGTACCACTTTTATTGTGCCTAAGTTAAAGATAGTACTCAACAAGTTCTCCCAGTACTCTAAAGGTTTAAAAGATGAATCATTTATAACCAAGCCCTTAGTTGATAAAAAGAGTAAAATGTAGTAAGTTTATAACTGATTTCTAAATTCTTAAATTCGCTAAGCTTATGAAAAAACAACTTTTAATTTCAGTACTTACCATAGTCCTTGTAAGTTGCAAGTCTGAACCAAAAGAAGAAGCAATTGCCATACAAGTTCAAGAAACTACGATTGGGAATCATATTGCAGCATTGGCCTCTGATGACTTTTTAGGAAGAATGCCGTTTAGCGAAGGTGAAACCAAAACCGTAAACTATTTAAAAGAAGAGTTTGCAAAACTCGGGGTACAACCGGGCAACGGAACTAGTTATTTTCAAGATGTTCCTCTAGTAGAAATTACAGGAACACCCTCAGAAAAAATGACGATTTCCGGTGGTAAAACACCGATCGTCCTAAATTACTTAGATGACTTTGTTGCACTTACTCAAAAAATAGTCCCAGATGTTGCATTAAATGATTCAGAATTAGTTTTTGCGGGCTATGGTATTGTAGCCCCCGAATATGGCTGGAATGATTATGAAGGGATCGATTGGAAAGGTAAAACAGCGGTGGTTTTAATTAATGATCCTGGATTTAGATCGGGAGATAATCAACTGTTTAAAGGCGATGCGATGACGTATTACGGTCGTTGGACCTATAAGTATGAAGAGGCTGCACGACAGGGTGCTGCTGGTATCCTAATTATTCATGAAACGGAACCTGCTTCCTACGGTTGGAATGTGGTACAAAGCAGTTGGAGTGGTGCAAAAATGAACTTAGAAAGCAGTGCCCCACAAACCGATGTACAAGGCTGGATCAGTATGGAAAGTGCCCAACAGTTATTTGAGAATTCATCTCTTGAGGATAAAAACTACAATAATCTTGCCAAGCAAAAGAACTTTAAACCTATTGCTTTAGGACTAAAAGCATCGGTACAAATTACCAATACCATTAAAAAAGATGTCTCGAAAAATGTGGTAGCGCTCATTCCGGGTACCGATCAAAAAGATGAGTACATTATTTATTCTGCACATTGGGATCACTTAGGGGTGGGTAGACCTGTAAATAACGATTCTATTTACAATGGAGCCGTAGATAATGCCTCTGGAACAGCCTGCTTATTAGCCATTGCCGAGGCTTATAAAAAAATGCCACCCACCAAACGTTCTATCGTTTTTATTGCCGTAACAGCAGAAGAACAAGGCTTGCTCGGTTCCGCATTTTATGCCGAAAACCCAATTTACGATCCTAAAAAATCGGTGGCTAACATCAATATGGATGCGCTTGCAAGCCCGGGTCCTATGAAAGATTTAACCATAACAGGTTTTGGACATTCAGAAATGGACGAGTACGCTAAAACAGCCGCTGAACAACAAGGGCGCTATATTATTCCTGACCCTGACGCAGAAAAAGGATATTTCTTTAGATCAGATCATTTTAATTTTGCTAAAATCGGTATTCCCGCTTTATATGCCAGCGGAAGCCATGAAGACTTTCAATACGGTGTCGACTATGTAAAAAAAATGAAGGAAGAGTATCAAAAAAATAAATACCACCAGCCTGCAGATGAATACATTCCCGGAGGAACAGCCTTAAGTGGTATACAGTTTGATGCGCAGCTCCTATTTCAAGTGGGCCTGCAGTTGGCCAATGAAACTAAATTCCCAAAATGGTACGACACAAGTGAGTTTAAAGCCGCTAGAGATCAGTAAATGGCTATTGGCAAGACTCACGATGGGGTATATCTCCTTATAAAATATACCTCCTCATCAATAAACTTCAGATGAACAATCCACTTATCGTTGACACCACCTTTAAGAATAAAAAGTATTCAGAAAATAGGTTGCCTAAGGCCGAATATGAACACTGCATTTTTGATACCTGTATTTTCTCAAAAGCAGAGCTCACTAACAGCACCTTTTCGTCTTGTGAGTTTATAGATTGTGACCTGAGTAATGCCAACTTAAAAGAAACCAGTTTAAAAGATTGTGTTTTTAAAAATTGTAAACTTCTTGGTATAAATTTTGGCCTGTGCGATACATTTTTACTGTCGTTTAGCTTTGATAATTGCATCATGGATTACGCCTCTTTTGAGCACTTAAAGCTAAAAAAAACGCTTTTCACATCCTGTAAAATGCAGCAAGTAGATTTTACCAATAGTGATCTTACAGAAGCTATTTTTGAGCAATGCGATTTAGTGAACGCCATTTTTAGTAATACTAACTTAGAAAAAACTGATTTTAGAACAGCCTATCACTTTTCGATTCATCCAGAGGAAAATAGATTGAAAAAAGCAAAGTTTTCAAAGGATAATTTAGAAGGCTTACTTCGCTGTTATAAAATTGATGTTCGTTAAACGATTGGGTAAATAATTGTATCTTAGGTTTGTATTTAAATAGTACTTTCATGAAAGCTTTGCTACTTGCCCTACTTTTTTCAACAACATGCTTTTCACAGAACACCCTGACCAGGCAGGAAAATACCCCATTTCCCAAAGCAACGCTGGCAGATGCTAGTTTTATAGAAGGCCATTGGAAAGGTGAAGCCTTCGGAGGAACAACCGAAGAAATATGGACATCGGCTATGGGCAATTCGATGCTCTTTAGCTTTAGACTCGTGGTGGATGGTACAGTAAGTTTTTATGAAATAGGCCATATTCTAGAGAAAGACCACTCCCTTATATTGCAACTAAAACATTTTGGAGCCGACCTTAAGGGATGGGAAGAAAAAGACGAAACTCAAGACTTTAAGCTGATAAAAAAAGAAAAAAATAAATTGTATTTTGATGGTTTAACCTATGAAAAAGTAAGTGCTACCGAAATGAATGCGCATGTGGTTATGGTGAATACTGACGGTTCAAGATCAGAAATAACATTCAACTTTAAAAAACAATAATCTTGGAAAAAAAGTGTCCTGAATGTGGTGAAAAAATAATCGGCAGAGAAGATAAAAAATTCTGCTCGGATTATTGCAGAAATGCGCACCACAACAAAATTAACAAAGACACTAAAAATCTCATCAGAAATATCAATAATAGGCTTCGAAAAAACCATAGAATTTTAGAAAGTTTTCCTTTAAAAGATGGAAAAACTACGACCACTAAAATTAAGCTTTCTGACAAAGGCTTTGATTTCGATAATTTTACAAGTATTTATACCACAAAGAAGGGAACCATCTACTATTTTGTATATGATTTAGGTTATTTACCCCTAGATAATGATTTATATATGATTGTGAAACGAGAATAGCCTTCTAAACCAAGAAGGTGAAATTTTAGGCATAAAAATGGAACATTTTTTATCTATGCTTATGCTGCCTACCAATTCTGGCCACTGAGTTTCAACGCGGCAACTACAATATCTTTTCGGCTAATTTGACCTACTAAAAGACCGTCTTTTAGCACCGGTAATCTTCGTCTATTATTTCTGTGAAAAACACCAGCAGCATCAAAAATACTAATATCTGGAGCAATCGTCTCCACATTTTTTGTCATATAGGTCTCAACACTTTTTTCTAAAATTGGTTGATTAAAGTAGCGACTTTCTGATATGGTCTTCATACAATCTGCCTCGGAGATAATACCTACCAAGAAACCATTACTATCTAGAACAGGTCCACCGGAAATATTATGCTTTGTAAAAAGTTCCATTACTTTTAAGATACACTGATCTGGCGTAAAGGTGATCAATTTTTTAGTCATGTAATCTTGCACCAAAATGGGAGCTTCGAATTCCTTCTTCACCACTTTTCGTGCGCCTTGAAAACTTTTGATTCCCATATCTTATTTATTTTTAGGTTAACTTGAAAGTTACTAAAAAAATTTAAATAATAAGCATTTATTTTACATAATTAATACTAATAGTTTTACATATTAAGATATATATTTAAAATTACCTAACAAAATGCCCTATTTACTTAAGATTAGATATCCCATTAAAATGTTATACTTTTATACCATCACACGAATTCCCTTTTAAAAAAATTAGCCAATTACATCAATAATGAAAAACACCAACGCCCTTTTCACCTTACTATTAATACTCTTGGCCACCTATCTAGGATTTAAATTATCGGTTCCCGAGTATGAAAAAGATGCTGCTAGTAGTACAACTTCCTTTTCAACCAACAATGCCTTAGTTCATGTGGAGAAAATGTCTATAAAACCACATGCCGTTGGCTTTCCTGGGCATACTGAAGTTAGGCAGTATATAATTGATGAACTACAAAAAATGGGTTTAGAGCCGTCTGTACAAGAAGGCTACACCGCTGGGGATTGGGCCAATTTGAGTAAAGCAACCAATATTTTAGCGCGGATTAAAGGCTCAGAAAAAGGAAAGGCTTTACTGTTATTGTCGCATTACGACAGCAGTCCACATTCGTCCTTTGGCGCTAGCGATGCTGCTAGTGGTGTGGCCACAATTTTAGAAGGTATTCGTGCTTTTTTAGCGGCAGAAAAGACTCCAAAAAACGATATTATTATTTTGATTACTGATGCCGAAGAATTAGGTTTAAATGGCGCTAGTTTATTTGTCAAAAAGCATCCTTGGGCTAAAGAAGTTGGTCTTGTTTTAAATTTTGAAGCACGTGGTAGTGGTGGTCCTTCGTATATGTTGATTGAAACGAACCGAGGAAATGGTAATTTAATTAAAGAATTTACAAAAGCTAATCCTAATTACCCAGTAGCAAATTCTTTGGTCTACAGCATTTACAAAATGTTACCTAATGATACCGATTTAACCGTTTTTAGAGAAGAAGCCGATATTGAGGGTTTTAATTTTGCATTTATAGATGATCATTTCGATTATCATACGGCGCAAGACACGTACGAGCGATTAGACAAAAAAACACTGGCACACCAGGGCAGTTATTTAATGCCTTTACTCACTTATTTTAGCGATGCCGATTTAACAACACTAAAAAGCTTAAACGAGTATAACTATTTTACTGTACCTTTTTTTAAAATAGTTTCCTATCCGTTTGAATGGATTTGGATTTTATTTGGACTTGCGGTAGGGCTATTTTTAGTTTTATTAATTTTTGGTTTCAGAAAAAAATCGCTTGTTTTAAAAGAAGTTCTTAAAGGCTTTTTGCCTATGTTCATTGTGCTTATAGTAAATGGATTTGTTGGGTATTTTAGCTGGTCGGCCCTAAAAGGCTTATATCCGCACTATAGCGATATGCTTCATGGCTTTCCCTATAACGGCTACACCTATATCAGCGCTTTTGTATTATTTTCAATAGCTGTATGCTTTTATACGTATAAAAAATTCAGCGCTATTAACACCAAAAACGCAGTCGTTGCACCACTTATCTTATGGCTTGTTATCTGTGGATGCTTAACGGCTTATTTACCCGGTGCCAATTTCTTTGTCATTCCGGTTTTTGCCTTTTTAGCCTCATTTTTTGTGCTGATACAACAAGAAAAACCAAATGGCTTAGTCTTTGTGTTTTTAGCATTACCTGCGCTATGGATTTTTACCCCTTTTGTCAAAATGTTTCCCGTGGGCTTAGGTTTAAAAATGATGGTGGCCTCTACCCTACTCAGCACACTTATTTTTCTTTTACTCCTCCCAATTATTGGATTTTACAAACGAAAAGGATTTCTTGCCTTACTTTCAGGTTTTTTGTTTGTAATCGCCATGCTTGTCGCCCATTTCAATAGCGGTTTTTCAAACGGCACGGCTAAACCAACAAGTTTATTGTATGTGTATAATGCCGATCACCAAACGGCTCAATGGGCCACCTATGAACATGTGGTTTCGGATTGGACGGCTCAGTATATAGGCCAAAATAAAACAGCACCAGAAGCACTGAATCAAATGGTTATAAGTAGCAAATACGGTTCTGGATTTACCTATGTAGCTCAAGCAGCATTAAAAAATATTCTTGAACCAAAAATTGAAACGATCAGAGATACGATTATCGCTAGTGAACGACATATACAAATTTGTATTACACCGCAACGGAATGTAAATCGCTTAGAAATTTTTACAAATGATGTTAGTCTAACGAAAGCTGCGGTAAATGGAATTCCGCTATCTGATTATTTCTTAAAAAATAGAGCAAAAGGAAAATTAGTTACCCATTACATCAGCAATAACAATGATACAGAATTGGAATTAATACTTCCTGTGAACGAAAAATTACAATTAACTTTATACGAAGCAGCTAATGACTTATTGAGTAACAACCAGTTTACCATACCAGCTCGACCAAAAAATAATATCCCGATGCCCTTTATTTTAAACGATGCAACTTTACTCATTAAAACCGTAAATTTCGAATAGTATGATTGGTATTATAGGTTGCGGTTGGTTGGGATTTCCCTTAGCAAAATCGTTTATAGAAAAAGGAATTTTAGTAAAAGGAACCACTACTTCCCCTGATAAATTAAAAATTTTAAAAGAAGAAAAAATAATCCCCTATTGGATTTTACTTTCCGAACAACAAATTCAAGGTGAAATTACCGATTTTTTAAAAGATGTAAGGACTTTAATTATTAACGTACCCCCAAAACTCAGAAGTAAAAAATCAGAAAATTATGTGGCAAAAATGAAAATGCTACATCAGCAGATTCAAAAAAGCTCCATAAAGAATATCGTTTTTATTAGTAGCACCTCTGTTTATGGTGCTATTGATGGCATCGTCACAGAAGAAACAAGGCCAACCCCGAATAGCGAATCTGGAAGGCAACTTCTTGAGGCTGAAGGTATTTTTAAAGACGACGCTAAGCTACAAACAAGCATTATACGTTTTGGTGGTTTAATAAGCGAGGATCGCCACCCCGTAACGATGCTTTCCCAACGAGAACATGTAAAAAATGGGCATCATCCCGTAAATCTCATTCATAGAAATGATTGTATAAGAATTATCAGCTTGGTCGTTGAACAAGCTTTTTGGCATCAAATAATCAACGGAGTTTATCCTGATCATCCTACTAAAAAAGTATATTATACCAACGAGGCCATAAAGAGAAATTTAAAAATACCTGAATATGATACCGAATCCTCGGAAAAAGGCAAAATTATCCACAGTAAATTTCTAGAAACTGTTAAAAGTTTTAATTTTCTTACCTCTATTACCAATTAACTCACAACAATAATAGCTGTTTTCACAACAAAAGAAGGGCTAAAGTGTTAACTGCCTGTGCATTTGGTCGATATAATTATACCTTTGACATATAATTTTAAATCGATTATTATGGAAAATTCAAGTTTAAAAGAAAAGGTTATTTCTGAGATAGAAAACCTCATTTCGCAAAGCGCTCCAAATCGAGAAAACTCTCAGAAGTTTAAAAACCTACACGTAGCGATTTTAAAAAAACACTACAATGCTTCTGACGTATCTATTGATTACCACCGAAATCGGGTAGCCATGGATATTATTATGGATGATAGCGTGTACGACCCTAAAAAGGTGAATACCTACATGCCAATTTTCCGTGCTAATTTATTGTTCAAAAATCTAAATGACTTTTTAAAGTCGTGCTTAGATCAAGATCATAAGAGCTTAGCATTCTATGCCAGTTTATTGCGTTCATTTTCAAACAAAGAGTTGAACCTAATGGCTGTTTAAAAAAACCGACTAGTTTTAAACCAAAAATAGAAAAAGATGCTCCAGAGCATCTTTTTTCTTTTAATGCTTTCCTTAACAGCATACTACAAATAATTTTTATAGTTTAGCACCATCAAAAAAACGAATTTAAAATAATGAAAAAATTAGTAGTTGCCATAGTACTTTGTATGGGGTTAAGCCTAACCGCACAAACAAAATCTGAATTACAAAAACATTACGAAGCGTTTTACCAACAAATGCGTATGCAAGGAGATGTAAGCGGCGTAATTAATGCCTTGACCCATTTGAATGTCATTGCGCCATCTGCGCAGCGAAAGGATACTTTGGCTTTTATTTATGCGAATGATGATCAGCACATGCAAGCCTTAAATACCATTGGTATTGAAAAAATTGAAACTGACTCAGATTTAGCGGTGCAGGTGAAGGCTATTTCATTAAAAGCATTAAACCAACCTAAAAGAGCCATAGAGCAATTTGAGGTGTTGCAGCAAAGAAATCCGAACCCTTATGTTGCTTATGAGTTGGCTGATCTAAAAATTCAGACTGGAAATCCCAACGGCGCTGCAACCGATATTGAATACGGTATTTTAAATGCTACCGAAGCTATGAAGCATGCTTTTTATGAGCGTCAGCAACCTTACGAAGCTTCTTTAAAAGCAGCCTTTTTGCACTTAAAAGGTCTTGTGGCTTTTAATCTTGATAAAGATAATATAGACGGCGCAATAGCCCTTTTCGATGAAGCTTTACAAATAGATCCAAATTTTAATTTAGCAAGTTTAAGTAAGCAAGCTTTAGAGGCAAGAAAAAACCCACCAACTCCGGAGCCCGAGCAAGCAAAAGAGACGGCTACACCTGGAAAAAAGAAGAAGCAGTAATTTAATTCTTTATAATAAAAAAAGTAGTGTGTTTTATTTTCATAAAACACACTACTTTTTTTATATCTGGCTTCTTATATTATTCGTGTTTGGCTTTTAAACGTTTCTTTAAAATACCATCAGCTTCTTTTTTAAGTAAAACAAGCTCATCGACCTTGTCATTAGGCACAGCAATAGAAAGTACATAGTGTGCAATTTTCCATTGGCCATTGCTCTTTTTGAGGACACCTGAACCACGACAAATTTCCATTTGAGTATCTAATAATTCATCGAACCAGGCAAAATCTTTGGCTTCATTAAGGTAAACATGACGTTCTAATGTAGAAAAACTCCAAGCTTTACCTGCCTCAAAATAAGGCTTAGAAAATTCGCGAAAGGCCGTATTCTGCCAGTTTTCGGTAGCATCAGTCCCTATGAAAACGCCGTCACTAGTCATGAGCTGAAAATAATCCTCAAAATTAGCGTTTGCTGCTGCTTTATGCCAATTATCAAGCGTTGTTTGGATCGCAACTTCTTCAGAATTTTCTTGACTACACAAGGTGGCACTTAGCCATAAAAAAATAAAAAATAGTTTATTCATCAAATAGTATTTCTGTATCAATTTTACTACTTAAAACAATAGAAAACTGATTATTAAATGCATTATAAGCCTTTATAGCTTCAATCACCGCTTCTCTGGGATTTATGTCGTAAACCATATTCGACTTTATTTTTAAGACATAGGTTTTAAAAATTTTCTGTCTACTTTTTATATCGGGTCTGTCAAATTCAAGGGGGTAGGTTGACGCTTCAAGTAATTTTTGTTTTTCTATTAAGTCATCTACCAACACGAGTACATCTTCTTTAGTTTCTGCAGCGTAAAAAGAAGATATGGCACCATTTAAGGCGTTATATTCTGTCCAATCCTTTAAAAGCTCCCTAGCAGCAGCACTAGGTTCTACTTTTTTGGGCAACTTTTTTAAGTCTACCAAATCCTTGGTAGGATCATTCTCTATCGCTTCTTTTTTTTGTTCTCCGCATGAGATAGCTCCGAGGAAGAGCAATGAAAAAAGGACCACTTGTTTTACCATAAAGCTAAAGTACAAATTTTAGTAGTTTATAAAAGTACTAAATATACTTCTACAATAAAAAGAGTTCATTTGACTTATATTTGCGTAAACCTTACGCATAGCGGAAAGAAATAGATAGCGTTTTAAAGAGTAATTGACTACAAGCAAATTTTCGCTTATAGATCATTTGTTCGCTGTATATTGAAAATAACGCAAAATATACTGCTAAAAAATAAAATTTATCCCGATTTTTGTGGCCAAACTTTAGACAATACATATTACATTTTTTTATGCGAAAATCTATTTTAATTATTGGTGCTTGCGGACAAATAGGCACAGAACTAACCTATACGCTACGCGAAAAATATGGTAATGACGCCGTTATTGCAAGTGATATTCGCGAAGGGAATGAAAGTTTAATGGCTTCTGGTCCTTTTGAACTTTTAGACGCTACCAACTATGCCGCTATTGAAGATGTAGTGATGCATTATGAAATAGAAGAGGTGTATTTGATGGCTGCAATGCTCAGTGCAACTGCCGAAAAATTCCCCATGCGCGCATGGAATTTGAATATGAATTCACTTTTCAACGTGCTCAATTTAGCAAAAGATAAAAAGATTTCAAAAGTGTTTTGGCCATCGAGTATTGCTGTTTTTGGCCCGAACACACCTAAAGAAAACACAGCACAAAATACCATTATGGAGCCCAGTACGGTTTATGGTATCAGTAAACAATCAGGAGAACGTTGGTGTGAATATTACTTTCAAAAATATGGTGTTGATGTTCGCAGTGTTAGATACCCAGGACTCATCAGCTGGAAAACATTACCGGGTGGAGGCACTACCGATTATGCCGTAGAAATTTACCATAAGGCTTTATCAGACAAAGAATATAACTGCTTTTTAAAAAAAGATACAAAGCTTCCTATGATGTTTATGGATGATGCTATTAGAGCTACAATGGCTATCATGGATGCGGATGCCCAAAAAATAAAAATACGCTCTTCCTATAATTTAGCCGCCATGAGCTTTACTCCTATTGAAATATTGGAAAGTATTCAGCAGCATATTCCTGATTTTAAAATTACGTTCGAGCCTGACTTTAGACAACAAATTGCAGATTCTTGGCCCAGCAGTATCGATGATTCTAAAGCCACCGAAGATTGGGAGTGGAAATCAGCGTTTGATTTGGATAAAACAACAAAAGAAATGCTAGAAAATCTTGCCACCTAAGTAGGGTATGTAATTCTACCAATGGCTATCGGTCTTTTCAGGCCATTTCTGTATCGCTTATTGTCTTATTTTTAAACACTTTAAGTCCCGTATCTCAACAAATTTGTTAGGATACGGGACTTAAAAATTACAGGTTATTTCAAGCTTAAAGTAACATGGTATTAAATTCTCATCTTTAATTTATTTTCAATAGCCATAATCATGCTATTGGCAATATCTTTTCCGGTGGCGTTTTCAATACCTTCTAAACCTGGGGAAGAGTTCACTTCTAATAATAAAGGTCCTTTATTAGATCGAATAATATCCACTCCGGCCACAGCCAGGTTTAATACTTTCGCTGCTTTAATAGCTAATTTTTTCTCTTCAAGAGTAATTTTTACTATGGATGCCTTTCCGCCTTGATGTATATTCGCTCTAAACTCACCTTTCTCCGCTTGGCGTTGCATTGAGGCAATAACTTTACCATTCACTACAAAACAACGAATATCTTGACCGTTTGCTTCTTTGATGAACTCTTGTACCAAAATATTGGTTTGCACACTTTTAAACGCGTTGATGACACTTTCTGCAGCCTTATTTGTTTCTGCTAAAACAACACCTTTACCCTGGGTACTTTCTAGTAACTTGATAATTAAAGGCGCACCATTGACCATCTTAATCAAGTCTTTGGTGTCCATCGGCGATTTAGCAAAGCCCGTGATGGGAATATGAATATCATTTTTTGAAAATAATTGTGATGCAAATAATTTATCGCGTGATTGCGTAATGGCTTCGGCAGAATTTAAACAATACACTCCAAGGTTATCAAACTGACGAATCAAAGCACAGGCATAAAAAGTAACCGCAGGCTTAATACGAGGTATAATAGCATCAAATTCATTTAAAATATTACCTCCACGATATCTAATTTCGGGAGAATTGGCGTCGAGTTTCATATAGGCGTGTTCTACATTTAAAAACACCATTTCATGACCTCGCATTTCACCAGCTTCCATAAGTCGTTTATTGCTGTATAAATCCGGATTACTGGCTAAAATAGCTATTTTTAAACCGGTTTTTTCTTTAAAATAGGTGGCATATTTTTTAGAAATTTCAGCATCCGTATAATCTTTAATCATACAGTTTTCTGCCGGATTTACCATGTACCTATTATTTAAAGCTTCACGACCAAGGAGCATGCGAAACTCCATAGTATCGCGATTGGCAAGTGTAAGTTCTACATCAAAAGTTTGGTCTCCAAGCGAAACAGGTACTCTAATAACATAGCGTTCCTCGGCAATACCAGAAGAACTTTTTATGGTTCTACGGTCAATCATCTTTGCTTCACAATGAATAGAAATACTTCTGTTATCCTGAATAGGACTCACCTCAAACTTCACCCACTCCTGTGCACCTTTTATAAAAACTTTTATATTCGTGGCTTGTATTGATGATGTTTTAGCTCCAGAATCTACCCTGGCTTTTATGGCGGGGATGCCTAAAGATTCAAAAACACACCACTCTTCACTACCTATAATTGTTAATTTATCCACTATAAAAAAATTTAGCTTTTATACGACTCTATATTGACACAAAAACCAACCTTGAAGTAGGTTGGTTGTCTTTATTGTTTAAACTATGGGTTTTTAGATTTATTCATCTTCATCTAATTCGCCCTCTTCCGGCATAGCATCTGGATCAACTACTGCATCTGGATCATCATCATCAAAATCTTCGTAATCGTCTTCGTCATAATTCGCCATCGTGGTCTCTAACTTAGCACTAATTTTAACCAAATACTTGGTGTCTTCTGTAGTTACCTCAACAGCTTCAATACGTTCTCCTTGAGCATTCTTGAAAGAAATGATGTTCAAATCATCATACCCATCAGGATACTTCTCTACTAAAAGCTTTAATACCTCGGGGGTAAGCTTTTTAAAATCAACGATAACTCTCTTTAAATTTTCCATTTTTTTTTAATAGTCTAATAAGTATGCAAAAATAAGTGGCGCCACTATTGTGGCATCACTTTCAATAATAAATTTTGGGGTATCGATATCTAATTTTCCCCAGGTTATTTTTTCATTTGGTACCGCTCCTGAGTACGATCCATAACTTGTTGTAGAATCACTAATTTGACAAAAATAGCTCCAAAAAGGGGTTTCTTGTCGTTCCATATCTTGATATAACATAGGCACTACACATATTGGAAAATCTCCTGCAATACCACCACCAATTTGGAAGAATCCTATTCCGTTTTTAGAATTATCAGTGTACCAATCGGCTAAAAAAGTCATATACTCAATACCCGATTTCATGGTTGTTGCTTTTAATTCACCTTTGAGCACATAGGATGCGAAAATATTACCCATGGTACTGTCTTCCCAACCTGGGCAAATAATAGGCAAGTTCTTTTCAGCCGCCGCGTACATCCAAGAATCTTTAAGATCAATTTCATAATATTCCTCAAGAACACCTGAAAGTAACATTTTATACATAAATTCATGCGGCAAATAACGCTCTCCAGCATCATCAGCATCTTTCCAGATTTTAAAAATATGCTTTTGTAACCTTCTAAAAGCTTCCTCTTCAGGAATACAAGTATCGGTAACTCTATTTAAGCCTTTCTCAAGTAAATCCCACTCATCTTGCGGGGTTAAATCGCGATAATTTGGCACGCGCTTGTAATGCGAGTGTGCCACTAAATTCATAATATCTTCTTCTAGGTTTGCACCGGTGCACGAAATAATCTGAACCTTATCTTGACGGATTATTTCAGCAAAAATTTTGCCTATTTCAGCGGTACTCATGGCACCTGCCAGAGAAACCAACATTTTGGCTCCATTTTTTAGCTGATCTTCGTAGGCTTTTGCGGCATCAACTAAGGCTGCTGAATTAAAGTGTAAATAATATTTTTCAATAAAATTGGAGATTGCTCCTTTAGTCTTCGTCATCTTCGAATTTTGAGTTGTTAGTAGTGCCTGATTTGTAGTCTATATCGTAGGTACTGTCATAGGCTTCATCCGCGGCTTCATCCATAAATTTATAGCTTAACATTTTATAATACAATTTTGCAGCTAAAAAATCGGAGGATTTATCGTTTTTGTTTGGGCAAAGTTCTACAATATCAAAACCAACCACATTCTTTTCTTCAAAAACTTTCTTTAAAAAATCAAGAGTCTCGTACCAAAATAAACCGCCTGGTTCAGGAGTTCCTGTGGCTGGTAAAATACTTGGATCGAAAGCATCTAAATCAAACGTAATAAAAACATTTCCAGTCATAAGATCGATTACTTTATCCATCCAATACTCATCATTAATCATGTCATGTGCAAAGAATGTTTTTTCTTCATCCATAAATGTTTTTTCAATGGCATCCATACTACGAATACCTATTTGAATAAGGTTTGTTGTTTGACTTGCTTCATGCACCGCACAGGCATGGTTGCATTTGGTACCCTCATAAGATTCACGCAAATCAGCATGGGCGTCAATGTGTAAAACGGTTAGGTTGTCAAAACATTCATTAAAAGCGCGAATGCTTCCTATTGAAATAGAATGTTCACCCCCAAAAAGAGTGACAAACTTATTTCTTTTAATAAAGTCTTTTGTCACGTCATGCACTGCTTTGACCATAGCTTCTGGAGAACTATTTTCGGTCACTGCATCGGCTAAAAATACTCCTTGTTCGTATACTTCAGTATCGGTTTCAATGTCATAGAGTTCCATGTTTTCTGAAGCTTTTAAAAATGCATCAGGGCCTTTGTCAGCGCCTTTTCCCCAAGTACTTGTTCCGTCATAAGGTACTGGAATTAAAACCACTTTCGCAGTTTCCAATTGCGCAAATTTGTCTGGTATTCCCGCGTAATTGCTAGTTGTCGTCATAACCTAAGATTTTTAGCAGATCTACTGCTTTTTGTTGTTCGTTAAATAGTTTAGTTGTTATAGTACCTTGTTCGTCTTTATCAATTAAAATATGCTTTGGATGCGGAATTAAACAATGCTGCAAGCCACCGTACCCGCCAATACTTTCTTGGTAAGCTCCGGTATTGAAAAAACCTATGTACAAAGGTTTATCCCTTTTATATTTAGGCAAATAAATAGCATTCATGTTTTGTTCGCTATTGTAATAATCGTCACTATCGCAGGTTAAACCACCCAAAAGTACACGTTCATATTCGTCCTCCCATCGGTTAATAGGTAACATAATAAAACGCTTATTTATTGCCCAAGTGTCTGGTAGAGTCGTGATAAAAGAAGAATCAATCATATTCCATTTTTCACGATCGTTCTGTTGTTTTTGGTATAAAATTTCATAAATGGCACCACCACTTTCACCAACGGTAAAGCTGCCAAATTCTGTAAAAATATGAGGCACAGGAACTTCTGCCTCTTGGCATGCAATATTTATTTGATTGATAATTTCATCAATCATATATTGGTAATCATATTCAAACGCCAATGAATTTTTAATAGGGAAACCACCTCCAATATTAAGACTATCTAAAGACGGACACATTTTTTTAAGTCGGATATATACCTTTAAACATTTCACCAACTCGTTCCAATAATACGCATTATCTCGAATACCAGTATTGATAAAAAAGTGGAGCATTTTAAGCTCAACCTTATCATTATCTTTTATTTGATTCTCGTAAAAAGGAACAATGTTTTTATACCCAATACCTAATCTTGAGGTATAAAATTCAAATTTAGGCTCTTCTTCTGAGGCTATTCTGATACCTACTTTGAAGGTGTCATTGATCACGTCTGATAGTAATTCTATCTCTTCGTAATTATCAATAATGGGGATACAATTACGATGCCCTTCATTGATTAAACGGCCAATGTTATCAATATATTCATCGCGTTTAAAACCGTTACAAATAACATAAGTATCGTCTTTAATTTTACCCTTTTTCTTAAGTATTTGCACAATATTAATATCATAAGCCGAAGACGTCTCGATATGTACATGATTGTTTAACACTTCATTCAATACGGGTTGAAAATGGGAGCTCTTGGTGCAATAACAATAATGATACTTGCCTTTGTAATTATTTTTTTCAATGGCATTTTTAAACCAGCCTTTAGCCCGATTAATGTTCTCTGATATTTTCGGCAGATAGGTGAATTTTAATGGGCTCCCGTATTTTTCAACCAGCTCCATGAGTGGAATCTCGTGAAAATTAAGGTTTTCTCCCGTTAAGGTAAATTCTTCTTGAGGAAAATAATACGTTTGATCTATTAAATTAATGTACTTTGTATTCATTTAAAATTTCTTGAATTGCGATAAAACTACTAAACTGTTTTTAAAAACCTTGCTGTTTTTAAGAAAAATTATATCACAATTTCTAGATTAGTATCTGTAGCTTGGTTGTAGGTACAAAAAAGTAGCCGTGTTGACTTCTCACGATGGTAGGTATAAAGAAAGAACTATGTAAGTTTTGGTTTCTTTTTTTTAAAAGTAACATTGGTTTTTTCTTTCCCTTTTCCAATGCACCAAACATAAAAATAAAACTCATTAATTTTAACTAAAGGTTTTAAAATCAGAACTCCTTTTTCAACTGATTTGAAACAACAAATGAAAACAAAAAAAATGAAAAAACAAGGGTTTTAAAAATTTTTACCCCTAAAAAAATTATTGGTTTTTACCCTCGAAAATTTTCCTGTGAAAAAATTATAACATATTAATTATCAGCCATTTCAAAAACAATACCTCCTGTGGTTTTCTACCGTTAAATTAAAAAGTAGTAATTCCTTTTACATTCGATGGAAAAACGCAGAGAAATTCTCTTGTATTTAGGGGTATTAAACACCTTTTTTTATAGGACTTTAGCTACTTTTCATTCGCCTACAGAAAAAAACCAATCATCGGGTTTGTCTCTTTAATGACAAGGGCCAAAGCTACATTTGTATTTGTTCTTCGAAAACACCAAAAAAATGATTAGAATTTTATGTACTCTGTCTTTTTTAAAAGAAAGAATTAAATGTTTACTTCTAAGCGTATTCATTACCATTCTATTCTTTAGCCTTATTCTTTTTATTAGCCTTTTGATTAGCACTGCTGTTTGATGTAAAGGGACTATTATACAGGGTATAGCACTGTGCAAATCCAAGCTCTTCTCAAAGAGTTTCTTTTTCAATTCAAAAACTAAAAAAATAGTTAAATAACTAATTTTGTAGTTAGTTAACTATTTTTTTAGTTATATTTGCTTTCATTCAAAAAAACGGATGTATGATCCTATGAAAAAATTAACCAATAGAGAAGAAGAAGTAATGATGATTCTTTGGGATTTAAAACAAGCCTTTGTAAAAGATGTTTTAGCAGAATTTCAAATAGAAAAGCCACATTACAACACCCTATCTACGATGATAAGAAATTTAGAGGAAAAGGGCTACGTGGCACATCAAGCTTTTGGTAATACGCACCAATACTACCCTATTGTTACGAAAGAAGTGTATAGAAAACGCTTCATGAACCAGGCCATAGAAGATTACTTTAGTAATTCTTACAAGAATTTAGTCTCATTTTTTGCCACTGAAGAAAAAATTAGTGTAGCCGATTTAAAAGAAATTATTCAAAACATTGAAAACAAAAAATAATGGAAGATTTCTTTCTATATCTCGCTAAAAGTAGTGCTCTATTGGCTATTTTCTTCTTCGTTTTTAAACTCCTATTAAGTAAGGAAACTTTTTTTGAAGCACATAGATTATTTTTGGTAGGTGGTATTTTTACGGCGCTACTTCTCCCTTTTGTTAGCCTTAAAAAAATAGTGTGGATTGAAGCACCACAGTTTCAATATATAGATTTTAATACCATAGCGTACACCGAGGTCAGTATTCCAGAAGAAACAAACTGGTGGCAAATTGCAGGAATTATCTATATCGTCGGTGTTGCCTTTTTTAGTATTCGGTTTTTCATTCAATTGTTTTCGCTTTACCGTTTATTTAAAAAGTGTGCAATTACAAAAAAGGGCGAATTTACTTTTGCCACAACTACGGATACTGTGAGTCCGTTTTCATTTTTCAACACCGTAGTTTACAACCCAACAATGCATACTGAAGAAGAATTAAAAGCTATAATAATTCACGAAAAAATACACGCTAAACAGCACCATTCACTAGATATTTTATTGGTGCATCTGCTCACTATTTTTCAATGGATGAATCCTTTTTCATGGATATATAAAAAAACTATGGCTCAAAATTTAGAATATATTGCCGATAAGTACAGCGCAGATATCCTATCAGACAAAAAAGCCTATCAGTATTTATTATTACATCAATCGGGGCAAGTAGCCCCAAAAACAGACCTCATCAATCCATTTTTTAATTCATTAATCAAAAAACGAATCGTCATGTTAAATCAACAAACCTCAAATCCAATTAAATTAGTCAAGTATAGTACTATTTTACCCTTATTAGCCCTATTTCTTTTTGCCTTTAATACAAAAACAATTGCGCAAGTTAAGGAACAAGAAAACAATGAAAATAAATGGAGTTACGAGATAAGCGTAACAAATTTTGAGGTATTGGTAGACAAAAATTCTACAGATGAAGAATTAGAACGTGAAAGTAAGGCGTTAAAAAAAGATGGTATCAGCCTTAAATTTTCAAAAATCAAAAGAAATAATTCAGGGGAAATTACCCAAATAAAATCTACCTACTCAACTAAAGCTGGAAAAAGCGGTACCTATAGTGTATCAGGCGATGATCCCATTATTCCATTTTCATTAGTGATGAATTTAGACAAATCTGGTGATTTAAATGGTATTGGATATAGACCTGCTGGAAAAGAAAATAGTTTTATATTATTTTCACCTGACGGGGAAACCACAAACATATCCACTAGTGACTCTATTTTAAAATTTAATAGCGCGAAATCTTTCGTTATTCGTTCGATTCAAAGTGAAGAATTTGATCTTAATGATTTACCATCAGACTCGCTATTAAATGCTATTGATATACAATCGATCAAAAAAATTAAAGTACCTAAAAACGAAGATGGTAAAACTGGGAAAATCAGTATCTCCGAAAAAAACTTTAAAGATCCTAACAAGGTAGCGCACATTGAACTGCCCGCAAGTTCAAAACGTTTTAATTATAACGAAATAATTCAGGAAGAAAAGCCTTTAATTGTTCTTGATGGCGAAGTCACTGAAAATTCAATCTTAAAAAGCCTAAACCCAGATACTATTGAAAGTCTTAGTGTTTTAAAAGATAAAAATGCCACCACTGTTTATGGTGAAAAAGGAAAGAATGGGGTTATTATCATTACCACCAAAAAAGAAAAGAAAGCAATAGATTTAATTCAGAATGCTTCAGACAAAGCCTTATATATTGTTGATGGAGAAATGATAACAGGTAATTTTGAATCTTATGGTTTAAACCCCAATGATATTGCAAGTGTTATGGTTTTAAAAGATAAAAGTGCAACAGAATTATACGGCGCTAAGGGTAAAAATGGGGTCATTCAAATTAAAACCAAAAAAGCAGAAAAAGATAGGGGTAAAATCCAAAATTCTTTGAGTAATGCTGTATTTGTTGTGAATAATAAAGTAAAAGAAAAGACTTTTGATATCAATAGTATAAATCCTGAGAATATTGAAAGTGTAACTGTTTTAAAAGACAAGGCTGCGATTAAAAAATATGGAGAACAAGCCAAAAATGGCGTCGTTGAAGTGATTACAAAAAAAGGTCCTTGGGTTGTTGGTGAATCCGTTGAAGTTATGCGTTTAAAGAATTCTAGCGATGTACATTCTAAAACACCTGACAACTTTTATGTAGAAGCCAAAAAAATCACCAAAGATGGTAAAACGTATATTTCAGGTAAGGTTTTTACCATTGATTCAGGACTTCCTGGCGTAAGCATTACCATTCAAAACTCCAATTCAGGAACACTCACAAATTTTGATGGCCAATTTACTATGGCTGCTGAAGATGGTCAAACACTATTATTTCAGTTTGTGGGGTTTCCAAATGCCAAGCTTAAAATTACGGAAGACAAAAACTATGCGATTAGCACGGTCAAAAATTAAAAAATCGCAAGAACTAAATTCTTTTCAAAACCTCTGCAGACCTAATTTTTTTTGTAGAGGTTTATTTTTTTCTGAAAATTACATCTTGACTTTCCATACTGTTTACTACCAGTTTAACATAATCATTCATTGATTGCTCCACATTCTTGGGATCTGTTATGTCTATACTCCCACGCCAAACTAAAAATCGATCTTTGCCTTCACAGATACAATACAAACTAGTTTCTGTGTGATAGACCTTAAAGGCATCAAAATAATCAGTGTCGTAATACACATTTTGGGATTGCATGTAATCATCCCTAAAAGTACCCTTATAACTCGCCCAATCAGCCATACTTTGCTTAAACGTTTGTTTATTTTCAGTACCCGTCACCTTTGTAATTAAAACGGCATCAAAATCTTTCTCAATTAGTTGCTGCTCAACAGCGTCTAGTTCATCCATGGTTTTTGCCGTAACCGTAAACTCCACATCAAACAAGTCAACGCTCCTCATGACTTCTATGTTTCGTTTTTCAAATTCATTTTTAAGCTTTGTTTCAAAAGCAACACGCGTTTCTTCATTAGGGGTGATGCCCACTAACAAAACCTTGTAGGCTGTAAAAACTACATGATCTGGGTTTTTATAAGTATCGATCATTTTTGTCGATGCGCAGCCTGAAAGAACCACCAAGAACAGTATAAGAATTAAATTTTTCATTTTTTTAGAATTTATGGTTTTCTGTTTTTTAGAATTCCTCCTGCGTAATTAAATATTTGGGACTTTAGTACTTTAAAAGTTTCAAAGCTATGCAAAACTTGCTTCTTTAGTACTTTATGTTGCTCATAAAAAGTTAAATCACAGCTATCTTCTTGACATTCGAGCATACCACCCAAATTATTTTCGTGTTTTTTAACCGCCTGTTTAAGAGCTGCCCATGCCACATTTGCTGATGCTAGATGTGCCTTATACTCTTGTAAACGTTCAAAAAGATTAGGTGAATTTGGTTCAAAAACATAGGAATCTAGGAGCTTCTTCATGAAAATTAATTCTTCCTCAAAAAAATTAAAGCTAGACATCCAATAGCTACAATCTTCATGTAATTCCGCTACTTTTTGATGCTGACTTAAAGGATTCGTTTCCATATAGCTCAATTTTATACTAAGTTAAAGTTACGAAGCATGTTGCTAAAATTATATGATGATTATCAGTTTTACAATACTGCCTTGCTTTAGTTCTTTTTCAACTTCGGAATCTAGATTTTTTTGCATCTCAATCCAAAGGGAACCAAAAGCTACCTTCCTACGGGATCAACCCAAAACCATGTGAATTATTTGCGACGGTAGTCCAGGTTTAAACCACCTAAGCCCCCACGCTTTAGAGAAATAAAAAAACGGATACAGTTAATTTACTATCAACTCTTGATGTACTTTTCCGAACATTTTCATCTTTTTAAAAGCCCAGAACAAATTGAATCAGGAAAATAAAAAAAAATTTAAATTAAAAGATTTACCATCCTTAATTGTAGAAACCTACAAAGCTTGGGATGCTTCAAACCCATGGCGCTTAAGTGCCGTAGTGGCCTATTATTCCGTGCTATCCTTACCAGGACTTCTTATTATTATCATCAATATTGTAGGTGCTGTTTGGGGAGAAGACATTGTACAAGGCCAGTTGACTAACGAAATTTCTTCAGCTTTAGGTAGTGATGCAGCAGAATCTATTGAAACTATGATATCTGAAACTTTAAATAGAGATAAGAACTTAATTGCTACAATAATTGGTTTTGCGACCTTATTGTTCGGTGCCACTGGAGCATTTTATCAATTAAAGCTTTCTCTTAATGAAATTTGGAATGTAAAAGCAAACCCTGATGCCAGTTGGTGGAAGCTAGTCACGGATAGAGCACGAAGTTTTGCCTTTATTTTAGTTATTGGTTTTTTACTTCTTATTAGCTTTATGGTAACCGCAGGCATCGCTGCATTAAATGATTACATCAGAACTATGCTCCCGAACCTATTACTTTACGTGGCCTATTTCTTAGATTTTATGGTATCTATCGGAATTATTACGATTCTTTTTGCCTTAATGTTTCGCTACCTACCCGATATTAAAATTAAATGGAAGACGGTTTGGAAAGGTGCTTTAATTACAGCCGTTTTATTTGTCATTGGAAAATCACTGTTAGGATACTATTTTGGAGAAGCAAATCCAGGATCCACCTATGGTGCAGCGGGCACTATTGTACTCATTCTTTTATGGGTTTCCTATTCTTGCTTAATTCTATTTTTTGGCGCCCAATTCACTTATATTTATGCCAAAAAATACGGAATTTTAATTGAACCAAGCGATGTGGCTCAGAGTAATGATTCTAAACATGTACCTAAATAAAAACCTTTTTTATGACAGCAATCAACCCTAAAACCATACGGCAGTTGTTTATTATACTGCTAATTTTATCCTTAGGTTTTCTTATTTTTTATCACATGCTACCCTACCTCACTGGGGTGCTTGGCGCCATTACTATTTATGTTTTGTTGCGGAAGCCCATGGCTAAACTCGTAGAAAAAGGCTGGAATAAAAACCTTGCGGTAAGCTTGTTGTTACTGGCTTCTGTAGTTGGAATTTTAATCCCGGTCATTGGAATTATTTTAATGCTTACAAATAAGGTAAAAAGTGCCGTGGATAATTCTGAAAAAATGATCAAGGCGGGAAAAGAACAAATAGGCGTTTTAGAAAATAGAATAGGCTATGATCTTACTTCACAGATTGACGCCTCTGCGGTATCAACCTGGTTGTCTGAAAATCTACAGAGTTTTGCGGGCGGTACTTTTAATATATTCATTGCGGTCAGCATCATGTACTTTATGCTCTATTATATGCTTACCAATAGAAGACAATTAAAAGAATCACTGTATGAATATATCCCTATGGGAAGTAAAAGCATACAAATGATTGGTAAAGATGTACAATCTATGGTGAAGTCTAACGCCATTGGCATTCCTTTAGTAGCGGCCGCACAAGGTATTGTTGCATTAATTGGCTTTTTAATCTTTAATATTGAACAACCCTTCTTCTGGGCTGTGGTGGTGTTTGTAGGTTCTGTAATTCCCTTTATCGGTACTATTGTGGGTATTTTACCTGTTTTTATTATCACACTTGCTACTGGAGACAACTTTCAAGCTTGGGGTATTCTAATCTATGGTATATTGGTGGTTGGCACAACAGACAATTTACTACGTTTAGTAATTCTTAAAAAGCTAGACAATGTGCATCCGCTGATTACCCTAATTGGCGTTATTGTCGGTGTCCCTATATTTGGATTTATTGGACTTATTTTTGGTCCGCTATTGATTAGTCTGTTTTTAATTGTATTAAAAATATATAAAGATGAATTTGGACAGGAAATTGAAAATACACAAAAGCTATAAGCTTAAATTTTAACACTCCATATGTCAAAAGCATCAATCTAAAAAGGCTTAGCGTTAATCTGAGCTATAAATAACTCGTAAACTTGTAAGCAAAAGCAAAAAAATTATGACAGCACCAGAACAAGTTCAGTTACAAAATATAGCCGAATGTGACTATGAAATATTTGCTTTGTTAAAACAGCGATATAGTCCAAGAACGTTTAAAGATTTAGCCTTGAAAGAGCAACATATAAAACAACTTTTTGAAGCCGCTCGCTGGTCTGCGAGTTCTAATAATGTTCAACCGTGGCGATTTATTTATGCAGAAAAAAATTCGGACGGATACCGTGAAATACTTTCATGTTTGAGTGATTTTAACAAACAGTGGGCTGAGAACGCCCCGCTTTTAATGCTAACTGCTTATAAAAAAGAAACCGATGATGGAAAAGAAAATTTTCATGCGCTACACGATTTAGGGCTATCCTTAGGGGGAATGACCATGCAGGCCCAATACCTTGGAATTGCCTTACATCATATGGCGGGAGTTGATTGGAAAAAAGCACAAGAAAAATTTAATATCCCAGAAGGATACCATTTAACCTCCGCGATAGCCTTAGGGTATTATGGTGGTGACCTCGAAAAATTATCTACGGAGTTACAATTGCAAGAACTCGAAGAAAGAGAGCGAATTCCACAAGACAAATTTGCTTTTAAAGAACAATGGCAAGCTTAAATTTACCAAAATTGAACTGCTAGCTATTTAGAAAATAAAAAAGGGATGTTTTAAAAACATCCCTTTTTTATATCATTCAGCGTATTGCGTTTCATCTTAATCAAAAGCTAGACCAGATAACACAATAGCTGCCACTAATAGCGCTAGAGACACCAGAATAATAACACTGGCTATGCGTGTCTTCCTGTTCTTTTGTAGTATAAATTGTTGGGTATCGTCCTCAGGATTCTTAATAAATTTGGTCTGTTTATCAGCTTCTTTTTTTTGCATTGCTTTTTTGTATATTGTTATTCCCATAAATTTACGGGTAATAAAAGGGCTGCATTAACCCTAAGTGTTGCTAAATTGACTCATTTACCATCTTAGCAATACAGTTAAGCTTAAACCTGTTCGGGACAATATTTTAGACGCTAAAACCTTACTTTTGTCATAGAATAGTAATTGAAAATCAATTATCTTTATAAAACACAAAAAAATAAAACCATGAATAACAACAGTAATACTTTACTAGGAATTTTAGCAGGAACGGCTATAGGAGCCGCCCTTGGAATATTATTTGCCCCAGACAAAGGGTCAAAAACAAGAGAGAGAATAGCTAATCAGGCTTTAGAAACAAGAGATTCTATTGCGGAATCGGCCTCTGATTTAAGAGATAGAGCAGCAAGTACTTTAGCTTCACAACGTGAAAGTTTAGATGCTCAAGTAGAAAACATTGTATCTAATGTGAGTCACAAAACAGAAGATGTTATTTCAACGCTAGAAAAAAAATTAGCCGAATTAAAGGCAAAAAATAAAAAATTACAGAAATCGTAATTGTATGGATGTTATCAACGCTTTAGACAAAACAACAAGCAAAGCAGGAAAATCTGGGAAAAATTATGTAAAAACAACTCGTAAATATTACGAATTAAAAATATTCCAACAGATTTCATTGTTTACGTCTTACGTTCTTAAAGTGGCGATCATAGGCTCTATTTTTGCCCTAGGACTCATTTTCATAGCCGTTGCAAGCGCCGTGGCTTTAGGGGATTATTTGGACAATATTGCATTGGGCTATTTAAGTGTAGGAGTTTGCTTTTTTATATTAGCACTGTTCATTTATTGGAGTCGTAAAACAATCGATAAATTCATTATTCAGAAATTATCAAAAACATATTTTGACTCATGAGAAATAAAAATTATACCTCATTCGAAGAAATAGATTATGATCTAAAACTTTTAAATTTGGAGAGAAAAATAAGTATCGAAGAATTAAAAAGCTTAAAATATAACTTACAAGAAGATTTAAGTCCTTATAGCTGGCTCAAAACTGGCTTAAGATTATTTGGTAATTTTGGTAAAATAGTGCTTTTAAAAAAGTTATTTAAATAAATCGAAATATACTTTATTTAAAGACCAAAACAATTTTAAAATTGTTTTGGTCTTTTTATTTTATACAAATCTAAAAAGCTTGTAACAATTTCTTTTGATCTGCTTTATTCTTAATATTTCCCTGAATGTCGAATTTTAAATTCGACAACTCCGTTTCTAAACTGTGTTTATTATCTATGGATATTTTTGGATTGCGCAGTACATATTGCAAACTCCTTATCAATTGCATCAACACCAAACAGTCTTCTTTTGCATAAAACCGTATGGGTTGAATAATAATACGCAAGAGTTCATCAACAGAAATATTGTGTGTAACAATAATCAGGTTTTTCTGTTCTAATTTGTGAGATGTGGCGTTGGCAAAGGCTACTATTTTATATAAGAGTTTTCCAATTTTTACGATAGCTTCAATGGCAGTACCTGGATCGTTTATACCGGGTGACATGGCTTTCACAGCTATTTCTGAAAGTTTAATTAAACCACTAATACCTTCATCCCCATCATGCCTATTTGTTGATATGGTAAAGCAAAAAAGTAAGGCCTTCTCTTCCTCGTCAGATAAATTTTCTGAGACTTCTGCAATAACATCCCCTTTGTAAATATGTTGATTCAAATAAGGAACAATATTGAACTGATATCCCTTAGATTTTAAATTTTCCGCCATTAAACTCACATAAAAACCACTAAAATAACCTGTTTTATCACTCCGTACAGGCTTAAAACCTGATGATTCTGAGTGCCTTAGTGCTATTTTGTCTTGTTGTTTTTCATAGGCCTTTTCTAAAGATTTGGAACTAGAATTATAAATACGATCAATGATATTATTTATTTGAATAGCTGTAGATATATTATGAATAAAATAAACGAATAAACCAACGCAAACCACCCCAAATATAGCCGCTAGCATGGTTGACAAGCCTATGGAATTAGACTCCACTCCCTCTGCTCCTAAGGCGATCAATATAAAAATGAGATACAATAAAGTACCTATATAAACACCCAAAATAATTTGGTGTTTTTTATTCGACACTAAATTGGGTAACAAGCGCGGTGAAAAATTTGAAGAAGCCTGATTTAACACCACCATTACCATCGAAAAACTAAAAACAGTCAATGATATAATCCCTCCAATAAATGTGGTTAAAATAACCCTTGCCGTTTCATAATCTGAAATAAACAAAAAGGGTAGTTCTTGTTTAATCCCAGCTATAAACTCTAAATTTTCTATTTTGAGAATTAATAAGGCAATGACAAAAAAAGTAATGGCCAATAATACAGGATAAAAAGCGATACTTTTTAGCACGGTAGTACCAAGCTCCTTAACAAATTTTATAAGATTTCTTATCATGAATTCTAAAGTTTAGAAAGTTAAATTTAAGCTTCTTATGACAATTAAATTGGTTGAAAATCAAAGCAGCTAACCAAATTTGTGATAAAGCACATAGATGTCACCGTATCCTTATAATTTTATACAATAAGATTTGGTTGGTTTTTTTAAAAATGACTTTAACGACATCATTTACTGTTAAAGTCATTTTTTTTGCCGTTATTATAGCTTCACTTAATTAATACTCTCTTAAAAGAATACCCTTAAATTATGAAAATTCGATTAAACAACGCTTGGGACAAAATGTTAACCCGATTAGACACTTGGTTAGATCAATTTATAGTAAACCTTCCAAATATAGTCATTGCTCTCGTTGTCTTTTTTATTGTTGTGCTCCTTTCTAAGTACCTAAGTAAACTAACGCTGAAAGTATTGAGTAAAAGTAGCCTTCAAAAATCTATGAAAAATGTAATTGCAAAACTAATTTCAGTTTTTGTAATTCTATTGGGGCTTTTTTTAATTCTTGGAATTTTAGATTTAAGCAAAACACTAAATACCATTTTAGCGGGTGCTGGTGTTGCTGGATTAGCCGTTGGACTAGCACTACAAGGAGCATTATCTAATACTTTTTCAGGTATTGTTTTATCTTATATAAAACAAATAAAATTTGGGGATTGGATCGAAAGTAATGATTACGAAGGAGAAGTTGTCGATATAGATTTACGAGCGGTGACCATACGCCAACCTGATAATAATTTGGTGTATTTACCTAATAAATTAGTACTCGAAAACCCCATAAAAAACTTTTCGTCTACCTCACAATCCAGAGTAATATTGCATTGTGGTGTTGGGTATTCGTCAGATTTAGAGTTCGTGAGGAGCCTAGTAAAGAAGACTATTTCCGAAAAATTCAATTCGGTTGAAGGCGAGGATAATGTGATTTTTCTTTATAAAGAATTTGGAGACAGCAGCATAAACTTTGAAACGCGATTTTGGATAGATTCGACCTCAGCGCTGGAAGTTGCAAAAGCCAAAACCGAAGCCATGATTTATATCAAAAAGGCTTTTGACCAAAATGATATTAATATCCCTTTCCCTATAAGAACTTTAGACTTTCCCAAGAACTTTAGCTTAGCAAATACCAGTAAATAAATTTTATAGCTACTGACGCTAAAGGGCTTTGTTTATGAAACATTTTTGACTTTTGGTCTTAAAATAAGGCCGTTACGACTAAACAGGCAAGCAATCACGTCAATTTTATATTTTTTTGAAATATAAAATTGAGTAGCTTACTCGTAATTTTGGGTGCATGTAAAGAGATAAGCATAAGAATTAAATTATCTCACTCACATAAAAACACAATAGTATGAGTACGTATACAGAGACCATTGGAAAAAAATTAAACAACTTATTAGAAAAAACATATGATGCTGAAAAGGGATATAAAAAGGCAGCTGAAAAAACAGAAAATAGACTGTTAAAAACTTTCTTTAGCAATAAAAGCCAACAACGTTATGATTTTGGCCATCAACTAAAAACAGAAATCACAAGTTTTGGTCAGAAAGTAGATAAAGGAGGAAGTATTACAGCTGCTGCGCACCGAGCATGGATTGATGTAAAATCACTTTTTGCCTCGGATAATAAAGAAGCTATTTTGGAGGAAGTGATTCGCGGAGAAAAGGCGGCCATCGATGATTACAAAGACGTGCTTTCCGAAACCAATTTACCACCAAGCACAACAACGCTTCTAACACAGCAAATGAATCAAATTCAATTAGCTTTATCTAAAGAAAAAATTATGGAAGGGGCTTTGTAGTACTTGCCTTGAAATTTAGTTAAACATTAAAAAAGAATACCCTTTGGGTATTCTTTTTTAATTTCAGAACACCTTATGGGTCAACAAATTAACGGATTAGGTTAATTGAAAACAAAAATAAAAGACAACTTTGCTTAACAGAGTTAGCATAGTGCTAACCTGAGGAACCTTAAAATAAAATCTATGTTACGTTGGACCGTTACTTTTGTAATTTTAGCAATTATAGCCGCAGTATTTGGCTTTGGAGGCATCGCCGAAGGAGCAGCCAGTATTGCCAAAATATTATTCTTTATTTTTTTAGTGCTCTTTGTAATATCTCTTATTACAGGCAGAAAAAAAATATAAGGCTAGTTTTTAGCATTTAAAATAGTACCTAACCCTAAAATAAACAAAAATGAAAAAATCATTCGCATTTACCCTATTACTTCTATTCTTTACAGTTACGCTTTCGACTTTCACTAGTTGCAGAGAAGAAAAAACTGCCGGAGAAAAAATCGAGGAAGGCGTTGAAGATGTAGGAGACGGAATAGAAGAAGGTGTTGAAGAAATTGAAGATGAAATTGATGATAACACCGACTAAAATTAAAATTTGAACTTTAAAATTTTAAAAATTAGGGACAAAATCTATTTTAAAAAGGTTTTTGTCCCTTTTTTTCAATCCAAAATACATGGAACGCTTAGGTTTAAATGCAAAGCTAAATACCAAAGTAAAGCGTATATCTTGACCTAGAAAATTAACCCCATGGGTACATAGCAACCATCACATACCACCGGATCAGATAATCATGTTTAGGTGTAAAACAAACTAAACTTGACAAAAAAAATCGTAGACTATTTTAATTTAAAAACTTGCAAAATTATGGAAAATGCAAAAAGTGAAAAAGCCTATATTGAAAAATACCAAAACTTAGGTTATACCGCCAATTATAGAGTAATTGATTCCCATTTAATTGATTTACAAACAAAAAAAAAGTATGCTCCTAAAGAAGTGTATATTGAGGAAGAATTTAGGTTTGAGGGCATGAGTAACCCTGCCGATATGTCTATTCTCTATATTGTACATACTAAAGACAAAAGTAAAGGAACTGTTTTAGCCAATTATAGCCCTGCTAGTGATACAGCACTTGCAGAATTTTTCGCTGCTATTCCCAAAGAGAATTATAAAGCGAAATAAGATGCTAAACGTGGTTTGGCGTACGGAAAATTTTAATAAAAATTAGGGATCCCAACTTCGGCTAAGGCAAAATTTACCATATTTGTAGTATTCGTAGCGTTACTAATTTTAAAATAATATTTGTTTATCTTTTCCTATGAGAATAAATTTAAAGTTCGACTTTAATATTTTGTCAAAAAAAGTCTTGTGTCAGCAATTAGATGCCATGGGTTTACAATATACCATACAAGGTTTAGGGGAAGTAGAAATAGAGAAAATGCCTGATGATATTAGCTTAAAAACTATCGAAGAAGCGTTGTGTAGGTATGGGATTGAAATTATTAGCGATCAGCAAATGGCTTTAGTGCAACGCATAAAGGATGCCATCACAGTGTTAATTAATGACGAAAATAATTACAAAAAATATAACGTATCTACTTATTTGTCAGAAAAACTGGATTATTCTTATGCCTATATATCTAATATTTTTTCAGAAACCACGTACACTTCAATAGAAAATTTTGTTATTTTAAAGAAAATTGATATAGCAAAAAGTCACATCGTAGAAAATCATTTAACTTTAACTGAAATTGCCTATAAATTAAACTACAGTAGTGTAGCGCACTTGTCAGCACAATTTAAAAAAACAACAGGCTTAACTCCATCGACTTTTCAAAAAATTATAAAAAAGAGAAAAGAGAGAAAGATGACCCCATAATATGGAATAAAAAATGGCATTAAACACCTTAAACGTAGCTCTTGCTGACGACGATGAAGATGATAGATTAGTATTTAAAGATGCGATCGATGAACTTAAAATAAAGACCAAATTATCTTTGTTTATTAATGGAAAAGAATTAATGGATTATTTGATATTGCCCAATATCATTCTTCCAGAAATTATTTTTTTAGATTTAAATATGCCCGTAAAAAACGGCATGCAATGCTTAAAAGAAATTAGAGAAAACAGCCACCTGAATGGAGTTTCGGTAGCTATTTATTCTACTTCCTCTTCGGAAAAAGATATTGAAGAAACTTTTATCAATGGGGCAAACGTGTATATTAACAAGCCCAATAAGTTCTGTGACTTAAAATCAGTGATTGAAAAAGTTTTACAACTTAATTGGCAATACCATACCTCAACACTTAACCGAGATAATTTTTTATTGAGAATTTAGTTTTCTAGAACAACATGCGATTATGAATTTCAAAAACCTGATTTCTTCTAATAAGTTTTATGTTGCTTTGGCTGTAATTGCTATTACTTTGCTAATTTTTATCGGAACTTTTAGCTACAAAAAAACCGCAGACCTTAAAAATTCTTCAGATGCAATTTCACATACGCTCGAAGTAGAAAAAGAGATAAATAATCTTTTTGCCACGTATTCACAGATGGAATCTGCGCAACTTAAAACCTTATTAAAGCAAGACACCATAATTATTACAGGAAATCTTCAAAAGCATTTAATAGCGGCCGATGAATCGTATCAAAAATTAAAAATTTTGGTCTATGATAATCCCATTCAATTAACCCATTTAAAAAGAGTTGAAGAACTAAAAAACAACCTAGTAAAAGCCTTAGGGCTTATTACCAATCCCCAAAAAAATAACATTAGACTCTCTAAAAACCTGATTGCTAAAATTGACGATGTTGCCTATATCATGGCTGAGCTAAATCAGCGAAAAAAGTTTATGTTGGCTAAAGAAGATTCCCTCTTGCAGGAGCGAAAAAAAGAATACCAATCGCAGGCCTTTTTAACTCCAATGATGTCTTTATTGTTAGGAATGTTTGCCTTATTAGTTTTTATAGTATCGTTCTTAAAAATTAATAGTGAGCGCAAAAACAGAGCAAACGCTGAGACTTTTTTAGCCAGTGTATTGTCAAACACTGAAAATATTATTAATTATTATGAACCCGTTTTCGATGATTCAAATCAAGTAAAAGATTTTAGGGTAAAATACGCCAACGAAAGAAATAAAATAGATTTGAATTTAGATCCTGAAAAAATGAAAGGTAAACTCATTAGTGAGGTTTTACCTTTTGTGAAATTACATGGAGAATATGAAAAATTAATAACGGCATTTACTGAAAAAAAATTGTTCACTTTAAATCGCCAAGTACAATTAAATGGTGACGTAATTTGGTTAGAATCGAACATCAGACCTTTATCTGATGGGCTTTTGATAATAGCTAAAAATACAAGCTTTGAGAAAGAGTCGGTAGCACGCTTAAATGATTTGAATGAAAAACTACAGGAACAATACGAAGAGCTAAAAGAAACCGAAGAATTTTTACAAAATGTCATTAAAAGTACCAACAACATAGTAAGTTATTTTGAACCGGTAAAAAATTCAGAAAATAAGATTGTAGATTTTAAAATTTTATATACCAATGAGGAAATTACCGCAACAACTGGTGATATCCCTGACGAAATATTAGGTAAAAACATATCAGAAGTATACCCCGTTTTAATGGGGAATGGAGTTTTTGAAATTCTAAGTGATACTGTAAAAAATAATAAAATTAATACTTATGTCAGAAGTTATGTTTTTAATGAAAAGTTATTTTGGTTTGATACTTACGTTATTAAAACAGGAGAGGGCATTTGTGTAACGTCCCGAAATATTACCGCTCAAAAAGATAATGAACAAAAAATACTTATTGCTAACGAGCAATTAAATAGTCAAAATTCAATTTTAAAAGAAGCCAAGAAAATTGCTAAAATAGGGAGTTTTCGATGGAACCTTGATGAGAACGATTTGGAACCATCAACGATTTCTGAAAATTTATTTGATTTGCTTGGCTACGACGCTAATGAATTTAATGCAGAACACAACACATTTAAAAAGCTTATTCACCCTGACGATCTTGCCAATTATGAATCTGAATTGCAAAAAGCCTTTGAACAAAAAAAACCTGTCAATTATTCCTATCGAATCATCACTAAAAATAAAAAAATTAAGCACTTTAGAACAACGGGTAATTTTCAAGGTACTACTTTAGTTGGTGTCATCCAAGAGGTGACCAATCAGATTAAAGGAGCTCAAAAATTAAAAGAAAAAAACCAAGAATTAGAAAGATCAAATGCTGAATTAGAGTCATTTAATAGAGTTGCAAGTCATGATCTTCAAGAGCCCATTCGAAAAATTCAGATGTTTATTTCAAGAATAGCCGATAATGATTTGGATAAAATGTCGGAAAAAAGCAAAGGTTATTTTGAGAAAATCAACAACTCATCTGAGCGCATGCGATTATTAATTAAATACTTATTATCCTATTCGCGTATCAATAAATCAAAAAACGATTTCAGTGAGGTTAAGCTTAACGATATTCTAGATAAAGTTCAAGAAGACCTTGAGGATCGAATAAAAGATTCAGGTGTTTCTATTACTGTTGACGAATTACCGGCGGTTAGAGCAATTCCTTTTCAGATGGAGCAACTTTTTAACAATCTAATTTCGAACGCCATAAAATATAAAGGCATTGAAGATCCAAAGATTGTAATTACTTGTAAAAAATTAAATAGAAACGAAATTTCAGATGATTTTATAAAAAAGTCTAAATGGTATTACCGGATTTCGGTTCTCGATAACGGTATTGGATTTGATCAGGAACATTCTGAAAAAATATTTGAACTCTTTCAACGACTGCATCAAAAAAATGAATATTCCGGAACAGGTATTGGCTTAGCGATATGTAAAAAGATTGTTCAAAATCACAAGGGCCATATTATTGCAGAAAGTGAGCTTGGAAAAGGTGCCGCTTTTTGCTTTTATCTGCCGGCTTAATAGGTTTTAAGTAACTTTTAAAGCGTTGTAAAGCAGCTCTTTTTTCTTTAAATGTGATTATTTTCACCTATAGTACACATTCAAATGCCTCTTATAACCCAATTTTGAAATACATCTTTGGTATAAATTATCTTAGCTCTTTTGCATCTAAAAAGAGCTATATCCCTAAAAAAACCCTGTTTTCCCATAATTATGTAACATAAGCTCATAATTGTGTAACATAGTAGCCTAAGCTTTTCGCGAGATTTGTAGTGTTCGATTAAAACAATTAATAACCCTAAAACAAAGCACTATGAAAACACTATATATTAAAACAGATACTATTCCACAATTATTCAATGAATTACAAAATGAACTCGGTGGCAAGCTAAATAAAAACCATCAAGAGTTTACTTTAGAAATAGACAATACCATTGCTACTGGGAAAATATCTGGATTATCATTTAAAAATGATATTTCATTTGTTAAATACGACGTTACTTTTAAACAAGATACTATTGTAAAAAGTCATACGGCGAATACCAACCCCATCAACTTTATGTTTTGCTCTAAAGGACAATTGGCCTATGGGTTTAGCGAAAAAACTTCTAAAAAGTTTTTGAATCAATTTCAGACCAGCATATTCTCTAGTGACCCAAACAGAGATACTTTATTGTTTTTTAGAAAAGACCAAACAGTTAAGTTTTCAAATATAAAGGTAGATACTACAACGAATAGTAAAGATGAAAGCATTGACCTACTAAAAACACAATTGGTAAAAACCTTTATGCCGAAAAAAGGGGAAGAAATATTTTCTTATGTAGGCTCTTACAACTTAAAAATTGCTGAAAAATTACAACAGATTGATGCGATTAGCCAGAAAGGTCTTGTTCGCAATTTATTGATCCATGGAAATGTACATGTAATTTTAGCCATGGAAATTCAACAGCATAAAGAAGATGTAAAAAGTGCTAAAAATAACTTTGGCACCTTAACCAGAAGTGAAATGGAGGATATTAAAGAAATATCAAGCTTCATCCAAAACTATCCAGAAATTCAATATAGCCTAAAATATTTAAGCAAAAAATCGGGCTTGTCGCCATCAAAATTACAGGAAGGATTTAAATTATTACATGATAGAACAGTGACCGATTTTATTAGAAATGTTCGTATCGAGACCGCAGAAAATTTAATCAAAACAACCGATTTAAACATTTCCGAAATTGTGTATACCGTTGGTTTAACAAGTAGAAGTTATTTTTCTAAAATATTTAAAGAAAAGTATGACTGTAGTCCAAAATACTACCAAGATCATCAGCAGAATTTAGCCGTTACTGCCTAATACGTTTAAAGCACTTTTTGCTGTTAAACACAACAAAATAGCTAGTTTGTTGTGTTTAACAGTTATTTTTTATAGGTTAAATCCACGCGATGTTGACTCATAAACAATCTTAGCTTAAACAAGTACCTTTTTTTCACCATATCCTAGGCATGAGCCACACCTGTTTCACAAAACTAAACTACGAAAAAGCGAATGCACCGCGTTCAACAAATACTAAACAAGTATGCATCAACCAAATAAAAGACTAGAAAATCAAACGTGTATTGTCACAGGATCAAGCTCAGGAATTGGAGCAGCGATTGTGAAGGCAGTAGCCGCAGAAGGGGCAAATGTCGTAATAAATTATCATACGAATAAGGAAGGTGCAGAGGAAGTGGCTCATGCCATTTCAAACACAAAAAACACTGGAAAAGCCATCATTATAAAGTGCGATGTTAGCAAAGAAAATGAAGTGGATATCTTATTCAAGAAAACGATTTCTGAATTTGGCACCCTTGATATTTGCATCCCAAATGCTGGTTTACAAAAAGACTATCCGCTGCACCAAATGCCGTTAGAGGGTTGGCAGCAAGTGATCGATGTTAATTTAACGGGACAGTTTTTATGTGCTAAAGCAGCCATTAATGAATTTTTAAGGCGTGGCATGCGTCCTGATGTGTCGAAATCTTTAGGCAAAATAATACACCTAAGCTCTGTTCATGAAACTATTCCTTGGGCCGGACATGCGAATTACGCAGCTTCTAAAGGGGGCTTAAAAATGCTCATGGAAAGCATTTGTCAAGGATATGCTTCAAAAAAAGTGCGTTGTAATAGCATTGCACCGGGTGCAACTAAAACAGCAATTAATAAAGAGGTTTGGAATACCAAAGAAGGTTTAGAAAAAATCTTAAAGCTTGTGCCTTATGATCGCATGGGTACTCCAGAAGATATAGGTAGCGTCGCGGCTTGGTTAGCTTCCGACGAAGCGGAATACATCAATGGAACTACTATTTTCGTAGATGGTGGCATGACCTGTTATCCAGGTTTCACGGATAATGGATGATTTTCACTTATGTATTTTGGTAAAAAGATTACTTTTTATAAATACTTGCGCTGTCGGCTTCCAAATATTTCTTGAAATCAGCGCCTGATTTTAATTGATAGTATTTCTCTCCAAATATTAAAATAGGAAACGGTACCAATTGCGGGTTTTTTTCCAATATATGTAGCCAATCATTCGGCTCCATGGCAATGGTGTCCTCTCCGTATTTTTGTTTAAAATCTGGATGATTAGTGTCTAACAAATCTTTTACCTGAACATTTAAACCATCGGCCAACTCCACCCATTGTGTTGGCGTTACTGTTGTTTTTGTTATATCGATTCCGAGTACTTTTTTATCTGAAGATTGTACGTATGCATAACATTGCTTACCAATGCTACTTTCTGAATTGTAGAATAAACTTAATTTATTTTTATCTGTTGCAATGACTCCCATATCGTCCATAACTTAATTTTGGCTAAAAATAACACCACAAATGCAAACAATGTGGCGCGATACATTTTTTTATTGATGCGATTACTACTCCTTTTCTCCATTTCCTGTCAGCGTTGAAACCAAACCATCACTGACATTTTTCCAAATATAATTAAAGAACGATTTGCTGCTATCACGTTCGGTTTCAATGGTGCCAAAACGATATCCCCTATCGTTCGTATTTGAGCCATCATTAGTGAATATATTGCCTATAAAAGTTAAAACTTTATTTACACCAGAGCGATCTTTTTTTAACACCTGAAATTTAAAGTCATCGTATTTCATTTTCATATCTCCAGTGGACGAGTAAGCATTACCGCTAAATGTAAAATAAAGTTCCTGAATAGTACCACTAGACTTTGCTCTTAAATTAGACATCATAAACGAATTCATATCCTTAGTATCAAAGTTCATTACGGTACCCTCAACGAGCATCAAATTTTTGTTCGAATTTTCACGAAATGTCCAGTCTAGGGTGATTGGAGCAGCCCCCATTAGGTTGGCCGTATTTTTAAAAATAATGGGGCTCCCATTTAAATTAGATATGTTTTCAATGGTCGAATTCAATGCTGTAAAGTATATCTTACCAGCTTTGCTAAGCTCGTTAACGAGTTCTGTATATGCAATTTCTCCGTTTTCAATATCAAGCTTGCGAATGTCTATTTTGAACGGTAAGTTTTCAATTTTTTTGTACACTAGCTCCTTTATATCATCGTCATCTGGCAACAATTTATTGCGGTACATATCTAAATTTAATTTATGAAGTTCAATAGCTTTTATACTCAAAAGACTAGAATCTTGATGAGGCTTTAATTCCAAATCATCAATTTCAATGGTGGGAATTTGAAGGTCAACAAAATCGCGTTCCTTAGTTAATTTACTTTGCAAAGTTACTTTATCATATTTTGAGACCAATTGAAAACCTTGAATAATAAGCTTTCGATCAGTGTAAAGACTGTCTATTTTAAGTTTTTCAAACGCACTTATGTTAACATGAATAGGACCAGAATTTATATGATATGCTGTATACTCTATAGGTATTTTTGATGCTAAGGAAGTTGAATCTAAATTAAAATCTTCAAAATGTACATGTAGGTTACTAAACTCCGTTAAAACGCTATCATTTTTAGCATCAATTTGTCTAAAATTGCTATTTTTTAAATTCAAATTTTTTACAGATACTACCTTTTTAAAGTCTGTTATATCTGATTTTGCCACGTGAGCCGAATCTTTTTTTAAAAAATCACCTTGAACAGCATCCAACAATACAGCATTCATTTTAAAATTTCCAGTTTGGTATAGTTCATAATAACTCACTCCTTTAATTTCAAGTCGGTTTATTTTTAAAGGATTTATCCATAAACCGGTATCTTTTGTCTTTACTTGTATCGCACTCAGACTCACATTTCCTAAAATAAGATTTAAACCTAAATCTTCATATTGAACTTCAAAGTTATTGGCTACTTCTACTTTAAGCATTTTTTCAATTTTGGTCTTCACCATAAAATGTAAGCCGGCAAAGACAGCAAGTAAAAGTGTCAAAATAAGCACTACAATTTGTATTCGTTTTTTATTTGTGTTTGTCATATTTAGGCTCTAAAATAATCCTAGTAAACTTCTGATAATTATAATCAAAACCACAACCCAATCGGATTTTTAATTAACTGTATACCTCTGTTTTTAAAATTTATACGATTAAATTAGTACTATTGTGTTTTCATTTTTAATCGTAAAAATCATGCCTAAAGTTATTTTCATACTTTACTGTTTGGTGACACTTTGGGCTATCGGCAGCATTATATTGCATGGCTCAAGAGCTACAAAATCATTAAGCTGGCTTTTAACGGTTATGGTGATTCCTTTCGGAGGACCACTTTTGTATTACTTGTTTGGGGTAAACCGAAGAAAATTTAAGTTTTTCAGACTGCGCCAAACAGAGAAAATAAAATTATATAATGAAAACTACAGTCAATTAGAAAGCGCCGAAGAAGCTTCTGAGATTGCCAATCCCAAATATTCCAAACTATCAAACTTAAATAAAGAAAACTGTTTTTTTTCTGTGTACGCCAATAATAAAGTGGCTCTTTTTAATGATGGGAAAGAAACTTTTGATGCTATTTTTGCTGCCCTTAAAAAGGCTGAAAAATTTATTCACTTACAATATTACATCTTTGAAAAAGGGGAAATAAGCCATCGATTATACGAGATTTTAGAAGAAAAAATTAAAGAAGGTGTGGAGGTTCGTTTGATATATGACTGGGTTGGCAGCTTTTCGTTAAAGGATAAAATTATTCATAGGTTTAAAAAAATTGGTGTCAAAGCATTTCCTATAATGCCGTTGCGTTTTGGTAATTTACTATTTACACTCAACTACCGAAACCACAGAAAAATTGTCATTGTTGATGGTTTAATTGGCTTTATAGGTGGTGTCAATGTGTCGGACAAGTATATAGAAACAACTGGGCTTGGCATCTGGAAAGATATGCATTTACAGGTTGAAGGACCTGCCGTTGATAGTATTCATAGAGTTTTTATTAAAGATTATCATTTCGCTAGTGACGAAGATCTTTTATTAAACGAAAAATACTTGCCTAAAAATGCAGCCAAGGGCAATTCAAGCCTTCAAATTGTGACCAGTGGGCCCGATTCTAAACAACCTGCTGTAATGCAGCAGTACATTGCCATGATGAACAGCGCTACAACATCTATCTTTATCGCGAACCCCTATTTTATACCGGGAACTACTGTTTTACAAGCCGTAAAAATAGCCGCCTTAAGCGGTATTAAGGTAAGCTTACTAATTCCTAAAGAATCAGACTCACTAATGGCGAAATACAGTATGTTCTCAAGTTTTGAAGAATTGTTAGCGGTAGGAGTTCGAATTTATTTAAGAAATGACTTTTCACATAGTAAAGTAATTTTAATCGATGAAGAATTGGCCTCTATTGGCTCTGGTAATTTTGATCACCGCAGTTTTGAACATAATTTTGAAGCGAACGCCTTGATTTATGATAAAGAAGTAGTTGAAAAAATTTGTAAGGAGTTTAAATCGTATTTTGAGAAGAATGAAACCTTAGATTACAAAACATTTAAAAAACGACCTATCTTACAAAAATTTTTAGAAGGAATGGCAAAATTTTTGAGTCCCTTATTGTAAATGTTAGGGCTATTTGAAAGGAGTTACAATTGCACTAATTTTAATTTCATTTAAGGTAAAACCGTTGCTAATTCTTACTTACATTTGCTACACTAACATATATAAAATAGATTAAAATGAAACAAATTATAGGAGTACTAGTTTTTGCAATTGTGACATCCTTTTCAGTCCAAGCTCAATCCATTTCAAAGAATGCTTTAGGTTTACGTCTTGGTGATAATGATGGTTTTGGTGGAGAAGTTTCGTATCAGAGGTATTTAAAAGAAAACAACAGACTTGAATTTGATTTAGGGTGGAGAAGTTCTAATAATGTTGATGCTTTTAAGCTTGTCGGGTTATACCAATGGGTAATGCCCATAGAAAATCGATTTAATTGGTTTGTGGGTGTAGGTGCTGGTTTAGGTTCTTTCGATGCTGGTGAAAATGATGGTACTTTCGCCTTAGTAGCTGGGGATATTGGAATTGAATACAATTTTGATTTTCCACTAATTTTATCTCTAGATGTACGTCCTGAATTAGGTTTTAACGATAGCTATTCTGACGATTTAGATTTAGATATCGCCCTAGGTATTAGATACCAATTTTAAAAAATGAAAAAAATTATTGAAATTAAATACAAAAAGTGGCTTTTAGTCACTTTTTGTGTTTTAATACCCTTAGTCGCTATTTACATGCAAGAAACCAATAAAAAACACAGCATTCCCGAGGCCTTAAAAACCGAGGCCTTAAAAGCACTTTCTTACTATCCAGAACTAAAGCATACCGGAATTGAATTTATATTTAAGAAGAATATCAAAAAATCGATCATGCAGGCTCAGCCTACTTTTTGGAGCTTATTAAAAGGGAAAAAAAATAGAAGTTATAAAATTTTCATTAGTGAAACCTTTGAAATTGAAGGAAAACAATTTTCAGTCACAAAAATCCCTAAAAATGTACTGATTGGCTGGCTTGGCCATGAACTTGGTCATATTATGGATTATAGAGATCGAAGTAGCTTAAATTTAATTTGGTTTGGCATTAAATACAGTTTTTCCGATGCCTATATCAAAGAGGCAGAACGCGCCGCAGACACCTATGCCGTTGAAAAAAATATGGACGGCTATATCTTAGAAACTAAAAATTTCATCTTAAACCATACCGATTTATCGGAAGTGTATAAAGCTAGAATCAAGAAATACTACCTTTCTCCTGACGAAATTTTAAAACTTGTCAAAGACAGAGATTTAGGGTTAGACCCCATAAGTGAAAATTAATTTTCAGCAACAAAGGACTCCCACGCTTTAAATTTTTCTTCTCCCATGACACGCTCCATTTTTACCTGCCCTCCCTTCTTTTTATTTCTCGCATTCCATTCCTGAAAAACGGAAGGTGAAACCAAACTGACTTTTACGCCTTTAAGCGCTTTAGAGCGTGCTACTTTATAGTTTTTATTCGCTTCTTTTAAATAGGCGTCTAGTTCTTTAGCTATTTTTTCTTCGTCTAAGTTTGTATCACATCCTAAATACCAACTGTGATAAAAATCATTATCATAGCGCTTAGCACTCAGCGTATATTCGGGAATTTTAGTGTCAAAAATTGACTCTAATTCATTTACAGCAGCATCCAATTTTTGTACCGATAATTGGGAACCCACCGTATTTAAAAAAAACTTTGTTCTACCCGTAATTTTAATTTCGGCACGCTCCACATCTGTAAATTCAATAGTATCCCCAATAAGATAACGCCATGCACCAGAAACGGTGCTTATCACAAGGGCGTAATCTTGATTTATTTCCACTTCGGACAGATTTAAAGATGGAGCATCATCAGTTAAAGAACCATCACTTTTAATGTATTTAGGTTCAAACGGAATAAACTCAAAATAGATCCCGTTGTTTGTTGCCAACTTCATGGCAGCGGTATCTGGTCTTGTTTGAAAAGCAATAAAACCCTCTGATGCCAAATAGGTATCTATAACCGTTATGGGTTTCCCTAATAAGGCATTAAAACTTTTTTTATAAGGCCCAAAGGCAACCCCTCCAGAGGTATACACTTGTAGGTTTGGCCAAATTTCATGAATATGTTGTAGATTGTGGTCCTTGATCACTTTTTCGAGCATTAATTCTATCCAAGAAGGAATACCACTGAGGGCGCCAATATCCCAGCTTTTTGCTTGATCTGATATCTTTTGAACACGCTCATCCCAATCTTCAATTTGAGATATTTCTTCACCAGGTTTATAGTACCCTCTAAACCAAAAAGGAATATTACTGGCACTAATACCACTAATTTCACCCTCTAAATGCCGATCCTTTTTAGTTAAATCGGTTGAGCTTCCTAACATGAGAATTCCTTTTTCAAAAAATTCTGCAGGCAGGTTAAAATTAGCCAATGCAGCTACCTGAGCTATTCCTACATCACGAATAGCGCTCATCATATCCTTCGTTACTGGAATTTTTTTACTGCTAGTACCTGTAGTACCCGAACTTAACGCATAGTAGTCTGGAATTCCTGGCCAAGTAATATTTTTTTCCCCATTGTGGAGTCTAGACCACCACTCATGATTAATTTTGTCGTAATCAGAATAAGGAATAGTATTTGAAAAGTCTTTTAATATATCCTCAGAATTAAGTAACTGGGCAAACTTATAATGCGTACCAAAGGCTGTAGCTTTAGCCTTTTCAAGTAAATGTATCAAGACTCTTTTTTGTTCAACTATGGGGTTAGCCTCAGGCGTTAAGGTATCCTTTAAGCTAATGACTCCTTTTATTATTTCTCCTAAAAATGCCATACATTAGGTTTTATAACTTAAAAAAATCGACAAGGAATGTTGCTCCTTGCCGACTTCTTATGTAAATTGTTTCATTGTGTTCACGCCATCTTACTTAAGCATCTACCACTTGCTTCTCGTGCTTTCCCTCTCTAATTTCTTCAATAACTTTTTCAATAAAGGCGGGTAAATCGTTCGGGTTCCTGCTGGTTACTAGGCCATTATCTACCACAACTTCTTTATCCATCCAAGTAGCTCCTGCGTTTAGAAGATCATCCTTAATGCTCTTGTAGGAGGTTACTTCTCTATCTTCAATAACACCTGCGCTTATCAACAACCAAGGGGCATGACAAATAGCTGCAACTGGTTTGTGACTTTTAAAAAAATTACGGATAAATTGTAATGCATCTTCATCTATTCTTAAAACATCTGGGTTTATAACGCCGCCTGGTAATACCAAAGCATTATAGTTTGACGCATCAGTGTCTTTAATTAAACTATTTACAGCGATTGATTTTCCCCAATCTCCTTTCTCCCAACTCTTTATTTCGCCTTCTTTATTTGAAATAATATCCACCTCAGCACCTTGATTTTTTAAAGCCTTTAAAGGCTCAAATAACTCCGAAGCTTCAAATCCGTCGGTGGCTAAAATGGCTACTTTTTTATCTTGTAATTTCATGTTTACTAGTTTTAAATTAGTATTCCGTTTCATTGTACTTTTTCAAGTACTCAAGGCTAAAAATACAAGCAATATATCGAAAGGCTGTGCTGTAAAGCATGTTTGTTGAACGCTATTACCATACCATGAAAAAAGGGCATAAAATAAGCCAAATTAGCTAGTTAATGCCCTTTTACGCGAACTGAAATCTGGAAAATGCTACTCCATTGGCGTACCACGTAATTTCTTGAAGTTTTTATAGTTATTCTTTACCCCTTGTTCAGGAGCTCTTTCGAACTCTTTCTCCGTTACTTTATATGCTTTTTGAACACTATCTAGTGTTGTATGCATTTCTGCAATTATTTCGGCATAAGAACTATCATCTATACTGTTTTTAAGCTCTTTTGGGTCTTTTTCAAGGTCATAAAACTCCCAAGTATCAATGTCATCATAAAAGTGCATTAGCTTGTACCTATTTGTTTTTATTCCGTAGTGCTTTTTAACCATATGAAAAGCCGGATAATCATAATAATGATAATACAATACGTTTCTGAACTCTTCCTCATTCATGGTACCATTTAAAAGCCCTTTAAACGATTCTCCTTGCATGTCTCTTGCCATTTCCATTTCTCCAACAAAATCTAAAAAAGTAGGTGCAAAATCTAAATTTTGAACCATGGCATTCACTTTAGTACCTGGTTTAATAACACCAGGATATTGCATTACTAAGGGTGTTCCAAAAGACTCCTCGTACATAAAGCGTTTATCGAACATTCCTTTTTCTCCTAAATAGAACCCTTGATCTGAGGTATAAACAATAATGGTGTTCTCCTCTAAACCTTGTTCTTTTAAATAGTCTAAAATACGCCCAATACCTTCATCTACCGAAGCTATGGTGGCCATATATTCCTGTAAATACCGTTGTCCCTTCCATTCTGCCAACTCTTTTCCTTTTAAGTCAGCCTTATGAAATGCATTGTTTTTAGGTAAGTAAGCAGCATCCCACTGAGCACGTTGCTCTGGAGTCATTCTTTCAAAATCTGAGGTCCAAGGGTTGTGTGCCAATTCGGTACTTCCAAAAGCTTTGGTCATTTTAAGGTCGTGTCCTTCATACATGTCTTTATAAACCGTTTGTAACTGCTCAGAGGCTGCTTGTTGATTTTCAAAGTTTGGAAAATAGGTGTCCGGTAAGGGAAATTTAATACTATCAAATTTATTCGCATGCCGCAGTGCTGGCATCCAATTTCTGTGAGGGGCTTTATGTTGTACCATTAAAAAAAATGGGGTGGTATCGTTTTGTTTTTTCTGCAACCAATTTAGTGCGTCATCTGTGATAATATCTGTTGCATAGCCCTCAATTCTCGTTGTATCTCCGTTTTCAATAAAATCTGGGTTGTAATAGTTTCCCTGATCTACAATAATTTTCCATTGGTCAAAACCTTCGGGATAACCATGCAAATGCCACTTCCCAAATATAGCGGTTTGGTATCCCGCCTTTTGTAGCATTTTAGGTACTGTTGGCTGACTGCCATCAAACTGATCACCATTTTGTCTAAACCCATTTATATGACTATGTTTTCCTGTTAATATTACCGCTCTACTAGGTCCGCAAATAGAATTGGTGACGTAACTACGATTAAAAAGTGCTCCGTTTTGTGCAATTCTATCAATATTGGGGGTAGGTGCTAGCTGACTCAACGCATGTCCGTAGGCACTAATGGCCTGTATGGCGTGATCGTCAGACATGATGAAAATAATATTTGGTCTTTTTTTCTCAACCGTCACCTCTTTTTTGTCTTCCTCTTTACAAGAATACAAGGAAAGTACTATGACTATAGCGCTAATAAAATATTTCATTTTCGTTGGAGTTTAATGCTTTTTTTAGGCTTAGCATTGTTTAAAATTGCCGTATGGATAAAGCTTGTAATAACGCTAGTTTGCGCGAAGGCCAAATTTGCCCAATCGTGATTCCCTTGGGCATCAACCGCAACGGTTTGGGCCATTTCAAAATAACGAAGTCTTTTTGCAATCGTTTTAGAACCATCTAAAACCAAATATCCAGGTGCATTTTTGTCGCAATAATGATGTGATGCTGTTTTATATGGAACTAGGTTATCTTTTTTACCATGAAAAAATAGGGATGGCACGGCATTTTCTTTAGAAATATAATCCACATTCAGCATCGCTCCCGCAAAAGAAATTAGTCCAGCATAGCGAACATGTGCATACGATGGGTTTTGAAATTCAGGAAGCTTTTGCATAAAAGCAGCATGTAAAATAGCTTCTGCACCAGCACTACTACCCACTAAAATAATTTTTTGAGGATCAACACCTAAGCTAAGGGAATTTTCCAAAATATAGGAAGTTGCTTGTAACACATCTTCTGCAGCCCTGGCAAAGGTTTCTATCTTCTCTTGGGCAGGCGTTTGACAATTAAAACCTTTTCCTTTTCTTAGCAATCGGTAACTCATGGAAGCCACTGCAAAGCCTTTTTTGGCCATCGCTTCACTAAACTTTTTTTCTAAAGGATTATCTCTTTTCCCACCGGAAAATCCGCCGCCGTGCACCAACAATAAAAGGGGTCTTGAATGAATAGAATCGTCTTTAGCTTGATAAAAGTCTAAGGCTAAGTTTTCTGCATAACTAAACGTTTGCATCGTAACATCGGTAAAAACCTCATCTACATAACGCTCTTGCGCTAAAGTACTAAACCCAAATAAGTGGAGTACGAGCAACACACATAACGATTTGTTTATACCAAATTTCTTCATCTATTTTAGGGTAAACCTTACTTTTTGTGTTGCATTAGAATTGGTACCTACAAAAACCTCAAAATCTCCTGGTTCGGCTACAAACTCTAAATTCGAATTATAGAATTTTAAATCTTCAGGCTTTAACTCAATAGTTACTGCTTTGGTTTCTCCTTTTTTAAGGAAAACTTTTTTAAATCCTTTTAATACTCTGTTCGGAGGTGTAATGCTTCTTACCACATCTCTTAAATACAACTGAACAACTTCTTCTCCGTCATAATTACCTGTATTTTTTAAGGTAACACTTAAAGCTAAAGACTCGTTTTGACCGATTTCAGTTTTCGAAACTTTTAGATCAGTATACTCAAATTCTGTATAACTTAAACCATAACCAAAGGGTAGTAAAGGTGTGTTTGGTGCATCTAAATAGTTCGATTTAAACTTTAAAAAGGTCTCTGTTGGCTGTGGCCTTCCTGTATTTTTTATACTGTGGTAAATCGGAATTTGACCAACATTAACAGGCCAAGTTGCTGTTAACTTTCCCGAAGGATTATAATTTCCAAAAACAACATCAGCAATAGCATTCCCAGCTTCGACACCTGGAAACCATACTTGTAAAATACTCACTGGAAAGCCCATTTCTTCTTCGATGACTAATGGTCGTCCACTCATTAAAACTAAAACAACTGGTTTTCCGGTCGCTACTAAAGCACGAATTAATTGCTTTTGACTATCAGGAATTTGGATTTTAGTTCGGCTAGAAGATTCTCCTGTCATTTCTTTAGCTTCTCCCACAACGGCTACTACAACGTCTGCGTTTTTTGCCACGGCTACAGCCTCAGCTAATAGTTCTGCGGGAGAACGTTTATCAATAACCACTGTTGTCCCAAAAACATTCACGTTTTTAGCCATGATCGAATCATTGGTAATATTTGCTCCTTTAGCGTAACTTATTTTAGCATTGGGTGCTACATTTTTAAATCCTTCTAAAATAGGAATAGACAATTTAAAGTCCCCAGTAGGAGCCCAAGTACCTAACATATTTGTTTTATCATTCGCTAACTCCCCAATAAGGGCAATGTTTGCATCTTTTTTTAAAGGAAGTGTATTTTGATGATTTTTAAGCAATACAAATGATTTTGTTGCCGCTTCGCGCGCAATTTTTCTGTGCTCAGGTTTCAAAATATCTTTTGCAGGGCGTTTTTTATCAATATAACGGTAGGGATCATCAAAAAGTCCAAGCTTGTATTTCGCCTCTAGAATACGTCGACAGGCATTCGTAATTTGTGCCTCGCTTACCTTTCCTTCGTCATAAGATTTTTTTAAGGTAGTTAAAAAGCCTTCTCCCACCATATCCATATCTAAACCAGCGTTAAGGGCCAAAGCAGAAACAGCTTGTAGATCGCCTAAGCCGTGCGCAATCATTTCGTTAACCGAAGTATAATCAGATACCACGAAGCCTTTAAAATTCCATTGATTTCGCAATAAATCGGTAAGCAACCATTTATTTCCTGAGGCGGGAATCCCATCTATGTCATTAAAAGAAGTCATGACGCTTCCTACACCAGCATCAATAGCCGCTTTATACGGAGGAAAATAGTCATTGTACATCCTTATTTTACTCATGTCCACAGAATTATAATCTCTACCTGCTTCAGATGCTCCATAAAGTGCCATATGTTTAACACAAGCCATCATCGTATTTTCGGCAGTTAAATCATCCCCTTGATAACCCATAACCATAGCTTTTGCAATTGCTGAACCTAAAAATGGATCTTCACCGGCACCTTCAGCAATTCGTCCCCAACGTGGATCACGGGCAATATCGACCATTGGAGAGAAATTCCAGTTGATACCATCGGCGGTGGCTTCTAGTGCAGCAATTTGTGCCGTTCTCTTTAATAATTCCATATCCCAAGTAGCAGCCAATCCTAAAGGAATCGGAAAGGTGGTTTTATACCCATGAATAATATCAGAGCCAAAGATTAAAGGGATACCTAAACGTGTATTGTTTATGGCAAAATCTTGTGCTTTTTTAATTCTTTCTGGAGTAGCGATTCCAAATAGCCCCCCAACTTGCCCGGCTTTAATTTTTTCTTCCACATTACTACTCACTACTGAGCCTGTGGCAATTCCGCCACCGGGAGTCACTAAATTTAATTGCCCTATTTTTTCTTCAATCGTCATTTTAGACAATAAAGCTTCTACTTCAGGAATAGTGCTTTGCGCTTGCGTAAAAGTGGATAAAAAATATAAAATTACTAAAGTCGTATAGGTCGTAAATTTGCTCATTGTACTATTGGTATTAAAGGTTGTGTCCATGCTTTTTCGTATTCGGTTTCATCAAAAAAATTCTGATTTGTTCTGCTTGATATGATTTTTGCCCGCACAAATAAATAATCGTCGGTAATGGCCAACTCGGCTTTCAGGCCTTTTGTTGTACTGATAATTTCAGCTTTCTGGGCGTTTTTCTTTACCCCGATAAATTGAATTTCATACGTTACATTCTCTTCTGCTGCAATTTCAATATATAATTTTTTATTGTTGACTTCTGCCTTTTTAAGTACAACACCTGTAGAGGCATAAAAAGCACCTTTTTCCATAGCTGAAATAATACTTTCTGCATGTAAGGATTCTGCTAAAACCATCACCCAACCTCTCCCGGCATTACTATAGTTTTTATCAAATTGATGGTAATGATGACTATCGTCTGCCGCAATACCAAATAGTAAAGCTTTGTTGTTCTGTAGGTAATCGATATTTAGAACATCCCACATAGCCTCAACACTAAGGCGTGTTGCATCACCGTAATTATTAACTAAAGGATGCCCATTATAGACTTCAAAAAATTTAAGATTACGTACTTTTTTTAAATCCTCAACCGAAACTCCGTACCCAAAATTAGGATGGTTTAGATGTGGCATGATGGGCACACTTAGTTCTTTTCGTTGGTCTAAAATTGCGTCAATATTATTTTGAATGATCGATGCCACATCAGCGCCTTTTTTTGGGTCTATTTTTTGTTGGATATTGGTAGCGTTAATGTGAATTGGTTTTTTCTCAAAATACATGGTTAATTCTTCCGATGGAATTACTAAAAATTTGTCTTTTTCATTAAATAGCGATTGATATTCTTGGTAGGTTTTTAATTTCACTCGAATTCTGTCTAAACTATCAATTTTATAGTTTACCCATGATTCTCCGAATTTACCCAGATAATTTTGAAAGCCCTTTTGCAAATATTCTTTTTCTGAAATAGAAATCCATTTATCGCCTTCATTTAAGGTATTGTGATCCGAAAGAACCGTAAAATTATAGTTGTTTTCTCGGTACCAATCCATGATCATTTCAGGAAATTCATCCCCATCGCTCCAATAGGAATGCGCATGAAGATTTCCCTTATACCACTTTTTTTGAGTTTTTTCTTGTGCAGCACAACCCAATACACCTAAAAAAAGGCTTAGCATTAAAACATAAAAAATAGTGATTCTAAACATCTGCTATTTCGCTAAAAAAATTAATTTACTTTTATAGGGGTACTTTTTACTGCAACTCCATTTTCATTAAATGCTTCAACAGCGAAATAATAGGTTTGGTCTGTAGTCAGCGCTTTCAATTCTAGTGAATTTTCACCATACACCAACCATGAACTATACAATTTATCAGGAGCAATGCCCCACAACACATTGTAGCCATCAGCATTTTTTTGTGGCGCCCAAGTGACCATTGCATCGCGCCGATCCTCTTTTCTAGCTATCTCAACATTTTTTACTGGGTTTGGTGCTTTCCCATTTCCGATACCAAATACGCGTATATCAGAAATTGATAAATTAGGCGTTGGCACATGATGATTTGTGTAGCGGATATAACGCACTTTTTGATCCACATGTACTTCATTATAATCATTGGGTACGTCTCTAAAATTTTTACGCTGATCTACCAAAGGCAACCAAATGTTTTTATCGATAGAGCCTTCAATAAGATACCTGTGATAAAGTCCTGGGATTTTTCCGTATAAGTTCGACTTATAATCATTATAATTTACTTGAATTGCTTTTACCAAAGAAGGTTCTTGTAGGTCTATTTCAACCCATTCTTTAGCTTCTTTTGTTTGGGCTACCCAAAAGGTTTTTACATTCTCATCGACTAAATTACTGGCTATATGACCGTCCAAAGAAGACAAACTAGTCACTGGTTTTTGATAAGACAGTAACATCCAACCTGTAAATTCACCGTTTTTATTGGCTACATCTGGCGCATGGTGGGGATAATCTCCAAATCGAGTGTTCGAATGCATTAAGCCATCTTTATCAAAAAAAGTAGGGAGCATGCCTATACGTCTTTCCCAACCAATGGTAACATTTACTGCCATCGAAGCAAAATGCCAAAAAATATCTTGTGGCCCTTCAACCGTGCTACCATGTCCCGCGCCATTCATAAAACCCCCCGGTTTATAAGAAAATGGATTGTTAGGTGCATATTCAAATGGCCCTAGAGGCGATTTACTAGTATAAACACCATCAGCATATACATCAAACTCTGTACCTGGTGCGGCATATTGCAAATAGTAGGTGTCTTTGTACTTGGTCATCCAGGGCACTTCGATATACCCTTTTAAAATAGTATCGGTATGGTTTTCCCCAAAACGTTCCCAACCATTTTTTTCAGGTTCTAAATTGAATAATTCATAGGTTTCCTCAGATGGTTTAAACCTATTTTTCTTATCCAACTTTTTTGCTCTAATAGGAAATTTGTTAGAAGAACCCCAATACATAAAGGCATCCTCATGATCATCAATAAATAATCCAGGATCTTGAAGGTTATTTAAAATTCCAGCCGTAGCTTTCCAATCGCCTTTTTTAGGATTGTCAGTATATAAAATACTCATTTGACCCGATGGGTCACCAGCCACATACAAAATTGAATCCCTATAATTAAAAGCTGCAGGTGCGTTTGAACCTTGAAAATACCATTTATCGGGTGTTATAAATTCCCAATTATTCAAATCATTTGAGTGCCAATATCCTAAAGATCGGGTAACGAACATGTAGTATTCATTTCTGAATTTAACTACAGCAGGATCAGCCCCTGAACGATACGACAAATCTTTATATGAATTATACACCATATAGGTGTAATCTATATTTACAGGATTACAATAGGTATTTTGCTGTGCAGAAATTACTCCTGAAAAAACAAAAAAACCTAGTATAACGAGTTCTTTTTTACATTTAGTATACCTTAATTTCATGCCTATTTTAATTTATTTGAAAATAACCAAGGCAATAAATCAGGCTCCGCAAAAGCAGGATCCCAGCTATTGTGATTGGCTTTATCGTACATGGTAAATTTTGGTTTTCCCCCATATTTTAAAAGTGCCGAAACCATTTCTATTGATAATTCAGGATTCACAACATCATCATTAGCACCATGAAAAACCCATAAAGGTGTATCGAAAAAGTCTTTGGCTCCTTTGGCTTGCCCACCGCCACAAATAGCTATAGCAGCCGCAAAAACAGTAGGTTTTCTATGCAAAAGTTCAAACGTACCCATGCCGCCCATAGAAAGCCCCATCACATAAACTTGATCGGCTTTAACAAAAGGTTTGGCAAGCGTTTCATCTACCAAATCCATCATCAAAGTCATTGCTTTCGTAGGCTTTCTATTGTAATTAAACTTTAGTCTAAAAGGTCTTTTATTTCGTTTCACTTTAGCATTTGACCAGTAATCTTCGGTAGCACATTGCGGAAAAATAATGATCGCAGGAAAATTTTCTAAGTTTTCAGCCTTTGAAAACAATCCACTGCCATGTACCAATTGCTTTTGATTGTCTTCTCCTCTTTCACCTGCCCCATGTAAAAAGAAAACGACCGGATATTTATTGGTATCTGAAAAATTTTTAGGGTATAATATTCGGTATTTTAAGGTATCCAATTCTTTAATAAAGCTAGCTTCTGCGTATACATTTTCTTGAGCATAGCTTTGGGCTACTATTGTAAAAAAAACAATTGCGATAAGTACTATTTTATTTTGCATAGCTAAATCCTAGTTTATCAAGTCCAGCTTTTACCTCAGTATTTTGCATAAATAAATTCCAAAGCAAACCTGTTCTATAGTTCTCAATCATAATAATTTGTGGTCCTTGATCGATGGCTAAATAGGCATCTGCCACCCAAAAATTAAACTGTGGACTAAAAGCATCGTAAAAACCTGCTGGGCCCAACAATTTGTCTTTATTCTTATAAAAATAGCGCATTGCACTTAGCGATTCTGTGGGTGTATAAGGAATAGAACTGATTGCTGCTGTTGGTGAAATTACACCTGTATCATTCACTGGGGAATGAGCTGTATAGCCTATACCTCCAGTACTGCTTCGGGTATAACTGGCTGTTAAGCCCCAGCAATCTTTACCGTAATCTTTAAATTTCTTTGGGTTTTCAACTGCATAATTGTAGTTGATCAAAGAATGGCTAATGCTTGCATCCCCATAATTAACATATTCATCTTCTAAACCATTTGGGTTTAAGCCTAAATACGAATAGTGCGAAAAAAACAAAGGACCACCTAAAAGTTGAGAGCCTGGATGCCTTACCACCAATGGATACCCATATTTTATGTTTCCTGATCTAATAGCGCCGTTAGCAGCCCAACCGTTTGTATACACTTCTTTTGAAATACTATGATCAGGTGAAGCAGCAGCCAACACATAGGTGATTAGTGTTTCGTTATAGCCTCGTAACATTAAATTAATCGCAAATCCGTTTGTGGGACTCCAATGCCAATACAACGCATTTTGATTTTGGGTATAATAATTCCACTCTACCCCTTTCCAAAGAATATCCACCTTATTCGCTAAAGCTTTTTCTGTATCAGAACCATTCTTAAAATATTCTTTGACACAAATTAGTCCTTGTACTAAAAAAGCAGTTTCTACTAAATCACCACCGTTATCTTGTGGACTAAAAGGACGTACTTTACCCGAATTACCATCGAGCCAATGTGGCCAAGCTCCTCGAAAACGATCTGCATTTTCTAAGAATGATACTATGTTGTTCAATCGATCTACAGCCTCATTTCGACTCACGTAATTCCGTTCAATACCTATTAAGATAGCCATTAATCCAAAGCCTGTACCACCAACTGATACGGTATTAGGGTCATTAGCTAGGTTTGATGGATGGTACCTTTCTCGTGCTGCGCCCGAATTTGGATGTGCAAAGTCCCAAAAGTATTTAAAGGTTGTTTTTTGCGTTAGATCTAACAATTCGTCATCCGTAATTTGCACTTCTGCAATAGGCAATTCTGCACCCCCAGATGCCTGTTCACCTTCTTTTGAACATGAAAAGCCTATAATTAATACCACTAATGTTAAATATTTAGACATGTTCATGAAATGTGTTTACAAATAGAATTGTGATAATGAATTAAAAAATAAAGAATTAAGGTTTATTCGTATGATTTTAAGGTTCGGAAATGAAACCTAATTTATCCAATCCCCTCTGAACATCTTTATTTTGCATAAATAAGTTCCATAATAAGCCTGTTCTATAATTTTCAATCATGACAGGTATTGGTCCTTGATCAATAGCTAAGTATCTGGGTAAGCTCCATTTTTTTTCAAAACTAAAAGCATCATAAGGACCATACTTACCAATTAAAGAGTCTTGTTCTGTGTACATAAATCGTAAAAAATCAAGACTTTCTTTAGGAGTATAAGGCATAGATGATAAAGCCGCCGTTGGTGAAATAACACTTAAATCTTCATCGGGTCTGTGGCCTGCATAGCCTCTCATGGAATAACTAGAGGTTAAGCCCCAACAATTGGGACCATAACCCTTAAAATTATTTGGGTTTTCTATAGCGTGCTTGTAATGTATTAAAGCATGATTTTGGTTTACTTTCCAATAATCTCCATATTGATCACTAAGGCCGTTCGGGTTTAAGCCTAAATAGGAATAATGCGCCCAAAATAAAGGTCCAACAGGGGCATTGCTATGTTCGTAATGATTTATTTCGGTTTTTAAACCGTAATAGGTGGTGTCTTTTTTAATTTCGCCATTGCCTGCCCAGCCATGCTCATATACCTCTTTTGAGATGGCATGGGTTGGCGAAGCTGCTCCTAGAACATACATAATAAGCGCTTCGTTATACCCACCTACAGGAAAGTTCATTTCCCATCCAAACGTAGGGGACCAATGCCAATACAAAACATTTTCGCCTTTCGTATACCAAGTAAAATCGACCTCTTCCCAAAGTTTTTGAATCCTATTTCTAAGTTCCGTTTCTTTTGGAGTGTCTTGATCAAAATATTCTTTTACGGTGAGTAATCCTTGCAATAAAAATGCGGTTTCTACCAAATCGCCGCCATCATCTTTTTTGCTAAACGCTTTTACCTTCCCTGCAGGCGTTAACCAATGAGGCCAAACCCCGTGAAAACGATCTGCCTTTTCTAAATAAGAAATACTTTTTTCGTAGCGTTCTAAAGCTTGTGCTCTACTGATAAAACCACGTTCTATTCCCACTAAAATGGCCATCAATCCAAAACCGGAACCCCCAATAGTAATGATGTCTCTATCGTTTGAAGGGTAAATACTATCTAAGTGAATTCGTTCTCTGGCCAAACCTGAAATAGGTTCTGCACCCTCCCAGAAATAATTGAAGGTTTGTTCTTGAACCTTATCTAAAAGTTCGGCATCTGTCATTTTTGGATGATCAGCGATAGGGTCTACGGCTGATGAATCCGATTTAGCCTTGCGACCATTGCACCCCTCAACTACAGGTACAATAGCCACTAGAACTAAACTCAAAACTAACTTGACTAAATTTTTCATAGAATCTAAGAAATACTGTTTAAATTAAAGCTACCTAAAAAGTAGGGAATACCTCAATGAGCGATATACTTTTTAGATAGCTTTATACCTTATAAATTATAGTACTTTAAATGGCGTTCATGATCGCCATTATCTCGTCTAGTGTAAGTACTTTATTATACAATGCAAGGTCATCCATATCGCTTAAATCAGACAAGTGATTAAAGATTAAATACCTCGGTGCTCCTGACATAATAGACATAGAATCACAACCTGTCCAATCCAAGCCTGTAATGTCTCTCTCTGCACTTAACACCCCATCTAAATAAATAATTACTTTGGTTTGTGACACGGTAAATGCTACATGTACCCAATCGGATCCATTGGCTAAAACACTTGGAGTAACTGCGGTTCCATTAGTAGTACCGTTACCTACATTTACTCTTAAACTTTGGTTAGCCCCACCTTCCCGAAATACACGAATTCCGTTATTTCTGTTTCCTGGTCTATCTGGATTTGAGGCATTTGGATCTGGAGGACTAATGGTTAAAATACCAGCCCTATTAGTTCCAGGATTATTTATTTTATACCAAAAAGTACCACTAATTTCATTACTTAAAAGACCATCCGTGGGAAATGTTACATAAGCGTTGTCCGCTCCAGAATACGCAGCGACACCAACTTTTGAATCTACAGTAAAACTCGGGCTTCCTACTACGGTCGCATCAGTTTTACTAACTGCTTCTAAAAAGTTGTTCTCAAATGACATTTTAAAAGTCTGACTTCCATTAGCGATAACATTGGTTATTTCTTCTTGACTTAGTTCTTTATTGAATATTCGTAATTCGTCTAGATTACTTAAATCAGATTTATGACCCCATTCTGAAAAACGAGGAGCACCAGACATAATAGAAAGTAAATCACAACCCGTAAAATCAACACCTGTAATTGCTCCCTCTCTAACAGCAACTCCATTGATATAAACAACAGCTTTCGACGGAGAAATAGTAAAGGCTAAATGCACCCAACCTGCATCATTTGCAACATCAGCAGCTGTTCCACCATCTATCCAAGAATCCGAAGTACCATTACCTACATTTAACTTAAAACGTTGAAAACCTGCAGCGCCATTTTCACGAAAAAATCTAAATCCGTTTCTTCGATTATTCTGCACATTAGGGAAATTGGGATTTGCGGTATCCTCTGGACCCATAACTAAAATTCCTGCACGATTAGGTGTAGCATTAAGGTTATACCACATCGTAGCACTAAACGTTTGACTCTGTAAAGAAGTGGCCGGGTATGTTAAATAGGAGTCTGTAGCCCCTGCATATGCACCTGTACCTACCTTAGAATCAACTGTAAAGCCTACAGTTCCCACCTGAGTGGCTTCACTACCACTTATCGCTTCAGAAAAATCACCATCAAAAGCCATATAAAAATTTTCCCCATCAAATACTGGGAAATAAGGAGGTGTATCCTTTTTTTCAAAGGTAGCAGTTTGTGTAGCGACTACATCATTTATATCTGTAACAGTAATCGTAACTGTATGAATTCCTGTAGCTACTTCGCTAGTTAAATCATCTACTATTACTAGTTTAGAATTTGCAAAGCTACTTATATTTGCTATTTCTGTTCCGTCTAAAACAACCGTTATGTTTGCAATTCCAAGGTCATCTTCTACTTGAAAATTAAAGGTTATAGCGGCTAATGGTTCACCTGAACGAACTACAGTAGCTCCACTTGGACTCGGGGTATTGAGCGTAATTACAGGTCCATCGTAAAGAAAGTTACTAAATTCTGGCCGCTCTAAGTCTTGACAACTAAACGCAAAAATTGATAGTAGTGCTAAACCTAAGTATTTTAAAGTCTTATTTTTCATGGTATTGGTACTTTATGTATTAATAATTAGGGTTTTGAATAATAACGCCACCTGATTGATCAATGGCCTCTTGAGGTATTGGGAAAAGCTCATGCTTGGGCAAGTATCCCAAAGTACCCAATGTTGATGACGCATCACCCCAGCGTACTAAATCATAAAACCGATATTCTTCCATGGCCAATTCAACCCGTCTTTCTTGCTTAATAGCATCTCGAATAGCAGACTGTCCTGAGGCAGTGGTGTTAGCAAGGCCTGCTCTTGACCGAACGCTATTTATCAAGGCTAATACTTCGGACTGCGAAGCAGCTCCCGATTCATTACCGGCTTCAGCAGCCATAAGAACTACATCAGCATATCTCATAATTTTAATATTCTCCCATCGATTGCCATTGATAGCCAAACCTGCACGAACACTGTTCATGGTGTAGGCTTTTTTATTCCAATATTGCTGTGCTAAAGGCGGAAAATCAGGTAGGGTTCCACTTCCAAAGCCGCCATCATCTTGGCCCGATTCTAATATGGTATTTGTTTTTCTTGCATCACCAGCTTCAAAGGCATTGACAAGATTTGTTGTAGGCGTATTAAAACCCCAACCTAAGTTCCAAACACCAGTTCCTCGTACACCTTGAGAAATAAAATAATTGCTATTAAAGGAATCCCCATTTTCAGTAACAGTCTGTTGAATCTCAAAGATAGACTCTACACCATTATTGCCACTTCTTTCAAATAAATTAACCAAACTAGGGTCTAAGCTGTAAATGCCAGAATCAATAACTTCTTTGAACTTTGTATAAGCATTAGCCCAATCGTTCTGATACAAATATAATTTTCCTAAAAGTGACTTCGCAAAACCTGAGGTTGCTCTACCTGGAAAACCATTCCAGGTAAGGGGTAAGTTTTCCTCAGCAATACTTAAATCGGCTTCAATAAATTCATCCAGAGCTGCAATAGAAGATTTAGCCGCAAAAGCATCTGAAGGAACATCGATAGTTACCGTAATCAGAGGTACTTCTCCAAAATCTCTTCGCAATTCAAAATACATTAAAGCCCTAATTACTCTCGCCTCTGCATCGTTTATTAAACTTCCTTCATCTGTATCTCCCGATTCACTAATATTGTTTATCACTTCATTACAGGCGAAAATTACCTGATAGTGCCCATTCCACCACCCGGTGCTTAAACCATTAGTTGCGATGTACTGAAATTCATTGAACACATTACCATTCGCTGCAGAATCTCCTGTGGTACTTCCTTTTTGTGCATCATCAGATCTTATGCTACCAAACCAGTATCGTTCCCATCCACCAACTCTAGTTCGTAATAACGAGTAAATACCGAAAACTGCGGTCTCTTGACCTCCAACGCCTAATTCCTCGTTATTAGCGACTTCACCCAAGGGTAATTTATCTAGCAAATCATCTTGACAAGCAAAGGAGACTACTAACAAACACAGCAAAGAAGATATTTTTAATCCTTTTATTAGTTGTATATTTTTCATACTTTTTTTTTAAAATGTTAAACTCATACCAAACGTAGAAATTACCGGAATTGGGTAACCACCGTTATCAATACCAAAAGCCGTAGGAGAACCTCCAGCTTCAGGAGTAAACCCTGATGCCTCTGTCCAAGTATACAAATTTTGAACATTGGCATATAGTTTTAATTGTTGTAATTTTAATTTTTCAAGAATCTTTCTGTCCAAATTATAGCCTAACTGAATATTTCTAATCCTGAAATAACTACCATCTTCAATCATATAGGTAGAAGGTAACCTATTATATTCTGTAGAAAATAATCGAGGTTCCCAATTAGATGATCCTGAGCCATTCCATCTGTTCGCTCTTTCGGTTCTATAGTTGAATTGAGCAAAAGAATTTCCATTACCCCAATCACGGTATATTTCATTGCCATAAACGCCCTGAAAGTCGATATTTAGGGAAAAGTTTTTATACCTTAAATTAGTATAAAAACCATAGGTAAGGTCTGGTGTTGGGTTACCAATAACGGTTCTATCTGCTGGAGTAATCTCACCGTCACCATCAAAATCTCTATATTTAAGATCGCCAGGAGCATAACTACCTAATGCACTTGGTGGTAAGGAGGCTATATCTGCATTTGATTGATATACACCATCAACAATATAGCCATAAAAATGACCTATCGCTTCTCCTGTAATTGTTCTTGAAGCAGAACCGTTTGCAAATATTGGTGCATCTTCAAATGTTGAAAGCACTTCATTGTTAATAGTGGTGACATTACCTCCTAAAGAATAACTAAAATTTTCATTAACCACTCCGTCCCAAGAAAGCTCAAATTCGAAACCTTTATTTTCTATTTCTCCAAAATTATCAAAGAAGCTTTCTACTCCTGTATTTACGAAAACCAATAAATCTTCTGTTTTTCTATTGTAATAATTAGAATTGAACGTTAGTCTATTATCAAACCATCTCGTTTCAAGACCCACTTCCCACATCTTTACGGTTTCCCATTTTAAATTAGGATTTTCTTCAAACCTTTGAATGAATCCAGGAATCACCTGATCTCCGAAAACAGCTGTTGCCCCTTGATTTACTCCAGGATAAAAAGGATAGTTAGTACCTCCTGGTAATGCTTGATTACCTAATTGGCCCGCAGAACCCTTAAATTTTAAAAAATTTAAACTACCCGAGTTGTCCATAAATTTTTCTTGAGAAACAACCCAACCTGCACCGAATGACCAAAAATCTTGGGCTCTATTATCAGGAGCTAATTGAGAAGTAGCATCTCTACGATATGAGGCATTTAGTAAATACTTTCCATCATAATTATATAAGGATCTTGCTAAAAAAGAAGATGTAGCTCTATCTGATTGACTAGAACTTGAGGTTCTGGTTGCTGGATCACCGTAAGGATATACATTTAAATACCAAAATCTTGGGTCGTCTGGAATAGAACCCACAGAAGAATTAGGATCGCTTTGAACACTACCAGAAATATTTTCCGTATAAAATTGTGTCGTTGTAAAACCAGTAGTAGCATTTACATTGTGCTTACCAAATTGTTTGGCAAAAGAAAGTATGTAATCTTGTTGAAAATTAAATGAAACACCATTAGATTGATTTACTCTTGATATTTGGTTGCCATTAAAGTTTTCAATCTCATCGGTCTCAGAAACATAGATACCTACTATTGGTGTATAAGATCGCGATCTAAAATTGTTATAATCTCCGTAAATGGTAGCTTTAAAATTGAAGTTTTTTAGAAAATCAACTTCTGCGAACATACTACCCACAAAACGATAACGTTGCGCTATAGCTTTGTTTTTGGTAACCTCAGCAACTAACGCAGGGTTACCAATTTGTGGACCACCAATCTCTACGGGTAATTGATTGTACAGCCCATTAAACTCAGGGCGACTATCAAAATGTATTGGATCCACAATCGGAGTAGCATTTAAGGCCGAACCATAACCACCTTGATTTGGCAGTCTGTCTTGAAGCCCATTAAGGGTTACGCCCATTCTAAATGCATCGGTTAACGAATACTCGTTCGTTAAGTTCATGGTAATCCTTTGTAAGTTTTCATCTTTAATTAAACCGTCTTCAGATCTGTATCCCAATCCAAAAGAAAGTTTATTTTTTTCGGTTGCATTTTGAATGCTAAGGTTTGTAGTTTGTAACAGTGCTGATTTATTGGTGATTCTATCTACCCAATCCGTATCGCCATTAAATTCCGTATAGTAAGAAAATGGAGCCGCCCCTTCATCGATCAATTGTTCATCATATAATTGTCTAAAAAGTGCAGCGTCTGCCAAATCTGGTGCACCCACCAAATTTTTGAATCCGATCGACGAGTTTAAATTTACCGTAAAATCTCCGTTTCTGGCCTTTTTGGTAGTCACAATAATGACCCCGTTAGCACCTCGTACTCCAAAAATTGCCAAAGAAGAAGCATCCTTTAAAACCTCAATAGATTGAATATCATTTGGGTTAACAAAATCAATATTTTCAGCAAATATTCCATCCACTACAAATAATGGACTTACATTATACCTACTACTTGTTCCTCGAATTCTAATATCCGGATTTTGACCAATTCTACCAGAATTGACTACTGACAATCCAGATACTTTTCCCTGTATGGAAGCGATTGGGTTCGTCGCCGGTTTATCCGCAACTTCGTCTCCTTTTATGCTTACGATAGACCCGGTTAAATCTCTCTTTTTTGCCGTACCGTAACCCACAACCACAACCTCATCTAAGGCTTGTGAATCTTCCTCAAGTGAAATATTAAATGTGGTTTGGTTGTTTACAGGAACTTCTTTGTTAGTGTATCCTATATAACTCACTACCAATACTCCATTCGGGTTAACATTATTAAGAGTGAAATTACCGTCAAAATCGGTCTGGGTACCCGTAGTTGTGCCTTTTAGTACAATGGAAGCACCAGGCAAGGGTTGACCACTAGCGTCTGTTACTGTTCCTGAGACCGATAAATTGCTTTGTCCAAATAGCATTACCTGAAAGAGAAGTAACGAAATTATCAATATTACATTGCTTATTTTCATAGTTGTTCATTAATTGAGTTAGAATATTGCTAAATTAACAAATACTTAAGGATTATAAGATCTCTTCAGGTCTACATAATAAGTACATCAACAATGTTTTCAGCGAAACCCCCCTTATTTCTTATTAGAATGCAGTAGTAAAAAATTATATTGAAGTTAAAATTTTAACATAGTGATGTAGTAATGATGTATTTCATACTAAGCATAAAAGGCTTATTTATTGGCGAATATGACGATAGAAACAGATTCCAGCTTTTAATTTGATGTAATCTAATTTGAAACCTGTAGCATTAAAAAAGTATCCTTAAAACGTAATTAAGTAATTCGATAAATAATCTGAAGTCTCCATATTTAATTTTTTACGAAGCCTATACCTATGAATTTCTACCCCTCTTAAGGAGATCCCCATCAAGGGTGCAATTTCTTTAGAACTTAAGTTCATTTTAAGATAAGCACACAGCTTTAAATCTTTTGGCGTGAGTTTTGGAAATTCAAGTAATAATCGTTCAAAAAAATCTTCATGTAGTTCTTTGAAGTTCATTTCAAAACGTTTCCAATCTTCTTTATCATTAACCGATTTATCCAATTTTTTTATAACCGTACCATAACGAGAGGCACTGGTGAATTTATCTTTGTTCATCACCATCATACTTTTCAACTCTAAAATAATTTCATTTTTTTTAGCAATATTTAAGGTCGTACTGGTTAACTCTTTTTGTTTTAACTTGATTTCTTTAGCTAGCTTTTCCTTTTCTAATTTAGCTAAGTGCTCTTCTTGTTGACGTCCTAATTTCTCTTCAAAGCTCCTTTGCCTTCTTTTAAGTTTTTTCCGGTTGTATCCTCTAACTGCAAATAATATGGCAATAAAAATTAAAACATATAAAACTTTACTTGTTAAACTCAAATACCAAGGAGGAGCAATCTGAAAATAAAAACGTAATGGTTCAGAATACTTGCCATCCATACTCACCGTGAAAATTTCTATTTCATAGCTTCCGTAAAATAAATTTTGAAAATTTATGGTACCCTGATCTACGTCATAGGACTGTGTTTTTGTACCATTATTTAACGTATAATAATACCTAGGTTTGTCTAAATTAGGTGCCGAAACTTGAAAAGTTATATCCTCTGCTGCTTTGTTCGTGAGCTTAAAGAGCGTATCATTTAAGGCGTAAAGTTTGTTTTGAGTTTTGAAATAATTTAGACTTGGTTTTGGAACAAAACTATTATTTAACTGGTTTGTTAGTTTATAAATGTTAACGCGTGCAAAACCGTCATTCAATGTTAATGCAAAAATAGAATCATTTAACCTGGTTACACTCTCAGCATCCGGAATGAGCCGCTTTTGTAAGATACTTTCAGCAATCGTTAAATTGGTTGCTCTTAAATCAGTAAACGTTATCTCCTTCGTTTCGTTATTTATAAACCAGAAATAAGTTCCATCATTATAGATTAGTTCTTTATTCGTGAACTTCTTGAATTCGTCAAATACTTCTATGTTGTTGGCTATCGCATTATAGGCATACCAAATGCCGTTTGCATAAAATACAATTTGATTCTTGATACTGTAAACTTTTACATTATAGCTATTGGGGATAGCTTCATCATCAAAGGTTTGTATGGTTTCGATTTTATCTAAATTTTTATTTAAGGTAAGCCTAAAAAAGCCTTTATAAGGGTGCGCTACCCAGAGCACGTTAGCAGATTCGAAACAAAGTTGTTTCACAGGGAAGCTTATTCCTCGAATTGGTTTTACTTCCCATGCTTTTTGATCTGTTTTTTCAAATTTTGAGATACCCACGTAGGTGCCTTGTAAGTACGTATTAGTGCTTTCAGGAACTTTAACTAATTGATATCCCCCAGAAATCTCGGAAACCTTTTCTAAGACCTTTTTATGTATTTTAAAGGTACCCGTATTATGGCCGGCAAATAATTCTTCCTCAACAGTCAACAAATCCCAAACATGCCCTTGCGTGCCTTCGACAAAGCTTAAAGTATCATTTTCAAAATAGTAAACCCCAGTATTGCTGCCAATATATTGCACATGATCTTGAAGGGCTAGATCATAAACCGTTCCGATTGCTCCTGAAAAATCAGTATAATAAGTGATGGGCGAGTTTGTTCTAACTCTATCAATACCGTTATCTAAACCTAGCCATAATTGATTTTCGTCATGAACCATAGCGAGGACAGTATTGTTCTGAAGTCCAGTTTCTCTGTCTAAGTGAACAAATGAATTATGGAAGGTGTCTAATAAATAAACTCCTTTTTTAATGGTTCCAAATGCCAATTTCCCATCAGAAAGAGAAATCATATCATTCAATTGATACCTTTTTAATTCATCATTAAGGTGGTTATCCCACTTCCCTATTTCCCCATCCTTATATAAAAAAATACCCTCTAATTTTGTGCCTAAAAGCAAGCCTTGAGGTATGGCCAACATTGAAATAATGGTCTTATCAAAAGTAGCCAAGCTCGAACAAGAAACAAGTATATCATTCTTAATCTGATATAGTCTATCATTGGATCCAGATACCATTATATTGTCTTCGTAGATCTCGATATCGTTCACAATAATGGGTACATCCAGAACCTTGATGGCATTATTTTTATAAATGTAAATACTAGAAAAAGACCTAAAAATAATAGCCTCTTTGTAGGATAAAATTTGCCAAAATTCTTCATTTGTAAAGGTATAATTTGTGATTAAATGAGTTAAAGAGGTATATACCAGCGTTCCAAATTCACTTTTTTTCCAGTACCCAAACTCTTCATAAGACCCTGTGTATATTTTATCGTCGACAGCCCGAACAGAACGAATTATAGTGCCATTAGGAAGTTTATTAAGAATCCATTCCTCTCCATTAAAATGCAACAAACCTTTATTGTTTGCAACGTAAACACTGCCTTCCGTATCAATAGTGATTCCCCAATTTTGACTTGCTGCTTTGTAATCAAAAATTTTATAATTATAAATAGGCGGAAATACTTTTTGTGCGAACAAAAAAGATGTAAGTAAAAAAGAAATAAAAAATAGAATGTATTTCATGTAATAAAAAAGCGTTTGTTTTAAATTGCTGTTAAATTTACAAAACTAATAGCGACAGGCATGATAGAAACATCAATTCTACTTTTATTCGAGCTAAAATATGTAGGTAATTACAAGCAAAGAGTTACATCAACTACTAAGGAACAAAAAAGCTTGAACATTTAACAAATATTCAAGCTTTCATTACTTCATTTAAAATTTAGCTATTCATATAGTAAATACTTAAGCCTAATATTCTTAAAGCTATCTAATCCCGTTTTCCAAGTGCTTTTAATCTCTTCAAAAGATCTTCCTTCTATAATTTGCTTTCTTAAGGCATCAGTACCCGCCAATCTATCAAAATGAGATTGATACTTTATAAAATCATCCTTTGAAGCGCTAGCATTGTACGCATCTATCAACCAATTAAAGTTTAATTCCTGTAAATTTTCTGTTTGAGTTAAATCTAATCCAAAGCACTTTTCTCCCAAATATTTAGGGTTTTTTGCACCAAAATTAGAAACGGGGGTGTAGGAATACGGATACAAATCACTTGGCAAATATGGCGAACCAAAAACTTGAAACTGATTTTCTGTTCCCCTACCTGCATTCACATTGGTACCTTCAAATAAACATAGACTGGCATATAAATTTATAGATTTGTCGTTTGGAAGGTTTGGAGATGGTCTTAAAGGCAAACTATATGGTATTTCGTGCGTATAGTTTTCCAAAGGAATAACGGTTAAATCACATTGAATTCCGTTTTTTAACCACTTTTCACCATTGATCATTTTTGCATATTCCCCAATCGTCATCCCATAAACAATAGGCACAGGATGCAAACCCACAAAACTTTCAAATCCTTTTTCTAATACTGGGCCGTCTATATAATGTCCGTTCGGGTTTGGTCTGTCAAAAACTACAAAAGGAATATTATTTTCTGCACAGGCCTCCATGACGTAGTGCATAGTAGAAAGGTAAGTATAAAAACGAGCCCCAACGTCTTGGATATCAAAAACTACGATATCAACACCCCTTAATTGCTCAGCTGAAGGCTTGTAATTGGCTCCGTACAACGAAGTAACTGGCAAATTCGTTTTAGGATCCCTTTCATCTTTAATTTTAGCCCCTGCATCTGCATCACCTCTAAAACCATGTTCTGGAGCAAAAGCTTTTACAATTTTAACGCCAAGAGACAATAAGGAGTCTACCAAATGAACGCTGTCTTCATTCTCGGAATTTTGCCTAAAAATAACAGACGTATTGTTGGCAACAACCGCTACTTTTTTGTCTTTAAAAAGCGCTAAATATTTATCTGTTTGGTTCGCTGCAACGATAATTTCTTTTGTTGTTGTTCTTTGTTCTAACCCTGTTTTACTATCAGAACTTAGGTTTTTACCTTTTTGTAAAGTTTGACCACAACTAGAACTCAAGAAAAGAAAAGAAATAGTTGCGATAAAAAAAGAATCTAATCTCTTTGTATTTTTCATGCTAAACAATTTTAACCATCATTAGCTTCAAATATACTATACTAAAAATAATTTATCTCTTTATTCTTGCAATAAACCGAACAAATAAAGACTTCACCCATAAGTCCTAATACACCAAAAAAGTAGCCTTTAAAACACCGGGCAATGAATATCCTGGCAACTACAAAAATTAGACCCTATTCATCGGATAAGGAAGGACTACGTTCCAAAAGAAAAAAGATGATCATTCCTTATTTTTTTTTTTTAAAAATAAATACCTTGCCAAGTATGGGCATATTTGATTTTAGAGATCCGAATAAAAGAAAAAAAAAGACTCAAACTATAGGCATCGCATGTACACCTACAGAGGTGTTTCTGAATAAAATACCTATTAGTTTCCCCACTAAATACAGCATTGTAAAAAATATATTAGGTGAAGCATCACGTATTGAACCTATCAAACAAACAAAAAATAGCGTGTATTTGTGGGACGATTTAGGCATTTATTGCTCTACTGCAGATCCAGAAAAAATGTTAATGTTCTTATTAGTAGAAGATAACAGGTATGGATTAGGCCACCAGCCCCTCAAAAATTTTACCGGCAGTGTTTTGATTGATGGCAAACCGATGGAAGAAACCATTCAAAATGTTGGCTTAGACCGGCCGTATATGATAAGAGCGATTATCAAAGATGCCAAACAAGTCGCTATTGCTTTAGGCTGGAATCCGAGTGCGTCATAGTGAGCACAACACATGATAAAAGTCATATTTATTGTCATTAGATTGCACAACCTTTGTTGCCATTCTAAAAAAGCAATCAACATGACCCATCAAAAACTGATATTTATCCTTCTTTTTCTACTCGGCTTAAACTTTATTTCTCTTACAGCGCAAACTTTAGAAGTAGATGCTGATCTAAGAGCTCGATTTGAATATCGCCACGGCTTTAACAACTTATTTCCTGATAATGCCGATCCTGCTGCATTTGTAAACCAAAGAACACGACTTAATTTTAATTACAAAGCGGAAAAATTGCAATTATTTATAGCCATTCAAGACGTAAGTATTTGGGGTGATACGAGGCAGATTCTACCCATTGATGGGAATGACTCCTTTTCTTTATTTGAGGCCTGGGGGGCATTACAGATTAATGAAACCTGGTCTACCAAGCTTGGGCGACAAGTACTTTCTTATGACGATGAACGTATTTTTGGCGCTTTAGATTGGGCGATGCAAGGTCGTTTTCACGATGCTGCACTTTTAAAATACAAAAAAGGTGATTTCATGATAGACTTCGGTGCTGCTTTTAGTCAAGAGACAGAACGAAATGAAGGCAACGATTTTAGAATTCAAGGCTTCTTTACCTATAAAGCAATGCAATATGCCTACTTAAAAAAGTCTTGGGAAAAAAGTAGTGCCAGCTTTCTTTTTCTAAATACTGGATTTCAAGATTTTGACGTGAATGCTGTTGTAGATGGAGTTTCTTATAGACATACCACGGGTTCTTATTTTAAATTCCCCATTGAAAAAGTAAATGTAGCGGGTAGTGCCTATTATCAATTTGGAAAAGCAAATGCCACGACTGATCTAGCCTCTTATCAAGTAGCTTTAGAAGCTACCTATAAACAAAATAAAGTGCTTTACGGTGTAGGCCTTGAGATTTTGAGTGGCACCGATCAAGATGGCGCTACTAAAAATAATTCGTTCTTCCCCTTATATGGTACAAATCATAAATTTAATGGCTTTATGGATTATTTCTACGTAGGAAACCACGCGAATAATGTGGGTCTCAACGACATCTATGCCAAAGCTGTGATTACTACTGGCGACCAATCGAATCTATTGGTAAAAGCGCACTATTTTAGTGCTAATGCTGATCTAACAGGAAATGCTGATGCCTTTTTAGGAACAGAAATAGATGTGGTGTATACCCAATCTTTAATGAAAAATGTTAAATTAAATGTTGGCTATTCTCAGATGTTTGCCTCGGATAGTATGAGTTTAATAAAAGGCGGAAGGCCAAGCGACAACACCAATAATTGGGGCTGGGTTCAATTGATCATTAACCCTAATTTGTTTAGCACGAATTTAAACAAAAACGCCAACTAAATCTTTATCAACCTAAGCGTACAAAAAGCTGTAATCGGTTTCGATTACAGCTTTTTTTATCCCCCAATAGCTATCATACTTCGATTATTGTGTGAATCGGGGTCTTTAAATTGCTCTAAAGTTTCCATTCCATTCCGCACTTTTTTCTTGGCCATTACGGCTTTTTGAATTATTGGTGCTATCGCTTTTCCTTCGCGAAGTGGTGTCAACAAATCAGACTCTGAAGAGGAAAAAAGACAATTTTTAAGTTGTCCGTTCGCCGTTAATCGAATTCTATTACAGCTGTCACAAAACGGATTCGTAACAGAGCTAATGACGGCAAAAGAACCTTGATAGCCTTTAATTTGGTAGTTTTTTGCGGTATCATTCGGCGCATCATTTAAACGAATAAAACGTTGTGAATCGTAATGCGAATAGACTTGCTTTAACACTTCTTCTAAGGATACAAGTTTTTCAAAATTCCATTTGTTACCATCAAAAGGCATAAACTCAATAAATCTAATTTGTAAGGCTTGGGTCTTTGTGAGCTCGATAAAATCGATAATCTCATTTTCATTAAAACCTTTTATCAACACACAGTTTACCTTGACCTCAAAACCCTCTTTTACTAATAATTGTATGTTATTGTAAACTTTACTGAAATAATCTCTACGGGTTATAGCGGTATTTTTTTCGGTATTCAAAGAGTCAAGACTAACATTGATTTTTCGAAGTCCTATTTTTTTAAACAGCTCTATAAATTTATCCACTATGACTCCATTTGTGGTAATTGCCAATTCTACAGGCAGTGAAGCCAATTTTTCTAAAATTAAACCCACATCTTTTCGCACTAAAGGCTCACCTCCAGTAAGTCTTATTTTAGTCACGCCGTGAGCCACAAATTCTTTAGCGATGGTAAAAATTTCCTCATAAGTCATGATATGAGACTTTGGTGACAGTGCTATGCCATCTGCGGGCATACAATAGGTGCAACGCAAATTGCAGCGTTCGGTAAGTGAAATACGCAAATACGTATGTTCCCTACCAAAAGTATCGGTCAATATGTTGTTCGTTGCTGTCATATTAATCGTGCCGAGCACCTTTTAAAATTCTAAAAACATGTAAAATTGAAGGAAAAATAGCCTCCATAGATTCTTTTGCCCCATTCGTGGAGCCTGGTAAAGCCAATACTAAAGTATTTTTTATGGTGCCGGCAACGCTTCTAGAAAGCATAGCATAAGGCATCCGGTCTTGTCCATATTTTCTGATGGCTTCTTCGACTCCAGGAATATTTCGATCTAATAAGGGTTTTAAGGCCTCAGGCGTTACATCGCGACTCGACAAACCTGTTCCCCCTGTATAAATAATTAAATCGGCCCCATTGGCTTGGTAGTATTTTGCCTTTTCTTGAATGATGTTGGCTTCATCAGGAATTATAATATAATCCTGCACGGCTACTTCACATTCCTGTAATTTTGCCATAATCGCTTTCCCCGCTTTATCCTCTTTTTTACCGGCTGAAATAGAATCAGAACACACAATAACCACCGCCTTTAAATCGCGTTTAAATGCATCCTGAAAACTCGATTTTCCTCCTTTCTTTTCCACTAATTTTATATGAAAGAGCTCAACGCCCTTGTCAATAGGTTTTAGCATATCATACATATTTAGCGCTACAACACTCGCACCATGCATGGCCTCTACCTCAACACCTGTTTTATAAATGGTCTTTACGGTCATCAGCACTTTTATCGCTAATTCGTCTATTTCATATTCAATTCCAGTAAATTCTATCGGCAAAGGGTGACAATCTGGTAGTAAATCAGGTGTTTTTTTAACCCCCAAAAGTCCGGCAGCCTTACTCATGGCAAAAACATCGCCTTTGGGTACGGTTTTATTCAGAATCGCATCAATAGTTTCTTGGCGACTTACTTTTACAATGGCTTGTGCCGTTGCTGTTCTTAAGGTATTGCTTTTATGTGTTATATCTACCATATGCCTAACTATTAACTTTCCATTGATGTGATGCGTCTTCAAATAGCTCTTTCCCAAAAACAGGTACCTCTGCTTTAATCGCCTCTACAACATATTCCAGAGCCTTAAATACTTCTTTACGTCTTGGTGATGATACAAATACAAACAAACAAATTTCGCCTGTGTTAACCGCGCCCAAACTATGGTAGATATGCATGCAGGTCAGGTTGAATTTTGCAAAGGTTGCTTCCCGGACTTCGTGAAACTTTTTATTCGCCATTTCTTCATAGGCCGAATATTCTATGGCCACAACGGCCTTGCCGTTGATCTCATCGGCACGCACTTGTCCTAGAAAGATATTGTGCGCCCCAATATCCGTTTTAGATTGATGTTTGGCGATTGAATTCGCTATAAATTCGGAGGAAATGGCTCCTTTTATAAATACATTCTTGTAGTTCATTTTTTTTAATTGATAGTTGATTTCATATTATCTATTTCGTATTGCTCATCTTGTTATTAGAATAAAACTGAAGTACGGTACGCCTTTAGAAGCTATCACCTTGTTTCGTTAGGCTAGAGTCTAGGCTCTTCACGCTGCCTTCAACAGAAAGAACTTTATTTCTGGAGCCAGTAACTGATCAAATCACCCTCCGGCAAATGGCGGTAAGAGTGCAATTTCTTGTCCTGTCAGCAGGGTTTCTTCAGAAACTAATTCTTGATTTTGGGCCATTCTAAAATCCTTATTTTGAAGTTCAGGGTACTTTTCAACTAAAATGCTTTTTAAATCAGAAATAGCACCCTCAGAAACCCTAATGTTTTCTGAACTACATCCAGTGAGCTCTGCAAGCATCCCAAAATAGTTTATTTCAATAGTCATATTTTTTTCTTTATCTCTGATTGATATGTTTATTTTTTAATACAGAATTTCAAATTAAGAGCATTTGTTCTCCAGCTTCAAAGGAGTTTAAGAGCCCTATATTCCTTTTAAGTCTTTAAACTCTTGGTCTAAAAATGACCAACATTTTGCATTAATAGTCTCAAAGGCGGCTATTAGATGCTTACCGTAAGGTGTAATGATCGTACCTCCCCCTTTTTGTCCACCAACCGATGTCGTGACTACAGCTTCTTTTGCCGATTTATTTACCGCATCGATAAGCGTCCATGCTTTTTTATAAGACATCCCGATCGACTTTGCCGCTTTTGATAAAGAGCCTTTTGCTTCGATCTCTTTTAATAAGCGGATTCTTCCTTCTCCTACTAAAACCTTATCGCCAACTTCAATCCAAATTCTACTTCTAATTTTATAATCGTTCATAGGCATGCGTTTATGTAATAGGCAGTAGCATTGTTTTTACCATTTCTCCTTTTTCCAGTTTTATGCTATCCTGGGGTACATAAACTAAAGCATTCGCAGTACCAAAAGCACTCAACATAGCAGAACTTTGCCCTGTTAAAATTTCGACACCTGCGGCGCCTATTTTCGCTTTTAAAAATTGAGCTCTATCGCCTCCAACAACGGTGTAATCTGTAAGTAATGGAAGTAAAATAGTTAAAAGATGTGCCTCCTCTGCTCCTTGATATTTTTTTAAAAGCGGATATACATAGACATAAAAACAGGTCAGCGCTGCCGCTGGGTTTCCTGGTAATCCGAAAATAGCCGTTTCCTCTTTTTTTCCAAAATACAAGGGTTTCCCTGGCTTTTGTCTTACTTTGTGAAAAATTTCATCTACGCCAATAGCATTCAATGCTTTACCCACAAAATCATAATCCCCAACCGATACCCCTCCGGTAACAATAACCACATCGTTATTTTTAATGGTTTCGCGTAGCGTTTCTTTAGTGCTTTCAAAATGATCTTTAATAGCAATAACCCTAGTATTAGTATAGCCCAATTCTTTTAAAACAGCGATAAGCATAGCACTGTTCGATTCATATATTTTACCATAAGGCAATTCTTGACCTGCATGTACCAATTCATTCCCAGTAACCACAACCGCAATAGCTGGTTTTTCTGCCACTTCAATCCTAGTAATTCCTAACCCTGTTAAAAAACCAATATGTGTTCCTTTTATGCTCGTTCCTTTGGCCAATGCTACAGCACCTTTTTTTATTTGCTCTCCTTGTGGCCTTATGTTCATCGCAGGCTGCACAGGGTCTTCTACTAAAATAGTATCGCCATTTAGCCTTACTTTTTCTTGGATAACCACGGCATCTGCTTTATCAGGAACAGGTGCTCCTGTAAAAATACGAACAGCTTCGCCTTTATTTAAGCTTAGTGAATTAACGCCACCTGCCTGAACTTCACCAATAATTTTATAGCTATTGGTCTCCCCTATGTTCAAAGCATAGCCATCCATCGCCGATTGTCTAAAAGGGGGCATATCAATTAAAGAAATTACATCAGTCGCTAAAACAAAATCTAAACCGTCACGAAGTGAAATTTCTCTTGTTTTAAATGCTTTGGGACAATGCGATAAAACCAATGCTAGGGCTTGTTCAGAACGTATCATTTACCTGTTCCTTTTTTTATTTTTTACTGCTTTTTAAACTCGGAAAAACGGTTTTTTTAAAATTTATACCCTTGATAAAAAACGTTATTCCCGTACAAATATAACGATCCTGTTCTATTTTATAACATGACAATTGTCATCTTTTTTTTTGTAATCTTCTACTATTTTTGCTAAATTGTTAAAAAATTGTTAACCATTTTTAAAGTAAAAACAAGCAGATAACATGCCTATAAAAAGTTACCTAGCTCACGCTATTAGTGGAAAAAAAGAGGATTTAATGCATGCTTTGCTGCGCTTAGGTAAGTGTGAGGTTAGACCCGCAGAAAATCAAGATATTTTAGCCCTAGTAACCGAAACTGCCAACGACGCTGAAGAGGAACTTTTAAAAGAAAAGATAGAAGCCATCTCAAGTCTAAAATTATTATCACTAGTTTCTGGCTTTAACCCACCTGAAAATTAAAATTTACATGAACACATCAACAACTGATAGAAGAGGTTTTATTAAAAAAATGGCGATGTTATCAGCCATATCCGCTGCTGCTGCTATGTTTCCAGGCATTATTTTCGCTAGTGAACAAGAAAAAGGAATTCCTGAAGATGCTAATTTACAATGGAAAAAAGGACCTTGCCGATTCTGCGGGGTAGGTTGTGGAATTTTAGTAGGTACTAAAAAAGGAAAAGCAATCGCTGTAAAAGGCGATCCCAATTCTTCGGTGAACAAAGGTTTACTGTGCGTAAAAGGATACCATCAAATTATGTGTTTGCAGTCTAAAGACCGATTAACACATGCTTTGGTAAAGAAAAACGGTACATACGTGCAAACTCCTTTAAACGAAGCGCTTGATTTAGTCGCTAGCAAAATGAAGGAGACTATTAAAAATCATGGTAAAGATTCCGTAGCCATGTACACCTCTGGTCAATCGACGATTCCTGAAGGGTATATAGCATCTAAACTAATGAAAGGAGCCATTGGTACCAATAACTTAGATTGTAACGCACGACTTTGTATGGCTAGTGCAGTAACCGGATTTTTAACTTCTTTTGGGGCAGATGAACCCATGGGTTGTTATGAAGATATTGATTATGCCGATTATTTTGTGACTTGGGGAAACAACATGGCCGAAATGCATCCTGTATTATTCTCAAGAATGTTAGAACAAAAGGCAACTCGTGGCGCACAAATCATCGATTTTGCAACGAGAACCACGCGCTCTAGTACCGCATCTGACCGCTCTATTTTATTTGAACCCCAAACCGATTTGGCGGTGGCGAATGCCATTTGCTATGAAATTATAAAGAATGGTTGGGTTAATAAATCATTCGTAGAAAAACATTGTAGCTTTAATAAAGGACTTACCAATATTGGTTACGGTCTAGAAGACAATTTTTCATTCACAGATAAACCTGAAAAAATAGATTTTGCGGCTTATAAGGAATTTTTAAAAGAGTATAGTCCAGAAAAAGTGTCTAAATACTCTAAAGTATCTGTAAAAGATATTAAATATTTAGCTTGGATTTACGGAAACCCGAACAACAAAGTAGTGTCATATTGGTGTATGGGTATGAACCAACACACCAGAGGAACTTGGATGAATAATCTTGTATATAATATTCACTTACTTACGGGTAAAATTTCACAACCTGGCAATGGACCGTTTTCATTAACAGGACAACCTTCTGCTTGTGGCACTGCTCGTGAGGTTGGTACTTTTACACACAAACTACCAAAAGGGGTAGTTACGAATAAAGAAAATAGAGAATTAGCTGCAAAAATTTGGAAAGTTCCTGTGGCTAATATTCCATCAAAACCTACGTATCATGCTACCGAAATGTTTAGAGCGGTAGATCGTGGCGATATTAAATTTATTTGGACACAAGCTACCAATCCGCTTGTATCACTACCTAAAACAAGTAGATATCGTCCAGGAATGCAAAAGGACTCTTGCTTTGTGGTGGTTTCAGATGTATTTCCAACCCCAACTTCAGATGTCGCTGATGTAATTCTACCAGCTTCTTGGCATATTGAAAAAGACGGTCTTTACGGTAACTCGGAACGTAGAACCCAATATTGGAATAAAATGATTGATGGTCCTGGAGAAACCATGGATGATGCTTGGATGTTTATAGAAGTAGCTAAACGCATGGGCTACGGTGATTTGTTCCCTTATAGCAAAGAAACCCATGTGGATGAAATTTATAACGAATACCGACAATTTCATAAAGGTCCAAAGCATGAAATGGCACCTTTAGAGGTTTTGAAAAAAGAATCTGGGGTTATTTGGCCTTACGTAAACGGCAAATCTACACAATGGCGCTTTAACGCTAAATATGATCCTGCCTGCAGTAATGGGGAAGATTTTCATTTTTATGGAAATGCCGATGGAAGAGCAGTAATCTGGCAACGCCCCTTTGAAGAAGCGCCAGAGAAACCAGACCAAGAATACCCGTTCTGGTTAAATACTGGTCGCGTGGTTGAACATTGGCATACAGGCTCTATGACCCGTAGAATTCCTGTTCTACACCAAGCGATGCCAAATGCGTATGTAGAATTTCACCCAGATGATGCTAAGCAACTAGGGGTAAGAAATGGAGAAAAAATCAAAGTAACTTCTCGAAGAGGGTCCTGTGTTTTGCCGGCATCTATTAATGAAAGAGGTTTGCCGACCAAAGGACAAGTATTTGTTCCTTTCTTTGATGAAAATATGATGATTAATGATGTAACCCTTGATGCTTTTTGTCCTATTTCGAAAGAACCAGATTATAAAAAATGTGCTGTTAAAGTGGAAAAAGCCTAGATTTTGAATGCCCACAACCTACTACGCAGTAGGAAAATAGGAATAACAAAAAAAAGGACAGCCTAATCATATGCAAATGAAAAAAAGACTTGGAATCATATCATTTTTTGTAATCATCTTCATTGCTTTTCTTGTGGTATGGAACTACAGCTACCAGCAAGGGCAAGAAGAAGCCTACATCCCTTTAATTGAAACGCCTACGGGAAATTTTATTCCTTCAGAAAGCGGTGCATTTAATCGGTTTGATGCCACGGGCCTCGACTATTATAATATGCCCGTAGATGAAAACCATCAACGTTCGCTAGACACGTATTATGATAACAGAGCCTATGTTGGCGCACCTCCAAGCATTCCACACCCAGTTAAAGAAGAGCGTAGTTTTGGTGGAAACACCTGTGTTCAATGCCACCAAAATGGTGGGTTTGTTGCAAAATTTAATGCCTATGCACCCGTAACACCACATCCTGAAATGGTAAATTGTCGCCAATGCCACGTCACTAAAAATACCAATAACACCTTTACCGATGTGGCGAGTGCTGCTTCACAAAACACAGGTTTTGTAAAAGTGGCAGCGCCAAAAGTGGGGGAAGGCGCCAACAATGCGATGCCTGGAAGTCCACCGATGATGCCACATACCTTACAGATGCGAGAAAATTGTATTTCTTGTCATGCTGGCCCAAGTGCTCCAAAAGAAATTAGAGTATCGCATCCCGAACGAATTAATTGCAGACAATGCCATTTGCCTATTAAGGCGGCACAATCAACGGCAGATGCCAGTACATTTTTAAGACAATTCGATGAACTTAATGAAAAATAGAAGTCTAAAATATTATAGTATTTTACTCTTAGCAGTTGGCTTTTTTTCCTGTAAGGGAGAAGAAGAATATCACTCTGTTACTGATAAAATAGAAGCAAAGCAAACGCCTTATCACGGCAACCAAAGTTCTGAAGAATTATTAGCCGGAACTGAATTAATATCGATCACCGAAGGCGAGCATACCTTTTTAATCCCAGAACGCAAGGGTCAGATGAAATCCTATGCTTGTATTGAATGCCATAGCAAGCCTGTAGCACAAATGAAAGGCAGCGATGGGCAAAAAGCGCATTGGGATATCAAAATAAGGCATGCAAGTCTTGAAACCATGAGTTGTGTTACGTGCCACAATGGAGAGAATATGAACGAACTAAAAAGCCTTACAGGAGCTGGGATAGATTTTAACCTGAGCCATAAATTATGTATGCAATGTCATTCTAGCCAATTTGAAGATTGGAAGGGAGGGGCACATGGTAAAAAAGTTGCTGGATGGGCACCACCAAGAGCTTCAATGACTTGTGTGAATTGTCATAATCCGCATAGTCCTGGCTTTGAAAAAAGATGGCCGGTACAATTTAACACCAAAACAGAATTAGAACGCCAAGAAGGCTTGGATCATTAAAAATAAAGGTATGAGCGACAGTAAAAAGTGGTTTTCTCTAAATATAGGACAGAATAAGAATAAAGTAGAAGAAGAAGGTTCTTGTGGGTGCGGAAAAACCTCAGGAGGTTGTGGAAGCCATAAAGAAAAAGAATTAAGTGCTGATGAATTCTATGAAGCAGCTATTAACGCGTCGATAGGAGAAGAACGACACAGAGATGGTTTTGAACAGGTTTTTGATGTGAAAATGGACAGGAGAAGCGCCTTTAAAAAATTAACAGCTAGCTTGCTTATAGGCGCTGGAGCCGTAAGCACCTCTTGCAGCGTAACGGCAGGAGATGAGACAAAAGAAAAAGCTCAAATCGATTGGGAAGAACAGTTTAAAGGAAACTATAAACTGATGACGGATGACGAAAAGCAAAAAACAATCGACAGGCTTATGCGTTCGTATGAATTACGTACGGGCAAGAATATTAATATGACCGCAGAAAATGCAGAAGAAAATGTACTTTTCGGATATGCCTTTAACATCTCACAATGTCAAGGCTATATGAATTGTGTTAGTGCTTGCGTTGAAGAAAACAATCAAGATAGAAATTCAGAAATGCAATACATCCGCATCCATGAAATGAAAGATGGAGAAGGATTAAAGTTTGAAACTGCCGACGATAATTATTACCACGAAGTACCGGCCGAAGGTCACTTTTATTTAGGTACACAATGTTTTCATTGCGATAACCCCCCTTGCGTAGATGTCTGCCCCGTACAAGCCACTTGGAAAGAAGAAGATGGTTTGGTGGTGGTAGATTATGATTGGTGTGTGGGTTGCCGGTATTGTATGGCGGCCTGCCCCTATGATGGTCGAAGATTTAACTGGAGTAAACCAGAAGTGCCAGAAAATGAAATCAATAAAAATCAACATTATTTAGGAAATAGAATGCGAAAAAAAGGGGTAATGGAAAAATGTACTTTTTGTGTGCAACGCACCAGAAAAGGAAAAAATCCTGCCTGTGTTGAAGCATGCCCAACAGGTGCTCGTATTTTCGGAAACCTTTTAGATCCAGATAGCACGATTAGATGGGTATTGGCTAACAAAAAGGTGTTTAGATTAAAAGAAGATTTAGGTACAGAACCTAAATTCTGGTACTTTATGGATTAAAAGCCCGGAACGATGTTAATACAAAACCATACCGCGATATATCATTTTTTATATGATTCAAAATAGGAATTCATGAGCCAACTTAAAGTATTGAAAAGTTTAGTAATAGACAGTGTAGACACCATTACCAAAGGATCTCTAAAGTATCATCTTTGGATGGGAGCTTTAACACTCGTAATGCTTATTGGAATGTATTGTTATAGCATGCAATTAGATGAAGGGCTTAGCGTTACCGGCTTATCCGATAAAGTGAGTTGGGGATTGTATATATCAAATTTCACTTTTTTAGTTGGGGTTGCAGCCGCCGCGGTAATGCTAGTAATGCCTACCTATATACTAAAAGATATTGATTTTAAACAGGCCGTATTAATTGGCGAAGGACTAGCCGTAGCCGCTTTAATCATGTGCTTAGCATTCGTTGTAGCTGATATGGGTGGCCCATCGGTGCTTTGGCATATGATGCCAGGTATAGGCGTTTTTAACTTCCCAAATTCTATGCTTACCTGGGATGTTCTGGTGTTGAATGGATACTTATTTTTAAACATCAGTATTCCCTTTTATATTCTTTTTAGACACTATCAAAATAAAGAGGCAAAATCTAAGGTGTATGTGCCCGGCGCCATACTTTCTGTATTTTGGGCGGTTGCTATTCACTTAGTTACGGCATTTTTATACCAAGGATTGCAGGCTAGACCCTTTTGGAATAATGCTTTATTAGGCCCCCGGTTTTTGGCATCAGCATTTGCCGCAGGACCCGCTTTAATTATTTTAGTTTTAGCTGTAATTAGAAGTGCTACTGCCTTTACTATAGAAGATAAAACCATCAAAAAAATTGCCATGATTGTTACAGTGGCAGCTCAGATAAATTTAATCATGTTAGTTTCTGAATTGTTCAAAGAGTTTTACGCACCCACTCACCACAGTGAAAGTGCCTATTATTTATTCTTTGGATTGCACGGTAAAAATGCACTTTTGCCATGGATCTGGACGGCGATTCCTTTGAATGTGCTGGCTACGGTGATGCTTACTTTTGGAAAACTAAGAAATAATTTAAAAGTACTTTATTTCTGTTGCTTTATACTCTTTGTAGCAATTTGGATAGAAAAAGGATTTGGACTTATTGTTCCTGGCTTTATCCCCGGTGCCTATGGTAAAATAGTAGAATACTTACCTACAGGCATAGAAATTGGCGTAACCTTAGGTATTTGGGCCTTAGGTGCTTTTGTGTTCACCATATTGGCTAAAACTGCTATTGGCATAGAAACTGGTGAATTGCGATACAAAGAGAACAAATCGACTAAGTCATAAAATAACGAAAGCTCATTACTAGACAAGTGGCTGTCCTTTTAACTAGACGCATATAAATTATAAGATTATCTTTAGCACAAACTAAACAAAATGGAAGCACAAAATTTTAAAAATCACGGTAAACTGGTGAAAGGATTTCACGGACTCTTATTTCTAGCCATCCTGGCGTTACTACTTGGAGCTATTTATCATCTTTATCGTTCTACCCCGGAGAATCTTTATTTAGCATCTCTAGTTGTTTTAATCGCTATTATTTTCTTAGTAATGGCATGGTATGTACGTAGCTTCCCTCTAAAAGCACAAGACAGAGCTATCAGAGCAGAAGAAAACCTAAGGTATTTTGTAATGACGGGCAAAGTATTCCCTGAAGAGCTAAAAATGCAACAAATCATAGCCCTGCGTTTTGCAAGTGATGAGGAGTTTTTACCTTTAATAGAAAAAGCGATTCAAGAAAAGCTCTCGAACAAAGAAATAAAAATGCTGATTAAAAACTGGAAAGCTGATTATTATAGAGTTTAAAATTATCTTTAAACTATTTTTTTTGCAGGATACCATGTGTTCATTTTAATATTTTATTTTTTATGCGGTGTTGCTTCCTGTAAATTCAGGATATAACATCTGTATTTCAAAATACTCTATAAAAAGAGCCAATCTACTTTTGATGGTGCCATAGCCGCGCATGAAAAAGGCCTATCTGTGGTAATTAAATTAGTCATTTAATACTTTCTTGACTGGCCTTGTCGAATTACAAACTATGTAAAAAACTTCATAAATACCCTAGTTTTTGCCCCTGCGCAAAAACTAGGGGTAATACTTTGTGCTATTTTAAAATTTGACTAAATGCACCCTAAAGCTTCGCACTCATAAAGTTTTATCGTATAGAAAACAGGTGTGAAAAACCACATACTTATAAAAGAATTTGAGTTTCCAAAAAATTGTCCTGACCTAGGACCCGGAAATAAAAACATATCCCTAATGGTGTGATGACCGCCATGAACTGATTCATTCATAATTTAAGACCGGTTCGTGCCTTTAGTGCTGTCCTAAGAGATTAGATGGGTACTATGCAAAAATCGCGAACCTCCACGTTTGGTTCTATTCTCCTTTAGAATTCTATTCATCCCTAACCAGTTGCCCTGAGGGACAAATCACAGGACGAAAACTATAACTCAACGGTTTCCAGTAATATTAAATAGTTGTTTAAACAATCTATTATTTAAAAAATGTATATTTAGACATGGCAAATAATAGACGAGATTTTCTGAGAACTTTAGGCATAGGAACTGCAGCGGCCATGACTAACCCAACACAGATTTGGGCGAAGTCAACTGCGGATTTACAGCATACCATAGGCCTTTTCACAACAGAAGATACTTCGGAAGCCTTTTGGGAGACTGTCAAATCGCAATTTAGTTTTGCAGAAGGCTTAACCTATTTTAATAATGGTTCACTAGGCGCTTCTCCAAAAATTATACGCAAGGCAACAAATCAGTTTAGAGATACTCTTGATGATTTTCCCTCCAAATACATGTGGGGGGGATGGGATGAAGAGAAAGAAATAGTTCGTAAAAAAACAGCCTCGCTTTTTTCCGTTTCTGAGGAAGAAATTGCCTTGATTCATAATACAACCGAAGGCATGAATCTCATCGCCAAAAGTCTAGACCTTCAAGAAGGTGATGAAATCATCTTAGCTGACCACGAACATTCGAGCGCCGTGAGCCCATGGAAAGTTTGGCAAGAAAGTAAGGGTATCGCATTGGTACGGCCTACACTGCCCATTTTACCAGAAAGTGTTGACGAGCTTGTAGAAGTCTTCAAAAAAGCGATAACGCCCAAGACTAAGGTCATTTCTATAAGTCACATGATCAATACCAATGGCATGATACTGCCCATCAAGGAAATCTCAAAAATGGCACATGAACAAGGAATTCTAGTTGCTGTAGACGGTGCACAAGCTGCCGGAATGTTCACTTTTGATTTAAAGGATATAGATTGTGACTTTTATACCGTAAGTGCCCATAAATGGCTGTTTTCTCCAAAGGGAGTTGGTATTTTTTACGCCAAAAAAGAAAGTCAAAAATACCTGAAACCACTTATTGTGGCTCGCGGATATAAAGATACTAGCATTCGCCGTCTAGAAAATTACAATACACGAAACTTACCCGAAGTTTTGGGTTTTGGTGCCGCCCTCGACTATCATGATACTATAGGTGCTAAAAAAATAGAAGCTCGTACCTTTGAACTTAAGGCATACTTTAGAAATGCCTTAAAAGAGCATCAAAAGTTAGTTTTAAAAACACCGGCCTTAGATTCCTTATCTGCGGGCATTCAGGTTGTAGAAGTTCTTGGAAAAGATGTGCAAACGGTAAAAAATCGCCTTTTCGATGACTACGGAATCGATTGCCGGCCCATGAGTTCATTTGGACTCAATGCGGTTCGACTTTCCTTTGCCATTTTCATAAGCAAAAAAGATATTGATCGCTTGGTCATGGCCTTGGATACCATTGCAAATTCATAGTAAATAAGTACAGTCTGCATTCATAAACGTGTCGTAGCAATTAGTATAATTCATTGCTTGACCATACCCCTAATCATAAAAACTCAAGTTCCCCTTCATTAGGCTTAGAAGGAGCCACATTTTTCATCCTTATTGAAAAAAGAGATTTAAGTTGTACTAGCCTGTTCTTCATCATTTGTATGATTTTTCTAAAAGTTTAAGAAGAGGGCATGGAAAGAAATTTTGGGCTGTAAGGAACATAAATTGCCCACATCCTATTATTTTTAAAAATCCCATTTTTCCCTAAAGTGTAAACCCTATCTTAACACCTCCCCAGCCATAAGAATCCCCACTTTCAAATTCTTTTGTAATTGTAGACCTTGAGTATTCAAAATAAAGGGTTTTAGTTCTTAATACAATGCCGTAATTCAATTGACCCGTAAAACGTTCTATATCACTAGATGCAATCGTATAAGGGCTGGTCTTATTAAAGAGCCCACCCTCTAAGGTAGCGTCATACCCTATACTATTTACTAAAGTTTGGGCGTACCCATAAAAGAAAAACCTTTTGCTTTCTTGGGCTGATAAATACGGATCATTTATGATTCCAAATACCGTATTTACTCCAATAGATCCATTTGTAAATAGGGTACCCACTTTGGCATTTGCATTTGCCTGAAGTGATACTAAATTATGAAATCTAAAAAGTTGTTTTTCGTAGCCCACTTCATAATTCAGTACAATATCATTTTTGATCTGATTGCGCCATCCTTGTGGTATTTTGTTTCCAGTAGCTTTATGGATACCCACTTGCATCTCCTTGCCAAAGGCACCTGGACCAATAATCCCGAGATGAAAAGAAGAAGTAAATCTAGTTTTATCGGCCTGATTTGTGGCCAACATAAAACTTTTAAGCATAATAGCTGCTGCAAAGGGTCTATCCCCCAATTGGATTTCGGGACGGTCAAAGCTACTAGGTGTAAATCCAATATGCTCAATGGCCAAACCATACCGCAATATTGCATCTTTGGGTTTAAAGAACACATAATTGAGGGGGTTGGCGCTAAAATATGGGCTCACCAATTCAAAGCTATAGCCTTGGGTATAATTCTTATCGGTAGCAGCAAAAAAATCATTGTCGTAATTAAACCTAAAATAACGTTCAGTTTCAAGATCTCTAAAAGATGCGAGGTTATCTATTTTTTGAGCCCAAGAATGTTGTAAAAATAAAAGAGATATGATACAGCTAACACTATTAATATTCATACCATAGGTACGAGAAATACTAGCACCTAGTTTGGTTTTAAATAAACCTAACCACTATTTTCATGAGCAGCAGTGTAATCTAGGTAAGGGTACGCTACTGCTTTTCTACAAGGCATAAAAATTATCTGTTTCCACAGGCCATTTTTACTTTTTAGAATTACAGTCTATATCCAAGTCCCCCAAATAGCTGCAGGACACCACAAATAACACTCCTTCCAAGCAATGTTCTTGTTACCTACCAAAAGGAGTTCAACATTCATTGAGGCTTTATTGAATAAGTAATAATTTAAATGCGTTTAAAGCGTCATTTTTGAGGTACTATTTTAAATTGTATTGCACCTGAAAACCCTAACTTTTATTGCCAACCAATTTTTCAACACTTTCCCGAAAAGTCTCGCCGACCGATAGTTCCTTTTCGCCCAAAAAGATGCTGTTTTTCCGAATGGCCGTAATCTCATCTATGGCCACGGCATAGGATTTATGGATACGCAAGAATTTATTTTGGGGCAATTCCCGTTCCAATTCCTTAAAACTGGTACGAACTACAAGTGGGTGGTCGGCACTTTTTAAGTGGAATTTAATATAATCGCCATAGCCTTTCATCCAGATAATATCATCGAACTTGACCTTTAAAAGGCTATAATCAACGTTCACAAAAAAATGGTCTAAAACCTTATCTTTCAAAGGAGAACCTTTTACGAATTTGAGTTCATAAAGCTCCTTGGCACGGTTGCATGCCTTTACGAAACGTTCCAGAGGCACTGGTTTTACGAGGTAGTCCACTACATCAAGGTCATAGCTTTCCACAGCGTATTGCTTGTAAGCGGTAATAAAGATTACCAAGGGTTTCTTTTCAAGACTGGCGATAAATTGCAGTCCGGTCAGGCCCGGCATCTGTATATCAATAAATACTAGGTCGATGGATTCCTTTTCCATCTTTTCCATCGCCTCAAAAGCATTGTTGCAAGAAGCCACCAGATTCAGGAAAGGTACTTTTCCTATATTATCCTTTAACAGTGCTAATGCCAAGGGTTCATCGTCTATGGCGATACAATTTATCATAGTTCTAAAGTTAATTGCAACGTAATGGAAAACAATCCATCGGTTTTATCGATTGTAAGCTTGTGGTTTTTCCCATACAAAAGTTGCAATCTTCGTTTTACGTTGGTCAGTCCGATTCCGGAAACCTTGTCCTTGGCCCTATCCTCTTCAATATACTTGTTCTTTACGATAAAGGTTAGTTCATTATCTATCGCCTGTAAGCTAATATCGATTACGGGAGTTTCCACCATTCCCGTTCCATGTTTAAAAGCATTTTCTACAAAAGGAATTAGAAGCATCGGTTCGATGGCATGCCAATCTTCCTGCAATGCCAGATCAACATTGAGCGTTAGACGATCACCAAAACGCAATTTCTGAAGGTCGATATAGCTTTGCAGATAATCAGCCTCACTCTTCAACAATACTTTTTCATCATCCGTCTCATACAACATGTATTGCATCAACGAAGATAATTTTAAAATTGTAGGCTCTAATTCCTTACTTTTCAAACGCACCAGAGCTACGATATTGTTGAGCACGTTGAACAGAAAATGCGGACTTATCTGGGAACGTAAAAAGGATAGTTCTGTTTTTAGATTTTCGCTTTCCTTTTCTTTAGCGATCTGGTCCATTTTTATCTTGTCGGATACCGTTTTAAAAGCGATGGCGATGAGCACAAAAAATAGAAAAGGTACGGCATTATGTAAAAGAGCCTTATGGGTCGAATACGCAAACTCGAACAACAGCACATTAAATACCCAGCGGTTGATAAAGAATATACCGAACAAAAGTGCCACGTTAATCGCGAAATAAATAAAAATGCTTTTTCCATACAAAAAGCGCGGAATCAAGAACAAGGTATTCAAGTAGAACGTCGCTACCCAGAAAAGGTTCATGACGACATTTAGAACAAGAAGCTTACGGGCCAATTCTGTTGGTATTCTGCCCTCATCCCATTGCAGTGAAAAAATGTAAGGTAGGGAGAAAACAAATGCCCACACTAGTACATGAAGGATCACCGCCTGATACCTTTTGAAGAATTTAAAATGAAAATGCATAAAAATAGTTTTTCCCGTTAGCTAATATACTCAAATCTTGCATAGTTTGGTCCCTATTGACAGGGTGGTTAAACATAGAAAAACAGCCTTTAAATCTTTTCAAAGACCGTTTTTCACCAATAAACAGGTTTGTAATCGAGAAGTTTTTCTTATCCAATGTATGTGCTTGGGTAATAAGTTTCCTCTCTGTCATGTAGCCTAATCATATAGCTTACTTTCAGAGCCTTTTCAAAATTGAAAGCTTTCCTTGGCATCAATTCGCCCTTGGTCAATTCTTGAAAGGCGGTATGGCTTTGGTTATCGAAGATTTCAATATCACTTTTGTTGATCAGCGTTGAACAGATAAACATACCCTTGTAGCCCAGCTTCTTGATGTAATCCGCTCCCTGGATATTCTCCCAATAAATGGTTCGCGCTTTTTCATTGGTCAATCTGATTTCAGAATCTTGGGCTTGCGAGTGAAATTCAACAACAAAACTTTTTGTATCGTTTGCAATGGGCTAAAAACTTATTGTAGTCTCGATGACCATATTGGTATAAGCATCGAATCCTACAGGTAGGTAATTCGCTGTGTCGAAACCCAGATCAATTTCTTCCTCGAATTCAATGAAATCGATTTCATTAAGGTTAAGTTCCATTCCTGCGTACGCATCGAATCCTACAGGCAAATAGTCTGCAGTGTCAAAACCCAGATCAATTTCTTCCTCGAATTCAACGAAATCGATTCCTTTAAGGTCTAGTTCCATTCCTGCATAGGCATCGAATCCTACAGGCAAATAGTCTGCCGTGTCAAAACCCCAATCAATATCCTCTTCAATCTCAATGAAATCGATTCCTTTAAGGTCAAGCTCCATTCCTGCATAGGCATCGAACCCTACAGGCAAATAGTCTGCCGTATCAAAACCTAAATCAATTTCCTCTTCGATCTCAATGAAAAGGATGTCTTTTACCAAACAAAGGTTGTTTTCATTCTGGGTCAGCAACTCATGGATAAAGGGTTGTTGTAGTTCGGTCAAGGCCGTTGAGCCTTCATGCAATTCTTTTGATTTTAAACATTCGCCCTTTCCTACGAAAGATGACAATATAAATGCCAGTATTCCTACTCCTGATAATACGCTTAATTTTTTCATGATATTTAATTTTAAGGTCTGCATTTTAATAGACGTGTTAGTAATGATTTATAGGACAAACTTACGATGGAAAAACACGCTGAATTGGTAAATGCGGCGAACCCGAAAAAGTTTGCGATGAACCAACAAATTCTAGCTATTAGAAATTTTGGGATCTATAGAAAGAGATATTTACCGTCAGACAAATTTAATTCTAAGACCAGAGAGGAAGGTCAATTTAGACTTTAGGAGTCCAAAAAGTCGACGACACAACTACAGAAACAATTAAAACGAAATAAATAATGTAATTTTAGAAAACTAAGCAGTTCTAATTAAGGGAAGCTTACAAACTGTGTACTTGAATCAGATTCTAAAATTTCTATTAGTATGATTAAAAAAATTATTCAAGCTTTTCCATTACTATATGCAACATTGATTTTTTACGGTTATTTAGTAAAGGCATCATTTTATGGAAAGTTTGACATTAAAGTCTATGATTATTTAAGCGTTGATGAGCTTTTAATTCCAATTTTTGATATAAGTACATTCCTTCTTGTCTTTGCGCCAATTTTAATGCCGTTTTTATTAATAAGACTATTGGGCAAAAAACGTATTCGAAAATTATTGGGACAAACGTTAAATAAGCAAAAAAAGAATTCAAAAGAAAGAAATATTCAAAAAATAAAAAAGGGTTTCAGAATTTCCAATTTATTATCCCTTCTATTTCTTTCGTCTTGGCCAATAATTTTAATTGTATTGCTAAGACATGGCTACTACACATTACTTAGTTGGAATTTAATTATATGTTTTCTTTCAACAATATGGTTTATTATACTATGTATCTTTCTTTGGAAAAAAAAAGAGGAATACTTCAGTTATCCATTAAATACAATTTTCATTCTTTTCATTTTTCTTCACATCATAATTCTTACTTTGTACGTACAAACTATGAAAGCAGAAAATATTTTCCAAGGAAAACCATTAGCAAAAATTCAAGTTTCATGGGATAAAGGAACGATAATTTCCAATGACACATTAATCTTTATAGGAAAAACAAAGGATTATATATTCTTTAGGAATTTATATTTAGAGGAAACTCTAATTTTAAATATGTCTTCTATTACCCAACATACTATTTACTGGGACCATTCAAAAATATTTACTGGTGATATTGGATTGGCTCCTAGAAATTGGGATAAACATCCATTCTTTAGCGTTATTAATTGGGATAGTGAAATTTCCGAAGAGATTATTGCCGTCAAGCCTGTACAAGGATCCGTAATATTAAATAGTAAATTTGTGTTACCATGGTATACCCGAATAGAGTATAAGGAAAGTATTCCTAAATGGATAAAGTACGAGAAAAGTCTTCCTCTTAAAACGCCTGTACTGGAAAATATTGATGTACCATATAAAATAATAAAAAAAGGAAATCAAATGGAATTTCATTTAATAAAGAATAAGGACACTGTTTTAATGACTTTCAAGAAATTCTAAAAACAAAATTAAATTATCAACTGAAAACAAATGAATATGTATTTGTGTATAAATTTAACTACAGATAATTGGCTTACAATAATTTCATTAGTTTTTGTAGCGGTGGGGGGCATTTTTATCTATTTGCAATGGCATAAAAGTCTGAAAACAAGACGTGCTGAATTTATCAATCAAATTCTTGAAAAGCTTAGGTTTGACGAAGACCTACCAAAATCGATGTATATAATTGACTATAATCAAGGATGGTATGATGGTTCTTTTCATACTAGTGATTTAGAAATTTCAATTGACAAATTGTTTTCTTATGTAGATTATATTTGCTATTTAAAGGCTACAAGGAATATATCGTCAACTGAATTTAAAATATTCCAATATGAAATAAAAAGAATCTGTGTTTCAGATTCTACAAAAAATTATTTGTGGAATTTATATCATTTCTCAATGAAAAATGAAACAACTTGTTCTTTTCAATACTTAATAGATTATGGAATCGATTGTAAACTATTTTCGAATGATTTTAAAAAGAACAAATCATTATATCCTAAAACATTGAATTTTTAGTGGATAATTAATTTGAAAAATACCTCAAGATGAAATGCCAAATTTTGTGCAGAAAAGATAATCAAGGAAAAAGTGGAAAGTATAACGAGGTATAATGTAAAAAATAGACCTATCAATTATAAAGTATTATGGATTACGACATAATACTTTTATTAATTGTTGCAAGAGTCGGGTGGTTAATTGAACGCTCTATCTTTAATTGGAAACGTAGTCGACGTCGAAATTATTATCGAAATAAATATCTTAAGTCTGATGCGTGGAAAAGGAAGCGCTATGTAGTATTCAAACGTGACAACTGGAAATGTGTTTATTGTGGCAATCGTGCCACACAGGTTCATCATAAAAGATATGCGAAAAAAAACATAGGAAAGGAACCTATAAAATGGTTAGTTTCAATATGTAAACCTTGTCACGACAAGAAACACAATTAAAAAAATCTATAGTTAGTTCACAGCAAAAGTTATCGTTACTGATAAATAAATAATTGTCCTTCCGTTCTCTTCTGATTATTTTAAATTTACATCCTATTTTTAGAGTTTGAAGATATACTTCATTACAATAAGATTATCGTTGCACTTACGGAAACAGAAAGGCAAATGAAAGAAATTGATAAAATAGAGATTGAGTAATCTAAACCTATAAAATCAATACGAATTAATACAAAAAGCATGAACATAACATTTATTTATGTTTAGTTACTGCAAAAATAGAAGCCAATGCAAAAAAAAACTAATTACACCCCATCAAAAGGTGAGTTATTCATTGAAGAATACTTAGATAAATTAAGAATTGAATATAAAGTACAATTTAAAATTAATGACCTCAAAGGAGATAATTCGACATATAGAATTGCTGACTTCTATCTTCCAAAATTAGGTTTTTATGTGGAGTATTTTGGTATGTATAACAATTCAAAAACAGATAGGGAAAGGTACATTTTTAAACGTGATTTATATATAAAGAATAGAAAACCCACAATATTTATTTATCCAGAAGATTTAGGGATTTTAGATTACGTTTTCCACGTAGAAGTCAAAAGACTTTTTGGATATAATATCTATCATGATAGAAAGAAATATTTAAGATATTCATTAAATAGATATTTACATGTTGGTAACCCTTTAAAAATTTTCCAAGCCTTTTTTTTATATGTCTTAGGAGTAATATTTACTTCTTTAAATATAGGACTTCAAGAAGTTTTTAGTAAAATACTTGGTTATACCTGTTTTTTAGTCGCATTGGCCTATTTCTATAAGTTTTTGATGAACTTCATATATTCTGTTAATCTGAAAGACATTCTAGGATTTGTGACTTTAAAGAATCTTAAATAATTTAAATAAATTTTTAAGAATAAAATATAAGTAAGACTACTAATTTAAGGCAGAACTATTACGCTTGTTGGATAAAAAAAAATTTTAAAAAGAAAAAACCCAGTAAAAACAATGTCTTACTGGGCTTCTCTGCTCCCCCTCTTGGGCTCGAACCAAGGACCCTCTGATTAACAGTCGCAAAAGCAGTGTTTTCATATGGTTGCCGTTGATTGCTTATATTCTGATTTTCAATGTTTTATGAAAAATAATTTTGCATTTATCAAACCATTGTTTACATTTAATAGCTAATTTGTTGTACCTATGTTGTACCCAGATCAAATCATATGATAACTATTAACATTGTTCAGCGTAAGAAAAAACTAAATAATGGATTGTATCCAATATTTCTTCGCGTTACTAAAGATAGGGAATCTAAATTTTACAAAACCCCGTTTAGTTCTAAAATTTCCGAATGGGAATCTACCACTGGAACATTTAATAAAAGAACAGAAAACCATTTTCAATATAATAGATTACTAATAAAAATTAAAGATCGTGCTTATAAGATTGCCTCTGATCTTGAAATTGAAAATCCTGATTATTTACTTAAAGACTTTGACAGAAACTATCGAATTACCTTCAATCCTGCCAAGAACGATGTCTTCGTATTTTTTGATGAAATTATTAAAGAAATGACCTTTGCAGGACGAATTGGTAACGCAAAGTCCTATAAAGATGCTAAAACTTCTGTTCAAATTTATCATAAATTTAAAAAGCTAAATTTCAGAGAGGTAAACGCCTCCTTTTTGAGTAAATACGATGCATTTCTCAGATCAAGGGGCGGTACTGACGGCGGTATTGGCGTAAAAATGCGAGCAATAAGGGCGTTATTTAATAAGGCTATTGAACGCGGGATTATAAGGGAAAGCTTATATCCATTTAAAACTTATAAAATATCGAACCTTAGAGGAAAAGGATTTAAGCGTGCTTTAGATTTTGAAGAGATCATGAGAATCGTCAATTTAGAGCTCACTAAAAATCACAATTTAATAGATGCCAAAAATTATTTCGTTTTTAGTTTCTATACCCGAGGCATGAATTTTGCCGATATGATAAGTCTGGAATGGAAGGACGTTGAATCAAATGTTATTTACTATACTAGAGCAAAAACTAAAGGCAACTTTTCTATAGCCATAATGCCCCCAGTCCAAAAAATATTGGACTATTACCGTACGAACGGCTATGGCAACAAGTATGTTTTTCCTCTACTTTTTCGTGAGGACTATTCCCCTACTCAACTAGCGGATAGAAAACATAAAATGTTAGGCATCTATAATAAAGAGCTAAAGGAATTAGCTCAGCTTTGTAATATTACAAAAAATGTGAGTAGCTATGTGGCACGACATAGTTTTGCCAATTGCCTAAAACAAAAAGGAGTTGCTACAGATGTAATTAGTGAGTCTTTAGGTCACCAAAATTTGACGGTTACTCAAGCCTATCTTAAGGAACTTGACACTGAGATTGTGGATAAAGCACTTGAGGTGTTGTTATAGCTCAAATAAGGAAATTTTATTAAAGCCTGATATAAATGTAAAGGTTAAAGTGAATTATCTAAAACGTAAATTGTTAAAACACTTAAACATCCATTCTACGCCTTCCAATTTTATGGAATTGTAATAATTATTGCTAAGCTGTTTTCTTTTTTGCTGATAACGTCTCGTGCTTAAAGTTTTCAGGAAGAATAGATTATTCTACTTAATTCTATTCATTCCACCTTTAAGTCCGAAAATATAACCAAAAGGTCTTTTTTCCTCTGATGCTATCCTAGCAATATCCTCCCAATTTTTAGATAGAGCCTGGACCATTTCCCAAACACTAAGACCTTGTTTCTTGGACGGACCCCGAAGAAAAAACATTCCAACCCCATTTTTTTGATATAATTCCAATTCGTCTTTTCTTCTTGAAATATTTATATCTTGGGTAATTACACAACTACGTTCTTTTCCGACTTTTGGAATCCATTCTTTATCATCTGCCCCATAATTGAAAGCTTCAGGTAAAAATTTTACAATAATATTATGTCCTGTTTTTAATCCCTCAGGGGACTGAATGGTATTGAAACCATGAGCAAGATGTCTGGGCATATTTTCATCAAAGTAAATTATCATGCTGCCTTACAATATTCCAATGCATGATTAACCTCTGCTTCTGAAATTTGATATACGTGTGCTATATAAGAAATCGGATCTCCTGCTTTATGGTGGTTATAAATTATCTCTGGAAATATATTTTTACCATCAATTACTGGATGGCCAAAACGTCTTTTAGGGTCTACCAAAATAGATTTTTCTTTTCCAATTGGCCAAAACCTGGATGCTAGATTGTCTTTGTCAAATTCAAGATTTATAAAAAATATTTCAATTAAACCAAGATTAAATTGTTTTGTTCCATTTAGCTCAATAATACCTTCTAATGTTTTTAGAAAGATATGTTTCCCATCAGACTTTATTCCACCTAGTACTTCTTTTCGTGCAAATGGAAAAGCAGTATTGTACATTTTGCTTAATTCTGCATGCGCCTCTAACACCTGCTTTGGCTTTACACCAGCTTCAGAAAAACGCATCATAACATAAAATTCAATAAATGTATGAAAGCTCACAGCGCGTTTTCCATTAATGTTCCAAGAGTATTTAGAGCCAAATTCTTTACCAATTTTTCCGTCCCAATATTTATTCATCCAAGTATAAATCGTTCGATATGGAAGTCGCAAAATACTTGCTATCTCACTAGCAGTATATATACCTGACCCTATTTGTGGTTTATTCTCGAAGTTCATTAACCCTAATTATATTTCAAAAGTACAAATTAAAAATACTTCAAATCACGATACTATTATCTAAATTACTATTCTTAATATCACTTTTTAATTTTTTATTTAAATAATTGCAAATTAATTACTTTGAAATTGTTTAATATGCTTTCTATTGGTTTTTCGAAAGCACATTTTTCATAAAATTGAGAGTAAAATGCATAAACATCATCACCATCTTTATTTAAAATTTTCAAAAAACTGTATTTTTCAATTAAAGGTTTAAACTTTTCATGGCCATTATTAGAAAGACAATTGAAAAAATTCCATTTTATTTCTTCATCAGATAATTGTGCTCGAATAATAGAAGTATAGGAATATTGTATTTTGAAGTTTTCAATTGCGTCTTTTGAAAATTCTTTTTGATCAACTATTTTAATAATTCGATATAAGTTTCTAAAATAATGACCAAAATCAGCACTTAATTTTCCGTAAGTAAAATTGTAAATAGAATGGAATTTAGTTTCATTTTTAATTTCTGAATTTTGATCTATTGGTAAATTTATAAAAATAGATATTTCATTTAATATTACTCCAATTATTAATAAATCTACCATCATGATTTACTGAACCCAAAGTTACAATACCACGAGAAATATATTGCTTATGAAAATCCCTAACTTCATTAGTTTTCATTATATAATAATCTGGTTGTTGTTCTAAATTTAAATTAACTAAAATATAAATTACATTTTCTTTAATTTGATATTCCATCAAAGGCCAACCAATAGACTTTTTACTGCGAATAGTTTTTACCTGTATTTGAAAAACTTTGCTATCCTTTTCTGCAAGAATATCAATAGCTTTGGCATTTCCTATAGTTAATCCCACACTAAACCCTCTTCTATACAACTCAGCGGCTACGAAGTATTCTCCGGATAAACCACTGCTATTTCTTGGAAGTTTTTCTTTCATATTCCTTATTTAATATAATCACCCCATTCAAATAATGGATCTTTATCATCATTCATTGAATCAATAAATACTTTAAAATGATCTCTTGGATTCTCAACATGCTTTACCCTATCAACTGGAATATTGTGTATCATTCTATATTTAGTTAAAAATTCATATTTCTTACCTAATCTATCCCAATTTTTACCAAACCCACATATATAGTTATAATATAACATTAGTTGTTCAGCATTTGATAACTGCGCTCTTAAAACCCTTAAATACTGACGTATTTCTTTGTATTCTATAATTCCATTTTCTTCCTGTTGCACAACGTATTTTACAGTTTGAAACAAATGTCTATAATAATGTGCTAATCTAGATTCATGACCTTGAAATGGAACATATCTAGTATTAATTTCTTGTGTAGCTCCTGAAATTAAATTGTCCTTATACTTTTTCTGTTTGTTTGCAATGAATCGTTTAATTTGTTTTTGTATATCCTCGGGAATTTTATCACTTGTACTAAAATCTGAATGTACACCAAAAAAGAAAATCCTATAAGCGAAATCAAATAAAATAGAATCCTTAATATTTAGCTCTTTATTTGACATAACGCTTTTAGTATCTAGTATGCAAAATTCTAATTCTTTTATCATATCTACAAACCCCTTTTTTCCTTTAACTTCTCTAAGAATATTAGCTGAAGAATGTTGTTCAATTTTTTTATTGTCTCTAGAAGAGTTGGATCCATCGAGAGAATCAAAAAAAGGAATGCTAATTTCGTTCACATTTAATTTATGTAAATCAATCATTTTATAGTACTGATTTTCAAATCTTTGTATAGAAAGAGTATTATTTTGAATCTTAAACTCTCTATTGGTTTGCTTAACCTCTTTATGATTTAATTCTATCTGCTTTTGTTGATTTTTCAAATCAATTCTTTGCATGTAAAGACTTATGATAATACCAGCAAAAGCCAATCCAGAAAAAATCGCATTAACAGCTCCAAACATATCACCTAAAGTTCCTCTCTCTGTAGAATTCATATAGCCTAGTGATACCATATTGATTAGCCAAAAAATAATAACAATAATTATTGAACCTAATATCAAAGGTTTTAGATATTTGTATTCTTCTTTATTTGATTTTTGTTCTTTTTCCATCCTACTCAAACTCCAATTTAGGCAACCCATCAACAGTTTGCACAAAAATATTAATAATCCTCAATAACAAATCTAAGATATACATGTCATTACCAACTTCTTTACTCCAATCCTTTTAATAGTCTTTATCGATGGCTCTATATTTCATTTCTATGTTATAACCTTTCAAAAGTTAATCATTTATACCACTCATCTTTAAGTTCGTTAAAATCCAAATCCTTCCACTCGTCTTTCCAAAGTTCCCAATATGGTATGTCATTAGAGGATGGTGGAAGTTTACATTCCTCCATTTGAATGATTGATGGTAAAACAATAGATTCTCCAATTAGTAAACCTTCTCCAGCTCTCAAAGTTGGTAGCTTATTGATTAAACTTCCTAAAGTATCTGGCAACAGTCTCTTCACGTAGTTTTGATCATTAGGATTTGTAAGTCGCATAGCAATGAAATTATTACATTGCGAGAAAATAGTTTCTGATATTTCAGACGGTCTTTGACTTGCCAATAGCAAAGAAACGCCATATTTCCTACCTTCTTTGGCAATTCTTTCTATTGAGGTTTTGGAAGCTCTATATTTTGCAAGGTCGCTGGATGGTACATATTTGTGAGCTTCTTCATAAACAAGCAAAATTGGTATATCATTATTGACTTTTTCCATTGGATTTTTCTCTGTACGAAGTCTTTTATAGATATAGCCGTACTCAAACAATATCCTCGAAATCAAAGAAACCGTAATACTCAAGACTTCAAATGGAACACCGCTTAAATCTATAACCGTAACATTTGAAGGATTTGATTTCTGATATCCTAAAATATTTGAGATAGCATCTTGGAAATTTATTTTTTTTGCTGCTTCTCCAAGTAGAAAATCAAGTCTTTTATCATTTAGTTTATTTTCTAAACGATTAACGAAATTCGTGAGTTTCCCATAAAGACTACCTTGTGTTGTTTTTTCTTGTCCTTTTTTTGCTCCAGAAGCGTAGGTATCTCCAGTTTCAACCAATTCAGTATTTTTATCAATGGCAAACTTCAATACTTCATTAATGTCAAAGTATAAAGGTGAATCAAAATGAATTTTAGCTTTTTCAACCTCACTACCCGTAAAATTTGATTTTCTGTTGGTTACAATGGCTTCTTTGAAAATGAATCTTTGATTATGGTCATTAGCATCTGTATCTAAAAAAAGCTCTTGTAATTCATCACTATTTAGCATCCAATAAGGAAGTGTCAAATTGCTTATGTCTATTAAATTTGAATTTGGAAAAGCAGATTTATATTCAGAATGAATATCAAAAATTATGACGTGCGTATTATTTAGAGCGAAATCTCCAGATTTTGTTGCTACTGCTTTTTGTAAAATAGTAGTTAAAGTATGTGATTTTCCCGAACCAGTTGAACCTACTATCGCAATGTGTTTATTGAAAAATTTATTTCCGTTAACCGGTACTTTAATATTGTGATTCGATGACAACATACAAAATGTAAAATTGTCTTCGGGAGTAATGGATTGCTCATAAATCTTTTTAATTTCCTCTTCCCTTGCAGGTTCAACTTTTTTAGGTGGTATTGCGATAGAATCTCCACCACGAGTAAATTTATCGCCGCTTATTACCCCTAAAGGATTAGCTTCAATTATATATTTTCGAGAGCCAACATCGGTAACTTCTATTGAAAAGTTTTCAATAATTGCAATTAAAACTGAATTTTCATTGTCAGAGATACGGACGTATGACCCAACTTTTAATGATTCGCCAGCAATCTTAAAGTCTTCTAATTTCTCAACCGATATTCTTACTTTGTCAGGGTATACAGATATGACTTCTGCATTAAGTTTTTCTTCTTCACTTTTGATATTATTATCGCTCATATTATTTTAGTGATTTCGTTAATATTGTGGATTTGAATCTTTACGTGTTTTAAATCTTCGTCATTATTCAAATAAAATGGTTCATCACGATAAAATTGGAATATTTGCTTTGTTGCATTTGACCTGTAAAGCAATGAATCCAATTGGTTTAATTCATTTATAATTTTGATTTTGATTTTATTATGATGATTAGCTTGCTCGAACATTGTTTCTACGCAGAAGTCTGAACCCAAAAAAGAATGACCATCTACAAAACCGAACTTTTCTCTAAACAACTCCTTTTTAATTTCTATCAATTCAATTTCAGATATTCCCGAAATTAAAATAAAAGGGCAGAATGGTGATTGTTCTTTTGGGGATAGTTTACTCCATTTTTTAGAAATAATATGTAATATTTCTTTTAGTTCATTACGAACGTACTCCGAAGGATTAATTCCAACAAGAAAAAAGCGGTCAAAAGCAGATACATTTAAGCTTGTGAAATGGTCTTTTTTTATTTTTTTGAAAAATTTTTCCCTACCTAAATAACCAGCATACCAACTGCTAAATAAATCCTCTTTTTTATTTATTTGTTTGATAAAATCTTTTCGAGAAATCGTTCTATTTGTGGCTTTTGGTTGAACTGAAAAATCTTTAATAACTCTTAAAGAATTATTGTAATAGTAATCATGAACTTCAATATCACTACAACTGAATTCTCTTTTCAAAAGATTTATAATTGCATCAACTTGGTGTTCATAAGAAGGCGCATTTATGTCAATACTTAATAATGAAAGGAATTTGTCAATTTCTGCATCCGTGAGTTTTAAATCCTTATGATGTTCAATTTCATGACCTGATTCTTTGTATGTCAAAAAGTACTTTTTTAAATAGGCACTATCCAACGGTAATTTTAATTTATCATGACCAGTCTTGTAATGACCGTATAAATGATATTTAATTGGCGTAGAATTAGTTTTATTAGTTTCAGAAAAATGAGAGATCATCTGTCTAATAGGATGGGCTATTACTGAATGATTATACTCCGTTTTAGCGTAATATTTACATTGAATGGCTGTTGATTCGGTAGCAGTATGGATATCAACATCTTCAATATTTTCAATGACTACATTATCGTCAGGATTCTTTGAATCTAATAATTTCAAAACTGTTAAATCAAATTGATAATAATATCCCTTTATAGTATCTACTGCGCTTCTTGTCATATCATTAATTTCTAATTTATCAATTGCCCCACCTTATTAACTACCTTATATTCCAAAGCATCAAACTCATTAAAATGCGCTTTTCCACATTTGATTTTCAATTGTTCGTCTGCACTTAATTTGTGTAAATCGACTTCTGGTGTTCCTGTGTCTTTTGTTTCCGCCACAAAATAGATTTTCTTATCATCCTTAAAAACAACCGCCCAATCGGGATTGTAGGTTCCTATGGGTGTCGGGATTTTAAACCAAGTTGGTAATTTAAAATAGAATTGAATTTGATCGCTTGTTTCGCAGTCCTCTGCGAATTTGCTTTCAACCCCTGAATCGAGTGGAATAAACTCTTCGTAAATTGTTTTTGATGGGTCACTTACGTTAAATGTAAAATCATTGAGATACACTTCCAGTTCCTGTGCTTCAAACAATGCCATTTCATAGTCTTTACTTCCTATTTTTTCATATTTGATACCATCAATCATTAAATTGTACAGCGTTCGTTTTATGGCATGTGAAGCAAGGTCTAAAAACAATTGTGGATTTATGAGAATATCAGGAATTCTGGTCGATTCACTTAATATGGCTTGTAATGTGGAACGTGTTAATTCCGTTTTATTTTGGATATACCCCAAAATATCAGGTATTGGCCACGTGTAACTATCGTAAGTTTCAACTTTATCTCCTGCATAGCTAGTTTCAAGTCCTTCATCGGTCATATGTAGTTTGACTTTTGTTGAACGTATGGATGGTGCTTTAATTTCAGGCAAATCTTTAATCGCTTTTGCCGCAAGTGTAATCAAATCAGAGGTTTTATAATCTACACGATAGGTCGTTTTCTTCTTGAGGTTTTCCCATATTTCCAAAAATTTAGGGTCAACATCAAATCCTTTACGGTATTTTATTGGCGTTCGTGCGCGCTTGTTTTTGATCCTGTCTTTAAAAGTTACACCACATTCATCTTCTATTTCTTTTTGTAGGGTTTTAGCAAAATCATCATAAGATTCATTTGCAATAACCGTTAATCGATTTATGTTTTGGTCATAGGTGCGCTTTCCGTTCTGGTCAACTGCCAAACGTAATCCTCTACCAATTTCCTGACGTTTCTTAATATCAGATTTTGTTTCGTTTAGCGTACAGATTTGAAACACATTCGGGTTATCCCATCCTTCGCGAAGTGCAGAATGCGAAAATATAAATTGCAACGGATTTTCGAGATTTAGCAGTTTCTCTTTATCCTTCATAATCAAACTATAGGTATCGTCATCTGCTTTAGTTTCTCCTGAAGTATCTTTTAATTTTCCTTTTTTATCCTGCGAAAAATAGCCGTTATGAACATCTGAAACTGGAAATGGATTCAAGCCTTTAAATGCCGATTTCGCTATATATTCATTATATATTTCTTCAAACCATTTGGCGAATTTTCCTTTTACGGCATTACCATCTGCATCATAGCTTCTGTAATTGGCTACTTTATCTATAAAAAACAAGGACAAGACCTTAATGCCTAATTTATTAAGGCGATTCTGTTTTTTTAAATGTTCTTCTATGGTTTTACGGATTTGAAATTTCATCAATTCATCCGTCAATCCGCCTTGGCTATCGCCTTTGTATAAAATACTGCCGTTAGATAAGGAAATGCAACCATTGGCTGCATCTATTTCTTCAACTAAATAACCATCGGCATAAATTTCACGTTCATTGGAAAGGTCGTATAAATCTTTTCCGACCGCTATAGTCACTTTTTTCTTTTTTACACCGCCTTTGTCGTTTACATTGATAAAAACAGTAGCAGTAACTTTGGTTTTAGTGGCTGTAATGGAATCTACCGATACATAAGCATCATTAAAAGCATTTTCTTCAATGATGCTATCGACTTCAATTTGTTTTACCAGACCTAAATCATAAGCTTTAACGGGGTTTAAGCTATACGTAAGGTTGTATTGATTGCGATGGGTAGCTGAATAACGCAAAGTACAGATAGCATTTAAATTTTTGATAGCTGCGTTACGTTTTTCGGTTTCCATATTTTGCGGTTCATCAATAATAACAAATGGATTTGTAGATTGAATAAACTCAATGGGTTTACGACCGTTGGCTTTGTAATGTGGTTGGTTGATTATGTTTTGATCCTTTGCAAAAGAATCAATATTTATTACCAGTATCTCAATCGTATTGTTGGTTGCAAAACTCCGCAATGCCGAAACTTTGGTGCTATCATAGACTTGAAAATTTACTGGCACATTATCGTATAGATTTTGAAAATGCTCGGTTGTAATTTCCAAATTTTTTAAAACCCCTTCTCGAATAGCTACGGAAGGCACTACGATTACAAATTTTTTGAAATTGTAAAGCTTATTCAACTCGTAAATGGTTCTTAAATAAACGTAGGTTTTTCCTGTGCCTGTTTCCATTTCTACAGAAAAATTCATACCATCCAATTTAACTGATTTTTTAATATCGTTGGTTTCTTGAATGTTTTGCAAATTGGAAAGGATTTGCTCCTGAGATATCACCAGGTTATTACCAACGCCATTTATTAGGCTTAAAGTGCCACTTTCTGTAAGGTCAAATTCCTGTACGGCATCTTCTAACGGTTGTCCTTCAAATATATTTGTGATGGATTTAATGGCATCTTGCTGAAATTGCAAATCGGATTCAAAAGTTAATTTCATAACTAAATCGTTTTAAATTCAATTCCTGCCTCTTTCATCTGTAAAACCGTATTGGTTTTTAATTGGTCGTTGCCTTTAAACAATTTATCTAACGCCACCACCTTTTTAGGTTTTAAAGTAATGATGCTATCTATAATTTTCTGTTCTGCTTTTTCTAAAAGTAAAATGAGTTCATTTTCGTTGATGGCAAAAAATCCGTTTTTATGTTCAATTTTGCTATTTAGATCTTTACCACTTTTAAGCATCAACTCATACACCATATTTTCTATGGTGGCATTTTCTGCTACAGGGTTAATAAAAAGCTTCATTTGGTCCTCCAAAGCCTTTGCATCTTTGTTTTTAATTTGCTGCCATTGTTTGAAGTTGCTGTCTGAAAGTTTTAGGACTTTGAAGCCTAAATCTTGTGATTTTTCAAAAAGTTTACCAGAAATCTCATTTTCATTTTGTATTTCAGAGATATTCATCTTAATTCTATCAACCGTCATTGCTGAAATTGTATCATAACCAACTTTTTTCGCTCTTGAGTTTTCATCTGTTTTCTCATCTAACTGAACTAAAATAAATTTTCTTTTCTTGCCATCCCTATTCAGGTCTAAAACGGAATGTGCTGTTGTTCCAGAACCAGCAAAAAAATCTAAAATGATAAAATCATCATCATTTATCATTGATATTAAATAGTTAATCATTCCTACAGGTTTAGGATAATCAAAAAATAAATCTTTGTCGTTAAGATATGAACTCATACTTTGTGTTGTCCCAACATTATTGATGAATGATATTACATGACTTTGATTCTCCTTCCTTTTTTTGACAGTTTCTATTGCTCCATTTTCAGTTAGCTCAAAAGCAACATCTTGATTTTTTGTATCGAGAACAGTATTAAAACCAGATTCTATAAAAAGTTCTAACTGCCTTTTACTACTCCATCCACTTTCCGCTAAAACTGGATTTTTCAATTTAAAATTTTCAACTTCTAAATTGTTACTATATTTTGGGTAATTAACATTCGATTTATCAATTATTCCTTTTTCAAAATTTGCAGGAAATCCTTTTGGAATTATAACTTTTTGTAGAGGATTTTTTACACCATTTTTAATAATGGTATTTCTAATTTCTTCCTTAAATAATTTACTCGATTCATCAATGTTAGGGTCAATTACTTCTGGATGAGGAAATACTTCCAAATTCTTCACATAAGCAAGAATATATTCATGGCAGTATTTGACTTTTGCCTGATTATCTATATTTCCATCACTACGCCAAACAAAAGTTGCAAGTTTATTCTCTTCTCCAAAAACTTCATTTGCTAAATTTAAAAGATTGGCAATCTCATCATCTCCAATTGAAATAAAAATAATTCCATCTTGCGTTAATAAGTTTTTTGCCAAAAATAGACGAGGGTACATCATATTAAGCCAATTACTGTGATATTGACCGTTCTCTTTGCTGTTCTTTTTGAACATACCGTCCTTGGTCATATAGCCTTCTTCGTCCTTATCGCCTACACGTTTTTCGTAGTTTTCTTTGGTTTCAGAAAATTTATCAGCGTATATAAAATGGTCGTTCCCTGTGTTGTACGGTGGGTCTATATAAATCATTTTTACTTTACCGAAGTAGCTTTTCTGCAATACTTTAAGCACTTCCAGATTTTCGCCTTCAATAAAGATATTTTCGGTGTCGTCAAAGTTTACAGATTCATCCTTTGCTGGAATCAAGGTTTTTGAAGTTGGGGCTTGTAATACTTTAAACGCATCGCTTTTTCCTGCCCAATTTAGTACGTAACGTTCATTGCTAAAGTTGATGTCTTCCCCTAAAGTGGCTTTTAGTTTTTCCCAATCTACTTTACCTTCTGCAAAAACTTCTGGAAATAGCTGTTTAAATTCTTGTAATTTTATTTGTTGTGGTGTTAGGTTTTTACCGTCCATATATTCTATTTTAAAAACTCCCTAAAATTTTCGCTTGTAATCACTTTTACTTCTGTATTATATGTTTCCCCAAAGGTTTTAGGAATTTTGACTTTACTTTTCGGATTCCATTTTATTTCAAAGCCTGTAACTTTTCCTGCTTCTTCGGCAACATAATCAATTTCTTGTTGCTGCGTTGTTCTCCAGAAATAACCTTTACTTAATGAACTTGTGTAGGCGTTGTGCTTTAACCGTTCGGCTATTAAAAAATTTTCCCATAGATTACCTTTATCCTGGCGTACTTCTAAAGGATTTAAATCGCCAATAATCATATTCCGTACACCTGTATCGTAAAAATATATTTTTTGATTGGTTTTTATTTCATTGCGTAAATTTTTGCTGAAACTTGGAAGCTTAAAAATAACATAGGCTTGACAAAGCAAATCGATATAATTAGATACGGTTTTCTTATCAGCACCCAATAATTGCGCCAGTTCATTATAACTTACCTCACTCCCAATTTGAAATGCTAAAGCTCGTAATAATTTTTCTATAATTTCAGGCTTACGAATACCGCCATAACTCAAAATATCTTTATAGAGATAACTATCTGTTAATTGTTTTAGGACGTCTTTTTCATCCCCAAAATTATTGATAACATCTGGATACATTCCGTATACTATACGCAATTCCAGTTGTTGTTGTGCTTTTAGATAGCCAACATTATTTTCAAATTCATTCCACGAAATAGGATATAATTGATACTCCCATTTTCTTCCTGTTAGTGGTTCTTGTGTTTGGTTATTAAGCTCAAAAGCGGATGAGCCACTAACGAGTAATTGAACAGATTTAAGTTGGTCAGTGATTAGTTTCAGGGTAAGTCCAATATTCTCAATGCGTTGAGCTTCGTCAATAAAAACAAATTGATAGTTTCCTATAATATTTTTAAGCTGCTCTATATTTGGATTTGTCAATAGTTTTCTAACCGTAGGGTCATCGCCATTGAGAAATAGATATTCCTTATCTTCTAATAATTTATTAAAAAGTGTGGTTTTACCTACTTGACGCGGACCAATTAAAATAATGGCTTTACCTTTGCCAAAACGCTTATTTATTTGTTCTTCTAAATCTCTCTTAATCATATTTAGTGATTGTAATCCCTAAATATAATGTTTTTTAGGGATTACATCCTCTAAATATTTATTTAATTTGAATATGGATCATCCCCAAATCTTACCATAACTTATATTCGCGTGGATCCTGTGCGGTTTTTGTAGTATTCGGGAAGATTAGCGTAAAGCAAAAACCGCACAGGGCGCATACTACTTTTGATTTGGAACACTACCTTAAGTTATTTTAGTTTAAATACCAGATAACCTATGATGATTAAACAAATCATATACATGCTATAATGAAGCCATAGCTGAAATTTTGGAATCACTCTTGATTTAGATAACTGTTTTACTATATTTTGAATATCCTGGTGCAATCTATCACCTCTCTCCTTTTCAGTTCGTAAGTGTCCTTCGAGAAGGTATTCAATACCTGAAGTATCCGCCTTGATTTTTATGTTCTCTACGTTTTGAGTTAATTTTTCTAACTTGTTAATACTCTTATTAAATCCGTCTAATTCGTCACTTAGAAGCTCCATGACTTCATCTAATTTTTTATAGCCCATATTTCCTTGTTTTAAAATTCTATTCCTTTAGTTATACTTCTTTTGATTACTTTTTTTATTAAACTCTTGGCGATACTCGCTGCAAAGTTTACTGTAAGTTCAGTTGTCTTTCCAAGAAGCTTCACTGTATTCATTGGTTTAAATTGATTTGCTATTCCTCTATTCTTAGCTATTTGACCCATAATTCTTCCTCCAGACATGGATCGATGTACTTCGCTTGCTTTTAAATTATATTCTTTGTATTCCAGTCTAAATCCTTGCAGTTTGTTTGCCTTGTTGATACTTGGAATTATCTGTACATTTTGTTGCTTCATTGCTTTGATATAGTCGTCTAAGTTCTTTGGTCTTTCCTTTTCCATGACTTTTTGATGGATGTTTTTAATCTCTTGGCGTATCGGTTGTAGGTTTAAGTTTTTCGCTTGTTGTACCTCTTTTACGGTGGTAAGACCCATATCTTTCGCTACGTTTTCAGCAGCTAGTTGGCTCCGCTTTCCAATAAAGCTGTCGTTATAGGCTTTCCCATCAAAACCTATTCTATTAACATACAAATGCACATGAGTATGTACTTTATCTCTATGAACAAAAGCAATAGCCTGTTGATCTTTTAAATTCATTTCCCTTATGAACTTCTGGGTCAAATCCCCTAGTTGTGTTTTACTTAGTTGCTTACCTTCTTCTTGGATTGGACATAATATAAAACTGAGGGTGTTCTTCTGGCATCGGACATTCTGGTCTTGGATCAATTTAAATTCATCCGTTATCTGCTCCGTTGTATCTCCTGCTATATGTTGACTAAAGACTATTTCAGCATCTTTTTCTTGATTCCATCCATAGGCTATCGATGCTTTGGTATGTGCTATAGATTTTCCTTTGCCGATCATGATTTATTTTTTGAAGTTGTATAAATGACTACGGATTTGTTCTACCACATCTGCAACCTCGCTCGCTAGTTTTGGATTTCGCTTTTTAAACATATTACGAATGCTGGTAAAGTTGTTTTTATACTTGACGAGCATTTGATAATGCGCTAACTGTTCAGGGGTTAAACGTTCAACAATCGAATGCTTAAAAGCAGTATTGCGACAATATTCCGATAAAGAAATTCCTGCTCTTTCTGCTCTTTTTTTAAGTAGTTTTTTTTCATAAATGGAGCATCTAAATTTGATATAGGTTCGTTTCATTTTTTGTTTTCTTTGCGACCATCGGGAGTAAAGCAAGTTTGTTTTTGTGGCAACAAAAACACATCTTGCGCCTCCTGACCAAGTCCCTTTTTAGCACGATGTATTAGCCAATTATTTACATCTTTAAAATCTTTGTAAAGTCCAGATTTGTTAAAGCAGTTATTAAAATGCTCCATCAGCTTCTTGGTGGTTCTTTCACCGTTAGCATCAGTATCCAAACAGAGGTGAATTTCTTTATAGTTCTTCATTGTTTCTCTTGCTTTTGAAACAAAGGCAGTGGAGTTCATAACTAACAAATCATATTGTGTTTCTAACCTTTTATCAGTTTCTAAAATAGATAACAAATCAAAAATTCCTTCGAGAACAATAAGTTTGTCATTCCCATTTTTGACATGTGTAACATCTTTAGGAGAACTGCAATTCTTGTAATATTTGTTTCGTAGTTCCCATCCGCCAGAATCGTTTTTAAGACCGATGGCAAAGTATTGTTTGTCTTTGAATTGGTAATGGACTTCTTTGATAAACTTTTTTGAGTTTTCAATCGAAATATATCTGGATTTCAAATATCCCTTCAAAGCGTAATGGCTAAGTTCTTGGACTTCTTGAATCACTATTCTATCCTGCTGTTCTACTTTAAAACTTGGCTGCTGTTGAAAGAAAAAAGAGCGCTTATCTTCTCCGATAAATTCTAAGGCTTCTTTTACGCTACATTGTTTCAACTTGCAGATTAGATCAATCACATTACCTCCAATTCCTTCTCCATGGTCGTACCATCTATTTAGTTTCTTGGATACCTTGAAAGAGGCTTGGGTTTCTGAGCGAAATGGACTCAGAAACCAAGCTTCTTTCTCCGTTTCTCTGGTCGGAAAGTGCCCGAGTTTTGCTAGCGCCTTTTCGATGGGAAAAGCTCGGGCTCTTTCACACGATAATTTTTTCGCTTTTTTGTTATCCATAGTATATCAATTAGCACCAATTTGTATCATCATTATTTTTTGATGACAAAATGATGACAAAACGATGACGCCTTAAACCCTTGTATTTACTAGTCTTAAAGCTATCTGTCATCGTTTCATCAAAAAAAAGTATAATTAGTGGGGTGTTTTTTTCTTTTTCACCAGCATATTTTTATAGAATGAAGGAAAATCCTCCTGAACCCTTATAATTACTACGTTTTTAACATCATCACTTTGTCATCGTTTCATCGTTTTGCTATTCTTCTCCAAAATACTTTAGTAGAAAATCCCTATTTATCGTATAGTACCTTCCCTTAGCATCGGTTAATCCCATACCTCCTTCTTGCCAGATCATTAGTTTCCTGTATGCCATGGAATTTTCTTCATTCAGCAGTTTCCAATCCCTTTTTAGGATTTGCCTTAATTGGGTAAGGTCTGTTTTAATTCGGGTGCGATTCAGTAGCTGAAGGGCGTCCAAAGGGCATAAGTGAATCTCTTCCATCGCCAAAGTCTCCATTGCGCTTAGAATGACACTAGCGAGCTCTTTCTCCACTCGGTTTCTGTTGTTTTGCATTAAGTTCTCTAAAGCTTTGGTCTTTAGCTGCATAGGCGAAAACCACATTCGAGTTTTATGGGGGCTGGTCATTTCACGATGTCGCAAATGATTTAGGAATGAAGGTATTTCTGCTTCAAGGGATTCCAAAAATCTAGTTTCTTCTTTCTTCAAGGAAGGGATCTTTAATACCCAAAAACGAGTCTCATTGGAATCAATTTTTATAAAGTTTTCCTCGTTGTTACTACAAAGGATGAATTTTCCAAAGAACTCTACTTCTCTTTTGTCTTTCCCCTTTGCTTCCAACTTATTAAAATTAGTTGTGCTCAAGTACTTGATCCGTTCAGTCAATTCTTCTTTGTTAAACAGAACTTCGTCTATACAGATCAAAAGCTTATTGGTCCAATCTGAATTGAACTGGCTACTGAAGCTATCATTGGTTAAATAGGTTAAATTATTGTCGAAAACCGTTTTTAACCATTTAAGAAAGGTGGTCTTTCCGGTTGAACGCTCCTTGGACACCAAACACAGGATTGGTAGCATCTGGATCGGTTTTTGAAATAACAGCTGTAAATAATCCATCCCAAGGTTCAGTTGCTGACCGAAAATATGCTTTAAGAGTTGCAACGTATAGGGGAAATCTCCTTCTTGAAGTTCATGAGGTAATGGAGCATATGTGTTATAGAAACCATGGCAATCCCTTTTAAAGTGAATGTGGCTAGGAAGACAGGTAAATCCATCATACTTTTTAATAGTTCCAATAAAGTCTCTTCCATGATCTTGGCGTATTGTTTCCAATGTCCATGGTACAATAATTTCATTGAAATGTCCAGCGATAGTTGGCACATATACTAGCTTATAATAGTAAGTACCAACGCGGATATAAGTTGGGTCTTTCATAATCCAGATTTTCTATTCTGCAACAACTGTTCATTGAATTGCTGTTCTAGAAATTCATCAGATAAATTAGGCTCCCCGATAAGCCATGCATCGATTTCCTCTTTATTAAAGAATAGCTGACGGATGTGCTTGTTATTTCCTGCTGGAATCAGTTTTAATTGGGAAAGTTTGTAGATTTTACTCTTGGATAATCCTGTATAGTTCACAAGGTCATCGATGTTGAATACTTTTTTAGTGTGGGTAAGCAAACCTTTGATGTCCTGCAATAAGTCCACAACATTTTCTTGCTCATTCATAATCTTTGTAGTTAAGAATTAATAATGAGTAAAAGGCCTTTTACTTTGATTGTACTAGACAAACATATGACGGCAAATGCAGAAAAAAAATAGAGAAATACCGATTGCTTATGAATTGCTTTATATTTTCCCTATAAAAATTAAAAAATGGATTTATTAGAAGATACCTAGTGCCTCTGAGATGTCTTTACGGACATCTCCATAGCTTCCATCTTGGGTAGCGGAACACCATTTGGAATAACTTGAAGGAAGTGTAGTTGCATTAATTTCTGAATTTTGAAACGTAAATCGTTCCGAGATAAGCATAAACAATGATTCTTTAGTCTTTGTATCCATTCGATAAATTCCACCGCTAACAATCAAATCTAAAAAAGTAAATATAAACCGAATGTTTCCTGATTGCTTATTTTTCGCGGATTCTCTGATTATTATTTTTTGAGCTGTGGGTAATCCCTTGGTCATTCTAATTAGATTGTCAACATCCCTATTGTCAAAACCAAAAAAATCCAAATTAATTATGGATGGTGTTATTTGTAAAAATGAAAAGCTTTGAACATTACTTTTAAATAGTTCCTCAGATTTAAACCAAGTAATTACCAGTACTAATGATAAACTGAACAAGAGGGTAACAAATATATAGCTTACACTAATTTGAAGAATAGAGTAAGTCGCACCTGAAATAAGAAAATAAAGGGTTAACGGTATAACACAAAATAATAGTAACAAGAAAATGGAAAGTCTGTTCGTTGTCAATGAACCATGCTTAAGATAGAGAAGTTTTAGCTCTCTTCTGCTTTGATATAACCAACTTGCTAAAAGCTCGCCTAACCTTTCCATTATAACAAGATAAGAATAAATGAAATTAAAAGAAAGAGGAATCTGATTGGACTAAATGTTGTACCTATGTTGTACCCGATAAAAAAAGAAAGCCACTCAATCTCTTGAATGGCTTGTCTTTACTAAGCTCCCCCTCTTGGGCTCGAACCAAGGACCCTCTGATTAACAGTCAGATGCTCTAACCAGCTGAGCTAAGGAGGAGTGTACTTTATCGCGTTAGCGGGTGCAAATATAAATGTTTTTTCAAATTAGGCAAATAAAAAAAATAGGAAATTTTACTTTTTTTTTAATTACTTACTTATTTAAAATTTTCTCTTGAATCAATACCCAAATATCATGACCAAAAATCACTGCCATCAATGACATAATGATCACGAAACCAATAATTTGACCGCGTTCTAAAACTTTTTCACTTGGGGCTCTTCCAGAGATCATCTCGTAAAGTAAAAACATTACATGCCCACCATCTAGTGCGGGTATGGGTAATAGATTTACGAATGCCAACCAAACCGAAAACATCGCTAAAAAGCTCCAGAAAAACATCCAGTCCCAACTCGCCGGCATCATATCAACAATACCTATGGGCCCTCGTACCGCTTTATACGCCTCTGTTTTTGGTTTAAAGATGATTTTAAATTGCTTTATTTGCTTGGTTAAAACATTAATAGTTTCTGTAAAACCCGCAGGTATAGACGCTAAAAGCGTATAATCATCAGTAATACTTATATCTTCTATTTTTGGACCTACACCTATAGCTCCATCTTCCCCAACCCTTACATCAATTGTTTTTTCTAAACCGTCTCTTTCTAATGTAATGCTTAAAGATTTATTAGCCGACGCACTTATTTCTTGCACAAACTCATTCCAATACTCGGTTTTTTTATCGTTCACCGCAATTAATCTATCGCCTTTTAAAATACCTGCATTTTCTGCAGGTTTCCCCGGAATAACAGTGTCAACAACCCAAAGTGTTCTATAGCTTAAAAAGCGTCTTCCTTTTGCACCTAAAACATCTCTTATCCCCTCTTCTGGTATCGGAAATGTAATTTTTTCTCCGTTGCGATCTACTGTAATATTATCTCCAAGAAGAATATCGATCATGGCATCGTCAAACTTCTTTGTTTTTTTACCGTCTATCTCTAAAATCTGATCCCCAGTTCTAAGTCCAATTCGTTCTCCGATTGAATCTACTAAAATACCGTGTTTAATATTCGATGCTGGAATATACCTATCCCCTACGGTATAAAATAAACCACTATAAATGAGCCAGGCGAGAAAAAAGTTTACCGTAACCCCACCCAACATAATAATCAAGCGTTGCCAAGCTGGTTTTGATCTAAATTCCCATGGTTCTGGATCTTTTTTTAGTTGCTCCGTATCCATGCTTTCATCAATCATTCCAGCAATTTTGACATAACCCCCTAGCGGTAACCAACCAATGCCGTACTCTGTTTCTCCAATTTTTTTCTTAAAAAGTGAAAATTTTACATCAAAAAACAAATAGAACTTTTCTACTTTGGTTTTAAAATATTTTGCTGGGATGTAATGTCCTAATTCGTGTAAAACAACTAAAATTGATATGATTAAAATAAAGGTAAGAATCTGTATAAAATAATCCATTAACGTAATAATTAGTATTTTAAAGCGCCAAAAGTAAGCTTTTAAAAAGTCTAAAAAAAGCAAAGTATTTCCAGCCCATTTTTTTTAAGAAATATTTAGCAGGATAAGTACTGAAAGCGTTTACTATTTATAATAATGGGCAGTATCTTTGTAAAAAAAATATGCGTCAATTCTTTGCAAAATACAAATTTTTTGGTGTTGTGATGTTAGGACTTTCTGCTGTCATCATGTACCTCTTTTTTAATGCGCTACAACCCGTTAAAATTTTGCGTATTTACCAACCTTCAGATTTTAATCCTGAACTGGTAGACTCATCGATAACCCATGTAAAAAAATACCATACCATTGCCGACTTTTCTCTAATCAACCAAAACGGGAAGGTGATTACTAACGAAGATTATCAAGACAAGATTTATATCGCTGATTTCTTTTTCACCACTTGCCCCACTATTTGCCCCATTATGACAGAACATATGGCTGTAATACAACAAGAAATTTTAAATGACGATGACGTACTATTGTTGTCACACTCGGTAACTCCAGAGATTGATTCTGTTGCTCAATTAAAAAAATATGCCATAGAAAAAGGAGTTATTGATCGTAAATGGAATTTGGTCACTGGCGACAAGAAACAGATTTATGCCCTCGCAAGAAAATCGTATATGGCAGTAAAAACCGATGGTGATGGAGGCCCTTTTGATATGATACACACAGAAAATTTTATGTTGATTGATAAAAAACGTAGAATTCGGGGCACATACGACGGCACAGATCCTGAAGAAATACAACGCCTTTTAGCAGATTTAGCTGTATTAAAAGCATCTTCAGAGAATACCGATACAAAGTAGTGATTTTAAAAGCTCCTAATGTGGTATTCTGGTGATCAAGCTAAAAACAATAAGGTTTTAGTTTAACAGTAGAATGGAGAACAACTATTTCCTTTTTCTTTTCCTAAATTAAGCTTACATTTGCCTTAATTATAATCAATCTAAATAAAAATTGATAAAAACGGTCGCACAACTAAAAAGAGGAGAAAAGGGAATTATCAAGGAATTTGCCGATGATATTTTACCTATAAAGCTACTAGAGTTGGGGTGCTTGCCTGGCAACGAGGTAGAGCTAATACAAGTTGCTCCATTGAAAGACCCTATTTACATTAATGTAAATGGGTCGCATATTGCCATTCGCCGTTCTGTGGCTGAATTAATTGAATTGGAACTAACTGAAGATGCTGCCCTATTATGAGCAAACAAATTAATGTAGCACTTATCGGAAACCCAAATACAGGAAAAACCTCTGTATTTAATCAACTCACTGGATTAAACCAAAAGGTAGGCAACTATCCTGGAATAACAGTCGAAAAAAAAGAAGGTATTTGCAAGCTTCCACGCGGCATAAAAGCACATATTATAGATTTGCCGGGGACCTACAGCCTAAACACCACTTCTTTAGATGAAAGTGTTGCTGTAGAATTACTATTAAATAAAAACGATAAAGATTTTCCTGATGTAGCCGTAGTCATTGCGGATGTAGAAAATTTAAAACGTAATCTACTCCTATTTACCCAAATTAAAGATTTAAAAATACCGGCTATTCTTGTCATCAATATGGCAGATAGAATGTCGAGAAAAGGCATTTCAATTGATGTTGAATTACTCGAAGAAAAGCTAGATACTAAAATTGCAGTAGTTAGTACACGTAAAAAAATTGGGATAGAAAAACTAAAAGATCTTATTCTTGATTACAAAAACCTAAGTACAAAGCCTAACATAGATACCACGGTTATAGATCCCAGTTATTTTGAAAAATTGAAAAGCACATTTCCTAAAGAAGATGTGTATAAACTTTGGCTGGTGATTACTCAGGATGTAAATTTTATGCCCATTGAAAAAAATATTTTTCAAAATACAACGTCATTTGCCACAAAAACCAAATCTGAGTTAAAAAGATTACAACAAAAAGAAACCATTTTAAGGTATCAATACATTAATGGTATTCTTAAACAAACACTCAAAATAGATATTAATGCAGCTAAAGGACTACGGGCAACTCTAGACAAAATACTTACTCATAAGGTTTTTGGGTATCTTATTTTCTTTCTTATCCTTTTGACCATTTTCCAAGCAATTTATGATTGGAGTGAATACCCGATGGATTTAATCGAAGGTTTTTTTGCCAATGCCAGTGAATGGGTTAAAAATAGCTTACCACCAGGGGTCTTTACAAATTTATTGGCGGAAGGTATTTTAGCCGGTATCGGTGGAATCGTAATTTTTATCCCTCAAATAGCCTTCTTATTTTTATTCATCGCTTTGCTAGAAGAAACGGGTTATATGAGTCGTGTAGTTTTTTTAATGGATCGCGTTATGCGCCCCTTTGGACTCAGTGGCAAAAGTGTAGTACCCTTAATTTCAGGTACGGCTTGTGCCATTCCGGCCATCATGGCCACACGTACTATTGAGAACTGGAAAGAGCGCTTAATTACAATTTTAGTAACGCCTTTTACAACATGTTCAGCCAGATTACCTGTGTATTTAATTATTATTGAACTCGTGATTCCTGAAGGTCGTTATATTGGTCTTAGTTATCAAGCATTAACCTTAATGCTATTATACTTGATAGGCTTTGCAGCAGCCATTTTGTCTGCTATGATTTTAAATAAAATTTTAAAAATCAAAAGCAAATCATTTTTTGTAGTGGAAATGCCGAACTATAAACTTCCTTTACTTAAAAACGTAGCTTATACCGTTCTTGAAAAAACCAAAAGTTTTGTTTTTGGGGCTGGTAAAATTATTTTAGCAATTTCTATTATTCTTTGGTTTTTAGGCTCTAACGGTATTTCTGATAATTTTAAAAATGCAGAAACCATTGTTCAAAATAAAATTGAACAACAAGGCTTGTCTGAATTTAATACCTTGAACAATGAAAGCATATTACTAGCGTACGAGAGCGCCTTAAAGGATAGTGTCGCTGCGAATAGGTATAGCATAGATGCCATGGCTATTAAAGATTCTTTAGCTCAAAAATCGGATGCTCTTTTTGAAACTGCTAAAAGTCAAGAAATTGCTAGTTTTAAACTAGAAAACTCGTACATCGGCTATATGGGAAAAGCCATTACCCCAATTGTTGAACCCTTAGGTTATGATTGGAAAATTGGTATTGCGGTCTTAACTTCGTTCGCAGCACGTGAAGTTTTTGTGGGAACCTTAGCTACTATTTATAGTGTTGGTAGCGATGAACAAGACACCATAACCAATAGAATGGCGGCCGAAGTAAATCCTAAAACACAAAAGCCTTTATTTAATTTGGCTTCAGGAATTTCACTGCTATTATTCTATGCCTTTGCTATGCAGTGCGCAAGTACTTTGGCAATTGTAAAAAGAGAAACCAATACCTGGAAATGGCCCATTGCTCAGTTGGTATTCATGAGTGCCTTTGCCTATGTTGTTGCCTTAATTGCCTATCAAACCTTGAAATAAAATGGAAGCACTACAGCACATACTTGTTTATATTACACTGGCTATTGCCGTGGGCTATGTGGTCAAAAAATTCTTTTTACCAAAACGTTTTTTTTCGACTCAAAAAAAATCGAGTTCATGCGGCGATTGTGGATGCCACTAATCGCCAAGCGTTAAGCGAGAATAGGTCATCTCTTATCTAAAGCTTTTTCTATTGAACCATTTCACGCCCAAACCCCTTAAAATTTCTTCTGCATCGGGCAACCTTTTGCTTAAATAAAACATCTTTAGATTAAGAATCGACATTTTTTTTAAATATCCGTTAAATAAGTACTAAATAGCTCTTAATAAAATCAAAAATAGGATGGATTGTTTCTGATCTATCGTTTCTTTTGTTGCTCTAATACCCAATTAATTCTATGAAATTATTTTTCACTTTTCTTATTGTAGCCTTTGCTTTACATTTTAATGTGCATGCCCAATCCCAAACTTTAAGCGCTAAAATTTTAGACTCGATTTCAAAAGAACCCATTCCTTTTGCAACCATACAGTTCGCTGACGAAAGCGGTGTTATTTCAAATGCAGAAGGTAGCTTTAGCGTGTTGCTTCATAAAAAAAGCGCCCCAACAGATTCGCTATTTATTTCAAGTTTAGGTTTTAAAACCTACGCCAATAGTATTGAAAATTTTAAAGACAGCATTGTGCTGTTAGCTCCACAAAGCATTGCCCTAAAAAACGTCATCGTCACCAATAAAAACTATACTGCTGACGAATTAATTGAATTGGTAGAAGATAATCTAGAAAAGAATTACAATACTTCACTGACTACAAAAAGATTGTTTTTTAGAGATCATTACCACCAATACATTAACAAAACCAACTATTCAGATTTTAAATCGACAATTGATGCCTTTGACAAACGATTTGTCGATAATTTTATAAACTCAGTTCCCAGAAGCTCTGATTATTACACCGAGGTTTTGGCAGATTTATCAGGAAATTTATCGCCCGAAAAACAAAAAATAGCACTCATCAAGGCCTCTAAAATGTATGATAAAAATACAGAGCTTGACTTTGATATTTTAGAGAAAAAACTGGAGCAAATTTTAAAGGAAAATGTAAAACCTGATTCGTATTTAAAAATAAAATCGGGTTTATTTGGAACTAAAATAGATAACGACGAGCTCTTCGGAAAGGAAATAGATTCAAGTGACGTCAATGCTTTAAACAAAAAAATAGAAGAAGAAAAAAAACGAAAAGAAAATGCCAAACGCTATTTTGCCAATAGCACAAAATCTCAAATCTCTAAGCTTTTTCAAGATTTGATTTTTATGAAAGATACTGATCTTAATTTTATAACAAAATCTAGAAAATATAATTTCACATTAAAAGAATTGACCTATTTAGGAGCTGATGTCGTATATGTTTTAAACTTTGAGCCCAAAGGAAGTGCAGATTATAAGGGAACCCTATACATTAATGCCGATGATTTTGCTGTAGTTCGGGCCGATTATGAAAATGTCAAGCCATTAAAATCATTTAAACTTTTGGGCGTTTTTATGAATGAATACCTAGAAAAAGGAAAAATGATATTCTATAAAGATGCCGCTAATAAATATAATTTGCGGTATGTAGAAAAAGAAGGCGGTGTTTTAGCAGGGGCAAAACGACCCCTAAAAATTATAGAACTTAACAAAATTGTAAAAGGTAAAAACAAACAAAATGAACTTTCACTTGATTTTGATGCGGCCGTTACCAATGTAAATAAATATGAAATTGTAGTTTTTGATACCCAAGAAATAAACAATGGAACTTTTGAGGCTATTCAAGAAAACAATAAAATTACCCCTACTTATTTAGCACGTTATGATCCAGAATTTTGGAAAGGCTATACGATTATGGAACCTAATACAGCCATAAAAACCTTTACAGCAACGGAGGAGAAAACAGAGTAAAAAAATTAACTTAGAAGTGAACCCTTTAGCTACAAAATTCAAGACCGTAAGACTATTCGCCTAAAGAATCTCGTCTCGCAACTTTTTTTCAGGATTTGCTTATCTGAACACTATACTTCCAAGGTCTCGAGGAATTGAATGCATTAAAAAATATCTTTTATATAAAAATACAATAATAGTCCCCAACCAGCAACCAAAAATAAACCCCCTATGGGCGTTATTGGTCCCAATATACTAAGTTTTTTATTTTTTGAGGCACTAATACTTAGGTCGTAGATGCTAAAGGAAAATAAAAATGTACCAATGATAAAGCAATAAGCAATATTGGTCTCTAAAGACGTTATAAAATTAAAATTGTAACCAATAATCACTAGCAAAATAGCGTGATACATTTGGTATTTGACCCCTGTCTCAAAACTTTTTAACTGGTCCTCAGATAATGTCTTTTTTAAGGTGTGTGCTCCAAAAGCACCAAACAGAACAGCCAACATTCCGTACAAGGCCCCCATAAATTGAACTAATAAAATCATAGTTTTCAAATTTTAGTCAAAGATAAGAATGTTATATCAGTTTTATACTCTTGCCTCTTGGCGTCTTTAATAAACCTAAATCCTTAATCTTTACTTCGTATTCATTTTTTCAATATTCCTTTTTTTATAATCTTTTCTCTATATTTAAAGCACTAAACTTCAACTCATGAAAACGTACTACTTCTTTGCTATCTTATTAGCTTCTTTTTACTCACAGGCACAAGGAACACAACTGCTGCGACAACCAACGGCATCAGAAACTGAAATTGTTTTTGTTTATGCCAACGACCTATGGAAAACCAGTATCAATGGTGGCCAAGCCATACGATTAACTAGTAATGAAGGCTACGAATCTAGTCCACATTTTTCTAAAGATGGGAAAACCATTGCTTTTACAGCAGAATATGATGGGAATGTTGATGTGTATACTATCCCGTCTGAAGGTGGCGAACCTAAACGATTAACCTACCACCCTGATGGCGATTTCGTACAGGGCTGGACACCGGACGGCGAAGTGCTTTTCCGTTCTGGGAGAGATGCTCAACCTACACTGACCAATAAATTATATAAGGTTTCTGTAAACGGTAGTTTCCCTGTGGCTATTGATATTCCGAGAGCTGCTTATGGCGAAATTTCTGATGATGGCAAATACATTGCTTATACGCCTATTACTTCTTGGGACCCTGAATGGAGGAATTACCGAGGCGGTCAAGCCATGCCCATTTGGATTGTTAACATGGAAACTAAAGATTTAATTACAACGCCGCAACCTACTCAAGAACGCCATTTGGATCCCGTTTGGTTTGATGCTAAAGTGTATTATTTGTCAGAGCGTGATTTTGCCAGCAATATCTGGTCTTTTGATCCTGAAACCAAAGCAGAAAAACAACTTACTTTTCATAAAAAATTCGATGTTAAAAGTTTAGATGCTAGTAAAAATGCCATCGTTTACGAACAAGGTGGTTATTTGCATCTTCTTAATCCTAAAACAAGTGAAACAAAACAACTTTCGATCACCATTAACGGGGACATGAATTTCTCTAGACCACGATGGGAAGATGTAAGTGCCCGGCAACTTACAAATGCCAATATTTCCCCTACAGGTAAAAGAGCGGTTTTTGAACATCGAGGCGAAATCTTTACGGTTCCTAAGGAAAATGGAACTTGGAAGAATATCACGAACACACCAGGTGTTGCCGACCGGGCTCCAGTTTGGTCACCAAAAGGTGATAAAATTGCTTGGTTCTCGGACGCTTCGGGCGAATATCAACTGGTAACCGCGAACCAAGATGGAGCGAATCAAAAAAGTTATAGCCTACCGAATAACACCTTCTATTTTACACCGGACTGGTCTCCTGATGCCAATTATATTGCCTATTCAGATACGGATTACAATATATGGATTTTGAATCTCAATACCGGAAATGCTGAGAAAGTAGCGACAGATTCGTATGCGCATCCTAATAGAACTATGAATCCTGTTTGGTCACCGGATAGCCAATGGATAAGCTATCCAAAACAATTGGTAAGTAATTTCAAAGCTATTTTTGCTTACAACATCAACAGCAAAAAAACAATTCAACTTACAGACGGACTAGCAGATGCTATCAGCCCTATTTGGGATGAAACTGGAGCCTATCTTTACTTTTTAGCCAGCACCAATTACGGCTTACAATCGGGTTGGTTAGATATGAGTTCGTATGACACTAATGTTACTAGAAGTCTTTACGCAATTGTGCTTTCGAAAGAGGGCAAAGCTCCCAATTTGCCAAAAACTGATGAAGAAAAAGCGATCAGCACAGTAGAACCGGCATCGAAAAATAATAAAAAGGATAAAGACAAAGAAGAAGAAAAAACGCCTAAAGTAGCAGTTACTATTGATGCAGATGGCATTTATAACAGGATTGTCACTTTACCATTATCGGATAGAAATTATACCGCTTTAGCAAAAGGGCCAAAAAATGTAATTTTCATTGCAGAAGCAATACCTAATGAAAATGGTCTAAAAGTACATAAATACGATGTGGAAAAAATGAAGGCCGATGACTATGCATCAAAAGTTAATGCCATGGTAGTTTCAAATGATCGCAAGCATATTTTACTCAATAGCAACAACTCTTGGATGCTTACTGAAACTGCGTCAAAGCCAGACCCAGCCAAAGATAACGTAGCTATTAGCATCAAAATAAAGGTAGATCCTACCGCAGAGTACAAACAAATTTTTAAAGAAGGATGGCGTTATATGCGTGATTTTCTCTATGTAAATAATGTGCATGGAGCACCTTGGAACACCATCTACGAGTGGTATTCGCCTTGGATAAAACACGTACGTCACCGCACAGATTTAAATTATGTGGTAGATATTATGAGTGGTGAAGTTGCTATTGGACATTCTTATGTTTCGGGAGGTGATATGCCCGATATTGACAATGTACCAGTAGGGCTTTTAGGATGTGATTTAGTTCTTGAAAATGGCTTTTACAAAATTTCAAAAATCTACAATGGGGAAAGTTGGAATCCTGATGCCGAAGCACCATTAGCACAACCGGGCATTGCGGTGAAAGAAGGCGATTTTATTACGGCTATTAATGGCAAACCACTGACAGGAGCTATAAATCCGTATTTACTCTTAGAGCAAACTGCGGGTCGTGAAACACGATTAACCATTAATACCACTGCCAAAAGCGGTGGAAATGAAATTTTAGTAAAACCTGTTCGTAGCGATCGAGGCCTAAGAACTTACGATTGGATAGAAAGCAACCGTCGTAAAGTTGACGAGCTGTCGGGAGGAAAATTGGCCTACGTGTATGTGCCTAACACAGGAAACGGCGGATATACCTCTTTTAATCGCTATTACTTTTCACAACAAGATAAAAAAGGAGTGATCATAGACGAGCGTAATAATGGCGGTGGTTCTGCAGCAGATTATATGATTGATATTATGACGAGAGAACCTTACGGCTATTTTAACAGTAAAACCAAAGGAAACCGACCATGGACTTCTCCTGCAGCGGGAATTTTTGGCCCCAAAGTGATGCTCATCAACGAGCGTTCTGGATCTGGAGGTGATTTACTACCTTATATGTTCCACATGAAGAAAGTAGGCCCATTGGTGGGTACACGTACGTGGGGTGGCTTAGTAGGCACTTGGGACACACCGCCTTTTATGGATGGCGGTAGAATGGTAGCTCCTAGAGGTGGTTTTTATGACATTAATGGAGAATGGGCAGTAGAAGGTGATGGCGTTGCTCCAGATATTGAAGTTATTCAGGATCCAAAATCCTTGTTAGCGGGTAAGGATCCGCAGTTAGAAAAAGGTATTGAAGAGGCGTTACGACTTTTAAAAACCCAAGAATTTATGGTCAAGCCTGAACCTGCACCACCGATTCGTTGGAAACGACCAGAAGGGTATCAGGACGAACGTAATTAGTCAAGTATTTTAAATACAACATACGAGAAATTAAAAATTAGCCTATCAAACCCTCATGTACTTTAAGCGTAATGAGGGTTTGATGGTTTCTAGTATTCACTATTTTACAAAAAATAATCCTTCTAATCCAATAGGTCCAGAATTGTAAAACAATAATGTAGGCTCAAGCCTTTGAATTCGAAAACTCATATTTTTAACTAAAGCCTTAAACACAGGTGTTCCTTAGCTTAGAAGTGTCGAAAACAGGAACCTAAGGTTTATTTAATTTCAATAGTAATTTCTTTGTGGCTATCGAGTTCAAAAGAACATTCTTTAAAACTCGGAGGTCCAAATGTTTTCATTTTCCCAATGGAAAAGCCCAAAGGTTCTTTTGGAATACCCATGAAATTAGTATCTAATTTTTCATTGGAATTTTCATCATGAAAAACGGCAATCGCATAGGTTCCAGGGGGTATATTGGCAATAATAAAGGTAGTTTTTCCTTTTGTAGCCTTGACAGCAGCCGCTTTAAAAACTTTATCAAACTTTAAAAAGTCTTCTTTACTAGTATAAAGCGCCGCCCTTATTTCACCCTTAGTATTTTTAACATTCGTAATGTGTAAGGTCACCTTATGTTGCGCAAAAATAGTCATAGGAAAAAGTAGTATTAAAAAAAGTAATTTTTTCATCATGCTAAGTTCAGATTAAAATTTATGAAATACTAGCTCATTTGATGCTAAAAGTATTTTGAAGTAAAGTCATGAATCATGCCTAATTGAAAAATGTGGAATAATTTTTTTCAGACATTCATTTCGAAAAAATTATTTGTAGGTAAAGGACCTTTGTCAACGGAGGCCTTTTACACCAAGAGCAAATGCATAAATTAGTATCTTTGAATAAAAAATCATAAATGAAAGCCTTCAGTTGTCTGATTCTATTTTGTGGGTGTTTTATGTTACACGCACAATCAGTGCATAAAGAAATTATAAACATTGCTCCAAATCAAGAGAAACTAATTTATCTACCTGCTTACGAAACAGATACCATTACGCTAAGAGTTAGCCTTCATAAAACTAAAAAAGCTAAAAATAATAGCCTAATGGTTTATGAAAACTTATCTATTTTAAAAATTAAGGAAGACTTTTCTAAAGTTTTTGAAACACAATTCATGGCTTCAAAAAATGGCATCTTTAAACTGATGCTAAAAAATGAAAATAAAAAATCGGCGGATTATGAACTATCTTATGTGGTAAATTCCTCCAAAAAGAAAAAGCCTGAAATTGGGTATTTACTAAAAAAAGACACTATTTATGGTGCGGCTGTAGAGCAATTAATAGATTCTAAAGTAGAAGAAATACAAACTGTTCAAAACGAAAAGTTTTATATAAATAGCACTTCAAATGCCCTTTTAAAAGGGGGTAAAAATCGGATTATTGTTCCAGTAAACCCACCTGAAAACACAAAAGCATGGTATTATGTTTTTACAGCGTCTAGAGAAGAAAATGATATAAAAAACACCCTATCCTCATTTGATTTAGCCTCGCAACTTACTAAATTCATTAAGGAAGACAGCGCCATACAAAGTGCAGTAAGTAATTTGAGTCCCCCGCCAGGAGCAAATATTTGTGACATCTACCTCATTCAATCAGATATCGAAGCTGAATTATTCAAAGAAAAAGAAGATTTTACCGCTAACTTAGAAGGATCTCGTGAAAACTTTAAATCGGGAATTGTAAAAATTTCAAATTCGCAAAAAAGTTATTTAGGCATTAGAAACCCAGACAACTTATATGGGATCCATATCGCTGTCGAGATTATTGCCATAGTAGAAAAAACAGAAAAAGTAAAGAAAATGGTACCTAATCCTATCATTACTACAAATAAAATACCTTATTTTATAGAATGATACAAACCTACGACTATGTAATCATCGGTGCGGGTGCCGCAGGCTTATTATTGGCAGATGCTTTAGGAAAAGATCCCTTTTTTAAGGAGAAATCTATTTTACTCATAGATAAAGAAGCCAAACAAACCAATGACAGAACATGGTGTTTTTGGGAAAAAGATGAAGGCGATTTCGATGACATTCTTTTTAAAACATGGCACTCTATTTTCTTCGCTGGAAAAAAATTGAGACAAGAGTACAGCATTGCTCCGTATCGCTATAAGATGATTAAAGGTGCAGATTTTTATGGTAGTTATCTACGAAAAATAGCGAGTTATAAAAACATTGTTTTCGTACAAGACGAAGTAATTACACTAGAAAAAACAACTAGCCATCAACTTATAAAGACGCAAAATACCAGTTATAAAGCGCTTAAAGTTTTCAACAGTAGTTACAACTATAAAGAACCACTACTTCAAAAAAAATATCCTGTTTTACAACAGCATTTTATAGGTTGGTTTGTGAAAACAGACCAGTCAGCTTTTAATGAAAATGCAGCTACTTTTATGGATTTTTCCATAGCACAGCGGGGAAATACTCGTTTTATGTATATTTTGCCATTTTCCAAAACTGAAGCACTGGTTGAATATACTTTATTTTCTGAAAAACTACTTGAAAAATCGGAATATGAAGAGGCTATAAAAAAATATTTGAAGGATGATTTAGGGATTAAAAACTACGAAGTAACTGAAACAGAGAAAGGTAGCATCCCAATGACTTGTTTTAATTTTGCTCAAAAAAACACAGACGCCATGCTTTATATTGGCACCGCTGGAGGTTGGACCAAAGCGAGTACAGGCTACACTTTTATGAGCACAAGTAAAAAGGTAAAAAAATTAGTGGCACATTTAAAAAGCGAAAAGCCGTTGAACACTTTTAATAAAAAAGATAAATTTTGGTTTTATGATTTGTTATTGTTAGATGTACTTTTTGCCAATAATGCCTTGGGTCAATCTATTTTTGAATTACTTTTTAAAAAGAGAAGTCCTCAGTTGATTTTTAAATTTTTAGATGAAGAAACTAATTTTTTAGAAGATTTTAAATTTATTAGTAGCCCGCCACCTTGGCCTTTTATGAAAGCGCTGTTCAACAGAATAAAATCTGGGTTTTGAGCTGTTTTGGATTTGTAAGGAACTTCAACTTCTTATGCATTTAAACACCAACTAAACTTCTCGTTGCATTAAACTTTCACCGAATTTTTTTAACAGCATTTTTTTAGCATCTGCAATAGGTAATTTATCTAAAACACGAAAAGCCTTTTCAGTATACATCGCTATCTCTTTTTTGGTTTGTTCAGCGGCACCGCTATTTAAAAAGATAGTTTTAACCGTGCTAATTTTATCTGTGACGTCTTTAGGCTGTATGGAAAATAAATGTTCTAATTCTTTCGCTTCTTGTTTTGTTACGGATGCTAAAGAAGTAAGGTATAAAAATGTTTTTTTGTTTTCAATAATATCACCTCCTACCTGCTTCCCAAAAGTTTCTGGATCCCCAAAAGCATCTAAATAATCATCTTGTAACTGAAAAGCTATACCTAAATTTTTGCCAAACTCATAAATATCTTGCTGTGTATTTTCTGAAACTTTCGCAATAATGGCACCCATTTTCATAGCTGCCCCAACGAGCACAGCTGTTTTATATTCAATCATTTTTAAATACTCTGGGATGGTTACATCGTCACGTGTTTCAAAATCTACATCGTATTGCTGACCTTCACAAACTTCAATGGCCGTTTTACTAAATAATTTAGCTAAGCTTCTAAAAACTTCGCCCTCGTAATTCTCGAACAACTGATAGGCATTGATTAACATGGCATCACCAGAAAGAATCGCGGTATTAATATCCCATTTTTCATGAACAGTAGGGCTACCTCTTCGCAAGGGCGCATCATCCATAATGTCATCATGGACTAAAGAGAAATTATGAAAAACTTCAATGGCTACAGCAGCATCAAGTGCTTTTTTATAATCTGTGCCAAAAATTTCAGTGGTCATAAGCGTCAACAAAGGCCTTAATCGTTTACCACCCAAGCCTAAAATATAGCTGATAGGTTCGTAAAGGTTTAAGGGTTCTTTTTCTTTTGTTTTTAGCTCTAAATAGTTAATAAATGCTGTTCTGTAGGTTTCAATAATTTGCATGCCACAATTTTTTTCAAAAATACATTAATAAGGCGAATATTTTGATCTTTATGAAACCTATTGATATCGAGTGTTCTTGAGCTCTTGTTCCTCATGCCTCTTTCACCTGATAAAGTAAAAGAGTTGGTATTCGGGAATATAAATAAATTATTTTTTAAGGTTTTAATAGATGCTCACGATACTCCAATCTATAGTTAAAACTAAAGCTTCATCTCTTTTACTATGGAAGCTAAAACATACCCCGAATGTTAAATAAATGTAAATACTTTGGAAACTTAATTTGTTTTTAAAGTTTCCGTAGTACATTTGCGCGCCGTTATGAAAGAAAAGGTTTTAGAAAAAGCAACAGAATTATTTTTAACACTTGGTTTTAAGAGTGTTACTATGGACGATTTAGCCGGTGAAATGGGTATATCTAAAAAGACCATCTATGCCCATTTTGAGAACAAAACCAAACTGGTGGAAGAAAGTACTTCTTATTTATTTAGCCGCATTTCAACTGGAATCGATACCATATGCGCTTTGCACAAAAACCCCATTGAAGAACTGCTAGACATTAAAAAGTTTGTGATGCAACACTTAAAAGATGAAAAATCGTCTCCCCAATATCAGTTGCAAAAGTATTATCCTAAAATTTACGCTTCCATTCGGTCAAAACAGTATGATATGATGCAACATTGTGTTGTAAACAACATAAAAAAAGGAATAGAAATGGGTATTTACCGTGAAAACTTAAACATAGATTTTGTTTCAAGAATTTACTTTTCAGGAGTCATCAGTATAAAAGATATTAGGTTGTTTTCTCCAGACATGTTTCCCACCAACAAATTACAAGACGATTTTTTAGAATACCACCTTAGAGGCATAATTACGCCAGAAGGCAGAAAAATATTAAACAATCTCATCAACTCAAACCACGAATAAATGAACTTTAAATTAATAGTAGTGCTTGGTTTTTTTACCATGCTTAACGGGTTTTCTCAAGAACTACCTAAAACTTTTACGCTAGAAGAGGCTATCGCTTTTGCGCTAGAAAATAATTATAATGCAATCAATGCCAACAGAGACCTTATAGATGCACAAAAACAAAAATGGGAAACCATTGCCGACGGTTTACCTCAAGTAAATGCCGCTGTGAGCTACCAAAACCAGCTTAAACAGCCGGTATCTTTACTTCCCGGAGAATTGGCAGGTGGGGATCCAGGTACTTTTATACCCATAGTTTTTGGGCAGCCTCAAACGGCAAATATATCAGCAACATTATCACAGCAAATTTTTGATGGCTCTTATATTGTTGGCGTGCAGGCGGCAAAAACTTTTATTAGTTATAGTGCTAACAACAAAGAAAAAACAGTTTTAGAGGTGAAAAAAGCCGTCGTTGAAGCGTATGGCAATGTGCTTTTAGCGGAAGAAAGTGTCGCCATATTTAAAAAAAATATTGCCACCCTAGAAAAAAACCTTTTTGAAACCAGAAAAATATATGAAAATGGTTTAGGTGATGAAGAAAGTGTAGAACAATTACAAATTACCTTGTCGTCTGTAGAAAATCAGTTAAAAAATGCTACTCGCTTGCAAGAAATCACTTTACAGATGCTGAACTTAACATTGGGTATCGCTATAGATACAAATACCATTTTATCTGAAAATTTAGATGATTTAACGCTTAAACAAACCGATTTAAGTATTCTTGAGTCTGACTTTAATATCAACAACAACGTGGATTATAAATTAGCTTTAAACCTAAATGAACAACGTTTTTTTGAGTTAAAGCTTCAAAAAAGTAAGGCTCTGCCAACCTTAAACGCTTTTATAAATTATGGCAGTACTGCGTTTAGTGATCAATTTAATTTTCTGAGTGCCGATTCACAATGGTTCGATTCGTCTGTTTTAGGATTTGATTTAAGCATTCCTATTTTTAGTTCCCTAAGAAGAAGTGCTAGTACCCAAAGAGCTAAAATTGCCTTAGAAAAAGCGAAAACACAATTAACGGAAGCGGAAGAGCAAATACGCTTGCAACTAAAACAATCAAAAAGCAATTATATTTTGGCTGTTGAGCAGTATGCAACGAATAAAGAAAATTTAGCCCTTGCAGAGCGTATTGAAAATAAAAATCAGATGAAATATGCAGAAGGAATTGCTACAAGCTTTGAACTAAGACAGGCCCAAACACAATTGTACGATGCTCAAAACAAGCATTTACAATCCATGGTCGATGTGATCAATACAAAAACCATCTTAGAAACAGTACTCAACAATAATTAAAGGAAAACCACAAAAAATAACTTAATAAACTCTTTCAAAAATGAAACAACCCTATATACTCATTGTACTTTGTCTTTCTATGCTTATAATAGCTTGCGGAGACGATAAAAAGCAAACCGTAGAAGATGTTATTGCAACGTCTAATGCCGAAACAATCAAAGAAAAACGTGTTTCGTTAGTAGAAGAACAACAAGTTTTATTGGATCAAATTAAAAGCTTAGATGAAGCGCTATCAAAATATGATACGATAAAAAAAGTACCCTTAATAACTACGTTTACCGCTAAAAATGAAATTTTTAATCACTACTTAGAAATTCAAGGAAATGTAACGACTAAAAATCTTATTGTGATCACTCCTGAATACAACGGTATTTTAACCAATGTTTATGTAACAGAAGGTCAAAAAGTAAGCAAGGGCCAACTCCTGGCAAAAATTGATGACGGTGGTTTAGGACAACAATTAGCCCAATTACAAATTCAAACCGAATTAGCAAAAACTACTTTCGAACGTCAAAAACGTTTGTGGGATCAAAATATTGGTAGTGAAATTCAATATCTACAGGCAAAATCAACCTATGAATCTCAAGCAAGAGCCGTAGATCAATTACAACAACAAATAGCTAAAACTAGAGTTACAGCCCCATTTTCAGGGACCATTGACGATGTCATTACGGATCAAGGTAGTGTGGTAGCAGCCGGGCAATCACAATTAATGCGTATCGTAAATTTAGACAATATGTATATTGAAACTGATGTTCCTGAAAACTATATTAGAAACATCACTAAAGGTAAAAATGTAGAAGTGAATTTTCCAGTACTAGGAAAAACCATGGATGCTACTGTGAGGCAAGCTGGAGACTTCATTAATCCAGCCAATAGAACTTTTAAAGTTGAGGTTGGTATTCCAACGAAAGAAAAAGACATAAAACCAAACTTGACTGCTAAATTAAAAATTAACGATTACACTAATGAAAATGCTCTTTTAATACCGCAAAGTATTATCTCTGAAAATGCGGAAGGCGAGCAATACGTTTATGTTGTAAACGAAAAAGGCAGTAATGATGAGGGCATTGCAAAAAAGGTAATTATTAAGACAGGAAGAACACAGGGCGACATTATTGAAGTACTTGAAGGTATTGAAAATGGAGCAGAAATTATAAAAGAAGGAGCGCGTAGCGTTGAAGACGGACAAACAGTTAAAGTAATTAATTTATAAACCAAAAAAGAATGACTAAGAAAAAGAAACAAGTCGATAAAGAATTTGGTTTTTCATCATGGGCTATTAACAATAAAACGACCATGTATGTGCTTATTTTGGTGATTTTTTATTTAGGTGTTGCCGCATTTTTCGATATGCCTAGAGAAAATTTTCCAGAAGTTAATGAAACTAAAATTTATGTAAGCTCTGTATTCCCTGGAAACACGGCAGAAGATATTGAAAAACTCATTATTGATCCTTTAGAAGACAAATTAAAAACGGTAAGTAATGTTATCGAAATAACCTCTACTTCTCAAGAAGATTATGGAATGGTGGTGGTTGAATTTGATGAAAAGATCACTGTTGAACAAGCCAAACAAAAAGTAAAAGACGAGATCGATACGGAAACATCAAGTGAAGACTGGCCTACTTTTAACGGTGCCAAAGTAGAGCCTGATGTTTTTGAATTGAGTTTATCAGAAGAAATGCCAATTCTGAATATCAACTTAAAAGGTGATTATCCTATTGAAAAATTAAAAGAATTTGGAGAATATTTACAGGATGAAATAGAAAATCTATTAGAAATAAAGAAAGTAGATATTCGTGGGGCTCAAGAAAAGGAAGTAGAAGTTGCCGTTGACATTTATAAAATGATGGCTTCTGAGGTAACTTTTAACGATATCATAAGTGCCATTAATAATGGCAACATGACCATGTCTGCAGGTAATTTAATTGCTAGCGGTCAACGACGTACGATCCGAATTTTAGGAGAAATTGAAAATCCTGCTGATCTTGACAATTTTGTGGTAAAAGCAGAAAATGGAAATGCTATTTATTTAAAAGATATTGCCAATATCGCATTTAAAGAAGAAGAAAAAACTACTTACGCCCGTGAATCTGGTGCTCCTGTTGTAATGCTCGATGTTAAAAAACGTGCAGGAAAAAACATGGTAGCAGCCGTAGAACAAATTCGTGTTATCGTAGATAAAGCTGTCAAAGATGTATTTCCTCAAGATTTAAAAGTTACGATTACCAACGACCAATCCTCTGTCACCATTGGTCAAGTTGATGATTTGGTCAACAATATCATCTTTGGCGTAATTTTAGTAGTGACTGTATTAATGTTCTTTTTAGGGTTTAAAAATGCCATTTTCGTTGGTTTTGCTATTCCAATGTCTATGTTTATGTCCTTGATGATTTTAGAGCTTTTAGGACAAAGTTTAAATACCATGGTACTTTTCGGACTAATTATGGGACTTGGTATGCTCGTTGACAACGGTATTGTGGTGGTTGAAAACGTATACCGTCTTATGGAGGATGAAGGCATGAGCCGTTTTGAAGCGGCCAAAAAAGGAATTGGCGAAATAGCCTTTCCTATCATTATATCAACGGCGACTACAGTTGCAGCCTTTATTCCTTTAGGCTTATGGCCAGGAATTATGGGTGAGTTTATGATGATTTTACCCATTACTCTTTCTGTTGTGTTGGGCTCATCACTATTTGTGGCTATATTTTTTAACTCCGTACTAGTATCGCAATACATGACTATTGAAGACAAGGCAATGCCTTTAAAAACTATTATTAGAAATACCGCTATCATGGCAGGTATTGGCATTGTTGTTTTTATTTTTGGCGGTGCCTATAGAGGTTTGGGTACTTTAATGGTTATTACGGCTTTATTATTATGGGCATATCGATTATTCTTACGTAATTGGGCCAATAATTTCCAAACAAAAACCTTGGTAAAACTCGAAAATTGGTATGAGCGTCAATTGCGCAGTGCTTTATCAGGTTGGAGACCCTATGCTTTAACCATTGGTACTTTTTTATTGCTAATTTTATCTTTTGTTGCTTTTGGCATATCAGTAGATACGCAAAGAACTAAAATAGAGTTTTTTCCAGACAACAAGCCCAATCAAATTATTGTCTATATTGAGTATCCACAGGGCACGGATATTGAAAAAACAAATACAATTACTAAAGAAATTGAAAAGCGTGTATATAAGGTTATCAACGCTGACGAATATACTGACGGTGATTATAACTTTTTAGTGGAAAGTGCAGTATCGCAAGTAGGTGAAGGTGCTGGTAACCCACAAACCGATGGCGGTTCTGCCGCCGAAATGCCACACAAAGCAAAAATCACAGCTTCGATGCGAGAGTATAAATTTAGACGTGGAGAAGACAGTGAGCTTTTACGCCAAAAAGTACAAACTGCCTTAGTAGGAATTTATCCTGGTGTTTTAATTTCTGTTGAAAAAGATGCGAACGGGCCGCCGGCTGGTGCTCCTATTAATATCGAAATTCAAGGTGATAATTATGATGAATTGATTAGAACAGCTGAAAAAATGCGCGAATTTATCAATACTAAAAATATAGCTGGTATTGACGAGTTGAAGATCGATGTCAATAAAGACAAACCCACCATGCGCGTAGAAATTGACAGAAAAAAAGCAGGAGAATTGGGCATTAGTGCTGCGCAAGTTGGGCAACAATTGCGAAACTCAATTTTTGGAGCTAAAGCTGGGGTATATAAGGAAGACGGTGATGATTTTGATATTTATGTGCGTTTTAATGAGGCGAATCGCTTTAATACCAGCGCCTTATTTAATCAGAACATTACGTTTAGAGATAATACCGGAAAATTAAAAGATATTCCTTTATCTACTGTCGTTACCCATACAAATAATTCTGGTTTTAGTGCCATTAAGCACAAAGCAACGCAGCGTGTGGTTACCGTATATTCGGCTTTATCGCCCGGTTTTACGGATGCTGGCGCTATTGTAGCTCAAATACAGAACGAAATGAAAAGTTATGAAGACTTACCTGATAATATAAAAATAGATTATACCGGTCAAATTGAAGAGCAAAACAAGCAAATGGCCTTTTTGGTAGGTGCCTTTTTTACCGGCTTAGGATTAATCTTCTTTATATTGATTTTTCAATTTAACTCTGTTTCAAAACCTGCCATAATTATGATTGCCATCTTTTTAAGCTTTATTGGTGTATTTGGTGGTTTGGTGATTTCTGGTAGCGCTTTTGTGATAATGATGACCATGGTAGGGATTATATCACTTGCTGGTATTGTGGTAAATAATGGGGTGGTACTTTTAGATTATGCCCAGTTAGTGATCGATAGAAAAAAGAACAACTTAGATCTAGACGAGTCCGATTATTTGGAAGAAAATGATTTATTCGAAAGTATCGTTATTGCTGGGAAAGCACGTTTACGTCCGGTACTATTAACGGCTATCACCACTATTTTAGGCTTAATACCTTTAGCCATTGGTCTAAACATTAACTTTTTTACACTATTTGCTGATTTTGATCCCAATATTTACATGGGGGGTGATAATGTGGTGTTTTGGGGACCATTAGCTTGGACCGTTATCTACGGTTTACTCATTGCTACCTTTTTAACCTTAATTCTCGTGCCAGTTTTATTCTTTTTAATCATGAAGTTTAAAATGAAATTGAGAACTAAGTCCACTTCAGAAACTATAAGCAAAGAACTGCATCCTCTAGAGGTTTAAATAAAAACAACATTCATAAAAGTAAAAGCCCCAATAACAAAATTGTCATTGGGGCTTTTTAGTATTATTTTTGAGCCTATAATTAATTCACCACTACAGCGCCCTTGGCATCATATTTCGTTACACTCACAATTCTGCTATCCTCAAAATCAACTTCTTGACGCTCTTCACCTTTCCAAAAAAACCATTTTCCAGTTTTCTTTCCACTAAAGTACTCTCCAGAGGCAATTTTATTTCCGGATTCATCGAACATATTCCATTCACCGTGAAGTTTACCATTTAAGAATTCTCCTGTTTGAGCAATTTCTCCATTTTCATGGAAATACGTTGCCATTACTTTATCGCCATCTTTGGTAAAAGTTGGTTTTGTTTCCTGTGCTGACAGCGCTACAGTGAGCATAAGTGCCATACATAAGGTTATAATTTTCATGATATAATTTTTTTAATTTTAGTAGTCTATTTTTATTTAACGCTTTAAATATACAATTATTACGCTTTAATCTAACATTTACTTTACATTAAATTTACATTAAAACTGTATTTATCTGAATTCAAACACTTTAGATATACGCAATAGAAACCATCGCTCTCTTTCAAAACAGCTTTTCTAAATGGTATTTAGCCATAAATAGTTTGGGAACTCTCCTAGATACTTTTATTAGTTTTTTGCTTATTTCTCTTTCAATAACGATACTATGTAACTCAAAAAAGCGTTCAATGGCACAAAAAACAACTAATTTTCGCTTATTTGCGAAAAGTCTAAATCAGTTCATTAAATTTGTGCTCAAATTAAGAAAACCATGTACAGAAGTCATACCTGTGGCGATTTAACAACAGCACAAATTAGTGAAAAAGTGACCCTTTCTGGCTGGGTTCAAGGCATCAGAGATAAAGGTTTTATGATTTATATTGACCTAAGAGATCGATATGGAATTACGCAATTGTATTTTGACGCTGAAAACACACCAAAACATATCATGGAGCAAGCTCAAAAACTTGGCCGAGAATTTGTAATTCAAGTGGAGGGAAATGTGGTAGAACGTGCGTCAAAAAACCCAAATATCCCAACAGGAGCTATTGAGGTATTGGTCACCGCACTTACGGTTTTAAATAAGGCCTTAGTGCCCCCTTTTACCATTGAAGATAAAACCGATGGTGGTGAAGATATTAGAATGAAATACAGGTATTTAGACATTCGAAGAAATCCTGTAAAAAATAATTTGATGTTCAGACACAAAGTTGCCATGGAAGTGCGTAAGTTTTTATCTGACGATGGTTTTATCGAAGTAGAAACACCCTATTTAATAAAATCTACCCCCGAAGGTGCCCGAGATTTTGTGGTGCCTAGCCGTATGAACGAAGGTCAGTTTTACGCACTACCACAATCCCCACAAACGTTTAAGCAATTGCTTATGGTGGGCGGCATGGATAAATATTTTCAAATTGTAAAATGTTTTAGAGACGAAGATTTACGTGCCGATAGGCAACCAGAATTTACACAAATAGATTGTGAAATGGCCTTCGTGGAGCAAGAAGATATTTTAACGGTTTTCGAAAACTTAACCAGACACTTGTTAAAAGAAATTAAAGGGGTTTCGGTGGATACCTTCCCAAGAATGACCTATGACGATGCTATGCGTACCTATGGCAACGACAAGCCAGATATTCGTTTTGGCATGGAGTTTGGCGAACTAAATACGCTTGCTCAGCATAAAGATTTTGGTATTTTTAATGAAGCAGAATTGGTGGTTGGTATTGCTGTTCCAAACGGAGCTGCCTACACAAGAAAAGAAATAGATGCTTTAGTAGATTGGGTAAGAAGGCCGCAAATTGGCGCTAAAGGTATGGTATATGCGCGTTACAATGAAGATGGCACCTTTAAATCGTCTGTAGATAAATTTTACGATCAAGACGATTTAGCAAAGTGGGCAAAGGCCACAAAAGCCAAGCCCGGCGATTTAATTTGTGTTTTGTCTGGCGAAACAAACAAAACAAGAACCCAATTAAGCGCGCTAAGAATGGAGCTAGCAACACGTTTAGGCTTGCGAGATCCAGAAGTATTTGCGCCACTTTGGGTAGTTGATTTTCCGTTGTTAGAATTAGACGAAGAAACCGGTCATTACCACGCCATGCACCACCCATTTACTTCTCCAAAACCGGGGCAACTAGAATTACTAGATACCGACCCTGGAGCTGTTAAAGCAAATGCCTATGATTTGGTGTTAAACGGCAATGAAATTGGGGGAGGATCTATTCGGATTCATGATAAAGAGATGCAAGCTACCATGTTCAAGCATTTAGGATTTTCTCCTGAGGAAGCTAAAGCGCAATTTGGTTTCTTAATGGATGCTTTTCAATATGGTGCGCCACCACATGGGGGTTTAGCTTTTGGTTTGGATAGGTTGGTTGCTATTTTAGGCGGACAAGAAACCATCAGAGATTTTATCGCTTTTCCTAAAAATAATAGCGGTAGAGATGTGATGATCGATGCCCCTGCTTTTATTGATGATGCCCAATTAAAAGAATTACATCTAAAATTAGCATTAAAAGCGTAACTTATAATCTCGATGTAATTCGGGATTCATTCTATAATGACAGTTAAGAAAAAAACTTGGTTTACTCAATTTCTTGTTTGGCGTGTCAAGCATATTTCTGAACGCCAGTTTATTTATTTTTTGAGTATTTTAATTGGCTTTACTTCTGGAATTGCAGCACTGATTCTCAAAAATTTAACCCACTTTTTTCAGCTTTTATTAGAAGGGAATTTAGTACGGTATTACCACCAAGCTTTTTACTTTGTCTTCCCTATTATCGGTTTCATTTTAGTGTATTTGGTTATAAAATACGTGATTCGACATAAGGTGAGTCACGGCATCCCTTCTACCCTTTTTGCCATTGCGAAACACAAGGGTATTATGCGAAAATATCAAATGTTTGGCTCCTTAATTACCGCACCATTAACTGTCGGTTTTGGAGGATCTGTAGGGCTCGAAGGCCCTACCGTAGCCACTGGTGCTGCTATAAGCTCTAATATTTCGAGAATGTTTCATATGAACCAAACAACTCGAAATTTATTGATTGGTTGTGCCGCTGCAGGCGCCATGTCATCTATCTTTAAAGCACCTATAGCAGCTATCATCTTTGCCATTGAGGTATTTAGTTTAGACTTGACAATAGCCTCAATGTTGCCTTTATTACTCGCTTCAATTTCAGCCATTATTACCTCGTATTTTTTTTTTGGGAATGATATTTTATTGCCTTTTAAGATAGAAGATTCGTTCAAAATTGGTGATGTTCCATTTTTTGCCGTATTAGGGATTATTGCAGGACTAACATCTATCTATTTTACAGAGGTTTACGAAAAGGTTCAAAAACTTTTTGATACCATTGGCTCACCAATAAAACGGCTATTATTAGGTGGTATAAGCTTGGGTGTCCTTGTTTATTTTATTCCACCACTCTACGGGGAAGGCTTTGATGTCATCAATAGCTTAGTTCAGGGAAATACAGCAGAAGTTTTAGCCCAAAATATTTTTGGATTTGAAGCCACAAATATTTGGATGATTGTATTGCTGCTTATGGGCCTCGTTATTTTTAAAATAATTGCCAGTACCCTTACTTTTGGTGCAGGTGGTGTGGGTGGTATTTTTGCCCCTACCTTGTTTATGGGAAGTATCATGGGCAATTGTGTCGCCAAAATAATTAATAATATAGGCTATTTTAATTTCAAAGTATCCGAAAGTAATTTTACCCTAGTGGGTATGGCGGGCTTAATGGCGGGCGTATTGCATGCACCTTTAACTGCCATTTTCTTAATCGCTGAAGTTACGGGTGGGTATGAATTATTTATTCCGTTAATGATTACTGCTGCCATTTCCTATGCTATTACGAAATACGCCCATCCACATTCGGTTTACAATATGGAACTAGGCCGTAAAGGCGAACTGATTACTCATGATAAAGACCACGCAGTGCTCACTTTAATGGATATTGATAAAGTGATCGAAGCTAATTTTGCGGTAGTGCATCCTACCATGAGCTTGGGCGATCTGGTGAACGAAGCGGTAATTAAATCCAACCGAAATATTTTCCCTGTTATTGACCCCGATGATCAGCATCTTTTAGGTATTATTCTTCTAGATGATATACGCTCCATTATGTTTAATCAAAAATTATATGATGAAGTTTTTGTAAGTGATATTATGCATACACCACCTGAAATCATTGAGTTAAATACAGATAAAATGACAGACATCATGAAAAAATTTCAAGATAGTGGCGCCTGGAATTTGCCCGTTACCAAAAATAATACCTATGTTGGTTTTATCTCAAAATCTAAATTACTCACCGCTTATCGCAGAAGACTTATTAATTTCACCAAGTAATTAGCCCCAAAAAGGCGATCTTTAAAACAATGCTGGGTTCAAAAATTAATAAAAATCCGCACAGCGTTAAGCAGAAAACATTTGGAGCTAAAACCATTAATACTAAAAAAAATAAGCCTTTTTCAAGCTTAGACATTCGACTTTTTACTTTTTACATATGAAATACATCATCACACTTATTTTATTAGCGTCTTTTGGCAGTATTATTTACGGGTTTTCTATATTAGACGAGCAGATGGCTTTGGCCCATAAATATATTGGCTTTGGCACTGTAGGTATTTTTTTGGTTGCCATGCCTCTATTTTTAATCTCTGTTAGCCAGGGAAAAAAATTGAAAGACTATATGTTAAATGAAGAAAACATTCGAAAAATGCGAGATCAAAACCTTAAAAAGACTGATAACCAGCAAGGTAAAGACTGATTTTTTTGTGTCAATCTGAATATTTTTCTTAAAATATTATACATTTGTACTATTATTTATTTTAAATTTTATTCAAATGACCGGAACAGTAAAATTTTACAATGTATCTAAAGGCTACGGATTCATTACCAACGACAAAACAGGAAAAGACATTTTTGTGCATGCTACTTCATTGAACGGCACCGAACTAAATGAAGGTGACAAAGTAGAATATACAGAAGAAGAGGGAAAAAAAGGTATTGTTGCTGCCCAAGTTGAAGTAATAGGCTAAATACCCTATTTCTGAAAAAAATTAAAAAAGGGCAAGCTCAAATACTAGATTTGAAATTGCTCTTTTCTACATTATTTAAAGCGTATTATTTTCTTTTTAGACTAAAGAAGCGTTGCAATAATTCAGACGCCTCCGCAGCCAAAACGCCTCCTTGAATTTTAGTTTTAGGATGTAATTTTGTTCCCATAATGCCACAACCACGTTGCTTATCTTCTGCTGCATAAACAATCCTTGAAATTTGACTCCAATACAAAGCTCCTGCACACATTTGGCAAGGCTCTAGACTTACATACAAGGTGCAATCTTTTAAATATTTACCCCCTAAAAAGTTGGCTGCCGAGGTTATGGCTTGCATCTCTGCATGGGCGGTAACGTCGTTTAATTGTTCTGTTAAATTATGGGCTCTTGCAATAATCCGATCTTGCACAACAATTATGGCACCCACAGGTACTTCTCCTTTTTCAAAAGCAGTTTCAGCTTCTTGTAAAGCTTTTTTCATAAAATAGGCATCGTCGAAGGGCAATAGCATAGAGTTGATTTAAACGGTATAAATTTTTGGGAAATTAAACAATTTTCTATTCAATGTCATGGAATACCTTTCAAAGTTGTTCTATATAAAAACCTCGACATCCCATATCGGCACATAAAAAAAGAGCTTAAGGTATTATTTAAGAAAACAAGCGCTAGGTTGCTTATGATAAACCACTAAAAAATGTACTTTTGCAATTCATCTTTTTTGCCTTGGGTAGTTTATTAGAAAAAATACATTCGCCTATTGATCTTCGTTTGCTTAAACAGGAAGATTTGCCTCAACTTGCGCAGGAACTACGTGACTTTATCATTGATATAGTCGCCACTAAAGAGGGCCATTTAGGGGCTAGTTTAGGTGTCGTAGAATTGACCATAGCCTTGCATTATGTGTTTAATACGCCCGAGGATGTACTGATTTGGGATGTTGGCCATCAAGCCTACGGGCACAAAATACTAACAGGAAGAAAAGAAGTTTTTGGAACCAATAGGCAATTAAACGGCATTAGCGGTTTTCCAAAACGCAGTGAAAGTGAGTTTGATGCCTTTGGAACGGGACACAGCTCAACCTCCATTTCGGCTATTTTGGGAATGGCTATTGCCTCACAGATAAGAGGCAACTTAAACAAACAGCATATTGCTGTAATTGGCGATGCTTCGATTGCTAGCGGAATGGCTTTTGAGGGCTTAAATCATGCAGGAGCAACCGATTCGAACATCTTAATCATTTTAAATGACAATGCCATTGGTATTGACCCAAGCGTTGGTGCTTTAAAAAAATACTTGACCAATGTTAAAAAGGGAACGGCTAAAGACGAAAATATTTTTGAATGTTTAAACTTCAAGTACTTTGGTCCTATTGATGGCCATGATCTGCCATTGGTTATAGCCACTTTAGAGCGATTGAAAAAGGTACAAGGACCCAAGCTTTTACATCTAATAAGTACGAAAGGCAAGGGCTTACAACAAGCGGAAGAAAATCAGGTAGTGTATCACGCTCCCGGAAAGTTCGATAAAAAAACAGGCGATTTAATCCCGAAATCTAATGCCTTTGAACCTGCCAAATATCAAGATGTATTTGGGCATACGCTTGTGGAATTAGCAAAAATCAATACGAATATTGTGGGTATTACTCCTGCAATGCCCACAGGTAGTTCCTTAAAATTTATGATGGAAGCAATTCCTGAAAGAGCTTTTGATGTTGGTATTGCCGAACAACATGCTGTGACTATGGCGGCAGGAATGGCAACGCAAGGCTTGATTCCGTTTTGCACCATTTATTCTACCTTTTTACAACGGGCCTATGATCAAGTCATTCATGATGTGGCGCTTCAAAATTTACCAGTAATTTTTTGCTTAGACAGAGCGGGCTTAGTAGGGCAAGACGGTGCCACCCATCATGGGCTATACGATATGGCCTACTTACGATGCATACCAAATTTAATAGTATGCGCTCCCCTCAATGAACTAGAACTGAGAAATATGATGTTTACGGCGCAACTAGGCCTAGAACACCCTATTGCCATACGCTATCCAAGGGGTCGCGGAGTATTACAAAAATGGCAGCTTCCGTTTGAAAAAATGGAAATTGGAAAAGCTCAAGAATTAAAAATTGGCACAAAAATAGCAGTGCTCACCATTGGTGCTATTGGGAATATGGCCGCAAAAGTGATTAAAGAATATGCGGAATCCTCAAAGATTGGCCATTATAACATGCGTTTTGTAAAGCCTTTAGATAGCCTAATACTTGACAAAATTTTTAACAGCTATGAACATATCATCACCATTGAAGATGGTTGTAAAATAGGAGGTTTCGGAGCTGCTATTTTAGAATTTGCCAATGCCCACAAGTATCAAAAACCAGTGACCATTCTAGGCATAGAAGATGTTTTTATAGAACATGGTACTACCGAGGAATTACATAAAGAGACTAAAATTGATTCCTCATCATTAGTTTTAATTTTAAACCATATTATTCATGCTTTTAAATAAGTTAAAATATAGCCTTTGTGCGTTGTTTTTTGTTAGCTTTTTAAGCCTAAATGCACAGGATAGTATTCCTCCTACTCAGGAGGTTGATTCCGTTAAAATAGATACTATTGTCATTAGAGCCTTTCAAGATAGAATCAAAAACATTCCTCGGGGTGCCAACCTAACCAATCCAATCATCTCATTTAAAAAAACAAAACCTTTAAAAAATAAATATAACAGGTTTAGAATTCCTTCATTTTGGGACACACAAAATAAAATTGGTTTTAACTTTAGTGAAGCTGCTTTTGTGAATTGGAATTCCGGTGGTAATAACTCTGTAACAGGCCTAGCGCATGCCAAGTTTGTCAGAAACTATAAATTCAGATACATACAATGGAATAATGATTTAGAAATACGATATGGATTAAACGCACAAGAAGACCGGGAGCTTCGCAAAACAGAGGATGTTATAAGGTTTAGTTCTACCTTTGGCTTTCGTAGAGATACCATTAGCAATTGGTACTATTCGGTAAAAACAAATTTCAACACGCAATTTACTAACGGCTTTAAATACCCAGATACAGAAAACCCTATTTCTACATTTATGGCTCCAGGCTATCTGTTTTTAGGAGGTGGAGCTTCATACATTCCAGAAGGCAAAAAATTTGATCTCTATATTTCACCCTTAACTCAAAAGGCAACATTTGTTTTAAACCAAGAATTGGCCAATAGAGGTGCTTTTGGTGTCAAAAGAGCTGTTCGGGATACCGATGGTAATATTACTGAAGAAGGTAAAAAGGTGTATATGGAACTTGGCTTTTTAGTGACAAATACCTGGGAGAATGAAATTGCAAAAAATATCACCTTAAATCACCGGTTGAGTTTGTACTCCGACTATTTAAATAGTTTTGGAAATATCGATGTCGATTGGGAATTGAATTTTAATTTAAAAGTAAACAAATACATCAGTACTAGTTTTGGCACTCATGTTATCTATGACGATGATATTTTATTTGACGAACAAAAGGATGCCAATGGTACGATCGTTCAAAGTGGAGTTCCTAAAATACAGTTCAAACAAATTTTAGGTGTAGGTTTGTTGTATGATTTTTAATACCATAATTGATGCTTAATCATGGTTATACATAGGTTTCAATTTTAAAAAATTAGAGTACTTTTTGCGGTAATCAATTCAAGGAAGTCAGCGTAATTTCTCGAACTTTTTTTAATATTTTTTTCCACTTTCCACTTTCCACTTTCCACTTTCCACTTTCCACTTTCCACTTTCCACTTTCCACTTTTCACTTTTCACTTTCCACTTTTCACTTTTCACTTTTGACCCTACAAATGTTTCCCCATTAGTTTGTTGTGCATATAAACCGCTGCACTATCAGACAAACTCGCCACATAACAACAAGTATTTAGCACTATTTCATACACGGAAACATTCTCTGTTTTTTGATACACTGCGGGTAAGTTTTGTATTAAAAGAGCATCATAATTTGATGCATTACTTGTTTTTCTATTCATCAATGCCGTGGTATAAACGTCTAGAATATCCGAGATGATTTTATAGCCCGCAATTTCTTTATCCAACACTTCCTGAGACTGATAAATTTTTTCAACACTAATTTTTATAATGTCGGCAATTTGTGCCTTATAGTTGCTTTTATCCAAAAGTGATACTGTGAATTCTCCTTTTAAAATAGCCTCTTCGTTCTCTAAAAAAACGGCAACAGCATCGGCAATTAAGGTATTGATAGCTAGTGCTCGCAGGTAACTTAAACGATCTTTCATATGCACCATAGCATTGTACTTTTTAGTATTAATGCTATCTTTTACTAATTTTATCAAATATTCTAAAGCAAATTCTTCAGAAATTAAACCCAAATTAATACCGTCTTCAAAGTCTATAATGGTGTAACAAATATCATCAGCAGCTTCCACCAAAAAAGTTAAAGGATGTCTTGAAAAACTTAGGTTTTCTCCTGCTCTAGTTTGTACCAAGCCCAACTCTTGAGCAACATCCATAAAGGCATCTTTCTCGCTTTGAAAAAAACCAAATTTTTTATCCGCTATATGTTCTGTGGGTTTTTTGGGTAAGCTTTCTTTCGGATATTTCATAAAAGCACCTAAAGTACCATAACTGAGTCTTAAGCCGCCTTCAACGCCTTCTCTTGAGGCCGTTAGAAGTCTAAATCCGTTGGCATTTCCTTCAAAATCGATGATGTCTTGGTACTGTTTTGCTGTCAGTTGGTTTTTATATTTTACCCCTTTTCCTGATACAAAAAATTCGCCAATCGCCTTTTCTCCACTGTGCCCAAAGGGCGGATTTCCGATGTCGTGCGATAAGGCGGCCGCCGCAACAATCGCTCCAAAATCGTTAATTTGAAACCCGTGTATTTCCTTTAAATAGGGATGTTTTTCTAATATTTTTTTTCCTGTAATGCGTCCTAGGCTGCGCCCCACTACCGATACTTCTAAACTGTGGGTTAGTCTGGTGTGTATAAAATCGGTTTTTGAAAGTGGAATTACTTGTGTTTTATCCTGTAAACTTCTAAACGCAGATGAAAATATAATTCGATCATAATCAACTTCAAAACCTAAACGAGTTTCATCTTGTTCTTTTCGCAATCTTTTATGTGTATCACCCTGCCGTTTTAACGAAAGTAATTGTTCCCAGTTCATTTACTTATTTTTTGTGCAAGATACATTTTTTTTAAAACGAGCATATTCATGACTGTATCTTAATATAGTGCTAACCTTATATTTACATCTAAGACTTTACTTTGTAGCTAAATTCATAGCCTCTTTAAAATGCGTAGAACACTACTATTTAGCTTTTTTATTTTAAGTACAATGTGTGTATTTTCACAAGAAAACGCTTCTATATCTGGAAACTTATCTGATGAGAATTTTGACCGTGAGCCACTTTTATTTGCAACGGTCAAACTAAAAAATACCTCTAAGGTTACCCAGACAAATTTTCATGGTAATTTTGAGTTTTCTGACCTACCCCCTGGCACTTACACCCTTGTTTATAGTTTTTTAGGATACGATACAAAGGAAGTAAGTATAGACTTAAAAAACAATGATATAGTCAGGGTTAGTCATCAATTGAGCCAAAAAAATATACTTCACCAAACCCATACTTCTGAACCTATAGGTACAGACACAAGTGAAAAACCAAAGCGAGAAAGGTAAAAAACATATTAGCTTAATGATTCCTTAATCTTAAGCTTACTTTAAATTAGCAGTAATAATCGAAATTTGTGCATGTCTTAAGACTAAAGTGAGTTCATTGTACACATTGGTTTTTGTCGACTAAGTATTTGAATATCACAAGCTACCTTTGGCCAAGGTAGCTTTTTTGTTTTATTTATTTATCTAATAACATTCACAAAACATTAAGTTAACATTGGTTTTAGTTCTTTGTGCCTGACAAAAACCAAGTATTATGAATAGTGCATTTAGGACCATGGTCCTATTCTTATTTTTCGTTCAAGCTTCCCATGCTCAAGAAACAACCAATACCTCTTTCGGGAAAGGTATTTTTAATATCGTAGGGAAAGACAGTACTTGGAGCATGAAAATTGCCACAAGAATGCAAATTTTAAGTGTTTTTAATTATGAAAAAAATACAAGCGGTGAATTCATCAATCAACCCTCCAATTTTGCGATTCGACGGGCGCGTTTAAAATTTGACGGTTTCGCCTATTCCCCTAAATTAGAATACAAATTAGAATTAGGACTATCTAATCAAGATATTTCTGGAGGTTCTATATATACAGGGAATGCACCCAGGTATATTTTTGATGCTGTTTTAATGTGGAATTTTTATGAAAATTTTGAGTTTTGGCTAGGCCAAACTAAACTACCAGGGAACATTGAACGTGTTATTTCTTCAGGAAATTTACAACAAGTAGATCGCTCTTTATTAAATAGAAGTTTTAATATTGATCGCGACATGGGTATTCAACTTCGGCATAAAACAAATCTCACAAAGCATTTTTTAATGCGTGAAATACTAGCCATATCGCAAGGTGAAGGTAGAAATATTACGGTTGGTAATTTTGGAGGCTACCAATATACAACTCGTTTAGAGTTATTGCCCTTTGGCACCTTCGAAAACGGAGGAGATTATAGTGGGGCTGATTTGAAAAGGGAAGAAAATGCCAAGCTGCTTTTAGCGGTTACTTATGATTTTAACAATAACGCCGTAAAAACTCGAAGTAATCAAGGTAGTTATATGTTAAATGATACTGGCTTTTATGAAACCGATATTCATTCACTTTTTGTAGATGCCATGTTTAAGTACCAAGGCTTTTCTTTTATGGGAGAGTATGCCTTAAGAAATGCTGATGATGCTATGGCTAAAAATTCTGATGGTACCCTTACGGGCGATATGGTACAGGTAGGTAGTGGTTTAAACCTTCAGTCGGGCTACCTTTTTGAAAATAATTGGGAAGTTTCGGGTAGGTATACCAACGTGACCCTAGATGAAATAAGCAATGGAGAAAGCATAGAAAATCAATATACGGTGGGTCTGTCAAAATATATTGTGGGCCATAAATTAAAAGTTCAAACAGATTTAAGTTATCTTACCATTGCTAACAATTCTGATGAACTCATGTATCGCCTTCAAGTAGATATACATTTTTGATAATAAATAACTTTAACCTAACATTATATTTGTAATTTCCTTTAATATTTGCAAACTAATTTTTTCTTAAAATATGGATAATATTTACCTATTGATGATTATAGCCCTAGCCGTTTTAGCAATCGCTGATTTGGTTGTAGGTGTTAGTAATGACGCAGTAAACTTTTTAAATTCAGCTATTGGCTCAAAAGCCATATCGTTCAAAACCATCATGATTGTAGCGAGTGTTGGAATAGGCTTAGGAGCTATCTTTTCTAGTGGAATGATGGAAGTAGCTCGTAAAGGAATTTTTAATCCTAACGAATTCTATTTTAATGAAATCATGTTCATTTTTATGGCGGTGATGATTACGGATATTCTTCTATTAGACTTTTTTAATACTATTGGAATGCCTACCTCAACAACAGTTTCAATCGTTTTTGAACTTTTAGGTGCATCGGTAGCTATGGCGCTTATAAAAATTGCAAATGATAATGGCAGTTTTACAGACGTTGTGAATTATATAAATACCGAAAAAGCCACAGAAATTGTCTTAGGAATTTTACTCTCTGTGGTCATTGCTTTTTCTATCGGTGCTTTTGTACAGTGGATTTCTAGATCCTTATTATCCTTTAATTTTGAAAGACAGCCCAAATGGGTTAGTGCTGTATTTGGTGGATTTGCACTATCTGCAATGACCTATTTTATTTTAATGAAAGGTATTGGTGGAACCGCATACGCTAGTCAACAATTTGCGTTTTTGGACGGGATGACTATTAAGAATTATCTTGAAGCCAAAGCATTTACACTCGTTATAGGAAATTTTATAGTATGGTCTATACTTTCTTATTTATTTATACATATCGCTAAATTTAATATCTACAAAATTATTATTGGTGTGGGTACCTTTGCATTGGCATTGGCCTTTGCCGGTAACGATCTGGTGAATTTTATTGGGGTACCAATAGCCGCTTGGCAATCGTATGAAGCCTGGGCAGCTTCAGGAATTCCTGCAACAGAATTTGGCATGAGTATTTTATCTAATAAAGTAGAAACTCCTACGCTTTTATTATTTATTTCAGGGATTGTTATGGTTACTACCTTATGGCTTTCCAAAAAAGCAAGATATGTTGCTGAAACAGAAATTAATTTAGCCCGAGAAGGTGACGGTAAGGAGCGTTTTCAGCCAAATTATTTATCGCGAACTATTGTTAGGTTTGCTGTAGGAATTTCAACGATAACCTCATCCTTTATCCCAAAAGCTGCACAAAGTAAATTAGACAAACGCTTTAGCAAGCCTGTTATTGAAATGGCAAAAGATAAAACCTATGAAATGCCTGCTTTTGATATGGTTCGAGCTGCCGTGAACCTTATGGTTGCAGGTATTCTTATTTCTATTGCAACATCGTACAAACTACCCTTATCAACCACATATGTAACCTTTATGGTAGCGATGGGTACTTCCTTAGCCGATAGAGCTTGGGGTGCCGAAAGTGCAGTATATAGAGTTGCTGGAGTTTTAAATGTCATTGGCGGTTGGTTTGGAACAGCCATCATCGCGTTTGTGACTGCTGGTATTATTTTAGCGATTATCAGCTTTGGAAAAGGTGCCGCTATCGCAGTGTTACTTTTTGCTGCATTCTTATTATTAGCCCGAAATTACATTTCTTACAATAAAAAAACGAAGGAAATAAAAGCTGAAGACAGCCTTAAGAGAGCGGAAAGTAGTTCTATACAGGGTGTCATCTTGGAAAGCACAGACAATATTTCTAGCGTTGTAAAACGAAGTAATAAAATTTATACCAATGCTATTGACGGTTTAGCTAGGCAAGATCTAGATGCGCTTAAAAAGAATAAAAAGCAGGTCACTAAATTGTCTAACGAAATTGATGAACTGCGGGATAACATCTTTTATTTTATTAAAAATTTAGATGAATCTAGTTTAGGTGCTAGTAATTTTTACATCAGTATTTTAGGGTATTTACAAGACATGGCGCAATCCTTAGAATATATTACCAAAGTAAGTCATAAACACATTCACAACAATCATAAAAAATTAAAATACAACCAAATCAAAGAGCTTAAGGAAATTGACGCAAAACTCGATCATGTTTTTTCAGCTACCAAAGCCGCTTTTGATTCTAATTCTTTTGAGCAGATAGGTCTTATTTTAAAGCACAAACAAGAAGCTTATGACCTTGTATCGCAAAAAATAGAAAAACAAGTAGCCAGAACAAGAACTGAAGAATCCAGTCCAAAAAATACTACGCTCTATTTTTCATTGTTACAGGAGACAAAAGATCTTCTAGTAGCCACCATGAACCTATTAGAACTTTATTATAATGAACACGATAGTTCTGTAAAACCGGCAAAAGTAGATCCACCTCAGAAGTAAAGTGAGTTTTAGGCTTTAGGCTAAAAGCGAAAGCTTCTTGCATAAAAAAACTAAGTTTAGGCTGATTTTTGTTCAAAATAAATTTCAAGCCAGCTATAAAAAAGTAAACAGCAGCAGTGAGCAGTTAATGATTATTTAACTTGCCTACTGCTGCTGAACACTGATCACTTTATAAGAATATTGCTAAAGAGTAAAAACATTACTTAGCTGTACTACCTTCAAGCAATTCATCTATTCTTGCGATAGCATCTTCATAATGATACTTTGTAATGGTGTTTACTCCTGAATTTCTCGCTCTTTTAAGTTGAGAACGTAAGGTATTTAACTCTCCACGAGCCAAAGAACGCACATCTGAGACCTTCACATCATAACTAATAGTTCCTTCAAAACCTGCTCTCCCTGATCGCCTTGAGCTGCCCTCATTCGTTAATAAATAACCCATTCTATCAACATAAGAGCGTTGTAAATTTCTTCTATAAATACTTGCGCTTTTACCATTGTAGGCCTCACTCCAAATACCTGAGCGTAAATCTTTCATCATTTCTAAAGCACTATAATAATTCTCTGTAGTGGTTTCGGCATCAATTAATCGTCCCAACCGATCAAAACTCAAAATTGAATTAAGATGACGCTCTTGCAAGCCTCTTACATTTTCAAAATAACCTGCGTGATCTATATTTTGTAGTATTTTTTTATCAATCAACCAATCGGGGGTTTCAAATATATTTTTTTGTAACCATTGCATTGATTCTTGCTGCGATTTTTTATCTAAGTGTGTGTATATAAAACCGCCTTGCTCTGGAGTTTTTAAATTCTCGATAACTCCCCCAATATTTGTTACTACATGACCTACAAACCGACTATAAACTCCTAAAAGTTCACCATACAATTCTTCTAAATCATCGTAATTATTCGTTTTATCAGACGTCCAAGCAGGTAAATTTGCTGCGACGTATTTTAAATTCTTTAAACCGTAGGTACTTGCCAAGACAGGATCATCACCTACTCCTTCAGTTTGTGACTGTGGATCAAAGCTGCTGGATTGTCTGCCAAACTTATATTTAGGGTCATCGGCTTTTTCTAAAATCCATTTATTTAAGATTGATTTTTCGTCTTCAGGAGTTTTAGCCTCTGGGATATAACGATAGCCCCAATTGGTAGCATAGTGATCATAAGGCCCCATTTGACGCACAAAACGGATATTTTTATCCCCTGGCTGTGCTACATAATTATACCTCGTGTAATCCATTAAACTAGCCGCCAATCCAAATTCTTGGGTAAAGGCACCATCTCTTAAAGATTCTACAGGATAGGCATAACTTGCCCCCATGTTATGAGGAAAACCTAAGGCATGTCCTACTTCATGGGCAATTACCATACGCATCATTTCACCTATCTCTTCTTCTGATGTATTTAGGGTTCTAGCCGATGGGTTTGCTGCACCGGTTTCTAATAGGTAGCGATTTCTATAACTTCTTAAATGATTGTGATACCAAATAATATCACTTTCTATAATTTCTCCACTTCTTGGATCAGAAACACTAGGTCCTACCGCATTTCTGGTGGTACTTGCCACATAACGCACTACTGAATACCGAATATCTTCAGGGCTAAATTCAGGGTCTTCCTCTGGTGATGGCGCATCCTTTGCAATAATAGCATTTTTAAAACCGGCTGTTTCAAAAGGCTTTTGCCAATCTTCAATCCCCTGGCGCATATACTTTTTAAGATTTTCTGGGGTACCAGGGTCCAAATAATACACGATTGGTTTCACTGGCTCTACCAATTCTCCACGGGCATAAGCCTCTGGGTCTTTAGGCTCTAAACGCCAGCGCCTAATGTATGTTTTTTCATCTGCCTTTAATTCATCACTACCAAAATCGAACTGGCTTACTGTAAAAAAGCCCACTCTTGGATCGTATAATCTTGGTTGCATTGGTTTTTCAGGCAACAATATCATAGACTGGTTCATTTGAATACTTATAGATTCTGAATCAGCATTTGATGGGGGCTGTGAGGCCTCATACGTAAAATCTTGTTTTACTTCAATATTTTCTGGAAAGCTTTTTATACTGTGAATAAAACTCCTAGAGGCGTCTAACCTTTTTACTTTATACTCGGTTCGCAGCCTACTAGAAAGACCACTGATGGCTGGAACATCTTGAGAGAAAAATTTGGTGACATCAATAACCACCGCAGTAGAATCGGCGTTAAAAGCTTCTATATCAAAAGCAAATAAAGTAGGTTCATAATTGTTGACTTGAACCGATTTTGATATGGCTTTTGTACTATCCGCTATATTGGAAAAAGATTTTATTTTCAACAAAATTTTATCTTGATACCGTTGCCAATGTATTACTTGCTCGTTAGTTTTTGAACCTGCATTCACGTAACCCCCGCCTAAACCGGTAGGTATTTGAGCAATTCTACTCACCCATAGCATATCTTTCTCTAATAGCTTCATCGGAATTTCATAGAAATACGCCTTTTTTACTTGATGTGTTTTAAATAAGCCTTGATCGGTAATTGCCGCTTTCGTAATGACCTCAGCATAGCTTTTAATAGCATCCTTGTCTTTAGGCTTTGGGGCCGGTTGAACAACTTCTTTCGATTTCTTTTTCTTTTTTTGCGCTTGTACGTTTGGTAGCGAAAACAGGGACATGCAAACGCAAAATAGTAGTAGTTTTTTCATTTTTAAGTATTTATTTTTTAATTAATTCTTGAGCTATTTTCTAAAATTAAAACCATTCAAAAAAAGCCTGTTTGATTAACGGTTTCTAAATTAGAAAATCAAGACTCGTTCGTAGTGAATTTAGAATAATATTAACATAAAAAGAAAGAAGGTGTACCCAATTTTTTAGTGAGCTAACGAAGATTCATCTAAAAAAATTTACAATAGTTATTTTTTAGCTGGTGTATAGCGACTATAAAATTATGAGATATATCCTTTACAAAGAATAATTGCGACCTAAAAAATTCATGAAAATCGCAGTAGCCCCTTGTGCCTTTTAAAAGCTATTGATTGGGCAGAAATTCTGAAAATGATGATTACTTTCTATAAAAATTCATATCATCCATATACTTAAAGACAGCTTCAGGAAGTAAAGGTTTTATGTTTTTGCCTGCTTTATGATTTTTTCTAATGAATGTTGAGGAAATTTCCATAATAGGTGCAGCGACCCTCTGAATTTTTGGATGGTTTATAAACTGATGCTCAATAGCTCCTTCAGAAATTCGAGGATATACGCAAAGGTTATAATTTTCAAGGATTACCTCGTAGTTTTTCCATTTGTGAAAGCCCTTTAAATTATCTTCTCCCATAATTAAGGAAAAAGCATATTTTCTTTTATATTTTTCTTCTAGGTGCACTAGGGTGTTTATCGTGTAATTAGGTTCTGGTAGCTTAAACTCTATGTCGCTTGGCTTTAATTTATAATACCCAAGCGTAGCCTCGTATACCATTTGGTAGCGGTGATGATTGGCTAAAAGCGATTTTTTAGTTTTAAACGGACTCTGAGGTGTGACCACAAACCACACTTCGTCTAAATCAGAAAATTCGACCATATGATTGGCAATCACTAAGTGACCAATATGAATAGGATTGAAGGTTCCAAAATAGAGTCCTACTTTTTTCACTTTTTAATTCTCTTTTAAAAATTCAGCAACTAAATCGTGAGCCTCCTGTAAGGCTACATCTAAGTCGTAATTTTTAATGATTTTATCGAACTGAGGTGCTGTTGCTAATTCTACCGAGGCCTTTGCAATGCGCATATTTATTTTTTCATCGCTCTCCGTGCTTCTTTTCTTTAAGCGTATTTTAAGCTCATCTACACTAGGTGGTTTTACAAATACTGCTAAGGTTTGATCGGGAAATTTCTTTTTTATTCTAAGCCCACCAACCACATCAATATCAAAAATTACATGTTTACCTTCTGCCCAAAGGCGTTCTACCTCCTTTTTTAAAGTACCATAAAAATTATCGCGATATACTTCTTCCCATTCTAAAAAGTCTTCATTTTTTATGTGCTTTTTAAATTCTGAGAGCGTCATAAAATAATAGTGTTCTCCGTGTTTTTCTTTCCCCCTTCTTGGGCGAGATGTGGCCGAAATAGAGAAGGCCAAATTTAAGTCTTCTTGTGCTAGTAAATGTCTAACAATCGTAGTTTTACCGCTCCCGGAAGGGGCTGAAAAAATTATAAGTTTACCGCCTTTCATATGCTGGTATTATTCTGTTTTAAAATGTTGTACTTCAATATCGCTCCATACAAGTTTGTAATTCGCCAGTCAGTATTGGGTTTAAAAGTACCTTTTTACTGTGGCTTGTTTCCTTACAGTACGTTTAGCATTTGTTCTTTAATTTTCTCTAACTCGTCTTTCATTTGTACCACCACCTGCTGTAGCGGTGCAAAATTAGCTTTTGAACCAATGGTATTTATTTCTCGACCAATTTCTTGACAAATAAAGCCTAACTTTCTTCCGTTTGAGTCGGTTGATGTAAGGGTAGTCATAAAATAATCAAGGTGATTCTTTAAACGTACTTTTTCTTCCGTGATATCATATTTTTCTAAATAGTAAATAAGCTCTTGCTCAAAACGATTTTCATCTAGGCTTACTTTTAAATCGGCTACTGCCTTTTCTAAGCGTTCCCGGATGGTGTCCAATCGTGACTTATCTAATTCTGCGACCTCCAATAATAATGAATTAATCGTCCCTATTCGCGCCACAAAATCATTGTCTAAAACCTGACCTTCTTCTGACCTAAACAAATTGATTTCCTGCAAGGCTATTTCAAGTGCCTCTTCTATAGCTTTGAACTCTTGTTCATCAATATCTTCGCGTTCAGTTTTTAATGCATCCGGCATACGCATGGCAATTTCCAACGATTTCTCAGCGTTGACAGTGGCAATTGCATTTAACTGTTGCATGTACTGCCGCACGACTTCTTCATTAATAACAGAAGACGTTTCGTTGCCTGTGCTTTCAATATATAAACTGAAATCTATTTTACCACGCACCAAGGCAGTAGCAATAGTTTTACGAAGCTCTAGTTCCTTTTCTTTGTACACCGATGGCATACGTGCATTCAAATCTAAACTTTTACTGTTTAAAGATTTTATTTCGATGGTTATTTTTTTACTTGGGAGTTGAATTACGTGTTTACCAAACCCCGTCATTGATTGAATCATAAAATGCAGTAATTTTTGGCAAAGATACTTAAAATTCAGTTTAGGGTTTTAAGGTTTTCTAGGCTTCACTATTTAAGCTCACGTACCCAAATATTTCTAAAACTAACCCTACTGTTATCGCCATGATCTTGCAAAATAATTGGCGCCTTGCCATGTGCCTCATTTTTGGGCCAGCCTATATACGGCGTTGTTCCTTTAATTTCTACGTGATCTTGAACTAGAACACCATTATGAAGTACCGTTATGGTCGCTGATTTTATTTTTCCGCCTCTTTTATTGAACTCGGGAGCGTGGTATATAATGTCATAGCTATTCCACTTACCACTGGGTACGGATGCCTTTGCTAGCGGAATGTGTTGTTTGTAAATAGAAGCTACCTGCCCATTCACGTAGGTGTCGTTCGTATTGTTATCTAAAATTTGTACTTCATATCTACCTTGAAGAAACACACCGCTATTAGCCCTACTTTGATTTTCTCCTTGAATCTCGGCTGGAGATTTCCATTCTAAATGTAATTGAATATCACCAAACTCTTTTTTAGTTCTAATATCTCCTGATTTGTTTTTAACCGTAAAACTACTATCCGGATTAATAATCCATTCTGCAGGCACTTCAGGATTTTCAACACTCACCCATTCATTTAAACTGTTATTATTAAAAAGCACAATGGCATCACTGGGAGCACTACCTCTTGGGTAGGTTTGAACTACTGGTGGCACGGGTTTATACAGTTCTGTTTCTTCTGGTGTAGTGGGTTCTTCACCTGAATATTCTTCGTAAACAATTACTTCACTATCCTGTTCTTCTTCAATGGGTTGCTTTCCGCCATCTTTACAAGAAAAAAATACAAAAAATACGAGTACATAAAAATATTTCATTGGTGGTTTTATTTGAGTTGGTATTTATTTTTTTATAATTCTTTGATTTTAATATGTCGAAAAGCAACGACATCGCCATGGTCTTGCAAGCCAATTTTCCCAGTAGGATATTTACCAAAATGGTTCCAAGTAGCAAATTTAGAATTGGCGACCATGGCTCCCCAATCGGGATCGTTTACGGCAAAGGTGACGATTTCTTCTCCATTCAAAACAACGATGCCTTGATTTGTTTTATGATTGATCGTAATCTGGCAGGTATTCCATTCGCCTGCTGGTTTTGTCACATCTTTTAAGGGTGCCACCATATCGTACAAAGCTCCGGCTTGATGCGTTTTTCCTGCTTTCGCATCGGGATGTTTTTCGTTGTCCAAAACCTGAATTTCTGGACCTGTTTCATAGGCTTCTGAAAGTTGTTCATCTTCTTTCACTCCCCAAAAAATACCACTATTGCCGCCTTCTGAAATTTTCCATTCTAATGAAAGTACAAAATCGGTATAGCTATCTTTAGTGACTAAATTAAATGCTTCTTTCGGTTTTCTTTCTTTTGGAGGGTAAAAAACCATTGCCCTATCTTCGATTTTCCAATGTTCTGAAACACCTTCTTTTAGGTATTCCTTAAAACTATCAAATGAAGTACCATCGAATAATACAATCCATTCATCACTTTCAGATGCTTCACTCATGCTTATGTCTGTTTCTTTTTCTTGCTGAAGTGCGGTATTTTTTGTTGGTTTATTTTTACAACTTATAAAAAGTAAAACAGCAATGGCCATCATCAATATTTTTTTCATAGCAGTGACTTTTAAATTCCTAATATCTTTTTCAATACCTTTTTGTCAATTGCTCCACCTGCAAAATCATCAAATGTTTTTTCAGTAGCTTCAATAATATGGTTTTGAATAAATTTTGCACCTTCTCTTGCTCCTTGTTCTGGACTTTTTATACAGCACTCCCATTCCATTACGGCCCACACATCACAGCCATACTGCGTTAGTTTGGAGAAAATGGTTTTAAAATCTATTTGACCATCGCCCAAAGAGCGATACCTACCTGCCCTATTTCCCCAATCATTATAGCCCCCAAAAGCTCCTTTTTTACCCGTGGGGTTAAACTCTGAGTCTTTCACGTGAAAAGATTTTATAAACTCATGGTAATGATCAATGTACGCTATATAATCTAGTTGTTGTAGTACAAAATGACTAGGGTCGTATAAAATTTGAACACGTTTATGATTATGGGTAGCAGCTAAAAAGCGTTCAAAAGTATCTCCATCATGCAAGTCTTCTCCTGGATGAATTTCGTAACATACATCAACCCCTTGTTCATCAAAATGATTTAAAATAGGCAACCAGCGTTTGGCTAATTCTCCAAAACCCATTTCTACTAATCCTTCAGGTCTTTGGGGCCAAGGATGCATCGTATGCCATAATAAAGCACCAGAGAAAGTAGCATGTACGTTTAAGCCTAATTTTCTACTAGCCGTAGCCGCTTTCTTTACGGTTTCAACAGCCCATTCCGTACGAGCTTTCGGATTGTTTTTTACCTTATCTGGAGCAAAATTATCGAACATTAAGTCATATGCTGGATTAACAGCGACCAATTGCCCTTGTAAATGTGTTGAAAGCTCCGTAATTTCTAAACCATATGAATTAACCTTTCCTTTGAGTTCATCACAGTAGGTTTGACTTTCGGCCGCTTTGTCTAAATCAATTAGAAAATGTTCCCAAGTCGGTATTTGAATGCCTTTGTATCCCAAATCAGCGGCCCACTTGCACATTCCATCCAAAGTATTAAATGGCGCTTTTTTATCGACAAATTGGGCTAAAAAAACTGCTGGTCCTTTAATCGTTTTCATCTTAAACTACTATTTATTTAAAGTGTTATAGGTTTGAATAGGCTGAGTACTAAAATTTTAAATATTTTAGGTTTATTTTTAGCCCTTGTTTTTGAATTTTATTTTACTATTCACAATCCTAAATATAGGCATAAGAATACAATAATTATAAAAATATAGCAATGAATCAAAAACAAGAAGAGCGCGCAATCGTTGTAGAAACGGATCTAATCAGCGCTAGCGAAGCTAAAAAACATAGGTAAATGTATTTCTAAAGGCTATATTTTAATAGTGATTCTGAGCATCAGGTATTAAAAAAATATAAAAACCGGCATTACCAAGGTTTTACTTCCTACCATGTTGCCTTGCATGGAATAGCCCGAGAAAAGAATAGGTATGGTAGTCATCAAGGATACAGCAAAATAAAAATACAGTGACATTCATTGTAACTCATAGAGGTTTAGCTTTAAAATAAAAACAGCATCTATAGCGTTTAAAGCATAATGCAGCTAGTACCTAGAATAACAGCTATGCTATTCAAAAGCATAAGCCCTTGTAAAGAAACAAGATAAGGAGATACTATCTTTAAAAGCTCAAAAAAATAATTTTAAGCAAACATCGTTAGGGATATAAAAACCTATTGTACCTACATTCTTTAAGCCGTTATAAGTGTCTTCAGGGCTTATAAAACCCTTGATTAAGTTGTAAGCAAATTACTTTAAGGCTAGTATTAGATGCGGTAGAATAATTAAAATTAGGTACATTAGCCTTATAGAATATAATTATGGACAATGCTTCTGCCCGTAACATGTGGGGCGATTATTTAGATAAACATTTAGAAGATGCTTTTGTTGATGCACCTAAGACCATTCATTTTTGTGATAACGAAAAAGATGCTAATGAATGTTTAGATTTAGTACTCAAAAACATAAAAAAAGCCACTTCACCCTCACTTTTAGGCTTACAACTTAGAAATGAACCACTCCCTAAAATTGGAGATTTTATGGTCATCACTGATTGGGATGGGAAGGCAAAATGTATCGTAAAAACTACTGCGGTAAAATTAAAACCAATGTTTAGTATTGATGAAAACTATGCTCGCAAAGAGGGTGAAGGTGATAAAAGTTTAGCCTATTGGAAAAAAACACATTGGGAGTATTATACTCGGGAACTCGCTGAATTCAATAGAGAACCCAGAGAAAGTATGATTGTAGTATGCCAAGAGTTCGAAAAAGTTTTTGAATAGAAAAAATGTAGAGAAAATTAAAAAAAGCTTATTTTAAAAGATAGTTTTTTTAAACATCCGTACTGTTTATAGAAAAAAAGCCGCCTTTTACTTAGCGGCTTTTTTTCTAGTATTTTTTAAGAATTACTCGAGTTGAATCCAGGTGTTTCCGTTTTTATGAGATGCAACGGTACTTTCTATAAAATTCATACCTCTAACCCCGTCTCGCATCGTTGGAAATTCTCCGTCATTATAGTCTTCTCCTCGAATAGCTCTGGCAGCACCTTTGTAAATATTTGCCATAGCATCAAAAATCCCTTCGGGGTGCCCTGGTGGAAGTTTTGTGCCGTCTAATGATAATTTAGAGTTGTAGGCATGACCTGGTTTTAAAACTTGCAGGGGCTCGGCATCACTTAATTTATACAAGTAATTGGGATTTTCCTGTGCCCATTTAAAGGCTGCTTTTTCACCATAAATGATAATGGCTAGTCCGTTCTCTTCGCCGGTAGCTACTTGACTGCTTCGGATAACTCCCTTCACTTGGTCTTCCATGCGTATAAGAACCGTGCCGTCCACATCCATTTTATTATCCTCGTATAAATAATTGAAATCACATAATAGCGATTTAACTTGTAAGCCCGTAGTGTATTCTAGCATATTAAAGGCATGAACTCCGATGTCAGCCATACAAGAGCTTATTCCTGCTTTTTCTGGATCTAAACGCCAAACGGTAGAACGCTTCGCTTTGTCGTGTATAATGGTATTGATCCAACCTTGATAATATTGTGCATCTACCTTATGAATCTTCCCTAGTTCGCCTGCTTTGATACGTTCTCGCATTTCACGAACCATCGGGTATCCTGTATAGGTATGGGTTAACACAAAAACAGTTCCTGCTTTTTGATGCGCTGCTTGTAATATTTTAGCTTCTTCTAAAGAGGTGGTCATCGGCTTCTCGCAAATGACATGGAAGCCATTTTCTAACAATTTTTTTGCCATGGGAAAATGCAAAAAGTTAGGGGTTAAAATAGCGCAAACCTGTATGCGTTCAGTTTCTGGAAGTTTCATTTCTTCCTGAATAAAAGTGTCAAAATCTGGATAAATGCGATTGGTAGGAACATCAATTTTTTTTGCAAATGCGATGCTTTCCTCAAAATCTACATTAAATACAGCTCCTACAATTTCATAATTATCATTGATTTGAGAGGCTACTCTATGTAAAATCCCTATTAATGAATCACCTCCACCACCTAAAACTCCTAGTCTAATTTTTTTTGCCATTTTGCTTGTTTATTCTTTGTATTCTATAGTTTCATTTTTAAAAAGCAGCACAAATAGGACTGATACTCCCAAAGCAAATATAGCTGGATACGTCCAAATAGTCTTCCAATCGTGCAGATTATCTGCCAATAAATAAGTGTCTGTAATTTTTCCTGCAATCCAGAACCCAATTAACATTCCAATGCCATAGGTGGCTAAGGTGATTAAACCTTGTGCTGCACTCTTGTATTTTTTTCCTGCTTTTGAATCCGTGTATATTTGACCAGAAACAAAGAAGAAATCATAACAAATACCATGAAGACCAATTCCTATGATAAGCATAAAGGCTAATTCTCCTGCATTTCCATAAGCGAAGAGAAGGTATCGTACTGTCCAAGCCAACATACCCACCAAAATTGTTTTCTTAAAACCAAATTTTTTGAAGAAATAGGGCAGTAACAACATAAAAAATACTTCTGAGACTTGCCCAATAGTCATTTTTCCCGTTGGATTGTCCATGCCTATTTCTGAAAGAAATGGATTTGCGTTTTGATAGTAAAAAGCTAGAGGAATACATATAAATATCGACGACACGAAAAAGACAAGAAAATTTTTGTCCTTCAAAAGTTTTAAAGCATCTAAGCCTAAGATATCAGAAATGCTCACTTTTTCATCCTTAGTTATGCCTGGAGGGGTTTTAGGCAAGGTAAAGCTAAATAAACCCAATACAGTCGAAGCGATTGCGACCATCAAAAATGTATTCTTAAGCATTCCTTCAGCTCTTGCATCTGCTGAATCCCATAAAAACACATAACTAATTAATAAACCTGCGGCTATCCATCCAATGGTACCAAATACGCGTACTAAAGAAAATTCTTTAGCCGGATCTTTCATTTGTTTAAATGCAATAGCATTTACCAAGGCGAGGGTTGGCATGTAAAGAATCATGTAGCCTAACACATAAGGATAAAACGTAGAAAACTCCGTTGCTCCATACATCTGATACATTAAAAACGCCCCAGCTAAGTGTAAAACTCCTAAAATACGCTCCGCATTAAAATAGCGATCTGCAATTAATCCTATAATAAATGGGGCTATAATGGCACCCCAAGATTGGGTTGAAAAAGCCATTCCCATTTCGGCCCCAGTAGCCTTTAAATTATTTCCTAAAAATGTACCTAAGGTTACAAACCATCCGCCCCAAATGAAAAACTCTAAAAACATCATTGTAGACAATTGAAACTTTATTTTTAAATTCATGGTATTATTTTATTGATTAGTTAATTTAACGTTTGTACAGAATGTAATCTGAAGCCAAAGGTTCAATGGTATTATTTCTAAATTCTAAAGCAATTTGTCCTCTATGATAGGTGGAGTGATTGATTACATGGAATAAAATATCCTTGAATGTATTTATAAATTGTTTGCCTTCCGAATTTTCATAAGCTATACGTTTATCAAAATCTTCAAGATTGGTTATAATTTCAAAAGATGTTCTTTGGTTTTCGTAATGCATCTCAGAAAAATCAGTACTGCAATGCTTGTCAAAGGCTTTATATTTTTCATCTGTTTTTAACAATCTTGCATTCCAAATATGATGCGCGTTAAGAATATGACTAAATAATGAACTACTCTTATCTGTAGCCTGACTTTCTAAAGTGTGAAATTTGTCTATCAGATTTTTGTTACAATAAAAGTTGTAATCAAATAATTCATAAAATAGATCTTTCATATAATTATCTTAGCGTTTCTGATGCCTTTATCAATAGTTGTTTTGTGGCAAGAATCCCTTCCGCCTCGCTTAAAACACTACCTTCATACTCCACGCCAATATACCCATTATAGTCCGCATCTTTTACAATTTGAAGCATTTTTACGTAATCGATTTTTGTTTCATTGCCCTGCGCATCAAAATTGTAGGATTTAGCACTTACGCCCTTAGCAAATGGCATCAATTCTGTTACCCCCTTGTACATATCGTAAGTTTCGGCACAATCGCCATTGTAATCGGAACCATCCACTCTTCGAACACAAAAATTACCAAAATCTGGTAAGGTCCCACAATTATCCATATTTACCTTTTCCATTACACCAGCCAATAAGGCCGCATCTGACGACAACCCACCGTGGTTTTCTACAATAATATTTATGTTTTTGTCTTTTGCGTAGCTTGCCAGTTGCGTAAGTCCGTCAACGGCACTTGCTGTCCATTCCTCAGGAACTTTACTTCCCGCTAAATTAACACGTATAGAATGGCAGCCCATAGCTGCTGCTGCATCGACCCATTTGTAATGATTCTCAACTGCTTCTTTTCTTGCAATTGCATCGGTTGTTGCTAAATCTCCTTGACCGTCAATCATGATCAAAAGATTTTCCATGCCATGTTTTTCGCTCTCTAAATTGTTTTTGGCTATAAATTTGGCCATAGCTTCTTTCGAAAAATTATCTTTTTCTAATTCCTCGTTGTACAAGCCACTTACATATTCAAGACCAGAAAACCCCCAGGATTTGGCCTTCTCAGCAAAAGTATAGGGATCTACACCCTCCTCAAAAATCATTTTATGCATAGACCATTGTGCTAAGGATAGTTTAAAAAAAGGATCTTGATCCACTGAAGCTATTTCATCAATAGGCTCGGTATTTTTGTTAGGTTCTTTTTCTTTACAGGATAGAACTCCAAAAATTAAAAGCCCCATGGTTAAAAGCAAACTTTTCTTTATAATATTACGATTTTTCATAAACTTGGTACATTAATTTAATAAATTAGCATTTTACTACAACGTTATAGTAGAATATCGTTGTAATTATAGCGTTTAAATGTAAAAAATTAATTCTATATTTAGTAAATTTTACGAAATAAACAATTCTATTTAATGAACAAATTTTATTATAACGAAGAGCAAGAATCGTACGATGCGATTGTGGTTGGAACCGGAATTAGTGGCGGATGGGCTGCTAAAGAACTGTGTGAAAATGGTTTAAAAACGCTAATTTTAGAGCGCGGAAGAATGGTAACGCACATTGAAGATTATCCAACCGCAAACCTAGATGATTGGGATTTTCCTAATAATGGAATGTTACCCAAAGAAGAAAGAGACAAACAACAAAAACAAGCCAGAACGGGGTATACGGTTAAAGCACCACACAATTTTTGGTTTGTAAACGATTTAGAGCATCCTTATAATGAAACAAAACGCTTTGATTGGATGCGAGGGTACCACGTAGGTGGTAGATCAATTATGTGGGGGCGTCACAGTTATCGTTGGAGTGATTTAGATTTTGAGGCGAACAAAAAAGACGGGCATGGTGTAGATTGGCCCGTACGCTATAAAGATATAGCTCCTTGGTATAGCAAAGTAGAATCGTTTATTGGGATCAGTGGTGAAGCCCTAGGTTTACCGCAACTACCCGACAGTGAATTTCTTCCGATGATGGAATTGAACTGTGTGGAACAAGAGTTTAGAGAAAAAGTAGCCGAAAACTTTGAAGGTAGAGTGGTTACCGCTGGCCGAGTTGCGCATATCACCGGAGGTAAAGAATTTGACGGAAGAAGCAAATGTCAATTTAGAAATAGATGTATTAGAGGCTGTCCTTTCGGAGCTTATTTTAGCAGTAATTCCTCAACCTTGCCAGCAGCAGAACGTACTGGTAATTTAACCCTAAGACCGGACTCGATTGTTTCTGAGGTTATATATGACCCAAAAACTAAAAAAGCAACGGGTGTTAAGGTTATTGACCGATTAACAAAAGAAGAATTAGTTTTTAATGCTAAAGTAATTTTCTTATGCGCATCTGCCATAGGTTCAACACAAATATTAATGCAATCGAAATCAGAGCGTTTTCCAAATGGACTTGGGAATGATTCTGACCAATTAGGTAGAAATATCATGGACCACCAATTGCAAGTTGGAGCGAATGGTAAATTTGATGGTTTTGATGATAAATATTACAAAGGCCGTAAACCAAACGGCGTTTATATTCCACGTTTTAGAAATTTAGGTGGCGACAGTGACCGTAAAGATTACGTACGTGGCTTTGGATATCAAGGGGGTGCAAGTCGTGGTAACTGGGAAGAAACCATTGCTGAAGTTTCTTTTGGAAAAGATTTAAAAGAAAGCATTTTAAAGCCAGGAGGATGGACCATGGGGATTATGGGCTTTGGTGAAGTTTTACCCTATGAAGAAAACAGAATGACTCTGGATTATGATAAATTAGATGATTGGGGCTTACCTACGGTGACTTTTGATGCAGAATTCAAAGAAAATGAATGGAAAATGCGTGAAGACATTAAACAACAAGCTGTTGAAATGTTAAAAAATGCAGGTTTTAGAGATGTGCAAGCCTACGATAATCCCGGAGCACTAGGGTTGGGTATACATGAAATGGGAACAGCACGAATGGGTAGAGATCCAAAAACATCAGTGCTTAATGGAAATAACCAAATACACGCGGTACCTAACGTGTATGTAACAGATGGCGCTTTTATGACCTCAGCAAGCTGTGTAAATCCATCATTAACCTATATGGCATTTACGGCAAGAGCTGCAAATCACGCCGCACAAGAACTTAAAAAAGAAACTATATAATGGATAGAAGAATAGCACTTAAAAACCTAGGCCTATCTCTAGGTTACATTGTAGCCACGCCAACTCTAATTAGTTTAGTTCAGAGTTGTAAAGAGCAAAATATAGCAACTTGGACTCCTGTATTTTTATCAAAAGAAGAAGGTGACATACTTTCAAAATTAGTAGATATTATACTGCCAAAAACAGATACACCTTCTGCTTCTGAAGTAAATGTTCATGTTTTTATTGATACCTATGCTAAAGAAATTATGGAAGAAAAAGATCAGAATTTCTTTAAAATGGCAATGAATAAATTTACCGATAAAGCACTTAAAGATGCTGGTAAAGAAAAGCTTGAAGATTTAACCAGTGAAGATTTAGAGTCTGTTCTAGCTGGCGCTTTAAAAGTTACGAAAGAAGATGAAATCAAGAATTTTAAACTAATTAATACGTATCATCAAGCCATAGCTGCTGGAGAAACAGCAAGCCTAGACGAAGGTATTTCAAGATTTGCCTTTGCTAACAATTTAAGAGGTTTAACCATTTGGGCTTTCAAATCTTCTGAATATATAGCAGAAGAGGTGCTTGCCTATTTGCCAATTCCGGGAGAATATATTGGTTGTGCAGATGTTCAAGAGTTAACTGGCGGAAAAGATTGGGCTATCTAAAACAAGCCAAATAATAATAAAAAAACAACCATCTATGTTGTGGTAGAACTAAAAAACCTTTGAGTATCAATGTATACTCAAAGGTTTTTTTAGGTAAAACTTTAACTTTTTCTTGATCATCTAAGCGCTTAAATTTTTGCGTTTATAAGGTAGCACCTATGAAAATTAAGAAGTAATGGAGAATCATTATATCATTTTGTCCTTGTACATTATCGCTTACCTATCTGTAGCCGTATTAAAACCTTATTTAAAGAAGTACCATTTTAATACCTAACATTTGGTATGGGCATAAGGCTACTCTTGTTTTCCAGTAAACCCTTTATTTTATTTTGCACACTGCCAAACCCTACGAAGCTAAAGAGCTATAATTTACCTAAATCTATTACCGAATTAGCTGGTTTAGGAAGTTCCCCCCGAAACCTAAAAACCTAACAATATTCTATAATTATGATTATTGGTTTATGGTTAAAATAGCACTATCCTAGTTATTCATAAGTTTCTTTATACTTGTTTTTGGTTTGACAGGTTTATGGTGCAAAATAGTGTGTTAATTAAGTTCTTTATTCGCTCTAAATTTTCCAGATATCGTAATTTTTTTGTCTTGAACGTTTCTTAAGTCAAGATTTAAGTAGCCTTCAACTAGCTTATTTGATCTATTGGTAATAACAACCACACCCTTTTCTGTGAAAAAAGGTAATTCATTGGAGGCCATATTATTATAATAAGCAAAAACTCCATTCGAATAGTGTTCAGATGTAAAGGTATCATTCGAAATACTGTAAGCACCTTCATGAATAGGTTCATGGGTGTTTTCTTTTGAAATTAAAATAGCTACCTTATTTTCAGATGCATTTTCTAACTTTAAAGTTAAACTTACGTAGTGAACACCTTTGGTATTCACTTCTTTCGATTCACTAAAAGATAAATCACCTAGTACCTCATGATTAAAGCTACCGCTTATATTGATTTGCTTGGATAGTAAATCATAATCTAGACCACTCTCTTTTGGCAAATATGAGGTGCAAAAGCTAAGCACAAAAAAGCCTATAAAAATTTTAAAACCAAAGTGTTTAAGATACATCATAAAAATTTATTAAGCTTCTAGTTCTTTAGCGTTGTATGCGCAATTAAAGGGGCCTTATCGTTACTAATACTATTATTTTCTATAATTGCGGCTATGGTAATGACAATAATTAATATGATAAATAGAATAAATGATTTTTGCATAACCCATTATTTAATTCTGTTCCTAACTTCTGCTTCCGTTGCGTTAAATGATTTGTCTGTACTTAATTGATAACTAGTTAAAAAGGGGTTTACTAATTTTATGAAACTAAATTATAAATTTTAGCAGGTCATTGAGTTGAGGATTGTGCCAATGGTGATCAAAAGTGTATAATTGGTATTTAGAAAAAATAGATATGATTTTGCTCGTTTTGATCCGTTTATTCTCATATTGAAATTAATTTTACGATTAAAGTCCGATTGTACTTAATTTATAACCATTGATACAAATTGAGCTATGGCCAAACCAATAACAGTTATTTTTGTTTACATTTAAGGTAGTTATGTTAGAAGCTGTAATTGTAGATGATGAAATAAAAGCGCTCCAAAGTTTATCTTGGGAACTCACTAATTTTAGTGACGAGATAAAAGTTGTGGCATCTTTTACGAACCCTTTAGAAGCTTTAGCCCATTTAAATAAAAGTGAAAACACACCGGATTGTCTTTTTTTAGATATTGAAATGCCTACCATGGACGGTTTTCAGTTTATTCAAAAACTAAAAAATAAAGACTTTCCAATAGTAATTACCACTGCTTATAACCAATACGCTATTAAAGCATTAAAGAATGAAGCTATAGATTATCTTTTAAAACCTATTGATTCTGATGATTTAAATGACACCATTGTAAAGATCAAAAAATACAATGCCAGGAACTATTCCGCAGATAAATTAGAAAAAATTCTTTTAAATTTTAATGCCAATGCGATCCAAAAAAAAATAACGCTCAACACGGATGGGAAATTAGTGTTTTTAAGTTGTGATCAAATTTTATATGCAGAATCGGACGGTAACTACACCACTATATTTCTTACCGACGGACATAAAATTGTATTGACCAAAAAACTAAAAGAAGTAAATGAAATTTTACCTCAGGAAACCTTTTTTAGAATTCATAATTCCTATATTATCAACCTAAACAAAATTAAAGAATTCTTAAAAACCGATGGGTACGTTGTTTTAGAGTCTAATCATAAAATACCCGTTTCTCGTCAAAAAAAATCTGACTTTTTAGACTTACTTTAAATTCGTTTATGTGTAGAAAAAAAGAAGAAATTTTCAAGGGCTTTACCTTTTTTAGTCCTGTTTATCTGATTGCCATATGCCTGGCATTTTTTTTTCTGCTTAGTAGTTTTTCTTTTTCACAAACTATTCCTTTAAAATTTAAAAAAACTGCTGATAGTTTAATACAGGCAGCACCAAAGACCTATACCGATATTGACTCCATTCTAAAGCCGTCTCGGTATGATACCATTTTAATGCGCCATTTTAACAATGAAGCTGCTGCCAAAAACTATTTTGACGGACAATCTTATGCCTTAAATCATCTGGGTACTTGGCATAGAAATACCTCTAATTATGCCAAAGCCATCAGCCTTCATAAACAAGCCTTAGAGGTCGCTAAAAAGGCTGATAATTTAGAATTAAAAGTGTATAGTCTTAATATGCTCAGTGTGGTTTACAGACGCATGGACGCCATTAAAACTGCATTAGACTATGCCCAAGAGGCCTTAGCCTTAGCTGAGAGCGTTAAAAATCCGAGTAAAGGCTTAAGAAGAAGTATTAATGTTTCTTTAAACGGCATTGGAAATATTTATCAAAGTTTAAAACAATACCCCGTTGCCATTGCAACCTACAAAAAATCTTTATTGCTAGAAAAAGAACTCAATAATACCCTGGGATTAGCCATAAATAACCAAAATTTAGGAGAATGTTACGAGGAGCTAAACGACCTAAAACTTGCCCTTAACTACTATCGCAAATCGCTAGCTCTTAATGAAGAAATAAATAGTGATAGAGGTCGTGTAATTTGTAATAATAGTATTGCGAAAATTTATATCAAGCAAAATAGACTCAACGAGGCCTTGCGAATTCTAGATCCTACCTTAAAAAAAGCGATAGCCATTAGTGATAAGTTTATAACAACATCTGTTTATATTAATATGGGCTGGGCGTATATAAAGCTTGGTAATTATGAATTAGCTGAAACAAACTTATTGGAGGGTATCCTATTAGCGAAAAAGCACGATTTGCATCTTTCACAGGCTTCAGGACACGAATTTCTATCAGAATTGTACAGCATACAAAACAAATCTGATAAAGCACTACAGTCTTTTAAAACCTATAAATCTATTGAGGACGACATCAATAATGAAACCAACATTCGCTACGTCAACGATATTATTTTTAAATACGACTCAGAGAAAAAAAACAATCAAATTGAAACACTCGCACGACAAAACGAATTAATTCAATTAAAACTCAAGAAAAAAGAAAATACCCTACTTATCAGTGCTTTGTTGTTAGCTTTATCTGTCATTATTTTGTACATACTTTACAAGCAATACCAATTAAAAAATGACAAAAAATTATTGACCTTGGAGCAAAGCATGCTAAGAAGCCAAATGAATCCTCATTTTATTTTTAATTCATTAAACTCCATCAAATTATACATCATTAATAACGAAAAGAAAAATGCTGTTTATTACCTCAACAAGTTTTCAAAATTAGTTCGTAAAATATTAGAAGCCTCTTCATTAAAGGAAATAACGCTAGCCGAAGAGTTAGAAACCGCAGAACTCTACATGAATATTGAAAACATTAGATTCTCTAACGAAATAGGGTTTAAAATAAACATACAAGAGGGCTTAGATGTAGACGCTATTAAAATTCCCTCCCTAATATTACAACCCTTTTTAGAAAATTCTATTTGGCATGGATTGTCGTCCAAAGAAGGTGAAAAGAAAATAACGATTGATATTCAAAATCAGGACAATTACCTTATCGCCATTTCTATTACGGATAATGGTATTGGCAGAGATGCTTCAGAAGTGATCAAAGAAAATAAGGTCTTGAAACGAAATTCTATTGGTATTACAATCACCAAAGAACGTTTGGAAAATTTCTCAAAGGACTACCAACATTCTTATGACGTTAAGATTATTGATTTATTTGACGAAAACAACCTTGCTGTTGGCACTAAAGTAGTTGTACTTATCCCTACTATTTAGATAAATTTTGGGCAACCTCCTCTAATTCTGCGTACCACTTTTTACCAAATTTTCTAATTAAAGCTTCCTTTACAAATTTATAAATGGGCACTTCTAAGGCTGACCCTAAAGAACAAGCAGCGTCACAAATCTCCCATTTGTGATAGTTTACCGCTACAAATTCTGAATACTCTCGAATTCTAATAGGGTATAAATGACAAGAAACTGGTTTTCTGAATTTGGTGGCACCCGCGTTATAAGCTTCCTCTAAGCCACATTTTGTAATGCCATCATCCGAAAAAACAACATAGGCACATTCACTGCCGTTCACCAAGGGCGTTTCCCATTCCCCATCGTCACCTTTCACAAAAGCACCTTGGTCTTCAATGACGGCGATACCTTCAGCTCTTAAAAAGGGTTTTACCTTCTGATAAATATCAACTAATATTTCGGTTTCTTTATCCTCTAAAGGAGCTCCTGCGTCACCATCTACGCAACATGCACCTTTACAAGCAGACAGATTACAGACGAATTCTTTCTCAATAATTTCTTCTGAAACTAAGGCTTTACCAATTTGAAACATATATAAATTTAAGAAGTGCAAAGATACCTTAACAAATTATATTTAAGGTTAAAACATCTAAAAGTTGAATTAAACCGTAAATTTGCAAAGAATTTAAAAAAGTATGGAATTTCATTTTGATTTTAGAGAAATAGCCACCGCATCGATGGTGCTTTTTGCCGTAATTGATATCTTAGGAAGCATCCCGATCATCATTGGCTTACGCAACAAAGTAGGGCATATTCATTCTGAAAAAGCCTCTATTGTGGCTGCCGTAATTATGGTTTCCTTTTTGTTTGTTGGGGAAGAAATATTAAAGCTTATTGGTATTGATGTCAACTCATTTGCTGTTGCTGGTGCCTTTGTTATTTTCTTTTTGGCTATAGAAATGATTTTGGGTATTTCCCTGTATAGAGACGACGAACCCGAAAGTGCATCGATAGTCCCCATTGCTTTTCCCTTAATTGCAGGAGCTGGGACCATGACGGCTATTTTATCATTACGTGCGGAATACTTTGTAGAAAATATAATAGTCGCTATTATCGTAAATATTATCTTTGTTTATTTGGTTTTAAAATCATCTAAAAAAATAGAGAAAGTATTGGGCAAAGCTGGCTTAAGTGTTATTCGTAAAGTTTTTGGAGTAATTTTATTGGCTATATCGGTTAAGTTATTTGCATCAAACATCAATCAGCTTTTTTAAAAAAATCTATTTCTGAACCCTATAAAACTAGTCATGAATAAATACATCAGCTTTTTTCTTATCTTAATTGCAGTGGCATTAATAGGCTATAATAGCACGATGCTAAATTTCGATAATTTACTTCAAGGTGATAGTACTATTGCCTTGATAGGTATTGTTGCCTCGCTATGCGCTATTGTGGTCTTGGTCATTTTTTTGATGTCAAAAAAAATTCAAAAAAAAGTAAAAGAGGAATAATACATTTAGGTGGTAATCAAGGCTTAACATGCCAATTCTCCAAAGGGAGCGTGCATGAATCACTTTCCTCCCACTTAAGGTTTAGATCGTAAAACCGAGCTGAATGCGAACCACAAAGCCCAATAGTTATTCCGAATTAAATTTTTTGTTATGGTCTAAATAACATCATTTATTTGGCATGTCCTCATCAAGCTCCAGAACTTTTTTAAGCATGGCATCGCCTTTTCCTTTAATAATGGCAAAAGCATTAGGATTAAACAGTTGTTCTGCAAGTGCTGCTTTTAGGTACAGCTTTATTTTTTCTTCGTAGGCGTAATAATCAATTCCTGGAACTCTCGGGTCAAGAAATTTTGATATATGACTGATGTAATTTTGAAAGAGAATATCGTCAACCCTAAAATTTGCAATAAAGTTTTTTTCTGAATAAGCAATATAGCGCTTTCTATCTTCTTCTAAGTGATCAAAGATGAAACGCGACATAATGAGCTCGCTCTCAACGGAACTAATAGCTTCATTTTCATTCGAGCCAATAGGAACAAAAACATCGGGCACGATACCGCCACCGCCATAAACCACTTTACCCTTTGGGGTGGTAAACTTCAATGAATCTGCTACTTTAATACTATCCACAGCCACCAATTCTCCGCTGGCATACCGATCCATAAATTTTTGATAATAATCTTTATTCCCATTGGCGTAGTTTTTTTGAATAGACCGTCCTGTGGGTGTATAATAACGTGATATCGTCAAGCGCACTGCAGAACCATCTCCAAGTTCCATTTCGCGTTGCACCAAACCTTTTCCAAACGAGCGACGGCCCACTATAGTACCAATATCATTATCTTGCAACGCCCCAGCAATAATTTCACTCGCGGAGGCCGAAAGTTCATTTATTAATACGTAGATAGGCTTATTTTCAAAAGCTCCTTTTTTGGTAGCATAGGAATAATCTATTTGTCCTTTTTTGTTTTTTGTAAATAAAATTAATTTTCCGTTTTCTAAAAACTCATCGGCCATTTGTTCTGCAATGCCTAAATAACCTCCCGGATTGTCGCGTAAATCAAGGGTAAGTTTTCGAGCTCCTTGTTTTTGTAAAGCATTTAGAGCCGTTTTAAATTCTTTGAAAGTAGTTTCTGCAAATCGGTTTATTTTAATATAAGCCATATCCTGAGTTAACATGTAAGCTGCATCTACACTTGTAAGAGGAATATCATCACGTTTTATAACGACATCAAAAATTTTATCATCTTGTTTACGGTATATTTTAAGCTTTACAGGGGTACCTTTAAGGCCTTTTAACTTGTCTATAACCTTTTCATTACTAATCTCCTGTCCAAATAAAGGTGTATTATCCGCCATTAAAATACGATCCCCAGCTTGAATACCATTTTTAAAACTTGGGCCACCCTCAATAGCTCTAACCACCGCAATAGTATCGTTTTCCATAAAAAAACTAATCCCGATCCCAACAAAGTCTCCCTTCATATTTTCAGAGACCTTAGCCATACTTTTCTTAGGAATATACACCGAATGTGGGTCCAACTTATCTAAAATATTATTGACAGCAACATCAACAATACTATCAGTATTAATATCGTCGACATACTCATAATCGATATAATCGATTAACCTATTGAGCTTATCTTTTTTTGAATTGGTCGTAAATAACTTTTCGGGCGTATCGTTAAAGTGAAGTTTGCCTCCAATAAACACACCAAGGGCTAGCGTTCCCGCTAAAAGCGTTGGCCACATAAAGGATTGCTTTTTCTTCATTTACTTTTAAATTAAAATAGGTTTAATTGTCATCAATAATTGCCAGATGCACTAAGTCTACTCCTGCTTTTTTTAAAAACTGAAGTCCTTCATCATCTTTATACGCATTTTGGTATACTACACGTTTTATGCCAGATTGATGAATTAGCTTACTACATTCTTTACAAGGAGACAATGTAATATATAAAGTGGCTCCATCACAGGATTGCGTTGACGAAGCTAATTTTGATAATGCATTAGCTTCGGCATGTAAAACATACCATTTTGTATAACCCTCCTCATCTTCACAATGGTTTTCAAAACCAGTTGGTGTGCCATTATAGCCATCCGAAATGATCATCCGATCTTTTACCACAATAGCTCCCACTTGCTTTCGTTTACAAAACGATAATTTTCCCCACTCGTTGGCCATTCTCAAATAGGCCTTATCGTATTTTTTCTGTTTTACTTCTATCATCTATTTTATAAGAAAATGGTATCCTATACCTAACAAAGCACTAAGATACCTGCTTTCACCAAGCCTAACAATCACCAATAGATTTATTTTAAATAAAAATTTAAAAAGGATAAGTTTCGAGTAACATGGGAAGTGTTATCAATACCACTAAAATAGACATCCCTAAGACAAATAAGGTTTGTTTTAGCTGAAGTATCGCCTGTACAAAAAAGGCTACCACAAGTATCGAAAGTACAATGATCAATTGCGAAAGTTCTATCCCTGTTGCAAAACCCAAAAGCGGCGTTATGATATCCTCTTCATCAGCCATTAACATTTTAAAATAATTAGAAAAGCCAAAGCCGTGAATAAGACCAAAAAAAGCGGTGGCAATGCCGTGCCCTATTAAATTTTTATGCTCTTCTTTAGCCTTAAAATACCTTAAATTAAATAGTGCGGTCAGCAAAATGGTGACAGGAATTAAAAACTCAATAATACCTACTTCAACCTCTATTACTTTATAGGCTGATAGTGCCAGCGAAATACAATGCGTTATGGTAAAAATCGTAGCTAGTAACACTACCTTTTTCCACGATTTAAACGTAAAAGGCACCGTTAATATAGTTAAAAAAAGAATGTGATCATAAGCCGCTAAGTCTAATACGTGCTCCAAACCCATTTTCAAGTAAAACCAAAAATTTTCCATAACTACTTCTTTTCGTAAAACAATATTTCATTTCATTTAGTTGATGCCACGCTCTTTCTGTATGGTTTCGTACGCAATTTGCACTTCCTTAAACTTCTCTTCAGCTCCTTTTTTAATAGCTTCGTTTTCAGTGTTTACCCGATCTGGATGGTATTTTTTTGCCATGGTCCTGTAGGCCTTCTTTACTTCATCATCTGTAACAGATTTATCAATTTCAAGAATTTTATAGGCGTTATCTGCATTTTTAATAAACATCGCTTTGACACTTTCAAAACTGCTATGCCCAATTCTTAAAAATCTGGCTATTTCTTCTATTTTACTAATTTCAGCAGCGCTAACAGTGCCGTCAGCTTGAGCAATTCCGAATAAAAAATGCACCAACTGCAAACGCACCTCAATACTTGTTCGCAGATTCATATAATCACAAATACGTTGTCCAGAAATTTCCCTTTTTTTTATCACCTCATTGAAGGTTCTAAAGATGGCATTGGCCTTATCTTTGCCATACGTGCTCACAAAATAACGCTGCACATAGTCCATTTCTCTCTGACTCACGTTTCCATCAGCCTTGATCACTAAAGAACATAAGGAAAGTAAATTAAGTTCAAAATCGGCAGGAGAAACTGATTTTGATTTTTGTGAAAAACCCTTGGTTCTCGATGCACTAAATAGTTTTTGGAGTATATAAAATATGACAAAAAATAAAATCCATTTCATTCTTAAAAATTTTTGCCAAAGATATAGTTTTCAAATACAAAAATTATAGTAATGAAACGTTAAGGTTGAGGAAGAACTGTAACAAATTAGTTATATTTGAAAAATATTTTAATGAGTCTTAAAAATAAAAATTATGTATCCTGCAGAATTAATAAAACCAATGAGAGAAGACCTAGCTGGGGCCGGGTTTGAAGAATTACATAGCGCAGAAGCTGTTGAAAAAGCTATTAATGCCAAAGGAACTACGTTAGTTGTTGTGAACTCTGTTTGTGGTTGTGCCGCAGCAAATGCTAGACCTGCCGCAAAATTTAGTTTAACAAACAGCAAAAAACCAGACCATGCCGTTACCGTTTTTGCGGGTGTAGATTTTGAAGCGGTTGACAAAGCGAGAAGTTTAATGGTTCCTTTTCCCCCTTCATCACCGAGTATGGCTTTATTTAAAGACGGAGAATTGGTGCATATGATCGAGCGTCATCATATTGAAGGAAGACCAGCAGAAGTTATTGCAGAGAATTTAATGGCTGCATATAACGAATTCTGTTAAATAGTTATTCGCAATTAAAGTTTTATAATTTGAATAAAAATTTGAATAAAACCGCTCTTTAAAGGGAGCGGTTTTTTATTTTTGTAGCATGCAAAAATTTCTAGCATATCCGTTAAGTATTCTATACCAACTATCCTTTGGGATATGCTTACTAGTTTTTCATCCTTTACAATGGCTTGGCCATCATTTATTTGGCTACAGTGGATTAAAAAAAGTAGTAAGTATTTTAAATTTATGCTTATTAAGGTGTTCTATCCTGTTAGGCACTAGATACACTTTTAATAATCCTTATAAAATACCTACTGGAAAACCTTTAATCATAGTGGCCAATCACCAAAGTATGCATGATATTCCGCCTATTATTTGGTGGATGCGTAACTATCATCCAAAATTTGTGAGTAAAATAGAGTTAGGCAAGGGTATCCCAAGCGTTTCTTACAACCTAGTGCATGGAGGATCGGTATTAATTGATCGAAAAGATGGTAAACAAGCCTTAGGGCAAATTATGAAGTTGGGTACCTATATTGAAAAACATAATAGAAGTGCCGTTATTTTTCCAGAAGGCACACGCAGTAGAACAGGTTCGCCAAAAGCCTTTCAACCAACTGGCCTAAAAATTTTAATGAAGAATGCCCCATCGGCATTAATTGTTCCGATTAGTATTAACAATTCTTGGAAAATGTTGCGATATGGGAAATTCCCGAACGGTCTTGGCAATCATATTACCCTAGACGTCCATAAACCCATAGAAAATACTGGTAATTTTGACGAATTATTGGCACAAATAGAACAAACAATAACTTCGGGAGTAACCGCTATTCAATGACCAATACTGAAATCGTAGAAGAAACTATCGCATTTGTAAAAGAAACATTACAAGGTGCCGAAGGTGGGCATGATTGGTTTCACATACAACGTGTTTTTCGCAATTCTTTACTTATCGCGAAGGACGAAAAAAATATTAATATTTTAGTCGTTAGTTTGGGTGCTCTTTTACACGATATTGCTGATGCTAAGTTTAACAATGGTGATGAAACGGTAGGGCCAAAACTAGCACAACAGTTTTTATCCTCATTAAACCTTGATAAAAAGACAATAGATCATGTAATTCAAATCATTGAAAACATCTCATTTAAATCGAGCCTCGGAAAAAAGAAAAAGAAATTTGATTCCTTAGAATTACGAACCATACAAGATGCTGATCGTTTAGATGCTATTGGAGCTATTGGTATTGCTCGTGCCTTTAATTATGGAGGATTCAAAAATAGGGTTATTTATAATCCAAAGATTCCACCAAAACTTAATATGACCAAAGCAGCCTATAAAAAATCGGACGCACCTACGATTAATCACTTCTACGAAAAACTACTGCTGCTAAAAGACAAAATGAATACCGAAACAGGAAAAAAACTAGCCGCAGAACGCCACCAATTTATGCTTACGTATCTTGAAAATTTTTATCAAGAGTGGAACGGTCAGGCGTTTTTAAAACAACCTTAAAGTTGTATCTCTATTTTTAAAATTATAAGCCTTTGATTTTTGTATACTTAGGTAGATTCAAAATCATTTTACAGATTTTTAAAACCTCCCTTTTAATTTAATTTTGTACTTTAAGTGATTCAATTCAACTAACGAATAACTATCATGCAGAGAAGAAAGTTTATTAAAAACTCCGTTGCAGCCTCCGCTGTATTTTCCATTGTTCCCAGTTTTGTTTTAGGAAAAACCCATGTTCCACCTAGTGACACCCTTTATATGGGTGCTTTTGGAATAGGAGGTCGTGGTGGTGGGGTCATTAGAGATTTGACCAATACCCAAAAGGTAAAGTTTGTCAGCTTATGCGATGTTGATAATCGGCAAATAGAAGCCAGTACAAAATTACATCCAAAAGCCAAACTCTATAAAGACTTTAGAAAAGTATACGAAAATCATTTGAGTGAGCTAGATGCCATTATGGTAGCTACCCCTGATCATACGCATGCTACTATAGCTTTACCGTTTATGCGGGCTAAAAAACATGCCTATGTAGAAAAACCGCTAACACACAATATTAATGAAGCAAGATTAATGACAACTGTTGCCCGAGAAAATAATATTGTTACGCAAATGGGTAACCAAGGGGCATCAAGTGATGGTAGCAGACAAGCGAAAGAATGGATAGATTCTGGATTTTTAGGTAAAATTTATAAAGTAGATTGCTGGACAAACAGACCTGTATGGCCTCAAGGCATTCCATTACCCACAGTCCAAGACGCTATCCCAAAGGAATTAGATTGGGATTTATGGTTAGGACCAGCAGCTGATAGGCCTTATTATTCCGGTTACTTGCCCTTTAAATGGCGAGGATGGTGGGATTTTGGCACCGGAGCCTTAGGTGATATGGGATGTCATATTATGGAAACCCCTTTTAGTGCTTTAGGCTTAGGCTATCCTACGGAAGCGGAAGCTAGTTGCACAACCAATTGGGTAGGCGACTTTGTAGAAGCAGATTATAATGCTTCATGCCCAGCCTCCTCCATAGTTCGTTTAAAATTTAATACTGAAGCGCAGGGTGATATTGCCCTAAACTGGTATGATGGTGGTTTAAAACCCGATTTACCGGACGAATTAAAAGATGACGAGACTATTGGTGATTCTGGTGGTGGTAGTATTTTTTACGGCACTAAAGGTATTTTAGTAACCGATACCTATTCTAGAAATGCACGACTATTACCTTCCGAAACCATGGCAATGTTTAACCCTCCTACACCTACCTTAACACGAATAGAAGGTGATACTTCTGGGCATGCTATGAACTTTGTAAATGGTTGTTTGAATAACACGGCTACTTCTTCCGATTTTGCGAAAGCCGGCCCCTTAACAGAAGCAGTATTAATGGGGAATTTAGCAATTAAAGCCTACCAATATAAAGAACTAAAACCTGGTAAAAAAATCGGTGATTGGGATCCTTTTCAATATCCAGGACGCCGTAAAATTTTATGGGATGGCGCGAATATGCGCGTAACGAATTACGAAAAAGCTAACGAATGGGTAAAAGGTAATTACCGCAAAGGTTGGGAGTTGAAATAGTACAAAAATGCCACAAACTTATGCTTAAGTTTGTGGCTTTTATAGTTTTTATCAGCTCTGTTCTACGGCTAACTTATATAAAAGTTTACTTTTTTGCAGGTAGTCCCGCCAAAATTAAGTTCACAAAAGGGATAAGAAATAACCATTTGTTTATCCCTGCCTCATTCAATCTTCTAAAACCTAAGGCCAGCGTAGGAACAAATAAAATTACCCTCAAGGTATCACCAACATAGTATGGAATATGTAACGGATTTCTTAAAAAACCCAATGCCATAAAAAATATAATAGTGCCTATGAAGAAAATCCAAAATTCTTTATTCGTTGTTTTTCCTTGAAATTCGAACATTTTAACAAAGGGATCTATAAAATATTTCATACGGCCAATTTGTTGATACCTAAAAATATAAATTTAAAGTCTAAAAAAAAAGCTCTAAAAACAATGAACTTTCCAGAGCTTTCCAAACTGACCTATAGTGTGCTTAGAAAAGCATTTATTTTAAAAAAAGATATTTCTTTACGGCGGCGCTCATAAAAAGTGACCGGGCTAAATTAATCACAATTTCCATCAATAGCACAAGCATTTCCTGTTGTATCTGGCACTATCGTTATTTGCTCTTGATGCTTTTTCCAAGCTTTTTCTAGGGTATCTGTAAAAACTGCTACCGGTTGTGCTCCAGAAATACCATAGGTATGGTCAAGAACAAAAAACGGAACAGCGTTAATACCTAAATTTCTAGCTTCCATTTGATCTTGGCGTACTTCATAGATAAAATCTTCTGAATCGATCATTGTTTTTACGTCAGCAGGTTCTAAACCAATTTTAGAAGCCAATTGCATTAAAACCCCTATATCATCTATATTTTCACCTTCGATTAAGTGAGCTTTTAATAATGCTTCCTTAGCAGCATCGGCCAAATCGTGTTTTTTGGCAAAATGTAATAATTGGTGGGCTTTTAATGAGTTTGCTGGTATCATTTTGTTAAACTGGAAGTCTAAATCGACTGTTTTAGCCATATTTGTAACGTTGGCAAACATAGCCTCCGCTGTTGGTTTATCGACGTTCTTAGCCTGCATAAAATGAGCTAAACCCGACATATCTGTCCTTGTTTCCATAGCTGGATCTAACTCAAAACTTTTCCATTCCACAATAACATCATCTTTATGAGGAAAATTCGCTAATGCTTTTTCAAAATTTCTCTTTCCGATATAGCAAAAAGGACATCTAATATCTGACCATATACTTATGTTCATAACACATTTTTTAACGATTCTAACAAGTTAGACGACGTTTATTGGAATAACTTTCAGTATATTTTTTATTTAAAATGCACTTTTACCAGTTGTTTTTTAGACCCTCGCTTAGCATAAAAAAGCATTTTTTGATCGTTTTTTTGTATCAAAGGAACAGATACCATTAAAGGCAAACGCGCTTCTTTTCCGTCAATTATTTTTTGATAATTCATTCGACCGGCTTCGTCTAATTTCACCACAAAAATATTTTTGTTTTGACTTAAGCCTTGTTTAAAAATAATACGCTCATCGGTTAATTGTTGAGGATTTTCACTTGCTGTGCTAATAAAAAAGTAGCTATTTTTATCTTTAGTAAATGAGGAGTACGAGGTATAGGCCGGATCTCCCTGAGTAACTTCAGACTTATTGATATTTCGCGCCCAAACCATTTCTCCAGTAGTGCTAAGTTTTACACTTACAATATCGTTGTAATGATACCTATTAATTTTTAGTCTAGTACCTGATACGTCACTTTGGAAACTGGAGGTGACAAAATATTCTTCGGCATTAAACAGAATAAAATCGTTATCCACAACCACTTCTTTGAAAATTAAGTTTTTAACATCTTCCTCTTCATCCCTCCCAAATTTATCCAACATAAATTGAGTAGAAAATTCATGGTATTTTTTGTCTTTGATGTTCAGCGTGTTTAAGTCTATATCAAAATAGGCGATTCCGTTGTATCTGTTATCTTTTCTATTCGAATAAAAGCCTACACACACCAGTTTGTCTGCTGTAAGTATAGGGTTTAAAGCTTCTGGAAATTTATCAGCAGCAACAAAGGTCTGAGTATTTCCTCGATCCTTAGAAACCTGCACTAATTCATATTGAAATTTTCGTTCGGTAATAGCAAATCGTTTCTTTTTAAAATAAGCCTTAGCGATCAAGTAAGCCTGTTGTTTATCTTGAGATAAAACGAAATTCTCAAAGGCATAGTTTTTTTCTTCAACTTCGCTTGAAAAATCAAACTCTATCAGTTTTTTTAAAGTAGCATCAAAAACATAAATGGTATGTTTATTATCTTTTCCTTTTTTATGATGTGAGCTGATAGCAAAAGCAGATTTTTCCTTGTCAAAAAGTACCGTTGTGGTAAAACCTGAAATAAAATTTCTGTTGTAATAGTTACGATCTAAAGGCTGCTCTACAGGATCAGAGTCGATGGTTAAAATTTTTTCTTTTGTAAAATTAAAGGTTTTGAACGAACTTTTATGTACGATATATTCATAGGCTTTTAAGCCGTAATTGTATTCTAAAAAAAGTAAATTTACTTCTCCGTTTTTCACAAAGGCATCGACGTAATTTGCCTCTTTCAGCTTATAATTAAATTCAGCTACGAGTTCTAAATTCTCATTGTAATGCTCTATAAAATAGCCTTTGGGCTTTAGGATAATTCCTGTAAAATACGAACGCACTAAAATAGTACCTCCAGTGCCATCTGGAGCAATCGTTAATAAATTAGAATAGGTATAACGGTCATTATACTTTTCACCAATAGTATATTCTATAGGCATTTCTTGTGCCCGAACTAAGGAAAACAAAACGAAAAAAAATAATAGAAATAGGTTCCTGATATGCATAGAATTGGGTTTAGGTTCTTTGCGGTTATTTAAAATTTGCTTTTCTTTTTTCTAAAAAGGCGGTTGTACCTTCTTTGAAATCTTCAGTGCCAAAACAAGCTCCAAAAGCTTTAATTTCTTCTTGATAACCATCTATAGTACTATTAAAACCAGCATTTACTGCTTTTATTGCATAGGAAATAGCTACAGGAGAATTATTCGATATCTTATCGGCTATTTTTTCACAAAGTGGCAGTAATTCTTCCTGAGCTACCACATCATTCACAAGACCGTATGCCAATGCTTTTTGTGCATCAATCATTCCAGCAGTCATAATCATCTCATTGGCTCTGCCTTTGCCAATTAATTGCGGTAAGCGTTGGGTACCTCCATACCCAGGAATCACACCAAGTGAAACTTCTGGCAAGCCCATTTTTGCGTTAGCACTAGCCATTCTGAAATGGCATGCCATGGCTAATTCTAAGCCACCACCTAAGGCGAAGCCATTAACAGCTGCAATGACAGGAGTTGTTAAATTTTCAATAAAATCAAACAATAACTGTTGTCCTTTTCGCGCAAGTTGGCCCCCTTCTTTTACTGAAAAATTCGAAAATTCAGCGATGTCCGCTCCTGCTACAAATGCCTTTTCACCACTACCTGTAATGATGATCGCTTTTATTTTTTTATCTACATCAAGGGAGTGTAATCCATCATGCAAGTCTTGAATGGTGTCGCGGTTTAAGGCGTTTAATTTATTAGGACGATTAATAATTACCGTTGCGATAGCATCTCTTTGTTCAATTAGAATGTTTTCGTATTTCATAGTTTTTGTTATTTACTTAGGTTTTGTCGTTGTAGCTTTTATAATATACTACAAATTTACTAAAGATTTTAAGAGTTGCCTCTACAGGCTTTAAAAGGCTTCTAACAGCCTTGAAATTTACCTAACATTCACCTTTAGTTATTTTTAAAACCCTTTAAAATCAAGGTTTTGCCGCTTAAAACAGAATAACAAAATCTTAACATTTTATACTTGGAAAAGCCTTTAAAAATACTATGTTAGACCTTAGCAAAAATTTAAAATAATGAAATTAGTATACATTAAAAGAGAAACAAAAACCGAAAATCGTTACACTCCGAAAATGGGAAAATTGATCACTAAAGTTACCTATATCAAGAAGTACTTTTTAGGCTTACCAATTACAACGCTTCATAAATACAGAAACACCTACTATGGTGAAGTGAAAAGTTGTGACGATTGTATGTTGTTTATCTAAACTGTTTAAAAAACCAAAAACACATTATGCAAGTACTTGTCATAGGAGCTGGAAATATGGGACTTACCTACGCAAAGGGAATGTCAAAATCGAAACTCCTAAAAAAAGAGAATATTATGGTTCTCGATACTTCTGAAGAAAAACTAGAAGAAGTAAATCAATTATCAAACTTTGATGCCCATAGAAATTTAGTAGATTGTGTACCAAAGGCAGACATCATTTTTATTGCTGTAAAGCCATATCATGCGGTAGATTTGTTTGAAAAGATAAAGCCACTTATACATTCAGAACAGCTACTCATCTCTATCATGGCTGGCGTTAAAATCGATACGATTAAAGAAATTACAGGATTAACAAAAATTATTCGTGCGATGCCCAACTTACCTGCGCAAATTGGGAAAGGACTTACTTCTTACGTAGCATCTCCTGAAGTTTCTAGAATTGAATTATTAACTATTGAAAGTTTATTAGATACCACTGGGAAATCGGTTTTAGTTAAAGATGAAAATTTTATTGATGCTTCTACGGGAATTTCAGGCAGTGGACCGGCGTATGTCTTCTATTTTATGCAAAGCATGATGGAGGCTGCCTTACAAATGGGCTTTTCTGCCAACGTTTCTAAAGTCTTGGTCGCCCAAACCTTTACGGGTGCCATTGAGCTCTTTAACCAGAATAACTTATCACCGAATTCTTGGATGGAAAAAGTAGCTAGCAAAGGAGGAACCACACGAGCTGCCTTAAACTCGATGGAAGATAACAATGTAGGCGAATTAATTAAAGAAGCAGCATTTGCAGCATTTGATCGCGCTGTTGAATTGGGTAAAGAGAAACAGGATGTATAAACAAAAAATAGTCATCAAGGTGGGTACAAATGTGATGACGAACAGAGATAATAGAATTGTTAGACCCGTCCTCAAAAAACTAGTAAAGCAAATTGCAGAATTATATGAAAGAGATATCATTACCATACTCGTTTCTTCGGGTTCGGTGATTGCGGGTATGGAAGTTTTAGGCGAGTCGGCCATTAAAGATAAAACACAAAAAAGACAAGTTTATTCGGCTATTGGGCAACCACGAATGATGCGTTTGTATTATAATATTTTTCGTGATTATGGGATGAAATGTGCCCAAGTACTTCCGACAAAACGTGATTTTAGTCCCGGCGTACATCGACAAAATATGATTAATTGTTACGAAGGTTTATTGTCTGAAGGCGTTATTCCAATTGCCAATGAAGATGATGCCGTATCAGTTACTATGTCTATGTTTTCAGATAATGATGAACTGGCCAGCTTGATTGCAGAATTGATCAATGCTGACAAACTAATTATTCTTACAGACATCGACGGCCTTTATAATGGACATCCAGATGCTGAAAATAGCAACGTAGTTTCGCACGTTGACCCAGAAGAAAACTTAAATAAGTACATTCAAAAAAACACCAAAGGAGAAGCCGAAGGAAGAGGTGGAATGGGCTCTAAGTTAGAATATGCACAGCGTGTCGCTGCCAAAAACATTCCTACTTTTATTGCTAATGGAAAAAAAGAGCGAACCATTATAGATATTATCGAAGGCAAAGACGTTGGCACCAGAGTTGCCATAAAAGGGAATCCACAATAAGTGTTATTTAAAAAAATAGATACACCTAATACAACATAAAATGAAACTTTTAACAACAGCTATAAAAAACAATGTATTAAGTTCTATGATTGGGATTTTAGATCAAAACCGAACCCAATTATTAAATGCGAATCAAAGGGATTTGGATCTTTTTCAAAAAGACGATCAAGCCATGTATGATCGGTTAATTATAGATGATCAGAAAATTGACCAGATGATCAAAGCGGTGGACCAAGTAAAATCTCAACAAGATCCGGTACACCAAGAGATAAGCAAGCAAGAATTAGAGAATGGATTAAAAATTTCTAATAAAACCGCCCCGTTTGGCACCATCATGATTATTTATGAATCAAGACCCGATGTCACAATTGAGGCAGCTGTACTTGCCTTTAAAGCCAATAATAAAATTTTATTAAAGGGCGGTAAAGAAGCCCTATACAGCAACAAAATGTTAGTGGAATTTTGGCATAAAGCGCTGGAAGAAAATAACTTGAGTACCGACTACATTCAATTATTTACCTTGAACCGTGAAGAGACTCAAGCTTTTCTCAAAAATCCGACCGAAAAGCTAGATTTAATTGTGCCACGAGGAGGTGATACATTAATCGCCTTTGTTAAAGAACATGCCAACTGTGCGGTACTTGTGAGCGGCAGAGGAAATAACTTTTTATACGTTTCTGAACATGCCAATTGGGAGCAAAGTAAAAAAGTAATTTTGAACGCAAAAACAGATAAAATATCGGCCTGTAATGCCTTAGATAAAATACTAATTAGTGCTAAAATTGACAATTACCAAGAAAAAATTGAAGATTTAGCGACTATTTTAAAAGCTAATGACGTTTCTATTCTTGTCGATGCAGACTTAAAAAAGGTACTAAAAGATGCCCCATTAATAGTAGATGAAAGCATATGGAAAGAGGAATTTTTAGCGATGAAATGTTGCCTAGGTGCTGTGCATTCTTTAGAGGAAGCTATAGAAAAAATAAACGATAACTCTGGAGGTCATTCGGCAACAGTAATGACAAAAGATACTAAAGAAGCACAACTCTTTATGGAGCAGGTAGATTGCGCTGCAGTATACCAAAATGCCTCAACACGCTTTACGGATGGCGGACAAATGGGTGTGGGTGCTGAATTAGCCATAAGCACAGACAAATTACACCATAGAGGACCCTTAGGCTTAAAACAACTTGTAACCAATAAATACTACATTTTTGGCGATGGCCATATAAGAGAATACTAACTAAAACCCCTATCTTATATATGTTAGATACCATAGAAGAATTAGAAGGAAGTCTCGTGCAACATGGAGAAACGCACAATCGTTTGTATGTAAAGGAATGCCCTGAACATAATTTGAAGGCTTTTATACCTAAAATAAAAGCACTTGCACAACAAAATAAATACGATAAAATTTTAGGCAAGATTCCTGAGAATGCCATATCTTTTTTTGAAACTAATGGCTATAAAATTGAAGCCAAAATACCTGGACTCTACCATGGCGAAATAAATGGCTATTTTTTAGCCGATTATTTAAATAAGAATCGCTCCTATAAGGACGAGCGTGCCTTAAAAACTATTGAAAGTGTTAAGACTATTGCCCAGGCGGCTAAAAGTACCGCCGAGGAAGGTTTTATGAAGCTGCCTTCACGCTATGAAGTTCGTACCCTTGGTAAAAAGGACCTTACTGCACTCGCTCAATTGCACCAAAGAGTCTTTACATCGTATGATGTGCCCATCGATGATGAAGCCTACTTAACAAATTTGCTGAAGAAAAATCATCAGTTTTACGGACTTTTTGATGAAGGCGAGTTGATTGTTTCTGCCATACTCCAAATTAACGTGAAGCAATCAAATATTGAGATTGTTGATATCGCTACACATCCAAATTTCAGAGGCCAAAATTTGTCATATTATGTATTGCAAGAAATAAAGCAAAAAAGTAGTGAATTAGGTTGTAAAACTCTGTTTTCCTTAGTGAGAGCCACTTCATATGGATTAAACATTACTTTTAGCAAGCACGGTTTTCATCTTGGAGGTACGCTTTACAATAACACCATGATTGCAAATCGCTTAGAAAGCATGAATGTTTGGTATTGCAATTAATGGTTTAGTGATCTTTATTCTTGATAGTAGACTTACATAACTCTCGGAAAGGTTACTGTAAAAACAGTACCTACCCCTAGCTTTGAAGTATAGCTTATGGAACCGCTATAGGTTTCTACGATGTTCTTAACCATTCCTAAGCCCAATCCCATGCCACTCGTTTTGGTAGTGAACTTTGGTTCAAATATTTTTTCTCTAAACTCTTCCGCAATACCCACTCCATTATCCGCTACTGAAATTTTGGTGAATTTGCCTTCAGCACTTACAGTAACTAAAATTCGTGGCGCCGCAACGTCAGGTACAGCCTGTATCGCATTTTTAACGAGATTAGTAATAACTCGAATCAATTGAGTACGGTCTAATTTTGAAATAATTACCTCTTCCTTTGCAATAAAATCAATGTAGTTTTCATTAAAAATATCTAAGGCCAGCTTTACAATTGTAACGACATTTAAAGTTTCATTTTGTTGTGCCGGCATTTCTGCAAAATTCGAAAAAGCACCTGCAATACTGCTCATAGTATCGATCTGCTGAATTAAAGTTTTAGAATATTCCGCAACCTTTGTAGCTATATCCGGATCTTGAACATCAAACTTACGCTCAAAACTTTGAACTGTTAATCGCATCGGGGTCAGCGGATTTTTAATTTCGTGGGCTACTTGTTTTGCCATTTCGCGCCAAGCCTGCTCCCGTTCGCTTTTCGCTAATTTAATGGCACTAATTTCTAACTCATCAATCATGGCATTGTACGAGTCAATTAGCTTTCCAATTTCTTCAGTAGGGTTTTTAATCAGAATTTTCTCGTTTCTTTTGGTCAAAAAAGTAGAAGTCATTTTATCAGAAATGGTCTGCAGAGACCGTGTAATGTATTTTGAGATAATATACGCAAGGCCAATAGCAATAAAAAGCATGAATAAATAAACACCTCCCAAGCGCAATAAAAACTCTTTTAGTTCTTTATCATTAAACGAATTGTCTTCAAAATAAGGTAAATTTAAGATTCCAATAGGTTTAAACTTACCATCGGATATGTAAGTATAAGAAGCTTGAAATTTGCTTCCTGCTGCCGATTTTTCCTCCAAATATCGAGCATCAACAGTATTTTCTAAGTGATTGAGTACTTCTGGATCTAGGCACAAGGAAACAGAATCATTTTCAAATTTAGGTCGTGAACTTTTGATTAAATTACCTTCTAAATCGTAAATATTAAAGTTGACATTGAGTACATCCGCAATTTGATAAATTTCATCCTTAAAAATTAAATACAGGTTTTCAGTTGTTGGTACATAGGTAGTACGCTGCAGGGTGTACCTAATATTCTCTTTAATCTGCTCTTCCTTGCGCTCTAATCGATCTTCATGATAATCCTTGGATTGTTCTCCGTATTGGTAAATAGTAACACCAGCGATTAATACGGATGCAACCAAGACCAGTAATATCATCGCAATAAAAATTCGGGATCTAAGAGAGACTTTTTCGAACAAGAAATTTTAATTAAAGGAAACTTATTTTAAAGATAGCAATAATTGCACCAGAGTGACATTCTGGTCATTAAAAAGCTAGGCATTTGGATTTTTTTCTCTAATTTTTTTATACAATTTAATACCTAACATTAATAAAACCCCTAAACCCATAATACCTACCACCCCGTAAACCCAACTAATCGTTGTTTTTAAAATCACTAGAAAGACTACCGCGAATAAAATAATCGTCGCCCCTTCATTCCAAATCCTCATAAAATTTGAAGTATATTTTATTTCATTACGTTGAAATTGCAAGAATATTTGGTGATTTTTTAAATGATACATAAACAACAAAAATACAAATCCTAACTTGGCATGCATCCAAGCTTGTTGCAACCATGCTGGGAATAAGACCAACAACCAAAGGGCAAAAAGTGTAGCTAAAATAGCGGACGGCCAAGTAATTATATACCAAAGTCGCTTGGTCATTAATTTAAAGGCATCCGATAAAATTTCTTTCTCAGGTGATGATTTTTGGGATGCCTCAATATGGTTTATAAACAAACGAGGAACATAGAACAACCCAGCAAACCAAGTAATTACAAAGATTAGGTGTAAGGCCTTAACGTATAAATACTGTTCCCCCATTATTCTTTTACTCTAATTGCCCCAATTCCAGAACTCCAAAGCATGGCATTAAAAGCAGGTATTTGCTGCTCTAAAAGAATATCAGCTTGTTGGTTTAAACCCAACCATTGGGCATCAAGTTCCGCTTTTCGCTCTATAGATGATTTATTTAAGGTACCTAAATCATTGGCTGTTTGATTCATTAAAAACAGGTATTCTGCCGTAAATTTATTTGGAAAATTCTCTACATCATCATAAGCCTTCGATTTTCTTTGAACCATCGTTGTATCCCAAGCCTTAAGTTGTTCCACTAAGTTTTGACCTTCCTTCTTTAAGGTATCGTCTTTTATTTCTTTTAAAATAGTTTCTAACTGGGTTTGGGCATCAAAAAGCCTATTAATTTTTGTGTGCATCAGGGTCACATTAGCTGCTGCAGATTTCATGAAGCCATCGTATTTTACATAATTTTCTTTTGAGACTTCAAAATTTGGCATGGGTACTATTTTGCCTACTGTAGAAACCACTTTGTCATTCAGCTTTAACTTTATAGTGTAAGTACCCGGTATAGCTTTGTGCCCTCTATAATTTGCTTCGATATAGGCTTCTGGCACTCCAGGTATGGTTGGATGTCTTAAGTCCCAAACAAACCGGTTTAAACCTTGGTTTTTAGGCAACACTTTTTGTTTTGGTGGTGCGCCTTCATAGGCCTTATAGCTTCCATCTCTTTGAGTACTAAAAGTTTGTATAACCTGTTCATTTTCATTCAAAATTTCTAAGCTTACATTCGCCGAGTCGTCCAGAGCCGGTAATTCATAATAAATAACCATCCCATTTGCAGGGTTAATTCCATCAAATACATCAGTGCCATCAAAATTTTCAGCGTTTGAATTTAATGGGCTTCCCCAAGATCCGTTTAAAGCCGTTGCTGGCTGGTATAATTTAGTCTCTTTCGTTGCCTTGTATTGGTTTAGAACAGTTAGGTCATCAAGAATCCAAAATGATCTGCCAGAAGTAGCCACGATAAGGTTATTTTGATGTACTTTCAGATCTAAAATAGGCGTTTTAGGCATATTTAATTGTAATGTTTCCCATTTTTTGCCACCATCTAAAGAGATATAAATTCCTTTTTCAGTCCCCAAATACAATAAATCTTTGCGGACCGTATCTTCTCGAATAACTCTCGTAAATGCTCCATAGGGTAATCCTTTACTTATATTCATCCAGCTTTTGCCGTAATCTGTAGTTTTATAAATGGCGGGCGTGTAGTCATTAAATTTGTATTTTGTTGTAGCTATATAAGCCGTTCCTTTATCGTGTGGTGAAACTTCAATAGCATTGACCAGACTTTCGCCTAAGTCTTTTGGAGTTACATTCATCCAACTCACCCCATTATCCCTTGTAAGATGAACCAGACCATCATCACTCCCGGTCCATAACACCCCTTTTTCATGAGGGGATTCAATCATATAAGCTATAGTACCGTAGTTTTCAGCACCCACAGCTTCGTTGGTATAAGGACCACCTCCTTTACCTTGCTTTTCGTCGATATTTCGAGTTAAATCAGGTGAAATTTCTTCCCAACTGTACCCCATATCTTTAGTCCTCAATACAAATTGGGCACAGTGGTAAAAAATACCAGGTTCATGAATTGAAGCTATGATTGGAGCGTTCCAATTGTACAAATATTTCATGTCACGAGCATCCCTGCCTAAGTATTGAATAGGAGCTGCCATTACTTGAACTGAGGTGTTGGTCTCGGTATCTAACACTTCAATCGTGCCTAAATAACTACCGCCCATAACAAACCTTGGATCTTCCGGATTAAAGGCTAAAAACGCACTTTCCCCTCCTGCCGAGCTACTCCAGTTTTTTTCTGAAATTGAGCCGCTTCCGACAGCTAAACTCGCAATTTTTACCGATGAATTATCTTGTTGCCCAGCATAAATGTTATAGGGAAACAAATTATCTGTATTAATCCGATAAAACTGGGCTGTTGGCATATTATCTTGAGGAGACCATGATTTTCCATAATCAAAACTTATGGCGGCACCACCATCATTTGCGATGACAAAGTTTTTTGAATTCTCGGGATTGATCCATAAATCGTGATAATCGCCATGTGTACCCGACAAGGTTTCCCAAGTTTTTCCGCCATCTTCGGAACGTAAGGCAGGAGCACTTAATACATAAAGGGTGTTTTCGTTATTGGGATCTACAAATAATTCAATGTAGTACCAGGCACGTTGCGTAAGCCTATTGTCACCACTGACAAAATTCCAACTGAGTCCAGCGTCGTTCGACACAAATAAACCTCCCTTATCTTGTTCTGTATCACTTTCTAAAAGAAGGTATACCTTATTAGAGTTTGACGGGCTTGCCGCAATCGCCATTTTTCCTTTTTCCTCAGGTAAACCCTTGTGAATTAAAGACCACGAATCACCACCATCTATTGATTTGTAGACTCCACTACCCTTGCCTCCACTAATCACCATGTTTGGTTTTCTTTGATGTTCCCACATTGTGGCATACATAATTTCGGGATAATTAGCATCCATACTTAGTTCTGAACAACCCGTTAAATCATTAACGAATAACACGTTCTTCCAGGTTAGTCCGCCGTCTATCGATTTATAAATTCCTCTTTCCTTCGTTGGTCCATGCAGGGCTCCTTGAGCGCCCACATACACTATATTTGGATTGTTTGGATGAATTACAATTCTAGAAATATGCTGGGTGAGTGTTAAGCCCATGTTTTTCCATGTTTTTCCAGCATCCGTAGATTTGTATACCCCATCGCCGTAAGAAGTCATCACCCCTCTTGGGGCGTGTTCTCCCATGCCGCAATACAAAATATTTGAATTAGATTCAGATACCGCAATAGCCCCCACCGAACCCATTTCAAAAAAACCATCAGAAATATTTTCCCATTGATTTCCTGCATTCGTTGTTTTCCATAATCCCCCGCCTGTGGTTCCCATATAATAGGTTAATGGATCTCCATGAACCCCGGTAGCACTAACAGAGCGACCTCCGCGAAAAGGACCAATATTCCTGTATTTTAAAGGTTTAAAGTATTCTTCAACCGATTGACTCCAACCTTGAAGAAAACCAAGTAAAATCAGTGAATAGGTTAACATCAATCGTATTTTCATCATCTAATAAATTTTATTCAACAAATAAATAGTTTAATTTCAACTGGTTAAATTCCGAATTAAATTCTAAAATTTCTTTTGAAATCAGGGCATTAAAAGTGCTTAATTGTTCGTTTATTTTAGCGGTTAATTCATTTTTTACCGCAATATCTTGTTCCGTCGGGTGAAAATCGTCAATAGCTACTAAACTATTTAAGTGCCCTAACTTGTTGGTTAACTTAATTGGAAAGTTTAAAGGATCTTGTCCACTTCTGTTTTTCGTTTGGTATAAGGTTTTTTCAACTTCGCTAAACTCTTCCTTAATTTTTTTAGCTTTTTTCACCAACTCTTTGGTAGCTGCATTGTCTGCATACTGCTTTGCAAAGGCATCTAATTGCGTGTTAATTTTTCGAATCTTTTTAATTGATTGATGTGCCTTATCAATAGTGGTATTAATGTCGCTAATAAAATCAAATTGTTTTTGCATTTCAGCAACTGTAACTTCAGCTCTTGGATCTGGTAGGATTTTGAAATCTTTAGACATGTCATTCCCGTTGACCGTCAAAGTCACTTTGTACGCGCCAGGAACTGCCTTAGCGCCGTCTAAACTTGCCCACCACAAAATCATACCATCTAATTTTTCGGCTCCTTTGCCTCGCGTATCCCAAACATGCGTATTACCGCCTTTTTTAAGGTCTAATTTTTTATCTTTTTCTTTAGCTGTTGTAGCATAATGCGCCAAAGTATCTCCTTTTTGACTGAAATAAGTTAAGGCAATACTATCTTTTTCATTGAAATCTTTTAAATAAAAATGAGTCACCACGCCGTTCGGATGATTTTGCCCGGCTAATTTCGATGCTTGTCTTCTAGCTCCCCCTTTGGTTCTGTAGGCGTCTTTGGGTTGAAACAGGATCGCATTCTGGTTTTTATCAGCTTCATTCAGTTGATGTAATACGGTTAAGTCATCGATCATCCACAAGCTACGGCCTTGCGTTGCAACGATTAAATTGTTTTCTTTAACCGCTAAATCAGTAATGGGTACAATAGGTAAATTTAATTGAAATGGTTTCCAGTTGGCACCGTCATTAAAAGAAACATACATGCCTGTTTCTGTACCTGCATACAATAAGCCTTTACGCTTTGGGTCTTCCCGAACTACTCTTGTGAAATGTTCATTTGCAATACCACTAGTTATTTTAGTCCATGTTTTTCCATAGTCAGTAGTCTTGTACAAATATGGCTGAAAATCTCCTAGTTTGTAGCGTGTTGCGGCTACGTAACAAGTTCCTTCTTCGAAAGCTGAAGGTTCAATACTATTCACCATAGCCCATTCTGGCATATTAGTCGGAGTTACATTATCCCAAGTTTCTCCTGAATTTCTACTCACATGAATTAATCCATCATCACTACCCACCCATAATAAGCCTTCTTTTAATGGGCTTTCATTAGCCGCAAAAATGGTGCAGTAGTATTCTACACTGGTATTGTCTTGGGTAATTGGTCCACCACTAGAACCTAATTTTGTTGGATCGTTTCTGGTTAAATCGCCGCTCAGTAATTTCCAACTTTGTCCTTCATTTTCTGTGACATGCACATGATTTGAAAAGGTATATAATTTTTTAGGATTGTGTTTGCTAAAAATGATAGGAAAATTCCATTGAAATCTATATTTCATAGCCTCGGCACCTGCACCCATGGGGTTATCTGGCCACACATTTATACCTCTAGTGGTATTTGTTTTATGATTTACGCGAGTTAAAAAACCGTCATAACTACCGCCATACACTACGTCATTATCTTTTGGGTCAACTGCAATCCAAGCAGACTCACCACCCGCGGTTTCCTCCCAATCGTCCTCACTAATGCTATACCCGTCGCTACGATGTTTTATGCGTAACGTGGAGTTGTCTTGCTGCGCTACATAAATTCTATAAGGAAAAGAATTATCGGTAGTTACTCTATAAAACTGTGCTGTTGGTTGGTTGTAATACGTACTCCAGGTTTCACCACCATCGTAGGTAATTTGTGCACCACCATCATCACCAATGATCATGCGGTTACTATTTTCAGGAGAAATCCATAAATCATGATGGTCACCGTGCGGTGCATTAAAACTTTTAAAAGATCTTCCACCATCCTCTGATTTATGATAATTAACATTCAACACATAGACCACATCTTCATTTTCAGTATCGGCATAAACACGGGTGTAATACCAAGCTCGTTGCCGTAAGCTGCGATCGCTATTGATTAAGGTCCATTTTTCACCACCATCATCACTGCGGTACAAGCCGCCTTTTTCTTTATTTTCTACAATTGCCCAAACTCTATCTGAGTTTTTTGGAGAAACCGCTACACCAATAATCCCTAAGGTGTCACTTGGAAAACCTTCATTTTTGGAAATTTCTTTCCAAGTTTCACCACTATCGGTACTTTTCCAAAGTGCAGAACCCTCACCACCGCTGCTTAAACTATAAGGTGTACGTTGGGCGCGCCAAGTTGAGGCATATAAAATTCTAGGATTGTTAGGATCGAAAGTCAAATCTACCGCACCAGCTTGATCATTTACAAATAGTGTTTTACGCCAGTTTTTTCCACCATCCATACTTTTATAAATACCACGTTCGTTGGTTGGCTTATAAATATCTCCTAACACTGCTGCATAAACAATTTCCGAATTTTTAGGGTGAATTCGGATTCTTGGAATATGCCGGCTATTTTCTAAGCCTATTGCTGTCCATGTTTTTCCTGCATTTTCGGTTTTCCACATGCCATATCCCGAAGACACATTGCCACGAAGCGTTTTTTCTCCACCTCCAACGTAAATCACATTGGGATCACTCTGTGAAACCTCAACGGCTCCAATGCTCCCACCAAAAAATCCGTCAGAAATATTCTCCCATTCACGACCGCCATCCATAGTTTTCCAAACCCCACCACCGGTAGCACCAAAGTAAAAAAGATTAGGTTGATTAGGAACACCCGCCACGGCAGCCGAACGACCTCCACGAAAAGGGCCTATAGATCTGTATTCTAAACTAGAATATAGCTCTTCAGGAATAGCGGTCTCGGTTTGATTTGCCTTTTTTCTTTTTTGAGAAACTGTCGATAACGGTGTTAAGCACAGAATAAGCAGTACTGTAGCGATTTTTAAGTAGTTGTATTTCATGATATATTCAAGTTGTGATTAGTCCAGCCTAAAGTAAGGAGAAAAATACGTTTTTACAAGCGGTAGACTTTAGGCTTCAGCAAAAACTAACCGCAGGGTAAGCATCGATGTTTTTTAAAACTACCCTGCAATTATTTTGAAATTGTATTTGTTTTTAAATCTCAAACACCGAGCCAACAGCTTAGCGCTTTTTTGTAACAAACTTGTATCTTTAGCTACTTACAATTGACAAATAAAACAAAAATGCTCGAAAAAAAAATCGAAAATCAACTTTCCCAAAAAGACTTAGAAATTTTAACCAAAGCAAAGCAGCAAATGGTAACTATAGGTTGGGCGATGAAGGGCTTAAACAGTATAGGAAACTTGATACAAACAAAAGTAGACTTACTTCCCGACAAACAACAAAAATGGTTGCAAAAAGTGAGCTATGATGTATTGTTGCGTGTGGTAAAAGCAAATTTATTTTCCATGAAAAAAAATCAAAAACCAAAAGCTCCTTTAAATAAAACCTATAAAGCCCTTGTAACTTCATCAGGAGTTGTAGGTGGTGCGTTTGGCATTGCTGCCTTTGCGGCCGATTTAACGCTTACTACCAAATTAATGATGCGGTCTATCATGGATATCGCCCGAAGTGAAGGAGAAAATCTAGAGGACTTAGACAGTCAACTTGCCTGTTTACAGGTATTTGCCTTAGGTGGAAAATCAAAACATGACGATACGCTCGAAACTGCTTATTATGCCACAAAAATCACTTTAGATACCAGCGTCAAAGCTGCCACCAAAGGAGCGGGAAAAGTAGCAGGCTCATTATTACAGGGCAGTGCCAATCCTTTTTTACAAACTTTGGGGATTATTGCTTCACGATTTAGTATTCAGGTTTCGGAAAAATTTGTAGCCCAAGCGGTTCCCATTATTGGTGCTGCGGGCGGCGGAGCTATTAACCTAGCTTTTATACATCATTTTCAAGGCATGGCTCAGGCCCATTTTGCGATCAGAAGGCTGGAACGGAACTATGGACAGGATATCATTAAAAGTGCCTATGAAGCTATTTGACCACCAAAAGCTAAACGTATTAAAAGTAAATCACTAAACTACATAAGGCCCATTTTGTAAAGCAAATAAACTTATTTTAAAGCGTATTTATTCTTGCGAACGCACCCAAAAAAAATTGGGATAAAAGGTGTGGACATAAAAACTTTCCTAGTGACCTGCTAAAAATACTTTGGTTTTAACGTTAATCACTAATCATTGTCGCTTGTCTAAAATAGTTTCAAAAATTATATCATCAAAAGCCGAGCTATTTGCAATTTTGAGGGCTTCCTTTATAAATACCTTTTTTTTCCTTTCCTCTTTTATAAAAGCTAAAATCTAACTTAGAAAAAATTGTTAGCTGCTATTTTCTAGCCCATCAATAGCCCATAAAAATTTTTTAAATTATTTTTATTTAGATTGATTAAAAACAATAATTATAATGTATTTTTGCCATCAAAATTTTAAAAAGTAGGTGAAAACCCCTGTCGTTTGAATACCTATTTCATGTAAAACACAAATTAAGTATTGAATATGGCCACGAAAAAAACTCCATTTTCCTTTCAAGTAAGAGCAATTCACAGATATCTTGGGTATTTTTTATCTGGGATAATGGCGGTTTATGCCATTAGTGGAATAACTTTGATTTTCAGAAAAACTGAGCTTCTAAAAAAGGAAGTTATTACAGAAACAAATCTTCCTCCAAATTTGAAAACCGATGCCTTGGCAGCCGCTTTAGACAGGAAGCTAAGCATTGAAAAAGTAGAAGGCGATCTTTTTTATTTTGAGAATGGCACCTATAACCAACAAACAGGACTAACGGTTATAAAAACAATGGAAGTTCCTTTTATTCTTGATAAAATGCAAAAATTACATAAAGCATCGACCAAAAGCCCGCTCTATTATCTCAACATCTTTTTTGGTGTAGCGCTGCTCTTTTTCGTTTTATCGGCCTTTTGGATGTATGCTCCAAAAATGCCAATCTTTAAAAAAGGCATCTACTTTGCTTTAGGGGGAGCCATTTTAACCTTAGCACTTTTATTTGTATAGATTCTAAAATAGAGGTCAAATTTGTAAGAATTTTACTCCATCAAACACTTGAAAAACAAACCTTTAGTGGGTTAATTGCGCAAATTTTTATGTCGACAACAGGTATTGAAAAGTTCGCAACAATTTTTATGTAAATGCTAAGCTTTCTACTACTTTTGACTCCATGGAAAGTAAAGCAACTATTTTAAATTGCTTAAAGCTGCTATTTTTTATAGCCAGTTCAACGCTTTGGTCTCAAAAAGCAGCACCAGTGGCAAATACGGACAATTACGTAGGTTCGTTCAATAACGATTTAATAATTTCATCGGTAAACGGAGTCTTGAATAACGATACCGATGCTAATGGTGTCGAAAGTCTATCAGTGATAACGGCACCCATAAGCAGTCCAACCCATGGTAGTGTTGTTTTAAATAGTGATGGGAGTTTTACCTTTACTCCTAACCCAGGCTTTATTGGCGCCGATGCTTTTGAATATCGCGTTTGTGATGATGGTAGCCCAAACAACATAATTTCTCAATTCGATTTTAATGCAACGCCACTAACTACAGCAACCATTGGCCCTAATGCTATCTCGATAAATACAAATGCTGTACAGACCGCCTGTGGTTTAAGAATACCCTCAACGGCATCTGGAGGTACAACCGGATTAGATGTTGTAGTGCCAAATACAGGGGGAATTTTTAATTTTATTAGTTTTCAACTAGATTTTGAATATAGAGATCAAGAAGGTACGGCGGATATCGTCAGTGGAGGAAACTTCAGAGTTTATCATATTGGCGCAAACACCTTAGGTATTACCCTAAATTTAACAAACGGTGCTACGAACTTACCTATGACTATCACGCAAAGTTTAGGTAATTTTTTACCCAATAGTGCCACTTACAGCATCGCCTATAATTCATTAAATGGTAGCATAAGTTACACGGCAAATGGCACGACTACCAATTTTACGGTGTCCCCTCCTTTTTCGCCGCTCAGAACGGCCTTAGCCAGCAATATTATTATTGGTCAGTTTATGGATAATAGTGGAAGTACGCTACCCTCTATATGCAGCATGGCTTTCACCGATACGAGCAGATTATGTGATGATGGCACGGTAAGTTTAACGTTTGGAGCAAGTGTAATTACCAATAAAAAAATTACCTATCGCGTAAAAAAGGACTAAGCTCCAAAAGCTCAAATAACCTGCTATTTAGAACTGCGTTTTAGATAGGAGAAAGCCCATACTTTTACTCCTTTTATATTTCGATTTAAAAAACAACTTTTTTTGTATCTTTCAGAGGTAACATTAGTACTAGCTCAATGAAAGCACTTTTTACTTTATCCGTAGTCGTTTTTTCTTTTCTTTTTATTCAAAACACTAGCGCTCAAGAAGCCTATTTTTTATCTGATCCAAGCCTTTCGCCCGATGCGGAAACTATTATTTATGCCTATGACGGCGATTTATGGAAAGTTGCTTCTTATGGGGGTATGGCCGTACGATTAATCGCGATGGATGGCGAAGAAAGTTTACCCAGAATTTCACCTGACGGAAAGTGGTTAGCCTTTACATCTTCCCAATTGGGAAACAAAGATGTATATGTAATGCCCTTGAACGGTGGACCCATAAAACAACTTACGTTTCATGATGCTTTAGATGAAGTTGATAGCTGGTCATGGGATTCAGAAACTATTTACTTTACCTCGTCAAGAACTAATAGATACGCTGGATATCAAGTTTCTAAAAACGGAGGTACTCCAAAAGCCTTATTTTCGCACTACTTTAATACCACACATAATATAGCCGCACACCCAAAAACCGAAGAACTCTTTTTTAACGAAAGCTGGGAAAGTAAAAACTTCACCAATCGAAAACGATATAAAGGCTCGTACAATCCGAATATAAAATCATATGACCCCACAACCCAGGCCTATAAAGAATATACTGATTATAAAGGAAAAGACATGTGGGCAACATTTGACCAAAATGGGCAACTCTATTTTGTATCGGATGAAAACACAGGAGAATACAACCTTTTTACCTTTAATAATACCACCAAAACAGCCTTAACTAGCTTTAGAACCTCCATCGGAAGACCACAAGCCAGTGCGAATGGAAAAGCCGTAGTTTTCGAAAAAGATTATCAATTGTATGTATATGATGTGGCCACAAAAACCACACGAAAAGTAAACATCTTAACGCCTACAAACAACACCCTTAGCAACAATCAAGATTTTAAGGTTTCGAATGCGATTACCTATTTTGATGTTTCTCCCGACGGAAAAAAAATGGCCTTTGTATCGCGAGGAGTACTTTTCGTTAGTGATAATAAAGGTAAATTCACCAAACCTATTAACACCAAAACGGGAGAACGTGTTTTTGAAGCGAAGTGGTTAAAAGACAACACCACGCTTTTATTTACCAGAACGCATAAGGGTTATAGCAACATTTTCAGTATCGCAGCAACAGGGGAAACTTCTGAAAAACAACATACCAACGAATTACATAACCAAGTAAATATTGAGTTAGACACGTCATTTACTAAAGCTCTTTACATTAGTGGCAGAGATGAACTTCGCCTACTCGACCTCAAAACTTTTAAGAGTGATGTTTTGGTAACCGATGAATTTTGGGCTTTATACGCACCACAACCCAGGTTTTCACCAGATGGCACACACATTGCTTATAATGCCTACCGAAATTTTGAACATGATGTTTTTGTGATGCGTTTGGCGGATAAAAAAATCATGAATCTAACACAAACTGGAGTTACAGAAACCGAACCTGTTTGGTCGCCTGATGGTAAACAGCTATACTTTTCCTCTAATTTGGTAAAGCCTAGCTACCCCTATGGAGTGCCAGATGCTCAGATTTACAAAATGCCTTTAGATAAGTACGAAAATCCTTATCAGTCGGAAAAATATGCAGCACTTTTCAAAAAAGACGAGCCAAAGGCAGAAGAAAAAAAGGGTACTAAAAATGAAAAAGTAGCCAAAACAAAACCTACTAAAATTATTATCAATACGGATGACATCATGCAGAGGATAGAAAGTATTAGTCCGTCTTTTGGAGTTCAAGAAAGTCCGTTTGCCATCGGCACTAAAGATGCTACTCACGTGTACTACTTAAGCAATCACGATGAAGGCGACTCTAAACTTTGGAAAACAGTCATTACTCCTTTTGAGAAAAATAAAATAGAAAAAGTTAGTGATGAAAAAATTCGTAATTACCAAATTGCACGATCAAAAGAAAACTATTTTTTATTGGTCAATGGCAGTATACATAGTTTGGATATTGAAAAAAACAAATTAGAAAAAATTGAAATCAACCATAACTTCCGAAAAAATTTAGCCGAAGAATTTAACCAAATGTTTATGGAAGCTTGGGCAGGTTTCGAAGAGAATTTCTATGATCAAAATTTTCACGGCGAAGATTGGACAGCGCTTAAAGAAAAATATACACAGTTTTTACCCTACTTAACAAACCGTGGGCAATTACGTGTACTTTTTAATGATATGTTGGGCGAATTAAATACCTCACACTTTGGATTTAATTCTAGTGGAAAAGAAGAAAACGAGTTTTATACCTCATCCTTCAATGCTATTGGTGCAATTTTTTCGGACGAAAATCCGTTTGAAATAAAGGGCATCATTAGCCATGGTCCTCTAGATATCACCGGTAAAAATATTCAAATGGGTGATGTACTTATCGCTGTTAACGGAGAAAAGGTGGCTTTGGATAAAAATAGAGAAGCCTATTTTGTAGACGCATCACTTGACAATGAAATTGAATTGTTATTTAACCGAAAGGGCACAGAAATTAAAGTAAATGTACATCCTATTTCAAGCAATGCACAACGTACTTTATTATATGATGAGTGGGTTGCTACTAACCAAAAGTATATTGACACTAAAAGCGACAAAAAAGTTGCCTATATCCATATGAAAAACATGAGCGGTGGCGAATTAGAAAACTTCAAAAGAGAAATGGTTTCTGAAGCCAACCAAAGAGAGGCTATTATATTAGATTTACGCTATAACACAGGAGGTAATGTTCATGATGAAGTGCTTCAATTTTTATCTCAAAAACCTTATTTGCAATGGAAATATAGAAATGGTGCCATGGCACCGCAACCTAATTTCGCTCCCGCTGTAAAGCCCATTATCTTATTAATCAATGAACAATCTTTAAGTGATGCCGAAATGACTGCTGCTGGGTTTAAAACCTTAGGCTTAGGAAAAATTATAGGGGTAGAAACATATCGGTGGATTGTTTTTACCTCGTCAAAAGGCTTAGTGGATGGTTCTTCGTACCGACTACCGTCTTGGGGGTGTTATACATTAGATGGCGAAAATTTAGAGAAAACAGGCGTTAGACCAGACCTTCACGTATCCGAAAACTTTAAAGATAGATTAGAAGGAAAACAGCCTCAATTAGATAAAGCACTGGAAGAGATATTTAGTCAGCTTGCTAAAAATAAGTAGGCAGTATAAGTGAACAGTGCACAGTAGTGTTGCGTACCGAAAGTTCGATACTGAGTACTTCTTACTGAATACTGACCACTTAAAGAGCTAAGCCTCTAGCTCTTTCTTCACTTCTTTTCGTAAATAATACCCCGTTACCACTGTGGCTAAAAAATCGGCTATTGGAAACGCGATCCAAACCCCTAACTCATCAAAATACAGGGGAAGAATGAGGATCAATGGAATAAAAAAGAAGCCTTGTCTTGTTAAGGTAAGTAGCAATGCTGGTATTGCTTTACCAACCGCTTGAAAATATGCAGCGCCAATTAATTGTAAGGCAATAATAGGTGTTGCCGCAAAAACCAAGCGCATGGCCAAGGGAATGTGTTCCAAAACATAGGTGTTGACTTCGAGTTCTGCGGCGGGCATTCCTTCCTTATTACTTAAAAACAAAGAAGCAATTTCTGCAGGAAAAATCATCAAGCCAATGAACACGACAGTAGCCAAAATAGCAGCATATTTAATAGCGGTATAAATACTCTCTTTTACCCTTTCGTACTTTTCAGCACCGTAATTAAATCCTGCTATAGGTAAAAATCCCTGGGTAACTCCAAATACTGGAAAAAGGGCAAACATCAACATTCTTCCAATAATGGCATAAACGGCGACCATAGCTTCACCTCCCAAACCAAATAGTATATTGTTCATTAATAAATAAACCACACTTGTAGTTGCCTGCCTTGCTAGGGTTACAAAACCTAGCGAACTAATTTCTTTTAGAATAGGAAAGTCTAAACGAATATGCGAAAAGTTGATTTTTAATTCGGAATTGTTAGAAATAAAGAAATACAAAACATAGGCAAAACACAAAACATAACCAATGGTTGTCGCCCAAGCGGCCCCTGCCATTCCCCAATCAAAAATATAGATAAAGATATAGTCCATCACTAAGTTCCCCACCGAAGGAATGATCATAGCAATCATAGCAAACTTTGGCTTTCCTTCTGCTCTGATCACGGTGTTCCCCATCATGCAAAGCGCTAAAAAAGGTACGCCGTACAATACAATGGTATAGTAAATTTTAGCAGGTTCAAAAATACGACCTTTGCCCCCAAATGCGGGTATGATACTATCTACATAGGTTAGCCCTAAAATTACCATAGTAATGGTAATTAAAAGGGTCAACGTAATTTGATTACCAAAGGTTTTTAAGGCTTTTGCTCGATGGTTTGAGCCAAGTGCGCGCGATATAATACTAGAGCCGCCTATGCCGACAGACATCCCTAAGGCTCCGATAAAAAAAGATACAGGAAGCACTACATTTATCGCAGCAATAGCTATAGATCCTATCCAATTCCCCACAAAAATAGAATCAACAAGAATATTCAGCGACATGACTAAAATTCCTATAGATGCTGGTACCGCTTGTTTTATCAGTAACTTTCCTATGGGCTCAGAACCTAGTTGTTCTGCGGATACTTTCGCCATTATGCTGGTAGTTTACCAGTTTCTTTCCAAGTATTAATCCAATTCGCCATAACAGCTACCCATGCATCATTGTCATTTAAGCAAGGAATGTGGGTGTAGTGCTCTCCACCAGCTTCTTCAAATTGCTCCTTTCCTTCCATGGCAATTTCTTCAAGGGTTTCTAAACAATCAGAGACAAAAGCTGGGGTAATTACAGCTAGGCGTTTTTTTCCTTCTTTTGCCAATCGCTCAAATTCGTAATCCGTATAAGGTTTTAACCATGGGTCACCTGCTAATCTCGATTGAAACGATACACTGACTTTACTCTCTGGTAAGCCTAAATACGACTTAACGCTTTCGGTGGTGTCGTAGCATTGATGACGGTAACAACTGTGATGTGCCACAGAGTTTGTGGAACAACAGTGCCCATCCATTTTACAGTGAAACTTCGTTGGATCAGATTTTCTAATATGACGTTCTGGAATTCCGTGGTATGAAAACAAAATATGATCGTATTTAAAATCCTTTAAGCCATCTGCGATGCTTTCAGAAAGTACCCTAATATAGTCCGGATTGTTATAAAAAGCAGGTAAGGTGGTTAGTGTTATTTCGGAGAAAAACTCTTTTTGAACTTCCATAGTTTTTACAACCACCGTTTCATAAGACGACATGGCATAATGCGGATACAAAGGCACCAATAAAACATCATCGACCCCTTTATCTTTAAGTTCTTGTAGCGCATTTTTTATCGACATGGTGCCATAACGCATGCCTAAAGCCACGGGCATTTCGGTTTGCTGACGCACTTTGTCTGTAAACCGTTCGGAGAGAACAATCAGCGGAGAACCTTCGTCCCACCAAATTTTTGCATAGGCCTTAGCCGATTTTTTAGGTCTTGTTTGCAAAATAATACCGCGTACCAAAATATTTCGTAGAATTTTAGGGACGTCTATTACCCGTTCATCCATTAAAAATTCGTCTAGGTAAGGTTTTACATCTTTTGCAGTGGGACTTTCGGGAGAACCTAAATTGACTAATAAAATGCCTTTCATTTGTATGTATTATTTTTAAACTAATAGGTCAAATGTAATTTGAAATTCAACAATTCGCTTGTTGGCCGATAGCTCACAATTGCGAAAAGATGGTTTTGCTTCATTTCATTTCGCCTAACTTTTCTTTTCCAAATACAAAAATACTACATGCTGTTTGTTTAATCTTTAAAACTGATCATTTCTTTATTGATGGAGGTATAGATAAAGTCAATTTTTAGTTTAGTTTCGGTAAAATTACTATTTTCGACTAGTGTTCAATACGGCCAACAAATGCGTTCCATTCTTATTCTAAAACCAATACTTGATGGAATGTTCTAAGGACATGTCTTTGCTCTTGAAAATAGGAGATTAAGGGACTCAAGGTGTTCTATAATCTCAGGATTTACAATGTTTTGTAGACGAAAACTGAGCTTTGTTTTATAAAACATTCCCAAAGGGTACTGAAATAAGCCATGTGCTCAAAAATAGATTGACAAAAGAATCGTTATACACTAAAAAATATAAGCCTTACAAGCCAACCCAAAATTAAATTTTACGCATGCGATTACTCCTCAATTTCTTTTTACTACTAATTTCTGTCGGAGTATATGCTCAAGAAAAAAATAGTCTTCTCTGGGAAATTTCTGGGAATGGCCTGGAACAGAGCTCTTATTTGTACGGTACCATGCATGTGAGCAAAAAAATTGCATTTCGTTTAGATGATGTTTTTTACGAAGCACTAGCTCAGAGTGAAATTATTGCTTTGGAGTCAAACCCGAATACCTGGCTTGATACAGACATGACCATGGGATTTAACTTTGGTGAAAGCTTTTTGACCAAAGATTTTTACAGTAGAGCCTTTGAACTATCACACCCGGAAAAGGATGAAATTGCAGCCTACCTCGGTTTTGATGATCAAATGGTAAATGGCATCCTATACCGTACAGACGAATATTCTCAAAATTTTGAAGAAGACACCTATCTAGACATGTTCATATACCAAGCAGGTGCCAAGTTTGGAAAGCCAATAGTTGCCCTTGAGGATATAGAAGAATCGTCAATTTTGGTAGGTCGTGCGAGTTTCGACGCTTATAAAGAAAAACCTGCAGAATGGTTACAAAAAAAACTTCAACAGAAAGACTATGTGCAACTCATTCAAGACGCTTATAGAGAACGAAATATTGATTTATTAGACTCCATCGCCCAGGGCTTATATACCGAACATTATTTAAAAAATATGTTGTATATCCGAAACGAAAACATGGTTAAAAAGTTAGATTCAGTCATGCAGAAAGCCAAAGTATTTACGGGTATAGGTGCGGCTCATTTACCCGGAAAACAAGGCGTAATTGAATTACTCAGAACTAAGGGATATACCGTACAAGCCTTAAGTTCTAAAACTGGACCAAATGGGTCGCTATTAAAATCTAAATTTGAAACCAAAGTTTTTCAAAATAGGTATACGCAACAATCTGTTGGTGATGCTTTATTTTCCATTCTATTGCCCAGCAAATTGTATCCAGTAGCAGAATTTTCGAATACTTTTTATATTTCTCCTGATGTAACCAACGGCAGCTTTTTTAGCGCCAATAGAATTCCAACCTTCTCGCATTTAAAAAATAATAAAGCCTATACCCTTGATGATATAGACGAACTTTTATTTGAAAACATACCCGGAAAAATCATCCAAAAAACTAGAATTTCTAGAAATGGAGTCGAAGGTATTGATGTTAAAAACATTCTTAAAAACGGAGCACACCAACGGTATCATATTTACATGACACCCCTAGAAATCATAATTTTTAAAATGGGAGGGCATGATGATTATGTGAAACAATATGGTGACACTATTTTTAATAGTATTCAATTTAAAAGTGGCACTAGAAAAGTGCAAAAAGCGAATTCCGCATTTAAAGATTTTGAGGTCGATATGCCTTCTTATACAAGTTTTCCAAATGTTTCCAGAAGCGGAAATAGACTTATTCAGGGTTTTGACAGTATTCATAATACCTATCGGTTTCTTAAAAAAGTAACACTACATGATTATAATTTTATTGAAGAGGACACTTTTGAACTAAAACAAATACAACGCAGATTTTATAAAAAATTAAACCTAAAAGAAAATTATAATTCATTTAAAAACAATCACTTAAAGTCTTCAGCTGTACTTGATACTTTAGATGATAAAAAATTGTATTTGTATACTACTTTGCAAGGAGAAGCCTATTATCTACTAGGTATGGTTACAGCAGACAGTACAGAAGCCAACAGCTATTTTAATTCGTTTCAACGGACAAAACCTATTTATCCCGAAAAATTTGAAAAGATAAAAGATACCGCTCTGTATTTTACAACCATGAGCAATGTAAAGCCACCGCCGTTTGTTGTAAATAGCAATACTTTTAACAAAAAGGAAATTAAGGCATATAATGGGTACAATAAAAAAACCGTCTATCAAAACAAGAATAGTGAGGCCATAGCTGTGCAATTAAACAAAGCACACGACTTTTTAATGTTCCCTAGTATTGACTCTATTTGGGCCTTACGTAAAAAATTATATCGTGATAAAACATTTCAAATTATCCATGAAGTTTCTAACACCTCCTCAAAGGGTTATCACGAGCTACAGCTAACTTTAGTCGACACAGCAAGTACAAGGGGGATATTAATTAAAAATGTGCTTAAAGATGGTTTATTGTATGAAATAAAAGCAGTAATAGACACCACAGCCAAGCCAAGTAAATTTATTACTGACTTTTATGATCATTTCACTCCTATGGATACGGTCATCGGAAAAAGTTTGTTGGCCGATAAATCTCCTGAATTCTTTAAAGCCTTACGAAATAATGATAGTATCGCCTTAAATGGATATCCATTTATTCATTTCGATGCCAAGCATATTGATTCCTTAAAGTATTACATTTCGCAGTTCGAGTTTAAGGAAGCCCAAAAACCCATTCAAGCTTACCTTATTCAGGAGTTAGCAGAAATAGATACTGCTGAAAGTATTGAATTTTACCGTAATTTTTACGCACAATCCTATAACAATTCTACGGCACAAGCAAAGGTGTTACAAGCAATAGCCCAGAAAAAAACACCAAAAGCCGCCCAGCAGCTTTTAGATTTAATGGCGGTAGATTTGCCGCTCGTATCCAGTAGTTTTGAAATCTATCAGATTTTTAAACCCTATATGGACAGCTTGCCTTTAGGGAAAAAATTATACCCTAAAATACTTGATTATAGCACCATCGAAGAATATAAATCTCCTATTTTTTCTTTACTAGCTAGCCTAAAGTCAGAAAAAATGATCAAGCCAAAAATCTATAAAAAATACAAAAATCAGATCCTGAATGATGCTAAAATTCAACTTAAAAGACACTTAGGTAAAACACCTAAAAGAAATAACAATTCCTATTTTAATGCCTTATCCAGCGCAAATAACACTGTAGTTTTAGAAGATTATATTCAGTTGTTGTATCCTTTTGTCAGGGAAAAAGAGGTGCGATTATTTTTTGATAAATTAAATTTGGTCACTGATGCTGACCTTCAAACTACTAAAGCAGCCCTACTAGCCGCTGGAGGAAACGAAGAAAATTCCAAGAATTTAATTGCCCTTGCCCAAGCCTTAGAAAGTAGAAATCTGTTGTTTAAAAAACTTGAGAGCCAAGGGCAACTGGCGGCCTTCCCAGTAGCCTACAAAACGCAAAAATCATTAGCAGAAGCACAGCTTTTTGAAAATGAAAATTTAGTCGCTGGCCTAGACTCCATTCAGTTTATCGCCCAGAAAAGGATTCAATATCGCGGCAAAACGTTCACTGGCTACGCGTATAAATTCCGTAAACATGAGGACTATACTAAAAATTTTAAAATGTACTTCGCTGTTTATGAAAACACTAAAAAACTACAGGCTAAGCCTTTCTATAAAAACAATGGCTACCGAATCGAAGATACCGATACTGATGAGGAAATACTAAGCGTAGTTATTGAAGAATTTATGCTAAGAGATCGAAAACGAGCCGAAGTATATCGAAAAAATCAAGACCATAATTTCGCATATTAAGGCTATTTATGTACGACTAATAGCATAGTTGAACTTCGATTTTGATTGGTTGATGTATAGCTCTGGTAGTGCACGGCCAAAAAACGAAACCTACACTCTGGTCAGCAGTCATTGCTTTTTTACGCTCCAACAAAGGGTTCACCGACAAAAAAAAACCTTCAAACGCAAAAATATTTCCTAGGATTTCCAAACAATAGACTAGGCCAAAAACAACATAAAGGTAAGGACAAGAGGCAGACCTCAATAAAAAATACGGCCTGCCTATTTTACTATATCATTTCCCCTAAACTTACTCGATCTCAAAAGGTATTTTTTCGTTAACGCCAGTTCCACTTATTTGGATTTCATATTTTCCTTTTGGCAAATAGGTTTTTCCATCATTAGCTTCTACTAATTCTGTTTTTACTTGTTTTAAATAATTAGATTTTCCTGATTTTGAAAAAGCCAAATCATACGAAAGTACATTTAAACCCTTGTCAGCATTAAGGCTCGTGGTACTTACTGAAATTCCGTTTTCAGCGACTATTGTGGCATCATACATGCCCGATTTTGAGGTGTAGAACGTAAGGTCTACTCCAGGTGTTTGTGCCCTTCCCCAAGAACCTCTAGCGCTTCCCCATCGACTAGAATGTTTAATTTTGTCTATAGGAAAAGCGTGAAATTTTTTAGCTAATACTGCAGCATTCATCTGTTGTAATTTAGCGATATCCGTTCTATAAATACTTCTACCGTGCGTACCCACTAATAGGTGTTTTGCTTCGGGTTGAATCACTAAATCGTGAACCGCGACATTAGGAATTCCGTTTTGAAAAACGCTCCAAGAAGCGCCTTGATCTAAAGAAACATACAAGCCATTATCGGTACCTACGTACAATAAATTTTCATTAGTGCTATCTTCTAAAATAACATTTACTGGCGATGCAGGAATCGCAGTTCCTATGGCTGTCCATGTTTTTCCATAGTTTTCACTGACATACACATAAGCCGTAAAATTATCATTTCTATAACCATTTAAAGTAGCGTAAACACGCTCTTTTTTGTGCTTAGAGGCCACTACGCGACTTACCCATAAATCTTTAGGTAAGTTAGAAGAAATAGTTTCCCAGCTTCCTCCACCGTTTTGGGTTACATGCAGCAAACCATCATCGCTTCCTGTGTAAATAAGTCCAAACTTAAAAGGTGATTCTGATATGGTCGTTAAAGTACCGTAGGCTACATTTCCTACTTTTCCTCCATTTGTTAAATCGGGCGAAATAGTTTCCCAATCGTCGCCTTGATTTAAAGAACGGTGCAATTTATTACCTCCTAAATATAATATATCTTGATGGTGTGAAGACAATAAAATAGGAGTTTGCCAATTAAAACGGTACGGTGTTTCGCCTAAGGTATGTTTTATCTGAAGGTATTTTCGATCTCCGGTTTCAAGATTTAACCTAAAATAATTTCCAAATTGAGAACCTGTGTAGACGATATTTGAATTGCGACTATCTACCTGCACTTGCATACCATCACCGCCCATTATCGATTTCCATGGATATTGCCCGCTCTGGTGCCAAGATTTGTCTTCTCTAGCATTATTTGGACCAACCCAAACACCATTATCTTGCAATCCTCCATAAACATTATACGGCTTTTGGTTATCTACATTGATCGCATAAAATTGGCCCACTGATGGGGAATTTAATTTTGTCCAATTTTCACCATCATCATAACTCATATTTAAACCCCCATCATTACCATTTAGTAAATGACCTTGCATTTTTGGATTTACCCAAAGCGCTTGATGATCTGAGTGCACATTTTCTCTGCTAATAGAAGTAAATGTTTTTCCAGCATCTTTAGATTTCAAAATTGGAACACCTAAAATATAAATACCGCTTTTATCTTGTGGATCTACTCTAATTTCGCCAAAATAATAGCCGTAGCTAGAATATAGCCCATCAATATAATCGTCGTGCGTTTTTTTCCAAGATTTACCACCGTCAGTACTTAAATAAACCTCAGCTCCAATAACTGGCGTATCAAACTCCACCGCATTAGCATCTTCTAAATAACTCGCCAAATCAATAGGTTTTACAGAACCACTGCTAATTAATTGTTTAACATTAGGCGCTCTATATTTTTCTTGAAAGCCGTTGTTTTTAAGATAATCGTTAAGTGCTTTATCTTCTAACTTCATAAAGGCATCAACACTCATGGTTTTAAAGTCCTCTTTGGTTAGTCCTGAACTTTGTTCTTTTTTTGGCACTTCCTTTCTGCGAAATTGGCTATCGTGAAGGGCATATATCGTGTTTTCATCAAACATGGCAATACCTATTCTACCTACACCTTCACCAGTTGGAAAGCCACTTTTTTCCGTGGATACCTTCTCCCAAGTGTCACCACCATTGATACTTTTATAAATGGCAGAATTAGTGCCACTACCTACAAAATCCCATGCTTTTCGGTCTCTTGTCCATGATGCTGCTAACATAACTTCAAAATTATTTGGTGCATGTTGCACATCAATAATACCGCTCATAGCATCAACAAATAAGGTTTTTTTCCATGTTTTTCCTCCATCTGTAGTTTTGTAAATTCCACGTTCTTCGTTTGGAGAATACAAATGCCCTGTAACACCAATAACAACCTCGTCAGGATTGTTTTCATTGATCAGAATACGTCCTATGTGATGTGAATCGGACAAACCAACATGTTCCCAGTTTTTACCCTGATCATCAGATTTCAAAATTCCGATACCCGCATAACTTGAGCGCGAGCTATTATTTTCCCCTGTGCCTACCCAAATAGTACCATTTTTCCAATCCACCGCAATATCTCCCACGTTTTGGGTTTGACTATTGTCTAAAATAGGCGTAAACGTAGTTCCGTTATTATTCGTGTACCAAAGGCCCCCAGAAGCGTATCCCACATAAAATTCGGTCGGATTTTTAGGATTTACATCTACATCTACCACCCGGCCACTCATGACAGTTGGACCTATGTTTTCAAACAAAATATTTTTTACGATAGATGTTTTTGCTAGTTTTTCTTTCTCTTCCAGAGCTTTTTCAACAACACTTGACTGAGTTGCTGCGATTTGAGAAGACCCTACAAAAACAGAAAAAAATAAAATAGAAAGTAATGGTTTATACATGCTTAAAACAAATTGATGTTAGTGGTCGGAAAGTTAGTAAATCTTCGTTAAAAAAATAGCATTATAACGAGGCACATTTTATTTGGTCTGTTTTTAAATCCTTATTTTTGGTGAAAATCGAATAGAAAACAAGTAATAAAAGTTAGATTTTTTTAAAATAGAAATAGTTTACTATGAAGTACGATGTAATTCCAAATACCTTATTTATAAAAAACAGAAAGAAGTTTATGGCGCAAATGATGCCTAAAAGTATCGCTGTTTTTAATTCAAATGATGTATATCCGATTGGAGCGGATAGTACTATGCCTTTTGAACAGCATAGAGATATTTTTTATTTATCAGGTGCAGACCAAGAAGAAACGATTTTGGTTTTGTTCCCCGATGCATTAAATAAAAAGCATAGAGAAGTTCTATTTGTACGTGAAACCAATGCCCATATTGCCGTTTGGGAAGGTGAAAAGCTAACAAAATCTAGAGCCACAGAAATTTCAGGAATCGAGACTGTTTATTGGCTAGGTGATTTTGACAAGGTGTTTTTTGATCTCATGACCGAGGCAAATACCATTTATTTCAATACCAACGAGCATTACAGGCAGGCCGTAGAAACACAGACCCGAGAAGATCGATTTATACAAAAATGTAAATTGCAATTTCCAGCACATCAATACGCGAAAAGTAATCCTATTTTACAAGAAATTCGCGGCCTTAAAGAACCCGAAGAACTTGCTTTGATGCAAACAGCCTGCAATATTACTGAAAAAGGCTTCCGACGCCTTTTGTCTTTTGTACAACCAGGGGTTTGGGAACACGAAATAGAAGCCGAATTATTGCATGAATTTATTCGAAACAAATCAAAAGGTTTCGCCTATACTCCTATAATCGCTTCAGGAAACAATGCCAATGTGTTGCATTATGTTGAAAATAATAGAGAATGTAAATCTGGTGATTTAATATTGATGGATGTTGCGGCGGAATATGCTAATTATTCAAGCGATTTATCGCGTACCATTCCTGTTAATGGAAAGTTTACAACACGGCAAAAAGAGGTTTACAGCGCCGTTCTACGCGTAAAAAATGAAGCGACAAATATGTTGGTGCCTGGTACCATATGGGCTGAATATCACAAAGAAGTAGGCAAAATAATGACTTCAGAACTAGTAGCACTTGGTTTACTCGACAAAGCTGATATTCAAAATGAAGATCCTGATTGGCCCGCCTACAAAAAATATTTTATGCACGGAACCAGTCATCATATAGGTTTAAATACCCACGATTACGGGGCACTAAAAACACCTATGAAGGCCAATATGGTATTTACCGTAGAACCAGGAATATATATTCCGAATGAAAAAATGGGGATTCGTTTGGAAGACGATGTCGTAATTCAAGAAAAAGGCAAACCATTTAATTTGATGGCAAATATTCCAATTGAAATAGAAGAGATTGAAAGTCTTATGAGAGGTTAAACTAGTGCCCTAGTTTAAATTTAAAGTAATGCAGTGCCTATTCGAAACAAAATGGTCTTGCTGAGCTTGTCGAAACGCATTGTATAGGGTAGAAAGCTCATCAAAATACCTCAAGTAAATTTACTAGAAAAACCTAATTTTTACGAATGATTATAGATGTACACACACATATCAACAACTATCACGAAGACAGGGTAGTTTCACTTGACGAGTGTTTAAACAAATTAACAGATACCATGCTAGAGAATAAAGTAGATTATTCTCTGGTCTTGACATCGTACAAAGTAAATGAACACAGACCAAGCACTAAACAAGTGGTAGAAGCTATCGCCGGACGACCTAATCTAGGCGTTGTCGCGGGCATAAGTTATTTGCATTACAATCATCACGATTTACGAGAAATTGCAGAATATTTACAAAATGGACTTGTAAAGGCCTTAAAGTTTTATCCGGGCTACGAACCTTTTTACCCCAATGATATTCGATTTAAAGTGGTGTATGAAATGGCTATAGAATATGATGTTCCCGTCATGTTTCATTCTGGCGACACCTATGCTCCTACAGGGCGAATTAAATATTCACACCCCATCCATATTGATGATTTAGCGGTAGATTATCCCGATTTAAAAATTGTGATTTGCCACGTAGGAAATCCGTGGATTAAAGATTGTATGGAAGTCGTGTACAAGAATAAAAATGTTTATGCTGATATTTCAGGCTTGGTGTTAGGAGATTTTTCTAGCAAGTTCGAAAAATATATGAAAAAAGGGATTGAGGAAATGATTACCTATGCTGGTAACCCTAAGTACTTGCTATATGGTACCGATTGGCCCATTTCTAATATGAAATCGTACTTAAAATTCATGAAAAACTTAAATATTCCGGAGGATAAAAAAGAACTTATTTTATGGAAAAATGCAGCTGAACTCTATAAAATTGATGTTTCTAAGCTTTAAAAAATAATTATGCTAGGATTAAAATTAGTGACAGACCCTCGTTGGGCAACTTTAGTGGAAAGTAATCTAGAAGAATTACTAACAGATCATGCTTGGTGCGAGCAAAAAGCGGCTACAAATGCCATTTCAATTATTGCCCACAATCCTGAGTTAACTGATTTGGTAACCGATTTGCTATTGTTAGCACAAGAGGAGTTAGAACACTTTCAAATGGTACACGACATTATAAAAAAGCGAGGTTTTACTTTGGGCCGTGAACGAAAAGATAGTTATGTTAATGAATTATTTAAAGTAAGAATAAAAGGGGGCAACCGACAGCAGGCGCTTGTAGATCGCTTGTTATTTTCTGCTATGATTGAGGCACGGAGTTGTGAGCGTTTTAAAGTGCTTTCTGAAAATATAAAAGATGAAGAATTATCTAAGTTTTATAGAGAATTAATGATTAGCGAAGCTGGACATTATACGACTTTTTTAGGTTTTGCCAGAAAGTATGGCAAAGGAATTGACGTTGATAAACAATGGAAAGATTTATTAGTTGCTGAAGGTGAAATCATCAAAAATTACGGAAAATCCGAAAGTATCCATGGATAAATAAAGACAAAAAATACTAGGTGTATGCGTACCTAGAAGCTTTTAAATTTTTTTACAAAAACATAAAAAGTCGTTTAAACTAGAAGTTCAATTCAAACTCATGAAATGGTTGTTTGAAAATTAGAAAACTTTTTTTTAAACGACTTTATTTTTAAATTTAGTCCATAACTTACATGGCTGGAAGAATTACCGCATCAATCACATGAATAACGCCATTAGATTGATGAACGTCGGCAATGGTAACGGAAGTAAGCGCTCCACTGCTATCTATTAATTTAACCACCTTACCATCTAGCATAGCCGTTAATTTTGCGCCATTTACGGTAGTAAATTCTGCCTTTCCTTTTCCTTTTTTAATTGCTTTTGCAATATCAGCTGCGCTATATTTTCCTGAAATTACATGGTAAGTAAGAACTGCTTGAAGGGTTTTCTTATTTTCCATCAGTAATAAGTTTGCTACGGTACCCGCTGGTAATTTTTCAAATGCTGCGTTTGTCGGAGCAAAAACAGTAAATGGTCCGTCACCCTGAAGTGTTGCTACTAAATCAGCTGCTTTTACAGCTGCCACCAATGTGGTGTGATCTTTAGAATTCACTGCGTTCGCAATAATATCTTTCGAAGGATACATTTCAGCACCACCTACCATTTTAGTGTCCATGCTCATTTTACTTTTATCTTTTTTCATCATACTGTCTTGTGCAAAAGAGGCGCTCATGCCTATCAAAGCAATAGCAAGCGTAAGTGATTTTAAAATTTTAATTGTTTTCATTTGAAGTATTTTAATTGTTTATGCCTTACCTACGAGGTATTTATGACTAGGGTTTGTTTTTTATTCTTTTTTAAAAGTATTGAGTGACTTTTATCCCGTATAAATGGATGTTTTACGATGTAAGAATATAGGAGTGGTTTGCTTTTAAAGGCTAAGGCTAAAAGGTATGTTGACCTTAAAACTAAGGGTATGTTTTTAGTAGCGCACCACATAAAATCTGCTCCAATTTAGCCTATTTTTTGAGGGCTGGGCCTAAGATGGCTGAAAGAATAAATGAAAATTAATGAGGGTTATGCTTCTTTTTTCTTGGCATTACGTATTACATTGACCACCAAAAAACTCAATAGAGCAGGCAATACCCAACCTATACTATATTTTTGAAAAGGAATCCATTCGAGTATTCCCCCTTCGGTAGCAAGAGGACTACCAATACTATTTAAAAAATCGGGAATGCTAAATATAATAGTGGTAATTACCACGGCTCTAAACACCAAAACTGTAGCTAATTTATCGGGAACTACATTTAAAAGAATTAGAATAATTGTAATAGGGTAAATAAACATCAAAGCAGGAATCGCAATATTTATAATCATATCGACATTAAATTGACCCATAAGAATCCCCAAAAGGCATCCCATAATTGCTGTGACTACATAGGCTTTCTCAGAACCTTTAAAAAGGTATTTTGCGAAATCTGAAGTTCCTGCTACCACCCCAACAGCGGTGGTAAAACAGGCCAAACTAACCAAAATACTGACTAATAAATTAGCGGTATTCCCGAGTGTTTTTAAGCTAATACCGCTTAAAAGAGCCGTTCTTGAAATAGTAGCATCAAAATGATCATAAAAAAGTGCTCCCGTAAGGATGAGTCCCAAATAAATTAAAAATAAGCTCAAGCCCGCTAACCATCCTGCTTTTCGTATGAGTGCTTTTTTATCTTCGTAGGTAGCATGTGTATTTTTTAAATTTATAGATACTATAATCACACCCCCAACCACAATAGCGGCAATGGCATCAAAAGTTTGGTAGCCTTCTTGAATTCCGTGCGTAAACGGACTCTCAAATACTGTTGTACCAAAATTAAAATCAATAGTAAATAAGGTGATGGCAATAATCGCAATGAGGATAAGGATGATCGTAGGTGTTAAAAACTTACCCAATAGGTCTAAAATTTTACTGCGATTCATCACAAAAATAAACACCAAAATAAAATAGATGATGCTTGTCAAAATATAAGGTGTATCAAAAAAAGGTAACACTGCAATTTCATGGGTTACCGAAGCAGTTCTTGGCGAAGGTAGCGCAACACAAATAACATAAATAATAACCGAATAGATAAGACTAAAAGTGGGAGATACTTTCTTTCCAAAATCGAAAATAGTGCCTTGTAATTTGGCATGTGCTAGTATCCCAAATATTGGAATTAAGACCGCAGATAAACTAAAACCTAAAGCCACCAGCCACCACATGTTTCCGGATTGAAAGCCCAGTAATGGGGGAAATATTAAATTGCCTGCACCAAAAAATAAAGAAAATAAGGCAAATGCGGTAACAAGTATTTCTTTGTGATTCTTCATACTTTAAAAATAAACGCGAAAGATAGTCGATTTTAGTCTTGTGCAAATATGTTTTTTGTCGATGATTTTGGTATTTTATCGAAAATACAAGGTTAGTATCGTCCATTCAACGAAAAAATAGAGTAGAATTCAATAAAAAGATGCAATGTGGCGTTCTAAAATAAAAATCCTGTTTTATTAGCAAAAAGTTAAACCAAATATTCAACCAACCAAAGTGCATTACCTAAGTTCCCAAAACTTACTTGCATCACTAAAATTTAACGTATGAAAAAAGTACTTTCTGACTGTGGCTCTAGATTTAATGCTGCCTGCTGTTCAATATTCGGACACCATTATTCTGTTTCTAAGAAAATAACCTCTCATATAAAAGAATACAAATGTATTCATTGTCAAAAAGAAGTAACCACCGATGCCAATGGTAATTTATCAAGACTAACACCGGAGCTTCAAGACATCAACAATACCCTTCAAAATTTATATCAAAAAAGACATCGTTCGTCACAACAAGTGGCGTAATTATGCTTGGCAAGTGAATTTCAATCCTAAATGATTTAGAAATTCTATATTTATTCCTGAGAATATTTAGGCCCTATCTCCTTTTTAATCCGCTGCCCTTGGATAAAAAAGTTAGGATTTCTATTTGTTTTCGGGAATTTTTAGTTCGTCCTGCTTTTACTAGTTGCGGAGTACTACCTGAAAACGAATTAATTTTCAATACCCTAGGCATCGGTTCTTCCGGTCTCCCAAATTTATGGCCTAAATATTAACTAGGCTACTGTTTACCTTAAGCTTAGCTTAATCCTCATTCGCAAACGAGTTCCAACCTTGGGCTGTTAAAGGCACTTTTGAACCCCCTCTAGCCACTAAATTAGCCCCTTGTGATGCATCTGTCATGTAGCCAATCACCGTTAAATTTGGATTTCCTTTTATTTTATCAAAATCTTTCTGATTAATGGTAAAAAGTAATTCGTAGTCCTCGCCACCACTTAAAGCCGCTATAGTGCTGTTCAATTGAAACTCTTCTGACGAAGAAATTACAGTCGGGTCTAGCGGTATTTTATCTTCATACACTTCGCAACCCACCTGGCTACTTTTACATAGATGTAAAATTTCAGAAGAAAGTCCGTCGCTAATGTCAATCATCGCTGTAGGTTTTACACCTAAAAGTTGTAAAATTTCTACAATGTCTTTGCGAGCCTCCGGTTTTAATTGGCGCTCCACAATATAGGTATAGGGTTCTAAATCGGGCTGATTGTTAGGGTTTACTTTAAAAACTTCTTTCTCCCGTTCTAAAACTTGTAAGCCCATAAAAGCACCCCCTAAATCTCCTGAAACCACTAATAAATCTTGAACTTCGGCACCACTTCTGTAGGTAATATCTTCTTTAGCTACTTCACCTATAGCCGTAACACTTATGAATAAACCGGTTTTAGAAGATGTTGTATCGCCACCGACTAAATCAATATTATATTTCGTGCAGGCTAGCGAAATGCCATCGTATAATTCTTCTAAAGCTTCTAAAGGAAATCGGTTAGATACCGCCACTGACACTGTTATTTGAGTAGCAATAGCATTCATAGCATAGATATCCGACAAATTGACCATGACAGCTTTGTAGCCTAAATGCCTTAAGGGCATATAGCTCAAATCAAAATGAACACCTTCGACTAATAAATCAGTAGAAACTACCATCTTTTTGTCTTTAAACTCTAAGACGGCAGCATCATCACCAATACCCTTTAGGGTAGAGGTATGTTGAATGGTGAAATTTTTAGTTAAATGCTCTATTAAACCAAATTCTCCTAAGGTGTTTAAGCTAGTTCTTTTTTGTTCTTTATCTTCTATCATACTGCAAAAATACATCGAAAGAATTTAAATAGTGAAGCTGGCTTTTTAAGTTTTTCAGTAATTTATGTAAAAACTTTTAGGACCCTACAGAAAAAGCGTTTAGAGCGTATGTTAAAAATACTTCCTGAATTTTAACTTTGACAAAAACTTTAAATCGCAATATAGGGAGCACAGAAATCTTTAGGCTTTTGATCAGATAAATAGAAAACCTTTATCGCCTTATTAGTTATAAAAATGTTAGGAAATATGGAAAGGTGAGACATAAACCTTATATTTGTGAATTATTTAGATTAAATCCAAATTAAGTATGATTCAAGTATCAGAAACGGCAAAAAAAAGAGTCATCGCCATGATGGAAGATGATGGTTTTGACTCATCCAAAGACTATGTGCGTGTTGGCGTGAAGAGCGGCGGGTGCAGTGGATTATCTTATGAATTGAAATTTGATAATAAAATAACAGAAACAGATAAAATTTTTGAAGATAACGAGGTTCGCATCTTAGTGGATAAAAAAAGTTTTTTATACCTAGTAGGAACTGTTTTAGAGTATTCGGGTGGGCTGAACGGTAAAGGTTTTGTTTTTAACAATCCAAACGCTCAAAGAACTTGTGGTTGCGGAGAGAGTTTTTCATTATAATTAAATGTACTAATTGATACATTAGATATGGCATATACAGAAGAAGAATTAAAGAAAGAGTTAGAGACCAAAGAGTATGAATATGGTTTTTATACTGATATAGAGTCAGAAACATTTCCAATAGGTTTAAATGAAGAGATTGTGATTGCAATTTCAAAAAAGAAAGAAGAACCTGAGTGGATGACACTTTGGAGACTAGAATCCTTTAAAATTTGGAAAGAAATGACTGAGCCTGAATGGGCTAACGTACACTACCAAAAACCAGATTTTCAAGCGATTTCTTATTATTCAGCACCCAAAAAAGCTGATCCTAATAAAACCTTAGATGATGTTGATCCGCAGTTATTAGAAATGTACAAGAAATTGGGTATTTCGGTTGACGAGCAAAAAAAACTGCAAAACGTTGCTGTTGATATTGTGATGGATTCGGTTTCTGTGGCAACAACATTCAAGAAGACCCTGTCCGAAAAAGGGATCATATTTTGTTCTATTTCAGAAGCTATAAAAGAGCATCCCGAATTGGTAAAAAAATATATTGGTTCTGTTGTTCCTCAAAAAGATAATTATTATGCTGCTTTAAATTCAGCTGTATTTTCTGATGGCAGTTTCTGCTATATTCCAAAAGGAGTTCGTTGCCCTATGGAATTATCCACCTATTTTAGGATCAACCAGGCCGGAACAGGACAGTTTGAGCGCACCTTATTAATTGCTGATGAGGGTAGCTACGTGAGTTATTTAGAAGGTTGCACCGCTCCATCGCGTGATGAAAACCAATTACATGCAGCCGTTGTAGAGTTAATTGCTTTGGATGACGCTGAAATAAAATACTCTACGGTGCAAAACTGGTTTCCAGGGGGCAAAGATGGTAAAGGTGGTGTTTATAATTTTGTGACTAAAAGAGGAATCTGTGAGAAAAACGCTAAAATCTCTTGGACACAAGTAGAAACAGGTTCTGCGGTAACATGGAAATACCCTTCTTGCATCTTAAAAGGAGATAATTCCATCGGAGAGTTTTATTCGATCGCAGTCACTAATAACTATCAGCAGGCAGATACTGGGACTAAAATGATACACCTTGGAAAAAATACGAGAAGTACCATTATATCAAAAGGAATTTCAGCAGGAAAATCACAAAATAGTTATAGAGGCCTTGTTCAAATTTCAAGCAGGGCTGACAATGCACGAAATTTTTCGCAGTGCGATTCACTCCTAATGGGTAATGAATGTGGTGCACATACCTTTCCGTATATCGAAGTTAAAAATAAAACGGCTCAAATAGAGCACGAAGCTACAACCAGCAAAATTGGAGAAGACCAATTGTTTTATTGCAATCAACGAGGTATCCCCACTGAAAAAGCCATTGCCTTAATTGTAAATGGTTTTAGTAAAGAGGTATTAAACAAATTACCCATGGAATTTGCCGTTGAAGCTCAGAAATTATTGGAGATAAGTTTAGAAGGTTCTGTAGGGTAAATAAAATACATTAATTCAATAATTACATAGTTCATAATGAATAGAATACTAATAGTGTTAATACTTCTCTTCTCCTTCTCTTGTAAGGAAACAAAAAAGGAGAGTGCAGAAGATTCCACTTCAAAAAATGAAATAAAAACAGAGATTAAATTATATGCCTTTGATGGGGGAACCGTTATGGCCAATAACTTAAATTTATTTGCACAGGGTGATACCTATAAAGGAGAAAGTAAAGAATTGAGTGATGCTTTTTTTGTTATAGAACATCCAAAAGGAACACTTTTATGGGATACGGGCTTACCAGAGATGTTGGTGGGCAACGAACCATATACCACTCCAGATGGTGGTTTTACGATTTCAAGAAAGGACAGTACTTTACAGCAATTAAAAGCTATAGGTCTTGATTCTTCAGATATAGAAATGATTGCTTTTTCCCATATTCATTTTGATCATACAGGAGGGGCAAATCATTTTTCAAATGCCCAATGGTTGCTGCAGAAAACCGAAGACAACTTTATCAATAGTGATACCATCGAAGGGAATAGTTTTTATGCTCCAGAATCTTTCTCTAAGTTGAAAGATAAAAAAATTCTAGAAGGAGATCACGATGTTTTTGGTGACGGCACGGTTGTTATAAAATACTACCCTGGTCACACTGCTGGACATCAGACCTTATACTTAAATTTACCTAACGAGGGACCAATTATGTTGTCAGGAGACATCTATCATTTTGACAAAAATAGAGAAAATGCAATTGTACCACAGTTCAATCATGACATCGCAGAAAGTGAAAAAAGTATTAAGGCTTTTGAAGCCTTCGTCAAAGAAAAGAATGCCAGAGTTTATATTCAACACGATAAAGGGAATTTTGAGCTTATGCCAAAAGCCCCAAAATATTTAAATTAAGAGATATGCTTAAAATCAACAACTTACACGCCAGTGTAGACGGGAAAGAAATATTAAAAGGAATAAACCTAGAAGTAAAAGCAGGTGAAGTACATGCCATCATGGGACCAAACGGTTCTGGTAAAAGTACCTTAGCTTCAGTAATTGCTGGTAAAGAAGAATTTGAAGTAACACAGGGAGAGGTTATTTTAGAAGGTGAAAACTTAGAAGACAGTGCTCCAGAAGAGCGCGCTCACAAAGGAGTTTTTCTTTCATTTCAATATCCAGTTGAAATTCCTGGAGTTTCAGTGACTAACTTCATGAAAACTGCTATTAACGAAAGTCGTAAAGCACGTGGTTTAGAGGATATGAAAGCGAACGAAATGCTGAAATTGATCCGTGAGAAAGCAGAAATGCTAGAGATCGACCGTAAATTTTTATCACGTTCATTGAATGAAGGCTTTTCTGGTGGTGAGAAAAAACGTAATGAAATTTTTCAAATGGCCATGTTAGAGCCAAAACTAGCCATTCTTGATGAAACAGATTCAGGCTTAGATATTGATGCGCTTAGAATTGTAGCTAACGGTGTCAATAAATTAAAAAGCAAAGACAACGCCGTAATCGTAATTACGCATTATCAAAGGCTTTTAGACTATATTATCCCTGATTTTGTACATGTTATCCATGACGGAAAAATCGTAAAATCTGGCGGTAAGGAATTAGCATTAGAGCTTGAAGAAAAAGGATACGATTGGATTAAGAATGAAGCGTTGGTTTAAAAGTCAAATGTCGAATGTAAAATATTTATGCCTAAATATAAAGTCATTTGAAGATATAAAGGCTTGGCATAAAGGCATAGAATTTAATAAATTATTTAAACAAAAAGAATTTTAAAGAAGCAAAGTTCAAGGAAGATCAACCTGAAACTTAAAACTTTAAACCTGAAACTTTTGAGTTATGTTAAAAGACAAACTAATTTCATCTTTCATGGCATTTGAGAACAATGTGGATATAGATAACCCTATTCACGATGTGCGTGTAGAAGCCATGAAAAATTTCGAAATAAAAGGCTTTCCTTCAAAAAAAGAAGAAGCATGGAAATATACCTCGTTGAATGCTTTGCAAAAAACAGATTTTAGTATTTTTCCAAAACAAGTAAATACGGTTGAATATAAAGACGTTAAAAAATATTTTATTCACGAAATAGACACTTATAAAATCGTTTTTATCGATGGAGTTTATAGTTCAAATTTATCGGAAACCACGCACGATGGCGTTGATATTTGTCTTATGAGTTCGGCCTTAAATAAACCGATGTACAAGCAAATTATCGATGTTTATTTTAATAAAATAGCTTCAAAAGATGAGTCTTTAACGACCCTAAATACGGCCTTTAGTAGAGAAGGAGCATATATTTATATTCCTAAAAACAAAATGCCAAAGAAACCTATCGAAATTCTAAATTTTGCAACGGGTAATGAAGCTTCGCTCATGTTGCAACCCCGTAACTTAATTGTGGTGGAAGAAAATGCTGAGGTTCAGATAATGGAACGTCACCAAAGCTTAACATCGAACGAGGTATTGACAAATTCTGTAACTGAAATTTTTGCAGCAAAAAATGCAATTGTTGATTATTATAAAATTCAAAACGATGCTGCTGAAGCTTCTTTAATTGACAACACCTACATCAATCAAAAAAGCAAAAGCGTTGTAAAGGTGCATACCTTTAGTTTTGGAGGTAAATTAACACGTAATAATTTAAACTTCTATCAAAACGGAGAATATATAGATTCTACAATGAAAGGAGTGACAATTTTAGGCGAAAAACAACATGTAGATCACCATACTTTAGTGCATCATATTGAGCCTAATTGCGAGAGTCATCAAGATTACAAAGGTATTTATGATGAGAGTTCTACAGGAGTATTTAATGGAAAGATTATCGTTGAAAAATTAGCTCAAAAAACAAATGCTTTTCAGCAAAACAACAATATTTTAGTGAGTGATAAAGCTTCCATCAATACCAAGCCACAATTAGAAATTTTTGCGGATGACGTAAAATGTTCACATGGCTGTACCATTGGTCAATTAGATGAAGAAGCGTTATTTTACTTACAATCCCGAGGTATTCCTAAGAAAGAAGCCAAGGCTTTATTAATGTATGCTTTTGCTAATAATGTGTTAGCGAGTGTTCGAATTCCAGAATTAAAAACTAGAATTAACAAGTTAATAGCGCATAAGTTAGCGGTTAATTTAGGATTTGATTTATAAGATGGTCTAAAAACTAAAGTACCCGCTTGTTGCCTAATTGAGCGGGTACATTTCTACTGTTCTGCATGAAAAAACAAAGCACTTTAGTCATTCTCCTATTCGTTGTTGTTCATATGGTTCAGGGGCAAGAGTTTAAATTTGGCCTAAAAGCAGGGGCTAATGCTTCTACTATTTACGGAGATTTTACCGAGGGTTATCAACCAAGAATAGGCTTTCAATTGGGAGGTTTTTTGCTTATTGAAGTAGCTGATAATTTTTACTTTCAACCAGAAGTTTTTTACAGCAGTCAAGGTGTTATTTTCGATACTGATTTAGAGAATACAAATCCTGATGGACCTCCATCAGCTACTGATATCAGAACTAATATTCAAAATAACTACTTATCCGTCCCTTTAATTGTAGGCTTCAGGTTCAACAGAAAACTCACTTTAGAAGCAGGACCTCAATTTGGCTTTCTCTTTAATCAAGTAGTAAAAGTAAAAGAAGAAGAAGATATCACGGACCAGCTTAAATCATCCGGAGATTTTAAATTAGATTATGGCTTGGCTGCGGGTGTATCTTACAAATTAACTGATCATTTATTTTTACAACCAAGAGTTTACCTAGGTATTGCCAATAACCTTCGCGATGACCCATTTTCAATAGGAGCTGAAAATAGAAATTTATCTTTTCAATTCTCTGTAGGCTATACGTTTAATTAACGTTAAACCTAATTTCTTTATCGACTATGTAAACCTTAGTCATTATCTTTGTTTTAAACTAGTGCTATGATACAAACTGTTTTAGATATCTTAAAAATACGTGAAGATTTTCCAATTCTAAAAAGGAAAGTTAATGGTCAAAATTTGGTGTATTTTGATAATGCAGCCACCTCGCAAACACCAAAACACGTAATTGATGTTATTGTTGATTATTATAGTAATTACAATGCTAATATTCATCGAGGCGTTCATGCACTTTCACAAGAAGCCACCGACAAATACGAAGAAGCTCGAATAAAAATTCAAACGCACTTCAATGCAGCAGCGGCACACGAGATTATTTTTACTTCTGGTACCACACATGCCATAAATATTGTTGCCAACGGTTTCACATCATTCTTAAAAAAAGGAGATGAAGTTTTAGTTTCTGCCATGGAACACCATTCAAATATTGTGCCTTGGCAAATGTTATGTGAACGAACAGGTGCAACGCTGAAGGTTATTCCGATGAGTTTAGACGGAGAATTGCTCATGGATACATATCACACTTTACTCTCTACTAAAACAAAATTAGTATTCTGTAATCACGTATCCAATGCTTTGGGAACGGTAAACCCCATACAAGAAATTATTGAAGCCGCACATGCCGTTGGCGCGGCTGTTTTAATAGATGGCGCGCAAGCTGCTCCCCACCTAATAGCAGATGTACAAGCTTTAGACGTTGACTTTTATACCGTATCTGCCCATAAAATATGTGGACCCACTGGAGTGGGCATCTTATATGGCAAAGAAGCTTGGCTCAATAAATTGCCGCCGTATCAAGGTGGTGGTGAAATGATTGCTGAGGTTACTTTTGAAAAAACTACCTATGCTGGTTTACCTCATAAATTTGAGGCTGGAACTCCTAATATTTGTGGCGGAATTGCTATGGGAGCAGGTTTAGATTATATGAATAGCATTGGTTTTGATGCTATCGCCACCTATGAGCATGAACTATTAGCCTATGCTACCGAAAAATTATTGGAAATAGAAGGATTAAAAATTTACGGTACGGCCAAAAACAAAACAGCAGTAGTCTCTTTTAATGTCGGGCAAATTCACCCCTATGATATTGGCTCTATACTAGATAAATTAGGGGTTGCCGTTCGCACAGGACATCATTGCGCTCAGCCTATTATGGATTTCTTTAAAATACCGGGTACCGTTAGAGCGAGTTTTAGTTTCTACAACCTAAAAGAAGAAATTGATGTCTTAGTCGCTGGTGTCAAAAGAGCAAAAGCAATGCTAGAATAAATTATTTTAGAAAAATTTTATTTTTTTTATTACTACTTTTCCTTTAAACCTGGCTTTGCATCGATGAAGTGCAAAAGAACTGATATGATTTTTTTATAAAAAAATTACATTTTAGTTAAGAATTAGTTAAAATTTTATACATTGAACCCTAACTAATTTAAATAACTTCACAATTTTATGAAAAAAGTAGTTTTGGGGCTTGCAACGCTCGCCATGGTATATGCATGCCAAAATGATCAAATGGATCCAAATATCAACGATCTTCAAGAAGTACAAATCGATATGAGTGATTTTACATTACTTGTAGAAAATGAAGGTAGTTTAACAGGAAAATCGGATAATGGTGCTGACAAGTGTCACTCTATGAATAACCTGGCCTATAGATTAGAAGCTAATCCTGGCTTGTCAAAAAAAATGTACGATATTGAGTACAATACTAGAAAAGCAATTGCCTTAAAAGCAAATGCCAAAGGAAAACCAGGTGGAGGTTCTGGTGGCGGAGGTGGAACCACTCCAACAATTTTTACAGGAGCTATTACGATACCGGTAGTGATTAATATTATTGAGTCAAGCCCTGGGAAGGTAACAGATGCTCAAATAAATTCTCAAATTGCTATTTTAAACGAGGATTTTAATAATAATAACTCTAGAACAAGTAGTATTCCATTTGAGTTTTCAAGTGCCGTTGCGGATATTAATATTACATTTACTAAAGGAAATGTAATTAGAAAGACTTCTTCAGTAAGCTCTTGGGGTACTAATGATGCGATGAAATTTGCATCCCAAGGAGGAATCGATGCTACAGATACTGCTACTAACTTAAACATCTGGGTGTGTGAAATAGGTGGTGGAATTTTAGGATACGCTCAATTTCCTGGTGGTTCAGCTGCAACTGATGGAGTTGTTATTGGAACCGACTTTTTTGGTGAAACTACTGCAGGAGGTATTTACGGTCATGGGAGAACTGCAACTCATGAAGTAGGACATTGGTTAAACCTTCGACATATTTGGGGAGATGGAAGATGTAATAGGGATGATTTTGTAGCTGACACTCCAACTTCAGATGCACCAAATTATAATTGCCCATCATATCCTACCGTTAATTGTAGAAGTACAGATATGACTATGAACTATATGGATTATGTACAAGATGATTGTATGTATATGTTTACAAATGGTCAAAATGATAGAATGAGAACCTTGTTTGTTTCGGGAGGGCCTAGAGTAGGTTTTGTAAACTAAATTTTAAATATAAATTTTGAAAAAGGGTGTCTATTTCGACACCCTTTTTTTTGTAGCTTTAGTTTCTAATCTTGTTATATGAAAAATCTTATTTTACTTAGTGTTGTGTTCTTTATAGTAGCATGTGGAGCTAATAAAAACGAAAACAATAGCTGTCCATCAGGCATATTATACAAGGCGGAATCTAGAGGTATTTATGTCAATATAGTATTAAATAAATCCACATTAACTATTGAAAAAGACAGAAATAAAAAAAATAGTAAAACAATAGATTTAAATAAAAACGACTGGGCACAAATTTGTTCGATAGTAGAAAAAATCAACCTAAAGAATATTAAAAATATTAAATCAACATCAGAAGATAGATTTATTGATAAAGCAGCAATTGCAGAATTAAAAATTGAATTTCAAGATAAACAATATAAATCTAATAATTTTGATCATGGAAATCCGCCAGCAAAATTGAAAGAACTAATTGAGAAAATATTAGCATTATCAGAAAAGGCTCAATAGTAAATCTTATCGTATTTTTGTGTAAAGAAAATCTCTTCACAGAATATAAACAAAGAGAATATGACGATTAAAGAAATACAAACTGATATTATAGAGGAATTTTCGATGTTTGAAGATTGGATGCAGCGCTACGAGTACATGATTGAACTTGGAAAAGCACTCCCTTTAATTGACGAAAAGTATAAGATTGACGACAATGTCATTAAAGGATGTCAAAGTAAGGTTTGGGTTCACGCAGAATTAGAGGATGATAAATTGGTCTTTACAGCCGATAGTGATGCTATAATTACCAAAGGGATTATCGCTATTTTAGTGCGTGCCTTTAGCAATCAAAAACCTCAAGACATTATAGATGCTGATACGCAATTTATCGACGAGATTGGACTAAAAGAACATTTATCTCCTACAAGAGCGAACGGATTGGTAAGTATGATTAAGCAGATAAAATTGTATGCAGTAGCGTATCAAACGCAAATTTAGCAAAGACCCAGCTCCCTAAGGGGGAGTTGTAAATAGGTTGTTAATGTGATAATTATTATATAAATTAATATTGGATTTGACGATTTGATGACCATACAAATACAGTACTTACAAAGTATGCAACTTTAAACCAGAAACGAAAAAATTGAAACTAGAAAAAATGAGCGAAGAAACGACAATAGATACAGCAGAATTAGGAGAAAAAATTGTAAATGTTTTAAAAACCATTTATGATCCAGAAATTCCTGTGGATATATATGAGTTAGGCCTTATTTACGATGTATTCGTGAATGAAGACAATGAAGTCAAAATTTTAATGACCTTAACCTCTCCTAACTGTCCAGTGGCAGAATCCCTACCGGCAGAAGTAGAAGAAAAAGTAAAATCGTTAAATGCTGTTAAAGACGCTGAAGTAGAAATTACGTTTGATCCTCCTTGGACCCAAGACTTAATGAGCGAAGAAGCGAAGCTAGAATTGGGGATGCTGTAATACCCTAATAAGGAGGTAGTGGTTTGTAAAAAAAATTATGTTTAAAGAATACAAAATTTGAAATCGTTTCGTATAAATAAACAGCAGCCATCAACGAATACCGAATTTTAATCATGGAAGAAATAGTAAATAAAGTTGCCCAAAGCAAGCTGGTAGTTTTTGACTTAGAAGATTACTACCCAAAAGGCAAGCGCGAGCTTATAGATATTAAAGATTGGCTGTATGAAGGCTTTATTCTTCGTGAAAAAGAATTTAGACTAGGCCTAGAGATGCACCATTGGGAACCATACAAAGACAGCTATGTGGCCTTACATTGCAGTACAGATGCCATTATCCCCGGTTGGGCGTATATGTTGATCAGCACTAAATTACAGCCCTATGCCAAAAAAGTAATCATTGGTGATCTTGAAATTTTAGAAGCATCCCTGTATCAAACCATCCTAGAAAATCTCGACGTTTCAGATTTACAAGACAAACCGGTGATTATAAAGGGATGCAGTCATAAACCTGTTCCTGCCAACGCATATCTCTGGGCAACCTTAAAAATACAAAGCGTGGCAAAAAGCGTCATGTATGGGGAGGCCTGCTCTTCTGTGCCCCTCTTTAAAAGAAAATAAGGTTTCACAAACTATTTTACAGCTAATTCTTACCTTTGCTTGCACAAAAAATCGAATACTCGAAACCTATTACATTATGAAAAAAATACTCTTAAGCTTTTTTGCAAGTTTTGCTCTAGTGACAGGATATAGTCAAACTGTTGAAGAATTAAAAGCTGAACAAGCCCCAAAGAAAGACTCTATAGCAGCTATCCAAGCCCGAGTTAATGCTATTCAGTCTAAAATTGATGCCATGCCAGGTTGGAAAAAAGGAGCCTTTGGTACTATCGGAGGAAGCATTTCTAGTTTTAGCAACTGGTACGCTCAAGGAGCCCCCAATAATGACGCAGGAAACATAGGGTTTACCGTTAATGCCTATGCCAACCTTAAAGAAGAAAAGTTTTTTTGGAGAAATTCTGCCAACCTAAACCTAGCTTGGGTTAAACTAGACAATAAAGATAACCCTAACGATAGCGATACGTTTGAGGGAACCACGGATGTTTTTCAATTAACCTCGTTATACGGCCGTAAATTAACTGAAAAATTTGCAGTCTCTGGTTTAGGAGAGTACAGAACTACCCTTTTAAACAACTTTAATAATCCTGGTTATTTAGATGTAGGTATTGGTGCTACTTGGACACCTCTTGAAGATTTAGTGGTTGTGATTCACCCTCTAAATTACAACTTTGTATTTGCAGATAATAATGCTGTTTTTGAGTCCTCTTTAGGAGCTAAAATCGTTGCAGATTACACCAAAAAAATAGGCGCTATTAACTTTAAATCGAATGTATCGATGTTCCAAAGTTATGAGAATGAAGATTTATCAAACATAACTTGGACAAATTCTTTTGGCTATACCTTATGGAAAGTGATTGGAGTAGGTTTTGATTTTGGTTTAAGAAGCAATAAACAAGAAGCTTTAAATTTTGCTTTGGGTCAGTATGATGCCACTGCTATTCCTGTTCAAACGGTTCCCACTTTTTCAAATATAGATAATAAACTACAGACCTATTGGATGTTAGGTTTGAACTATGCGTTCTAGATAAAACTGAAAATAACAAAAAAACGCCCTCTACTGTAGAGTGCGTTTTTTTTGTTTTTAGCGTAGGTTAATGGTTACTTTGGGAACTTTTTTCGATGTTGGCGCCGTGCATCAATTTTGGGGAATCGATGTATTGGCTTTTTGATTTTCGTAGCGTCATTAATTTGGGGAAAAACTTCGCTACTTAAATACAAGTCAAAGATAGGATGTGTATTCTCATTTTGAACATTTTTTGTTGTGAAGCCCATCATTTTTGTAGTGAAAATTTAAACGGTACAAAAATGCCGACAAAATGCTCTTGGAGAACCGCCATAGCACTAAAAATGTAAGATTAATACTCGTCTAAATGTTCTGGATATAAGAAATTATTATACGGAAAACGAGTGATATGAATATCGCGTACCTCATCATAGACTCTTTTTCTAAATTCATCTAAGTTTTCTTTATTTAAGGCAGAGATAAATAAAGCACGGTCACCTACTTTACGCATCCATGTTTTACGCCACTCATCTAGGGTAAAATGTTTTTCTGTTCGCTCCGTAATTAAATCATCCTCCTCGATAGTTTCATGTTCATATTGGTCTATCTTATTAAAAACCATGATAACTTTTTTCTCCGAGCTATTAATTTCTCCTAAGGTTTTATTCACCGAAGCGATATGTTCCTCAAATTGTGGGTGTGAAATATCAACAATGTGCAATAACAAGTCCGCTTCACGAACTTCATCTAAGGTACTTTTAAAGCTTTCTACTAATTGCGTAGGAAGTTTTCTAATAAAACCTACCGTATCACTTAATAGGAAGGGTAAATTGCCAATGACTACTTTACGAACCGTAGTATCTAAAGTAGCAAATAGTTTATTTTCGGCAAAAACTTCACTTTTACTTACCACATTCATTAATGTAGATTTCCCTACGTTGGTATACCCGACTAAAGCCACCCTTACTAAAGCACCTCGGTTACCGCGCTGCGTTTCCATTTGCTTATCTATTTTAAGCAATTTCTTTTTCAATAGTGTTATCCTATCTCGTACAATACGCCTATCCGTCTCAATTTCAGTTTCCCCAGGTCCGCGCATTCCAATACCACCCTTTTGGCGCTCCAAATGCGTCCACAAGCCAGTAAGTCTGGGCAATAAGTACTCATATTGTGCTAACTCAACTTGAGTTCTTGCGTAACTTGTTTGTGCCCTCTGTGAAAATATATCTAGAATTAAGTGGGTACGATCAAGAATTTTACACTTTAACTGTTTTTCTATATTTCGTTGTTGGGCAGGACTTAGTTCGTCGTCAAAAATTACACAGCCTATTTCGTGCTCTTCTACATAAGCCTCCACATCTTTCATTTTTCCACTACCAATCAAGGTTTTCGGATTTGGCACATCTACTTTTTGCACAAATCTTTTGTATACTTCGCCACCGGCGGTATAGGTAAGAAACTCTAACTCGTCAAGGTACTCTTTTACTTTTTCTTCATTCTGATCCCTATTGATGACACCAATAAGAACCGTTCTCTCGTAATCTATTTCTTTTTGCTCTAACATATAGTAATTTAAAATACAAATTTACGGAATAGAAAGATAGCTATTTTGTATTTTTGAAAAACAACTTTTTAAAGGGTCCGATGTATTCAAAAATAAGCTCTACCCTTAGTTTTTAAGTTTAAAGAATAGCTGTTCATACGCTTTTTAGAGTTATCGCTATTACATTTAAGTGGGGTAAGAAGAAAAAATTCACATGAAAACGGAAAATAAAACTAAAGTTTTTAGTCCTACCCCTTGGAGAAAACTCAAATCAGTTTTATTTAAAAAAAGCCGACGCAATTCACTTTTTACTATTGCCTTCTATAATCTGGAAAATCTTTTTGATACGTTTAATCATGCTGATAAATTAGACAAAGACTATACGCCAAATGGCCTTTTAAAATGGACCCCAGAACGGTACACTTCAAAACTTAACAAATTGGGCAGTACTATCGCTAAAATTGGTGTAAAAACTGCGGATAAACTACCGGTTCTCATTGGGGTCTCTGAGGTAGAGAACAAAACAGTTTTAAGTGATTTATTGAAAGTTGAGGCTTTAAGAAATGAAGATTATGGGTATTTACATTATGACTCTCCTGACGAACGAGGTATAGACACCGCTCTTATCTATGATAAGCGCTACTTTGAAATTATTGCTTCGAAACCTATTCCTCTATTGGTTTATAATTTAGACGGACAACAAGATATGACGAGAGATATTTTGTATGTGCATGGTACTTTAAATGGCGAAGAAATACATGTTTTTGTAAATCATTGGCCTTCTAGGCGCGATGGTGGAATAGAAACGGCGTATAAGCGCATCAAAGCAGCAGACACCATCATCGGTTTTATGGAAATCATTGAGAAAAAACATGAGCAACCAAAATATATCGTAATGGGCGATTTTAATGATGGCCCTACAGCTGAAAGTATAGAAAAACTGCTTGAAACGCAGCGGTTTTTTCATCCCATGAAAAAATTATTGACTTCAAAAAGAGGTAGTGCAAATTATAAGTTCAATTGGTCTCTTTTCGATCAAATTATAATTTCTCATAACTTCTTGAGCTATCAGAAAAAAGCCCATAGCTATACTACAGCCAATATTTTTGATCCTGAATTTCTAAAAGAATTTAAAGGAAGGTATAAGGGGAGTCCATATAGAACCTACGTAGGCAGTAGGTATATGGGAGGCTATAGTGATCACTTTCCTGTTTATATTCAATTAAAATTGAATAATTAAGGGGCAACAATACTGAGGTAAAATTGGCACAAAAGTGCATTTCATCGAAAAAAAGAGTTTTTAAACGATTAATACACTTTGATATGATATATTTGTAGTCCAAATCTTACTAATTATCATATCATGGACTACAAAAACCTATTCCCAAATCGGGTTTCCTTGTTCGTAACCGCTGCACTAATCATGAGCGGTTTTGCTTATTCTCAAGCTCCTACTAAAGCTGAAATTATACGTAGTGATGATACGCAAAAAGCAACTAGCTTAGAAAGCCTCAGCCAAGATTTTAAGCGAGAATACCTATCCACTGAAAAAAACATACAAGGCTTTGCTCAAGCAAACGGGTTAAAAGTAAGGGAAACCTTAGCTAATGGAAACCAAATTGAATTAGTAGATTTAGGTACTGATGGTACCCCTTTGTTTTATAGTACTTTTAGTGACCACGCTAGTGAAGTTTCCAGAGCCAATACCTTATACGATGGTGGCCTCTTAAATTTAGGCCTGAGCGGAAAAGGTATGAATGTAGGTCTTTGGGATGCTGGAAAAGCATTAATAACACATCAAGAATATACCTCAAGAGTACTGGTTACCGATGAGGCTGATGCTGTAAGTGCCCATGCCACGATGGTTTTAGGGGCTATGATATCAAAAGGCATAAAATCGAAAGCAAAAGGAGTTGCCTTTGATGCAAATGCTACTAGCAATGACTGGAAAGCTGACAAAGTAGAAGTAGCTACAGCAGCCGCTGCCGGATTGCTATTATCAAATCACTCATATGGCATCCGTCCAGATTTTGTTCCTGATTGGTATTTTGGTGCTTACATTCAAGTATCTCAAGATTGGGACAAAATAATGTATAATGCTCCGTATTATTTAATGGTGACAGCCGCAGGAAATGCGCAAAAGCTTAATTTTAATGATGCCCCAATTTTTGGTAAAAACACAGAGGGTTTTGATCTACTTATTGGTTTTTCGACCTCTAAAAACGGCATTAATGTGGCCGCTGTAGAAACAGAGGTTGACTTGAAAGGCAATCTTAAAAAAGCCTATGTTGCCAATTATAGCAGTCACGGACCAACTGATGATGGTAGAATAAAACCAGACATTGCAGGTAGTGGCGCTAATATACTTTCTACGCAATCTGCAAGCAACACAAGTTATGACACCTATTCAGGTACTTCGATGGCAGCCCCAGGCGTAACAAGTACTATGTTGTTACTACAAGAATATTACCAGCGTCTTCACCATCAATACATGAAAGCAGCTACCTTAAAAGGCTTAGTACTTCATAGTGCTGATGACGTTGACGTTCCAGGTCCTGATTATAAAATGGGTTGGGGCGTGATCAATGCTAAAACTGCCGCAGAGATTATCACATCAACAGATTACTCTTCGTTTATTATTGAAGCGAGCTTAAAAGAAAATGAAATTTACAGCCTTACTGTTGATGCTAAAGACGGGGAAAGTTTACTAGCCTCCATTTCATGGACCGATCCAGTTGGCAATTATATCAACAAAGGAAATTTAAACGATGTAACTCCTGCATTAGTAAATGATTTAGATATTAGAATCACGAAAAATAACGAAACCTACTACCCTTGGCTCTTAAATCCGAAACAAGCTTCATCTCCAGCTATACAAGGAGATAATACCGTGGATCCTTTTGAAAAGATAAAAATCGACAAGGCTAGTGGCACCTATACGATAACGGTTAGCCACAAAGGAAAAATAACGAATGCTGTTCAAAACTTCTCTTTAATTGTTTCTGGTGCTAAGGTAACCGATTGCGAAGCCAAAACTCCTCAAAATTTTAAAACGGCCAATGCCGACGCTTCTAGTATGGATTTAACATGGGATGCCATCCCCGATGCTATTTTTGAAGTACACTACAAGGCTGAAAATGACACAGATTGGCAAACATTATTTACAGACAAGAACAGCCTTAAACTACAAGATTTAACCCTAGATGAAAACTATGTAGTTAAAGTACGTACCAATTGCACGACATCTGTTTTTTCTGAATTTTCAGAAACCCTAAATATAGTTTTTAAAGGAATTGCTACAGCAGCAAGTTTTGATCTAGAACTCCAAGAACTATCTCTTGTTGAAAACCTTAAATTTTCAGTATATCCAAACCCAACTACAGAAAAAATTACTATTAAGGGCCAATTAAGTAATCGCGCCTATTACAGTATTGTTTCTAGCAACGGAATTATACAGAAAAAAGGAAAAGCAGCCTTCAACTCTATTGATGTAGAAGATTTATCTTCTGGCTTTTACTCTTTAACTATTTTTGAAGACGGTGAGCAACAATCCATGAAATTTATAAAAAATTAACTAGAACACTTGTTCGCAATGAAATGCAAGGTTCCCCCCGATTTTGCTTTTAGACACTGATAATTTCATTGTCGTTCAACAAGCTCTCGTTTCTAAGTCTTAAAAACACTTGAGCTGTTGTAACAACGTCTAATTCGCAATAGGTAATAATACGATCTAGATCTTTATTTTCGTAATATACGTTGCGCACCATACTGCCATCAATATCGCCTTTAGGTGATGGTATTCCGAGTACGTTCGCCATTAGTTTCAATGAAGTATAGTGTTTATAATCGCCAAACTTCCAAAGTTCCATGGTATCTAAATGAGGAATTTCCCATGGTTTTTTTCCAAATAAATTTAATTTAAGGGGTAAATCAATTCCGTTTATAAGCATTCTCCTAGCAATGTAGGGGAAATCAAATTCTTTGGCATTATGGCCACAAAGCAGGTATTTAGGTCCTTCAAAATGAGCTTCTAATAAATTTTTAAATTCGCTTAATAGTTTAGTTTCGTCGCCATAAAAAGTAGTGACTCTAAAGGCTCTATGGTTGCCATTATTTTTAAAATACCCAACAGATATGCAAATAATTTTACCAAACTCAGCCCAAATACCTGCCCGTTCATAAAACTCCTCAGCCGTAAAATCATCCTTGCGTTGGTACTGGGATTTATGCGTCCAAAGTTCTTTTTTATCTTCATCCAACTCTTTAAAACTAGGGGACTCTGGTACGGTTTCAATATCTAAAAAAAGAATGTGCTCTAGGTTTATTTTCTGTAGCATGCTTACTGTTTTTTTGAAAGTAAAAAGCCATTTAAACTGTAAAATTTTATAGAATCATTTTCCTTATTAAAGGATAATTGTGATATGATAATTTTATACGATAAAACATCGTTTTGGTCACTTATCACTAGTTTGTCTTGAGGAACATTATATAAGTTTTCTCCTAAAAAGGTGAATCTTTGCAGCTCCTTTCTTAAATCTAACTCCATGATTAAACTATCATTTAAAACATCATAAAATTCAATTCGAATGTCTGAATTGTTAAATTTAATGTAGAAATCTTTACTTTCTATATGGTTTATGCTAGAATTATCCTTGATGCTTAGCGTCCTAAAAGAATCATACCCTGCGATGGACTCCGAAAAATTTGTATTCCAGTTTTGGTCATAGGTATAATACTTGTGGTTAGCGCTACCATCCGTAACAGTACTTGAATCAAGCTTCAAATTTAAAGTATCCCATATTTTTGCCGTATTCAGCCAGCCTTTATAGCGGTAGTCACTATTTAATGTATCTCTAAAACCTTCTATAGATAAACCTATAATTTGATCTAATGTCGAAGTAGCTTCTCTTTCGTCTAAATAATCTAAAATGCTTTGTAATCTATTGTAATCCGTTTGAGAAATGACCCTATTATCTTGTAACGCTTTGGTATACAATTGCTTAAATTGATTCGTCTGACTTTGTTTAGAAACATTTATGGCTCCCCAAAAGCCAAAAGAAGATAGGATCGCTAAAGCAAATAGGCTAATTGCTAGTATTTTTAAGGACTTTTTCTTACGTAACAAAAAGTATAAGGCAATTCCACAAATCCAAACGGCAATGGCTACTACAAAATATCTGTTTTCGGTAATTCCATAATCCCTTATTCTTCTGAAAATGGCAACAAACAACAAAATTAGCAAGGGCATTAATAGAATATAAAAAAAGGGATAAAACTTATTTATGGCCCACGACTTAATTTCTTTCTGAATAGGATTAATTATGACTTGAATTAAAAAACCTAAAAGCGATAATGCAATAACTAAATAAGATACCCAACCCTTGGGAAGCTCCCAATCCATCAGAATTTTGAAACTATACGCGTATAGTATTATAAGGTATAAAATGATCAATGGAATCAAAATATACTTCACTAGAACTTCTAAAGCTTTTTGAAAATGAATTTGTGTTTGTTCGTAAATATTTTTAGGAAAGTCTGAAAGATACACTAAGGTGTTTACGATACCTAAGCAGAAAACAAAGGTTTGTCCGTATCTTTTTCCTGATATGTGTACGTCAAAAAGAGCCTCTATAGCCGCTAATGCAAGGGCTAAACCAAGATAAAGAATCCCCGAAAAAAACGCACTGCGAACAATTGATATGGCTATCGTTTTAAGGTAATTCCAATACACATTCTTGTCCCATTTTAAAATAAATGGCGCTATCAAAACAAACAAATGACCTGCAATTAAAAATAAAAAAAAGCGAATTAAATATTTGGGATTTGTATCGTAATGGTGTTCAACAGGCATGTAAAAAAAGAAACCAATCAGTAAAGCTAAAACCACTAGTTTTAAACCTTGCCATGCTTGTGGTTTTTTCTGTTGCTCAATAAAAAATTGCATTCCTATAAACCAACTAATACCTAATACTAAGGTCACTAAAAGGTTGAAATGGTGGTCTGGAAAGTCGTTTTCAGTGTTTTCTAATAGAACAATACAATAAAAAGAACCCAAAATTACCCAAATAGAAGTTAGGGGAAAGCGGCCAATAACCATCTTTGCCTTTATAGATATCTCAGATATAGAAGGTAAATTCATACTATTAAATTAGTTAAATGTAATCCAAAATTACGACTCTTAACACTTTAGTAGTGCTCTGATTCTAGTGAAATTACTAAATAACCCTTAATTTTTATAAAAAAGTAGAACCAAGCAACTAGTTTGTTTTTGTTTCATGTTCAGGTAGTACTGAACAAAGTGTGCTATTTGTAATGTGTATAAACATCGACAACGAACATAAATAGCTTTGATTGAATAAAAATTGTTAGGCGTACCAACTAGTTGGTTGGTTAAAATTAAAATAAAGAAGCTTGTTTGTAGGGACTTTCATGTTCTAAAAGCCATTGCTTGCGGTGTAATCCGCCCGCGTAGCCTGTTAAGGAGCCATCACTACCAATAACTCTGTGACATGGGACCACAATCCAAATAGGATTTCTACCGTTCGCCGATGCTACGGCTCGAATGGCTTTAGGGTCACCTAATTTTCGAGAGAGCTCAAGATAAGTAACCGTAGTACCAAACGGAATTTCAGCTATGGCTTCCCAAACTCTTTTCTGAAAATCAGTACCTTCTGGGTTTAATGCAAAATTGAACTCTTGTCGCGTACCTTCAAAATACTCTCTCAGCTGATATACAGCCTCTTCAAGAACTTCTGGAATCACAACCGTAATTTCTTCATCACTTTCTAAAACGGTAATTTCTGAGATTCCGTTTTCATCACCTTCAAGTTTAGCGACACCTAAAGGTGTATTGATATAAGCTGTTTCTTTCAATGTTATTCTGGTTTTTGTTCAATAACTCCACTTTCTTTAGCTCTTGTTTCCCAGTTTTTGCGGGCTAAAAGTTGTAAATCAGCTACATTATCAGTTTCATCCATTATTTCGAGTCCTAATAAAGTTTCGATAACATCTTCCATGGAAACCAAACCACTTACTGATCCATATTCATCAACAACCAAGGCGATATGTTCTCTTTTAGCAATTAAAATATCAAATAATTTTGGAATAGGCGTGTCGCGTTCGGTAATAATCAAAGGTCTTTTTATTTCACCTAAAGTCACGTGTCCATTTTCGTTAATAATTTCTTCTAAAAAAGTATCTTTTAAAACGAAGCCCGTAATATTATCTACTTTTCCACCATATACTGGAATTCGAGAAAAACGCAACTTTGGGTTCTCTTTAAAAAATTCTAGAACTGTTTTGCTTTCAGATGCAATCTTTACCACTGCTCTTGGAGTCATAATATCCTTTACAAGTACCTCATTAAAGCGCAGTAAATTTTTGATAATCGTAGATTCAGATTTTTGAAAAACACCTTCTTCATGGGCTATATCAGTCATTGCCGTAAAGTCTTCTCTACTTAATACACTTCCATGATGCTCTTTACCACCTACTAATTTTGTAAAAAATTGCAGCACAAATAAAAGTCCAGTATACTTTAAAACTAAAACCATAATTTTAAGAGCCTTCGCGGTAAAATTTGCCAATTGTCTCCAGTACGTGGCTCCTATGGTTTTTGGAATAATTTCTGATGCCACCAGAATTAAAACAGTCATAACGGTAGATACAATCCCCACCATTAGATCTTCGGTAAAAGTAAAGCCTAAAAATGTCTGCTCGGCAGTTCCATAAAGCTCAGCGTAGGCAGCTTTTGCCTCAACGCCAACTAGAATAGCCCCCACAGTGTGGGCTATGGTGTTTATGGTGAGAATGGCTATTAGCGGTTTATCAACGTCTTTTTTTAACTCTTCTAAAGTAAAAGCGTAAGTTTTATTCTCTTTTTTCTTTATGTTGATAAATGTAGGGTTAATACTTAATAACACCGCTTCTAAAACAGAACATAAGAATGAAAAAAAGATAGAAATAACTGCATAGAAAATAAGAAGACCCATATATGTCAATTTAAAAAAACTAAGATACCAATTTATTACAGACTATTGTTACCCTAATCGCCTCGTAAAATACCTTTATAAAATACATCTAGAACTGCTGATCTGATATTTAATCTATAAATGTTTTGTTGATTTCTAGTTGGGTATACCCTATTTGACAAGAAAATATAGACCAATTGTGTTTGAGGATCAGCCCAAACAAAGGTACCTGTAAAACCACTATGTCCAAAACTTGTTAAACTTACTTCTGGCGTAGGATAGGCATCTTCAAAAGAGCGTTCCTTATTATTCAAATAGGGTTTGTCAAAGCCTAATCCACGGCGGTTATCATTTTCAGGGTATTGAACTTTTATAAATTCTTTTACGATGTCTTCGGCAATCACTTGTTTTCCATCATAAGTACCATAATTTAAATACAATTGCATCATTTTAGCCAAATCTGTAGCTGTACCAAAAAGTCCAGCATTTCCAGATACACCCCCTAGTAAGGCGGCATTTTCGTCATGAACCCAGCCTTGAGTAAGTTCACGTCTAAATATGCTATCCATTTCTGTAGGGACAATTTTAGTAGCGAAATTGCTGTTTTTTGGTAAAAAAGTAAGTGTAGTCGCACCAACAGGGGTATAGAAGTTTCTTTGAAGGTAGCTTTGATAGTTTTCCCCTGTTAGTTTTGTAATTAATTCTGGAAATAGTAGAAATGAAAGTCCAGAGTACAGGTATTTTTTATCTTGCGAAACCTTAGATCTATTTATTTTTCGAAACATTTTTCGGTTAAATCGATCTTTTATAAAAAGACTGTCATAGGCTTGGCCTTGAAATCTATTTTTAGCGGCAGGCTTAACAAAACGTGATTTTAGGTTTCCATTCTTTTTTAACACATCATTTAAAAAAACAATATAGGGTTTAAGACCCGCTTGATGTGCTAATATTTCTCGAAGCGTAAGCTCTTTTTTATCTTTTCTTTTTTTCCAAGGCTTCCAGTAGGTACTAAACGGTTGATCTAAATCTAATTTTCCTTCCTCTACCAATTTCATGATGGCTGGTAATGGCCCCATAATTTTAGTGACCGAAGCCAAATCATACCTGTCGTTTAAAGCAGCAGGTTGAATGCTGTCGTAGGTATGAAAACCGTAAGCCTTATGGAAAATAATCTTAGCATCTTTTGCCACTAAAACCTGTGCAGAAGGAAAAGCCATATTTTTTATACCATTCGTTATAATAGAATCAACCTTCGAATACAGATAGGTCGAATCTAACCCAAGCTCCGATGGTGAAGCGTAAGAAAGTGTATTGTTTTGAGCATTGATTCTCGTAAACACCAATAAAGTCACTAACAAGAGGCTATTTTTCATGCTTTTATAGAAGTTTTAAAGCGGACTTATGAAATGATTAAACTTTTTATCATTTTGGTATTATTAAATCTAAAAGAAATGTTTTCAAATACTTCCTTTACATTTTTTTCATTACATAAATAAGCATTTGGAATACCCTTTTTTTTCCTAATTCATCCAGCCTGGATTCAAAAATGAACTCATTAAATTTATGATTTGAATTAACCTTGAATCTGTCATACTAAACCTATTAGAGTTCCCCCCCTCGGGGGCTTACATTAACCTTACCGCGTCCTTAGCAAAGTAGCTCGTAATAATAGTAGCACCAGCTCTTTTTATGGCCATTAATTGTTCAAACATGACAGCATCATGATCTATCCAGCCCTTTTCAGCGGCTGCTTTCACCATGGCATACTCTCCACTGACTTGATACACAGCAATAGGCACATCGAATTGATTTTTAATGTCCCGAACAATATCTAAATAACATAGTCCTGGTTTTACCATGACAATATCGGCGCCTTCTTCAATATCGAGTTGCGTTTCTCGAATCGCTTCTAAGCGATTGGCATAATCCATTTGATAGGTACTTTTATTTTTGGGTATGTTTTCAAGGTCCACAGGAGCAGAATCTAGGGCATCACGAAAAGGGCCATAAAAGGCGCTTGCATATTTAGCACTATAACTCATGATTCCGGTATTAATAAACCCATCGGCCTCTAAAGCCTCACGAATCGATAAAATTCTACCATCCATCATATCACTCGGCGCTACAAAATCAGCACCTGCTTTGGCATGAGAAACACTCATTTGCGCCAAAAGATCAGCCGATTCATCGTTTAGTATTCGTCCGTCTGCTACGATACCGTCATGGCCAAAATTCGAAAATGGATCTAGAGCCACATCAGTCATGACCAACATATCAGGACAAGCATTTTTAACCGTTTTAATAGCACGCTGCATAAGCCCTTCTGCATTTAAGGCTTCTGTACCTTTATTGTCTTTTAGGCGATCTGGTACTTTTACAAAAAGTAACACGGCCCCTAAGCCCATTTGCCATAATTCTTTCACTTCTTTTTCTAAGTGATCTAAACTTAGGCGATAATAATTAGGCATCGAAGCAATTTCTTCCTTTACATTTTTACCTTCCGTGACAAAAACGGGTACTAAAAAATCACTTGGTGTCAGAATATTTTCACGCACTAGACTGCGAATAGCTTCTGAACTTCTAAGGCGTCTGTTTCTTATTAATGGGAACATAATTATATTTTAAATTTTCTTTCTTCACAAAGATAACCCAACCATAACAAATAGTCCTAAGCAAAAAAGCTTTAAAAAAAACCTTACATTGTAACAATATTCATAATGTAGCTACTAATAGCATTAACCAGCAACCCTTTAAACAAAAAACTATGCTTTCTATCCAAAACCTCAACAAAACGTATCCGAACGGAACAAAAGCACTCAACAATGTTCATCTCGAAATCCATAAAGGAATGTTTGGTCTTTTAGGTCCAAACGGGGCAGGAAAATCGACCTTAATGCGAACTATTTCTACCTTGCAAATTGCAGATACCGGTACCATTGAATTTGATGGCATCGATGTTTTTAGTCAGCCTGAAGAGTTGCGAAAAGTTTTGGGCTATTTGCCACAAGATTTTGGTGTATATCCAAAAGTATCAGCAGAAATGATGTTGAATCATATTGCAAAAATTAAAGGAATTCACAGTAGTTCAGATAGAAAAGCATATGTAGCCGATTTATTAAATAAAGTAAATTTATATCAATTCAGAAAACGAAATTTAGGTGATTATTCCGGCGGTATGAGGCAGCGTTTCGGAATTGCTCAAGCTTTAATTGGCAATCCTAAATTGATTATTGTCGATGAACCAACGGCTGGTTTAGATCCTTTAGAGCGGAATCGCTTTCATAACTTACTAAGTGAATTGGGTGAAGATGCCGTTGTTATTTTATCCACTCATATTGTGGATGATGTGGTAAACTTATGCACTAATATGGCGGTTTTTAATGAAGGAACAGTAGTAGTTCAAGGCCATCCACAAGAACTGTCTAATTCGCTAAACGAAAAAGTATTCCGAAAAAGTATCGGAAAAGACGAAATTGAAAAATACCAGTCAGAATATACCGTACTTTCTACCTATCTGCGCAGTGGCAACATGAACGTCAATGTATTTAGTGAAACCCACCCTGGCGAAGGTTTTGAAGTAGTCAACAACAATTTAGAAGATTTTTATTTCTATAGCATTAACCAACCTCAAACCGTATAGTCATGAAGGAAATTTTCTTATTTGAGCTAAAATATCGCTTACGGCGACCAGCGACGTACATCTACATTTTTTTGATGTTTATTATTCCGCTTTTACTAGGGGTTTTTGCAGATTCAGTTACGGCACAATACACCAATAGCCCTAATGCCATTGTAGGCATTTTGGGAGGAATGAGTATTATAAGTCTATTTTTTTATGCGGCAATTATGGGTGTTGCTGTGTATCGTGACGAAGAACACAAAACTGCACAAACCTATTTTACTTTTCCTATTTCTGAAAAAAACTATATTCTAGGTCGTTTTTGGGGAAGTTTTTCTATTGTTACCGTTATGAATATCGCCGCTGTTATTGGTGCTATGATTGGATTGGGGATTGGAGCATTATTAAACAGGCCTGATTATGGAACCTATACCTCGTTCAACCTAAGCTCCTATGTATTCCCTTTTCTGTATTTACTAAGCTTCAATTCTTTTTTTATAGGAAGTTTATTTTTCTGTTTGATGACCTTTTTTAAACGCATGTCTATTTTGTATTTAGGAGGGATTGTCATCTTAATTTTAACTATCGCTTCAGGCCAATTATTAGCTAATTTAGATACGGAGTGGTTAAGTGTGTATGTTGATCCGTTTGGAGAAACCGCACATGGGTATATCACTAAATATTGGACAGTCAATGAATTAAACACCACACAATTATCCCTTACGGGTAAATTTGCTTTCAACAGGTTACTTTGGTTAGCTATTGCGTTTTTAATCTTCTTCTTTACCTTATTCAAATTTTCATATAAAGGCTTTTTAAGTTCTTCTAAAAAGAAAGGGGCTAAAGAATCAAAAGAAGCGTATGTGCCTACCACATTCATCCCGAATATTATTCAGAAGTTTTCTGCTAAGGCACGTAGAGAAAATCTATTGTCTTTAAGCAAAATAGAATTTTTATCGATTGTCAAAGAAACTGTTTTTGTAATTTTAATCGTTATCGGGATTACAGTTGCGGGGTTTGTTGCATATCAATCTAACCAGATTTACGGCACGCCATCTTTACCTTTAACGCGTTATATGGTGGCTCAAATTTCAGGTGGAATCTCATTATTCTCTGTAATTATTTTAGTCATATATGCTGGGGAAGCGGTACACAGAACACGACAGAACAAAACTTTTGAGTTTTATGATGCCTTACCCGTAAGTAACACTACCTTATATTTTTCAAAAATAATCTCCTTAGTGGGGGTGGCCATAGTCTTAACCCTATTGAATATTGTCGTTGGCGTATTATACCAAACATTTAACGGCTATTTTAATTATGAGTTAGGGATGTATTTAACCTATAATTTTACGACTATTTTCCCTAGTTATTTAATGACCTTGTTATTGGCATTTTTTATTCATGTATTGGTGAATAATAAATTTTTAGGACATTTTATTGTTATTATAATTTATGTTGGATTACCAGTACTTTTAAGCTTAGCCTTTAAAACATCGAATCCTTTAGTGATTTTTGGAGGCACACCTGGGTCTTTTTTAAGTGATTTAAACGGATTTGGACACTATTTATACGGACAATTTTGGTTGAATTTATATTGGGTATTATTAACCTGTATTTTAGCGACCATCGGTATTGTATTTTGGAATCGTGGCTTCTACTCTTCAGCAAAAGAACGTTTTAAGTTAGCCAAACAGCGTTTTAGTGGAAAAACAGTAGCCCTAATGCTATTTTTTGTTTTGGCCTTTGTTTCTGTTGGAGCCTATAGCTATTATAATTTAAAAGTCTTAAACCAGTTAGAGGATGGTAACTACGGACAAAAATTGAATGCTGATGCTGAAAAAAAATACGGTAAATATATAGGCCAGCCACACATTCAAGTAACCGATTTAAAAGCATTTATTGACATTTTTCCAGAGGATCGAAGCGTTAAGGCAAAAGGAGAATTTACCGTTACCAATAAATTTGACACGCCTATTGATACCTTGCTAATGAATATTGGATTTCCAATAGCCGACACTAAAATCACGAAAGTGGTATATAACGGCATAGAATTAAGACCCTTTCTTTCGGATGATGCTTTCCGGATGTTTATCTATAAACTACCTACCACCTTACACCCAAAAGATACAGCTTCTTTGGTGATAGAAACCAAGGCACTCACTCGCGGTTTCTCTTCGGATACTGAAACAGCGGTGTTAACCAATGGAACCTTTTTTAGGGATGCCATTTTTCCTTCTTTTCACTATGAACGAGGACTGACCGATAATGGGGTACGTAAAAAGTACGATTTAGAAGAATTAGATTATTTATATCCGCCGAGAACAGACAGCTTGGCTTTAAAAACAAACTTGTTTAATGAAGATGCCGATTATTTGTCTTTTGAGGCGGTAGTCAGCACTTCAAATGGACAAACAGCCATTGCCCCAGGAACACTTACTAAAAAATGGGAAGAGAATAACAGGAGCTATTTTAAGTACTCCTTAGAAAGTAAAGCCGACTATTTTTTCAGTTTTGTTTCTGCTGCGTATGCTATTGAAAAAGATTCGTGGACAGCACCAAGTGGCAAAAAAGTAGCTATAGAGATTTATCATTCTCCAAAGCATAAAAAAAACTTAGCGTATTTTATCAAAGGGGTAAAAGTTGCTTTGGACTATAATTCTAAAAACTTTTTGGAATATCCCTACGCTGTATTACGAGTGATCGAATTTCCGGCCTATTCTAATTTTGCGCAATCTTTTATAACCACCATTCCCTATTCTGAGGATTTTGGATTTGTGGCTGATTTTTCAAAAGCAGACAGTTATAACTATGCGTTTAGAGTTACGTCTCATGAAGTTGCACATCAATGGTGGGGCCATATTGTTACCCCAAGTAAAACCTCAGGCGCTAATATCATTTCAGAAACTTTAGCAGAGTATGCTTCGCTCATGACCATGAAACAAGAGTATGGAGAAAACGGAATAAAAGACTTCTTAAAAAATTCGTTAGATACGTATTTGAGTGGGCGCCAATTTAGTTTTAAACCAGAACGCTCGTTAATGAATGTTGAAACCGGTCAGTATATTTGGTATGAAAAGGGATCTATGATCATGTATGATTTACAAGATGTGATGGGTGAAGATGTCGTGAATAAAGGGCTTAAGAACTTTTTAGAAGAGTTTAAATTTTTTAATAAGGGCTTTTATCCTAGCTCTGAAGACTTGTATAAGGCCATATACGCGGTAACACCTGATTCGCTTACCTATAAAGTTGACGACGGTTTTAAAGAGATTGTATTGTATGAAAATAGAGTGATGGATGCCAAAACAAAAGCCTTAGATAACGGGAAATGGGAAACTACCTTTACCTTAAATTCTAAGAAAATTTATTATGATGATAAGGGCAAAGAAGACAGGGTTGACGATAAGAAAAACCTAGTGGATATTGGCTTGTTTGGCGAAGATGTCGTGAACGACGATGGGGTAACCATCAAAAACCCCTTGTATTTTACATTGAAATGGTTAAAATCTGGCGATAATGTATTTACCATAGTGACCGATGAAAAACCATTAAAAGCAGGGATTGATCCTTATAATAAGTTGATAGATCGTAACTCTGATGATAATTTAAAAACCGTTGAAGAGTAGTTTAAAAACTTTTTCTTTTTAGAAATTAGATAAGCGAGGATCCATGGTCCTCGCTTTTTTTATTTCGCCAATCCCAAATACATCCAAAGGTCATTTTCTTTTAAGAAAGCAGATTTTTCCTGAATCACCTTAACCTTTCCGTTTTCAAAATAGAAGGCCTTGAATGTAACCGTTCCATTAGTATCAGATTGTTTACCTTTTGTAGTTTCCAGAACCTCTAAGCGAATCCAGTTGACGGATTTGGCCCAATTTTCTATAGCTTTTTGATCTTTGCTAGGGCGCGTGGTCGAATGGTGACTTTTCATTAAATATTCCCCATTTGCCATGGTAAAAGCGGTATATCGCGAACGCATTAGTTGTTCTGCCGTTTTTACCAGTGAAATATTGCTATGTGCAATAGCACAGCAATCATCATATGTTTTAGAAGCTCCACAAGGGCAGGTCATGACGGTAATAAATTAAAGTTGTTAACTAATTAATTAGATGTTTTGCAAATTCTAAAGTATTCAGTTGGCAGTAACAGTTGGCAGTTTTTGCATGAAGCACTGCTTACTGCTTACTGTTTACTGCTTCCTATTTTACTTTTCAAACCCAATCCTTCGGATTTTTTAAAACTTCTAATAGCCTTGCTTCCTCGCTACCCTTTTCCGGATGATGATCATAAACCCATTGCACGTGTGGCGGCAAACTCATTAAAATACTTTCGATACGACCATTGGTTTTAAGTCCAAATAAGGTGCCTTTATCATGTACTAAATTAAACTCTACATAGCGACCACGCCGAATTTCTTGCCAGGTTCTTTGTGCTTCTGAATAGGCTAACTCTTTTCGTTTTGTAACTATCGGTATATAAGCTTCTGTGAAGCTATCGCCTACTTCGGTAACAAAATTATACCAGTCTTGCATCTGCATTTCTTCGGTGGCTTTTAGGTAATCGAAAAACAAGCCACCTACACCGCGAGCTTCATCACGGTGAGCATTCCAAAAGTAAGCATCACATCTTTTTTTATAATTTTCATGGAAAAATGGATGATGTGCATCACAAGCTTTTTTACAAACGGCATGAAAATGAATCGCATCTTCTTCAAACAAATAATAAGGGGTTAAGTCTTGACCGCCACCAAACCATTGATCTACAATGTTGCCTTCTTTATCATACATTTCAAAATAACGCCAGTTGGCATGTACAGTAGGAACCATAGGGTTTTTAGGGTGTAATACAAGGCTTAGACCGCAGGCAAAAAAATCAGCATCTTTAACGCCAAAATAGGTTTGCATACTTTCAGGTAAAGCACCATGTACGCCTGAAATATTTACCCCTCCTTTTTCAAAAACAGCTCCGTTCTCTATAACCCTTGTTCTTCCGCCACCTCCCTCGGGTCGTTCCCAGATATCTTCTTGAAATTTGGCTTTACCATCTGCTTTTTCTAAAGCTTGGGTAATGCTGTCTTGTAGCTTTTGAATATAAGAATAGAATGTATCTTTCATTTGTGTTTTTTGATTCATTTTTTAAGATCAGACCTGCTCGTCGGGTAGGCCTATATCATTTGTTCATGAAAATTTTAAGTGGTATCCATTTTAGTTCCTACTCATCTTATCATATTTTTCAAATAACTCCATGTCTAACGGCTTTTCATTAGGTGGCGTGTGTTTGTTTTTTAGTGTTTTTTGCCAATGAAAACCACATTTTTCCGCGAGCTTAACGCTAGCAATATTCGATGTATGGGTAATTATTTGAAGTTTTTTTAAGCCCATTTCCTCAAATGCCCAAGTCGAAATATACCGAATAGTACTTGTACCAATCCCCTTTCTTTCATGCTGATAGCCAACACAATAGGCTAGTTCGCCTTGCTTTTTAGTCCAATCAATTTTTTTTAAATAAAGCAAGCCAATAATTGTTCGATGCTCTTTTTCTTTTAGGGTAAAAAGAAATTCTTGCTTTTCCTGAAACGCCCGAAGTTTTTCAGCTACAAAAATTTCTGATACCGCAGGGTTCAAGTTTTGTTCTAAGGTTTTTGGGAAAAAACGTTTTAATCGGTCTGAATTTGAAACCATAAAATTACAAATCCGCCAAGCATCTTTTTCTTGAATAGCTTCAACCGTATGTGATTCCAAATCAAATATCAAAATAGATTTAATTTTTCAAAATTAAATTGCTCCACAAAGATCAGAGTTCGCCCTTTGAGCGTTGCACTGAGCGCAGCCGAAGTGAGTTAGTAAACATTATACCCTTTTACCCAAAGTGCATTAAGCTCCCCCTTTGGGGGTTGGGGAGCTATATTCTTTCACTGCATCGATAAACGCTTTAGCATTTTCCACGGGCACATTGGGTAAAATGCCATGCCCTAAGTTCACGACATATTTATCTTTCCCAAATTCATTAATCATTTGCGTTACCATACGTTTTATATCCGCAGGTGGCGATAATAAGCGCGTGGGATCAAAATTACCTTGTAAGGTTATATTTCCACCTGTTAAATACCGCGCATTTTTAGGAGAACACGTCCAGTCCACACCAAGGGCCGCAGCACCAGATTTTGCCATATCACCAAGCGCAAACCAGCATCCTTTTCCGAAAACAATTACAGGGGTTTCATCTTTTAATGCATCGATGATTTGTTGAATGTATTTCCAAGAAAATTCTTGATAATCCGTTGGGGAAAGCATCCCTCCCCATGAATCAAAGACTTGCACTGCGTTAACACCTGCTTTTACTTTGGCTTTAAGATACGCAATGGTAGTATCGGTAATTTTTTGAAGTAATTGATGTGCCGCTAGCGGCTGTGTAAAACAGAATTCCTTGGCTTTATCAAAATTTTTACTGCCCTGCCCTTGAACACAGTAACATAAAATAGTCCAGGGGGAACCTGCAAACCCAATTAAAGGTACCTCATCATTTAATTTTTCTTTCGTGGCCTTAATCGCTTCCATTACGTACCCTAACTCAATATTCACATCAGGGACTAAAACACTATCCACATCTTTTTGAGTGCGAATTGGGTTTGGTAAATAAGGCCCAAAATCGGGTTTCATTTGCACCTCGATATTCATGGCTTGTGGAATCACTAAAATATCAGAAAATAAAATAGCCGCATCCATTCCATAACGTCGAATGGGCTGTACGGTAATTTCAGAAGCTAAATCTGGCGTTTGGCATCGGGTAAAAAAATCAAATTCCTTTTTGATTTCCATGAATTCGGGTAAGTAACGCCCTGCCTGACGCATCATCCAGACAGGTGGACGCTCTACAGTTTCTCCCTTTAAAGCTCTTAGAAATAAATCGTTTTTTAACATGTCTTATACGTCTTTATTATAGAAATAGTTTGGTCTACAAGTATACTTTTTGACCAAAAGTTAATAGGTTATTATCTGGGTCAAGTAGTGAAAATTCTCGCTGTCCCCAAGCCTTGGTTTGTAGAGAACCATTAGGGTGAATCGCTACATTGTTATTTAAAAACGATTGGTATACGTCATCAATAGCAGAAGTTCTAATATATACTTGCCCGTAATTTTCTTTTATGTTGAGCGCTTTAAATTTAAAAAAATGAATTTCGATATTCTCTTTTTTCAACATCACGTAATCGTCATAATCTACAGTGCTCACTCTTTCAAAACCTAGTTGACCAAGGTAATAGTCTTCGGTGATGACTTTATTGCGCATCGGTAATTTTGGGATAATGGAGTCGAACATGATTTTTACATTAAAAGCTTACTCGAAAAGTAGTTATTTTTTATTCACTAAATCAATAACAGCTTCAATAGTTACGTTTTTAGCAACCCTAACGTCAGAAAAACTTTTCCTAGCTTCATCTGCTGTCGTTTCTCCAATACAATAAGCTATGACGTCTGAAGTATTTACTTGAAGGTAACTCTGCACCGCTGACGGACTATAAAAGAGCACGGCACGTGTACTTTTTGGGGTTTTCATTGGAGCCTCCTTGGTGCTATAGGCTTCAATTTCAATCACACTAATATTGTTTTGTTCCAAAACAGTCGGTATGGTATCTAAGCGAATATCACTACAAAAATACGTCACTTCTGTGCCCTCGATAAACTCCACTAAATAGTTGGCAAGGTCTTTCCCGTTTGATTCAAAATGGGTCACCTTTCCAATATGCTTTTCAATCAACCTTTTGGTTTTACGCCCAACGCAGTAAATATTTTTAAATTGAAGTTCTTCAGGACTTATACTTGCCAAAATTGCTTCAACGGCATTTTGGCTTGTAATAATTACATTCTGTAGTTCTTTTTTTAAAGTCAGCTTCGGAATCCTGTTCAAGTTGATTCGAAGAAAATCTTCAGAAGCGACCGAAATCTCAGGATTAAATTGCGCTAATTGAGCTGGCGTTAATTTTCTTGTAGAAAAAATAGTGGGTTCTTTTGTTAAACCAGCAATTTCACGCATCAAGTTTCTCCCTCCGCGCTCGAAAATACGGTCTGCAGCTGCGATCGCTAAGTTTTCATGTTTTCCAAGAATAGAGGTAAATTCTACCTCAAGCTTCTTTTTTCCATCGACACTTAACAAAACGCCTTTTAGACTTATATTTTTATCTTTTATGGTCGATAAAGCCCCAATAGGTGCGGTGCAACCACCCTCTAAAATATTTAAAAATTGACGCTCTAAACCGGTACAAATTTGAGTTTCTTTATCGTTTAATTCTGCACAAGCTTTTCTTGAAAAATCATCGTTTTCTAAAGCGACAATGACTACTGCGCCTTGTGCTGGTGCAGGCACCATCCAGGTTAAACCAATTGTGTTTTCAAATTCTAAGCCTACACGTTCTAAACCTGCTGCGGCGAAAATAGCGCCATTCCAATCGTTATTATCTAACTTTTCAGCACGGGTTTGTACGTTTCCGCGCAAATCAACAACCGTATGTGTCGGGTATCTATTCAGCCATTGTGCTTTTCTTCGTAAGCTGCCCGTAGCGATCGTAGCTTTTTCTTGAGATAAAAATTCTTCATTGTTTTTAAAGGCAAGAATATCCATATAATTCCCACGCTTTAGCACCGCGGCTTGAATGATGCCTTTAGGCAAAACCGTAGGCACATCTTTCATAGAATGTACAGCAATATCAATTTGGCCTTTTAGCATGGCCACATCTAATGCTTTTGTAAATACACCAGTGATGCCCAATTCGTGAAGCGGTTTATCTAAAACCAAATCGCCCATAGATTTTACAGGTACCAATACCGTTTGGTATCCCTGTTCTTCTAGCTGTTTTTTTACGGTATTAGCTTGCCATAGTGCTAATTCACTATCACGTGTTCCAATGCGGATTGTTTTACTCATTGGGTTTCTAATTCTAATTGAAACACTTTTTGAATTAATGCTAAACTGTTATCTGCATCAATATCATCTCCTTTTAAGTGGTTGGCAAATTGTTTAGTTATTTTTTGAATAATGCGTTCAGAAACAATATCGGCTTGAACCGAATTAAAATCTGTTAATTTTTTGCTTTGAAAGTTGAGTTCTTCATCTTTCATCGTTTTTAATTTCTTTTTTAGGGCTTTGATGACGGGAGCAAATTTTCGGGTTTCTAACCACCGAATAAACTCATCTTTTATCTGCTCAATAATAGCTTCAGCTTCTGGAATAAACTGCTTTCTTCTTTCTAAATTATCATCCGTAATTTGTGAAAGCTGATCTAAATGTACCAAGCTTACATTGGGTAAATCAGTGACATCAAAAGCTACATTTTTTGGAATGGATAGGTCTAAAATTAACAAAGGCTTTTTGGTGTGAATCATTTCCTTTGAAATAGTAGGCGACTGCGCTCCTGTTGCCACTATGAGCACATCTGAATTTCTAATCTCTGTTTGCAGGTCGCCGTAATCTTTCACCACCAAATCAAACTTTCCCGCAATTCTTTGCGCCTTATCTTTAGTTCTATTGATAAGCGTTATTTGGGAGTTTCTCGTATGTTTTATTAAGTTTTCGCAGGTGTTTCTTCCAATTTTACCGGTACCAAAAAGCAAAATATTTTTATCGGAGATATCAGGTATGGTTTTAAAAATATATTGCACAGAGGCAAACGCTACAGAGGTAGCTCCTGAGGAAATCTCAGTATCATTTTTAATACGTTTACTAGCCTGGATAACCGAATTACACAAACGCTCTAAAAACGGATTTGCGATATTAAATTTTTTAGAACGATTAAAACTCTGACGTAGTTGACTTATAATTTCAAAATCGCCTAAAATTTGACTGTCTAAGCCAGTACCCACTCTAAATAGGTGACTAATGGCATCATTATTTTTATAGACATAGGCCACTTCTTGAAACTCCTCAACCGTGCCTAAGGTATTATCACAAAGTAATTTGATCAATTGAAAAGGATGCTGCGCAAAACCATAAAGTTCGGTTCTATTGCAGGTAGAAGTCACTAAAAGGCCGTCAATACCTTGTGCTTTGGCTTGCATCAATAAATTATCGATAGAAGCTTCTACTAAACTAAATTTTCCACGTGTTTCGGCATCAGCTTTTTTGTAGTTGAGACCAATAGTGTAAAATGAATTATGTTTGGAAATATGGTAATCTTTCATAAAATACCTAACAATCGGGTGCAAAAATACTGCTATGAAAGCCAAAAAAGTAACGCTTGCGGAACAATTAGTATCGTTTCAAGTTTTTTTAATCCTATTTCGGTGTTAATTGGCTTAATTATAGTAATTTTAGAGCAAATACAAGGCTTTGAAACATTTTTATTTAGAACGTTTCTAAATAGTTTCTCTAATTTTAAAATCCCTATGGAAGATAAAAACATCGCTAAAGGTTCGTTTGATGAAATTTTAATTGATCATGGTTTTATTGTGTTAAAAATTCAGAATGATGACACTCATAAACAAATAGTTAGCAGGCAAATAGACAGTTCTTTTATACAATTTCATTTTTGTTTAAAAGGCAATGCCAAATTTATTTTTAATGAAGGCCGCTACGCTTTGGAAGTTCCTGAAGAGAATTCACTTTTATTATATAATACAAAAGTAGATTTACCTTTAAATCTCGAATTACAGCCCAATTCTTGGTTGGTATCTATCATCATGACGATACAAAAATTTCATTCCTTATTTTCTAACGAAGCTGATTATATTCCCTTTCTAAGTAATGACAATAAGGAGAAAAAATATTATAACCAAGAAGCTTTTAGCCCAGCAATCGCCGTTATTTTGAGTCAGATGATGAACTACAATTTACACCCCTCCATAAAGGAACTCTATATCAAGGGGAAGGTATATGAACTCATATCGCTCTATTTTAATAAAAGCAATGACACCGCCATAGATCAATGTCCCTTTTTAGCAGATGAAGACAATGTACGCAGAATCCGCAAAGCCAAAGAAATTATGATCAGTCGAATGGCAGAACCACCTACCCTAACCGAATTATCTGATGAAATAGGACTTTCATTAAAAAAACTTAAAGAGGGCTTTAAGCAAATTTATGGGGATTCGGTGTTTAGTTTTTTGTTTGATTATAAAATGGATTACGCCCGTAAAATGTTAGAAAGTGGCCAGCACAATGTCAACGAGGTTGGTTTAAAAGTAGGCTATAGTACCTCAAGTCATTTTATAGCCGCTTTCAAAAAAAAATATGGAACAACCCCGAAAAAATATTTAATGGCCTTGGCCAGCTAATCCTATCTTTTTACAATAGGTATATTAATTTTATAGAAATAGCGATATGTATACTTCCATTAATCTCATAGACTTTATGAACTTCGTACTAAAAAGTAGCTTAATGATAACCCTGGTGGCATGTACCTCCTGTGGTAGTTCAAAAATTGATCAACAGGTGGTTTTAAATGACAGAGAGCCCTTCAAAGTTTCTATGTCAAAAGTAAAAAACGCAACGCCACAAATTTTAGTGTTTACAAAAACCGCAGGGTACAGGCATAAATCTATTGAAAAAGGCGTTACAACGCTAAAAGAATTAGGGGTTCAGCATAATTTTGGAATCACCCAGACCGAAGATTCATTAGCTTTTACAACCGTGAATCTTAAAAAATACCAATTAGTATTGTTTTTAAGCACTACAGGGGATGTTTTAGGAAGTGAGCAACAAAAAGTTTTTGAAAAATATATAGAAAATGGCGGTAGTTTTTTAGGTGTGCACGCCGCTACAGATACCGAATACGAATGGCCTTGGTATAATAAACTGGTGGGAGCCTACTTCGAAAGCCACCCCGATCAACAAGAAGCAATACTAACTGTGAGTACCCCGAATCATGAATCTACTGCCCATTTAGGTTCCACTTGGACACATTTTGATGAATGGTATAATTTTAAAAATTTAAATCCTGAAATACAGGTATTGCTAAAATTAGATGAAACGAGTTATGTAGGCGGCAAAAATGGGGATCACCACCCGATTGCCTGGTTTCATGAATTTGGTGGTGGACGTGCTTTTTATACTGGCTTAGGGCACACTGAAGCTGCATATGATGATGCTAATTTTAGGCAGCATTTATTAGGTGGTATCCTTTGGTGTTTGAAAAAGTAGCCCCATAGCCACTTGGGATCTGCTTAATGCTGAGCTACAAAGGGAATTTTAAAAATAGGTGCTGGGTTTTGGGTGAAGAAAGATTATAATTTAAAGGAATGGTGATCAACAATCATTCGAGTTTTCTTCCTTTGGGGGAGCTAGAGGGGGCTTACTCTCGCCACCATAATC